>JAJZVX010000033.1 GCA_021846985.1 Acidobacteriota bacterium | reverse complement strand
TTCCGCTCCACCCGTGGGTCCGTCAACTCGGCAAAATACTTCAAGGGGTTGTCCATATCCCCTTGTCACAACTCGACCGCGATTTGCATATAGCAAATCCGGTTCATTTATATGCGTCGGCCCTGAGCATGCGGCCGCAAAGTGGATGGAAACGAAGGAATTGCGCACTCATGCGCCGCTGCAAATGCGGTTGAGGCGTTGGCGTTTCCCGGAAACATCGTCCCGGAAGCATACGCGGAAAAATACCGCCCTGCCCAATTGTCAAAGTAAAAAACAGATGAACCCTGGCGCCATTCCACTCGCCACAAAATGGCAAAAGCCCCTCGAAGCTCCGCTCTTCACGAGGCCGGCCATGCGGTTCTAGCGGCCGTGCTCGGACGAAGGCTTTTGCGCGTCTCTATCGAGAGAGAGGCGGGCGGGAACGAGATTGCAGAACACACCCCCGACGTCTTTACAAGGCAGGCGATGGCAGAGGAGATCGCGATTATGCTGGCCGGCGGTGAGGCCGCAAATCTGTGGGGTTTCATCACAAACATAGATGACGACGAGGCACGGGCGCTTGGCGCCATCCGGCATCACCTCTTGGCTCTCAATGCCGAAGAGTGGAGGGAGCGGATTCGAACTTGCGCCGTTGAAAGCGTACGAGTTCTGAAGGAGCCGATGGCCGCGTTCGCTCTCGAACTCTTTCAGCAAAGGATCTTGGACGGACCCGCAGCCTCCTCAATAATCCAGAGAATGGCAGGAGAACAGACTGGCATCAGGGAATGTCAGGCGGGGTTCCTTTTCTCCGTGCCACGCATCAAGCAGCATGTTGAGTTTGGATCATTCCAACTCTCTGTGTACAGACCGCGGCTAGCGGTTGGATCGAAGACCCTCCCGCGCTGGTCGGTGCGCCCCCTTATTTTCCGCACTGGAGGCGCACCTCTGACTCGTTGGGCCAGGTCCGCAGAGGTGAGATGCTGAAATCTCTGTTCGACCAGCTTCCGCCGGCGCAAACGATTACTACCCATAAGCCGGCTGCCATTCACCGATTTCGGGGCCTCGAGTGTTGCCAACGGCCCTTTGCGCTTACGGACAGAGCCGCGGCCAGTTCACCGTCTGCACAGGGGTGGAGGCGTTCCCGCCGGTTCGGCTCATCCGTTCCAACAGTGCCGGCGCCGAAATCCCCGCCTTTTTACCGCTGCAGGCACATGACGATCTCGTGGGTCGAGATGGCGCCTTCGCGCAGGATTTCCCAGCGGCCCGGTCCCAGGGAGAGGTCCACGATGGTGGTGGGCTGGGAGTAGCCGGTGGGGCCTCCATCCACGATGAGCGGAATGCGTTCGCCGATCTGGTCGCGGACGCAGGCCGCGTGGGTGCACTCCTTGGCTCCCTGCAGATTGGCGGAGGTGGCCGTGATGGGCAGCCCGAAGCGCTCCACCACGGCCCGCGGAATGGCCGCATCCGGCACGCGCAGCGCCACATTGCCGGTGTTGGCCGTGGAGCGCAGCGGCAGCTTGGTCCCGGCGCGCACAATGATGGTGAGCGGCCCCGGCCAGAAGCGGTCGGCCAGCTTGTCGAGCAGCGCGTTGGTGTCGCGCGCCAGTTCGTAGGCCTGCGCCAGGCTGGCAATCAGCAGGGAGAGCGGCTTGTGCTTCTGCCGCGTTTTGATCTGGTAAATGCTCTCCACGGCGTGCAGGTTCACCGGGTCCACGGCCAGCCCGTAAAAGGTGTCAGTGGGCAGTGCAACCACGTCGCCCTTGCGCAGACACGAGACAATGTAATCGACCCGGTCGGGCTGGGGTTCATCGGGATGGACGCGCAAGATCTCCGCGGACAAGTAAGGTCTACCTCGGTTCCCGAGCTGCAAATTCCACAAAGACGGAAACTATCACAGCCCGCCTCAGGGGGCAAGTTTCCCGGGCCCGGCTGCATTTCCTGGCCGCCATCAACCCTTTCTCCAGCCCATCCTGCCTTAAAATCGAGCTAGCGGGGAAACGGTTGCATCCACATGCCTGTTCGCATTGTACAGAGTAAGCAGAACGCCCGCCTCAAACAACTCCGCCGCGCGCTTGTTCGCCCCGTCCGCGACGCCCGGGGTACGGCCGGCATCGAAGGGCCCCACCTGCTGGGCGAGGCTCTGCGCGCCGGTCTGCGCATCGAATGCGTTTTTGCCGCGCAGGGCGCCGAGGGCCTGCTCCGGCCCCTGCACCTTGCGCCGGAGATCGAGGTGCTGCTGGTCCCCCGCGAGCTGCTCGACGCCGTGCTGGCCACCGAGGCGCCCCAGCCCATCGCCGCCCTGGTGGAACCGCCCGACTGGACCTGGGCTCACTTCTTCAGCATCCACAGCAAGGCTCCGTCGCTCGTCCTCCTGCTTGCCGGCATCCAGGACCCCGGCAATCTGGGCACCATCGTCCGCTCCGCCGAGGCCTTCGGCGCCGACGGCGTGCTCTGTCTTCCCGGCACCGTCCACGCCTGGAATCCCAAGGCTGTCCGCGCCTCGGCGGGCAGCGTCTTCCGCGTGCCGTTGCTGGAAACCACCTTTGCCGAAGCTCTTCTCCACCTGCGCCAGGCCGGGGCCAAAATCCACGCCGCCACCATCCACGCCGCCGAACCCGCCGACCTGGTGGACCTGGCCGGACCGGTTGCCCTGCTCATCGGCAACGAAGGCAACGGCATCCCCGCGGAGCTGGCCGCGCAGACCGACGCCGCCATCACCATTCCCTGCCCCGGCCCGGTGGAAAGCCTCAACGCCGCCGTGGCTGCCAGCGTGCTGCTTTACGAAGCCGCGCGCCAGCGGTCCATCCGCGGCGGTCCCCTCGAACACCTCGGCGGTCCCCGATGAGCCTCTTCGACAACCAGCCCGATCTTCCACAGCACTCGTCCAAAAGTCCGCTCCATGCCATGGCGCCGCTGGCCGAGCGCATGCGCCCCCGCTCGCTCGACGAGTACCACGGCCAAAAGCACCTGCTCGGCCCCGGCAAGCCCCTGCGCGTCCAGATCGAGCGCGACGACCCCGGCTCCATGATCTTCTGGGGACCGCCCGGCGTGGGCAAAACCACCCTGGCCAAGATCATTGCCGAAACCACCAGGGCCAGCTTCATCGAGTTCTCCGCCGTGCTGAGCGGCATCAAGGAGATCAAGCAGGTGATGGCCACGGCGGCCCAGGCCGCCGAGATGCACTCCAGGACCATCCTCTTCATCGACGAAATTCACCGCTTCAACAAGGCCCAGCAGGACGCCTTCCTGCCCTACGTGGAGCGCGGCACCATCCGCCTCATCGGCGCCACCACGGAGAATCCTTCCTTCGAGATCATCTCCGCCCTGCTCTCCCGCTGCCGCGTCTACGTCTTCGAGCCGCTCGGCGAAGCCGACCTGCGCGACCTGCTGCGCGCCGCCCTGGAAGACCGCGAGCGCGGCCTGGGCACTCTTGGACTGACAGCCGACGACGAGGCCCTCGATCTCATCGCCGCTTACTCCTCCGGCGACTGCCGCAACGCCTACAACACGCTGGAAGTGGCCGCCCAGCTTGCCCAGGAAACCCCTCCCGTTCAATCCGCATTGGGCGCGATGGGCGCTCCCGGGACGGCAAAGGAATCCGCTGCCTGGAACGGGCGCGACCTCAGCCGCGCCGAAAACGCAGCCACAGGGGCGGAAGCTGCCGCGCCTGAAGGAAGCTCTTCACCGCCCTCCGCCCCGCAGTTTGCAAGACACATTGACAAGGCCCTGGCCGCCACCGCTGTCCAGCGCCGCGTGCTCATGTACGACAAGGCCGGCGAGGAGCACTATAACCTGATCTCCGCGCTGCACAAGAGCGTGCGCAACTCCGACCCCGACGCCGCTCTCTACTGGCTGAGCCGCATGTTCGCCGCCGGCGAGGATCCGCTCTACCTGGCCCGCCGCATCGTCCGCATGGCCATTGAGGATATTGGCCTGGCCGCGCCCGAGGCCCTCAACCTCACCCTTTCTGCCAAGCAGGCTGTTGACTTCCTCGGCTCGCCGGAAGGCGACCTGGCGCTGGCCGAGGCCGTCGTCTACCTGGCGCTGGCGCCCAAGTCCAACTCCGTGTACACCGCCTACGGCGCCGTGCAGCGGGAGATCGAGCACACCCGCCAGGAGCCGGTGCCGCTGCACCTGCGCAACGCGCCCACCCGGCTGATGAAGGACCTGGGCTACGCCGACGGCTACCGCTACGCCCACGACGAAGAGGGCAAAGTGGCCGACATGGATTGCCTGCCCGACTCCCTCCGCGGCCGCAGCTACTATCGCCCCACCCAGGAGGGCCGGGAAAAGCTGCTGGCGCAAAGGATGGAAGAGATTCGCCGCATCCGCGCGGCAAAACGCGCCGGCAGCCGGTGATTGGCAACAGGTTCAGAGCGATCCTCGTTGGCGCAATCATGCCGGAACGGCTGTTTTGCATCTGTCTTAAACCGACATCTTCCACTTCTTCACCTGGATCGGCTTTTGGCCGGCCGGCTTGGGAACGAAGATGTTCTGCCACTTCAGCCCGCACTCCTTCACCATCTGGAAGGGATACTCGAGCCGCCCCAACTCCGCGCCGGCGTTATTGGTGCCGAAGGAGAACTTGGCCCCCGCCGCCTTGGCCGCCTTGATGAATTGGGGACTGGGAATCTTGTAGCGATTGTTGATCTCGATGGCCACATCATTCTCGATGGCCGCGTCGATCACCCGTTTCATGCGCTCCGGGGTCCACAGCACGTCGTACTCCGGCTGAAGCTGGTCGGGAATGTAGGTGGCGTTGGCGTAGATGTCGATGGGTTCCTTCATCACGCCCTCGATGCGCCGCACCAGCATGTCCATAAAGGCCTGCTTGTCCTGGATGACGCCGACTTCCTCGGGGATCCAGATGCGCATGCGCTTGCCGTTGTCGTCCCGGAAGGTCATGGCGTCGGTGAAGCAGTAGTCGAACTTGGCCACCGACTCCGGCGAGGTGAGCGTCATCCACTCCCGCCCTTCGGCCTGCAGGGCCACAAAACACGGCTGGCCCTTCATGCTTTCCAGGTACTGCTTCACGCTGGCATCGTCGTGCACCGGGAAGCCCAGGCCGCAGTTGATGGCTACGCCGTAGAAGATGCCCAGGCGCCGCGAGTTTTCGAGGGCCTGGTCGATGGTCAAGCCGCCCTTCAGATGCACGTGATAATCGACCACAGGAATATCTTCGGTGCCGTAGTCGATGATCTCCTTGAAGTTCTCGTCCACCACCGGGTGATAGGTCGAGGTCTGGGTCAAGTTATCCGGCAGCGGGCGCACGCGGATGTTCCGGAAGAAGCTCTCGCTGCCCGGATCGTGCCCCTGGATGGCAAAGGTGCCGTGGTTCAACACGCGGCCAAAGGCCAGGTCGGAGCGGTAAGGATGCTCCGGCTCCACATAGTCCACCACCAGCATGTCGTTCAGGTGGATCTTCGCCTCCTTGCCCCGCACCTGGATGTGAATCGTAAACCACTCGTTATCGGGCACGAACTGCTTGTAGACGTTGCGCACCGAATACAGCGAGGCCGTCTTCTTCCGCTCTACGTAGCCGTCGGCGCCGCCGGCGGTGTTGTTCACCTGCACTTCGAATCCCGCCGAAGGCCAGCCCACCTGCTGATAGGCGGTATGAAAATAGATGCCCGAGTTGGCGGCCGGCCTGGTCATCACCTCCGCGCTGAAGTCGAAGTTCTTGAAGTCGTGGTTGTGCGCCGGCCCCACGTAAAACAGGTGGCTGCGCTCGCCGTGCACGTGGATCTTTCCATCCACCACGCTGAAGGTGCCCTGGTGCTCACTAGCCTTCCAGCCGTTCAGCGTCTTGCCGTCGAAAAGCTCAATCCACCCCGTGGAATCATCGTTCATGGCATAGGCCGCGGCCGGCGCGGCCATCAAGAGAGCCATCGCCTCCCGGCGCGTCATTTGTGACATAGATCCTCCCATGAGATAAAGCGCAACAGAACTCCGAGTATAGACTGCGCACGTGCCCCGGTCTATGCTTTCAGGAACGCATAGACGCGACCACGTCCGGCGGCTGGCGCGGCGCGCGTCCTGCTGCTGAAATTTCGCGCGCGCTCGAACTTGAAGCCTACTCCACCTTCGCCAGGCGAATTGTCTTGATCTCCCACGGCTTCATGTGAAAGGTAATCGTCGTGCCCTCACCCACCGGCCCCACGGCCACATCTTCCAGCAGCGTGGTCTCCGTGGCCCGCACATGCTGCGGCAGGTGAATGGTCACATCACCCTCCCGTCCCTCCACCTCGACAAAGCGGGCGATGGCGTCGCGGTCATAGAAGCCTTCCATCTGCTTGAGCGCGTAAAGCGCCACGTGGTCACTGTCGGTTTTGATGAACGAGAACTCGTCGGGCAGGCCGCCTTTCCTGCCCGCCCACTGTTCCTGGGCGCTGTCGTGATGCAGCTCCTGCATCGAGAGCAGCGGTGAGTTGAAGGCCATCGCCTGGAATTGCACTCCGCCCTCGCGCCAGCCCCCGCGGTGGGGATAGATGGAGTAACCAAAGGAATGATCACCCGCGTCGGCGCGCGGATCCGGATCCCACGGCCCGCGAATGACGGAGAGATGAATCGCGTTTCCCTTGGCGTCATAGCCGTTGCGTCCGTTGTTCAAGATGGCCACGCCATAGTCCGGGCCGGAGACATCCACCCACTTGCCCATCACCGATTCCTCGCCGCTCTGGTCGCGCTCGACGACGCCATAGGGAATCTCCGCCGACACTTTGCTGGACTCGACGTTGATGGGAAAGTCGGCCTTGAGCATCGTCTCGCGCTCGCGCCAGTCCATGGACATGGCCACATCCACGCGCGGCACGCCGGGAACAAGGCTGATGTCCTGCGTGAACTCGGAGTCGCGGAAGCGGCGCACCACGCGGATGGTGGCGCGCTCCGGTCCTTGCTCGATCAACTCTACGCGCAGCGGCTTGTCGATCTCCCAATGGCGGCCGGTGATGCCCACGTCCCACGCCGGCCCGGCGTATTCCTTCGAGGTGCG
Source organism: Acidobacteriota bacterium (assembly GCA_021846985.1). Taxonomy (GTDB): domain Bacteria; phylum Acidobacteriota; class Terriglobia; order Terriglobales; family Acidobacteriaceae; genus Telmatobacter. Next base: position 28,439 of record JAJZVX010000033.1, on the reverse strand, counting down.
CGCGGCCTGCTCCGCCGTGTCTTCCCAGGCGGTGAGCCCGTTGCCTTCCCCTTTGAAGGCTTCGCGCTTGTTCACCTTGTCGTAGAGCCGGGCGATGTTGCCGGTGGCGGGATCGACTTCCACGCGGAGGAATTCGTTTTCGAGCCAAGGAAGCGGCTTCATGCCCGCGTGCACGGCGGACGTCTCCGCCGCTTCGCTGGCCGGCGCGGCCACCAGACGGTAGAGCTTCAAGCCCATCTGCGGCACGCCATGCGCCACAAAGGCGACGGCTGCGGTTTCGCGATCACCCGCCTTGGCCGGCGCCTTCACCATCTGCACCGGCACCACTTCCTTGCCGTGCATGGCCACCAGTTTTGCCGGCAGGGTGAAGTCTGAAATCTCAGCCGTCACCAGATCGGTGCGGTCGAACGACTGCGGGTTATAGACCACCAGCGGGATACCCTCGCCGGTGGTGTCGAGCTGGAGGCCCAGATTTTCGAGCGAGAAATCGAGCGCGCGCCGGCCGCGCGCGGCGACTTCCTTGTATTGCTCCATGGCGTCGGCATAGATGGGCCCGATGCCCGAGCCGGCGGCCAGATCGTGCGCCTGGTTGAGCAGCACCAGTTTCCAGGCGTTGCTCAGGTCGCGCACCGGATAGTAGTCGCGGTAGCCGAAGAAGACCGCCAGCTCCGACATCTTTTCGGCGTTTAGCAGCAACTGCTCGGAGAGCCGGTTGTGGCGCTTCATCTCCACCTGGGTGGTGTAGCAGCCGGGGAAAACGCCCTCCAGCTCCTTGGTGTATACCGGAAAGTCCTTCTTTTCGGTGAGCAGAAGGTCTATGTAGTTGGAGACATTGGTGGGCTTCACATTCACCTCGTGGGGCGAGGCGTTCATGGTGGCGATAGCGGCCACGTCGGCGGGGTTGGGCCCGCCGCCGTGATCGCCCGCGCCATAGAGCACCAGCATGTTCTTCACGCCCGACTCATCGGCGGTCTTCATCACCGGGACGGTCACCCGCTCGTGGTTCAGCGTGCCCGCGTACTCGCTGGGCGTGGAGTAACCCAGCACGCGGCTGCCGTCGAGCCCCTGCCACCAGATGATGCGGGGCCGCGTGGGATCGTGCGGGCGGTCGAAAAGATAGAACTCGATGCCGGCCTTTTGGGCGATCTGCGGCATGGTCTCGGGATGGCCGAAGACGTCGGGCTGCCAGGCGAAGCGCACGTAGTGGCCGAACTTCTCCTTGCTGTACTTCTGTCCGTAGAGGAACTGCCGCACCAGCGACTCGCCGTCGCTCAGGTTCTCGTCCATCTGCACCCAGCTCGAGGTGGCGGGAATGAAGTTGCCTGTCCGCGCCTTCTGCTGCAACTGCTTGAAGATGTCGGGATAGTAGTGCTCCATGGAGTCGAGCACCACGGCCTGGTCCTGGGAGAAGGTGTAGTCCGGGTTGGCATCCATCAGCCTGATCTGGTTGCGGAAGGTGTTGTACATGACGTCGTGTATCGACTCCTCCCAACGCCACAGCCAGGCCATGTCCATGTGCGCGTAGCCGACCACGTAGGCCGTGTAGTCCTTGGGGTTCTCCTGCGTTTGCGGCGTGGTCTGCGCGCTGGCAAGAGAAGCAAGGCAAATTGCGGCAAGTGCGAGAAGAACGAGTCTACGCATGGGATTCCACCTCACAAGGAATCATTCGTCTGTTGATTCGCCGGATTATAGCGCCTGATGGAAGCAATTAGGGAATCAAGGTCGGCTGACCGCCAATCCAGAAGTCTGCCTGCACCATCTCTGCACCATCTTGAACCTCACCCCGACACCGTCCTCTTCAACTGCCCGCAGGCTGCGTAGATGTCGCGTCCGCGGGGGCGGCGCAGATAGACCGGGACGCCCGCCGCGGCAAGCGCGGCGCGAAAGGCCTCCACAGCCTCGGGCTGCGGCGTCCGGTACTCGATCCCCGGACCGGGATTCCAGGCGATGAGGTTCACCTTGACGGGCAGGCCGGCTTTGCGGGCCAGGCGTGCCACGGCGCGGGCATCTTCCGGCCGGTCGGTGACGCCGCCCAGCAGCACGTACTCGAAGGTGACCCGCTCGCCCTTGCGCAGCTTCATCTGCTTCACCGCGTCCATCACCGCGGCAATAGGCCATTTGCGGTTGATGGGCATCAGCTCGTCGCGTAGCGCGTCGCCGGGCGCGTTCAGGCTGATGGCCAGCTTCGGCCGCACCTCCGCCGGCTCCTGCGCAAATCTCTCCATCCCCGGCACAATCCCTGAAGTTGAGACCGTCATCCGGCGCGGGCTCAGGCCCACCTCCTCCACCAGCAGCCGCACGGCAGCCATGAAGTTGTCGTAGTTCAAGAGCGGCTCGCCCATACCCATGAAGACCAGGTTCACGCGGTCGCGTCCCACCTCCACGCCCTGCCGGGCAAAGACAGCCAGCACCTGGCCGGCGATTTCGCCGGCGGTCAGGTTGCGTTGCAGGCCGAGACGGGCCGTGAGGCAGAAGCGGCAGCCCACGGCGCAGCCCACCTGGCTGGAGACGCAAATCGTGGCGCGGTCCCAGCGGCGGGGCGTGCCGCCGGAAGGCTCCTGCGCCTCGTCTTCGCTCTCGCCGCCGTCCTCGCCGTCGTCGCCTTCCGGCATCCAGACCGTTTCAACGGTTATATCTTCTTGGCAGGCAACCAGATAGCGTTCGGTCCTGTCGGAAGAGCGGAAAACCTGGCTGATTTGGGGCAGGCTCACCCGCCAGCCTTCGTCTTTCAATCGCTTACGCAGCGTTTTGGGTAGAGTCGTGATTTCGTCCAGATCTGTAACTCGCTGCCGATAAAGGGCTTCGGCAAGCTGACGCCCACGCCAGGCCGGTTCGCCCAGCCGCTCCATCCAGCGGGCAAGCTCCCCACGGTCCATGCCGAAAAGCGCACCGCCGCCCCGGCCCGGAGCATCCAATGAGACGAGTTGGCCTGAGTGTGCGGTCACGGCTGGGCTCAGAATAGAGCATTTCCCCTCAGCCTCGCGCCGGCAAGCTCGTCCCGCCGTCCGCGGAAGACCCTGCAACCGATCCTGACCAAAACGCTACTGGCCTAAAATTGAAGAGGAAAGGTATGGATGTCTGCTGAACGCAACCTTCGCCGTACGGAACTGCCCAACGGCCTCATTGTCCTGACCGAGCGGATGGAGCATCTGCGCTCCGTCGCCATGGGAGTGTGGATCAAGTCGGGATCGCGGTGCGAGGCGCCAGAGATGAACGGCATCTCCCACTTTGTGGAACATATGGTCTTCAAAGGCACCCGGTCGCGCTCGGCGCAGCGCATTGCGCGCGAGATGGACTCCATCGGCGGCAACCTGGACGCCTTCACCGGGAAGGAAACCATCTGCTTCAACGTCAAGTCGCTGGCAAATCACGTGCCTGTGGCCCTGGATGTGCTGGCCGACCTGGTGCTGAACCCTGTCTTTGCCTCGCCCGACATCGAGCGCGAGCGCGGCGTGATCCTGGAAGAGATCAAGATCGACGAGGACAACCCCGACTATCTGGTGAGCGAGCTGTTCACACAGAGCTTCTGGAAGGATCACCCGCTGGGCAAGCCGATTCTGGGCACCACCAAGACGGTGGCGCGGCTGGATCAGCCCGCGCTGCAGGCCTACCATGGCGAACGCTTCCACGCCGGCAACATGGTGTTTTCTGCGGCGGGCAGCCTGGAGCACGACCCGTTTGTGGAGTGGGTCGCGGAGAAGTTCGCCGGCATGGCAGGCGGCGAGGCGCCCGTCGAGCTGCCCGCTCCCCTGGCCAATACGCGCATCATCCTGCGCAACAAGAAGGCCCTGGAGCAGGTGCAGATCTGCCTGGGCGTGCCGGCGCCGCCGGTCACCGACGACAACCGCTATGTAACGCTGCTCCTGAATACGGTGCTGGGCGGAGGCATGAGCTCGCGGCTCTTCCAAACCATTCGCGAGGAGCGCGGCATGGCCTACAGCATCTACAGCGAGCTGAATCCCTATCGCGACACGGGCATCCTGTGGGTCTACGCGGGCACCTCGGCGGGCAAGGCGCTCGAAGCGGTTGACCTGATTCTGGCCGAGCTGCGCAAGCTCAAGCAGGAGCGGATTCCCGAGGAGGAGCTGACGCGCGCCAAGGACCAGGTGAAGGGCAACATCCTGATGGGGCTGGAGAGCTCGTCTTCGCGCATGGCGAACCTGGCGCGTCAGGAGATCTACTTCCATCGCTTCTTCAGCGAGGAGGAGGTGATTGCGTGCATCGACGAGGTCAGTGCGGACCAGGTGCAGGCCATGGCGCAACAGCTCTTCAACCCGGCACGCATTGCCGTGACGCTGCTGGGGCGGCTGGACGGGGTAAAGCTGGGACGCGCGCGGATCGTCTGCTGAGGAGACCGCAAAGCAGAGTTCAGCCGCACGAACGAGCGGCGCATTTCCCTTTCGCGTCCTTACGTTGTAGGATTTTCACGGACGGGGTGGGGTTGTTTCCCCGGTCGACGAGGCGCTGGAGTCCCATGAATCGCAAGTCATTCTCTATCCGCGGCCATGGCGCCGCACAGGCAGACGGCTCCCGCGCGGGCCGCGCGCTGCCCAACGGCTTCACCCTGATGGAGTTGCTGATCGTCATCGCCATCATTCTCATCCTGATGCTCATGGCGATTCCCACCATCGGCAGCCTGAAAAAGCAGGCCAACGAAACCTCGGCCATCCAGTCGATCCGGACCATTACCCAGGCGGAGATGCAGTACGAGTCCACCTTCCCGTCGAACGGTTACGCCTGCTCGCTGGCGGCGCTGGGAGGCGATCCCAAGTCCGGGCCGCCGACCCCTGCGGCGGGCCAGTTTTTGCAGCCTGACCTGGCCACAGGGATCAAGTCGGGCTACATCTTCACCATCGGCAACTGCACCAAGGTGAACCTGAACAGCGTAGACCGGATCACGGGCTACCAGGTAACGGCGGTTCCGCAGACGGTGGGGCAAACGGGCAACCGGGGCTTCTGCACCGACCAGTTCGGCACCATCAAGGCCGACCCGGCGGGCGGCACCAACTGCACCCAGAACCTGCAATGACGGCGCGCCTGCGGTGGGGCGGCCTGCTGGCGGCGGCCCTGCTGGCAACCTGCCTTGCCGCCCAGCCCGGCACGCTCACCGCCAAGAGCCTCGCCCAGCGCGTGGATAGCCACTACAACCATCTGCGCTCGCTCCGGGCGGGCTTCAGCGAAAGTTATGCGGGCTTCGGCATGCGGCGCGTGGAAAGCGGAACGCTGCTGCTGGAAAAGCCTGGCCGCATGAAATGGGAATACGCCCAGCCGGCGGGCAAAATCTTCCTGCTCGACGGCCGCTGGGGCTGGTTCTACAGCCGCGGCGACTCCCAGGTGCAGCGCGTGCGCGCCAAAGAGCTCGACGACCTGCGCTCGCCGCTGCGCTTTCTGCTGGGCCACACCGAACTGGAAAAGGAACTGGTCAACCTGACACTCAGCGCCGCGCCCGGCGGCGCATATACGCTCACCGGCCAGCCCAAGGGCATGCAGGAACGCGTGAAGCGGCTCACCCTGACCGTAACCGCCGACGGCGTCATCACCGGCATCGAGATGGACGAGACCGACGGCGCCGCAACCCGCTTTACGTTCACGGGCGAAACGCCCAATGTGACGCTGCCCGCCGGAACCTTCCGCTTTTCGCCGCCCGCCGGAGTGCCGGTGGTGGATGGCCTGCCGCCCGTCTAGAGAGAATCATCCACCCGGTCCGATCATGACTCTGGTCGAGCCCTAGTATGTGCCGGCCTGCCCTATCTCGCGCGCGGAGGTGAGATACAGGGGCTGGGTGAGTGAGAAATCCAGGATGGCGCCTTGCTCGAGCATGGCCTGGGGATGGCTGACGAGCAGGTGAACCGTGACCAGACCGGCGCCAACCACGGAGCCTGCCAGCGCGCCGGCAGGACCGCCAATAAACGCTCCGGTAACAGCCCCGCCGCCCACGCCCGCGCCGTATGCAATGCCGTCGGTCTTCATGCGCGAGGCGGGCAGGACAGTGCCTTCGCCGCCCACCGAGGCTTTGGAACCGGGCGCCTCCACCAGCAAGGCGTCGATGCGGAAGCGGCGGCCATTGGGCAGAATCACGTACTCGGGGCGGAGCCGCATCTCGCCGTGGCCGGCGAAGTGGCCGTGAGAAATTTTGACCACATGGCCGGTCATCTCAGAACCGGCGGGGATCAGCACATGGTCACCCTGGTAGACATCGGAGGCAACACGGGCGCGGAACGGGTCGCCGCGTTCGTTGTAGCCGGTGGAAAGACGATCGACCAGGCGCACACGAATTTTGGTGCCGGCCACAAGCTCGCCGGGACGAACCACGACGTGCGGGTGAACGATGTCGCCGTCGGGATCGGAGGAGTACGTCCGCTGCGACAGCACCGGCGGCTGATAGGGCGCAGACTGATCCGGGGTATACATTGACGGGTCGGGGTAGTTCATGGAGGGATCCACGGCCTGCGTGGCGCCGGGGTTCTGCGCGGGAACCGCCGCGGGAACCACCGCGCGCTTGCCGGGCGCGGGTTTCTGGGGCGCGGGCGTCACGGGAGCAGCGGCAACGATGGTGTCGTCGGGCGGAGGATTGGAGGTGCCCTCGTAGGGATTGGGCTGGCTCGCCTGCTGCGCGCACAAGGCGGCGGCGGCAAAAACAAAAAGGGCGCACACGGAAACAGGCCGATGCATCCGAACCTCCTTGGGCAGGCAGCAATCTCCCTGGCCATTTGAACCCTCGCCCGCAGCGGAAGTTGCTGCGCGCGGACGCGGGAACACCAGTTTGCCAACTCACCCAAGGTAAGGCTACCGCGGTTCGTAACAAAGTGCTCAGGGGCCCGGCGGGGCAGGTGCCTTGGGAGGTACGAATCAACAAAGACACCTCCGCGCGCGCCCGGCGCGAACTGCAAACCGCGAACTGCCTGCGCCCACCTCCGCGCCGCGCCCGCATCCTCTAAAACGCAGAATCGAATACGTCAAACAGCCTGTGACCGCGGCCACACCGGGCAGTTGCGTCCGATTTGCTAGAATCTAAATGGAATACTTGTACTTTGGGCGTCGGACGGGAAAGAAGATTTCTTGAAGGTGCATGAGTTTCTGACCACGATACAAAGCGCCGCCGGAGAGACTCTGGCCGTCGATCGCCGTCCCCAACTGAACGACCGGCTGATGCATCGCATAGCGAGGACCGATATGACTGAGATTGTTGCCATTCGTGCGCGCGAGGTACTGGATTCGCGTGGAAATCCGACCGTAGAAGCAGACGTGATTCTGGAAAGCGGCGCGCTGGGCCGCGCCATTGTGCCCTCGGGAGCTTCCACGGGCGAACATGAGGCCGTGGAACTGCGCGACGGCGACAAGAGCCACTACCTGGGCAAAGGCGTGCTGCAGGCGGTTGCCAACATCGAAACGGTGATTGCTCCGGAACTGGAGGGCATGGACGCGGCCAACCAGCGGCTGCTGGACCAGACCATGATCGCCCTGGACGGGACGGCCAACAAGGGCAAGCTGGGCGCCAACGCGATTCTCGCCGTCTCCATGGCGGCCACGCGCGCCGTGGCCCAGACGTTGGAGGTGCCGCTCTACCGCTACCTGGGCGGGGTGAACGCCAGCGTTCTGCCCACGCCCATGCTGAACGTGCTCAACGGCGGCGCCCACGCCGACTCCAACGTGGACTTCCAGGAGTTCATGATCATGCCGGTGGGCGCGGAGCGCTTCTCCGATGCCCTGCGCTGGGCGGCGGAGACCTTCCACACCCTGAAGGGCGTACTGAAGAAAAAGGGCTATAACACCGCGGTGGGCGACGAAGGCGGCTTTGCGCCCTCGCTGAAGTCCAACTCCGAGGCCATCGAGCTCATTCTCGAAGCCATCGAGGCGGCCGGCTACAAGCCGGGCGAGCAGATCGCCATCGCTCTCGATCCGGCGTCAAGCGAGTTCTACGACACGGAGAAGAAGAAGTACGTCTTCAAGAAGAGCGACAAGCGCGAGCTGACGAGCGAAGAGATGGTCCACTTCTGGGACAACTGGGTCCGGCAGTACCCCATCGTCTCGCTCGAGGATGGACTGGCCGAGGACGACTGGGCCGGCTGGAAGATCCTGACCGACAAGCTGGGCGGACGCATTCAACTGGTAGGCGACGACATCTTTGTGACCAACGTCAAGCGCCTGCAGCGCGGCATCGAAGAGGGCGTGGGCAACTCCATCCTGATCAAGGTCAACCAGATCGGAACGGTAACCGAGACGCTGGAAGCCATCGAGCTGGGCCGCCGCTACGGCTACACCTCCGTGATGTCCCATCGCTCGGGCGAAACGGAAGACACCTTCATCGCCGACCTGGCCGTGGCCACCGGCGTGGGCCAGATCAAGACCGGCTCGGTGAGCCGCACCGACCGCATCGCCAAGTACAACCAGTTGCTCCGGATCGAGGAGGAACTGGGCGGCGGCGCCGTCTTCCTTGGCCTGGAAAGCCTGAACTACGAAGAGTAACGCACCATCCTTCCTGAAACGGGTACGGCCGGGGAGGGAGCCATGGCTCCTTCCCCATTTTCTTTGCGCACTCCCAACTCGCCTGAATACAACGTCAGACCCATCAACGAACCATTCAGCCTGTGCGCGATGAAAGCGCAGCCCCCGGCACGAGTGCGGAGAGACGATCGGTAACGGTTCTCCGGTTTATCCTAGAGATGAGAGCTTTTTATCGATTGCGAGGAGTTTTTCGTGGCATCCACCAAACGATCTGTCGTACTGACCATCCTGGACGGATGGGGTTATCGGACGGAAACCGCCAACAATGCCGTGGCCCTGGCGCGCAAACCCACCTTCGACACGCTGCTGCGCGAGTATCCCAACACGCTCATCCAGGCCTCGGAGCACTTTGTCGGCCTGCCCAACGGACAGATGGGCAACAGCGAAGTGGGACATCTCAACATCGGCGCCGGCCGCATTGTGCAAATGGACATCACCCGCATCGACGTGATGGTGGCCGAGGACACGCTGAAGAAAAACGCGCAGGTGCTGGCCAGTTTCGAGCACGCCCGCCAGAAGGGCCGTGCCCTGCACCTGATCGGACTGGTCTCCGACGGCGGCGTGCACTCCCACGAGGAGCATCTGTATGCGCTGCTGCGGGCGGCGCGCGCGTACGGCCTGGAGCGGGTCTTCATTCACGCATTTCTGGACGGACGGGACACCCCCCCCACCTCGGGCATCGACTATGTGGCCAAGCTGGAGCAGAAGCTGCGCGAGTATGGCGTGGGCAAAATCGCCTCCGTGAGCGGGCGCTATTATGCCATGGACCGCGACAAACGCTGGGAGCGCGAGCGCAAGGCCTTTGACGCGCTCTGCCTGGGCAAGGGCGAGTGCGTGACGGCGGCCGATGCCGTCGAGGCCATCCGCGCCAGCTACAACAGCGGCGTGCAGGATGAGTTCGTGATCCCGGTAACCATTGTGGACGAGCACGAGCGGCCGCTGGGATTGATTCGCGACGAGGACGCGGTGCTGAACTTCAACTTCCGCGCCGACCGCGCCCGGCAGATCACGCGGGTGCTCTGCCGTGAGAGCGGACTGAACAAGGAAGGCGGGCGCGACCTGGACGCATGGGAGGCTCTGGACCAGACCATTCCTCGCCGCGAGATTCCGAAGAACCTGCACTACACCTGCATGACGCAGTACGACGAAAAGTTTGAGTTGCCCATCGTAAGCCCGCCGCAGTCCATGGAGCACATCCTGGGCAACATGCTTGCCGACGCCCACCTGCGCAACCTGCGCACGGCGGAGACGGAGAAGTTCGCCCACGTGACCTTCTTCTTCAACGGCGGCGTGGAAAAGCCATTCGCCGGCGAGGAACGCATCCTCACGCCCTCGCCGAAGGTGGCCACCTACGACCTGCAACCGGAGATGAGCTCCGTGGGCGTGGGCGACACCATCGAGAAAGCGATCCTGGACGACAGCTTCGACCTGATCGTTTCCAACTTCGCCAATCCCGACATGGTGGGGCACACGGGCGTGCTTCCGGCGGCGATCCAGGCGGTGGAGGCCGTGGACCGGCAACTGACGCGCATCTACAAGGCGGTGCGGGAACGAAACGCGGTGTGGATTGTGACCGCGGACCACGGCAACTGCGAGACCATGGTGGACCCCGCAACCGGCGAACCGCACACCGCGCACACCACCAACCCCGTGCCGTTTATTTATGTGGCCGAGGACGCCGCCAACTACCGCCTGCGCAACGACGGCTCACTGCGCGATGTTTCGCCCACCATCCTCAACATCCTGAAGATCGCCGAGCCGCAGGAGATGACGGGCCGGGACATGCGCATCGCGCTGGGCAAATAGGCAGCGCCGGCGGGCGAAAAACCAGGGCGAAGCCATCGCGGCTTCGCCCTTTCCGTTTCCGCGGCAGGCCGGCGCCGCGGAAGGTTCAACGGTTGTTCCGGGGCATGGTGAGATTGCGAATGACCCAGGGCCACACCTGCGCCGCGTCGGCCAGCAGCAACAGCCGCGCCAACTTGCGGTGGCGGCGGCGAATGAGGCCGCGGGCGGTATAGTAGTCCACCGCGACAAAGCCCGCCTCGAACGCAGACAGTGCCGCCGTGTGGTTTACCAGGGCGCCGGGAAGAAACTTTTCGCGGTTGCCGTAGTCAAGCGACCTGCGCGTGGACCAGGTATCGAAGGCGCGCGCCCCGGCTACATTGGCGAGCAGAAGCCAGTCGGCGCGTTCCAGATGAGGCGTGGGCGCGTCGGGAAGCGTTTGGGCCGCCACGGGCACGCAGAGAAACAGAACGGCGACGGCGAAGAACGGCTTCATGCCGGCGATCCACCTTCGATGGGAGTCGCGCGGGCAGAATCGACCGCAGCCCGCGCCCACCGTCCCCCAGGCATGCGGGCCGGTACGGTTGGTTTATCGGCAGAAGATGGCGCGCCGCGCGGCGCAAAGGAAAACCTTTGTCATTAGCGGCGTGGATGAAAACAGGCCAGCAGCCGGACGCGCGCAAACGCATCCCGCCGGGGAACGCAGACCCGGGATGCCGGACCGGCCCTAGCGCGGGCGCAGAGACTTGATGGCGGCGGGCAGCCGCTCTTCCAATAGCCGGGCGCGCTCGACGGCAATGTCGCTCAGGTAGCTGGACGCCGGCGTGGCGGTCAGCACCAGGACCAGGGCGATCACGGAAAAACACAAGCCAGCGATCCCCGCCGACACCAGCATATGGTAGGTGTCGTAGCGGTCCAGTCTGAAGACATTGAAGGCGACGTGCTCCAGCGGCTTGATGTGCTTGAGAACGGCAAGCGCGAAGAGAAAGAAAAAAACGGCTAAGGAAGTGAGAACGGCAAGCGTAACGTCGAGGCTGCGATGAAATTTCTGCCGCGCGCTGCAATGAGCGCATTCGGCAAAATGATGTTCGTAGTCCTTGCGCATCTCGGGAGAGATTCCCGAGATGTCGTAACGCCAGCTTGCCAGGATGGCGCCCACAACTCGGTCGGTACAGCGTGTTCTTGCCATAATTCTTAGACTCTCTTTGCGAAGGATGTTGTCCACCGCTGGTTGCACTGCGGCTCACACGGCAGCGGTTCTTCCGGGGCAAAATCGCACCCCGTCACCCGGCCAGGCCGCACCTGTCGGGGCCAGCGGCGTTTCGCCTCCTCCATTCTGCCTCGAGGGAAAAACATCCGCGCGTCTTTCCTCTCTAAACCACCCGGCACAGAGTATGACCCGTATCTAGTCAAATTGTAACCTATTCTGCCTAGAACCAAATAGGCATTAAAAGCAAACCGGCGGAAGCGGCTCATGCTGCGCGGCCAACAGAATGCGGTTAGCCAGCAAGGAGGCGTGGCAGCTCAGCGCGCGTTCGGCCGCAAGGCGGGCAAGTTCAGGAAGATTATTATTTTCAGACAGATGGCCAAGGATTACGTAGGCGGCCTGGCCGTCGTAGCCCTCTTCGAGAAACGAGGCCGCCGCCTCGTTGGAAAGGTGGCCCACGCGGGAGAGCACACGCTGCTTCACAGACCAGGGGTAAGGGCCATCGCGGAGCATCTCCAGATCGTGGTTGGACTCGAGCAGCAGAAGGTCCAGGCGCTGGAGCTGCGCCCTGACGTTGGGAGAAACGTAGCCCAGGTCGGTGGCCAGGGCCAGGCGCACGCCCTCAGCCTGAAAAACAAAGCCAACCGGATCGGCGGCGTCGTGCGAAACCGTGAAGGGGTTGACGGCAATGTCGCCGATTGCAAAGGGCGTGCCGGCCTCGAAGTACTGGACGGAGGGAAGCCATGCGGGATCTTTGCCGGCGGTGGGCGCCGCCTCTCCCGCCTCGGTCGCTGGAGCCTCGGCGGTCGATTCCGCGGCAAGGTCGGAGGCGTCCGGTTCGCCTTCCTCGGGGGCATCGGCCTCGGCCTGGCGCTCCGCTGCCTGGCGGCGGCACTGCTCCAGCCACTGCGCGTAGGTCATCTGGCGGCGGGGAGCGAGCCAGCGCATCCAGGCGCGGTGCGTGGCCTCGGTGAAGTAGACGGGGATGCCGAGTTTGCGCGCGGTGACGGCCACGCCGGCAACGTGATCGGAATGCTCGTGCGTGATTACGATGGCGTCGAGCGTGGCGGGATCTTCGCCGGCCAGCTTCATGCGGCGGAACAGTTCGCGGCAACTCAGGCCGCAATCAACGAGGATGCGGGTGCGGCCGCTGCAGACGAGGGCGCTGTTGCCCCTGGAGCCCGACGCCAGCACCGTGAAACGCACCATGCTCTGAGCATACAGCCATCCCCATGGAACGAGAACTCGCGCATCTTCACGGCTGGCCGTGGCCGCCAAACCCGCGCCGGCCGGCAGACTCCCGGCAAGCCGCCTTGGCGGGGCTGCTCCGGGCGCGCGCCAGGGAATGGCGTCCGTGCGCGCCCGCGGAGAAACTCCATACAGGATTTTGGACCCGCTTCTTGCGCCAACATGGGGCCAGGAATGGCCGGTGGCCGCGGCGGGCTCCCCTTTGGCCACGAACTGAGGGTCGGGATCAAGTTGCTTCAGCCAGATTCGCCGGAATCTCAATGGACACCAGCGTGCCGCGGCCGGGATGGCTGACCACCTCGAAGCGCGCCTGGTTGCCGTAAAGAACTTCGAGGCGCTCCCGCACATTGCGCAGCCCGATGCCGGCGCCGGTGCGCGCCAGGGCCGACAGAGGACGAGCGCCCATGCCCACGCCGTCATCGGCCACCTCGATGGTGACGCGGCCCCCGGCAAGCTGGCTGCGCAGGGTGATGGTGCCGCCGTGAATGCGCGGCTCCAAGCCGTGCTTGATGCTGTTTTCGATGAGCGGCTGAAGAAGAATGCTGGGCACCAGCACATCGAGCGTGCGAGGATCGATCTCCTTTTCAACACGCAGCTTTTCGGAACCGAAGCGAACCACCTCGATGTCAAGATAATCGTCGGTGAAGGCAAGCTCCTCGCGCAGGGGAACGTAGGTGTCGTGATCTTTCAGCAGGGCGCGCAGGATGCTGGCGAGCTTGACCGTCATCTCGCGGGCCAGCTTGGGCTTCACGCGCACCAGCGAGGCGATGGAGTTGAGGGTATTAAAGAGAAAATGGGGATTGATCTGGCGCTGCAGGGCGTCCAGACGCGCTTCCAGCAGGAGACGCTTCTGCTCTTCCAGCTTGATTTCGATGCGCAGGGCGTTCCACACCTTCAGGGCGATGCCCACCACCATGGGCGCACAAAGCCAGACAAGAATCCGGAAGCCCCAGACATCAGTATTGAGAGCAAAAAGACGACGGGGATAAAGACGGGCCAGCCACTCCCGCACCACCTCCATGGCCACAATGAGAAATAGCATGAGGATCTGCCGGTCGATGCGGGGCTTGCTCAGGTTGCGGCGCACCCAGCGGTAGAGGCTGAGGTCGATAAGCGGCGTGAAGGACCAGATCTCCTCCATCTCCACAAAGCGGCCGAAGATGCCGGCACTGAGGCCAAGAACCATGTTGAAGGGCAGGGCAAGGAATTCGTGATGGAAGAGAGCCGGAACGGAGAGAACAGCGCCGCCCAGCATGGCCCAGCCCGGCCCAACCAACAGGCCCAGAAGAATCACGGCCTCGAAGGAGATGTCGGCGGCAAGAAAGTTGGGGACGGCGGTGCGGACCCAGACGCCCAGAGTGAGCGGCACCAGGAAAAAGGCCAGCATGGCGGCGGTCTGCCGGTGGCGGCGGTGCTCGGCAAACAGCAGGCGCTGAAACGTGTGCGAGCGGGCCAGGGCGCTGGCCACGGCCGCGGCCACGCCCAGCTTGACGAGCAGCGTGATGAGGAGCAGCGTATGGGTCACGCCTCAACTGTAACGCGCTGCCTGCCCTGCGGCCAGTTGGCGGGTTCAGAGAGGAATACGAATACCTGCCGTCTTGGCTCTCGCGATGGAGCCTTTTGAAGGGTTTCCAGCACGACGTAAAATGGAATCATGGCATTCGAGAGCGTGAAGAAAATCGCCGAGGCGCAGTTCCCCAGCCGCTGGGGCGAGTTTCGCATTCTGGGTTTCCGGGGACGGCGGGAGGGGCGCAACGGCCACAGGGCGGACGATACCGAAGAACTGGTGGCGCTGGTGATGGGCGACGTGCATGCCGCGCCGCCGGTGGTGCGGATTCACTCCCAATGCCTTACCGGCGACGTCTTCGGTTCGCTGCGCTGCGACTGCCGGCTCCAACTCGAAATGGCCCTCCAGCGCATTGCCCAGGAGGGCGCGGGCATCCTGCTCTATGAGCAGCAGGAGGGCCGCGGCATCGGCCTGATGGCCAAACTGCAGGCCTACGAGCTGCAGGACCATGGGCTCGATACCGTGGAAGCCAACGTGGAACTGGGCTTTGCTGCCGATTGCCGCGCCTACGAGATGCCGGCCGCAGTGCTGCAAATGCTCCAGGTGAAGCAGGTCCGCCTGATGACCAACAACCCCGAAAAGGTAGCCGCCATGGAAGCCGCCGGCATCGAGGTCGTAGAGCGCGTCTCGGCGGAAGTGAAGCCCCTGGACACCTTCGCAGACTACATCCGGACCAAGCAGGAAAAGATGGGGCACATCGTCGATTCGCTCATCGCCGAGGAAGAAACCACCGGCTGACGCGCCCGGACGCAGGCGGCATCCACGCGCAAACGCCCCTCCCCCGCACTCGACCCCGCTTACAGGTACTCCTGCGCCATCCTTGCCCACGTGGCCCAGTCGTGGGAGTTGGGAGTTGCCCACACGTGCAGCTCGTGGGGAATGGCCTTCTCGCCCAGCATGCGGTCAAGCTGCTGGTTCTGGCCCAGACAGCGGTCGTCCCAGCCCGTGGCCAGCACGAACCGGTTGCCCCGCAGCCGCTCCAACACCATCGGATCGATCAGGCTGGGCAGGTAGTGCGCGGGCAGGTTGTAATAGCAATCCTGATCGTAGTAGCCGTCCAGAAAACCGCTCAGATCGAAGGCGCCCGACATCGACAGCGCGCCCGTGAACAGGCCCGGATGCTTGAGCGCCATGTTCACCGCGTGATAGCCGCCCAGGCTGCACCCGGCCGCGGTCAGCAGCGGATCGCCGTTCCGCTGCCGGATCAGCGGCAGAACTTCGTTGAGCAGGTACGCCTCATACTGCAGATGGCGCTCGACGCGCCCGCGCGGCGGCGCCTGCCGGTTATACCAGCTTTCGCCGTCAAGCGAATCCACGCAGAAAATCTGCAGGTCGCCGCTCTCGATCCTGCCGCCAAGAGCCCCGATCATCCCACGGTCTTCCATGTCGAAGAAACGGCCGCCCGAAGTGGGAAAAGCCAGAACCGGCATGCCGCCATGACCAAAAATCAGCAGCTCCATCTCCCGGCCCAGACGGCTGGAATTCCATTTGTGGTACTCACGAACCATCCCTGTACGCTCCGCACTCCTGCGCCGCCCGTTCGAGCGCTTCCCTGCCCATCTTAACAAGCTGGAACCCGGAATACGCCTCATGCGCGCCACTGCCCCGGACGCGCCAGCAGGCCTGCGCTATAGTTCTGAACTATGGACGAAAAACGCCTGCTGCTACGCCACACGCTGGCCACTCTGGCCTACCGCGCCACGCGCGCCATCGAGGGCGCTCCCGCCCATTTTGCCGATTTTGCCGGCGCGGGCCGCACTCCCGCGCAGATCCTGGCCCACATGGGCGATCTATTGGACTGGGCGCTGGCCATGGCCACGGGCAAGCCCGCCTGGCGCGACTCCGAGCCCCTGGCCTGGGAGGCCGAAACCCGCCGCTTCTTTGCCGCCCTGGGCCGCTTTGACGCCTTCCTCGCCTCGGACGAGCCGCTCCAGGCGCCCGTCGAACGTCTCTTTCAAGGACCTGTGTCCGACGCCCTCACCCACACCGGCCAGCTCGCCATGCTCCGCCGCCTGGCAGGCTGCCCCACCCGCGGCGAAAACTTCTACCTCGCCCGCATCGAAACCGGCCATGCCGGCGCCAGCCAGTCCGCCCCGGTCAAGACGTTCTAGAAGCCTTCGCAGCCCTCTTGCCCGATGGCCTCCAGCAGCCTGCGATCCTCGTCGCTCAAGGCCGCCTTTTCCAGCAGGTCGGGGCGGTTGGCCAGCGTCTTGCGCAACTGCTGCTGGCGACGCCAGCGGCGAATCTGCTGGTGGTCGCCGTTCAGCAGCACCTCCGGCGCGGCCAGCCCGCCAAAAACCGCGGGCCGCGTGTAATGCGGATAGTCCAGCAGCCCTCCCGCCCCGTGCTGCGAACGCGGAACCCCCTCCACGTCCGCCTCAATTTCGCCGTCGGCCGCGCCAAAGCTCTCGAACGCGCCCGAGGCCTGGTTGCCCAGCACGCCGGGAATCAGCCGCATGGTCGCGTCCACCACCACCGCCGCCGCCAGCTCGCCGCCGCTCAGCACATAGTCGCCAATGGAAAGTTCCTCGTCGCAGTAGAGCTGGTTGATGCGCTCGTCCACGCCCTCGTAACGCCCGCAGAGCAGCACCACGCGCTCCAGACCCGCCAGCTCCCGCGCCACCGCCTGCGTGAACGGCCGTCCCTGCGCCGAGAGCAGAATCACCCGCTCCCGCGCCACGCCGGCCGGCCTTGGCTTGGGCGCAATGTCCAGCGAGGCCAGCGCTTCGGCCAGCGGTTCAGGCTTCAGCACCATCCCTTCGCCGCCGCCAAACGGCCGGTCGTCCACCGTGCGGTGCCGGTCGTGCGTGAACTCCCTCAGGTCGTGGACCCCCACCTCCACCAGCCCCTCGGCCAGCGCGCGGCGCACAATCCCGTTCTCGAAGATGCCCGCGAAAAACCCGGGAAAGATGGTCACAATCTCAAAGCGCATATCTACCTGATGATAACGGCAAAGAATTGTTCCGCCGCGCCGCGCCCGCTTCTGTCAGCGTTGGAAGAGAACGGAAACAAGCAGCCGCCGGCATGCCCGCAAGACAGGACCAACGGGCAAAGCGCTGGTTTCTCGCGTCTGCGGGCTGAAGTTCCTGCTGTCCCGCTGGCGGCTAGCCGTTCAGTTCCACGAGCCCCTCGGGCAGCGCCATCTCCACGCGCCGCGCGTCAAGGTCCAGCTTGCGTAGATAGCTTTTGGCAAAGGGCACCAGCACCTCGCCGCTCTTGCCCGCCACCACCAGCAGCGCCACTGGCCCCGCCGTGCGGTCCACGTCTTCAACCACTCCCACCCCGGCGGGCACGGCTCCGGCCACATCCACCAGCAGGCAGCCGACGAGGTCGCCGATGTAGGCCTCGTCCTCGCCCAGCGCCGCCCGTTCAGACCGCGGAATGGCGACAATCAGCCCTTTCAGCGCCTCGGCAGCGCTGATCGTGTCCACCTCCGCGAAGTGCAGCACCACGCCGCCCTTGTGCAGCCAGTGGCCGGCAAGCGCAACCGCGCGCGCCGCCGCGCCCGGCCCCGGCTCGTCCAGCAGCCACAGCCGTCTGCGCTCGGCAAACTTCTCGGGAAAATCAGTCAGGATTTCGGCAAAAACCTCGCCTTTGCGGCCCTGCGGACGGCGAATGCGCGCAAGCCACACCCACTGATCGGCGACCGTCTCCGGTGTCATCGTTCCTGCTTCCGCCTGCGCCGGCGGACCGGCGCGCGGGGTTGCCGTTATTCGTCTTCTTCCAGGATGTCGAGCGTGTAGCGGTGGTGAAGCTTCATGCTCACAGCGCCCAGAATGGTGCGCACCGAGCGGGCGGTGCGGCCTTGCTTGCCGATCACCTTGCCCACGTCCTGAGGCGCCACCCGGAGCTTGAGAATGGTGTTCTCGTCCCGGTCCACAGACTCCACGGCTACCGATGCCGGCTCATCCACCAAAGCCCGCGCAATTTCACGGACCAACTCATCCACTGCGACCATTTCGTTTTGGGTCATGCGCTTACCCCTGACCGTATGCGTCCAGAATTAGCCCACTGGGATCGGTGCGCGCATCTTATCAGCAATGGCCTGCCGCCGTCAGTATCCGCGCTGCGTGGCGGCCAGGCTGCATGCTTCCACCGAAGCGCGCTCCTGGAATAAGAAAACGAAACGGTCAGGCCGCGGCCGGGTCGGCAACCGGCGCCGCCGGGTTCTTGGTTACCAGCTTCTCCACCGTGGGAGAAAACTGCGCGCCCACGCCCTTCCAATAGGCGATCCGCTCGTGCTTCAGGTTCACCGTCGCGGGGTTGGTGCGGGGGTTGTAGGTGCCCACAACCTCAATAGAACGGCCATTGCGGGCACGATCCTTCTCAATGACCACAATTCGGTAGTAGGGCTGCTTGCGGGCGCCAACGCGCGCCAGACGAATCATTACCACGGCGATACGGTTCCTTTCACTCTGCTAAGCTCTGTTGCCGTCTTGCTCTTCCGCGCGGGCATGCTCCCCGCGGGCGCCCCGCGCCCTGGCAGACTCTCCCGGCCGGCGGCATGGCGGCTGCTCTTTCGCCGCACCCACAAAAACATGCCGGGCACCTTTATGCCCAGCCACACAAGACACAACACCTAAGTATCACCGAAAGTGACCGTTTCAGGCAAATCCGCGCCCTCCCCGCCTCCGTTTTCTTCCGCTGGTTGGCCAAGCGCCACCTTCTCTGGTAAACTCAAGATTCTGAGTTCAATTGCAGGAAGAGACCATGTCTATTCATCCCGTTATGCAGCGCCTGGCCGAAAAACTCCAGCGCACCGACCTTCCCGACTTTGTCCCCGGCGACCAGGTGCGCGTTCAGGTCAGGATCAAAGAAGGCGACAAGGAACGCCTCCAGGCCTTTGAAGGCCTCGTCATCGCCATCAACCGCGGCCCCCAGGGCACTTTCACCGTCCGCAAGATGAGCTTCGGCCAGGGCGTCGAGCGCATCTTCCCCTTCAACTCCAAGGTGGTCGATAAGGTTGAGAAGGTGCGCAGCTACCGCGTGCGCCGCGCCAAGCTCTTCTATCTCCGCGGACTGCGCGGCAAGGCCGCCCGCCTCAAAGAGATCGATCGCGTAACCGGCAGGGTCCGCGTGTAGCCGATAACGGCCTTTGCGCCAGGCAGCCCCGGCCTTGGGCCGGGGTTGTTTTTTGCCCTTCGCCCCACAACGCCTCCGCGCCGCCGCTGAAGCGCCGCGGCCGGCACTCACTCCGCCGGCCTGAGACCAAACCGGACTCCCGTTCCTATACTCATTGCATGGCTCTTGCGCTCACTTGCGGATGGAAGCTGGAAGAGGCCGCGCGCCGCCGCGGCGCCCTGCGCATCGCCGGTCTCGACGAAGTGGGCCGCGGTCCGCTCTTCGGCCCGGTGGTCGCCGCCGCGGTCATTCTTCCCAAAGCCTGTCACCTCCCTGGCCTCAACGACTCCAAAAAACTCTCCGAGAAAAAACGCCTCGAGCTTGAGCCCGAGATCCGCTCCAACGCCGTGGCCTTTGCCATCGCCGCCGTCGATGCCGAAACCATCGACCGCATCAACATCCGCCAGGCCGCGCTGCTGGCCATGCGCCGCGCCGTCGAGCAGCTCCCGCTCAGCCCCGACTACCTGCTCATCGACGGCCGCGACCCCATCGACTGGGACTGCCCCCAGCAGTCCGTCGTCCACGGCGACGCTCTTAGCTTCTCCATCGCCGCCGCCAGCGTGCTGGCCAAAGTCCACCGCGACCGCCTCGTCGTCGAGCTCGATCGCGACTTTCCCGGCTACGGCCTCGCCCAGCACAAGGGCTACCCCTGCCCCGCCCACATGGAGGCTTTGGCCCGCCTCGGCCCCACCCCCCTGCACCGCAAAACCTACCAGCCCGTCGCCCAGGCCGCGCTCCAATTTCCCGAACCGTAACCGGATGCCGCCGCCCCGCCGCCGTCGTACACTGAAAAGGATCGACCGGGATTCCCCGCAATGAAGAAAATCGCCATCAGCCTTTACGTCGCCGTCACCCTCGTCCTCATGGCCTGGGGCTTCTACCAGGCCATCTACGTCGCCCCCACCGACGCCATGCAGGGCGAGATCTTCCGCATCATCTTCTACCACGTGCCCTCCGCCTCGGTGGCCTTCCTCTTCTTCGCCATCAGCCTGCTCGGCTCCATCGGTTATCTTTCCTGGCGCCGCGGCCGTCCGGAGTGGGCGCAGGCGGCCGACGCCTGGGCCCTGGCCGGCGCCGAGGTCGGCGTCGTCTTCTGTACCGTCGTCCTCATCACCGGCCCCATCTGGGGCCGCCGCGCCTGGGGCATCTGGTGGACCTGGGACGCCCGCCTCACCACCACCCTGGTCCTCTGGCTCATCTATGTCAGTTACCTGCTGCTGCGCCGCTTTGCCGCCGGCCCCCAGGTGCAGACCCTGGCTGCCGTCCTCGGCATCTTCGGCGCCCTCGATGTCCCCATCGTCTACATGTCCAACCGCTGGTGGCGCACCCAGCACCCCGCTCCCGTCTTCGGTGGCGCGCAGGGCTCCGGCATGGACAAGTCCATGCTCATCCCCTTCCTGTGGAACATGCTGGCCTGGATGGCCTGGGGCGTCATGGTCCTCATCTTCCGCTTCTACGTCGAACGCCGCGCCCAGCAAATCGCCGCCCGCGAAGCCGCCGCCGCCCTCGAAAGCAACCTCTGATTCCCCGCCGTCCGCCGGCCCCAACCAAAGGAAAACCATGGATCAAGCCGCCGCTCTCAATCACGAATTTCTTGTCGCCGCCTACACTGTCACATGGGTCATCCAGCTCGGCTATCTGGCCTGGCTCGGCTATCGCTGGAGTGCGCTCAAGCGCACCCAGGCGCGCATGAACCGCGATTCACGCTGAGATTGCACCCCGCTTCTCCTTCGGTCTTCACACCCGGCAGGCCTGCTCCTCGCAGCGGCCTGCCTTTTGTTTGCGCCGCGCGCCGCGCGCATTACCTTCGTGGGAGATCGATACCACCACCAGGTCATTCGCAGACGTCTTAGTGGTATTTAACCGTTCCCAATTCTGCCCGATGATTCAAATACGGACAGCATCCTAGCTACTGCTCAAGGAGAACGGTACCCATGCATGACCTTTTGATTGCCCTTGCGTTCATCGGAATGGTGATTGCCCCCGCCATCGTCGCCACCAGGTCCGCGGAGACGCCGGACGATCCCGAATAGGCGCCGCGGCTTCGCTTCATTCGCGATCTCCCCGTTCCGCGTTGTATTCATGCGCCGGCTCCCCCAGGCCAGCGCACCCGATTCACTCCATGGAAACCTGCATCCCGGCGAGAGGAAGACGAACGCCCCCGGAAACGCCAGCCTTCCCAGGCTGCGCGCGGATGCCGCTCCCCTGAAGATGCCGTCGCCGCCAAGACGATCTTCCCCCATCCGCAAAGATTGCCCTTCTCTTCCCCAGCCGGTAGACTGATGTTTCGAGGGCGGCCCATGTTAGTTGTCATGAAGGCGCATGCCACGCCGGAAGAAATCCAGGCGGTTTGCGATCATATCCAGCAGTTGGGCTTCCGCGCCCACCCGCTTCCCGGTGCTCAGAGAACGGCGATCGGCATCACCGGCAACCGTGGCGAGGTGGATCGCGGGAACCTGGAGTCTCTTTCCGGAGTGGCCGAGGTCATCCGGGTCTCCAAAGCCTACAAGCTCGCCAGCCGCGACGTGAAGGAAGAGGACACCGTGGTCCGCTTTCCAGGCACCGATGCGGCCATCGGCGGCCGCGGCCTGGCGGTCATCGCCGGACCCTGCTCCATTGAAAGCCGCGAGCAGGCCTTCGCCATCGCCGCGCAAGTGGCGGCCGCCGGCGCGCAGTTCTTCCGCGGCGGCGCCTACAAGCCCCGCACCTCTCCCTACGCCTTCCAGGGCCTGGGCTTCGAAGCGCTCCAGATCATGGCGGACATCCGCGACAAATTCGGCCTGCGCATCGTCACCGAGGCCATCGACAGCCAGTCGCTCGAGCTGGTTGCCGCGTGGGCCGACGTCATCCAGATCGGGGCCCGCAACATGCAGAACTTCTCCCTGCTCAAGCACGCAGGCCGCCTGCGCAAGCCCGTCCTGCTCAAGCGCGGACTCTCCGCCACCCTCGAGGAATTCCTCATGGCCGCCGAGTACATCATGAGCGAGGGCAACTACGAGGTCATCCTCTGCGAGCGCGGCGTGCGCACCTTTGCCGACCACACGCGCAACACCCTCGACCTCAGCATCGTTCCCGCCGTGCAGCGGCTCAGCCATCTGCCCATCCTCGTCGATCCCAGCCACGGCACCGGCAAGCGCGACTCCGTTCTGCCCATGGCCCGCGCCGCCATCGCCTCCGGCGCCGACGGCGTCCTCGTCGAGGTCCACGATCATCCTGAAATCGCGCTCTCCGACGGCCCGCAGTCCATCTATCCCGCCCAGTTCGTCCAGATGCTGAACGAACTCGAGCAGATTGCCCCGGTCGTGGGCCGTTCGCTGCCGCATGGCATCCACGTCCAGGCCGCGGCAAACTAGACGCGCCGCAAGCCGCGAGTCTCCTCCCCTTGCGCAGCTTTGCGGCGCAGGAGCAGGAAACCACAAAAGCCCCCTTCAACACCCGAACTCCACCCGGCTTCCACAAATCGCGAAGAATCCCCCCATCCCCGGGTCCGCCGGGATACCATGAATACCGAGCCACCTGCGCCCATCGACGCTGGACCCCCTACCATGAACCTGATGCACGCCTCTCGCGCACGATCCCTGGTCTTCCCCCTCCTGTTGCTCGTCCTGGCCGGCTGCCGCACGCAGGACTTTCCCACGTATCCGCCGGACTACCGCGAATACGTCTACGTAACCAACGGCGGCAGCGGCACCGTCACCGTGATCGATGCCGTCAACCTGCGCATCGACCGCGAGATCGCTGTGGGCCAGCGCCCCGTGGCCGTGGCCGCCAGCCGCACCCGCAACGAGGTCTATGTCGTCAACTCCGGCCCGTCCGAAGGCCAAGGTTCGCTCTCCGTTCTCAACGCCGAATCCAACACCGTCGCCGCCACCATTCCCCTCCAGCGCCAGCCGGTCTCCATCGACATCGGCCCCCACGACGACCTGGCCTACATCGCCAACGCCGCCTCCAACACCATCTCCGTGGTCGATCTCAAGGCGCGCCGCCAGGTCGCCACCCTCGCCTCCGGCGAGGAGCCGGTCAAGGCGCGTATCTCGCCCGACGGCAAATCCCTGGTCGTCCCCAACCGCGCGGCCGGCTCCGTCACCATCCTCGATCCCGCCGCACGCTCCGTTCGCGCCGTCTTCGAGAACTGCCCCGGCGCCTCCGACGCTGTCATTCTGCCCGACTCCACCAAGGCCTTCGCGGCCTGCTCCGCTGGCCACCAGATCATGGCCATCGCCCTGGCCCACTCCAAGTTCCACCCCAACCAGCCCGACCGCCTGGAGGCCCTCCTGGACGTGGGCCGCGCCCCCGTCCAACTGGCCCTCAAGCCCGACGGCGGCGAACTGTTCGTCGCCAACTCCCTCTCCGACAACATCTCCGAGGTCGTCACCGGCACCGACGATGTCGGCGGAGCCTACATGATCGGCGACGATCCCGTCCGCGGACTCGTCTCCGCCAACAACGCCCTGCTCTACGTCGCCAACCTTCACTCGCAATACGTCACCATCTACGCCATCGACGACGGCCGCCGCGCCGGAGCCATCCATGTCGGCGACGGACCCTCCGCCATGGCCTTTTCCGCCGCCGGACACCTGCTCTTCGTCGTCGATACCCGCTCCGCCGACGTGGCCGTGGCCCGCCTCTCCAACCGTTCCCTCTTCACCATCCTCCCCACCGGCCGCGCCCCCAACGCCATCGCCGGCAAAGCCTTCCGCCTGCCCTGAGCGCGGTGCCCAAACACGGCTCGATGCCGCCGGATCTCTGACCGGAATCCGCCGCAACAACCGCGGTCGTGAAGGCGCGGTAGCCTTCGATCTTGGGGGTGATCGCGGCCAGGACGGACCGCGCGTTACGCTGTCGCGCATGAAGTGCAGAGCATTTCTCTTCGCTCTTTTGGCCATAGCGATGGGTCTTGCCGGCAACGCCCAAAACGATCCACGGCGCGCCATCCCCTGCAAGACCCCGGCCATCGCGCAATCCTGCTATTGGGCCCACGGCAGGCTCTGGATGGCCAACGGCAATCCTTCGTTCCGTCTATGGAAGATTGGCACCCGCCGGATTCTGGGAATCTACAGCGGTCCTTCGGCCGATGGGCGGAGCCGGGATAACGAAACGCCGGAATTCCCCGTAAACGTGAGCCATGATCTCCGGGCGCGGGTGCATTCCGCCAGGTCGAAGACTCTTTTCGCCGGCTTCGAAGTCTGTCCCCTTGCGCTCCTGCGCCCCGGCGCGATGCAGCCCGCCTGCATCGAGGCGGCCCAAAACATCGTCATCGAAGAATAGCCCGCGCGCCCTATCCCTTCGCCCCCATCCGCGCCACGCTGAACTGCGCTCCGGCAAACAGAATCAGCCCGGAGATATAAGCCCAGAGCAGAAGACCAACCGAAATCTGGAAGGGGCGGTAAAGAGATTCCAGATCGAGATGGGGCAGAATTGCGGCGAAGAGGTATTTGGCGGCCAGCCAGATCAGGCCCGTATAAATCGACGTGCGCAGAACCTGCCGGGGGGCGATTTTGCGGTTGGGCAGAAGCCAGTAGACCGAAAAAAAGAAGGCGATGGAAGCGATCCCCGTGGCGGCCGTGAACCATGCATTGCTGAAGCTGCGACAGACAAGGTTGTCGGCGTGGTGGAAGGACACGATGTCGAGAACCATGCGCTCCCCTGTGCTGAGAAGGATCGCGGCCAGCGCCAGAACAACCATGAGAATCGCCAGTCCGAAGGCGACAATCTGGTTCATGATGTAGTTTCTGCTCCTGGTCACTCCCCATGCCTGATTCAGAGCGACCTCCAACGGCAGGAAGATGCCGGTGCAGGCCACCAGGATCAAGACAATCGAAAAGAAGCGGACCCCCTGGCTGGCGGCCGCATAGTGTAGATTGCGGATCACGAATGTCGGATCGGAAAGGTCGGCGGGGAGGAAGCCTTCCACCATCTTGTCGATCACCGAGGTCATGATGCCGGAGTGGAAGACGGCATGACTCAGCGCGTAGAGGAGGATCAGAAACGGGATAAACGACAGAATCGCGTTCGCCGCCACGCTGAAGGCGTATGTGTGCACCTCGCTGTCGAGCAGATACCGCGCCAGCACCGCGCCGTCCCGCCGCCAGCGGTACCACTTCTCTTGCGACGCGGTCGTCTCGGCCGCCGGCTCGCCCGCCATCTGCATCGCGATTGCGGGCCCTGCTTCGGAAGCGGGTTCAGTCGGCATACGCTACCTCTCGTGAAAACGGCGCGCCCTCACTCGGCGTGAAACACCACGTCGAAGAGCAGCAGGCTGGCGGTGGTAAAGATGATGTCGTAGCCCGCCAGCATCTTGATCCACAGCGTGGGCTCGCTCTCCCCCGTCAGGATCCCCGTAGTGGCCTGCACCATGGCCAGCAGCGCCGGAATGAAGATGGGAAACAGGATCAGGCTGAGCAGCAGTTCGCGGTTGCGGCTGCGGATTGACAGCGCGGCAAAAAACACTCCGTTGGCCACCAGTGCCCATGTGCCCAGCGGCAGCACCGCCGCCAGCAGCCACGCCTGTCCCGCGATGTGCAGGTTATAAAACACAAAGAAAAACGGCGCCAGCAGCACCTGCACAATCGAGACAAAGAGAAAGTTGGCGATCGCCTTGGCCAGGTAAAGCTCCGCGCCCGGCGAGGGCGCCATGCGCTGCGCATCCAGCACCTGGTGGCGGATCTCCCGCGCCCACGCCTGGTTCAACGCGCTCACTGAGGCAAACATGGTGGCCACGCACAGCACCCCGCCGGCAATCTGCTGTGAAAACGCCCCGCGCGGATCGAACGCAATCGAAAACAGCACCACCACCAGGCCGGAAAAGAACAGCATCGAAACAATCGCGTCCAGCGACCGCCACTCGATGCGCAGCTCCTTCGCCAGATGCGTCCACAGTGCGCCGCCCATCATGCCTGGCCCTCCCCGGCGGCCGCACGGCCTGTCGCCTTGGTCAGGTCCGCCGTCTGCGCTTCCGCCGCCCTGAGATAGTCCTCGGGGCGAAGAATCAACTGCGCTCCGCGCGCTCCCGCCGATACGCTGATGCGGTCAAACAGAAGGGCCGTCTCGTCCACAAACACCGGATACGCCTTCTTCGCGCCAAACACCGTCACCCCGCCCCGGATGTAGCCGGTCAGCGGCTGCACGTCCTTCAGCGGCGCCATCTCCGCCTTGCGCAGCCCTGCCGCCCGCGCCAGCTTCTTCAGGTCCAGCTCCGCGTCGCCGGGAATCACGGCAAACACATAGGCGCCCGGACCGCCCGAGGTGAGCAGCGTCTTGAACACCTGCTCCGGCGGCATGCCCACCTTCTTCGCCACCGCCAGGGCCGACAGATCGCCGGGGTCCACCTCGTACGTGCGCAGCTCGAAGGGAATGCCTAGCTGCTCCAGAAAGCGCGCCCCGTTGGTCTTCATAGCGTCGGGTTCCCTTCCGCAAACTCCGCCACCCGCCCCGCGCGCAGGCGCAGCACCCAGTCGGCAATGGGCGCGGCCAGTTCGCGCTGGTGCGTGGTCAGCACAATGGTCCGGTTGTGCCGCCGGAATCCCGCCAGCAGCTCCACCATCTGCCCCGCGCTCTCCACGTCCATGTTCGAGAACGGCTCATCCAGCAGCAATAACTCCGGCTGTGGCAGCAGCACCCGCGCCAGCGACGTCCGCTGCCGCATGCCCTGGGAATACTGGCCCACCATCCGCGGCAAGCTCGGGTCCAGCCCCACCTGCCGCAGCACATCCGCCGGCGCCGGGCAGGCGCGGCCCGGGTAAAGGCGCGCAAAGTAGCGCAGATTCTCCTCCGCCGTCAGCTCGTCGTAGAGCATGGGCGCATGGCTCATGTAACCAATCCGCGCGCGCGCCTGATGCGGATCGGATTCGCCAAAAACCTTCACCGCGCCCAGGCTGGGCCGCAGCAGGCCCGCCAGTATGCGCAGCAGCGTGGACTTGCCCGCGCCGTTTTCGCCCAGCAGAACGTAGCAGCGGCCCGGCTCCAGCGATGCGGAAACCTGGCGCAGCGCGGCAAACGATCCAAAAAGCTTGGAAACCTGGTCCAGACGGGCGCAAACCGTCGAACTCGATGCCTCGGGGGGCGCGGACGTAGTCATGCGGTCATTGCGCCGCGGCGGGCGTGGATTTCGCGGCTGCCGCGCTGGCCTGCAACCCCGGCGCCGCGGCCGCCGAGCGCTCGCTCACGGCTGTACTTGAGGGGCTGGCTCCCGGCGCCGCGGGCGCGTACTTGCTCGCGCACTTGGCCTGCAGTGCCGTGGCGTGGAAAACTCCGTCCCGCCCATAGGTGCCCTCGGCCAACGCCTGCGCATCGTCTTTGAACGTGTCCGGAGGCGGCTCCGTTCCCTTGTACACCACCGTCAGCATGCGCCCCGTGCCGGCTTTGGCCGAGTGGCTTTCAAACTGGTCGAGCACAAAGGTCACGTGCGTGCCGTCCTGCGCAATCGACCCAGGCTTCACGAACCCTTCCACGCGCAACCGGCTCGTGTACGCCTTGCTGCCCATGCCGCCCAGCTCGGCGACCGTCACATAGTAGCTCTTGTTGGCGTCGTACCCGGATATCGCCAGCCAACTCACAGTGCCCACGATAATGGCAACCGCTATCCCGATCCGCAAGGTATTCGCTGGAATCTTCATACTTATCTTTAACCATACGAGCGATGAGAAGCTGGGTCAACCGCCCGGAGGAGTGGACCCAGGGCAATCGCACTTGGAATTGGTCTGAACCGCAGGAGCCGCGGATCAGGGTTGGCACTTACGTAAGTGTTTGTGCGGGATGAAGTTCCTTTCAGAAGGTGGCGCGGAGGCGCGAAACGGCGCACAAAACCAGCGCCGGAACCGCGTACTATCGGCTCAGCCGGGTTCTGATGCCGGAGCGATTCAACCAGGTCGCGCGCCAACACCGGGGGGGACTCCCTACCATTTGTCAACTTTTGAGCAGTAGGGACCCGGCCGCCGATCAGGGGGCCGACGAGCCACTGCGGTCAAGCGGCCCTGCGCTGGGGATCGTAAAGGGTTCGTGTGGTGAGCA
>JAJZVX010000003.1 GCA_021846985.1 Acidobacteriota bacterium | reverse complement strand
GCTCCACCCGTGGGTCCGTCAACTCGGCAAAATACTTCAAGGGGTTGTCCATATCCCCTTGTCACAACTCGACCGCGATTTGCATATAGCAAATCCGGTTCATTTATATGCGTCGGCCCTGAGGAGGCAGGCAGATCGTTTGACCCGCAGGTGGTGGATGTGCTGGAACGGCGCTATCTGGAACTGGAGGAGATGGCCAGCGCCGGAATGGCCGCAACCGAGCAGAGCCACCTGTCGTGCATGCCCATTGTGGAGCGGACCCAGAGGCCGAGCGCCGGCTTTGCCGCGGAAGCCGGCAGCGCCAGTACGCAAACGGATTTTCTATCCTCGATTGCCTCGGCGCGGCAGGAGGCGCACACGCTGTTTGAGTTGAGCCAGGACCTGGGCAACTCACTGAGCCTGGACGAGACGCTCTCGCTGGTGGCCATGCGGCTGCGAAAACTGGTCCCGTACGACTCGATCGTGGTCTTTCTGGGCAAGGACGGGGAACTGACGCCGGAGTTTGTGCACGGGGAGCATTTCCGCATTTTGGCTTCGCTGAAGATTCCGATTGGCAGCGGGTTATGCGGCTGGGTGGCGCGGAACATGCGGCCCATCGTGAACGGGAATCCTGCCGTGGAGGTGGGGTTTGCCCAGGATTCGCACGACCCGGCCGAACTGCGCTCGGCGCTGGTGGTGCCTCTGGAAGGCATGAACGGACTGGTCGGAGTCCTGGCGCTGTACCGCTCCGCTCCGGATGCCTTTACGAGCGATCATCTGCGCATCCTGCAGGTGGTTACGTCGCGGGTGGCGCTGTTTATGGAGAACGCGCTGCGCTTCCGCGAAGCAGAGAGCTCGGCGACCATCGATTATCTGACCGGAATTGCCAATGCGCGGGCGCTCTCGATCCACCTGGAGCAGGAACTGGCGCGCTGCCGGCGGGAGGGAACGAGCGCGGCGGTGATTGTGTGCGACCTGGATGGGTTCAAGCAGATCAACGACCGGTTCGGCCACCTGGCGGGAGACAAAGTGCTGAAGCAGTTCGCGGCGTCGGTGACGCTGGTGTGCCGCGAATACGACTACCCGGCGCGGATGGGCGGCGACGAGTTTGTCATCGTGGCCCCGAACATGACGCGCGAGGCGTTTATCGAGCGCGCGGCGGTGTTGAGCAATCTGGCGAGAAAGGCGGGCCTGGATATGTGCGGCGCGGATTTTCTTTCGCTGAGCGTGGGGGCGGCGTTTTGTCCGGAGGACGGGCAGGACCCCGAGCAGTTGCTGGCGGAGGCCGATCGTGCGATGTACGCGGCCAAGCAGCGGCATCACGAACAATCGAGCGCTCCGGCGCGGGGCCAATATGCGCTGCTCCAGGCGCCGGTGCTGCATTGAAGGCGGCCATGCGCGGGATGGCCGGACACGCGCTGCGGATTGTGCTGGTGGTCGTGCTGGGCGGATTTGCCGGGGCGGCGCTGGCGCGCTATGCGCCGGGCTGGGGCGTGGACGATGAGGATCTGAACAGCAGCCTGAGCGCGGCCAGCCACGCCGCGCTCCACGCCTCGGACGCGAACGGCTCCAACCCCGCGGCGTTCTATGTGGACTACTGGGGGCGGCTGCTGCGCGGCGACCTGGGAACCTCGGTGGCGCTGCACGAGCCGGTGAGCCAACTGCTCAAGGAGCGGGTGCCGGAAACGTGCAAGTCCGTGGGCGCCGGGCTGGCTCTGGCCTGGACGATGGGGCTGGGACTGGCATTGCTGTCGCTGCTGCCGGTAGCGCGCTTCGCGGCGTGGGGCGCCTGGCTGCTGGCCAGCCTGGTGCTGTGCCTGCCCGCCGCGGTATTGGCGCTGCTGTGCGTCTACGCGCACGCGTCGGGGCGGCTGGCGATCGGCTTGATCGTCTTTCCCAGGGTGTACCAGTTTACACGGAACCTTCTGGCGCGGAGCGCCGCGCTGCCGCACGTGCTGACGGCGCGCGCCAAGGGCGCGGGCGAGTGCAGGATTCTGCTGCGGCATGTGCTGCCGGTGGCGGCGCCGCAGATTCTGGCGCTGGGCGGCGTTTCGGTGTGCATGGCGCTGGCGGCGTGCGTCCCGGTGGAAGCTCTGTGCGACCTGCCCGGCATCGGACAACTGGCTTGGAGAGCGGCTTTGAGCCGGGATCTCACGTTGCTGGTGAATCTGACGATGATCATGACGGTAGTCACGCTGGCGGCCAACTCGGGCATGGACCTGCTGGGAGGCCTGATTGGGGAGGGCCGGGGATGAAGAAGACGCGTGCCGCAGCGATCGTGTTTCTGATGCTGATGGGCTGCGCGTGCCTGCTGGCCGGCTACCTGGCGCCGGCTTCGTATGCGGAGCAGTTTCGCGAGATTCCCAATGCGAGTTGCTCGCGGCAACACTGGCTGGGGACCGACGATCTGGGCCGTGACCGGTTGTCGCGAGTGCTTTACGGAACGAGGGTTTCGCTGCTTCTGGCGCCCGCGGCGGCTCTGTTGACGACGCTGCTGGCGGGGGTGATTGGCGGCGCGGCGGGTTTTTTAGGCGGCTGGCTGGAAGAGGCGGTGAAGGCTGCGATTGACCTGGTTCTGTCTATGCCGTGGCTGTTCCTGCTCATCACGGTGCGTGCGCTGCTGCCACTGAACGTGCCGCCACTGACCTCGGTGACGATCACCTTTGCGCTGCTGGGATGCCTGGGATGGGCGGGCGCGGCGCGGGTGGTGGATGCCGATGCGAAGGCGCTGGCGCACTCGGAGATGGCGCTGCTGGCGCGGGCCTCGGGAAGCGGCGGAATGAGGCTATTGTGGCGGCATATTCTGCCCAATCTGAAGCCGGTGCTGCAAGCGCAGTTCTGGGTTTCGATTCCGGTTTTCATTCTCGCGGAGGCCAACCTGAGCCTGCTGGGACTGGGCGTGGCTGAACCGCTGCCTTCGTGGGGAAGCCTGCTGCGCGAGTTGGAGAACTATTCGGCTCTGACAGCACAGCCGGTACAGTGGATTCCGCTGGCGCTTCTGGTGCTGACGGTGGGCTCCTTCCAACTGGCGCTGAACCGGGAGGAGGACTGGGCATGAATTTGCGCGTGCGTTTGGCTGCGCTGCTGATTCCGCTTGCGGCACTTTCCGCCTTTGGGCAGCCGGGGAGCCAGTTGCGGTTTTGCATCCGCACCGACCCCAAGACGCTCAATCCCCTGATGGTGATCGACGACGCCGGCCAGACGGTGCGCTATTTGACCGGCGGCGTGCTGCTGCGGCTGAACCGCAAGACGCAGCAACTGGAGCCGGCTCTGGCCACGGCGTGGAAGGTGAGCTCCAATGGGCGGACGATTACCTTTACGCTGCGCGCCAACGTGTATTTTTCCGACGGCACGCCGTTTTCGGCCGGGGATGTGGCTTACACCATGGAGCGGCTGATGGACCCGGCGCTGCATTCGCCGGTGGGCGACTCGTTCCGCGCCGGCGCGGACAAGGTGAGGGCGCAGATGCTGGGAAAGAACAAGATCGCGATCACCTTTCCGGCGGCGATTGTGGGCCTGGACAAGCTCTTCGACCAGGTGGCGATTCTTTCGGCAACTTCGCCGCGCAAGGAGATGGCGGCGCTGGGACCGTATTACCTCTCAGAGAACAAACCGGGCGCGTACATCCTGCTGCGGCGGAATCCAAACTACTGGAAGCACGATGCCGCTGGCCGCGCTTTGCCCTACATCGAATCAATCCGGCTCGACATCCAGCAGAACCGTGAGATCGAGATGCTGCGGCTGATGCGCGGCGAGATTCAATTCATCAATTCGTTGGACGCGGACAACTACGACGTGGTGAAAGCGCGCGCGCCGGAGATGGCGGTGGACGCGGGGGTGGGGCTGGATTCGGAACAGATCTGGTTCAACCAAGTGGCGAGCGCGCCGATTGCTGCGTACGAGAAGGCGTGGTTTACTTCGACGCGGTTCCGGCAGGCGATCTCTGAATCGATCAACCGGGCGGACCTGGCGCGGATTGTCTATCGCGGCCACGCACAGCCGGCGGCGAGTTGGATTTCGCCGGCGAACAAGGTCTGGTTTGACCGGCATCTGCCGCCGTACCGGTACGATCCGAACGGGGCGCTGGCGCTGCTCGAGCAGGAGGGATTCCGTCTGAAGAACGGACGGTTGCGCGACCGCGCGGGACACGTCGTGGAGTTCAGCGTGATGACCAACGCGGGAAATAGGAGCCGGGAGCGGATGGCAGCCATGATACAGCAGGACCTGGCGCGAATCGGGGTGAAACTGAACGTGGTGACGCTGGACTTTCCTTCTCTGATCGAGCGCATCACCCGGACGTTCAACTACGAGGCGTGCCTGCTGGGATTTGTGAACGACGATCTGGATCCCGATGCGCAGATGACGGTGTGGCTGAGCTCGGCCGAGAACCATCAGTGGAATCCGAGCCAGAAGACACCGGCGACGGCGTGGGAGGCGGAGATCGACCGGTTGATGCGGCTGCAGGCCTCGACACTGGACGTGAGGAAGCGCAAGCAGGCCGTGGACCGGGTGCAGGAGATTGTTCGCGAGCAGGAGCCGTTCATCTACCTGGTGAACAAGGAGGCGCTGGCCGCGGTGTCGCCGCAGGTGCGCAACGCCGACCCCGTGGCGCTGCAGCCGCAGGTCTACTGGAACATCGACACCCTGTGGATGGGATCGGGAGGCGGCAAGAGGTGACGATGGAAGAGCCACTGCTTTCGCTGCGCATATCGGCAACCTATCCGGCGCGGGAAGGAGTGCTGCGCGATGTAGCGCTGGAGCTGCGGCGCGGCGAGATTCTGGGGCTGGTGGGCGAAAGCGGATGTGGCAAAAGCACGCTGGCATTGGCCATTCTGCGCTTGCTGCATCTCAGGCGCGGATGGGTGGAAGGGTCGATCCGCTTCAACCAGCGCGAGTTGCTGCGGTTGAACGAGCGTGAGATGCGCGCGCTGCGCGGCCGCCAGATGGCGCTGGTGCTGCAAAGCCCTCTGGCGGCGCTGAATCCGGCCATGCGCGTGGGAGCGCAACTGGAGGAGGCGTGGCGCGTGCACTGCGCGCGCGGCAGCCGCGGCGAGTGCCGCGGGGCGGTGAAGGCAGCGCTGGAGAATGCCATGCTGCCGGCGGACGACCGCTTCCAACGGCGCTATCCGGCCGAGTTGAGCGTGGGCCAGGCGCAGAGGATACTGATTGCCATGGCGGTGCTGCACCGGCCGGCGCTGCTGATAGCCGACGAGCCGACAAGCGCGCTGGATCTGATCACGCAGGCAGAGATTCTAGAATTGTTTTCGAGCCTGAGCCAGCGGTTCCGGATGTGCGTACTCCTCATCTCCCACGATCTACTTTCGGTGGCCGCGATCAGCGACCGGGTGGCGGTGATGCACCGGGGGGAGATCGTGGAATGCCGGCCGACGGCGGAGTTATTCAGCAACCCATCGCATGCTTATACGCGCTCTTTGATCGCTGCCTTGCCTGTAACGCCGCAATTTACGGCGCCCGCGAATTTTCCGGGGGCGCGATCCGATGAAAACCGCGCGACGGCAAGCGGGAGAGCTACGTGCCTTCGTGTATAGTTCAGGAACATTCTGAAACGATATGCGCGCGCCATTCTCTTTGATTCGTGAACAGCCAGATGTTTCCGTGCTGATTGTGGGCGGCGGGGTGAACGAGATCGGCCGATCGGTCCATCCAGGCGCTGGCCTGCCTTATACCCCTCCAGCCTACGCAGCCGGTCTGGCGGAGTAGACTATCCGCCTGCAATAGACCCGTCAACTATGGCTTTGCCCGAACGCGACCGTTTGGCCGACGTTTGTGCCGGCGGGGCAGGCCCGGCGCGCCGGGCGAAGAGAAAGAGAACGGACCCCCGGGGGGGAGGGGATCTATTTCTGCCTCGTTCCAACGGCCCGGCGGGGCGTTTTCCGCCTGCCGGAGCCAGTCTGCAAGGCCATTGTGCCACAACGGGAGAGAATGTTCTGCAAGACGGCGGAGTTGGTTGTCTCCCGTGGCGGGAAAAATGCCTGGCTTCATCCCGCCCGCTCATCGCAGAATAAGAGGAACGGGGCACAGCCAACTGTCGGGTTGATGTCTGTGGTCTCCCATTCGTCCACGATAAAACTTTGGATGAATGGGGCCCTGCGGTTCGTGGTTATTTTATGACCGGGCCACTGCCTGACGTCGATCACAACTGAACGTCACAAAGTGAAAGCAGCGGCATTGCTGGTAACGGACGAGCTTGCCCATGACGGGAGATTCAATATCCGTTCACAAGCAAAGTGTGTGCCAGCCCACCCTTCTCTAGAAAAAGGCGAAGGATGGGGCACCCTCTTCAAGGATTGGTCAAGGGTGCGCCACCCGCCCAAATACCTGAAGATAGACGCGGCCCAGCCGTCCGGCGAGGAGGCCACCGCGCGCGCCGCCTAATGGCTGGCTCCGCTTCGGGCTACGCCCTTCGCTCCGCCAGCCATCAGCCAACATCAACCCACAACCCTGAGGAGAACGATTCTACAGAACTTTTAGGACTTGACTAATGGAGAACTTGGCACTGTCCAGATGTATGAGAGTGGTGTACTATTTTTCACGTCCGCAAACTACGGACTCAACCATGAAGAGTGAACACGAACGAAAGGACATCAACAATGTGGAAAAATACATGCACTGCCTTAGCCTTACTCATTATGATTTTTTCAGGCACTTTCGCACATTCGCAATTTTCCTGGTTTAGCACTCCGAAAACTGTGCCAGTATCCATCATAGAGCCACCGAAGTTCGGTCTTATGGTAAAGCGTGTGGCTTTCGGCAACCCCGAGGGGGGGTGTGCCGCTATCGGCAATGATCTCATCGACAGTAAAATACTTCCCCTCTTCCAGCGGGGCGGCATGGATGTTGTTGAAAGACAAGCACTAAATCAGATGATGTCGGAGTACAACTTCAGCCAAAGTGGGTACGAGGATGCAAACAGCATTGCACAGATAGGAAAGATTCTTGGTCCAAGCGCATTGATCATAGTCAGCATTAACGTGTGCTCACCCGAACAACTGCCACTTTATCAAGACATCCAAGGACTTAATAATAGCGTTACCCGCAATTACATATCAAAAACCCGATATTCATTGCGCGGGTCGTTGCGTGTTGTGGACCTTACAACCGGACAAGTTATTGGCTCACATGACTTTCAGAGTCAGCCAGAAGAAAAAAATACCTCTACCGACGGGCAGCCTGAGTTTCCACCAGTCGATGAGGTGCAGAGTATGGCCATGCAGCAGGTACAAAACCAAATTGCAGCCATGTTTTTTCCGTATCAAGCAGGTACTCAGGTCACATTTTATGACGATAAAGATTGCGACCTCAACCAAGTGTATTTAATGTTAAAAAATGGGGATAAAAATGGCGCATCCCGCATGATGGATTCCAACCTTGAAGCCTGCAAGACAGGAAAGCACAAGGATAAGACTCTGGCGCGTGCTTATTATGACGATGGATTGCTTCATTGCCTGAGCCAGGATTACGACAAAGCAATAACACTTTTTACGAGTGCGATGGATCACAAAGGCGCCGAAGCGGTGAGCCAAGCTTCTGAGGCTTGTCAAAATGCCCAATCTGCATCTGCGGCACTCGACTCTTACATGGCGAAGGTTGCCAAAATCCAAACACCGCCGCCCATCAACAACCAACCCACGTCCGCACCCGCATCGGCGGCAGTAACCGCACCGCCTTCTTCCGAAGCAACTGTGAACCCTCCTCCTTCAGCTGGCAAACCTGCTTCGGCAACGAAAACCCCCGAGGCGCGCCTGAAGGAACTCGACAGTCTCTTCAAGCGAGGCTTGATAACCAGAAAAGAATACGACGAGAAACGAGCAGAGATTTTGAAAGACCTTTGAAAGTTTCAAAATCCGAAAAGTCAAGTCCTAAAAGTTCTGTAGAATCGTTCTCCTCATGGTTGTGGGTTGATGTTGGCTGATGGCTGGCGGAGCGGAGGGCGTAGGCGGGTGGCGCACCCTTCACCTTCCACAACGGGGGGTGCCCCTCTTCAAGGATTGGTCAAGGGTGCGCCACCCGCCCGATGGCCCTGCGCCTTTTGACTGCTCCGCCGTCTTTTTATGCGCGGCGTAGTATTCTGTTGGCGCGTCGAGCCTCCCGATTGCGCAAAGCCGGATGGCGCCAGCACATGTCGATCGTAAGCGCTGCCTCCACCCGCATGGAGAATACCCGCATGTTGCCTGGCAAGATGGTCCGTCCCTGGGCGCTGTTGTTTCTCATGTGCCTGTTTGTCTCTGCTTCCGCGCGGCTCTTTGCCGCCTCTGCGCCGCCGCTGCATCGCGGCTATTACAGGTGGCCGGCAATGCGTGGGGACATGATTGTATTTACTTCGGAGGGCGATCTGTGGACGGTTGACGTCCACGGCGGCGCAGCGCACCGGCTGACGTCGGACCCGGGGCAGGAGACGCGCGCGCGCATCTCGCCGGACGGAACGGCCGTTGCCTTCAGCGGCGATTCCGAGGGACCGGTCGAGGTGTACACCATGCCGATCGCGGGCGGTCTGCCGCAGCGGCGCACCTGGGACGGAGACGCGCGGCCGGTGGGCTGGACTGCCGATGGGCGGCTGATGGTTTCCACGTCGCGCTACTCCACGCTGCCCGGAACGGAACTGGTGTTGATCGACAGCCGCGGAAACCGCGAGCAAGCACCGCTGGCGCAGGCCGCGGAGGCCGTGTACGCAGGCGACGGGCATACGCTTTTCTTCACGCGCTGGTATCCGCAGTCGAGCCACACCAAGCGGTACAAGGGGGGAACGGCGGAGAATATCTGGCGCTATGACGGCAACGGAGAGGCCGTGCCGCTGACGGCGGATTACGCCGGCACGTCTGCCGATCCGATGTTCTGGAATAACCGCGTCTACTTTCTCTCTGACCGCGACGGCGTGATGAACGTCTACTCGATGGATGCGCAGGGACATGACGTGAAGCAGGTCAGCCGCCAGCGCGGCTTCGATATTGAGCAGGCCGCACTGGACAAGGGACGGATTGTGTACGCGTGCGGCGGGGATCTCTGGTTGCTTGACCTGAAGACCGGGCGCGAACAGACGATTCCCATCACCCTGCAGTCGGACTTTGACCAGATGCGTCCACATTGGGTGAAGAAGCCTCTGGAATACCTGACCGCTGCGCACCTTTCGCCGGACGGATCGCGCGCCGTGTTCACCGCGCGCGGTGCGGTGTTCTCGATTCCCGCCAAGAGCGGACGCATCGTTCAGGTGGCCGCCGAGCCGGGCGTGCGCTATCGCGATGCCCGCTTTATGCCCGGCGGCAAGAGCATTGTGGCGCTATCCACCGCCACCGGCGAAACGGAGTTCTGGAACTTTGCCGCCAACGGCGTGGGCGCGCCCAGCGAACTGACCAGCGACGACAAGGTGCTGCGGTGGGGTGGAGTCCCCTCGCCGGACGGCCACTGGCTGGCCTTCGGCGACAAGGATCAGCAGCTCTGGATCTACGATTTCAAGACGCATGAGGACAAACGCGTCGCAACTTCGATGAACGGGCGGTTCGAAGACCTCACGTGGTCGCCCGACAGCCGCTGGCTGGCCTATGTGGAAAGCGCCGATAACCAGTTCGACCAGATCAAGGTGCTGGAGGTGGCGGCCGGCGGGATTCACGCCATCACCTCGGATCGCTACAACAGCGAGAATCCCACTTGGGACGCGGACGGCAAGTGGCTCTATTTTCTTTCGGACCGGGTGCTGAAGACGACCATCCAGTCGCCGTGGGGCCCTCGCCAGCCCGATCCGCACTTTGATCACACGATGAAGCTCTACGAACTGGCGCTGGAGCCGGGCGAGCGTTCTCCCTTTCTGCCGCCCGATGAGCTGCACCCGGAATCCGCGGCGAAGCCGGGCGGCGCCGGTAAGACGGAAGAAGCGAAAACGGAGTCCGCCAAGCCGCCCGAAGTCAAGATCGACTTTGCCGGGCTGGGGACGCGGCTGGAGGAAGTGCCCGTGCCGGCGGGGAACTACAGCAGCCTGCAGAGCGCCGGCCAGCGGTTGTGCTGGCTGAACGCCAGCGATGACACGCGTGAGCATCTGGCCCTCCAGTGTCTCGCCATGGCGAACAAAGGCGACAAGCCCGATACGCTTCTGGCCGATGTGCGCAGTTATGAAGTTTCGCTCGACCGGAAGAAGATGCTGGTGCGGGAAAAGAACAATTTTTACGTGCTGGACGCGGATGCGAAGGGCGCCGGCCTGAAGGATGCCGAGGCCCTGGACAAGGCGCGGATCGATCTGAAGCGCTGGACCTGGGCGACGACTCCGCGGGATGAGTTTCGCGGCATCTTCCTGGACGCCTGGCGGCTGGAGCGCGACTACTTTTACGACCGCAAGATGCAGGGCGTGGACTGGGTGGCGATGCAGAAACGTTACCTGCCGCTGGTGGATCGCGTGGCAGACCGCGACGAGTTGAACGACGTGATTGCGCAGATGGTGAGCGAACTGTCGGCGTTGCACACCTTTGTGGCCGGCGGCGACGCGCGCAAGCCCGCGGACAACGTGGGCCTGGCCTCGCTGGGCGCGCGGTTGCGGCGCGACGAGAAGGCGGGCGGATTTGTGGTGGAACACATCTATCGCTACGATCCCGACCTGCCCGGCCAGGCCCCGCCGCTGGCGAGGCCGGAGTCGCTGGTGAAGGAAGGCGAAACCATCACGGCCATCGACGGGCAGAGCGCGCTGAGCGTTCAGGATGCGCGCGCGCTGCTGAACGGCAAGGCCGGCGAACAGGTTCTGTTGCAGGTCAAGTCAGCCAACGGAGAAGTGCGCCAGGTTCTCGCCACTCCCATCTCTGTGCTGGAAGACGCCAAGATGCGCTATGCGGAGTGGGAGTACACCCGGCGCGTGGAGGTGGAGCGCGCCTCGAGCGGCGCCATCGGGTACGTGCACCTGCAGGCCATGGGGCCCAGCGACATCGACCAGTGGGCGCGCGAGTATTATCCCGTCTTCAACCGCCAGGGGCTCATTCTCGATATGCGCCATAATCGCGGAGGCAACATCGACTCCTGGCTGCTGGGCAAGCTGCTGCGCAAGGCATGGTTCTACTGGCAGCCGCGCGTGGGCCATCCGTCCTGGAACATGCAGGACGCCTTCCGCGGTCACATCGTGGTTCTGTGCGACCAGGATACGGCCTCGGATGGCGAAGCCTTCACTGAAGGCTTCAAGCGCTTCCGCATGGGCAAGGTAATCGGTGTACGCACGTGGGGCGGTGAGATCTGGCTCTCGGCCAACAACAGGCAGCTCGACAACGGCATTGCCACGGCCGCGGAGATGGGCGTCTACGGGCCCGAGGGCAAGTGGCTGATCGAGGGGCACGGCGTAGAGCCCGATATCCGCGTGGACAACCTGCCGCACGCCACCTACACAGGCACGGACGCCCAACTCGAGGCGGCGATCCGGCTTTTACAGCAGGAGATCAAGGCCGATCCGAATCCTGTTCCTCCGCATCCGCCGTATCCGGACAAGTCATTCCACTACGCGCACTGATGCAGGGGTCCGGCGGCGGCGTGGCATTCATGCTTCGCCGCGGCCGCCGCGCAGCAGCGCGATGGCAAGCGAGCCGGCCACAGTGATGGCGGCGAGGACGATGAGTCCGGCGGCCTTGCTGGCGAAGATATGCTCCACATGCACGCGAAGGATAGGTGCCGCGAACGCGCCCGCCGCGCCGAACATGTTGATAAAGCCGATGCCCGCCGCCAGCGCGCTGTCGGAAAGCATGGCGGCCGGGAAGGTCCAGAAGACAGGCTGCACGGCGATGAATCCAGCGGCGGCCACGCACAGGGCGGCAATGGCCGGAACCGGATCCGTGAGCGCGGAGGCGCCGATGCCCAGACCGGCGCAGAAGAGCGTTGCGGCGGCAATCCTGCGGCGTTCGCCGGTGCGGTCGGAGTAGCGCGGAATCAGCACCGTGGCGACAAGCGCCGCAACCCAGGGGATCGCGGCAACCAGAGAGGCTCTGAAGCCAACAGTGGTGCCCAGAAGCGCCGCTACATGCGCAGGCAGGAAGAAGACGATGCCATAGGTGCTGGCCTGGATGACAGCGTAGATGAGCGCCAGATGCCAGAGGCGTGGATTGCCGAGCGCCTCGGCCACGCGCATGGCCGGCTTCGCGCTTTCCTCGCGCGCCAGTTGACCGGCGAGAGCCTCTCGCTGCGCGGTGGCGAGAAAACGCGCCTCGCCCGGGCCGTTATCCAGGTAGGAGAAGGCGAAGAGGCCGAGAACCACCGCCAGCAGGCCTTCGGTAAGAAACATCCAATACCAGCCCGGATGGCCGGCCCAGCCGTTCAACTCCAGCAGAGCGCCGGAGAGCGGCGAGCCGAGGGTGAGCGCCAGCGGCGCACCCATGTAGAAAAGACCGATGACGCCGGCGCGGACGTTCTGGGGAAACCAGAGCGAGGTGAGATAGATCATGCCGGGAAAGAAGCCGGCCTCCGCCGCGCCCAGAAGAAAACGCAGAGCGAGAAATTTCCACTCCGTGTCCGCATAAGCCACCGACATGGAAAGAACGCCCCAGGCAAGGGTGATGAGGCCGATCCAGCGGCGAGCGCCGAAGCGCTTCATCAGCAAATTAGCCGGCACGCCCAGGACCGCATAGGCAACAAAGAAGATGCCTGCGCCAAGCGCGAATGCCTGGTCGCTGAGGCCGATGTCATGCTGATACGACTGCTTGGCAAAGCCGATGTTGGCGCGGTCGAGGAAGGCAAGGACATAAAGCCCCAGCATGAAGGGAATGAGGCGCCAGCGCGTCTTTGCAACCGTCTCTTCCAGAAGACCGTGCACGGCGTTTCTCCGGCGGGGGATGGCTGGCGCTCTCCGTGCTGGCGCAGATCAGTGCGTATAGGGGCGCGTCAACCTGCATTCCGGATTGAGCTCGACGCCGAATCCCGGCTTGTCCAGAACCAGCCGGTGGATGCGTCCGTTGACCGGAACCGGCTCGCCGGTGAGAAGCGGGTCGAACTGCGGGCGCAGCGTGGCGCAGTCGGGGCTCATCATCAGAAACTCGGAAAAGGGCGAGTTGGTGAAGGTGATGACCGCATGGTGCGAATAGACCGAGGAGCCGTGAGGAACCACAAGCTGGCCGCGGGCTTTGGCGAGGGCCGCAACTTCGAGCAGCGTGGTGAGGCCGCCACACCAGCCCACGTCCGGCTGCAGAATGTCCACGCCGGTGTCTGAGAGGGCGCGAAAGGCCTCGAGCGAGCCAAGATGTTCGCCCGTGCTCACCATCATGCCCGGCGGCATGTTGCGCTTCAGCGCCGCATAGCCTTCGAACTGGAGCGGAGGCAGGCTTTCCTCCAGCCACTTCAGGTTGTAGGGCGCGCAGGCGTGCGCCAGTTTCACGGCGTAATGCACGTCCTGGCTCATCCAGCAGTCGAGCATCAGCCAGAAATCGGGCCCGCACTCTTCGCGGAAGCGGGCCACCATGGCGGCATCCTTGCGGATACCCTCGTCGCCGTCGTGCGGTCCCCAGTGCGCGGGCATCTTGCCCCCGATGAAGCCCATGCCTTGGGCCAGATCGGGACGCGCGCCGGTGGCATAGAAGATCAGTTCGTCGCGCACGGCGCCGCCCAGAAGCTGATAAACGGGCAGCCCCGCCGACTTGCCCAGAAGATCCCACAGCGCAAGGTCCACGCAGGAGACGGCATTCATCACCACCCCGCCGCCGCCGGAGTAGAAGAGCGTCGCGTTAATCATCTGATCGTGAATCAGGCGGATGGCGGAAACCGGCTTGCCTTCGATGAAGCGGCTCAGGTGCTTTTCGACAATGAAGCAGCCGATCTCGCCCCCCGTAGAGACGGCAAAACCCCGGGCGCCGTCTTCCGCCTCGACCTCGACCACCAGCGTGCCCAGCACGTTCAGCCCGAAGGACTGGCGCGACTGCTCGTACTCCTTGTACTTGCTCATGGGCGAAGCTACATGATCGTCGATCCAGTGGCCGCTGCCCTGATCGTGATAGTCGCCGCCGCCCTGGCCTTTCTGGGCATTGGCTCCGCCCATCGAGTACGCGCGCACGGTTTTGATGGTGGCAAGTGTCATGACGCCAAACTCCTCCTCTGCTGCCGGCGGAGAAAATTCTACCCCTGGGCCCACTCCCCCGGACCCGCTCAGCGGCCCGGCAGGACGCCGGCCTGGATGAGCACTTCCACGAGTTCAGCCTTGATCTGTTCCGTGGGCTTGAGCGCAGGCGCGAGCACGGCGGTGGAAATAGGCGAACCGGTGAGCCTGATTGCCTCTTTGACGACGCCGAAGAAAGGCGTGTCGAGGGTATACATGCGCATCAGCTTCGCCAGCCGCTGCTGGCATGCGGCCATGCGATCGAAGTCCTTTTCCCGGAAGGCGCGGTAGATGCCGCAGCAGATGTCGGGGGCAAAGTTCGCGCTGGACGGAATGCCGCCGTCCCCGCCCAGCAGAAGCGTATCCAGCAGAAACTCGTCGTAGCCGGAAAAAACGAGAAAATCGGGCCGCGCCGATTTGACGTCGGTGAGAATCTGGCGCGTGTGGCCGAAGTTCTCCACCGTGTCTTTGATGCCCACCACATTGGGGCAGCTCAAGGCAATGCGGCGCACCAGATCGATGGTCAGATCCTGTCCCGTGAGCGCCGGAAAGTTGTAGAGCAGGACCGGCAATCCGATGCCTGCGGCTACGATTTCGTAGTGGCGGAAGAGTGCCTCGCTACTGAGACGCGCGTAATAGGGATTGACCACCAGCGCGCCCTGCGCGCCCTGCGCGGCGGCGTGCCGGCCCAGGTCGAGCACTTCGGCGGTGCCCGGGGCCCCAATGCCCACCAGCACGGGCAGCCGCCCGGCCACCTGCTCCATGGCAAACGCGGCCACCTGCTTGCGCATCTCTGTGCTCATGTGGCAAAACT
Source organism: Acidobacteriota bacterium (assembly GCA_021846985.1). Taxonomy (GTDB): domain Bacteria; phylum Acidobacteriota; class Terriglobia; order Terriglobales; family Acidobacteriaceae; genus Telmatobacter. The sequence continues at coordinate 291,839 of JAJZVX010000003.1, read as the reverse complement.
CGCCGCCGCTGCCCACCATCAGCAGACCATCGACCCCGGAGTGAATCAGACGCTCGATCACGAGTGCCATGCCCGCGCGGTCGAGGGCTCCTGAATCGTCAACGATGGTGGGAACCGGGGGAATGATCCCTTTCAACTGCATCTGTGGCATGCTCTGTGTCCGCCTTCCGGGGTGAGAGGTGAGTTCCGGCGCCATCGAGGAAAGATGCGATCGTGCCGAAGGATCATTCTATTGCCGCGCGCAAGGCCGGGCAACAAAGCGCGGGGTTGGGCGGAAGATGGGCAGCCTTTACCGGAGAGATTGGCTCGCTGCCGCGTGCCCATACTCCTCGCCCGGGGCGAAGGAGCATCGTGGCCTACCAGGGTGGCTGCTCGGCAGAGGCTCGCCGCCGCAGCTTGATGGGGTTGATCTGGAGTTCCCCCGGCTGTGCCGGGGGAATTGATCCTGTCTCGCCGCGAAGCCGCAGGGAGCCGTTCGGCATGGCCATGCCCCGCATCGGCGGTCGCTGTCCGATGCATGGCTGAGTCGAATTGCCCGGCCATCCGATTGCCGTCCTTGCGGCGCGGCGCGGACTCCGCGTGTTCAAGTCCGAACCAGGAGCCAACGCGATGGCTACTGGCTTGACCCGCCGCCCGAGGACGAAGGAGAAGTGGAAGAAGAACCGCCTGTGCCCGGCGAGGACTGCCCGGATGCGCTGCCCTGCGCATCGCCGCTCTTGGGCAATGGCACGAGGATGATCTCGTCCGGATCGGCTTGCATGGTTGCCTCTCCGCAGTCGCTGTTGTTGCCGGCGGCATCGAAGCGGCAGCCGTAGAGACCGTCCCTGGGCGTGCCGCAATCTCCCGCATTCAGTTCCGAAACCCACCAGCCGGAGCCCGCGGGCCGTTTGCGCGGGTTGCCCTTCGCGTAGATGGCCATCAGCGTCGAGCCCGTGGCAGACTCTCCGTTGCCGCACGTGAAGGTTCGATCGTTGCTGATGTAGAGAACCTTGGCGTGGTTGTCCCATGCCTCATCCACTAAAACGGGATTACCGGAGTTATCCACATCCAATTGCTCGGCCCAGAAGGAACGCTGGTGCGGACCTTTCTTGAAGTGGACCGTCGCGCGCCCTTTGCCAAAGGCTTCCGTATCAGACTTTTTGGTGGCTTGCGGACCGGGCTTGGGAGCTGCGGCTTTCGCCTGGACTGGCGGTGTTACCTTGATATTGGGCACGGATGGTGCGGGTTTCGGAGCTGGTTGATTCGCAGCTTCCTGGGGCTTCGACGATTGCTTGCAGGCGCCGGCCAACAGAGCCAGCGCAGTTACGAGCGATAAGGCGACTGATCGACCCAGCCGAACCTTCATGTTTGTCCTCTTTCTGAAGGAACCAATTGACCTCGACTTTCAGAAATCGCACATGCCGGTTCCCTCTACAGAAAATCTGATCGACGATTACACACAGAAAAGAATTGGCTCGTCTTTCCAGCATGCAACGGCGGCCAGCATACCAGATAACTGCCCACTGGGGTAGCAGGCATTGTTTGGACGCTCACCAATGTCATTGGTAAAACGATTTGAAGCAAGATTGTTTCTTTTGCGGCAGGTGATCGGCAACAGCCATTCGAAAGAGGCGGGATGGCATGAACCGCGCCACGGAGAAACACAGCTCATCCTCTTTGTGGCAGTTTCCGCGGCACTGTCAAAGCGTCAGCATGCTTGCGTGCCGCCGGGATGATGGGCTGAATGCAGATGCCGCCGCGGGAGAAAACAAACCCGCGCGCGGCCGCCCGCTCATCCTCGCGCGCGGCCGGTCGTGGCGCGGTTGCACAGGCTCAGCGCGCCTGCGGCGCCGGCGCGTCGGTAGCCAGAGGGGCGGCGGGCTTGGGCTTTACGCTGCTTTCCTTTTTGGTCGGGGCCAGAATGGCATGCAGGATGGTGCCTTCCATGCGCGGCATGAACTCCACGGTTCCCGCGTCCCCTATATCCTGAATCAGCCGGTTGATGATGTTGTAGCCCAGATCGCGGTGGGCCATCTGACGGCCGCGGAAGCGCAGGCTGGCCTTCACCTTGTCGCCGCCATTCAAAAACTTGACGGCTTGGTTCTTCTTGGTCTGGTAGTCGTGCTCATCCACGGTAACGGAGAACTTGACCTCCTTGACCACGATGACCTTTTGCTTTTTCTTGGCGGCGCGCTCGCTCTTCTCTTTTTCGTAAAGATAGCGGCCGTAATCCTGAATGCGGCAAACTGGCGGAACGGCGTTCGGCGAAACCTCAACCAGATCGAGGCTGCGCTCGCGGGCAACCTTCAGCGCCTCATACGGGGCCATGATGCCCAATTGCGCGCCGGTGTCGTCAATCACGCGCACTTCGCGCGCGCGTATTCTCTCGTTGACACGGATAAAGGACTTTGCAGAACGTTTGTCGAGTGCGATGGTGCTCCTCCGGAATGCGCCGCGGCCCTCCCCACGGTGCGCTGGAATAGGCTGGGCTAGGCGAACGCATCCTGAGTATAGCATTGGCTTGGGTTGGGCGAACAAGCCGATCGGCGCGTAGTTCAGGCCGGTTGGCGGTGCTGCGGGCCTTGTGGCCGCAATCGGGGATGGCGCCGGGCCGGGATTTGCGGTCCACTCCGGACCCTTCCGGTCAGCGGCTGTCCGCCTCCGCCCCCACCACCGGACCGCTCAGCGCCACAGCGGCGGTCAGTCCGGTCACCAGCACCCGAACCAGGCGATTGGCAGCAAGCCGGCAGGGCAATTCGACGGGAAGGAAGTTTTCAGTCAGCGCCAGGGTCCGCCCGGCCTGTTCCGCATCGGCGGGCGTGTGCAGTGTTATGGCCTCCACAACCTTGCCCAGGTGGCGCTGGCGGTGCGCGCGGGTCTTTTCCGCGGCCAGCGTGCGCAGCGCCGCCATGCGCTCTTCCACCGCCTCAGCCGGCACTGGTTGCTGCGCGTGCAACTCCCAGGCCCGCGTGCCGGGGCGCGCCGAAAAGGGAAACAGGTGCAGGTAGCCGAAGGGCAGATCCTGGACCAGCGCCATGGTCTCCTCGAACTCGCCATCGGTCTCGCCGGGAAAGCCCGTCATCACGTCCGCGCCCAGCGTCAACTCCGGACCCGCGGCGCGCACCAGCGCGGCCACTTTATCTCTGTAGTGCCAGGGCCGGTAGCGGCGGAACATGCGCCGCAGCACCGCGTCCGAGCCCGACTGCAACGGCAGATGCGCGTGCCGCGCCAGCCGCGTGCCGCCGAACTCCGCCATCAAGCCAATCAACCCCTCATCCCAGTCCATCGGCTCAATGGAGCTCAGGCGTAGCCGCGGCAGCGCCGTTTGCTTAAAAATCTTGCCCGCCAGCGCCGCCAGTGTCTGCGGCGGCCCGGTCAGGTCGCGCCCCCAGCGGCCCAGGTTGATGCCCGACAGTACCAGTTCCTTGCCGCCTGCCGCCACAAAGCCCTCCACCTGCCGCAGAATGGCGGCCGCGGGCAGACTGCGCGACGGGCCGCGCGTCTGCGGAATCACGCAAAACGAACACCGGTTCCCGCAGCCTTCCTGGATTTTGAGGTTGGGCCGCGTTTGCGTCCCGGGCACAAGATGCGCGTCTTCGAGAAACGAGTGTGCGAAGCGATCGTCGGCCCAGACCGGGACGCTCGACGCGCCCGCCGCCTGCAACTGGACCAGACGCGGCGGCGTGGGGCAGCCGCCGGCAAGGCTCAACAGAATCTCCGGCGCCAGCGCTTTGTGGCTATTGCCCACCACTGCGGCCACGCCGGGCAACGCGGCCGCCTCTTCCGGCGCCCGTTGCGCATAGCAGCCGGTCACCACGATGCGGGCGCCGGGGTTGAGCCGGTGGGCGCGGCGGATGAAGGCCCGCGCGGCTCGGTCCGCCTCGGCCGTCACGCTGCAGGTGTTCACGATCAGCAGTCCGGCTTCAGCGGGCTGTCCGGCGCGGCATCCCGCAGAGCGCAGGCGATCGCCGATCGCCTCGCCGTCGGCCCGCGCCGCGCGGCAGCCAAAGTGTTCAATGTGAAACGTCCACGCCACTCCTTCAGTCTAGCGATCCATCCTGCCCAGCGATAGAGCGCCTGCCGCCAGGCGCCACTACGTGCCCGCAACTTCAATGAGTTGCCGGCAAGAGTGGCCCAACCCAGGGCCGATCTGGTGCTGAGTGACGAGTTTGAAGGCGTCAAGGCCGCCTATCTGGGCACCGACCGCGCTCTCGGGGAGATCCTGGAAATCTTCAGCGGCGTGCCCAATTCCGGCCAATAGAATGGAATCAGCCCACCTCCCCTCTGGGACTGCGCCGGAACTCTCGATGACCGCCTCTTCCACTGCCAGCTCACCCTCCTCCTCCACCGCCAGCACCTGGCAGATTCTTGGCTACGTCTACTTCACCTTCATCTGTTACCTCTCGATCGGCTTGCCTCTGGCGGTGCTGCCGGCGTATGTGCATTTGACCATGGGCTACAGCGCGCTTGTCGCAGGATTGGTCATCAGCATTCAGTCCATCGCTACGCTGGCCAGCCGGCCGTGGGCCGGGCACATCTCCGACCGCATCGGCGCCAAGATATCCGTACTGTGGGGCATGGCGGCCTGCACCGGCAGCGGGCTCCTGCTGCTGGTGGCTGGATTTCTCGAGCATCGCCGCGCGCTGGGCCTCACCGTGCTGATTGCCAGCCGCCTGGTGCTGGGCGCGGGCGAAAGTCTTGGCTCAACCGGATCGACGCTCTGGGGCATCACCAGCGCCGGCCACGAACACACCGCCAAGGTCATCTCCTACAACGGCATCAGCACCTATGGCGCGCAGGCGCTGGGCGCGCCGCTGGGCGTGCTGCTGGCCGCGGCCTGGGGACTGCCCTTGCTGGGCCTGGTCATCGTCCTGCTGGGCGCGGGGAGTTTTGTGCTGGCCAGCCGCAAACAGCCCGCGCCGGTGATGCATGGCGAGCACCTGCCCTTTCCGCACCTGCTGCGGAGCGTGGCTCCGCACGGCATGGGGCTGGCGTTGGGCGGCGTGGGCTATGGCGTGCTGGCCACTTTCATCACACTCTTCTATGTGAGCCGCCACTGGAGCGGCGCGGCCCTTTGCCTGACGGCCTTCGGGCTGGCGTTCATCGTGGCCCGCCTGCTCTTCATCCAGACCATCGGCGTCTACGGCGGTTTCCCGGTGAGCCTTGTCTCGCTGACCGTGGAGTCGATGGGGTTGATCCTGCTCTGGCGCGCGCCTTCGCCGTGGACGGCGCTGGGCGGCGCGGCTTTGGCCGGCTTTGGCTTTTCGCTGGTCTTTCCCGCCCTGGGCGTCGAGGCGGTGCGGCGGGTGCCCATGCACAATCGCGGCACGGCGCTGGGCGTTTACACAGCCTTTGCCGATGTCTCCTTTTTTCTGGTGGGACCGGTGGCCGGAGCGGTGATTGACGGCTTCGGGTATGCAAGCGTCTTTCTCTTCGGGCTGGCTTGCGTTGCGGCGGCGCTGGTGATCGTCGCGGTGTTGTCCGCCGCCGAGCGCCGCATCTCCTCGGCCTGATTTGGAGAGTGTTTGCACCCAAGGTTTGCGCCGGCTGACGGGCCCCGGATCCACACCAGACCCGCCGGCACATGTCACGGCTTTCTGCGACGATTTTGGCGGTCGTCAATTGCCTGAATCGCGAATTGCGCGGACCGGCGCACCCGCTCATCCGCATCGCCGAGGAGTTCCCGCAGGGTTTGAAGCACGGGATTGCGGAGAGTTGCAGGCAGCGCCCATCGCGCTGCCAGGCCGCACGCGGCGGCGCGCACTCCAGGATCGGAGTCGCGAAGCAATTTGAGGCCGGGAACGATGGCGCGCGCATCGGGGCGCCGCTGGAAAATGATGAGTGCGGAAGCGCGCACTCCCGGGTCTGGATCGCCGAGGAGCTTAAGGCAGGGCTCAACGACGCGCTCATCGGGTTGCCGCTGGAGAACCACGAGTGCCGAGGCGCGGACGCGCTCATCGGGATCGTCGAGCATCCCGAGACATGGCTGGATGGCGCGCGGGTCGGGCTGGACATGGAAGAAACCACAGGCCGCGGTGCGCACTCCCGGGCTGGGATCGTCGAGCAGCTTGAGGCATGGCTCGATGGCCTCCGGACAGGGCAGATGTTGGAGCACAAAGCAGGCAATGGCGCGCAGTCTCGCTTGTGGCGCATCGAGAATCGCGATGGCCCGGCCCTGCATGGCAGACTGGATGGCAGGTCTCTGCATGAAGGGGTGGCCCTGGGCGGCGGAGGCGCTCGATACAGTATCCGCCTGGTGGCTGAACAGGTGGCTCAGATACATCGCCGCCGTGGGCTCATCGGCGGTTTGAATCGCGTGGACGATTTCTTTTTCTACCGCCTCCTGATGGGGGAGCTGATACAGCGCCCAGCGACCCCCCCTTTGCACCCGCGAATCGCGGTCGGTGAGCAGGCGGACGAGCAATCCCGCGCTGTCCGCATGCCTGAGCCTGCCCAGCGCGTTGGCGGCGAAGGTTCTGAATCGCCCATCGGGGCTGGCTGCCATGGCTTGCAGCAGAAGCAGGTCGCGCTCGTCGGCCAGCATGGAGATGGCATAGGCCGCGCTTCCCCCGACGCCGGGATCGGCATGGTCAAGCCGGGCTTGCATGTCGGGAAGACACGCATGCAGATCGCTGAAGATGGCAGCCAGCTTGCCCACGCCGCTGCAGGCAGTTGCAATAAGTGCGCCATCGGAACTGGAGTGAAGAAGCTGTAGAAAAAAATCCTTCAGGGCAAGGAGCTTCTCCTGAGGGAGATGTTCGGCCGTGGCGAGGTTGGTGAGCGCCCATACGGCGGCATGCCTGATCTCGTCGCGGTCATGCTGCGCCAGGGCCAGCAACTCATCCACGGCCGGATCGTCTCCGAGGCGACCCAGGGCGGAGGCGGCAGACTGGCGCACCATCCAGTCCTGATCCTGCAGCAACTTGCGGATGGCGCCGGAAGCGGGCTTGTAGTCGAGATAGCCGAGCAGCCAGGCGGCCATGCCGCGAAGGGCGGGGTGAGGGTCAGAAAGCAGAGTGGCGACCTGAGAGGCGGAGGATGTGGCACCCGCGGCGGCGAGAACCCACAGAGCCGCCCATCGCGTGATGAGGCGGGGGCTGTCGAGCGCGGCGAGGGCCTCGGGGATGCCATGGCGGAGCGGAGAGGCCGCGGATTTTTTCCGGTTCGGCTTCGGCAGGGTGAGGTTTCCGTCGAGAATCTCATTGATGAGGGAAAGAATCTTCTGGCTGTCGGCATCCGCTGCGAGCTGTTCCAGGCCCACGCAGAGGGATTCGCGCGCGGTGATCGTAGTCCAGGGGAGCGGGGTGAGAGACTGGGCGATCCAGACGCACTCTGCCATGGCCTCCGGGTCGAGCTTGTCGCCGCACTCCGAGGCGCACTGCTCGACGAGGCGCGCCTGGGCCTGGCTGTCGCGCGCCGTCACGTCGGCTATCCGCCGGATCTGAGGCAGCGGATCGGGGCTCATGGCCACGAACATTGCAAAGGCGCCGTGCCAGCGGGTTTCCTCAATGGCGGCGGCTATTTCTTCCCTGGCCGCGTTGTCCGTGGACGCTTCCAGAGCGGCGAAGTACTCGGCAACAGTGGGATGGAAAAAACGATAATTGCGGGAGAGAAAGGACTCCTGTGCGCGAAGAACGCAGTCCACGGCGGTAAGTTCGGCCAGCAGGGCCTCGATGTCGTTGTAGCTCCAGCGGTAGGTTTTTTCGGACCAACGAATCAGATCCTGGATCAGTTCGCTGCCGCCGAGCGACTGGGGCTGGGCGAGTTGCAGCCATCCGATGTGGCGGAGGACGGGAACCTTGGCTTCATTGAACTTCCGCATCGGTTTGAGCTGGTTGGGCCAGGTTTCCAGGAGTCCTTTCAAAAGGCATTGATACAACTCGACGCGGGTGCTGAAGGCCTCGACGCCGTCGTACTCGGCGGCCAGACAGAGGAAGGCCAGCAGCAGGGGGGTACGGCAAACGCCGGCGAGGCGGCGATTTCGAGCCACGAGGGTTTTGAGACCGTCCTGAACATCGGCCTTTTCCGGAAGGTCGTGGAACCAGTTGTCGATAAAGCGGGGCATTTCCCGGGCGACATCGAAGGGAGCAAGATAGAGAGTGCGCACGGTCCCACGCAGAGCGGGGAGGCCTGTGCGAAGCGGGCGGGTGGTGAGGATGAAGGGACAACCTCCCGTCTCCATGTGAGACTGGAGCAGCCGCAACACCAGGTTGCGGTCGTCTTCGGAGGCAAGCTCGTCGAGCGCATCGAGGAGCAGGCGAAGGCTGTGCGCATCCCATGCGGCGTCAACGCACTTCTCCAAGATGGCGCGGGAGCCGGCATTGAGGGGCTGGCCGGGCTGAAGCACAGCGAGGATCTTCTCCTGCACGGCTTGCCTGAGGTTCTTGCCCGCGCGGGACCAGGCAACCAACTCATCGGCTCTCACGATGACCGGCACGGGAATTAGGGGATTATCCCACTGCGCCCCCGCGCGCACGAGAGCCTCAGCGCAGAGAAACGCCTCATGGCGAAGGAGCGTTGATTTGCCGGTTCCTGCCGGACCCATGACAAGGAAGATGCCGGGGAGTTCCCTGAGCTGAGGCCAGGGAAGGACGGCGCCTTCTTCCAGCTGATCATCCAGGTCCAGACCGGCAGCCTCAGGGGCATTGCTTTGAGCCGGCGGCGCGGCCTGATCGAGCAGAACCTCGGGGCCAGCGCCCAGGCGCGGAGTAATCAAGAGCTTTTCAAGAGGCAGATTCCGCACCACCCCCGGAAAGCTGACAAACATGTTCTGCTCCTGGATGCGTTGCAGATAGCACATGGCAAGCTGGCGCTGTTTGTGGGGCAGATCGGGATCGTAATCGGACGGAGCCAGCTCGCCGAGGGTTGTCAGGTTCTCTGCCGTGCGGAGCTTTCGCCGGAGCCACCGGGCCGCCTTGCGGGAGCCCTCCCAGATAGCAAAGATTGCGCCGGCAATGCCAAGCCATGTGACCCAGAAGCTCATAAGAACTCCGCGAAAAATTCCTTGGGGAAGTTCGGGCGAATTATAGCATCGGCATCGCGGTGTGCTGTTCCCGGCCCTCGCGGCAAAATGTCGCCGGCGGATCGGCTGAATGCAGGCAAAACACAACGGCCACCCCGGAAAGGGTGGCCGCTGGGAGGTGAGTGAAGAGAAAGCGGGTTAGCGCTCGCTCTTCCAGTTGATGAGGTCGCCGAGGGTGGTGGTGGAGCTGGAGACGGGGCCCTTGTGGCTGTTCTCCTTGTAGTGTTCGACGGTGGCGCGGCTGGCTTCGTGGCCGGTGAGGGCACGAAGGCTGAGGCCCACCTTCTTTTCCTCGACGTTGATCTTGATGATCTTGAACTCGTGCTCGAAACCAACTTCCAGCTTGTGCTCGGAGCCGCCTTCTTCGCCCGCTTCAGAGATGTGGCAGAGGCCTTCCACGCCCTCGGCAATTTCTACAAACGCGCCGAACTGGGCGGTGCGCAGAACCTTGCCGTGGACCACATCGCCAACGCGATGGGTGGCGAAGAAACTCTCCCAGACGTCGGGCTGGAGCTGCTTGATGCCAAGGCTCAAACGCCGGTTTTGCGGCTCGACGCCGAGAACGACGGCTTTGACCTTTTCGCCCTTCTTGACCACTTCGGACGGGTGCTTGACGCGTTTGGTCCAAGAAAGATTGGAGACGTGGACCAGACCGTCGATGCCGTCCTCGATCTCGATGAAGGCACCGAAGTCGGTCAGGTTGCGGACGCGGCCCTCGACCTGGGTTCCAGTGGGATAACGCTCGGAGAGATTCTCCCACGGGTTCTCCATGAGCTGCTTCATGCCCAGGGAGATGCGGCGATCGGCGGGATTGACGCTGAGCACGACGGTCTCGACCTCGTCGCCAGGCTTAACCAGCTTGGAGGGGTGCTTCAGGCGCTTGGACCAGGTCATCTCAGAGAGGTGAACCAACCCCTCGATGCCCTGCTCCAGCTCCACAAACGCTCCGTAATCGGTCACGGAGAGGACGCGGCCCTTCACATGGGCGCCGACCGGATAACGCTCGGCGGCGTCGAGCCACGGGTCAGGCGTGAGCTGCTTGAAGCCAAGCGAAACGCGCTGCTTGTCCTTGTCGAACTTGAGCACCTTGACCTGAATTTCGTCGCCGACATTGACCAGGTCGCGGGGATGGGTGAGGCGGCCCCAGCTCATGTCCGTGATGTGGAGCAGGCCGTCGATCCCGCCAAGATCAACAAACGCGCCGTAGTCGGTGAGGTTCTTCACCGTGCCGGTCAGGACCGCGCCTTCGCCGAGAAGCTCCAAGGTCTTGGAACGCTTGGCGTTCTGGTCTTCCTCAAGAATCTCCTTGCGGCTGACCACCACGTTGCCGCGCTTCTTGTTGAGCTTGATGACGCGGACTTCAAGCTGCTGGCCGAGATAGCCGTCGAGATTGCGCACAGGGCGAATCTCAAGCTGGGAGCCGGGCAGGAAAGCCTTGAGACCGATGTCCACGGTGAGTCCGCCCTTGACGCGGCTCACCACGGTGCCGAGAACGGGGGTCTTCTCGTTGGCAGCCTTCTCGATGCTGTCCCAGACGCGCATCCGCTGGGCGCGCTCGTAGCTGACAAGGTAGCCGCCTTCGGCCTCCTCGCGCTCGATCACCACGTCAATTACATCGCCGGGCTGGAACTTGACGGCGCCGGTGTGGTCGGTGACCTGCTCAAGGGGCACCAGCCCCTCCGACTTGAGGCCGACATCGACAACAAGATGCTTCTCCGTCTGCTTGATGACCGTGCCGGGGACGAGTTTGTCGCCATAGGCTTCCACGGCGGCGGCCTCGGCGGCCTGCTCGCGCTCGAAGGCCTCGAGGGCGGCGGAGAAATCGTCCATGGAATCGAAACCATGTTCGGCGGCAGGCTCATGCGCCGCGGGGGCGGGCGAGGCGCTCGGCTCTGCCGCGGAAACGGCCGCCACGGCGGTGGCTTCCACGGGGGCAGCCTGGGCTACAGGCTCGGTTGGGGCATCGGCGTCCAGCGCTTTGATCTCGACTGCTTCGGCAGTCCCGGTGTTGGACGTGGATTCAGGCGACGGCTGCACAGGCTCCGCCGCAGGCTCGAGGGTTGGGGTCTCCATCGGGGTGTTCAGGGTTGCACTCTCGGTTTCAGGATTGAGGACGTTTGCCATCACTGCCAGCTCCGCGATTCCAGATTCCCGCGGCGGGTGCCGCGGGTGGCAGCCTGGTTGCGATGGACACGCGTGAGGTTGCCGTTGACCGCCCCGCTAGCCAGGAATGAGTGCGTGATCCGTGGGGCTTCCGCGGAGACAACTTTCCCCGCCATGGAAGACGTGACGCAGGGAAGCTGGGCTCCTTGGGAGTCACCCGCAGGCAATGACTTGCTGGAGGGCGGCCGCGGCTCGCTGCGGGAATCCGCGCAGAGAGCTACGATGACGAGTGTAGCAATCGCCGGTTTTCCCCGTCAATGCAACCGAATTGGAGCGGAAGGGACCAGAAGGGCAGATCAAGACGCGGGGAAAGTGCGCATGGGCAGATGCGACCGTGAAAACTGCTCCCGCGAAGGCGATGGGAGGAGAGGACTGGCGGCGGGATTCTATACTGGACCGAACGGTATTCCGGGCATGGACTTTCTTTGGACACCCTGGCGCTATACCTACGTCACGACGGCGGATGAGACGGCGCGGGCGGGAGTTGCTGCCAGGCTGGCGGCGTGGCAGGGCGATCTGGAGTGCGTCTTCTGTAACCTGGTGGCGTCGGTGGATTACGCCATCGCCAATGGTATGGAGCGTGACGAAGCCGAGGCGGCGGGTGGCTTGGTGCTGCGCGGGCAGCACTGTTTTGTCTGCCTGAACGCCTTTCCGTATACCTCGGGGCATGTGATGGTGATGCCCTATGCGCATCTGGACCGGCTGGCGGCGCTGCCGGCCGAGACGGCGCACGAACTGATGGACTTGGCGCAGCAGACCGAACGCGCCCTGGAGCGGCTCTATCGGCCGCAGGGACTGAACTTCGGCATCAACCTGGGCCGGGCCGCCGGAGCCGGGGTGGCCGGACACCTGCACCTGCACGCGCTGCCGCGATGGGTTGGCGACACCAGCTTTATGAGCACGGTGGCCGAGACGCGCGTGGTGCCCGAGGATCTGGCAACCACTTGGAAGCGCATGCGCCAGGCCTTCGCGGAATTGATGTAAAGCGACCTTTGCAGGCGCCGGATGGCCGGATGCAGCGGCCAGATCGCTGCGGCTTGACAAGCCCCCCGCCCTTTCGTCTGCAAGGCAGTAGGATAGGAAGCGGAGGCCTGCGCAATGCTTATCGTTCACGTGCATGTGCACGTCAAGCCTGAGTCGGTGGAGGATTTTTCCCGCGCGACCGTCGAGAACGCCAGCGCCAGCATTCAGGAGCCCGGCATCGCGCGCTTTGATGTGGTGCAACAGCAGGACGACGCCACCCGGTTTGTTCTGATCGAAATCTACCGCGACGCCCAGGCCGCATCCGCGCATAAAGAGACTGCTCACTACGCGAAGTGGCGCGACACGGTGGCGCCCATGATGGCCGAGCCGCGTTACGGCGTGAAGTACAACGCCATATTTCCCCATTCTCTGAGCTGAATCCATGCGCTTCGAATTTGCCTCCGCGACCCGCATCGTCTTCGGCGAAGGCGCCGTTTCCACTCTGCCTGGGCTGGTTCGCGGCTTCGGCGCGCGCCCACTGGTGGTGACCGGGGCTTCGGACAAACGCGCGGCATGGCTTGTTTCGGCGCTTTCTGCTGAGGTACTTGCCGTTCCCGGCGAGCCGACCGTCGATCTGGTCCGCGTTGGCGCCCGGCATGTGCGCGAGGCGGGCTGCGACGTGGTTGTTTCGCTGGGCGGGGGCAGCGCCATTGACGCCGGAAAGGCGATTGCCAGCATAGCCACCAACGGCGGAGAGCCGCTCGATTTTCTTGAGGTGGTGGGGAAAGGGCGTGCTCTTGAGGCCGCGCCGCTGCCTTTTCTTGCCGTGCCTACCACCGCCGGGACCGGCAGCGAGGTTACGCGCAACGCCGTGCTCGCCTCAGTGGAGCATGGCGTGAAGGCGAGCCTGCGCAGCCCCACAATGCTACCCAAGGTGGCTCTAGTCGATCCCGAGCTGACCTACGCGCTGCCGCCTTCCATCACCGCCTACACTGGACTCGACGCGCTGACGCAGTTGATCGAGCCCTACGTCAGCGAGCGCGCCAACCCGCTCACGGATGCGCTTTGCGTCGAGGGCATGGACCGCGCCGCCGCTGCGTTGCGCCGCGCCTACCACGATGGCGCCGATCGGCAGGCGCGCCACGACATGGCGCTAGCGAGCCTCTTCGGCGGCCTGGCGCTGGCCAACGCTGGATTAGGCGTGGTTCACGGTTTTGCCGCGCCCTTGGGGGGCTCCTGGCATGCGCCGCACGGAGCGCTCTGCGCCGCGCTGCTGCCGCACGGCATGGCCGCCAACATTGCCGCGCTGCGCGCTCGCGCGCCGCTCCACCCGAGCTTGCAACGCTACACCACCATCGCGCGCCTGCTCACCGGGCAGAAGGAAGCAACCGCAGAAGATGGAATCGAATGGGTGCGCGCGCTGTGCGCCGAGCTCGGCGTTCCTTCACTGCGCACCTGGCAGATTGCACAGGCTGATTTGCCCGGAGTGGTGGAGAAGGCAGCCCGTGCCAGCAGCATGCAGGCCAATCCGCTGCCGCTTGCACGCGAGGAGTTGCTGGCCGTGCTCTTGGCAGCATGGTGAGCGCCGCGCTGGAGAAGAGAGAATGCCGCGGTCGGTCTTTGCCGAAGCAGACGGCGCAGACGGAGCCGATCACAGCCTCGCGCCATTGCCCGCGCAGCGCGATGCGCTGCTTTGTGCTCGTCCGGCGCCTGGATCGATGCGGCCAGTCCCGGAGGCGCATCATTCGAAACGGTAACCGTCTGCGCTGATAAAATGAAAGATGCCGCAGCGCGCGGCATTTGCCCATCCGAAACCCCGCATTTGACGGCCCTGCGGCCGAACCCGAAAGAAGGAAGATTGCCTCCTGTGACCCAGACGATACGCAATATCGCCATCATTGCCCATGTGGACCACGGCAAAACCACGCTGGTGGACGCCCTGCTGCGACAGGCCGGAACCTTTCGCGCCAACGAGCAGGTGGTAGAGCGCGTGATGGACTCCAACGAACTGGAGCGGGAGCGGGGCATCACCATCCTGGCCAAGAACACCGCCATCAACTACGCGGGGGGCAAGATCAACATTGTCGATACACCAGGCCACGCCGATTTTGGTGGCGAGGTGGAGCGCGCGCTGAAGATGGTGGACGGCGTGATGCTGCTGGTGGACGCGGCCGAAGGCCCGCTGCCGCAGACGCGTTATGTGCTCTCCAAAGCGCTGGAAGCCAAGCTGCCGCCCATCGTGGTGATCAACAAGATCGACCGGCCCGACGCGCGCCCGCAGGAAGTTCTGAACGAGATCTACGACCTGTTCATCGACCTTGACGCCGACGAGTCGCAACTCGATTTCCCCGTACTCTATGCGGTGGCCAAAGCGGGCACGGCTTCGCTTGATCCCGAGGTTCCAGGCGTGGATCTGAAGCCGCTCTTCGATGCGATTGCGAAAACCATTCCGCCCGCCACCGGCGATGCGGAAGCGGCGCTGCAGATCCTGGTCACCAATCTCGACTACTCGGATTACTTCGGGCGCATCGCCATTTGTCGCGTCTTTCAGGGCACACTGCGCACCGGCGACGAGGTGGCGATCTCCAAGCGCGACGGCTCGCTGATGAATACGCGTATCACCAAGCTCTTCACTTTCTCCGGACTGAAGCGGACGGAGATCGAAGAGACCACGATGGGCGATATTGTCGCTGTAGCCGGTGTGGAAGGCATTACCATCGGCGAAACGATTACCAGCGCCGAGCATCCGGTGCCGCTGCCGCTCATCGTCATCGACGAGCCGACCATTGCCATCCAGTGCAGCGTGAACAACTCGCCCTTTGCCGGGCGCGAAGGACAGTACGTGACCAGCCGTAACCTGCGCGAGCGCCTGGAAAAGGAACTGCTGACCAATGTCAGCATCCGCGTGGAGGATACAGGTTCCATGGATGCCTTCAAGGTGCTGGGCCGCGGCGAGCTGCAACTGGCCATCCTCATCGAGATGATGCGCCGCGAGGGCTACGAGCTGATGGCCGGACGCCCGGAGATTGTTACCCGCATGGTGGATGGCGTGCACATGGAGCCTGTGGAGCACCTCACCATCGACGTGCCGGAAAACTATACCGGCGTGGTGATCGAGAAGCTCGGGCCGCGCAAGGGCGAGATGACCAAGATGCACAATCACGGCTCGGGGCGCGTGCGGCTGGAGTTTCGCGTGCCCAGCCGCGGACTGATCGGGCTGCGCAGCGAGATGCTCACCGAGACGCGCGGAACGATTGTGATGAACTCGCTCTTCGACGGCTACATTCCCTACCAGGGCGAGATTCCGCAACGGCCCACCGGAGCCATGGTGGCCGACCGGCCCGGGCTGACCACAACCTATTCATTGAACGGGCTGCAGGAGCGCGGACGGCTGTTTGTAGGGCCTGGCGTGGAAGTCTACGAGGGGATGATCGTGGGGGAGCACTCGCGCGACAACGACCTGGACGTGAACGTGGTGCGCGAAAAGAAGCTCACCAATATGCGCGCCTCGACGGCCGACGAGGCGCTCCGGCTGGCGCCCTATACAACGCTCAACCTCGAGCAGACCATTGAGTTCATCGCCGACGATGAGGTGGTGGAGATTACGCCCAAGTCGCTGCGGCTGCGCAAGAAGGTCTTGCAAGCCAACAAGAGGCCCAAGCCATGGGAGAAGGCCGCGTCCGCGCGGATGGCATAGAGCAGGCAGGCAACCCGCGGCGCGGGCCGTTGGCGCCAGCTAATCCCAATTCTTGACCTGTGGCCAGAGCTTGCCCAGCGGCTCCTTCAGTCCCTGGCGGTAGAAGATGTCCATGTGCTCATAGGGCATGGAACAGGGATTGTCGCTGTGGGCCGTCTTCCGCACCGGGGCGAAGATCGCTTCGAGCCGCTCCTGCCGGTCGCCCATCACGATCATGCTTTGGCCGATGTAGCCGCGCCATCCCCATAGAAAGTAGTTCTGGTGGCCGCTGAGGGCCGGTGGCAGGCCGTAGCGAGGGCCAAATAGATTGATGGCCCCGGGCCTGGCTGTAGTTCTGGCCGAAGATAGCGGTGCGACGCGGGCGTCCGGCGGCAGGCTGTTGTCGATGCGGGCCGCGGTGGCGGCCATCTCGGACCAGCCAAATTGGCCGGCAAACAACGGTGGAAGAGAACCGGGCTTGTGATTCTCGGCAGGCGGTTGCTGCAGGTGCGTCACGGCGGCATAACGGATATAGGTTTGCGGCAGCAGGAGAGGAATCATGGTGCCCGCCAGCGGCGCGGCAAGGTCAGCAACGGCGATGTTCGTCACGGCGAGGCCCGCTCCAAAGAGCAAGGCCGGAAGGCTTTTCGGGACTCCTGTGATAGTGCTTGAGCGGCGGTATCATTCTCCATCGAGGCTTCCAGACACAGACAGTGTACCTGCGCCGGGATGCAAATTCCGGTTCAGTCTGCCCTTCGCCCTGCGTAAAAACAGGAGGCACAGCTTCTCGCGGCATGGGCGGCGCTCAATCGCCATCAAATACTTAAGTATTTGATTGACAAATAATCAAAGCTGGCCTACAGTCAAGTGTATGCTTCACCATTTTCAAGGAGAGGCCGTGTCGCAACCTTCAGTCCTTCACCACAGCTTTGTCCTCGAACGCAGCTTTCCTGTCCCGCCCAGCCGCATCTTCGCCGCCTTTACCGATCCTGCCCAAAAGCGCCGCTGGTTCGTCGAAAGCGGCCACAACCCCGTCGAGCACTACCAGATGGACTTCCGCGTCGGCGGCACGGAGCTGGCGCGCATTCGCCTCGGCCCCGGCACGCCCGTCGCCGGCATGATCTGCACCAACGAGATCCGTTACCTCCACATCGTGCCCGGCGCGCGCATCGTCTTTGCCTCGACCATGGCCATCGGCGAGCAATGCATCTCTGCTTCGCTGGTCACCTTCGAGTTGCTGCCCACGGCGGCGGGCACGGATCTGATCTTCACCCACCAGGCGGCATTCTTCGAGGGCGCCGATGGTCCGGCCATGCGCCAGGAAGGCTGGCGCAAACTCATGGACCGGCTCAGCGCAGAGTTTGCGGGCTGAGGGAACAGGCACATCCCATCATGGACACAAATCAACCAGCCATCGGCCGCGTCTTCCATGCCCTGGGCGACGCCACCCGCCGCGCCATCGTCGAGAAGCTCAGCGAAGGCCCGGCCTCGGCGTCGCGGCTGGCCGAACCGCTGGGTATCTCGCTGGCGGCCGTGGTGCAGCACCTGCAAATCCTGGAAGAGGCGAGTCTGGTGCGCACCGAGAAGCTGGGCCGGGTGCGCACCTGCAGCGTCCATCCGGCTGGCTTGCAGATGGCCGCGCAATGGATTGCCGACCGCCGCACACTCTGGGAGCGCCGCCTCGACCGCCTCGCCGATCTCCTGGCGGAATCTCCTCCACCCGAAGACGAAACGCACGAACCGGAGTGGCTCGGCTAGCAGTTTGCGCAGGGAGTCCTGTCTTGGAAAGGAAAGGCGCCAACCGGAGAGGCTAACGCATTTCCATTCTTGCTGCGGCACTTCGCGCCGCGCCGTTCCGTTATTCAATGATGCTGATCGAGTACATCTTTCCGCTGCTCCCCAGATTCGAGGAGCCAATTGCGCCCGGCGGCAGAATTCCGAACTCGCCCTTGCCCATGCTCGCATCCAACGTGATCCGATACACGCGCGGGGCAAGCTTCTCCGCGTGGAACTCGATCAGATCGCGCGTCGCCCCGCCCGATACGTGCAGCACGCCGCCGGTCACCGAACGAAACTCACGCGAATCCGTGTTCGAGCGGAGTCGCAGCAATTGATACTCGGTCACCGCAACGCCTTCGGGAAGATAGATTGCCAGAACCACAGGATAGGTCAGTTCCAGCTTCGACCTGGCGCCTTGAAGGTGCCCGTTGATGTCGCCTTTCACCACTCCCATGGAGGCTAAACTCTTGAATACACCTCCGGTTTTGAAGTTCACTACCTCCGGCATAATCGACTGCCAAATCCCGTTTTTTCCCTTGTAATACACGCCCACATCGTCCATTCCGGCCGGCAGCGCATTGCCGGGTTCCGCTGCCGCTGCTGGCGTGCTCGCTGTTCCACCCCCGGCCGCCTTCTCGACGATGGCCGCTATCACCTTGTCGCTGGCTCCTGCCGTCTTCAGCGCAATCAGGCCGTTTGCCGAAGTGTCGTAATTCCCTGGCGAGGCATGGATCGTCGTCACGATCAGATCGTCGGAGAGTCCTGCTTTCACCAGCTTGATCACGGCGTCGTTGCTCAGTGTCTGCTGCGCCACAAGCCATGGACAAAGAACAAGAAAGAGAAAAGTGAGAAGATTCTTGCGCATTCAGTTGCTCCTCGTTGCAGTTATGGTGAACGTTTCTTAAGAGAGCCGTATCATCCAACAACCGCCTGCACCCATGCAAGAAAAAACTCTCCTTCTCTTCCCGCTCTCGTGAAACTCGGCCTATCGTAAATCGACCGGCCACCTATCTCTCACCTTTCTTGCCCTATGGTCACTTTGCGCCTTGGGTTCGCGCATTCTTCCCAGCTGTGCGACGCCTCGGCGTGAGCAACTCCTCCTCTCTTCTGGCAGGTGCAGCCAGTTCCAGAAAGGGAAAGATGGATCCTCGTTGTCCATAGCGAATCGCAGTGCCTTTCTTGAAGGAATGATTCCCAACAACGTCTAGAAATGTGAACTACCATGGGGGCGATTGCAGGGGAAGAATGCAATGTCTGCGGCGGGTTGTGCCGCGGGATTCCGTGCCATCGTCAGGATAACCACATGAAAAGAATGAGAAGAAGAGCGCCAATGCGGGTGCTGCTCGGGGGTTTATGCGCCCTGTCTGGGGTATTTCTAACGGTAGCCGGCCTGCCTTTGCGGGCTACCGGACAACCAGGAGCAGCGCAAACAGGCATGGATGCAACTTTCTCGCCAAGTTTATGCGAGTCGTATCAGATGGGTTCGCCCTATATCCCTGTGGATAGCTGGGTCTATCCATCCGTGCTGCGCCTTTACTCGCTCGGCTATCTTGATCATGTCTTTCTCGGCTTGCGGCCCTGGACACGCGCAAGCGTCATTCACATGATCGAGAATGCCGGCCAACTGATCGAAGAGCGCGAGGGGCATGGCTACTCCACCGCGGGTGAGGCGCGCGCCATCTATAGCGCGCTTCGCTATGAGTTGCGTGAAGACATCGCGAATCTCTGCGGCGCACCCCGGCTCTACACACGCATCGAGTCAGTGTACAGCTTCGCTCGCGCCATCCACGGCACGCCGCTCGATGACAGCTACCATCTCGGGCAGACCATTGTGAACGACTATGGACGCCCTTACCAGAGCGGCTTCAACAATTACTCCGGGGTGAGCGGATTTGCCGATGCGGGACGATTTACGCTCTATGCGCGCTTGGAGTTTCAGGGGGCGCCTTCCGCAACGGGCTACTCGCCTGCGCTGGCGCAGGAATTGTCCAGCATCGACGAGACTAGTTACTATGTGCCGTCGAGCACCCCGCCCTATGGACCCACGACCGCCGTTTTCAATCAGGCCACCATACCACAGGGCCCCATCGCGACCGCCGCACAAGGAAGGTTTCTTGAGGCCTATCTTGCCTATCGGTTCCCCAACTACGTCCTCTCCTTCGGCAAGCAGGACCAGTGGCTAGGGCCGGCCCAGGGCGCCAGCATGGCGTTTTCAAACAACGCACAAAACTTCTATGCCTTCGAGATCAATCGCATGGAACCGCTCCATGTGCCCGGGCTCTCCTCCATCACCGGCCCCTTCCGCTTTGAGTTTCTGCTGGGCGCGCTGCGCGGCCACACGGAGATGCCCGATCCGGCCTATGAGCTCAACCCCGCCTCCGGTGCGTTCAACGTGCTGAATCCTGGCGATCCCTGGGTGCACGTTGAAAAGGTGAACTTCCGTCCGTACAGGGATTTGGAACTGGGGTTCGAGCGTACGGCCCTCTTTGGCGGCGAAGGACACCAGGGAGTCAGCTTACATTCGTTCCTGCGCAGTTTCTTCAGTTTTGTCGCAGGAAATGGCACCAATAAGGGAACCACTTCCGATCCTGGCGCACGTTTTGGATCCTTCGACTTCTCCTGGCGCCTGCCTTATCTCCGCAACTGGCTTACGCTTTACTCCGACTCCGAGGCGCACGACGATGTTTCTCCCATTGACGCGCCGCGCCGCTCCTCGGTGCGGCCGGGAATCTATCTGTCGCATCTTCCCGGCATCCCCAAGCTAGACCTCCGCGTGGAAGCAGTCTCCACCGATCCGCCCATCACCAACAGTCACGGCGGAAAGCTCATGTACTTTGAGGGGATGGAAAAGCAGGGTTACACCAATCAGGGCCAGATCTTCGGCGACTGGATTGGCCGTGAGGCCAAGGGAGGGCAGGCCTGGGTCACCTATCACTTGAGCGGCAATGAATGGATTCAGATGAGTGCGCGCAATCAGAAAGTCGCCAAGGACTTCATCCCCGGAGGCACCACGCTGAACGACATCGCGTTTCAGTTCCTGAAGCGGATCGGCAAAGACGTTGAGTTCGATGGCAGCCTTGCCGTCGAACACTATAAAGCCCCCATCTATCTGCCCGGCGAACAGTCCGTAATCACGGCTAATGTCCGGCTCACATGGTTTCTCCAGCGTCAGGCCAGTCATTAAGACAGTTCGAAACCAGCCTCGTCCCCGGCTGCATCCCGGTGCATACGGCGGTGCGGTCCGCAAACAACGCGCGTGCTTCTTCTTCCCTGGTCACTGCGGGCCGTCGATGAGGTCCGTTCGTGGCCCGCTGGCTGGAGCACTGTCCAGAACTTTCATCTCCCACCGCGCCATTCTCTCTTCGACGTCTTCCTTGATGGTGCACAGGGCGTGGTTCCACACCACGTCATGCACGAACTCAGGAAACAGGAATCGTCCGGTGCGCCACATCGCCCGGCTCGCGATGCCCCTGCCTTTCTTGTAGTCAAACGCCGCGTAAACAGCCAGCCGGCGGTTTCCGTCCCTGGTCGGGGCAATGTCGAAGATCAGCCGCCCTCGATTCACAAGCCTGTCGTCGGCCTCATACAGCACGGTCTCGGAGCCAACTTGGCGGGTCAGCCGCAGTTCCGCCTCCAATTTCGCGAAAGGCACTCTATACCGGATGACGGATCCAACCCGGTTGGGCGTGCCTTGAATCTGGCGCATGTCGATGAAGCGCAGCCTGAGAAATCTCGAATCAGGCCGGCCATACCGGGCGAGCTCCGTCATGATCTCTTCGTTGGAGCCATGAATCTTAATCTCGTACATCCGTTCGAAGTCCGGCGGCGGATCCAGCGGCATCCCCAGGCTTGCGGCAAGGTGCTGCTTGAGCCCTTGGCGCTTCTCCTTGACCACGACTGTCGGATACCTGCCATACTTGCCCCAGCGAATGCCCAGCACCAACTCGCAGATCATGTTTCTCAGGGTCACCATCGCGCCCATCAGAACCGACCGCAGCACCTGGTGGCCGCGCATTTCGCGCAGTACCTCGCGATAATCTGACATGCCGCTGGCGATCTTCCAGAGCATGGAGCTCAGCGGCCGGCTGCGCTGATCGCGCACCTTATATTCCGTGGCAAAGGCCTGGTACACGATGCGGCTTAACAAGGGCGTGCTGAAGGCTGCGCGGCTCACGGCAAATACCATTTTGCCAAATCGGTTGTCGGCAGCCAGCCAATGGACGGTCTTCCCGTATCCACGGGCAAGAGACGGCTCGTCAATGCCTTCGTGCAGAACGGTATGCGCCAGCCCGCTCGCGGTAACATGCGCCGAGTAGAGGCCGTCCTTGTTCAATCGCGAACCGGCGGCGTCGCCGATGATGGCAAACCGGCGCCCAAAAGGAGAGATGGCCGTGGTGACGGTCATCCTGGGAGCGCACGCGCAGGCCAGCGGCGCCGCAGCGATGCCCGGCAAGATGCGGTCCACCTGCGGAAGGGCAAGAAACTGCTGGATAATCTGGCGGCTGTCGCGCGGCAGAATCACATGATCGACAAAATTGCCGATCATTGCCACGGTCAGGAATCTTCCTTTGGGTATCAGCGCCGTATGTTCCAGGGCGAGATCTTTTGAGCCGTACTCGAGGAAGTAAATCTCGCGGTTCATCTTGCGTTGCAGATACTCTTCGCCCACATCCAGTTCAAAGATGAGGGTGCGCCGGGACCTTCCTGGAACAAACGATGGGTTCAAGCGCTTGACGGAGGCGGTGAAATGGTCCGCGCAAGAGTCCATGCCGTAGTGCGGATTGATGCCCGAGGCGATGCTGACGAAGCTGGCGTCAAACGCCGCGGTCTCCCCGGACGGCAGTTTGATCGTCAGGGTCGGCATCCCGGCGGCGTTGTAAGCAATGGCCTGCGCTTCGCCATATTGAATCCGCGCGCCGGCTTTCACCGCTTCTCCGAGCAGAAATCCGTCGAAGCCCGCTGGCCTGCCTGTTCTTCTGCCGGGAAGCGAACCCCGGTATACGGAGTACATTTTGAGGTCGTCCGGCACGCGCAGGCGAACATTCTTCCACTGGCCATGAATCCAGATGTAATCGATGTGTCCCTGGATGATCTCGTCCGGAACGGTAAGGCCGCACTGGTCGAGGATTTCGTTCAGCCGGGGCGAGACAATACCCGCGCAGAAGTTGCACCCTTTGCACTGGAAGCCTTCGAAGTTGGGTTCGGCCGGGCCACGTTTCTCCACAACAACAACTTCAATCTGCCGGTTGAGCTTTTTGGCTTCCTTAAGAAGATGAATGGCAAAAAATGAGCCCGCGGGTCCCCCGCCGACCACAGCTACGCGGTCGCCGTTCTGGAGAGTCGTCGATTGAGCCGGTGCTTTCATCTTCCTTACCGGTCCGGAGAACAGATGCATTCGATGGACCGTTTCCGTGGCGCGGGAACCAGCCGGTTGTTGCAGCAATCAGGTTGCAAGGGATCTTGGGGATCTTTCAAAAATCAACCTGTAGTCAATATAGGTCAAATCTGCCGGCAGTGGCCTGGTGGGCCGTCAGGACCGGCAGTGAAAAACCGCCTGCTGGGCAGTGCGCGTTCTCTGATGGGCTTTCCGGCCGGACCAAACTTCGCATCGCTTACCGTGCCAGCGAGCCGCTTCTTGCCCGCGCGAGTTTCCCCGCCGCACTTTCTTTGGAATGGCATAACTGATCCATAATCAATTGTTTAATCGATTGCGATCATCAACAACATTCTCCCGGCGGATGGTATTGCACAGAAATATCCACAAAATCAGCAACTTGTGGATACCCGTCCAGGATGCCGCAAAATCGGTGAGAGCGCGCGCGGCTCTCCATTGACCCTCTTGCCGCCGCCGCCGTAGGCTCTATCCATGGAGTTCCTCATCAGCGATCTCGATCGCGAACCTGCCGATTTCGATCTCGAACTGCCACCCGGAGCCGTGGATCTGGGTGACGAGGCTGTGCAGGAGGGTCCGCTTGCCACCTCCGGGCGGGCCGAGGTTCTGCACGAGCACCGTGGCCCGAAGGAGGTTGTCGCAGACATCCGTCTCCGCGGCCGTTTTTCCGGTCACTTCCAGGTTCCTTGCGCGCGCTGTGTCGAGCCTGTTCATCTTCCGCTGGAGGCCGGTTTTGACCTGATCTTCCGCCCGGCTGGAGCCGATGCCGACGCCACCGAACGCTCCATTACAGCGCAGGAGACCGAAATCGGTTATTATCAAAAGGACAGTCTGTTGCTTGAAGATGTGCTGCGAGAGCAGGTGCTTTTGTCCCTGCCAGTCAGAACTCTGTGCAAGCCCGACTGTAAAGGACTTTGCCCGCGCTGCGGCCAGAACCGGAACAGCCAGCTCTGTACCTGCGATGTGGGTCCGTCAGGCCCCCGCTGGGAAGCGCTGGCAGGTTTGCGTGGCCGGATGGAGTCCAGAAATACCAGTCCCAAGAGAAATTGAGGGAGCTCGCCAACGCCGTAAGGGATCAAGGTTTCGTGCGGCTTGAAGAAGATGCGGGCCCGGGCAACGAAAGGAATTGCACCATGCCGAATCCCAAGAGGCGCCACTCCTCGCGCCGCACCGCCAACCGTCGCGCACATGACTTTTTGACCCCCAGCGGCCTCTCCGAGTGCCCCAACTGTCACGAGAAGAAATTGCCGCATCGCGCCTGTTCCAAGTGCGGCGCTTACCATGGACGCGCTGCCGTGGAAGTGAAGGAAAACAAGTAGCCGGTGCGCTGAAGCTGCGATGCTGATCGATATTGCGCTTGATGCCGTCGGTACCGACAAAGCTCCCGAGGCGGAGATCCGGGGTTCTATTCTTGCCTGCAGGAACCTGCCGGTCAGGGTCCATCTGGTCGGTCCCAAAACAGAGCTGCACGATTTGCTCGATGAGCACCTCGACAACGAGGATCTGCCCATCGTCATCCACCATGCTTCCGAGCGCATCGGCATGGAGGAGAAGGCCGCACACGCCGTGCGCACCAAAAAAGACAGCTCCATGCGCGTGGGACTCAAGTTGGTGCGCGAGGGGCACGCCGCGGGCTTTGTCACCGCGGGCAACACCGGAGCCGCCATGGCCACGGCCAAGATGGTTCTGGGCGCATTGCCAGGCGTTGACCGCCCCGCTTTGGCCACGCCGATGCCCAGTTCCACCGGCAACCCCTGCGTGCTGCTCGATGTGGGCGCCAATGTGGACTGCAAGCCCCACAACCTGGAGCAGTTTGCCGTGATGGGCGAGATGTACGCCCGCAGCGTGCTCAAGATTCCCGAGCCGCGCGTAGGGCTGCTCTCCATCGGCGAAGAAGAGACCAAGGGTAACGATCTGACCCGCGAAGCCTTCCCGCTGCTCAAAGCACTGCCCATCAAGTTCATTGGCAACGTGGAGGGCCGCGACATCTTCAGCGGCCAGGCAGACGTGATTGTTTGCGACGGTTTTGTGGGCAATGTAGCGCTGAAGACCAGCGAGGGCGTGGGCCGTTTTGTGCGCGATGTGCTGCGCGAATCGCTTACCCGCACTGTCACGGCCAAGGTTGGGGCTCTGCTGTCGCGGCAAGCCTTCAACGATTTCCGCCGCCGCCTCGACTATCGCGAGTACGGAGGCGCTCCGCTGCTCGGTGTGCGCGGCGTCTGCATCATCGGTCACGGCTCCTCAAACGACCGCGCCATCTTCAACGGCATCCGCGTGGCCTATGAGTTCGCCAGGGCCGGCACCACCAAACGCATCGAAGCGGAGTTTGCCGTGCATCCCGGCAAGGCGTGCAACCGTCGCGCAGGCAGCCAGGACACTGCCAACGAGCAGGGACCGGATGCCTGACGAATCCCGCGTCCCGGCGCCCCTGGATTCCGCCGTCGCAGATCGCCTGGCCTGCCCAGTTTGTCTGGAAAAGCTCCAATCGGGGAAGACCTCTCTTTTTTGCGCCGCGTGCGGATGTGCGTATCCGGTCGTCGATGGAATTCCAGTGCTGCTTCCGCCCGCGCCGGATGCCGGCATCTCCCACTGAACGAAGCGGAGTTTGTACGGAGCGGTTGAAAGAACCGCCTCCGGCCGTTTTCATCTTCGCCGGTAAAAGGGCAGCACAATCAGCAGCGCGAAGCCAATGGCCGCGGCCAGCGCCAGCGCAACCAGCAAATACAGCAGCACAAGGCTCGGCCCTTGCGAGGAGCTTTCTTGTTCGCTTGCCTCCGGGCCTTCCGGCGTCAGACGATCTTCACTCATACTTCAGCGACTCGACGGGATCCATCTGGGCAGCGCGGGTAGCCGGAACCGTGCCGAAGATCACCCCCACCACCACCGCTGCCGTCAAAGCAATCACAACCGACCAATAGGAGATGGGCAGCGTGTAATCGGTGAACAGCCGGATGGAATAGGGTACGGCCAGCCCCACCAGCGAGCCGACAATGCCGCCTGCCAGCGAGATGATCACCGCCTCAGCCAGAAATTGCAGCTTGATCTCACGGTAGGTGGCGCCCAGCGCCTTGCGAATCCCGATCTCCCGTACCCGGGCGCGCACGTTGGCCAGCATGATGTTCATAATGCCCACGCCGCCTACGGCGAGGGTAACCGCCGCCACCAGCACCAGCACCGCGGTCAGGGCGTTGGCAATCTTGTTGGCGATAGACAGCATCTCCTTGAGGGTCTGCGTCTTGTAAACCGAATCCCGCCGGTGCCGTGATTCAACGATGCTCAGGATTTCCTTGGCCGCCTCGGGAACGTCGTCCATACTGCGCATCGAAAAGTAGATCTGCTTAACGTCTTCCGTACCGGTAAAGTAGCGCGCCACGGAGTAGGGGATCAGGATGGTTTGGTCGGCAAGCTCCGACTGTCCCATGTCGTCCACACTTTCCCTGAAAACGCCGATGATGGTGAACGGGATGCCGCTGATCTCGAAGGTCGAGCCGATCGCCCCGTAGACACTACCGAACCGCTCCTTGGCGAAGGGTTCGGTGACCACGGCGCACTTGATGTCGGCGGCGTCGTCGGTTTCGTCGATAAAGCGGCCCACGGGCACCAACAGGTTGCGGATATGCTGATACTGGGGGCTGACGCCGAGCACCAGTGTATCCTTCACTACACCGCCGCCAAAGTTGATGCGGTCGTGCATCTCCAGAATCGGCGAAGAGTACATGATTCCGGGAACCTGGCTCAGAATGGCTTTTTCGTCGTCGCGAGTCAGGTAGTCGTTATAGAGCACCTGCTCCGCCGCCAGAGCGCCGCCGCCGACATACTCCAGTTCGATGGAATTGGTTTCGATCTTCTGCAACTCTTCCAGAATGTAGTGCTTGCCCGTCAGGCCGATGGTGACGACCAAGATCACCGACGCGGTTCCGATCACCATGCCCAGAGCCGTGAGTGCAAACCGCAGCTTGCTGGATTTGAAACTGTCCGCGGCCAGCTTCAGGATCTCGCTCAGCACCATAGTGCGGCGCGCGCTCATCAGCGTTTCCTGGAAGGCGTCGTGGCGGGCGTGGTCGGTTGGATTCATTGTTTCCTTTACAACAAAGATGCCGTGGAGCGTGCCGCAGCTTCCGGATTTTCCCGGTTCCGGCGGCACTGACCGCTCAGGCAGCTACTGGACATCGTACTTTTCCATCCACTTCAACTCGTCGCGGAGCTTGATGTAGCCGTGCCAAGGGTTCTTTCCCAGATCGTGGCCTTCCCCGGGAAAGACGAGGAAGCTATGCGGAATGCCCAGAGCCTCGAGCGCGCGCTCCAGGGTAACCCCCTCCAGATAGCTTACGCGCACATCCGCCCCACCCTGTACCAGGTGGGTTGGCGTTTTCACTTTATCGAAGCGGAACAATGCCGCTTCGCTCAGGTAGATTTCGGGATTCTCCCACGGCCGTCCGCCCAGGTACCAGGCATCATCCCGGGTGAGGTCATCGTTTCCCCAGTTGGCGGCATGCTCCACCGCGCCGGCACCGGTCACCGCGGAACGGAATTCAGTTGTCTGGGTAATCAGCCAGTTGGTCATGTAGCCGCCATAACTGTAGCCGCCGACGGCGAGGTGGCTGGGGTCGGCGTAGCCTTCCTTGACCAGCGCATCCACGCCTGCAAGGATGTCGCGCCCGGGTTTCGAGACCAGATGGGGCGCAATCTCCAGCATAAAGTCATCGCCATAGCCGGCCGAGCCGCGGTAGTTGGGCCGGAAGACAAGCCAGCCCCTGGCTGCGGCCAGGGTCGCCCAGTCGTACCAGTCGGCGCCAAAGGAATTACCGTCGGAATCGGCAGGGCCTCCATGGATCAGCGTAAACATCCGCAAGTGTTTGACGCCTTTTTTACCCGGAGGGAAGATGAGCACGCCCTCGATGGTGCGGCCATCGCCGGACTTCCAGGTGAAAGGCTGCCACGCGGGCTGAGCGCGCTCGGCAAAGATGGGGTTGAAGTGAGTGAGCGCGGTCAACTTGTCCGGTTGCAGCGGATCGGAGGCCAGGTAAACCTGCGTGGGCTTTGTGATCGTCGAGAAGCGCAGAAGGATGGCGTTGGAGCCGGCGGCAGCATCGAGGCCGGTGTAGCTGCCCGGCCGACCGGGCAGGCGGGTGGCTTTGGCGCCGTGGACAAGATAAACCTGCTGTTCGAGTCCCTTCCTTCCAAGGGCCAGCTCGCGTCCATCGGGCAGCAGCGTGAAGCGGCCGAAGGAGCCGTCAAACTCCGCGCCCAGCCGCTCAACTTTTCCCGTGGCAGAATCGAGCCTGTAGAGCCGGCCCTGCACATCGCGATACTTTCCTTCGAGTGATCCCCCGGCCGCCACCACCTCAAAGTGCAGCCAGCGGCCATCGGGAGCCCAGCGCAGGCCGGACTCAATCGCCTCGTTGTGCGTAATCTGCCGCGCCTCGCCACCAGCCGCTGGCACCAGGAATATTTCGTAGTCGGCAATGTTTTCAAGCCGGTGATGGGGCGGTCCGGTCATGAACGCCAAAGTGCTGCCGCCGGGCGACGGCGCAATCTCGCTGATGGACCATGCGCTTTTTGTCAGCACAGTTGCATCGGCAGGCAACCCGGTTTCGACGCTGTCTTTCTTCGCTTCGGAAGCTTGGGCGGGAGGTTTCACGGCCAGATCCTGTGCCAACGCAGGCGCCACATCCTGTTTCAGCAACACATCACCGCGCAACTGTTCGCGCCAGCGAATCACGTCTTTCCACTCCGTTTTTTGCGCCGCCTGCTGGCTGTGGGTCAGAGGTATCTCCACCGAGTAGTAGAGAGTCTTGCCGTCGGGCGACCAGGCAAAGGCGTGCACGCTCAGCTTCTCGCGATACAGAGGCAGGGCCTCGCCGCCCGCGGCTGGGATCAGCCACAGACGGCTGGACTTGGATGCATCGTTCGCTGCCGGCGTGCCGCCGGCCGACTCGCCCGGCAGCGCGCGGTCGGTCACGAACGCGATCCACTTGCCATCCGGGCTCCACTTCGGGTTTTCCTCGCTGCCGGAATGGGTCAGCGGCCGCAGGCCGTCTTTCGCGCTCCACAACCACAGGTCATCGCTGTAGGCATTGTCCTTCCAGTCCGGGCTCTCGGTGGCGATCACCGCCGCGGATCCATCGGGCGAAAGCCGTGCTTGGGTGATTTCCGTGGTGTTCAGGTACTCATCCAGCGTGATAGCCGTCTGCGCTGGCACTACCGCCGGAGCCAAAAGCGGCAAGAGAAAGAGCAAAAGACCAGAGTGCTTGAGAAGCATACCAGCACTATAACCGCGGGCAGGCTTTGCTGCTGAGCCGATCATCGGCGGAGGTGTATATTTCTCACGGACGGCAAATCCGGAAATGTTGCGAGGAGACGATCGAATGGCAGTGCAGCAAACAGATATAAAGAAACCGGCAGCGGATGAAATTCTCCTGATCACCAGTGGAGATCTGCGACTTTCGGCCAACCAGGAGTGCTGGCCGGCGCAGCGCGACATGGAAGCAAAGCTGACGGCGGCATTTGCCCGGAAGGGTTTCAAACTGGTTCGCGCGCACGCTTATAACGAAGCGGAGAAACACGGCTTCATCTCTTCGCAGCGCATGGGGATGGATGTCTTCATGCACATCCATCCTGAAGCGAAGATCGTCTTCGCCACCGCAGCCTGGCAGTATACGCACCATGTGCTGCCCGGTTTGCGCGGCCACCAGGGACCGATCCTGACCGTCGCCAACTGGTCTGGTCAATGGCCCGGATTGGTGGGCCTGCTCAACCTGAACGGTTCGCTGGTGAAGGCCGGCAAACCGTTCTCGTCCATCTGGAGCAAGGATTTCACTGACAGCTTTTTCCTCGGGGCGCTCGACGAATGGCTGCGCGACGGCAAGATCACTCACGATCTTTCGCACATGCACGCGCTGGACAGCAAAAAGCTGCCCGCCGAGTGCGCCGAGACAGGTGCTGCGCTGGCCGCCGGGATGAAGCATCGCAAGGCAATCATGGGCATCTTCGACGAAGGCTGCATGGGCATGTACAACGCCATCATCGACGACGAGTTGCTCAACCCGGCAGGTATCTTCAAAGAGCGGCTGAGCCAGTCAGCCCTGGCGGCGAGGATGAAGACCGTCGCCGATGCGGAGGCGAAAGCGGTCTATGACTGGCTGGTGGCCCGGGGCGTGAAATTCGTGTTGGGCAAAGATCCGGTCGCCGAACTCACGCTGGACCAGGTGCTCGATCAGTGCAAGATGTACATTGCCGCGGTACGGATTGCGCACGACTTTGGCTGCGATGTGATCGGCATCCAATATCAGCAGGGTCTGAAAGACACTGTGCCGGCGTCGGATCTGGCCGAGGGTCTGCTCAACAATGCCGACCGGCCTCCGGTATATGCCGAAGGCACGAATAAGGAACTCTATGCGGGCACACCTGTGGTCCACTTCAATGAAGTGGATGAGTGCGCCGGTGTGGATGCGCTGATGACCAACCGCTGCTGGACGGCGCTGGGGTTTGATCCCTCGACGACCCTGCACGATGTTCGCTGGGGCGAGCACTACAGGGGACAGGGCATCGACGAGTTTGTGTGGCTGCTGCAGATCTCCGGCGCTGCGCCGGCGAGTCACTTCGAGGGCGGCTACGCAGGCGCTGCCAGCGAGCGGCAGCCAGCCATGTACTTCCCGCTGGGCGGCGGCTCATTGAAGGGCGTGGGCAAACCGGGGGAGATCGTCTGGAGCCGGGTGTTTGTGGAAGGGGGCGCACTGCATGCCGACCTGGGCCGGGGCACGGTGGTGAGCCTGCCCGCGGCCGAAACCGAGCGCCGCTGGAAGGAAACCACCCCGCAGTGGCCCATCGTGCATGCCATCTTCCACGGCGTCAGCCAGAACCAGTTCATGGCCCGCCACCGCGCCAACCACGTGAATGTGGCCTATGCCCCATCGGCCGAAGCGGCCGATAAAGCGCTGGCCACCAAGGCCGCCATGCTGGCCGAATTGGGCATCCAGGTTCACGTCTGCGGGGCCACGAGCCTGTCGTAGCAAAACTGCGCAGGCCGCCGTCTCCACACTGACGGCTGCCTGCGTCCTCCCCCCGCCAAACTCGTCCACCGTCTACTTTTTCTGTTTCTGCGGCTGGCCGCACTTGAGAGAGTCTTTTCTGGACCAGCTTGCGACAGCCACCGGGATGCCCTGCATACAGACGGTGGGGCCGTCGTGGCGCACTCCTGTAAATTCAATGCCTTCTCCAATGGCTGGCCGCGGCTCTTTCACCAGCAGGTCATAGAGCACGCCGCTTCCCAAATCCCTCAGCACCAGGCAATGCATTTCGACGCCCGCCTGCACGCATCCCAGCCCGTGAATCTCCTTCGGCTTTTGCTGGGAGCCTGCAACTGCGTTTGTCGCCGCGCCCACCGCAAACATGACCACAAACATCATCGCCACTTTCTTCATGGTTTTGCTCCCCGGGATTTCGCCGGGCATGGGCTTCGGCTGTACCCCGTTGTATTGGCGAGCATTCACCCCAAAGGTCCAATCTGCCCAACCTGGCCTATCCAACCCTGGAACGCGCTCGAACCGCAATCTTGCGCTCTTGCCTCCGGTCCAGCGTCCCCACGCCCGAAGAATAATACGGATGGGGAGATTCCGCCCGATGCGCGGCTCGAACCGCGGCCGCATCAGTGGTAGATTGGCTACAGGCGCGAAAGTGGCGGAACTGGCAGACGCACCAGACTTAGGATCTGGCGGGGTGACCCATGGGGGTTCGAGTCCCCCCTTTCGCACCAGTGAAATGACGACCCGTACTGCGATGCAGTACCGCAAAGCTGCTCTCCTCACCCCCTGCCGGAGTAATCTGATTAAGCCATGAGTCCCAACGAAAAACAGCCCCAGATGAACCTTGTCCAGACTCCGGACTATCGCGAGTCCTACGCCAACAGTGTGCAGGTGCGCGTCAGCGTGTGGGACTTCCAACTGGTCTTTGGCCTGGCTACGGCCGAATCTCCTGACCAGGTCACTATCCGCAACCAGACTGCGATCTTTCTTAGTCCCCAGCAGGCCAAGGCTTTGTGGAACGTGCTGGGCCAGAACCTGGCGCAATATGAACAGGCTTTCGGCGTCTTGAACCTGGAACCGCAGAGCCAGAACTTTCCCCAGGGTTCCGTCAACTAGGGAACTCGCGTGCACCTGACAAGAAGAATGCGGCCGCGGCTGGATGGCCCCCTGACCTCCTGGATGATCTTTCCGGTCATTTTTGCCGCGCTTTATGCCAGCCACTATTCTCTGCTGCGCCTGCCTTATTACTGGGACGAGGCCGGCTACTACGTTCCCGCCGCATGGGATTTTTTTCGCACCGGCGCGCTGATTCCCGTCTCCACGCTGACCAATGCGCATCCACCCTTGCCCAGCATCTACCTGGCCTTGTGGTGGAAGGCCCTGGGATTTCTGCCCCAGGTAACGCGCACCGCCGTTCTGCTGGTGGCCTCCCTTGGGCTTCTCGCGGTGTGGCGGCTGGCCATGCGCCTGGTGGGCGAACCAACGGTAGCCTTCTGGACAGTGGCGCTGACCGGCATCTACCCCATCTGGTTCGCCCAGAGCACGCTGGCGCAGGCGGACATCTTCGCTGCCTGCTGCACGCTGTGGGGACTCGTGTACGCGCTGCCTTGCCGTAATCCGGAGTGGTTCCAGCGGAACGAGATCGCCGCGCTCTGGTTCGCCGCGGCCGCGCTTTCAAAGGAAACCGCTATCGCTGTGCCCCTCGCACTCTCGGCCTATGCGCTGGTTGAAGGGTTCTTTGCCAGTCCCAGGGCGCGCCGTCTGCGGCTATGGCGCGAGGCAGCCTGGCTGGCCAGTTGCATCCTTCCGCTGGCCGCCTGGTACGCGTGGCACTATGCCAAGACCGGCTTTCTGTTCGGCAATCCCGAGTTTTTGCGCTATAACGCGGAGGCTAATCTTTCGCTGCTGCGGTTCGCGGCCGCCTTTGGTCATCGCCTGCTGCACCTGACGGCGCACATGAACCTGTTTGTTCCCGTGCTGATGGCCGCCGCCGCCCTGCTGCTTGCCCCGCTGCCCGATGCGGAGGGGGGCGCGCGCGCGGCGATTGCGGCCGCGGCCCTGCGGCGAATTCTCCTGCTTCTGCTGGCCAATGCTCTACTCTTCAGCGTGCTGGGCGGCGCGCTCCTTACCCGTTACCTGCTGCCCATGTATCCGCTGGTTCTGCTGCTCGCCGTCACCACGCTCTACAGGCGCGTCCGTTACTGGCAAGCGCTGGCGGCATTGTCTGCCGGAGCTTTTGTGCTGGGGCTGTTCATCAATCCTCCCTACGGGTTTGCGCCGGAGGATAACCTTGCGTACGCTCATGTGATCCGTTTGCACCAGGCGGGCATCGCCCAACTCAACCGTCAGATCCCTGGAGCCACGGTTCTCACCGCGTGGCCTGTGAGCGACGAACTCCGGCGCCCTGAGCTTGGCTATATAAAGACGCCCCACCGGGTCTGCTCCATCGACGATTTCAGCGCTACGCAGATTGCCCGCGCCGCCGCGGAGCCGGAGAAGTACTCGGCCGCGCTGGTGTTTTCCACCAAGTACGATCCGCGTTCGCCGCTTTTCACCCTGGGTTCCCGGAGCCGGGCTTTCGACGAAAAGTATTTCGGCCTGCACTACGACCTGCCGCCAGAGGCCATCGCCACCCAACTCCATGGCGACCTGGTGTGGAAGAAGGAAGACCATGGCCAGTGGATCGCGCTGATTCGCTTCAACCGCCAACTTGAAGAGGCGGCCCGGATGCCGGATCAACCGCAATGACCCATCCGGGAATCGACGCTCCAGCGCCTATAATCAGCCTGTAGTGCATACCGGTTTTTCATCTCGTTTTCGCTGGATGCGGCAGGGAATATTCCGTGCGGGTCTGATGTTTGCACTGGCCCTGGCTCTGTGTGTCACTACCCGCGCCCAGAAAGTGTCCCAAGACGCTTCCACCGCGAAGGCGGTCGAGAGCGATGATCACATCCTGCTGGTTCTGCCTTTCGACAACCGGAGCGGCCAGCCCAGCCTGGAGTGGATTCGCGAGGCGTCCGCGGAGATTCTGACGCAGCGTTTCCGTTCGGCCGGTCTTGCACCCATGACCCGCGACGATCGCCGCTATGCCCTCGACCACCTGGGGCTGCCGCAGGGATTTGAACCCACGCGGGCCAGTTCCATCAAGCTGGCGGATACGGTCGACGCCGATTGGATCGTGGTGGGCAGTTACCGGGTCGAGGCCTCCAGTATCGTGGCCGAGGCGCGCCTGGTGGATGTGCCCCATCTCCGCATGGGCGAAGCGGTCACGGCGCAGGGACCGATGCGCGACATGATTGCGGTCTTCAGTACGCTGGCCTGGAAACTCAC
This sequence comes from Acidobacteriota bacterium, assembly GCA_021846985.1. GTDB lineage: Bacteria > Acidobacteriota > Terriglobia > Terriglobales > Acidobacteriaceae > Telmatobacter. Next base: position 257,511 of record JAJZVX010000003.1, on the reverse strand, counting down.
CCGGCAAATGGATCCCCATTTCAGCGTGGCGCAGGAAACGTTCGTCGCCGCCGGTGCGGGCGTGCGCCTGGACGCCTTCGAGCAGTACATACGCGGCATCACGGAATCCGATCAGGACGAGCGCCTGCGGCACCTGAAAAGAGCGGTACAGCTCAGCCCCACCTACAGCCGGGCCTGGATGGCGCTGGGCCGTGAGGATTACCTGAGCCAGCAGTACGAGGATGCCGCTGGCGCCTTCGCCAGGGTGGACCGTGCCGATCCGGATGCCTTGGAGGCAGGCTTTTATCGCGGACTGTCGCTGATGTTCTCCGGCGAATACGCGGGCGCCGAGAAGGTCTTTGCCGGCGTGGCCAAGGTTCTGCCGCTGGCTGAGGTACTGAACAACCAGGGAGTGGCGCTGAGCCGCCAGGGCAAGGATGGCACTCCGCTGTTCCGCAAGGCGGTGGCCGCAGATCCCAATGCGGCCGACTACCACTTCAACCTCGCCGTCAGCCTGAAACGCCATGGCAGCTCCGCTGAAGCCCTGACGGAACTGGCGCAGTGCCTGCGCCTTCATCCCGGCGATAGCGAGGCCCAGGCGGTCGAGAAGGCCTGGAAAGGATGGCCGGCACAACCCCCTCCCGGTCAGGAAGAAGAGGATGTGAAGGCCGACCCTCTCGAGCGGATCGTGCGCAACTTCGACGCCCGCGCCTTCCGCCAGGCCGTCCAGATGATGGATCAAGTGGAGGCCGCGCGCCTGGCAGCGCTCTCGCCGCACGAGCGTGCGGAGAAGCTTGCGGAGCAGGCTGGCGACTATCTCGATCGCGGCTTGCTGCTCGAAGCCGAAAGGCTCTACCAGTCTGCTGAATCCGCAGACGCCACGCTGGCCCAGGCGCACGCGGGTCTGGCTGAGGTGCGCGAGCGCACCGGCGATGTGGAAGCGGCGCGAAAGGAAGCGCGGACAGCGCTCGAACTGGGCCCTTCGGCGCAGGCTTATCTTGTGCTGGCCAAGCTGGACCTGGATGCCGGCCGGATCGAGGAGGCGCGCAAGGAGGCCGGCGAGGCGCTCAAGCTGACGCCCCAAAGCAGCGAGGCGCAGAAATTGGAGCGGCAGATCGAGACAAAGCAGGGACAGAAGAGGTAGTGTCAGACAATAGTTCGCAAGGAGCAAGCCATGGGTTCCCGATTGCGCAGCTCCATCTTCCGGATTCAGGCTGCGGCACTTCTGCTGGTTGGGATCGCAACAGGCGGCGTTTTCGCCCAGACGTCCCCCGCGCAGCCGCTAGTAGATAAGCTGGTTCTTGCTGACACCATCCAGCCGGTCTCCGCCACGGAGTTGCAGAGAGCTCTCGCCCGGGCGGCAAAGGACGGCGCACAGGCACTCTTGATCGAGTTGGATACTCCGGGCGGCCTGCTGGATTCCACGCGCGCCATGGCCGGCGCCATTCTCAGCTCCAAAGTTCCAGTCATCGTCTATGTTGCCCCCGAAGGTGCGCGCGCCGGCTCGGCCGGCTTTTTTCTGCTGGAGTCGGCTGACGTGGCCGCCATGGCTCCCGGGACCAATGCCGGCGCGGCCCATCCGGTCTTCGAGTTCGGCATGAAGCCGGATGCGACCATGAGCCAGAAGATTGAAAACGACGCGGAAGCCTTTCTGCGCTCCTACGTAACCAAACGCAACCGCAACGCCGAAGCGGCTCAGGCCGCCGTGCAATCCTCCCATTCCTACACCGCCCAGGAGGCCCTGGATCAGCACCTCATCGACGCCATCGCATCGAGCGATGCCCAACTGCTGGCGGAACTCGACGGCCGCGAAATCACCCGCATGGATGGCAGCAAGACGACCCTTCACCTGGCCGGTGCGCGGATTGAAGTGCTCAAACCATCGATGCGCGAGGAGGTGTTGGGCTGGCTCATCAATCCGAATATTGCGCTGCTGTTTCTGGTGGGCGGGGCGCTGCTGATCTACCTCGAATTCAACACGCCCGGCACCATTGTTCCCGGCGCGCTGGGTACGTTGATGGTGCTGCTGGCCGTCTTCGCGCTGAACCTGCTGCCTATCCGCTATACGGCGGTCCTGCTGCTTGTGGCGGCGCTGGTGCTGCTGGTGCTTGAGGCCAAGTTCGGGGGCCACGGGGCGCTGGCTATCGCCGGCATCGTCTGCCTTACCTTTGGCACTCTCACGCTCGTAGCCGCACCCATTCCCGAGATGGACATCAGCCCGTGGGTGGCCATCGGCGTCAGCGCGGGCTTTGGCGGCATTACCGTCTTTCTGGTGCGCCTGGCCGTGCGCGCGCGGCGCAGGAAAGCTCTAACGGGGGCCGACGCTTTGGTAGGCAGTCCCGCTGTCGCCATGGAGGCGCTTTCGCCCGAAGGCCATGTGCTGGTGGAGGGAGAGATCTGGCGGGCCGTAGCTCCCGAACCCGTGCCTGCCGGCACCCAACTCCGCGTCGTGCGGCACGACCACATGGTGCTGCAGGTTACGCCGGACGGTTCCGCACCAAAAACCGAAGACCCTATCTAGGCGATGCTGGAGTACAATCCCTGCTGAGTAACGGAGGCTCGTATGCCCATGACCGATTTGCCCGTGCCGTTTCTGATTCTCGTTGCCATCGTCGTGCTTTACCTGCTCAACTCCATCAAGATTCTTCGCGAGTACGAGCGTGCCGTTATCTTCCGCCTGGGGCGCGCCTTGCCTGCTCCCAAGGGCCCGGGCATCATCCTCGTCTTCCGGCCCATCGATCAGATGGTGAGGATCTCGCTGCGTCAGGAGGTTCTCGAAGTTCCTCCCCAGGACGTGATCACCCGCGACAACGTGACCATCAAGGTGAACGCCGTGGTTACGCTCTACGTGGTCAATCCCAACGATGCAGCCATCAAGGTGGTCAACTATGTCTACCAGACCTCGCAATTCGCGCAGACCACGCTGCGCTCGGTGCTGGGCGAAGTGGAACTGGACGAGCTGCTGAGTCACCGCGACAAACTCAACCTGCGCATTCAATCCATCATCGACCAGCGCACCGAGCCGTTCGGCGTCAAGGTGATCTCCGTTGAAGTGAAGCAGGTTGATTTGCCCGAGCAGATGCTGCGCGCCATGGCCAAGCAGGCCGAGGCGGAACGCGAGAAACGCTCCAAGATCATTCACGCAGAAGGCGAGTTCAACGCCGCCCAGAAGCTGGTGGACGCTTCGACTCTCATGGCCACGCAGCCCATGACCCTGCAGTTGCGCTACCTCCAGACGCTCACCGAAATCGGCGTCGAAAAGAACACCACCATCATCTTCCCGCTGCCTCTGGAAATGCTCACCCTGCTGAATAAAATGATGCCGCCGGCAAAGGCCGGGGAAGACAAGAAGTAAGGGAGCGAGTCAAACAGAGGGGGCAAACCCATCCCGCGAAACTGGGTCATTGGCTTCACGACTATCGCCGGATTCACGCAGGCATTCGCCCCCGGCTCTTTGCAGAACACACCGGAGATCCGAGGACGGGCATGCGCGGAGGCTTTGAAGAAGAAGACTTTGATTCAGGCAGGCGGCGACGCGACACTGAGCTTACGCTCAGTTCCACCACATTGCTGGGAATCTTTTTTGGGATGGTTCTTCTGTGCGGGCTCTTCTTCGGGCTGGGGTTTGCCGTAGGACATTACGCGCCGTCCGATTCTCCGCTGGCCAGCCGGCAGTCTGCCACCGCGCCGCCGACTGCCATTGTGGCGACCGCCAAGGCCAAGCCTCCGGCCACGGAGCAGATTACGCCCCCGCCGCAGTCCCTGGCCGTAAGCACCCCCCTGCCTACGCCCGACGCAACACCGTCGTCCACCCATGTTGCCCCGGCCGCCAGCCAAGCCGGAGTCGTCTCTGCTGCTCCCGATGCGCAGCCGCAAGTCAGGCCCGCCTTGCCGCCTGATCTGCCGCCGGCGCTGGGACCAGCGTCCGGGATGATGGTTCAGATTGCCGCCGTCATGAATCCCGAGGATGCCGACGTCCTGGTGGAGGCTCTGCGCAAGCGCGGGTATGCCGTCAGCGTCCGCCGCCTTCCCACCGACAACCTGATCCACGTGCAGATCGGGCCTTTCAGAAGCCAGGATGAGGCCAACCGCTGGAAACAGAAGCTGCTCAACGACGGTTACAATGCCGTCCTGATGCCATGAACCGGTCCGGTTTCACTACCGCATCCGCTCCGGCAATCCCGAGGCAATGGCGCCTCTCACCGCCCGCAACAGTTCGTCGCGCGTGGCGAACATGGCCGGATCGATGGGCGGGTGGAAAACAACGTGAGCCGTGCCCGGCTTGATGCGCGGGCTGCCCTTCACCATCAACGATTCGGTTCCATGGATCGACACGGGAATGCAGAGCGCGCCCGTCTGCATGGCCAGGTAGAACGGTCCCTTTTTGAAGGGCAGCAGACGTCCGTCGCGGGAGCGCGTTCCTTCAACGAAGGTCGTAATGTGGAGTCCGCTTTCCAGAACTCTCTGCGCCGCGGCTACACTCTCTCGTGCTTCCGCCGTGTTTCCGGAGCGAGCCACGGGGACAAAGCCGCCCAGTTTGAAGGCATAGCCCAGCACCGGAATCTTCATCAGCGAGCGCTTGAGGAAAACTGAGGTGCGGCCTGGAACCACTGGGATCAGCGCCGGCGGATCGAGATTCGAGACGTGGTTCGACATGAAGATGCACGCCCGCCCGCCCGGCACGTGCTCCCGTCCGGTCACCTCGATCCGGATACGCGCCATCCGGAATCCGGCGCGTGCAATCCAGCACCCCACTCTGTAGAGCGGATTCACGTTGCCCGTGATCACCGCCAGCGGAATGAAGATCGCCGCCGAGGGAATGCTCAAAACAACAATGGTGAAAAGTACAACAAGTGTAACGATCATGATGATCTCGTAAAGTGCCTTCTGCGCACCTCGTTGCCGCCGCCGCGCCTGCGCTAGGTTCTCATCCACTCCGGCAGGCCCGAGGCAATCGACGCGCGCACGGCTTGCGTCAGTTCCTCCCGCGTGGCGAACGTGGCCGGGTCAATGGGCTTGTGAAAGGTCACGTGCGCGATTCCCGGGCGCATGCGCAGACTGCCTTTGCCCCAAAGGCGCTCCGTGCCATGAATCGAAACCGGGATGACCGGCGCCCCCGCGGCCATGGCCAGAAAGAACGGGCCTTTCTTAAATGGCAGCATGCGGCCGTCAGGCGAGCGCGTGCCTTCCACAAATGCTGTAAAGTGCACTCCCTTGGCCAGCACCTGCTGGGCCGCGGCCACGCTGGCTTGCGCCGCGGCCACATTGCCGGTCCTGTCTACGGCAATAAAGTCGCCTTGCCGGAAGCCAGTTCCCAGCACCGGCAATTGCATCAGCGAACGCTTCATGAAGGCCGAGGTCCGTCCCGGAATCAGCGAGATCAGCGCCGGCGGGTCCAGGTTCGATACGTGATTGGACATGAAGATGCACGCCCGGTCCCTGGGCACATGTTCAAGTCCAACGGTGTGAAAGCGCACGCCGGCCATGCGGCAACTGCTCGACAGCATAAACCGCGTCCCTTTGTAGAGCGGCAGAACGTTGCCGGTCAACCAGCACCACGGAATGAACAGCAGCGCCGTGGGTATGCCGGTAATAACCATGGTGGCCATGAACAGAATGAAGGAGATCATGCCGGCCTCATCGTGCGCCGGCGGCGGCGGAAAACCGTTCCCGCAAACGGCGCGGCAACTTCTCGTAAATCCCGTCGAAGCCGCCATTGGAAAGGATGGCGACCACATCGCCGGTGGCCAGCCGGGGCGCAAGGCTGTCCACAATCGTGTTGGCATCGGCGCACAACTCCGCCGGAGTGCCGCTCTCGTTGAGTGAGCGCACGACATCTTCCGGATGCAGCCGCTCGTCCTCGGGAATGCGTTCCTGCTGGTAAACGCCGGCAAGGATGGCGTGGTTGGCGAGGCGTAGACTGGCGACCAGATCTTCTGCGAGCACCTTGCGGCGCAGCGTGTTCGACCGCGGCTCCAGCACCGCCCATAGCCGCGCCAGCGGATACACCGTGCGCAGGGTGCGCAGCGTCTCGCGGATGGCCGTGGGGTGGTGCGCGAAGTCTTCAATGACCGTAATGCCGTTGATTTCGGCGCGCACTTCCAGCCGCCTTTTCACGCTCTTGAAGCTCGCCAAAGCCTTCTGAATGGCTTCCTTTGCAACTCCGCGCCCGGAGGCCAGCGCGGCGGCAGCGGTGGCATTGAGCGCATTGTGTTCGCCGGCCATGGCAACCTCAAGATCACCCCAGAGTTCCCCGCCATTCCAGAGTTCCCACCGCGTGCGTCCGCTCGCATGGCGCAGGTTCCGGATTTGCCACTCCGCCCCCTCCGAGAATCCATACCGATCCACCCGGCAGAAAGCCCGCTCCACACACTCGCTCACGTTGCCGTTGCCGTCGTAGGCCACGATGAGGCCGCGGCGCGGCACCAGGTTCACCAGCCGCTTGAACGCCGTCTTCACCGCACCCAGGTTCGCGTAAATGTCGGCATGATCGAACTCCACATGCGTCAGGATCAGGCCGTCGGGAAAGTAGTGCAGAAACTTCGGCCCTTTGTCGAAGAAAGCCGTATCGTACTCATCGCCCTCCACGATGAAGGTGCGCGTGGGCCGAAGTTGAAAGCTGCTTCCAAAGTTCTCCGCTACCCCGCCGATCAGAAACGAAGGTTCCAGCGCTGGATTCTGCTGCGCGGCACACTGATAGATCCAGGCCAGCATGCTGGTCGTCGTTGTCTTGCCGTGCGTTCCGGCAACCACCAGCGACTCGCGGCCCCGCAGAAACTCTTCGCGCAGCAGCGCGGCCATCGACGTAAACGGGATGCGCTCATCGAGCACGCGTTCCACCTCGGGATTGCCGCGCGAAAGCGCGTTGCCGATGACCACAAGATCCGGAACCGGATCGAGATTGGCTTCGGCATAAGGCTCCATCAGCGCAATGCCCAGCCCGCGCAACAGATCGCTCATAGGCGGATACGCGGCTTTGTCCGAGCCGGTAATCCGGTGGCCATGCAATTGCAACAGTCCTGCCAGCGATGCCATGGCTGTCCCACAGATGCCGCTCAAATGAATATGACGGGGGCCGCTTGTCGCCGCACCCTGATCTTGGCTCACCGATTCCTGCCCTTTCCGATCGCTACCGCCGCTTCAAGCAAATGGAGATGAGCTTCCTTGCCGGCGCGCAGTTCCGCTTCCACACCAAAGGTAAGGGTCACGTTTCCGCGCGAGACGTGGCCCGAACGCAGCCCCATTACAATCGGCCCTTTGAAGTCCGCGAAGACGCGCAGAATCACCTCTTCCAGCAACTCCGGCGGCGCGCCCGGCGAGGTGCAATCCAGCATCTCGCCAAACACGATGCCGCGCACGCCCTCCAGCTTGCCCGCCCGCATCAGTTGCCACAGCATGCGATCAATCTGGTACGGCTTGGCGCCGGTATCTTCGAGGAAGAGCAGCTTGCCTTCCGTCTGCGGCTCATAGGGCGTGCCCAGCAATGCGGTGAGGATGCTCAGGCAGCCGCCGTAGAGGATTCCCCGGGCCTGACCGGGATGGAGGGTCCGCAGGCCTTCCTCCGCGCCCACCGTGTAGGGCTTTCCAGAGAGAGCCGCCTGCAGGCTGGCCAGGTGCACGCCGCCATCGCGCGCAAAATCCGCCGAGAGCATCGGACCGTGAAATGCGGGAAGGCCCAGTTCGTCGAGCAGCCAGAGCTGCGGCGCGGTCAGGTCGCTGTAGCCCATCAGCGGTTTTGGATTGTTGGCAATCCGTTCCAGGTCCAGCCCGTCGAGCAAATAGTTCGATCCATAGCCACCGCGCGTCGTAAAGATGGCGCGCGCCTCGTCGCCGGCAAAGGCATGGTGCAGATCCTTGAGGCGCATCTGCGGCGTCCCGGCAAAGTAGAGCGGTCCGCGGGTGAAAAGATGCTCACCCGGCCGCGGCGCGTAGCCTAGCGCACGAAGCGCCTCCATGCCGCGCTCCACGCGCTCCTGCCGGGGCGTGGAGGCCGGCGAGACCACCGCAACCGTGGCGTCGGCGGCAACAGCGGGCGGTTTCAAAAGCGCGCTCATCAGGCCCATGCCTCTCCGCGAGCGATCAGCGTCGCGGGGCCGGTGAGCTGCAGCTCGGTCTCCGGTCCTTCCCATACCACGGTTTGCGCGCCGCCTGGAGCGACGACCGTGAGCGGTGAGCGGCAGCCGTGCAGCGCCAGCGCGGCAGTGGCTGCAGCGCTCGATCCGGTGCCCGACGACGTCGTGGGCCCAACGCCGCGCTCGAAGATGCGGATCTCGATCGCCGACGGGCTGACGATGCGCAGAAACTCGACATTCGTCTGATAGGGGAACTCCGGCAGAGAGCAGATCTGCTGCCCCACGCTCTGCCACGCCTGTCCATCGACCGCGAACGCGGGGTTATTCACCACAATAACGAAGTGCGGATTGCCCGTAGAAACCGCGACGCCGGGGACCTGCACGCCGGCAGGCATGGTCACCGTACGCGGAGAATAGATGGGAACGCCCATGCCCGTGGTTACCTCCACGGTGTAGCCGGCGGAAGTATCAATCGTATTCACATGGCACACACGCGGCCCGGCGTCGGTTTCGATGCGCAACTCGCCGCCTGGTGTGGCATGCAGGGACGCGGCCATCCAGGCCGCCACGCACCGCGTGCCGTTACCGCTGATTTCGGCCATGGAGCCGTCGGCATTGTGCAGCCGGATACGCGCGGAGTGTGGGCCGGTCCAAGCGAAAAATTCGATCCCGTCCGCGCCCACGCCCGTGTTGCGCGAGCATAACTTCCGCGTCAGCTCGGCCCAGTCGCGACCCTTGGCCGCCTCTTCCGTCACAATCAAAAAGTCATTTCCGCAGGCGTGAACCTTGGTAAAGGGAACCAATCTTCCTCCCCCTTCTAAAGTGGCGCAAAAAAAACACGTGGATGGCCGGATTCCCCCGCCGTGCCGGTCCGGTCTGGCCTTTGGAGCCGTATGCGCGAGGCTTCCAAGCCCTCATGCTATCACCGCGCTGCTTTGCCTGCCGGTGTCTGCGTCTGGGGAACCTGGGAGACGTAAATCGTCCCCGGAGGCTGGCCGGGGGTGGTAAACCGGCGAACGGGCGTCAGGCCGAGGGGATGCGCCTTCACGGCGCGGTACACGTCGTCTCCGTCAAAGGCCAGCACGACCGCGGCATGGGCCGCGGGAGCATCCAGAGCGGCGCGATAGAACTCCTTGTCGCTTTCGTTGATGGTCTGCCGCAGTGGGATTCCGGTATCCGCAACGATCTCGGGATAGGCGGAGGTCACCATCAGCACGATCCCGCCCGGCCGTTTTCTGAGCAGCGCGCGCAGCACGGGCGGAATCTGCTCGTCGTAGGCCCGGCGCGCTTCGATGTTTTTCGTTCCTTCCACGTAAACCAGCGGGCGTTCCCGTGCCATCTCCGCCACATTCAGAGCCACGGCCGCGGCCAGCAACCCCAGAGCAGAGCGCGTCCACGCGGGTTTGAACTCGCGCACGGCACCCAGGAGGAAATGCGCGGCAAATCCCATGCCCAGTGCCAGCGCCGGCAGCAGTTCCATGCCGTAGCGCGTGTTATAGAACGAGTGCGGCCACCATACCGGCAGAAAGATGGGCACAGACCCGTAAGCCACCGAATAAGCGTAGAACAGCGCGGGAAACCAGAGCAGCAGCGCCCACAAGATGCCGCGACGCCGCGCCATCAGCCAGCTCCACACGGCCCCCAGCAGGCTCACCGTCAGCATGAAGCCGCCCCAGGCATTTGCGGCGGCGTCCATCTCCGCGGCCTTCATGTAAAACAGGAATCCGGTCCACGGATTATGCCATCCGGGATGCGGCGGGAACCCTGGCACGGAGGTTCTGATCTCGATAGCCTTGGCCGAGTAGGGCCCACGCGCAAAGTAGAGCCAGTCGCCAAAGGCCGTCGCGTTATAGACGAACCATGCCAGAGGAGCCGCGACCACGACCGCGCTGGCCAGCCAGAAGGCGCGCGCCATGCGCGGGACCGGCTGACCCGCCACGAGGGGCTGCCGCAACGCCGGGCGGGAATGCAGCCAGCCGTGGCGCAACAGCGTTACGCCGATGCCCAACCAGACAATGAAGGTCAGAATCCAGCCGTCATATCGCGTGTAGACGGCAGCGACAAGCACCAGGGCAATCGGCCCGAGAAGCCGCTGCGCGCGCGCAGGATGCGTGTTGAGATTGCGTACCCAGTCAACCAGCCAGACCACTGCCCAGATCATCTCGCAGAGGAACAGGGGCTCAGTCATGGCAGTGGTCTGCAGATAGAGCAGGTTGGGATTGGCGGCGAAAAACGCCAGCGCAATCGCCGCCGGGGGCGGCCGCAACCAGTTGCGCGCCAGCCGGTAGATGCCGGCGCAGGCAGCCAGATAGGCGAGTGCAGAAGGTATGAGGCCGGCAATGCCATTAGCCCACCAACTGTAAACCGCGACGAACGGCATCATCAGCACATGCGGCAGCGGCAGCCACACTGAACCGAGCTGCGTAAAACCGGGGCGATGCGAATCGAAGACCCGGCGCGCGATGTGCATGTGGGCCACCGCGTCGCCGTAGTTCAGCATGGCGCCGTGGCTCCAACTCCAGGCAATGGCCACTGCCGAGGCTGCTGCGCAACCGGCCAGAACAGCCGCCCACTCGCCGCGCGCCATGTGCCTGTCAGTCAATTTGTGCCAGCTCGCGCAGGTGGTTGTAGCGGTCTTCAATCTCCGGCCGCGCAAGCTGCTGCAGCCGCTCGGTACCAAAGCGCTCACAGGCAAAGGAGCCCATGGCGCTGCCGTAGAACATGGCGCGGCGGAAGGCGGACGGCGTCAACTGGGGCTGCGCGGCCAGATAGCCGAAGAACCCGCCGGCAAAGCTGTCACCCGCGCCCGTGGGGTCGATGACTTCCTCCAACAACATGGCAGGTGCCCGGAACTCCGTTCCTCGACCTTTGGGAGTAGAGTCGTGGAACAAAGAGGCTCCATACTCGCCGTGCTTGACGACCAGAATCCGCGGGCCCATGCCGCGCACCGACCGCGCGGCCTGAACCAGATTGCGGTTGCCGCCTAGAACGCGGGTTTCGGTGTCGTTGATGAGCAGGATATCGATGCCTTTGAGCATTTCGAGCAGTGCCGCGCGATGGTCGTTGATCCAGTAGTTCATGGTGTCGCCCGCCACCAGCTTCACGCCCGGCATGGACTCGCGCACGCGGCGCTGCAAGACGGGATCGATGTTGGCGAGGAAGAGAAAATCCGAATCGCGATATGCCTCGGGAATCTTGGGCTCGAAAGTGGCGAAGACATTCAGGTCGGTCTGGCGGGTTCTGGCTTCGTTCAAGTTCTCCATATAGGAACCCGCCCAGAAGAAGCTCTTGCCGGCGGCATGTTCGATGCCGCGGGTGTCAATCCGGTGCGATGCGAAGACCGCCTCTTCGGCGGGTCCAAAGTCCTCGCCCACAACGGCAATGACGCGCACATCGGTAAAGTAACTAGCCGCCAGCGAAAAGTAAGTGGCGGCTCCGCCCAGGCAGCGCTCGCGCTTGCCCGCCGGCGTTTCGATGGAATCAAAGGCCACGCTGCCAACAACGGTAATGGGCATTCGTATGTCTCTCTCGAAGTAACTTTGCAGGTTAGTGGATCAGCAACGGAGCAGGGAGCAAAACTTTCGGGCCGATCATCCGGCACCGGGAGTCCTGCTTGATCCTACCAGCCCATGTATTTCCCAAAAAGCAGTTTCAGCCGCTCTCTGGCTGCCGTGGGTATGGCGTCCGGTTGCGTCAGTACGGCGTACTTGGCGGCCGAGGCGCAGGCGCAAGTGCGCTCCCGCGGCATGGACGCCACGGCCGCTTTCACCACCCTGGCGGCGTTATCGGCATTCTTGTGCAGCACCGCCACAATCTCTTCAATCGTTACCGCATCGTGGCCCTCGCGCCAGCAGTCGTAGTCGGTGACCATGGCCACGGTGGAGTAACAGATCTCGGCCTCGCGGGCCAGCTTCGCCTCTTGGAGGTTGGTCATGCCGATCACGTCAGCGCCCCAACTGCGATAGAGGTTCGATTCCGCCTTGGTGGAGAATTGCGGCCCTTCCATGCACACATAGGTACCGCCCAGCTTGCCCACTACGCCCGCCTGGGCGCAACCCTCTGCCGCCGCCTTGGCCACGGTGGCGCACACCGGGTCACCAAAGGCTACGTGACCCACAATTCCATCGCCAAAAAAAGTGGAAACGCGGTGAAAAGTGCGGTCGATGAACTGGTCGGGAATCACGAAGTCCGTCGGCTGGTGCTCTTCTTTGAGCGAACCGACGGCAGAAACGGAAAGGATGCGCTCCACGCCAAGCTTCTTGAAAGCATAGATGTTGGCGCGAAAATTCAACTCGGATGGCAGGATGCGGTGCCCGCGTCCATGCCTCGCCAGGAAGGCCACCTTGCGCCCCTCCAACTCACCCAGCACAAAAGCATCAGACGGAGACCCAAAAGGTGTCTCCACGCTCTGCTCGTGGACATTCGTGAAACCGGGCATCGAATACAGCCCGCTGCCGCCAATAATACCGATCTCCGCCTGGGCCAAAACACGCTCCTTCCCGCACCTTTTTTCTGGTTGCCTGGCCGTAATTGGCAAACAACCCAAGTATAAAGGGCGAGGCGCGCCTCTTACGGCGGTTCCAGAATAGATGTATCTGTCCGGCTTCTGTGACAAGTCGCTCCTGCCCGGAGCCGGAGCGACCCGTGGGTTTGCATGCGGAGTATGGCAATCCCGGAATCGCTTTAGTCTGGACAGGTGAGGTTATCCGTGGCGGGCGCATCGGGCACATTCCGCTCTCCCACAGCCCATCCGGCGATAAGGATGCCTGGGGCGAGGGGAGCTTCGGTTCGCCCAAGCCCTCCCAGCGTGGTGTAAAGCACCCGCTCATCCGGCTGGGAGGCGCGCGAGATCACGGCGCAAGGCAGCTCCGGTGGAAGGCCCTCTTCGAGCCACTCCGCGGCCAGCGGCCGCAGGTCGCGGCCCGGCATGTACACCACGCGCGTCGCCTCGTCCCAGGCTGGCCCCTTCGGCCGCTTGCGGGCAGGCGCATGATGGCCTGTCGAGAAGATCACCCGGCAGGCGCTGTTCCTGTCTGTCAGCGACCGGCCAACCGCAGCAGAGGCAGCAAAGGCAGCCGTAATGCCCGGCACGATCTCCCAAGGCACGCCCGCCTCCGTCAGGGCGGTTATCTCTTCGCTGGCGCGGCCAAAAATCAACGGGTCGCCGCTCTTCAGCCGGACCACCATGCGCCCGCGCCGCGCACCGTCGATCATCCGCTCGTGAATCTGTTCCTGGGTCACGGTTTTGGCGCCACACCGTTTCCCCACGTTCTCCACCTCGGTCCCGGGCGCCGCCAGCCGCACAATCGTCTCCGGAACCAGGTCGTCGTGCAGCAGCACCCCGGCGGTTTGAATCAAGCGCAGGGCTTTGACCGTCAGCAGGTCCGGATCGCCCGGACCCGCGCCCACAAGATAGACCTTGCCTTGGTCTTCACTCTCGCTCCGGTCCAGCGGCTCCAGCGCGCGCCGGCGCGCCGGGCAGTCGCTCGACGCGCAAACCGGCAATTGCGCCAGCCGGTGCAACAGCGCCCGGCGCGCCTCGCTGCGCGGATGCGCCGCCAGCACCTGCCGCCGTAGTTCCCCTTGCTGCTCCAGCCAGGTTCCCAACTCCGCGGGCAGCGCCTCATCCATCTCGCGCCGCAGCCGCTGCGCAAAGGTAGGACTTTCTCCGCCTGTCGAAATCGCTACATGCAGGCTGCCGCGCTTCACCACCGAGCCAAAAAAGAAATCGCAGTTGGGGATGTCGTCCACGCTGTTGGAAAGAACGTCGCGAGCGGCCGCCTCCCGGTGCACCGCGGCATTCACCTCGGGGGAATCGGTTGCCGCAATCGCCAACTGATAGCCGTCGAGGTCGGCGGGCGCAAACTCCCGTTGTATCCATTCCAGTTGTCCTGATTCGGCAAGTTCCTGTATCGCAGGAATCGCCCGGGGCGCAACCACCCGCAGCTGCGCCCCGGCCCCCAGCAGACTGGCGGCCTTATCCAGCGCGACATGACCTGCGCCCACCAGCAGACAGCGTCGCCCCTCAAGCTTCACGAAAATCGGCAACAGGTTCATCTTTTCAGTCTCTCAATCCGCGGCCTGCGCCAAGCGGCCGGCAGGCAGGTCGCGTTCCACGGACTCCACCGATTCACCGGCCAGAAAACCGCGTAACTCATCATTTGAGTACCGGCCGAACCACGCGCGCAAGTTTTCGTTGGGTCGCCGCCCGGCAAGATACTGCCGCAGCAGGCGTTCCACCGCCTCCGGAGTCTGTGCTGCGGGGCAACGGAAGCCTACCGGACGGGAAATCCGCGCATGCTTGCCTACGGCTCCGCCAAGGCAGAAAGAGTAGGCGTCGATCAGCTTGCCGTCGTGCTTGACCTTCTTGCCCTCCAGGCCAATGTCGGCAATCCAGTGCTGGCCGCAGCCGTTCGGGCATCCCGTTACATGCAGCTTGAGCTGCTGGTCAAACTGCGGCAGCCGCTCTTCCAGTTCGTCCACAAGCCAGCGGGTAAAGCCCTTCGTTTCGGTAATGGCCAGCTTGCAGAACTCCGTGCCTGTGCAGGCGATGGCTCCGCGCCAGAAGGCCGACCCATCCACGTGCAGGCCAATCTGGCCCAGCTCGCGCGCCAGTTCGGCGGTCTTGCGGTTGGGAATATGGATAAACACCAGGTTCTGGCTCACCGTGGCGCGCAGCTCTCCATTGCCAAAGCGCTCCGCCAACTCCGCTGCGGCTTCCAGTTGATCGCCCGTCATGCGCCCGCGCAGCACGGTGGCGCCCACATAGCTCAGGCCTGGCTGACGCTGCGGATGGATGCCGGCATGATCACGCAGAATGTCGCCCGGAACCCGCTCCTCTCCTCCGCGCGCCAGCGTGAAGTCGAGCCGCGATTGCAGCTCTGCCAGAAAACCCTCGGCCGTCCATCCCTCTTTCAAAAAAAGATACTTCATGCGCGCCTGCTCGCGGCGTTCGCGCAGCTTTTGCTGATCGCGGAAGATCTCCGCCACGGCGCGCGCCACGCTGACAGCCTGATGGGGCCTTATAAAGGCATCGAGGCGAACGGCAAGGTGCGGCTCGCGCGACAATCCCCCACCCACGCGAATGGAGTAGCCCATCTCGCCGTTCAGCCGCGCCGGCGTTAACGCAACGTCGTTGATCTCCGGATAGGTGCACCACGACGGACACCCGGTTGCCGAAATCTTGAACTTCCGCGGCAGATTGTAGAAATCAGGATTGCCCTTCAGCAGCTCCGAAATCTCCAGAGCTACGGGCGATGCGTCAAGTGCCTCATCTGCGGCAATGCCTGCCAGCGGACAACCGGTCACGTTGCGCACCACATCGCCGCACGCTCCTTTCGGCGAAAGCCCCGCCGCATCCAGCGTGTCCACCACTTCGGGCAGCGACTCAATGGTAAGCCAATGCAGCTGGATGTTCTGGCGGACGGTGATGTCGGCCAGGTTCCGGGCGTGCTTGCGCGCCAATCCCGCGATGATCCTGAGCTGGCTCGACGAGACGATGCCGTTGGGCATGCCGATCCGCATCATGAAGTACTCGGAGGCCAGTCCTTCGCCTCCTTTTCCTCCCGTGGCGCCCACGCCGTCGCCCTGCGTGTAGATGCCCCACCACTTGAAATACATCCCGGCCCATTCCGGAACTACACTGGCACGACCCTCGCGCGCAAATCTGCGCACCTCGTCGAAGACCGCCCAGGGATTCTTTTCGCGCTTCAGCCGTTCGGCTCGCTGGGCCTTGGTCTCATGTGTCACGGCATTCTGATTCATGTTTCTCCTCTTTGGGGACAGGAAAACGAAAAGCCCGCGGCAGTCGGGGCTGCATCGCGGGCCATTCGGAACCTTGGATTTCGTTCGAAGCTTGGCTGGACCCAGGTCACCCGTGCGCGCGAAGCGGCATCTGGCAGCGACAACAGGTCAGCTCAAACATGTCTTCATTCTAGGATTAAATGAGTCCGATATGCAAACCGCGCCCAACAATTTTCTGCCCGGGACCTTCCCGTTACCTCATATATCCCTGATTTCGGGCGCGTCCAAAGGGTAGAATGAACCAGTTACCACCCCCCAGGCGCACTCGACTCCATGAAGCCTATGACCCCTCCCACTCTCCTTGTTCTCGCCGCCGGCATGGGCAATCGCTACGGCGGTTTGAAGCAGATCGATCCCGTTGGCCCCGGCGGCGAAACCATCATCGACTACTCGGCCTATGATGCCCTCCGCGCCGGATTCGACAAGCTGGTCTTTGTCATCCGCAAGGATATCGAGCACGCCTTCCGGCAGACCGTTGGTGCGCGCTTTGAAACGCGGTTTGCGGTTGACTATGTCTTCCAGGAACAGAGCGACCTCCCTGCGGGCTATGAGGTTCCGGCCGGTCGCACCAAGCCGTGGGGCACCGCGCACGCGATTCTCGCCGCCTCCGAGGCAATCCAGGAACCCTTCGCCGTCATCAATGCCGACGACTTCTATGGCGCCGCGAGCTTTCGCCTCCTCGCCGGCCATTTGCAGTCGGGCTCGCCGGATTACGCCATGGTGGGCTTTGTTTTGCGCAACACGCTTTCCCGCTTTGGCTCCGTCTCCCGCGGCGTAACCCAGGTGACGGATGACGGCTATCTTGCAGGAATTCAGGAGTTGACCAGAATCGAACCGGATGGCGAGCATGCCCGCAACACCGACGATGCCGGCCATGTCACGCCTTTGACCGGCGACGAGCAGGTCTCGATGAACATGTGGGGCTTTACGCCCGGGGTTTTCGCCCAGCTGCGCGAGCGCTTCCTCGCCTTCCTCCAACGCAATGCTTCCAGTGTGCGGGCGGAGTTCTATATCCCCACCGCAATCGACGAGCTGATGGCCGCTGGCCGTGCCCGGGTGCGCGTGCTGCCCACCAGTGAATCCTGGTTTGGTGTCACCTATCGCGAGGACCACTCCCGCGTGGCCGAGAGCATGCGCGCCCTCATTCGCGAAGGCCGTTATCCCGAAAGACTCTGGGCATGAACTACCATCACAACCATGTGGCGGCCGTGGCGCGCCACTTTCAAATCGACGGCGAATTCCTCCATGCCGAGCGTTACGGCAGCGGACACATCAACGATACCTACTGTGCGGCTTTCAAAAAGGCAGGCGCGCTGTTTCGCATCATCTTCCAGCGCATCAATCACCATGTCTTCAGAAATCCAGTTGCGTTGATGGAAAACGTCGAGCGCGTCACCAAGCATCTTGCCGCGCAGTTGACCACCGATCCCGACCGCGGCCGGCGAACGCTCACGCTCATCTCTACTCGCGACCGGCAATCTTGGTTCCTTGACCCCGAGGGTAACTACTGGCGCGCCTATCTCTTCATCGCCAATGCCCGCACGTACGATGCCCCCGAGTCCCCCGCGCAGGTCTTTCAGGCCGCCCGGGCGTTTGGCCGTTTCCAGCAGCAACTTGCCGAGTTGCCCCCTCCGCGCCTCCACGACACCATTCCCGGCTTCCACCACACCCCGCAGCGGTTTGCGGCACTGGAGCAGGCCATCGCTTCCGACGTGGCAGGGCGCGCCGCTCTTGCCGGGCCGGAGATCGACTTTGCCCTCGCTCATCGCCACATGGTCAGCACGCTCCTCGATGCCAGGCTGCCTGAGCGCGTTACCCACAACGACACCAAGCTCAACAATGTGATGATCGACGACGTTACCGGCGAAGGTATCTGCGTAATCGACCTTGACACCGTGATGCCGGGATTGGTGCTCTACGACTTTGGCGACATGGTGCGCACCGCCACCAGCCCCACCCAGGAAGATGAGCAGGATCTCTCCAGGGTCGCCATGCAATTTCCCCTTTTCGAGGCTCTGGTGCGCGGATATCTCTCCACCGCCGGCGGATTCCTCACCGCCGCCGAAAAACAATACCTTGCCTTTTCCGGGAAACTCATCACCTTTGAGATCGGCATCCGTTTCCTCACTGACTTTCTATCCGGCGACACCTACTTCAAGGTGCATCGCGAGGGCCACAACCTCGACCGCTGCCGCACCCAGTTCAAACTCGTCGAATCCATCGGACAGCAGGAAGAGAGGATGAGCCGCCTGGTTGAATCGCTTTGAGGAACGGCCGGCAGCTTCCGGAAGCAGGCCGCTGTGACCAAAGTCGCTGAGGCCAACCCGCTCTTCGTCTACGCTGCAGGGGTATGGAACAGGCTGAGTTGGTCGTTCAATCGCAAACGGCGGATCTTCCGCGAAAGCCGAGGAAGCTGGTTCATCGCGCCAAAGCGCTGCCGTGGCAGCGCGTGCGGCATGGCGTTCAGGCGGCCTTCCTGCTTTTGAATGCCTGGATCGCGATCCAGTTTTACCTCTGGGTCCGGTATTTCGAGCAGGGTGGGGCGGGACTCTATCTGCCCCGTCCAGCAGGGGTGGAGGGCTGGCTACCCATCGCCGGTTTCATGAACTTCAAATATCTCTTGATGACCGGGCGCGTGCCGGCCGTTCATCCGGCGGCCATGTTTCTCTTCCTGGCGTTCGTTCTCACCAGCCTGCTGCTCAAAAAGGCTTTCTGCTCCTGGCTCTGTCCTGTCGGCACCTTTTCGGAGTTCCTCTGGAAACTGGGACGCCACTTTCTGGGGCGCAACCTCCATCTTCCACGCTGGGTCGATCTTCCCCTGCGCTCCTTGAAGTACATCCTGCTCGGCTTCTTTGTTTTCGTCATTGGGACCATGTCCGCGGAAGCCATCAAGTCGTTTATGCAAACGCCCTATGGCCTCCTTGCCGACGTCAAGATGCTCAACTTCTTCCGCTACATCGGCAGCACAGCGGTTATTGTCATCGCGGTGCTGGTTTTCGCCTCCGTTCTGGTGAAAAACTTCTGGTGCCGCTATCTATGCCCCTACGGCGGTTTGATGGGGCTGGTTTCGCTGCTCAGCCCCGTGAAGATCCGCCGCGACGCCGAGGCTTGCGTCAACTGCGGCAAGTGCGCGAACGCCTGCCCGGCCAGCCTTCCCGTAGACCATCTGGTCCAGATCCACTCGGTGGAGTGCACCGGCTGCGTGGAGTGCGTTGCCGTCTGCCAGGTGCAGGGTGCGCTGCAGTTTGCCCTGCCGCCCAGGCCGGCCGCTCATCTGTCTTCGCGCTGGTCCCGGCGCGTCCTTCGCCCTGCGGCGGTCGCCGGCATCGTCGCCGTCCTCTTCCTCGGAACGGTGCTCTTTGCCCGCATCACCGGCCACTGGCATACCAACCTGCCGCGCGCCATGTACATGGACCTCGTGCCGGAGGCCAATCAATTCGGACACGCCGGTTTCTAGCCCCGCCCAGGCGCCTTCCCTCCATGCGGCGCCTGCAACCTGCGCTACTCTCCTCCAGATTCCCGCCGATGTGCTGGTAAAATCCGGACGTGGCCGTTCCGCGCGCCAATCTCGCCGGTGTTTTGCAGAAGACAGCTTTGCTGTCGGGGCTTTCTCCCACCGAGCTGCAACTGCTTGCCGCGCGAACCGTCCGCAAGCTCTTCTCTTCCGGCGAGTTGCTCTTCTCTGAGGGTGAGCCTTGTTCCGGCCTCCACATCATTGCATCCGGCCGGGTCCGCATCTTCAAAACCTCGATGAGCGGGCGCGAGCAGGTGCTGGCCATCAACGGACCCGGCGAGAGCGTCGCCGAGTTGCCGGTCTTCGACGGAGGGCCCTATCCGGCTTCGGCGCTGGCGGTCGAGGATGCCGAGATTGCCTTCATCTCCCGCCACGACTTCAACTCCTTCTGCCTGGATCATCCCGAGGTGGCGCTCAAGGTTCTCTCCGTGGTCGGAGCGCGCCTGCGCCAGCTGGTTAACATCATTGAGGAGTTGTCCTTCACCACCGTTCGCCAGCGCCTCATCGCCGTTCTGGTCAAACTTGCGCAAACGCAGGGCAGAAAAACCGCCCGTGGCACGGAATTTCTGCTTCCCGGAACGCACCAGGAACTCGCCAATCAGCTGGGCACCGTGCGCGAATTGATCTCGCGCAACCTCATGCGCCTGCAGGCCGAGGGTCTCATCGAAGTCGAGGCACGCCAGATCGTGGCCAGGGATATGAAGGGCCTCAGCGACCTGCTCGACGCGGAACTGTAGTCCGCCGTCACTTCAAAGCCGGCATTGGCACCGTCACCACTTTGGGAAAATAGACATTTGTCTCCTTCACCAGCTTGGGCACATCCATCGTGTTGCACACATAGGTAAAAAGCACCTCGCCCGGATGCTCGAACTCCGGATGCTCCTTGCCCGCGTAGCAGAACGTGTTCTTGTCGCGCTGCGGACCCGGCAGCATCTCTGGAATGCGATAGATGACCCGGCCCTCCGTCCACGGGCCGGTCAGGTTGGGCGCCGAACGCAGCACCACCTTTTCCGACAGAAAATCAGGGCCAGCCAGGACGGCAATCCACATCTTCTCATCCGGGTGATAGCGAATGGAGAGTTCCGTCGTGCCCTTTTCCATGACGATTTTTGCTTTTTCGGGCAAGAACCCTGGCTGCCACGTCCCGTCCGCCGCCAGATACTCCAGATGCTTGTGAGGATCGTTCAGCCCGTTCAGGGGAATCCGCGTGGCCAGCAAGGGACGGCTGCCCGATTCGTACAAGGCGAAGATATAAGCATAGCCGTCATGCACCACTGCGGACGCTGAGGGATAGGCCTTCACCCCGTCCGCAACCAGCGGGAAATAGGAAATCTTCCAGCGGTCAGGAGCTTGTTCCGGGTTGGAGATGCGGGCCAGATCGGTCCCGCAGGTCTCAAAGTTCATGGCGGGCATCTGCGGGTGCGAAGCCGGCTTGATGCACAACAGCGTGATCCACAGGCTGCCCTTCGCTACAAATCCATCCATCGCCCAGTACCAGTGGCTCGGCTCCCTGGGAACAAAGAAGCTGGTGGGCCTGCCCGCTTTGTCGCGCTTGAAATAGTACTTCAAGTGCCATTGGCCTGCTGTGTCGCACGTCGAGATGCCGATGCTGCTGTGGGTCATGCGCGGGTCGTTTCCTTTTACATACCGTTCCGGTCCATAAAGAGTGTCGCCGAAGATCCACACATCGCGTCCGTCTGGAAGCGGGACGGAATAGGCGTCATCGGCGCCCTGCCAGCTCAGGGCTTGTCCATGTTCCAGAGGAAACACCGGCACGCAGGTGCCGGCCCAACCGTTTCCAGTAGCGGCCCCAAAAAAAATAACAACGGCAAGCAAAGATAGGACACGCCGCATCAAGGTTTGCTCCTTTCGCACAAGCAAATCAGGACATGGTCGAAATGACCGGAGTGGCCTTTCAGGTCGTCCGGTGCCCGGCGCGCTTGTGTACGAAGATGCAACATAGGCCCCTTTCCCAACGCCTGTCAATCCGGATCCAAGGCCGGTCTCGAGCTTACCCAAATTGGGCCATCAGGCATGCTGGCGTCCCCACTTCATCTCTCGCGAATCCCCTCTTTGCGGCGCGGAATACTGTGCCGGAAAAAGGCAAGAAATCCATTGACTTAGTTTGAAGCCGGGGCTAACATTCCAGCCGTTTGAGTTTGTGAGCAAGATATATCTTGACGCATTCATGGGGAGGATAAGATGAGCCTGACAAATAGAGTACGGGGCCTCGATTGGTTACGGAACTGGGTTGCCGGTATCGCTCCTCGAACCGCAGGTCGCGCCCTGCTTCTGATGGCTGCGCTCCTGCTGCTCGTTCTGCCAAGCGGTGCGCAATTCGACACAGGCACAATCACGGGCACGGTTACTGACTCCTCAGGCGCCATGCTGCCCGGCGCCATGATCACCATCACCAACACCGGAACCGGTATCGTAACCAAACTACCCACCGACAGCAGCGGATCTTTTGTCGCTTCGGGAATGCCCTATGGGCACTACATCGTTTCTGCCACGGCGCCCAACTTCGGCGAGGCCACTTCACAACCCATGGAGTTGAATGTCGGATCGACGGTCACCGTGAAACTGATTCTCAAGGTTGCGGCGGCAACCGAAATCGTGCAGGTCACTGGAACCGCGGCCACGATTGACACGTCCACCAGTGTCGCTGGTACTACTCTCGACACCCGGCAAGTCGCCAATCTGCCCATCAATGGCCGGGACGTCAGTGATTTCCTTGAAATCTCTCCCGGTTCGGTGGGCTCCACTTCTTTTTTCCAGGGTAGCGTCAACGGGCTCGACAATATCTTTACCGGCCTCAACATCAAGCTCGACGGCCAGTCTGCCAACCGCGGCGATGTCAACGGTTTCCTCGAGACCGAAGGCCAGGAAGGGGCGCGCATCACCCGTGCCAGCGTCGATAGCATTCAGGAAATCGACTTTGCCAACAGTGGCTATACGGCGGAGGGAGGCTTTTCGCTTGGCCCGCAGATGAACATCATTACTAAGGGTGGCACCAACGATTTCCACGGCACGGTCTTCGAGTACTTCCGTAACGATGCCCTGGATGCAAGAGACTATTTCGTCACCGGCCCCAAAGTGCCCCTCAAAATGAATCAGTTCGGATTCAATCTGGGCGGCCCCCTCGTCAAAAGGAAGCTCTTCTTCTTTGCAAACTACGAAGGCGACCGCACCCACCTCACCAACCCGGCTCCCAGCTACGAGGTGCCCAGCGCCTATGTCCGCTCCTTGTTCGATCCCACCATGAACCCCATCAAGGCCATGATGGCCCCCTTGCCGGCGGGTTGCGGGCTGGGTTCCACCACCGCCACCTGCGACTACGACACGCGCTATCCCGACGGAAGCACCTATGACCTGGTTTTCATCCCCACCAACTTACCCGACATCATTCGCGAGGATACAGGCTCCATCCGGATCGATTATCACATCGGCTCCGGCGATCAGATGATGTTTCGCTATAACATCAACGACTCGCTCACCAATTACACCTATGGACTCAACCAGGACCAAGCCTCTCCCCAAGCGCTGCGCACGCAGTTAGCTAAGTTCGATGAGACGCATACCTTCAGTCCCACGCTGGTTAACGAGTTCAGCCTGGCCGTCAACCGCTTCTACTCCTACACCTCTTCCAACACCGGCCAGCCTTACTTCTCGATAGCGAGCTTCTTTGTGAATCTCGGTTCGCTGCCCGGAGCGATCGCTTTCAACCAGACCAACGCCAATACTCTTCCAGAGTTGTTTGACAGCATCACCAAAACCACAGGGAAGCATACGCTCAAGGCCGGCGTGCAGTTCCGCCTGAACCGGCTCAACACCTGGCTCCGGCCCATCGTGAGTTATGATTACTACAGCTTCCAAAGCCTGGAAACCAACGTTCCCTTTGTCACGCAAAAAAGCGGCACTCCCGGAGCCATCGGCAACAACAGCTCCAACTGGGACTTCTATGGCCAGGATGACTGGCGCGTTACTCCACGGATGACCGTCAATATTGGCCTCCGCTACGACTACAACACCACCTGGAACGTGGCTCACGGCGACCAGCGCAACTTCATTTACGCCACCCAGACCTTTGGCCCGGTGGGCCAAAGCGCGTATTCCGCGCCAAGAACGGACTTTGCGCCGCGCGTGGGTTTCTCCTGGGATCCGTTTGGCAAGGGGGAGACCGTGATCCACGGATACGGCGGCCTCTTCTTCATGCCTTTGCAACCCTCTCCCAATACCCTGGCCGACAACATGCCCCAGAATGCCACCGTCTCCGACAACCTCTTCGACTGGCTTTTCGGCGTGGTGCCATCCATCGCTTATCCCAATGTTCCCGTGCTGGTGGCCAGCGAGCAGAGTGTGTTCATCTTTCCCACCAACCCCAGAGACCCCTATTCGACCAACTGGCTGTTTGGCGTCCAGCAGCAACTGGCTCCGGGAACGGTACTGACCGTCAACTACACTGGCAACAAGGTGCAGCACACCCAGGCCGGTGTCGCCTATCAGGGCATCAATCTCAACCCCCAGAACCCAAACACCAATGTCAACCGGCCGTTGGCGGCACAGGGCGTTCCCTACCAGAACGAGAACTACATGCCCGGCATTCTCTTCTCCAAGTACAACGCCTTGCAGGTGCAACTGCGCCGCAACACCGGCAATCTCACCATGGAGATGAACTACACCTGGTCGCATGAAATCGACGACGAGGTGAACGTCTTCGCCGGGTTTGAGGACCCCATGGATCCCCGCTATGACATCGGCAGCGGCGACTGGGACGTCCGGCACAACCTCACCGCCAGCGCGATTTACGCCTTCCCGCTCCTCAGAGGCCACGACCGCTTCACGCGTACCGCGTTCGGGGGATGGCAGGGATCCACCATCGTCCAGACCCGCTCCGGACTGGGCCAGAATGTCGAGGTCACCAGCGGCTTCTTCGGCAACTTCATGCGGCCCAACGTGGTTCCGGGTGTGTCGGTGATGGTGCCTAATGCCCAGTGGCCAAACTCGAGCTACAACATCAATGCCTTTGCCCTCGAGCCAGGCTTCAATGGAGTCTACGGCGATCCTTCCACCCTTGGCACCGTCGGCCGCAACTCTCTCCGCGGTCCTACCTATTTCCAGATGGACCTCTCCGGCACCAAGAACTTCCCGCTGACAGACACCCTCAAAATGCAGTTCAGGGCAGACATCTTCAATGTCCTGAATCATCCCAATTTCGCCAACGTCGACACCGGCATCTGCAGCGCCGTCGCTTACCCCAATGCCACCTCGGCCATTTGTACGCCCAACCTGCCTGATCCGGCGCATCATGTCGGATTCGGCACATCCAGCGCGACCATCGCCGGCGCCGACACCAACCAGATCGGCAACGGAACCGCGCGCCAAGCGCAGTTCTCTCTTCGGTTCCTCTTCTGAACCGCCAGGGACGTAGTGCGGCGGCTGGGGATGGCCAGCCGCCGCATCTGCAGCCGCCAGCGCGCTAACCTCCTGGCAATCCTTCACATATCCCCATTCTCGCGATCGCTTGCGGTGTCTCTGCGGTAAAGCTTCACGAACCGTTTGCTAACTAAATTCTTAGTTGTTCGTCTGAAAGAGCAAAGGCGAAACACCAGCCAGCATTCAGGGAGAAATGTCGCACATGCCAAGAACCAGATCCAGCACGCTCACCCAGGCCGAGCTCCGGCTGATGAAAGTTCTCTGGAGCCGCGGAGAGTCGAGCGTCGCCGATCTGGTTGCAGCCACTTCAGACGATGTCTCCCTTGCCTACACATCGGTGCTCACCACCATCCGCATTCTTGAAACCAAGGGCTTCGTCCGTCATCGGCAGGTGGGGCGCGCCTTTCTTTACAGCGCCCTGGTAGGAGAGATGGAGGCCAGTCAGTCCGAAGTCCGCCATCTGTTGCTGCGCTTCTTTGGCAACTCCAGGGAGCGGCTGTTGCTCTCGCTGTTGGGCGACGATCAGATCGGGCCGGAGGAACTGAAGCGCCTGAAGGAAGCCATCGCGAAGATGCCCGAAGAGACCGTGGAGGAGGCAGAACCATGACCCCGCTTCTCCATGCCGCCTCGCTTTTTTCCGCCACTGCGGCCGGGGTGCTCTTCAGTGCCATCTGGCAGGGAACGGTTTTGGTGGCGTGTGTGGCTCTTTGCCTGCGGCTCATGCCTGGCCTCAGCGCCGCCGCGCGTGCCGCGGTCTGGCTGAACGTCTTTGCCCTGCTGGTTCTCCTGCACTTTGTTCCCGCTCTTGCCGCGCACCGGACATACGCCGACCTTGGCCAGGCGCCACCCATTCATCTGGGTCTTCGCTGGAGTCTCCTCATCACCGGCGCTTGGGCCGCGCTCTCGCTCTGGAGGGTTGCGCAGCTTGTGGTGAGCGCCATGCGGCTGCATCGCATAGCGCGTCGGGCTGTGCCCGTCTGCACTAGCGCGCAATTGCAGGCGTTCCTGCAGTCCTCCGATGAGAAGGCCCGCGTCTGTTCGGCGGGGCTTTATGCGTCGGCCGATGTAACGCGACCCTGCGTCTTCGGTTTTTTCCGGCCCCGCATTCTGGCGCCCCCGGAGTTGATCAAGCAGCTCTCAGACCAGGAGCTGGCCCTCGTACTTCAGCATGAAATGGAACACCTGCGCCGAGGCGATCTGTGGAGCAATCTGCTGCAAAAACTCTCTCTGGCTCTGTTTCCCCTCAATCCCGCGCTCTATTGGGTGGAGCGGCGGCTCTGCATCGAGCGGGAGATGGCCTGCGACGACCGTGTCCTGAGCGCCAGAGCCAGCCGCAAGGCTTACGCCACATGCCTCACCCGCCTGGCTGAGTATTCCATGGTCGCGCGTGGGCTCTCACTTGTGCTCGGCGCATGGGAGCGTCACTCCGAGCTGGCGCGGCGCGTGCATCGTATTCTGTGGCGGCCGGTCAGGGTCATGGGCGCGCCTTTGTCCATGCTCGCCTCGGTGGGGATTGTGCTGGCCGCTCTGGCTGCCAGCATTGCGCTTGCCCGCACCCCCCAACTGATCAGCTTCGCTCCCCGCAACGGAGTTGCCCCACAGGCCGTCGCAGAGGCCTCCCCTCAACCCGCAGGGGCAAATCCGCAGTTGGCAGGCGGCGCCCCGGATTTGGTCAAAGCTGTCCTGCCGATGCGGACGGCTCACATACCGCGTCGTTCCAAGACGCTCCGCGCCAGGGAAGTCCGGCGCAACGTGCGGCCGCTTCGCGTTCCGCCGCCGCAGGTGTGGGTGGTGCTGACCGCATGGCAGGCCACGGCGCCGCCGCCACGGGTCATATTCCCTGTTGTGCAGCAGCCTCGATCTTCGTTTGCCGCCGTGGAAACACCGGACGGCTGGCTCATCGTTAGGATTTAACCGCAGTCTCAACCAGGAGGTATGGATTCATGCTTCAATCAACTAAGAAATTAGTATCAACCGTCAGCAGGTTCTCTGTCCCGGCGGCTGTTGCCGGCGCTTTTGTTCTCGGAGCTTCGCTCTTTGTTGGGCACGGCACCGTCAACGCCGCTTCGCCCCTGAGCGACAACAGCGTTTCCGCCCTTACCGCACTCGACCACGCCATGGAAACGGTCGCGGCGCGCGTGACTCCGGCCGTTGTCAACGTCTCGGTCACTTCCAAAGTCACCAGCGACGTGCCCACCGGCAACCAGATGCAGAACCTGCCGCCTGGCTTTCAGCAGTTTTTCGGTCCCATGTTCCAGCAGCCCCAGCAACCCGAGTATGAGCACGGGGTGGGAAGCGGGATCATCATCTCGCCTGATGGCTACATCGTGACCAACAATCACGTGGTGAATGGCGCCACCGACATCAAGGTCACACTGCATGACCGCCGCATTCTGAACGCGAAGGTAGTTGGCGTGGATACGCTCAACGATCTTGCCGTTCTCAAGGTGGACGCGAAGAATCTTCCCACCGTCGCCTGGGGCGACTCCACCCGGCTCGAGCCCGGCCAAACCGTACTCGCTTTTGGAAGTCCGTTTGGCTACTTTCAGTTCTCCGTGACGCGCGGCATCGTCAGTGCCGTCCATCGCCGCAATCCCTACTCCGACGATCCGCGCAAGCCGGGCAACTACATCCAGACCGACGCCGCCATCAACCCCGGCAATTCCGGCGGTCCGCTCGTTGACGCGCGGGGCGAACTGGTGGGCATCAACACCTTCATCATCTCCAGCGGCGGATCCTTTGCCGGGGCCGGCTTTGCCATCCCCTCGCAGATCGTCAAGGCCAGCGCGGACCAGATCATCCAACACGGCAAGGTCGAGCATGGCTACCTTGGCATCAGCATCAACGACGTCACTCCCGCCAACGCGCATTTCTTCGACCTGCAGAACGCCTCTGGCGCCATCGTGGCCCAGGTTACGCCGGACTCGCCGGCCAGCCGGGCCGGCCTGCTCACTGGTGACGTGATCACCGGCATCAACGGCCAGCAGGTTTCCAGTGGAAACGACCTGCAGGTAGCCGTGAGCGAAATGGCGCCTGGAACCAAGGCCTCACTCGAGATTGTGCGGAACGGCAAGCCGGAGACGTTCGACCTGACCGTGGGCAGCTACCACGGCGGGAATGAAGTGGCCAGCAGCGACAACGGCGACAATGCAGAGGGAGGCAAACTGGGCCTCGCGGTCAGCAATCTGACGCCCCAGGCGCGCCAGCAGGACAACATCCCCGATCATTTACACGGCGTCGTAGTGCAGAATGTGCGCCCCGCCAGCCCCGCCGACGAAGCCGGAATCCAGCCTGGAGATGTCATCGTTGAACTCAACCGCAGGCAAGTGGAATCTGCCAGCCAGTTCGCGAGCGCGGTGCGCCAGAACAAGAGCGGACAGGACCTGCTGATGCTCGTCTGGTCCAAAGGCAACGCCAGCTACCGGACCCTCCGGCCCGGTCTGAACAACCAGAACGGCTAGTGTCAATCAGCCGGGGCCGTCTTGCCCGCGAGGCGGCCCTTCACTCCAGACATCTCCTCCGCCGCTTCCCGGCGGCGGAGATGTCTATGCAAATTCCGTTCTGCGAATGATCTCGTCCTGCAAGTTGCGATCAAGCTCCACAAAGTACGCGCTGTAGCCGGCCACGCGCACCACCAGGCCGCGATAGCTCGCCGGGTTGTCCTGCGCCGCGCGCAGCGTCTGCGCGGACACGACATTGAACTGCACATGGGGAATGCGCAGCCGGCTGAAGCCGCGCAGCAGCGTTACAAACTTAGCCAGCGCCTCGTCACCATCGAAGAACGAGGGCAGAAACTTCATGTTCAGCAGTGTTCCGTTCGAGGCCAGCGCCAGGTTCGCCTTGCTCACCGAGTTCAGCACTGCGGTCGGTCCCTTCAGGTCGCGGCCCGCGCTGGGCGAAAGGCCGCCATCGGCCAGCGGTTCGCCGCGGCGGCGCCCGTCAGGCGTCGCGCCCACATTCGCGCCCATGGGCACATGCGCTGAAACCGTGTAGAAGCCGGGCTGAAACGTTCCGCCGCGCGGCGTGGGGTAGCTGCCTACAAGCTCGCTGTAGCGGTCCGCCCATTGCTGTGCGAAGCGATCCACGCGGTCATCGTCGTTGCCATACTTGGGGATGCCGTTCAGCAGCCGCTGGCGCAGCAGTTCGTAGCCCGCGAAGTTGGCGCGCAGAACCTCGAGCAGTTCCTCGCCGCCGATCCAGTGTTCGCCAAAGACGGCGTGTTCCACGGCCGCAAGGCTGTCAGCCACGTTGGCCACCTGCACGCCCTGCACGCCGGAGAAGTTGTAGTGCGCCCCGCCGGCCGTCACATCCAGCCCGCGCGCCACGCAGTCCTCCACCACCAGCGACAAAAACGGTGAGGGCAGCACCTCGGCATGGGTGCGCTCCACCACGGCGCAACCGTCGATCATCAGCCGGACGAAGTGCTGCATCTGCGCGTCGTAGCTCGACTGCAGCACGTCGAAGCTGGTCATCCCCCCCAGAGGCGCATGCGCCAGGCCGATCTGCGCGCCGCTCTGCGGATCGGCCCCGCCAAACAGTGTCAGTTCCAGAACCCGCACCAGGTTGAACATGGCGGCATCGCTCCACCCCAGCGCTTTGCCCGGCGTGGAAAGCTCCACGCAGCCCACCACCGCGTAATTCACGGCATCTTCCGGCACAATGCCTCGCGCCATCTGGCCGGGGACGATCACCTCATCGTTGAAAACCTGCGGCATGCCGCTGCCGCGGCTGATGACGAATGCGGCTGTCTCAAGAAAGTCCTGGGGGCTGTTCCTATGGATGCGGATGGAGAGATTCGGCTGCGTCATGCCCAAGGCTGCCTGCGCCCTCAGGCACATGAAGCTCATGGCGTTGGTCGCGTCGCCGCCGTCCGCAAGCTGGCCGCCCGTGGTGATGTTGAAGCCGATGGGAAAGCCGGCAAAGTAGCGTGCGCTCGTACTGCTCCGCAGCAGCACAATCTCGTTGCACTTCAGCCAGAAGTACTCAAGCAACTCCTGCGCAGCGCCGAGCGTCAGCGCGCCGGTTTCAAGATCGCGCTCCACGTAAGGCAGCATGTACTGGTCAAAGCGCCCCAGTGAAAAGCTGCTCGCGTTCGATTCCATCTGCAGCAGAACCAGCAGGAACCATGTGGCTTGCAGAGCCTCGCGGAAGTTGCGTGCGGGATGCCCGGCCAGCCATTCGCAAGCGCTCGCGATCTCGCCCAGTTCGCGGCGGCGCGCGACGTCGGGCTCCGCTTGCAACTGCTCGTCGGCCAGGCGGGCATAGCGCGTCATGAACTCCGCTGCGGCATCGAGCGCAATCAGCGCGGCATCATAGAAAACATCGCTGTGCGGATTCTGCCGCCGCGCGGCGATGGCTTCTTCGCGGATCCCGCGCACGCCGAGGCTCAGCCACGCCGGAATGTCGGGCAGAATGTGCCCCTGTGCGTGGTCGGTCTGGTTCAGGCTGAAGGCCTTGCCGCGCACGGCGGTCTTGATCTCTTCGCTCAGCCGCGCCTCCACCGTGTCTTCCAGCGTCTTGCCGCGCCAGTACGGAAAAATCTCCTCACGCAGTTCGCGAATTTGCTCCGCGGTGATGTGGAAGGGATCCTGCGGCCGCATAGACAGCGTATCCAGCTCGCGGTCGATCCAGTCCACCGCGCCTTCCGGCGCAATCACGCCCATGCGCGGCAGCAGCGTGCGGTTGCCCACGATCATTTCGTCCGGGTGGATGGCGATGGGCGAAAAACGCGCCAGATGCAACAGCATCTTGGCCCGCCGCACTGCCATCGGCTCGCCTTCCGTCTGCCGATACGACTCCGTCGTCAGCCGCGCGCGAACCATGTCGATTTCCCGCTGGTTATCCAGCAGGCGATGCCGGATGCGCTGTGCCCGCTCTGATGAGCGCGCAGATTTCCACTCTTCAGGCGGAAAAACCGAAGCCGGGTGCGACTTGAAATCGAAGAGAGTGCTGTTCATTAGCTGCCTACCGATACTTGCAGAGCGTGTGCTTCCACGATCCGTCTGAATTCCCGCAGTTGTTCCTGGCTGATGGAGGCGCGTCCGTTCAGCG
Organism: Acidobacteriota bacterium; assembly: GCA_021846985.1. Lineage (GTDB taxonomy): Bacteria > Acidobacteriota > Terriglobia > Terriglobales > Acidobacteriaceae > Telmatobacter. The sequence continues at coordinate 226,656 of JAJZVX010000003.1, read as the reverse complement.
GGTTTGGCCGCCCCAATGAAGCGTACTTGCCCATCCCCAGCGTGTGATAAGGCAGCAGGCTTATCTGTTTCGGCAAACCCTCGAGCCCCGCGACAAAGCGCGCCAGCGCGCCAATGCTTTCAACGTCCGCATTCACGCCGGGAATCAGCGGGATGCGTACCTGCACCGGCGCGCCCACCTCCGCCAGGCGGCGCAGATTGGCGAGGATCACTTCGTTATCCACTCCCGTCGCGCGGCGATGCGTCTCCGGATCCAGATGCTTCAGGTCAAAAAGCACCAGGTCGAGATACGGAAGCAGGCGCTCGAAGACTTTCCAGCGCGTGTGGCCGCAGGTTTCCATCGCCGTCGTCAGGCTCGCCTCCTTGGCCAGCCGCAGCAGGGCCTCGGCAAAATCGGGTTGCGCGGTCGGTTCGCCGCCGGTCAGAGTCAGTCCGCCGCCATCGGCATAAAAAGGCTGGTCGCGCAGCACCTCGCCGATCACATCGCCCGCGGTGCGGCGAACGCCCATCCAGCGCAGCGCGCCCGCCGGGCAGGCCTCCGCGCGCATGCCAAACTTTTCCTTCTCTGCCTGCGTCACCGCGCCGTGCGTCCAGATATCCGGGCAAAAATCTTCAAACTGGCCGCACCGCACGCACTGCGGCGCGGAGAGGACCAGCTCCGGCTGAAAGCGCTGCGATTCCGGATTGCAGCACCACGCGCAGCGCAACGGGCAGCCCTTCACAAAAACGTTGGTTCGTATCCCTGGCCCGTCGTGGACGGAGAAGCGCTGCACATTGAAGAGAACGCCCTCAACTTGTTCGGGCCGTGTTTGCGCGGACAAGCCGGACCCGGCTTTCCCGGTCGTGTCCGCTGCCATGTCTCTGCTCCGTTCCTCGGCCAGCGCCTCGCGAGCCATCCACGCACAACCCAGAATGTGACCGTCGTCGCCCAGTTCGGTGGCCACAATGCGCACGCCGCAGCCCACGGAGCGGTAGCAGTGCGAAGGCATGGCGCGCCGCGCCGGCTCTAACAGAAGATCACCAGCCTTGAAGATGCTGCCGCCAATCACAAACAGATCCACATCGAGCACCATGGCCAGCGTAGCCACGGCCGCGCCCAGAGCCCGGCCCGCCTCGTCCATCACCTCGCGCGCCGCTTCGTCTCCGGCCAATGCAGAGTTGACAACATCCAGTGCCGTCAACTCTGCGCTCCCGTTGGTCTCCTGTTTCTTCTTCCGGTAGCGCCGCGCCAGCCAGGGGCCCCCGATGAACGTCTCAAAGCATCCCCGCGAGCCGCAGGAGCAGATCTCCCCGTTGCGGTCGATCGGCGAGTGGCCAATCTCGCCTGCCGTGTTGTGCAACCCACGGAGCAGTTTGCCATGCAGCACCGTAGCCGACCCCACGCCTGTTCCGGCAATCACATAAGTCACGCTCCGCTCGCCCCGGCCCGCCCCAAAATGGTATTCGCCCAGACAGGCTGCCTTGGCGTCGTGGTCAATGCGCACCGGAATGCCCAGCCGCGCCGAGAGCAGCCTCTGCAACGGCGAGTAGTGCAGCCCGGCCAGATTCGGCGGATCGAGCAGTGTCCCTGTCTCGTAATCGACAGGCCCTGGGCTGCACAGCCCCAGAGCCGCAATCCGCTCGCCCGGCGGCAAATGGGCCGCAAGCTTCTCCACCTCGAGCGCGATACGGTCCACCACGTTTTGTGGCCCGAGACCTGGGTTGGTGGCCATGCGTACACGCGCGGCAATCGCGTTCTCCGGGCTGATGAGCCCTATTTCGATCTTGGTGCCGCCAAGATCGGCGCCGATCACCCACTCGCCTCGCGTCACGGTCTCTTCTTTCTCCTCGTCCGGCCCGAGACGGGCTGCCCGGTTGCGGTCGGTAAGCTCGCCTGTCAAAGCCTCTGAGGAACGCCGCGTCAGGTCTTGCCTCTCCTTTGCCGCCCGATTCTTTCTGGTTCAGCCGGGAAATCTCCGGATCGCGGATTTCTGTGTCGAGAGTAGCAAATAAATGTCCAGGCGGTACATTCCGAGTCCCTCCACGGCCAGCGCGGACATGCTGGCGCGTCCATGCCGATGCTCTAGGATGGGTGCATGTCTTCGCTGATCGAGATTCGCAACCTCCGCGTGTGCTTTGGAATCATCGAAGCGGTGCGTGGCATCAGCCTCCGCCTGGAAGAAGGCGAGGTGCTGGGGCTGGTGGGCGAGTCGGGCTCGGGCAAAAGCGTGACCGCTCTTGCGGTTCTGGGTCTGCTGGGACCAACGGCCCAAACTGGCGGAGAGATTCTGTGGCGCTCCGGCGCAAACGGCGCCCGCGTAGACCTGCTCAAACAGCCGGCCAGCGCCCTTCGCAGGCTGCGCGGACGCGAAATGACCATGATCTTCCAGGAGCCCATGACGGCCCTGAATCCAGTCATGACCATTGGGCGGCAGGTGGCGGAGTGCGCCGAGGCGCACGCATCCGGCTGGACGCGCCGCGAGGCGAAGCGCAAAGCCATTGCCGCGCTCGAAGCGGTGGCTATTCCGGATGCGGCGCGGCGCTACGGCGATTATCCGCACCAGTTCTCCGGCGGCCAGAGGCAGAGAATTCTTATCGCCATGGCGCTCATCAACCGGCCCCGCCTGCTCATTGCCGACGAACCGACAACGGCGCTGGACGTGACCGTGCAGGCGCAGGTGCTGGAGTTGCTGCGGGATTTGCAGCGCCAGCACGGGCTGGCCATGCTGTTTATCTCCCATGATCTGGCCGTGGTGGGCAAAGTGGCCAGCCGCGTCGCCGTGATGCGCAGAGGAGAGATTCTGGAGACGGGTGCGAGTCAGCAGTTGCTGACCCACCCGGAACACGTTTATACAAAGAGTCTGCTGGCCGCCGTGCCCACCCTGCGCTCCGACAGAAACCAGCCCCTGGCGCGCGTGAACGGTGCAGCGGCGGGTGCGACCTGACCCGCCGCGCGGAGCAGCAGTAACGGAACTACCGGCTGAAAGTCACATACTTGCGGCCGCCGTAGATCCGGTAACCGCCTCCGGACGCGGCCTGCACTTGCAGCGGTGTCGGCCGCTTCATGCCGGCATCGGTGTGCAGGGGTACGGTGAGCACGTTGTGAGCGCCGACATCGGTGACCACAAACTCAGAGCCGACAAAGCCCGCGCCATAGACGCCGGCGGGCAGGGTCTTGCCGCCGATCCTGATGGGCGCTTCCACGATGAAGTAGGCCTGGTACTTTGAGGCGATGTCGCTCGAGTAACCGCTCGTATCGGCCATCGCGATCAGAACGTAAGAACCATCGGCAAACTTCACGCCGCCGGAGTTGCGAACCTGAACTGTAGCCGTCTGGCCGTGGTAGTAGACGGTTTGGGGGAGAAGTTTTTGCATGTCGGCCGGCTTGAGCACCGTGTTGCCGCTCTGAGCCATGATCGTGCCCGGCAGGGCCAGCAGGGCAACCGCCGCAAAGAGGGCCCCAGCCATCTTTCCCGTGGATTTGAAGCGCATCGCTGTACCTCCTGAATGCATGTGCTGCGTACCGGAGTATAGCGCAGGGGTTGCACCTTGCGCCGCTTCTATTTCTCAGAAGTGCGCGGGGGCGTTGAAGCTTCCGCGGGCAAGATGCCGTTTGCGCGCTCCAAAGGAGTTCCCGAACCGGGGCAGGGAGTGCGACAATCGACGGGTCGGAGCTCTCCCCTTCCTGAGGAAAGGCTCTGCCCGGAGGAGAAACCAGCGATGAAGCGATTCTTAGTCTGCGCAGGTCTTTTAGTCACGGCAACCGCATTGCTCGCCCAGCATGGTCCGCCCAAGAGCCCGGCGGCAACGGAGACGGCTACGGTCGCCGGCAAGTCGATCACGATCACCTACAGCTCCCCGCGCGTGCGGGGACGCGAAGGCCACCTCTTCACCCAAGGCGGCCTCATCAGCCACGATCCGAATTACCCAGTATGGCGGGCCGGCGCCAATGCGGCCACCACCCTGGAGACCACCGGCGACCTGACCATCGGCTCGGTCAAGGTGCCCAAGGGCAAGTACACCCTGTATGTGAACATTGCCAGCCCCGACGCCTGGGTGCTGATTATCAATAAACAAACAGGCCAATGGGGTCTCAAATACGACAAAGCGCAGGATCTGGGCCAGGTCAGGATGACCATGACCAAACCCGCTTCGCTGGTCGAGAACCTCAAGTACACCCTCAAGGCAACGGGCGGAAACCGGGGCACGCTGAGCCTGGCGTGGGAGAACCACATCGGGACGGTGCGCTTCACCGTGCATTGATCGCGCTCCCGAACATCGACTGAAGCCCCGCAGACAAGCCACCCTCCGCGGGGTTTCATTTTGGCCGCTGCCGCCAGAGAACCGCTGGCGTTTGCACGGAATTCCCAATCTGCGCTTAAAATGGAGTTAATGTAGGTGGATTCTGTACAGGAGGGTTAGATACAGTGCCTCTCTATGCTTATCGCTGCACGCAATGTGGCCATCGTTTTGAGAAAATTCAGAGTTTTTCGGCCCAGCCGCTGGAGGAGTGCCCCAAGTGCAAAGGGCAGTTGGAGCGGCCTTTGACCGCGCCGGGCCTCAGCTTCAAAGGCAAGGGCTGGTATGTGAACGACTATGCGGGCAAGAGCGCGACGGCAGCGGAAAGCGCCCCGGCCTGCGCCGGCGGATGCCCAACCTGCCCCGCCGCGGCTGCCGCCACGGGCAGCGGCCACTAAGCAGCCTGCAAACGCGGGGCGAGCGGCGCACGCTAACCCCCGCCGCCGTACGATAATGGTCATCTTGAACCGGTAAGGCCGATCGATGACCTCAAATCCAGCCCATCCTTCTTCCCAAACCGTGCGCCGCTTGGCCAGCTTCTGCGCCATCGCGGCGTTTGTGCTTCTGGCCGCCGGCATTCTGGCAGGCAGCGTGCCAGCCGCCGCGACCGCCTCCGTCTGGTTGCGCTGGACGGGCCTCTTCCTTCTGCTGCCGCTCGCGTTCCACCGCCGGTCGCTTCTGGCGTGGACCCTGCTAGCGATGCTGGCCGGCGCGGAACTGGGTGTCGATGCATCCCGTGTGGCCGCGCAAACCCACTTCCTCGGCGATATCTTTCTGCGCCTCGTCCGCATGATTGTGGCGCCGCTGATCTTTGGCGGCATCGTCACCGGCATTGCCGGTCACGGCGAACTGAAGGGCGTGGGACGCGTGGCCGTCAAGGCTCTCGTCTTCTTTGAGGCGGCCACTACGGCCGGGCTGCTGCTCGGCGCAGTGGCGATTGATCTCACCAAAGCGGGAGTGGGTGTAAACCTGCCTGCTGGAACGCAGACTGTGGCGCCCGCCGCGCAGACCGCCGGTTGGCAGCAGATTCTGCTCAACGTCTTTCCGGAAAACATCGCCCAGGCTGTGGCCCAGAATCAGATCCTGCAGGTGGCCGTGTTTGCGCTGCTGTTTGGAACCGCGCTGGCCACGCTGCCAGAGCCCAAGCGCGCGCCGATGGTGGCTGTGCTCCGGTCGCTCACGGAGACCATGTTTCGCCTCACCCGGATCGTCATGTACATGGCGCCGGTGGCCGCGGGTGCGGCGCTGGCTTACACGGTAGGCAGCATGGGACTGGCCACGCTGTTGCCGCTGGCCAAGCTGGCCGCTACCTGCTACGCGGCGCTCGTCCTCTTTGCGCTGGTCGTGCTGGCCCCGGTACTGGTGGCCATGCGCATTCCGCTGGGCCGCTTCGCCGCGGTCATTGCCGAGCCCACGGCCATTGGCTTCGCCACCGCCTCGTCGGAGGCGGCGCTACCCCTCTGCATGGAGCGCATGGAAGAGTTCGGCGTGCCGGCATGGATCGTCTCCTTCGTGGTGCCGGCTGGCTACAGCTTCAACCTCACCGGATCGAGCCTTTACCTGGCCATGGCGGCGCTCTTTGCGGCGCAGGCTGCGAATCTCCATCTTTCCGTGGGCGAACAGATCTACCTGCTGGCCACGCTTATGCTCACCAGCAAAGGTATCGCCGGGGTGCCGCGCGCCACGCTGGTCACGCTGCTGGCGGTGGCGGGCTCGTTTCATATTCCCGCTTCGGCGGTGCTCATGCTGCTGGGCGTTGACACCCTGATGGACATGGGCCGCACCGGCATGAACGTGATCGGCAACGGCATGGCCGCAGCGGTCGTCGCACGCTGGGAAGGCGCGCTGACGGCGCCGGCCGGGACGACGCCGTAGAGGGAGCCGCGGCGCACGGCGCGCCGGCGGACGCCGTGCGTAGAATGAGGCCATGCCCAGCCATATCGGTATCGTCGCCTGCTCCGCGGAAGGCGCTTCGCTCTGCTACCAGACCATTTGCGTCGAGGGAGCGGCGCTGTGCGGGCCGCACAACCACCCCGAAATCTCCATGCACACCCATCCGCTGGCCGCCTACATGGAGCGCATCTACCGCGGCGACTGGGAGGGCGTGGCAGGGCTGATGCTGTCGTCGTCAGAGAAGCTCAAGGCCTGTGGAGCCGACTTTCTGGTCAGCCCTGACAACACGATTCACCAGGCCTTTCGCGTTGTCGAAGCCCGCTCGCCGCTGCCTTGGCTGCACATCGCGGAAGTGGTCGCGGGCCAGGCTGTCCAGTGCGGTTTCCATCGCCTCGGCCTGACCGGCACACGCTGGCTGGTGGAGAGCGCCGTGTATGCAGAAAAGCTGGCCGCGCGCGGGCTGGAGTTTCTGCGGCCCAGCCCGGAGGAACGCGAGAAGATCAACTGCATCATCATGGACGAGCTGGTGTACGGCGTCTTCAGGCCGGAATCCGTCGCCGTCTTTCAACGCATCATCGGGCGGATGAAAGACGAGGGCTGCGATGCGGTGGTGCTGGGATGCACCGAGATTCCCCTGATCCTCAACGATGGCAACTCTCCGCTGCCCGTGCTGGACTCGACGCGGCTGCTGGCACGGGCAGCGCTACGGCGGGCAGTGAGTAGCGATGACGCAAAGGGTTGAGCACGTATCGGCAACCGTGAATCCCGCTAAGATAATCTCAGCGCAAAGAACCATGCCCTTGATCGATCCCATTCCGTCGCCGGCGGCCCACGCCGACTATGCCGCCCTCGAGTGGGAGCCCCTTCTTGCCCTCGTCTCCGGCTTTGCCACCTCGTCCGTGGGGCGCGAGGCGATCCTCGATCTCAAGCCTTCCACCGATGAGGAGTGGATGGTCCGCCAGCACCGGCTTACGGGCGAGCTTCGGCTCCTCCTCGAAGAGCAGGTCTCCATCCCCGTCGGTGGACTGATCGATCCCACGCAACTGGCGGCCAAATCGCAGATTGCCGGGGCCGCCCTCGAAGCCGCCGAGCTCCAGTCCGTCGCCCGTCTTGCCACCGACGTGGCCTCGTGGCAGGCGCTGCTGAGGGAGCCGCCGGCACGGCTGGCGGGCAAGCTGGACGGGCTGGCGCAGCTTTCCGCGGCATTGACCACCAGCCTGCGTCCTCTGGCTGAATCCATCGAGCGCAAGATCCTGCCCGACGGTTCTCTGGCCGACGATGCCTCCCCGGAACTGCGCCGCATCCGCCGCGACCAGGAACGCCAGCAGCGCGTGATTGAAGAAAGCCTGCGCGCCGCGCTGCGCAAGCTCGCCGCCGAAGGCTCCACGCAAGAAGACCTGATCACCATCCGCGGGGAGCGCTTCGTCATTCCCGTGCGCAGCGAACTCAAGCGGCGCGTTTCCGGCGTCGTGCATGGCGCCAGTTCTTCCGGCCAGACCGTTTACGTGGAGCCGCTGGAGACCATCGAGCAGAACAATGAGTTGGTGCGGCTTTTCGAAGAAGAGCAGGCGGAGACTCACCGCATCTTTGTGGCGCTTACCCGCCAGGTGAGCGGCTATGCCCATGCGCTGGTGGAAGGCGCGCGCGTGCTGGCCCTGGTGGACAGTCTCCAGGCGCGAGCCCGCTTTGCCCGCGACTACGGCTGCGTCGCGCCCGGCTTGGGCGCGGATCGGTTATGCCTGGAAGAAGCACGCCATCCGCTGCTCGAAAAGCATCTACGCGCAACAGGCGGCCACGTGGTGCCGCTCACGCTGGAGCTCACGGCCGAGGCGCGGCAAATGATCGTCAGCGGGCCCAACACGGGCGGCAAGACAGTCACCTTGAAGACAACGGCTCTGCTGGCCATGATGGCGCAGGCGGGTGTGCCCGTGCCCGCTGCCGCGGCGCGCTTTCCGGTGTTCACCGCGTTTCTGGCCGACATCGGCGACGCTCAATCCATCGAAGCAGAGCTGAGCACCTTTTCCGCGCACATCGTCAACCTCGATCGGCTTTCGCGGCTCGCGGACGCGCGTTCGCTGGTGTTGCTGGACGAACTGGGCTCGGCCACCGATCCGGAAGAAGGCGCGGCGCTGGCTGTGGCTGTGGCCAGCCACTTTCTGACGGCGGGCGCGTGGACGCTCATCTCCACACACCACACCTCGCTGAAGGTATTCGCGGCCAACACGCCCGGTGTGCTGAACGCCGCGGCCGGCGTGGATGAGGTGACGCTGGCGCCGAACTACCACCTGCGGCTGGGCGTGCCCGGCGCTTCAGCGGGCATCCAGACGGCGGCGCGTCTTGGGCTGAATCCCCGTATCGTGGAAACGGCGCGTCAGCGGCTCGGCTCGCAGCAAAAGGACATCGCCCGCTTCCTCGACCGGCTACACAACGAAGTCACGCAATTGGAGGCAGACCGAAAGGCCGCGCGGCAGGAGCAGTACGCGCTGAACCAGGAGCGCGCGCGGCTGGCGCGCGAGGGCGACGTGGAGATGCGCAACCGCACCCGTGAGCTGGAAAAAAAGCTCGCTTCGCTGCTCAAGGAGTTCGAGTTCCAGATGCGCGAGAACGTACGCGCCATCGAAGACCGCGCCGCGCAGACCAAGTTGTCAAAGGAAGCCGAGCGGCGCATCAACCGGCTGCGGCGCGAGTTTCAGGAAAGCTTCAATCAAACGGTCGTGGCCCATCGCACCGGAGCCGACCAGGGCGACGCCAACGCGCAGCCGCATGTGCTGCGCCACGTTGCGCCCGGCGACAAGGTGCTGCTCAAGTCCATGGGCAAGGTGGCCACGGTGCAGCGCGAGGTGGAAAAAGACCTCTTCGAGGTGGCGCTGGGGCCCATCAAGATGCGCGTCCGGCGCGACGACCTCTGCGAGGCGCAGACGGCCGTGCGAGAGTCACGGCCCGGGGAGCAGTACGACCCTCTGGCTGCGGCGCGCCGCCAGAAAGGCGTGCAGGTGACCGTCTCCAGCCACGGCTCCGGCGACATGCGGATGGAAATCAACCTGATTGGACGCACAGTCGACGAGGCGACGGAGGAATTGGAAAAGTATCTGGACCGCGCGTTTTTGGCCGGACTGCCGCGCGTGCGGGTGATTCATGGGCATGGCGCGGGCATTCTGCGCCGCGGCGTGAGGGAGTTTCTGAAAGGTCATCCGCACGTAGCGGCGATAGAAGAGGCTCCGCAGAACGAGGGCGGTCAGGGAGCAACGCTGGTGGAACTGCGGCAGTAGCTCCATCTCCCCGCTCTCATCGCTTCTTTCTCTTCCGTTCAGGCCTCCACGGCTGCCGGGGCGCGCCGCCAGGCGTAAAGCGGAAACTGGTTCGCCAGCTCCGCCACTTCGCCGCGAATTCGCTCCAGAGCCAGATCGTCGTTCCGCTGCTTCAGCGCATCGGCAATCCAGGCTGCAATCTGCAGCATCTCCTTTTCCCTCATGCCGCGGGTGGTCAGGGCTGGCGTGCCGATGCGGATGCCCGAGGGCTTCAGCGGCGGATTGGTGTCGTAGGGAATGGCGTTCTTGTTCACCGTGATGCCGGCCTTGCCCAAAGCCTGTTCCGCCTCGGAGCCGAGAATCCCCTTCTCGAAAACATCCACCAGTATCAGGTGATTGTCCGTGCCGCCGGAGATGATGCGGAAGCCCAACTCCTGAAGTGCCGCCGCCAGCACCTGCGCGTTGGCCACAACCTGCGCCGCATAGGCTTTGAATTCGGAGCGGAGAGCCTCTCCTAGCGCCACCGCCTTGGCCGCCACCACATGAACCAGGGGACCGCCTTGTTGGCCGGGAAAGACCGCCTTGTCGACCGCCGCGGCCAGATCGGCCCCGCAGAGAATCAGCCCGGAGCGCGGCCCGCGCAGCGTCTTGTGCGTCGTAGTGGTGGTGATGTGAGCGTACGGCACGGGCGAGGGATGCGCACCCCCGGCTACCAGACCGGCAATATGCGCCATGTCGAAGATGAACGTGGCACCCACCTTGTCGGCAATGTGCCGCATGCGCTCGAAGTCCCACAGGCGCGGGTAAGCGCTGGCGCCGCCCACGATCACCCGGGGCCGCTCGCGCAGCGCCGTGGCCTCCATCTCGTCGTAATCGATGGTCTCGGTGTCGCGGCGGACGTGATAGAACGTGGTGCGATAGAGCTTGCCGCTGAAACTCAGCTTGTGGCCGTGCGTCAGGTGCCCGCCGTGCGCCAGGTCGAGGCCCAGAATCGTGTCGCCGACCTGCAAAACGGCGGCGTAAGCCGCGGCGTTGGCCTGCGAGCCGGAGTGTGGCTGCACATTGGCGTGCGCCGCCCCGAAAAGTTCCTTGGCGCGGTCCCGCGCCAGGTTCTCTACAATGTCGGCATACTCGCAACCGCCATAGTAGCGCCGCCCCGGATACCCTTCCGCGTACTTATTGGTAAACACTGAGCCGGCTGCCTCCAGCACGGCCTCGGAGACAAAGTTTTCACTGGCGATCATCTCCAGCCCCTCGTGCTGGCGGAGGGTTTCCTGCTCGAGTGCGGCGGCTACGTCGGGGTCGGCCTGGGCGAGGGAAAGAGACATGCGCTCGGTCATAGTTAAATTCTAGCGTTAATTCGAGTGCATTCACAGGGCAGAATTCGACATGGGAGACCTCTGCACATGCGCCAACGAGCCTGTTTTTGCACTCTTTTCCACAAGAACGAGACTCCCTGGGGCAAACCTGTATGCTGGGTGTCAATGCGAATGCGACGAACTGTTGCGCAGACCACGGCCGCTCTTGCGCTTGCTGTTTTTCTCGCCGCCTCTGTCTGCCGTGCGCAAAAGATTGAGGTTACGGTCACGCCCGCGGAGGTGGAGAACGGTTCTCCGGTGCTCGTCCACGTGGAGGCAGAGGACGGCGCAAGCGTGGAAGGCGAGTGGCTGGGACGCAAGATCGAGTTCTTTCCGGCGCGCCGCGGGAATGGATGGCTTGCGCTGGCTGGCGTGGATGTGAAGCAGGAGCCGGGTCCGTCCACATTGCACATCACGGTACGCTCGGCTGGAGAAACGTATCATCTGAGCCGCGCCATTCAGATTCATCCAGCTCATTACCGCGCAAGCACGCTCTCCGTGCCGCCCAGGTTTGTCTCGCCCGGCCCCGCCCAACTCAGGCGCATCGAGACGGAGCGCAAGCTGAAGGATGCCGTCTTTGCCGTCAGCGCGACCCGTCGGCTCTGGAGCGGCGCGTTTCATCTCCCAGTCAATGCCCAGCCTACTGACAGCTTTGGCACGCGCCGCATCTTCAACGGCCAACTGGCCAGCATCCACGAGGGGATGGATTTTCACGCCCGCATGGGAACGCGGGTGCGCGCCTCGAACAGCGGCGTGGTGGTGCTGGCCCGGCCGCTCTACTACGAAGGCAACTGCGTGGTCATTGACCACGGCCTGGGGCTCTTTACCCTCTCCATGCACCTCAGCCGGATCTATGTGCGCGAGGGCCAGAGGGTAACCACCGGCCAGCGGCTGGGCCTCAGCGGCGCCACCGGCCGCGTCACCGGACCCCACCTGCACTGGGCCGTACGCTGGCAGGGAGCCTATCTCGACCCGGCCCGGCTGCTGCGGCTCCCTTTGGATCAGATTCGTTAGAGCAGGATCGCAGGCGCTCGAAAGTTCACTCGGACATGTGTTTGTCAGCCAGTCCGCGATCTGGCCGGGGGCGTGGTCTCCCACTCATCCATGAAAAGACTGTGGAAGAACGATGCACCAGTTCGTAGCCGCTGGACTCGTGCTGTATAACCCCGGCAAGCCCGGCCGCTCGGTGAATAGTCCGAAGGCGGTGTATCCGATCGCGCCTGCAACGATTGGCCTGATCCGCCAGCGATGCCGGGCAAAGCTCCGCCGGCGCTTCAGGGGCGCGGGCTGCGAAGGGCAGATCAGCGCGTTTTCGCTTCCGCCTTGCGCCGGGGAGAGCTACGGAACATCGCGTCGGCCATCTGCTTCTGCTGGGGCGAGAGGCTGGCATACAGGACTTCCATCGCGGCGGAAAGCCGCTCGACGTTGCGCGCATGCTGATCGCTGATGGCGGCGTAGTTGTCGAGAATCTGCGCGGCGTTGAGGGTGGCACGATCGGTACCATACTGCTTCACCGCCATCTCCATCGCCTGGGCGTTGTCCAGCATGACCTGGGCGAAGGCGTCCCATTGGGGTTCCTGTGCCCTGGTAATGTGCAGCGTGGCGTACATATCGCGAATGCGCGCTTCCACCTTGGCCTGACGGCGATCAGGGGATGCAGGAGACTGGGCACAGGCAGCCGATGAAAAGACAAAGGCGAACGCAAGCGCCGCGGACACAATAAAGAAAGATCTGGATCGCATGCTAAGGGTTCCTTGTGGGTGGATCATGGCTGAAGCGGAAGGATCAATCGTCGTCATCGTCGCCATAGTACACGGGGGGCGGCGGATAGGCTACCTGCGGCGGAGGGTAATAGACGCCGGGCGGGGGAGCATAAGCTGGCGGGGGATAGGCTGGCTGGGGCGGATAGTAGGCCGGTGGCGGCGGATAATAGGCCGGTGGCGGCGCGCCATACAGGGCAGAGCCAACGCCAAGACCGAGCAAGGCACCGGCAATGCCACACAAGCCGCAGCCATCTCCGTCTTCACCCCAGCCGCCTCCGCCGTGCCAATCGCGTCCGCCACCCCAGCCGCCTCCGTGACGCCAGCGATCCATACCGTAGGCGGAAGTTACCGGTGCGAGGGCCACAGCAGCCAGCGCCAGCACGCCGACCAAACGAAGTATGGTTTTCCTGGTCAAATTAATCTCCGATTCAACGGGCAATGCGCGTGCCAAGCTTCAATTTCTTCTATATCCCGGCCCGATTTCAGGTGTCAAGGCGGGCGGGCTGGACTCGATCCTGTCCGGCGCTTCCAGACGGCAAGAAAGGTGCAGGGCCGCGAGCCACGAGGGGAGGAAGGCGGCGCATCGAGTTACTTGCTCCCGCAGCGCGAGAGAGAAGAGAGATCCGGCCCACGGGGCCGTGAGCAATGCGCTGGTGAACCCGTCCTAAGACGGTGGGGCTCTCCGCGGTTCCTTAGGCATTCCGGACTGGCGGACACGGCTCACAGAACCGATTGTCGAGTCGAACCCCTGTTCATTGAATGTTGGTTCAACCAGCGTTGATCGCTTCACCTGCTTTGCAGGCCGGCTTCTAATGCGGATAGTAGGGGGATTGGCGTGGAATTGCAAGTCTTGTCGAGGCAGAGCGCGCTGTGGTAGTTTTTTCGCCTGCTATTTTTCGGGAGCCGGCGTTGCGGGGCGCCGGCTAGGAGCCTGTCTTCCGCTCGGCTTCCAGCACCTCGTCGAGCAGGCCGCGCAGGCTGGCCGTGCGCGCGTAGCCCTGCCCCGCGTCGGCTCCCGCGGCCTCGACGGTGAGCGAAAGCTCGTCGGCCAGGTTCAGGGCCGCGAGCACCGCCACGCGCAGCGAGTCCACCGTCCGGCCCTGCGCCGCGACGGCGCGCATCTTGGCGTCTACGCGCTCGGCCAGGCGGCAGATGTGCTCGGGATCCTGCCCGGACAGGTGATACACCTGGTCGTAGATGTTGACCGTTACGTAGCTCGTTCCGTCCCCGTCCTTTTCTCCCGCCAATCCAGCCTCACAGTTCCAGCGCGTCGAGTTGCGCCAGCAGCCGTTCCACCCGTTGGCGCACATGGTCGCGCTCGTTGCGCAGCGTGTTCAGTTCCGATTGCATCTGCTCCATGCGCAACATCTGCTCGGTCAGCAGCCGCTCCGCCTTGCCGGCGCGCTCCTCGGCTTGCGCGCGGGCCAGCCGCTCCCGCTTCACCAGGTTGACCGCCCGCAGAATCCGCTCTTCCAGAGCCGAAAAGTCGTCGGCGCTCACGGCCAGCGCCTCGACCGGCGGCGCGGCCTCCGGCGCACCTTCCGGCGCCTCCTGGGACCTGGCCTGGGTCTCCGGCTCGGGCTCCAACTGCACCGGCTCGATCACATCCGCCTCCCACGAGAATTGCGCCATGGCTTCAACCTCCGCGCCCACGCACCTTATCGGGGCAAGTATAGCGCCCTTCGCGGCGCGCGTCTCGCCTAACTTCGCAGCCGCGCTCCTACTTTGCCAACAGCCTCGACCACCCGCTCCTGGTAGCTTCTCAGCTCTTCCTCGCGCAGAGTCCGATCCGCCGCCTGGAAGGTGGCGCCGAGCAGCAGGGCATACTCGTTACGGCCCAGTTTGGCGTCGTGGAAGACTTCGCGCACCCGCCAGTCCACCAGTTCGGGCATCCGCAGGCCTGCGACCGCGCGGTCAATCGTGTCCCACGCAATCTTCTTGTCGAGCACCAGCGAGAAGTCGCGGCGGACCGTCTGGAAGCGCGAAATCTCTCGCGCCACCGGGCGCCGCACCGGCAGTTTATAGAGCCGGTCCAGGTAGAGTTCGCCCAGGAACACCGTCTCTTTCACTTTGCGCGCCGCGGCTTGGCGGGGATGCAGTTGCCCCAGCCAGCCCACCGTCAACCCGTCCACCACCACCCGCGCCGCCCGGTAGGGATGCAGCCACTGCGGCGTCATTCCGTCCTCGGCCTCGAAGCGGTCAAAGTAAACGCTCCGCGTCTCGAAGCGCTGGAGCAGTTGCTCCACCATGCCCTTCACGTCAAAGAAGTCCATGGCTCTTGCCGCGCGCAGGGCACTCTCTTCCGGCAGCATGCCCGCGGCCCCAAAGGCCAGCGCCGGCCGCTCCTCGACCTTCTCGACCGAGCCGTTCGCCAGCGTTCCGCTGAAGACCGTTCCCAGCTCGAACAGCCGCACGTCGCTCACGTCGCGGTTCAGGTTGCCCGTCACCATGGCCAACATTCCCGGCACCAGCGACGGCCGCATCACGCCCGCCTCTTCGCTGAGCGGATTGCCGAGCGGCGGCGCTACGCCCGGCTGCGGCGCGGTCAACTCCGCCTCCGCCGCCGAGCAGAAGGTGCTCGCAATTGCCTCGTGGAACCCGGCCGCCAGCAGCGTGCGCCGCATCGAGGTCTCCGCTTCGTACCACGGCAGCGCCCGCACGCCCGCGCCAAAGGCCGGCAGCGTGTTGGCGAACCGGTTATAGCCGTACACGCGCGCCACCTCTTCAATCAGGTCGATCTCGCGCTCCACATCGAGCCTCCAACTCGGGAGAGAGACGCGCCACGAAGCCGGGGCCGCGTTCTGCCCGGCAGCAGGAGACCGGCTCGATAACTTGCATCCCAGCGCCCGCAGAACCTCTTCCACGGTAGCCGCGGCGATGCCTTGCGCATCTTCCGTCGCGCCCAGGATGCGCTGGATCTCGCCGAGTTGCAGCTCGACCGGCGGCCGCTTCGCCGTGCGCGCTTCCATATCCTCCACACGCACATCCACCAGCTCGCCGTCGATCCATCCGCCATTGGCCAGCAGGATCGCGCTCACCATGGCCGAGGCCACCGGCGCCGCGTTGAAGTCCGCGCCACGCTCGAAGCGGTGACTGGCGTCGGTGTGCAGCCCATGCCGGCGCGCGGTCCGCCGCACCGCCATGGGCTCAAACCACGCCGCCTCGACCAGAACGTTTTTGGTCTCCGGCGTAATCATCGAGTCCCAGCCGCCCATCACGCCGGCCAGCGCCAGCGCTTTGCCGTGGTCTGCCACCACAAGGTCTTCGGGATCGAGCGCTCGTTCCACCCCGTCCAGCGTCTTCAGCCGCTCGCCCTTCTTCGCGCGGCGCACCACGATGCCGCCTTCGATCTTATCGAGATCGAAGGCGTGCGTGGGCTGGCCCATGGCCAGCCAGGCATAGTTGGTCGCGTCTACGGCGTTCGAGATCATTTTCTGCTCGAGCAGCTCGAAGTAAGTCGCCACCTCAGCGCCGGCAAACCAGTCCCGCGACGCGCCGATGGTCACACCGCGCAGCACCCTCGCGGTGAAGCGCCCGCAGGCGTCCTTGGCCTCAATCGCCACCGGGAAGGGGTGGCCGGCCGGCCGGACCTGGGGCAAGGCGTAGGCGAGTTCGGGCAGCTTCAGCCCATAAATGGCCGCCGCCTCCCGCGCCACCCCGTAGTGGTTCATGGCGTCCACGCGGTTGGTGGTGATGTCCATCTCGTAGAGCGAACCGTTGCCCTCGCCCAGCGGGTAAACCCCGTCCACCGCGATGCCGCGCAGGGTCAGGTCTTCGGCGAGTCGCACATCGTCCACCGGCAATCCCGGCAGGTAAGCTCGCAGCCATTTCGTCAGTATCTTCATTTTTCACCTTCAAGCGAGTCAGCCGGCCCGTGGGGCGGCGAGTCAGCCGGAGATTCAGGCTTCTTCAGGCGACCCGCCAAGACCGCTGATCCGCTTAGACAAACTGTCCCAAAAAGCGCATGTCTCCCGCGAAAAACTGCCCAATCTCGCTGATGCCGTACTTCATCATGGCGATGCGCTCGACGCCCATGCCGAAGGCGAAGCCGGAAATCTTCTTGGCGTCGTAGGCCGGCTGCTTTTGCGCCGCAAAGGCGAAGACTGCCGGGTCTACCATGCCGCAGCCCAGCAACTCGATCCATCCCGACTGCTTGCACTTCCGGCAGCCCTTGCCCCCGCAGAAGATGCAACTGATCTGCACATCCGCGCTCGGCTCGGTAAAGGGGAAGAAGCTGGGGAAGAAGCGCGTCTTCACCGAGGAGCCGAAGAGCGCCTTCATAGCGTGGTCCAGGGTTCCCTTGAGGTCGCTGAAGGTGATGTTGGTGTCCACGCACAGGCCCTCGACCTGATGGAAGATGGGCGAGTGGGTGGCGTCCTGCGCGTCGTTGCGGTGCACCTTGCCTGGGATCACGATGCGCACGGGCGGCGGCTGCAATTCCATGGTTCGCATTTGCACGGGCGAGGTGTGGGTGCGCAGCAGCAGGCGGTCCCGCTGCGGCCGGCGCTCCTGCCCCGCCATGACCAGCGTGTCCTGGGTGTCGCGGGCCGGGTGCCCGGGGGGGAAGTTCATGCTTTCGAAGTTGTAGTAGTCGGTCTCGACCTCCGGTCCGACGCCCACCGAGTAACCCAGCGCGGCAAAGACGCTCACAATCTCGTTCATGGTGCGCGTAATCGGGTGCTCGGCCCCGGTCAGCCGCGCGGTTCCGGGCAGCGTGATGTCGAGGGCTTCGGCCTGGAGCGCCGCGTCGGTGGGCCCGGCGCCGGTGGCGGCATCGAGCAGTTCTTCCACCACGGTCTTCAGGCCGTTGAACCGCTGTCCCAGAGCCTTTTTGGCCTCGGCCGGCGCAGATTTCAGCCAGCGGCTGGAGATGTCGTTGAGCCGCCCCTGCTTGCGCCCCAGCCACTCCAGGCGAAAGGCCTCGATGGCCGCCTCGCCGTCCAGCGCTGCCGCCGCGGCTCGCGCCTGTTGCTCGAGGGCGCTGAATGCCGCATCGAGCGCGGCCCCGTCAAATGCCGTCAAGTGTGGAATAGTCTCGTTCGCCATGCGTAATTTTCAGAATAACGCATGACTTCCTTCCACTTCCCGCAAACCGCCGCGCGCCGGCGCGGTTCCACAACCGGCAGAGCCGCCGTCCATCCCGGGTTCTCCGTCAAAGCCAACGCAAAAGGCCCCGGATCGCTCCGGGGCCTTGGCTGAGGAATGCTGAGGACGGGCTTGCCGACTCGCCGCGTTTACGCCGCCTTCTCTTTGGCCAGCGCGGCTTTGGCCTGTTCCGTGAGCCTGGTAAATCCGGCTGGATCCTTGACCGCGATCTCGGCGAGGATCTTGCGGTCCAGCTCCACGCCGGCCTTCTTCAGCCCGTTGATGAGCTGAGAGTAGCTGGTGCCGTTGAGCTTGGCTGCGGCCGCGATGCGCACAATCCAAAGGGAGCGGAACTGGCGTTTTTTCTGCTTGCGGCCCGTATAGGCGAACTTAAGGCCGCGTTCCACGGCCTCCTGGGCAGCCTGATAGAGCTTCGATTTGGTGAGGAAATAGCCACTGGCGCGCTTTAAGATTTTGCGGCGCCGGTCGGCCCTTTTGGTACCACGTTTGACGCGAGGCATGTTGCTTCTCCATTTTTGTTGTGTCGGTTAGGCGGCTGGAGGCAGGAGATCCGGGGCCGGGGGGCGGCCGGACAAAACCTCTTCACACGCAACTGCAAGCCTTGATCTCTCGGCAGACCGTCGATTCGGCCGGCCGGGGGCCCTTCGACCGGGGCCCGGAAGCGCGCGTCGCCGCATCGGCGGGCGACGGCACGACGATCAGGCGTAGGGAATCATGCGCGCAACCTTGGCGTGATCGCCATCCGAAACTATCACGGATTTGCCGAGCTTCCGCTTGGTTTTGGGGGCTTTCGACGTCAGAATGTGGCGCGTCTTGGTGTGGCCCCGCTTGATCTTGCCGGTGCCGGTCTTCGTAAAGCGCTTTTTCGCGCCCGTATGGGTCTTCAACTTGGGCATTATTTTTTCTCGTTTCGGACGGGCCTGAGTGGCCCTGACCTGAACTCGTAGAGACAGGATATCCGCTGCCTCCATGAGGCTTCATTCAGTATAGCGCAACTCCGGTTGCGCCGTTCGCCCACCCCGCGGCCGGATTGACCCGGCGGCCGGACCACATCCCCGCACGTCCCGCCCGGGGAATAGAATAGTTCATGCTAGAAATTCCACGCTGAAAGGCGGAGTGAATCATGGCATCCAATCGCAGACAGTTTCTGCTGGGCACAATGGGCATGGCGGTCGCCGCCAGGCTCGATGCAGCCACCGGCGCAAGCCGCATGTTCCACCCGTCCGCAGCAGCCGGTGCGGGTACGGACGCACCCTACGGTTCCAGCCACTTTGGCCGCTGGGTTGAGGATGAATCTGGCCTGCCCGCCTTCGCCTACGACTGCAACCAAGTCACCGACCCCAGGGCCGTCACCCCCATCAAGCCGGGCATCCTGCTACCCACCGAGCACGTCCACCAGGTGGGCAACGACCGCATCACCGCCCTGGCCTCGAACTACGGCCACGTGCGTGTCCGCCAGGACGAGGGCGGCCCCAAGATTCTCAACGACGTCGATCCCGAGACCCACCAGTTCGGCGGCGGCCTCGGCTACCTGACCGACGGCGCCGAAACCCTGAGCACCTATTACGACGGCAGCCAGCCCGGCTTCGAGCGCATCTTCGGCATTGGCTACTTCCGCAAGCGCGTAGCCAGCCGGAACTATGCGGTCGATCAGGTGATCTGGGCGCCCTTCGGCGACGATCCGGTCCTTGTTTCCCAGGTGAAGATCACCAATCGCAGCGCCGCCCCGGTCACGCTCCATTGGGTCGAGTACTGGGGCTGCCAGCCCTATCAACTCTCGTTCCGCGACTTCATTGAATCCGCCAGCGGCCTGGGCGAAATCACCGATCTGCGCCGCACGCTCGGACGGCGCTTCACCCATCAGGTCTCGCCCATCGACAACAAAAAGGGACTGCTCGATCAAAAACACTTCCTCGGCCGCGCTCTTGAAGAAGAACATGTCTGGCAACGGATCAAGATTCATCTCGAGACCGTTCCCACCGAGTTTCTCGCTCCCATTCACGATGCCAGGCCCAGCGCCTGGCTCGACACCGGAGACTTGCCCCAGACCTTCCTGATTTCGCTCGACGCTCCAGCCGATGCCCTGGGCAACGATGCGGCAGCATTCTTCGGCGCGGGCGGCGCCGCCCATCCCGGCGGATTGCAGAGCGCCATCAACGGCAGCCTGGCTGCGGACCCGCAACACGCCGGACTTTTCGTGGTGCGCGCGCTCCATCTCGCGCCCAACCAGTCCCGGACGCTCAGCTTCCTCTATGGGTATCTTCCCGCCGGTTTCACTCTCGATGCGCTGGCCGCCAAATACCAGGCCACCGCGGAAACCGGTCTCCGGCGCTCCAGCGACGAATGGAAGCGCCACGGTATGCGGTTCGCGGTCCCGGCCGAGCCATGGATCGAACGCGAAAGCGCCTGGAACCACTACTACGTGCGCAGCAACCTTACTTACGACGACTTCTTCGATGCGCACATTCTCAATCAGAACGGCTATTACCAATACGTCATGGGCTTCCAGGGCGCGGCGCGCGACCCGCTGCAGCACTGTCTTCCTTTTCTCTTCAGTGATCCCGAAATTGTCCGCAGCATCCTGCGCTACACGCTGGAAGAGGTGCGCGACGACGGCTCTGTTCCTTACGGCATTGTCGGACACGGAGTGATTGCGCCCATCGTGACGGACAACGCCAGCGAGCTTCCCCTGTGGCTGCTCTGGACCGCCAGCGAATACGTGCTGGCCACGCGCGACGCGGCCTTCCTGGACGAGGAGATCGAAGCGCGCTATTCCGACCGGCCTGGCCGGACCGACACCGTGCGCAACCTGCTCGCGCGCTGTTACCGCCATCAGGTGGAACAGGTGGGCGTGGGCCGGCACGGCATCGTCCGCATGTTGAACGACGACTGGAACGATGGGCTTGTGGCCACCTGGGCCTCGTCGGATTTCGACGAGTGTGTCAAGCAGGGCGAGAGCGTGGTCAACACAACCATGTCGGCATGGGTTTTTGACTTTTACAGCCACATGCTGCGTTATGTGGGCGATACCACGGGTCTGGCCGCGCACGCCGCTGGAAGCGCGGAAACCATGCGCCACGCCGCGCGCACCCAGTGGACTGGCCAGTGGTTCAAGCGGGCCTGGCTGGGCGAAAAACTGGGCTGGCTGGGCGAAGATACGCTATGGATCGAGCCCCAGCCGTGGGCCATTGTGAGCGGCGTTACAACACCGGAGCAGAGCCGCGCGCTGGTGGCCAACATGAACCGTCTGCTGCGCCGCGGCCCCATCGGCGCGGCGCAGATGAGCGATGGCCCGGACATGCGCAAGACCAACGCATTCCATCCCGGCGACTGCATCTGCGGCGGCGTGTGGCCGTCGCTGAACCAGACGCTGGTGTGGGCGCTGGCGCAGGTCGATCCTGCCATGGCCTGGGACGAGTGGAAGAAGAACACCCTCGCCTGCCACGCCCAGTCCTACCCCGATGTCTGGTACGGCGTGTGGAGCGGCACCGACAGCTACAACTCATTCCTGAGCAGCGAGCCCGGCAAGAACTCCAACGATCCGGGCTACAGCGGCATCGCCTTTCCGGTCTTCAATCCCCACGCGCATGCCTGCTCGCTCTATTCCGCGGCCAAGCTGCTGGGGGTAGAGTTCACGCCCGAAGGAGTCACGCTGGCGCCGGAGATTCCCGCCGCCTCTTACCGCTTCGATTCGCCCCTGCTGGGCGTGGTCAAGCACGCATCGGGCCGCTACGAGGGCTGGTATGCGCCATCGCAGGCGGGAACGTGGACTCTCCGCATCGCGCTGCCGGAACAGGTAGCCGCAGGCATCGCGCAGATTGAAGTCAACGGCGCGACGCAGGCAAAGAAAATCAAAGATGGAGCGATCGAAATCACTGGGGCCAGCGCTCAGCACCAGCCGTTGCGCTGGTCGATCGGATAGTGCGCGCCGGTGAGGATGCACACTCGCCGGCACGTCTTTCTCTCATTCAAACCGGTACAGGGTCACCTTTTCGACACGCGCCGGAAGGTTGTCGGAGTACCAGGCATTTCCTTGATCTTTCTCTTCGAGAATGAGCGTGTCGAACTCCCACGCCTTCCCCTGATCGTCTTCGTCGCCGTTCAAGCGGCGGACGGGCATCCACTTGCCGTTCTCGAACCAGCCCTCGTCCACGGCGGCTATGCCCACTTGCGGGCTGCCTGCTTGCCGCGGCGCGAAGGTAACGCGAAATCCTTTGCCCACACCAATAAACTCGTCGGGACCGGTCGCCATAATGAGGCCGAAACCTCTTTCGCTGCGGCGGCCAAAGATCTCGTCGAGGGTCACATGAAGCCGATAGCCATTCATGACGAAGTCCACCATGGGATGAGACGGGTCCAGCACAAAGCCATGCACGGCGTCCGCGCTCTGGCGGTCGATCAGCAGCGGCATCAAGGAAGATAGCACCGAATAGCTCGCCGATAACGGTCCCTTGACGTCTTCGTCTTCGATACCGAAAGGCGAGAACCCGAAGCCGGCCTCCTGGCCCAGCGCATAAAACACATTGGCTGCTCCGAGCGCGCCGCCCCTCGCCTCCGGCATAAAGAGCGGATTCCCGTCGCGGTGGTAGCGCTTGCACCACTCCTCGAAATTGGATGCATAGAGATCGGGAGCGTAAAAGTCGATGGCCTGGCCGGCGGCGCGCCAAATATCGATGACGCGCGGCTCCGGGCAACCGCTGGGATACTCGCCCGGCGGCGTGTCCTCCCCCATCAGCCAGGTATTCACATACATGGGAATGTTGTAGGCGGCCTTGCCCCGCGCCGTAACCGCCTGGATGAAGCGCGCGTAGTGCCAGGCCATGAAGATCTCGTCGGCGCGCTCCGTATCTCCAAAGACCTCGGCCCATGTTCCGGCGGTCTGGTCGCCGTGCTCATCCCAAAGCGCGCGCAGTTCGGGATCGAGCGTGTGGTGGTGCGCCTGGAGATAAGCAGTGAGCGCGCCCGGAACCTCGCCGGCAAAAGCCTGGTTTGCTGCCGCGGAGCGGTCGCGCGAGTCGCCCAGCACGCCCACCTCGTTTTCGATCTGCATCATCAGCACGGTGTGCTGCGCGCCGTCCACCTGCCCGATGTGCTGCATCAGGGCGGCAAAGGCGCGGCTGTCCGCCTCCTGCGTGGCGGCGCCCATGGGGCTGAGGATCTCCACTTCGTTGCCATGCTCGACCACGCGTGGAAAGCGTTGCGTGTCGCGCTTCACCCAGACCGGCGCATAGCTCGACATGCCGTTCTTCCACGAGGCCAGCCACAGGAAGACGACGTGTTCATGCGCGGCGCGCGCCTGGGCCAGCAGACCATCCACAAGCGTGAAATCGTACGCGCCCTCTCGCGGCTCGATCAGCTCCCAGCTCAGCGGAGTCACCACCGTGTTCAGCCCCATCGCGGCCAGCCTGGGCCAGATGGGCTTCATGTACTCCAGACTTGACGAGGAGGAATTGTGCAGCTCACCGCCAAGAATCAGAAAGGGCTTGCCGTCCACGATCAACTGCGTGGCGGCGCCACGTTTCTCCAGGTGCGGCGGGACAGAGGGCTGCGCAAAGGCCGGTTGCAAGCCGGCGAGCAGAAGTGCGGCAGGCAGTACACAGGAAGCGATTCGCATAACGACAGGGAGTCTACCACAGCGTCGAGGGCAGGCGGCGCCGCGCGTCATGTTCCGATTCGGGCGGCCGGTTTCAATCGCGAATCGCGCGTCCGGCATACGCCCCTCTCGCCTTGCCGCGGCCGCGACCGCGGCCCTAGTGTCAGGAGATGGCCGTTCTCTCTGTCGATCTTGCCTTCCGCCGCTGGTCCGATCTGGGTATCGTGCTGCTCGAGCGAGCCCCGGACCGCCCTATTGCCTGCGAAATCCTTCCCTGGAACGAGGGCGCAGGGCCTGTCGATCCCAACATCCTCGCCGGCCGGCTCAATCATCTCTGCGGCGTGCGCGGAGTGCGTGTCATTCTCCTTGACGGTCCCCAGGCGTGGAAGTCGCGCCGCAACGGGCTGGCGTACGCCCGGGTGAGCGAGCGCCAATTGAACACCGCCGCCAAGACGGGCCTGCCCGGGATGGTCAAGCCAGTGACCTACCGTCCTTTTGCCGAGTTCTGTCTCGATGTGTACGACGGCCTTTGCCGCCGCGGCTGGCGCCGTCTCGATACGCTCTCGCGGCCCGAAGCGCCGCCGGAACGCATCCTGGTGGAAAGCTACCCCTACGCGGGCTGGAAGTCTCTCGGACTAAAGCCTTTGCCGTCGAAACGCCGGACAAGAGTCAGCGACCTGGCGGTGGCTTATGCGGCGCTTCGCGCTTTGATTCCCTTCACAACCAACCGCCCGCCCAACCATGACCAGTTGCAGGCCATCGTGGGCGGACTGGCCGGTCTCGCCCTTGAAGAACGCAACGCCGCCGGAGCGCGCATCGTGGGCCAGCCCCCGCGCCGCGAGGAGGGCCACTGGCGCGAGGGTTTCATCGTGCTCCCGCTGCCGCCGCGCGCCGCCGCCGGGCCTGCGCTGGCTGCATTGACGCCTCAACCTTGCGTCGGCCGCGGTTCGCGACCGTGCAGGATCGCCGGCTTCAAGGTCCACGCCTGCAGGCGCGCCAGTTCCATCAGATGCGGCGCATGGAAGCCCGGCGGAAAGATGGGCCAATTCCAGATCGACGGCGAATCCTTGGCCACCCACTGCGCGGCGGTAAGGTCGGCCGGCAACAGCTTCACCGACTCCGGCGCCGATTGCTTGCCAAGCAGCCTCTGCGCCACCGAGGCCAACGCCACCAGGTAGGACTCCGGCGATACCGCGCCGCTGCCCATCCACACCACATTCGGCACCTGGCGGTTGCGCTCGACAAACTGCTCCACATCCCGCACCGTCTCCGCAAACTGGCTCCAGGGCGTTTCTCCCATCTCGACCCATTCGAAGCCGTACCTGGTCGATGCCGGTCCGTAGGGCGTGTCTTTCAAGGTGACCGGCGCCACGGTCCTGGTCTTCCCATACTGGGCCACGACCCCATTGAGCAGCGCGAAGACCTCGCTGGCCGTGAGCGCATACTCTCCGCGAAGCTGGAAGTTCACCTGCGCGGAAACCGCGCCGGCGATCTCCGTCAGCTCGGCCGGAGAGAAGCTGCGCGCCGCCGCCTTGTCTCGGTAAAGCGCATGCGCCTCGGATGCGGTGATGAAGCGCACGTTGGGCAACGTCCGGATATACCGGATCAGCTCCTCGAAATACTGGAAGGCCGCGCGGCTGGCATCCGTGCCCAGTTGCGGCTGCTCAATCCACTGCGACCGGGGCGGATTGGCTCCATTCGAGAAGTTGACCGCATCCCAGAAGCGCTGCGAGACAAACTGCGTCGGATGGAACATGAAGCTGACCAGGCCGCCTTGCGGCTGTGCGCCGAGCTGCTGGTGCAGCCGCGCAAAATCCTCTTTGGCCGCGGCCAGATTCGACCAGTCGTCATTCGGTTCCAGTCCGCGTCCGGCGGTGATGTTGAAGATGTTCAGCAGGCCGCCATACCAGAAGGGCTTGCCATCCAATCCCACATGCAGGCCGTCGTCGAGATAGACGGGAACGCCCCACTTCTTGAGGGTGGGAAACGACTGCGGCGCCCAACTGTTGCCCGGCTGGCCGTAGCAGGACGGGGCGCGGTCAAAGACGCGGCTGACCGCATCGAAGCCGGGCCGTTCGCGCCGGTCAAACTCCTCGGCGCCCTGCTCCCAGTCGAGCACGGACTCGTACTCGGCGGGGGTTGGTTGGCGGCTGTGGTAGTTGGAGTGGAAGCCGATCTCGTGCTTCTTCAGGGCAGCGATGACGTCGTTGCGATGACGAGCTTCGAGAACGCGAGCCTTTTCGCCCACCACCTTGAAGGTGGCGCGCAGCCCCTGCGCGGTCAGGAACTCCGCCAGCCGCTTGGCCGCATCGTCGCTGGCGGGCAGGATGTAATCCTCCGTGTCGAACCACAAGACGACGTACACCGGCCCCTGCGATGCGCCGGCGGTTCCCATGCTTTGCTGGAGCGGCGCCGCGCCCGCAAATCTCTCGGTCCAGGCCAGCGCCGGAGCGGCCACCACCGCCCGCGACAGCATCCCCGTCACTTCCCTTCTGGTCCACTCCGATTTCATGCCGCTTCCCCCTTTGTTCTGTTTGACTGCGCTGCGGCGCGTTCCGTCGCCCGCACGTTGCGGCCGGCAATCCGCGGCGCCGCCGGAGTTCGACAGGCGGTGCAGGTTAACGCTCGGCAGTCTTTGCGCTGCCCGCCTCGCCAAATGCCTTCCCGATGAACGCGACCATTCTCTGCCGGGCATCGAAGCTGTGCCAGGGCTCCTGCACCGGCCTGCCAAAGATGCCCATGGCCAGCGGTCCGTGATCCTCGCGTGGATAGGTGACCAGCTCGACCGGCACGCCCATCTGGCGCAGGGCGCGATCCATCTCTTCGGCCTGCCCCAGCGGATCGGTCATGTCGCTCTGCCCCTGGAGCAGCAGCAAGGGCGTCCGCGCCTTGGCCGCTCCCGAGAGCGGGCTTTGCCGCCATGCATCCTCGAGGTGTTCCCACGGCTTGCCAAAATACCACCGGTCATACCAGGAGTCGTTCTCCGTGCCGTACTCGCTGAACTGGTCGATGACCGGCGCCCCGCTCACAATCGCCTTGAAGCGGTCGGTCTTCACTTCGACAAAGGCGGCCATCTCTCCGCCGTAGCTGTAGCCCATCAGCGCCAGGCGCGCCGGGTCCAGCGGGTAGTGCGCCAGCGCGTAGTCCACACCGGCCATGATGTCCGCAGCATCTCCGCCGCCCAGGTCGTTTTTGTTGGCGGCGGCAAAGCGGACTCCGTAGTTCGAGCTTCCGCGCGGATTGGGCCGCAGCACCGCCCAGCCCTGCCCCACGAGGAATGCCGCATAGGCGTCGTTGCGGTCTTCCCAGGCGCCGAAGGGGCCGCCATGCACATCCACAATCAGCGGGATCTTCGCCGGCGCGCCGCCGGGCCCGGCCTCGGGAAGATAGAGCAGGCCGTCGATGGTGAAGGGAGCGCCCATTGCCGCAGGCCAGTGAATCAGCTTGGGCGCCACAAAGCGCAGGCCCGCCGGCGCCAGTTCGGGCAGCGGCAGGCGCGAGCAGCCTTCGCCCAGCCGGCGCGCAAAGCACATCTCCACCGGCTTGCCGCCGCTTTCGTCCAGCCACACCCAGCCGCTGCGGCCGCGGTTTGTGTTCAACCCCGATACGACCGCTGTTCCGAGTTCGAACGCGGCAGGCGCAGCCTTGCCCTTAAGGTCGATGCGCAAGGGCTCGATGCGCGTGCCCACACCCGCCAAAGCAATCAGGCGGCCGTCCTCGGCATAGGCGGCGCTGGCCGGGTTGAGCTGCCCGGCAAGGCCCGGCGCCAGCCGGCGCGCCGGCCCGGGAGCGCGGCCATCCTCCCCAATGGCCAGGGCGAAGAGCTCGTCATATCCCGGCGGCGCGTCTTCCGGCGTCTGCGCGCCAAAGACGATCTCCTTTCCATCCGGCCGCCACGCAATGGCCCGCCCCACGGTGGCGGGAACGCCCTCGAGCTTCACGGGCTTGCCGGGCGCATCCGCATCCACCAGCCAGGCCGCGCGCGCCGGCCCCAGATCGGAAGCCCCGTCCGGCGCCTCCGTTACAACCACCAGCCGGTCCTGCGTCGGCGACCACGCCGCCGCCTGCACGTTCGGCGTTACGGCGACCGGCCGCAGCGCGCCGTCCAGCCATCCCTCGGCTTTCAGCGCCGCCAGGTAGAGCCGCGTGCGATGCGTTTCGTGATGCACCCAGGAGGCATCGGCTTTGGCCTCCTTCTGCTTTTTCTCGCCCGGCGTCTCCGGGTCGCGCGCCCACACCGCCAGCCACTTGCCGTCAGCGGAAAATCCATAGCCGCTCACGTCCACGGGCAGCAGCGCGTCCTTGTCTTCCGCCTCCGTTGCCGTTTCCGTTTTGCGCGGCGGAATGGCGTCTATGCCTTTCGAATCGTCTACCGGCGGCGCAATCTTCAGATCGTAGGGCGAGGCCTCGCCACCGCGCATGTCGAGCCGAAAAAGCTGGGTGTGTTCGCCGCGTTTGGCCAGGAAGAAGATCGCCGCGCCGTCGGGAGACCACTGGCCGTCAAACTCGCCGCGCTTATCCGCCGCCGGCGAGAGCGTGATCTGCCGCGTCTCTTCCGCTTTTGCTCCTGTCCGCCCCACTGTCGCCAGCCACAAGTGGCTCCTCGCGCCGTCGGCTGTGGCGTCGGTCACGGTGAAGAGCACCTGCCGCCCATCCGGCGACAATTGCGGTTCACTCACCGCCTTCAGATGACGCAGATCTTCATTGGTCGGGAAGTGCGGTGTAAGATTCGAAGTCGAAGCAGGTACGGGCACTTGCGCCTGCAACACAGACCCTGCGGCCAGCACGAGAATGACCACCCATTGCAGTAGAGAAAACGGAGCGGCGCAATTCATTCCGCCAGCATACACGAGCCTGTCCGTTCTCACGCACGCTTCGCATGCCCGGCACCAGGCGCCTGAGAGCCGGCCAATCGCTCACTTTCTCTTCAATCCCTCCAACTCCTCCAGCGTCCGTGGCCAATCCTTCCCCAGCAACCGCGACAGGCCTCGGTCCGCCAGCAGCTTGCCGCCCGTCTGGCAGCGCGCGCAGTAGTTCGTCTCGTTATCCGCGTACCGGATCTTCTGCACCTTCTCGCCGCATCGCGGGCACGGCTGACCGAACTTCCCGTGCACCGCCATCTCCGGACGGAAGGCCGTGACCTTCTCCGGAAACCGCTCCGCCGCCTCGGCGGAAAGCCGCGCCACCCACACCATCAGCGTCATGCGCGCCGCCGCAAACAGCCGCTCCCACTCCGCTTCCGTCAGCTTCTGCGTCCGCGCCAGCGGCGAGAGCTGGGCCGCGTGCAAAATCTCGTCCGAGTAGGCGTTGCCCACCCCGCTGATCATCCGCGGATCGGTCAGCGCCCGCTTCAGGGTATGGTTTTCTTCACTCAGCGCGGCGCGAAACCCGTCCAAATCCGACCCAAAAACCTCCACACCCCCTGGGTCCAGTGCGCGCAGCCCCTCCTCACCACGCACCACGTACAGGCTGGCCCGCCGCTTCGATCCCGCCTCGGTCAGAACCAGGCTTCCATCCGCAAAGTCGAAGGCAAGCAGCGCGTTCGGCCTGGCGAGCCTCGCCCCCGCCGCCCGCCAGTGCAGCCGCCCGGCAATCATCAGGTGCAGCACCAGCCAAACATCACTTTCCAGGCCCAGCGCAATCCGCTTGCCCACGCGCCTGATCTGGCGCACCGTCTTCCCCTCCGCCTCGCGCAGCGGCGGCTCCACAGTGCGCAGCACAAACGCGCTCCCCAGCCGCACCCGCTCCTCCAGTGCGGTGATGTAAGCCGCAATGTCCGGTAGTTCCGGCATGGCTATCAGCTTGCTCCGGAAGAGAAGATTCCGCAATCGTTCTGTTGATTCCTTTGGCGAGACACAGATTTCGAAGCCGGAAGCGTGTAGCGCCGCACCAGCTTCTACAGAAGCACCGCATTGTCGATCAGCCGCGTCGTTCCCACCCACGCCGCCACCGCAAACAGGCTTCCCGCCGCGGCGCGCTCCACCGGCTCCAGCGTCGTCCAGTCCACCAGCTCGATGTAGTCCACGCGCGCCGCCGGCTCCGCGGCAAAGACCGCGCGCGCGGCCTCGATCAACACCCGCGCCTCGCGCTCTCCCGCTGCAAACAGCTTCTCCACCGTGCGCACGGCCCGATTCAGCACCAGCGCTTGCGTCCGTTCGGCGGGGCTCAAATAGACATTCCGCGAGCTCAGCGCCAGCCCGTCCGCCTCGCGCACAATGGGGCACACCACAACCTCTGTCGCGAGACGCAGATCCTTGACCATCCGCCGCAGCACGGCCACCTGCGCCGCATCCTTCTGCCCGAAGTAGGCGCGGTCCGCCTCGGCGGCAATCATCAGCTTGGTCACGACTGTTGCCACGCCGCGAAAGTGCCCCGGGCGGCTCGCCCCGTCCAGCCTGCCGCTCAGGCCCTCCACGTCGACATAGGTCGATGCGCCCGCCGGATAGATCTCCTCGACCGGCGGCGCAAACACCGCCTCCGCGCCCGTGCGCTCAGCCAGAGCGCAATCGGCATCGAAGCTCCGCGGATACTGCGCAAAATCCTCGTTGGGCCCGAACTGCGTGGGATTCACAAAGACACTGACTGCCACCGCAGCGCACTGCGCCGCCGCGGCGCGCATCAGCGAGGCATGCCCCGCGTGCAGCGCGCCCATGGTGGGAACCAGGCCCACGCTCCTGCCCGCAGCACGGGCCGTGCGCGACCACTGCCGCAGCTCCTCGACCGTGCGCAGAATCTTCATCAGGCCTTCCGCAGCGCCTCCTGCTTGTGTCCTGTCTTTAGCGCCCTCTGCGCTGCCTGCGGCAGGTGGTAGCTCTCCTCGTCGCTCGGAAACGCTCCCCGCTCCACGTCTTCGCGATACCGCTCCACGGCGCCGCGAATCAGCGCGCCCGCGTCCGCGTACCGCCGCACAAACTTCGCTGCCGGGGCAAAGGTCATGCCCACCAGGTCATGCAGCACCAGGATCTGCCCGTCGCAATCAGGCCCCGCGCCAATGCCGATGGTGGGCACGGGCAGATCCGCTGTAATCGCCGCGGCCACCTCGCGCGGCACGCCTTCCAGCACCACCGCGCCCGCACCCGCCTCGGCCAGCGCGCGCGCGCTGGCCTTGAGCGCCGTCACCGCTTCGGCGGTCTTGCCCTGTACGCGATAGCCGCCCATGCGGTGCACGCTCTGCGGCGTCAAACCAAGGTGCCCCACGACAGGAATCTCCGCCTCGGTCAGCGCCCGCACCAGCTCCACGCGCGGCCCCTCGATCTTCACCGCCTCCGCGCCCGCCTCTTTCACAAAACGCACCGCGTTGGCCAGCCCATCGCGCACCTCGCCGTGATAGCTGCCGAAGGGCATATCGGCCACCAGCAGCGCACGGCGCACGGCGCGGCGCACAGCGCGCGTGTGGTGCAGCATCTCGTCCACGGTCACGGCCAGCGTGTTATCGTGCCCCAGCACCACCTGCGCCAGCGAGTCGCCCACCAGGATCATCTCGATCCCGGCCTCATCCACCAGCCGCGCCGTGGCGTAGTCGTAGGCTGTGAGCGCACTGATGGGCTTGCCCTGCCGCTTCATTTCCAGGAGCGCGGGCATGGTCACTTTGGTTGTGGCGATGGCGGCAGCCGGGGAGGCGCCGCCGGGAGAATTGGTGAGGCTCATATCGTCTCCAGTGCCGCTCCGTTGCCCCGGATGCAGCCCGAACAACCCCAGTGTACGCCCGCCGCCTCCCGGCGCGGCTGGCGCATCAACTGTACCAGAGGATATGCGCGGCCTCGAGCGGAACCTGTGCGCCGTGGAAAGAAGGAACCATCCGCGGCGTAAAGTCGCTGGCGGGGCGGCTGGTACGCACCGTTGCCGTATAGCACCAGGCATCCTTGCCCGCCAGCAGCTCGCCTTGTTGCATGGGAATGCAGAGCGGTTTTTCCCCGTCCGGCGCATCGGCATAGAGCTCCACCCGCACCGCTTCGGGGTTCAGCTCATCCAGATACACCTGCACGCGGAAGCGCAGCTCTTGGTCGCCGCTCTCCACCTGGAGCGGGCCCAAACGCAGCCTGGACCAATGGAGATCGAGCTGGCGGCGCCATTCGAGCAAGCGCTCGGCCTCCGCGCCTCCGCCCTGCTCGCGCTGCCGGTAAGCCTGCGCCAGCGGCAGGTAGTATTTGCCGGTGTACTCGCGCACGCAGCGCGTCGCGGAAAAGGCGGGGGTCAGCAGCGCCATGCTCTCGCGCATCCGTTCGATCCACGCCGCCGGCAACCCCTCTTCGTTGCGGTTGTAGAACTCTGGAATCACCTCCTGCTCGAGGAGGTTGTAGAGATGCGCGGCCTCCGCCGCGTCCCAGGCCACATCGTCGCCATGCTCGCAGCCGTCGCCCAGCGCCCAGCCCACCTGGGGCGTATAGGCCTCGGCCCACCAGCCATCCAGCTCGGAAAGGTTCAGGCCGCCGTTCACCAGCACCTTCATGCCGCTGGTGCCGCATGCCTCCCAGGGCCGCCGGGGGGTGTTCAGCCAAACATCCACGCCCTGCACCAGGTTCTCGGTAAGGCGCATGTCGTAGTCGGCAAGGAAGACCACATGCGCGCGCGCCGGAGTATGCCGGATAAATTCGATCCATTCCCGGATCATGGCCTGCCCCTGCGCGTCCTGGGGATGCGCTTTGCCGGCAATCACCAGTTGCACCGGCCGCTGCTGGTTGGTAAGGATGCGCAGCAGCCGCTCGCGGTCGTGCAGCAGGAGGTTGGGCCGCTTGTAGGTGGCAAAGCGGCGCGCAAAACCGAGGGTCAGCACGCCCGGGTCGAAGATCTGCTCGACCACGTCAACCTCGCCCTCCGTTGCGCCCTGGCCGGCAATCTGCCGGCACAACCGGGTCCGGATAAACTGCACCAGGGCCGCGCGCGAAGAACAGCGCATCTGCCACAGATGCGCATCCGGCACACGCCGGATCTTGGCCTCGATCTCCGCTTCGTCAACCTCCCATCGTTCTTGTCCGCAGGCCTCGTGCCAGAGTTGATCGGCAGCGGCCGAATCCCAGATCGGCACATGCACACCGTTGGTCACCTCGCCGATGGGCACCTCCGCCTGTGGCCAGCGCGGGAAGGCATTCTGGAAGAGCTGCCGGCTGACCTTACCGTGCAGGCGGCTGACGCCGTTCACGGCTCCGCTGCCGCGCATGGCCAGCAGCGCCATGCTGAACGGTTCGGATGGGTCGCCGGGATTGATGCGGCCCAGACTGAACAGCGCATCCATGGAGATGTGCAGCGCCTGCTGCGCGTAGCGGCGCATGCTGCGGTCCATCAGTTGCGGGGCAAAGCGGTCAAAACCCGCCTCCACGGGCGTGTGCGTGGTAAAGAGATTGCCGGCGCGGGTAATGGCGAGCGCCGCCTCGAACGACACCGCGTGCCGCTCCATGTAATCCCGCGCCCGCTCCAGCACCGCAAAGGCCGCGTGGCCCTCATTCAGGTGGCAGACCTCCGGCCGGATGCCCAGGGCGCAGAGCAGCCGCCAGCCGCCGATCCCCAGCACCTGTTCCTGCAGGATGCGCAGTTCCGGTCCGCCCCCGTACAGTTCTCCGCAGATGCCGCGATACTCCGGCAGGTTGGCCGGGTCGTTCGTATCCAGCAGGTAAAGTCTTGCCCGGCCGACATCCACTTGCCAGGCGCGCAGCCACAGACGGCACTCGGGCAGATCCAGCGCCAGACGCAGCCACTCGCCGTTTGCCTGGCGCACCGGCTGGATGGGCAGTTGCCCCGGATCGTTAAAGGGATACAGCGCCTGCTGCCGCCCCTCGGCGTCAATGCGCTGCCGGAAATAGCCCACCTGGTAGAGCAGGCCCACGGCGGTGACCGGAATCCCCAGATCGCTGGCCGCCTTCAGTTGATCGCCGGCCACATTGCCCAGCCCGCCGGAGTAGATCGGGAGGGCGTCGCTCAGCATGTATTCCATGCTGAAGTAGGCCACGCGCGTCAGCGCGCTCTCGGCATGAGTGCGCTCAAACCAGCTCGTCGTCTCCTCGCGCCGTTTTTTGCGCTCCAGGATCTCCGCAATCCTTTCCATAAACTGCGGATTGGCCGCCATCGCATCCAGTTTCTGCTGCGAGACGGTTTGCAGCATGGCCCACGGATTGCGGGTGAGTTCCCATAACTCAGGATCGAGCTGGCTCCACAAGTCGTCCGCGGCATGGTTCCAAGACCAGCGCAGGTTCAAGGCAATCTCGGTCAAGGCATCTCGCACTGAAGGCGTCTGGGCAGATTCCGGCATCGTTCGGGGCTCCCTCTTTTCCACTGAAATACGCAAAGCACGATTTCTTCAGGTTCTTGGACGCCGCCTACCCAGAAAAGAAAGGCCATAACTTCGCACTATGACTGATATGAATCAGGATTCTCCCGAAGAAATCCGGGTGTATACTGCCGCGGAATTTAAAAAACGCGCAGAAACCCGCATGAAATGCAACCGGGGAGTCTTGCCATGACCATCAATCGCCGCAAATTTATCGCGGGTGTCGGACTCGGCATCGGGGCGCTCAAAACCGCGGGAGCCGATGCCCTTGCCACGCCCGTTCCCCACGCCCGGCAGGGGCGCGGGGCAGACGCGCGACCGTCCGGCGCCCTTCCCGCCTGCGCCTGGAAGCATGCCCTCGGCGATGCTCCTGACCTTCACATTGCCGCGCCCATGAAGGACTACAACAGCTGGCTCGACGTGCCGACGCGGACCAAGAAAGGCGTGCCTCTCGGCGGCATCGGCGCCGGCAACTTCATGCTCAACGTCACGGGCTCCTTCGGACCCTGGATGATGAAGCCCGGCCGCTACGAAGAGCGATTCCTTTCGCAAGCCGCCTTCCACATCCGCGAAGAGATCCAGGGCAAGCCGGCCGTGGCCCGCACCCTCGCCACCGACGACGTGCTGCCCGCGTGGCCGCGCCTCGGCCAAGACGAAGCCGTCTACCACGCGCTCTTTCCGCGCGGCTGGATCGTGCCCAGCGTCTTCGCCACCGAAGTCTCACTGGAGTTCTTCAGCCCCATCATCAAAGGCAACTACCGCGAAACCTCGCTCCCCGTCGCTTTCTTCACCGTTCGCGCGCGCAATCCGCTCAAGGTCCCCGTCAAGCTCTCCGTCCTGTTCACCTTTCCCAACGCTCCCTATACCGGGCCCATGGGCCGCCGCGACGTCGAGTTCACTGGCCTCTCCGGTCCCCATCCACCCTCGACCCGCGAAGACCGCAAGGGCCTTTCGAACCACCTCGCCGCTGCCCCCGTCACCGCGATTGTGATGGAGGCCAACCATCCGGCCAACCCCCCTGGCACGGAAAACTCCGCCTGGTGCATCGCCACCGATCGCAGAGCCACGTACGTCACCGCATGGGACGGCGACGGCGACGGCGCCGACGTCTGGACGCCCTTCGCCGCCCACGGAGCGCTGCCCAACGCCACGCTCAGCCCCCACAGCGACCTCCCCTCCGGCGCCCTTGCCGTCGAAGCGGAGCTGGCTCCCGGCGCGGAAACCGCCATTCCCTTCGTTCTCTCCTGGTACTTCCCCGAGGTCCAATTCGGACAGGGAACGCGCTGGCTCCGCCGCTATACCGAGTACTTCCCCAAGAAAGATGGCCAGGCGCTGGCCATTGCGGTCGAAGCCCTCGCCCACCGCGACGCGTGGCGCGACGCTGTACTCGATTGGACCGGCCAGATCGCCGACAACCAGGCTTATCCGGATTGGCTGAAGCAGGCTGGCCTCAACGAGCTCTACTACAGTGTCTTCGGTTCCTTCTGGGAAAACGGCTGCATCACCAAGCCCAAGAAGTACGGCGCCCGGCCCGGCCAGCATCTTGAGTGGGTGATGGAGAGCCTGGAGTACCGCGACGCCGAGGCCCTCGACGTTCGCCACCACTACTGCCGCACCAACCGCGACCTCTGGCCGCAGATCGAGCGTGACATCCTGCTCTGCTTTGCGGACATCATCCTCGACACGCCGGACGGCAGCGCTCCCCACAACATCGGCTCGCCCGATCTCGATCCCTACTTCAACTACGACTGTTACGCGCCCTTCTACAACGCCCACTACGGCATCAAGGGCCGCCGCACCGTCCCCTGGGGCGAGTTTACGCCCAAGTACCTCCAGCAGTGCTTTGCCTACTGGCGCAAGACCGGCGACGACCACTTCATCGACGCGATCTGGCCGGCCGTGCAGCGCACCTACCGCTATCAACTCACAACCGATACCGACGGCGACGGCCTCACGGAGATGAAGAGCGACGAGTATAAGGCCAACAAGCTCTTCAACGCCACTCTATGGATCGGCGCTCTGGAAATGCTCAAGGAGATGGCCGAGTTCCGCCGCGACTCCGCCTTCGCCGCCGAAGTCCAGGCCGAACTGGACACGGCCCGCTCCAGCGCCGAGCGTGAGTTCTGGCGGCAGGATCTGGGCTACTACCAGTACAACGAGCACAGCGACATCCTGATGACCGACGCCTTCCTCGGCCAGCGCTTCGTTGACGTTACCGGCCTGCCGGCGGTCCTCACGCCTGAGCGCATGACTTCGCATTATCACCAGATATTCAAGCGCAACGTTCTGCCGCTGATGGACACCAACGGCGACGGCGTGGGCGAGATCGGCGCCGCCAATGCCCTGAACCCCGACTCCACCCCCGGGACCGCCGCCAGCGAGTTCAACCACCACTTTGAGGTCTGGACCGGCGTCAGCTACGCCGCCGCCGCCAACCTCGTCCACTGGGGCAAGCGCATCGGCGACGGGGCTATGCAGCTTGACGGCCTGCGCATCGGCTGGGGCGTCTACCGCCAGTCCTGGGAGATGGAAAAGAACGGCTACTGGTTCTCGACACCCGAGGCCTGGCGCCTGGAAAACCCGGCCGTCTGGCGCGCCCTCATGTACCCTCGCGTCCGCGCCATCTGGGAGCTGCTCATGGAAGTCCACGATCCCTTCAGGCAGGCCTAGCCAATCCCTTGGCAAAGCGCGCGGCCGGCCCGCGTGCTTCTCTGCGCCTCCGCCGGCCCAGGAACCCGCGCTCCCGGTTTTCGCGCCTGCGCCTGCCAGGCTCCGGTCTTCTCTCTCATTAAAATAATTGATTCGTAAAAAACATCCCCACGTCCGCTTGTGGAGTCCAATGCGAACGGAGACACTCTCGATCGTCTCTGCGCCGCTGCCCGCCCCTCCCGCGGATACTCCCGCGTGGCGTATGCGCCCATCCGCCGCGCCGGCCTGTCGCCATCCGCGCAGGGGCGGCGCGGCGGTGCAAAGGAGTCTGCGATGAAGTCCGCATGGATCTGGGCCGCAATGGCCCTGTTGCCTGTGTCGATGGCGGCGCAAAGCGCGCTGCCTGCGGGAACCATTCTCCCCGTCAGCCTCCATCGGGCAATCAATGCCGCCAAAGCCCGCAACGGCCAGCTCATTCAGGCCCGGGTGATGCAGAACATTCCCGGAACCTCGATCCATCGCGGCGCGCGCGTGCTGGGGCACATTGTCGCGGTGACCAGCCAGAAGAACGGCCCCTCGCGTCTCGATATCGTCTTCGACAGCATCGAGGACCACGGCCGCAGCATTCCCCTCCACGCCCACCTGCGCGCCGTGGCCTCCTATCTTGAGGTTGCGCAGGCGCAGATTCCCGAAGAAGAGGCCTCCCGCGGCATCAATCCCGAAAACGCCACCACCCAGCAGATCGGCGGCGAGATGGTCTACCGGGGCGGCGGCCATGTCGAATCGGGGGTGCAAATCGTTGGCGAGCCCACCCCCTACGGTGTGCGCGCCCTGCCCCGCGCGCAGCGCGGCCAGTCCTGCCGCGGCGTGGACGGCAACAACAGCAAGCCTCAGGCCTTCTGGCTGTTTTCCACGGACGCTTGTGGTGTTTACGGCTACAGCAACCTCCGCATCGTCCACGCCGGACGCACCACCCCGCAAGGCAGGATCGTGCTGGAGGCAAAGCGCGGCAAGCTGGCCCTCGATGGCGGCAGCGGCTTGCTGCTCCGGGTCGCGGGCTCCTGAGCCGCCAACCGCTCCTTCATCGTGCCGCAAATCAGCCGACTCTGGACCGGGACGGACACGAAAGCTGAAGCCTAACTGATCACCGCCACCCTGGCCCGCTTGCCCAGCCGTACCACGATCCTGGCGGGCAGGGGACCGACAGAGAAAGAGGGGCTCGCGGCGCTCTCTCCATCCAGTTTGACGGCCTTCTCGGCGATCTTGCGGTTGGCCTCGGCGCCGCTGGCCGCCAGCCCCACGGCCACCAGCAGCTTCGGCAGCTTGACCTGGCCTGCTTCTGCCCCGGCTACCTCGGCCCAGGACACCTTCACCTCGTCCAGGTTCTCGGCCGTCTCCTTCTGCTGGAACATCCGCGCCCAGTTCTTGTCAGCCTCGTCCGCCGCGGCCTCGCCATGAAATCCGCCCGTAACCGTCCGCGCCAGCCGCTTCTTCACGGCCATGGGATGCTCGCTTCCTGCCGCCACGCCCGCCTTCAGCGCTTCGATCTCCGAGATCTTCAAATCCGTCAGGAAGACGAAATACTTCCACATCAGCTCGTCGGAGATCGACATCAGCTTGCCGTACATCTCGCCCGGCGGCTCATTAATCCCGACGGCGTTGCCCAGCGACTTTGACATCTTCTGCACGCCGTCGAGTCCTTCCAGGATCGGCGTCATCAGCACAATCTGCGGCTTCTGGCCGTAGTGCCGCTGTAGCTCGCGCCCGCACATCAGGTTGAACTTCTGGTCGGTCCCGCCCAGCTCCACGTCGCACTCCAGGCACACCGAGTCGTACCCCTGCATCACCGGATAGAGCAGCTCGTGCAGGCTGATCGGCTGCTCGGCCTGGAAGCGCTTGTGAAACTCATCGCGCTCCAGCATCTGGCTCACCGTAAAGTGCGCGGTCAGCCGGATCGTCTGCTCGTAGTCCAGCTTTCCCAGCCACTCGGAGTTGTAACGAACCTCAGTCTGCCCGGGGTCGAGAATCTTGAAGACCTGCTCTTTATAGGTTTCGGCGTTTTTGTCGATCTGTTCTCGCGTAAGCGGCTTGCGCGTTACGTTCCGTCCCGTCGGGTCGCCGATCAGCGAGGTAAAGTCGCCCACCAGGAAGATGACCTGATGGCCGAGCTGCTGAAAGTGCCGCAGCTTGCGCATCAGCACGGTATGGCCCAGGTGCAGGTCGGGAGCGGTGGGATCAAAGCCCGCCTTCACGCGCAGCGGACGACCCGTCTTGCGGCTCTCTTCCAGGCGCTCGCGCAGGTCGCTGGTGCGGATGATCTCCGCCGCGCCCTTCTCCAGCAAATCCATCTGTTCCTCTACAGGCAAAAATGTGCTCATAGTCATCTTCGAGTATAAAGTCCGCTCTGGCCCCTTGCTTCGCACGCTATAATCGACTTTATGCAGTCCGCCGACCGTTTTCGCGCCTTTTTCTTCGCGCGCATCCTCTGCGCCGGCGCGGCCCGTGCCGCGGCTGCGGCGGCTTTGGCCGCCTAAACTCGTTTCATCTCATCCACAACCCAACATCCACAAATCAGAGAGCATCGGGCTTTCTTGTTCTCTTGTTCCCTCGGTCCCTAATCCCTGAACCATTGCCTTTACACTGGAGTCATCATGGAAGAGTTCAGCCGCATCCAGCGCCTCCCTCAATACGTTTTCTCCATCACCGACGCCCTCAAGCGCGATGCCCGCCAGCGCGGCGAAGACATCATCGACTTCGGCATGGGCAATCCCGATGGCGCCACCCCCCGCCACATCGTCGAGAAGCTGGTGGAAGCGGCCCTCAAGCCCGCCACCCACCGCTACTCGGTCTCCCGCGGCATCCCGCGTCTGCGCCGCGCCATCTGCAACTGGTACAAGTCCCGCTACGACGTTGATCTCGACCCCGAGTCCGAAGCCATTGTCACCATTGGCTCCAAGGAGGGCATCGCCCACCTCTGTCTCGCCATCCTCGACTCGCGCGACACGGTCCTCGTCCCCAACCCCTCCTACCCCATCCACATCTATGGCCCCGTCATCGCCGGTGCTCACGTGGTCAGCGTGCCCGTCCACGACCAGGAAGAATTCCTCGCCCAGCTTGAGGACCTCATCCCGCGCATGACCCCGCGCCCCAAGGCCCTCATCGTCAACTTTCCCTCCAACCCCACCACTGAGTGCGTGGAATTGCCTTTCCTCGCCCGGCTCGTCGAACTCGCCCACCAATACGGCTTCCACCTCATCCACGATCTGGCCTACGCCGACATTGCCTTCGACGGCTACAAGCCGCCCAGCGTCCTCCAGGTTCCCGGCGCCAAAGAGGTCGCCGTCGAGTTCTTCACCCTCTCCAAGAGTTACAACATGCCAGGCTGGCGCGTTGGCTTCATGGTCGGCAACCCCCGCCTCGTCGCCGCTCTGGCCAAGCTCAAGAGCTACTTCGACTACGGAACCTTCACCCCCATCCAGGTCGCTGCCATCACCGCTCTCGAAGGCCCCCAAGACTGCGTCCGCGAGATTTGCGAAACCTATCAGCGCCGCCGCAATGTCCTCATCGAGGGACTCAACAAGCTGGGCTGGTCGGTCCCCTCACCCAAGGCCACCATGTTCGTCTGGGCAAAAATCCCCGAGGCGTACCAGTCCCTTGGCTCCCTCGAGTTCTCCAAGCGTATGCTTGCCGAGGCCAAAACCGCCGTCAGCCCCGGCATCGGCTTCGGCGACCACGGCGACCGCCACGTCCGCTTCTCCCTCATTGAAAACGAGGAGCGCACCCGCCAGGCTCTCCGCGGCATCCGGCAGATGTTTGCCAAAGGCCTCGTCCCTGCCTGACATCGCAGGCTGGGGACCGGTTGTCCACCCTGCGCGCCGGTGGCGCGCTTATGCCCTCCGCGGTAGTCTTGATTCCTTGGGAAGGATGGAGGGTGTACCCATCGCGGCTTGATGGATCGCGATGAATGGCCGCGCGGCGTCGCCCTCTGCTCCGGATCGATGGCAAGGGAAGCTCCGCGCCTTGCGGGGACCGATTTTCCCTTAGCGGGAGATGCTTTCTTCCTCTGCTTCCAGCACACGCGCCGGCAGGCTCTCCACGCTGGTGGCCTTCTCCTCGCGCAGCGCCTTGAAGGCACGATAGACAAAGGAGCCCATGTACCAGCCGTCGATGAATTTGTAGGGCGTTTCGCCCGTAGTGTAGTGGCCGCAGGGCAGCACGCGCACCTCGAAGTTCAGCCCGATGCGCTTGAAGGCTCGAACGACCTCCAGCGAGTATTCGCGGGGAAAGGTCAGATCGTAGTCGGCATAGATCATCAGGACTTTCTTCCGGGGACCGTCTACTGCGGGGCTGGCGATCTTGGGATAGTAGCTGCACGGGCTGATCGCAGACCACAACTCGCGAAGTCGGTCCTGGGTGAGGCCGGCCTGTTCGAAGCCGGCGCGGACATGGCGCGTGCTTTGCCCGGCCCAGGCTACGTCCCCGAACGCTGTGGACGCGTGGTTGAAGGCGTTGACGCGGATGCGCTTGTCGTGCGTAGAGGCCAGGAAGGCATAGCAGGAGCCAAGACTCGTTCCCAGAACGCCGAAGTGCTCGTAGCCCTGTTCTTCAAGCCAGTCTAAGCAACAGCGAATATCCACCACCGCCTGCCGGCAGGCGGAGATGGTGCGCCCAAGGTTGGCGCTCACGGCATAGTCAGAGCGCTCCAGCTCCACCGGCCGGCGAATGTCATGATAGGGCTTGGAGAGCCGCAGCGCTGAGATGCCCATGCGGTTGAAGATGGTGCACAGCGAGTTATGGCTGAAGGCATCGGCATTCCACTGCGGCATGATGACGATGGCCTGCTTGGGTCTCCGCGGGTCTTTGTGCGCGGGCGCTGGGTACCAGCGCGCGTTCACCAGGTCATTCTCAGGATAGGGTGTGCGCTCCGG
Source organism: Acidobacteriota bacterium (assembly GCA_021846985.1). Classification (GTDB taxonomy): domain Bacteria; phylum Acidobacteriota; class Terriglobia; order Terriglobales; family Acidobacteriaceae; genus Telmatobacter. The sequence goes on along the minus strand of JAJZVX010000003.1, from coordinate 185,580 downwards.
CGACGTAAAACGCAGAAACTGCGCGCGCGGAACTTTGCCGGCGGCGGCCTGCTGCTTGAGCGCAGCGTCCAGGGCCAGCGTCTCGGGGCGCACGTTGGTGGGAAAGAGCTCCGGGTAGCGTTCTTCCAGCCGGAAGTCGGTAGGCCGCTCGTAGCCGAAGAACACCTCGCTGTGGCGGATCAGCAGGCGGTTAATGCGGACCATGGCAGCCTCTGCCGCTGCCGGATCGCCTTCGATCCCCGGCGCCGGCACGGCATGGCCAAAACCATGCCCCTCAAGAAAGGGCGCTAGCCACTCGAAGCCCCACTCCAACGGACGGACAACGCGGTTTTCGTCGCGCATGGTCAGACGCGTTTCCCAGGCGTACATCCAGCGCGCGTACATCTCTTTGAGCATGGGCCTGGTTCGATTTTATCAGCGAAGACCCGTACAAGGACACGGGTCGTACCACGCCGGATGCTCTACCATGAACGCATGAACAAGGCACTAAGGGGTGGACGGGTGGCGTTCTTCGGGGGCAGCTTCGATCCGCCTCATGTGGGCCACCTGGCGGTGGCGCGCGCGGCCCGCGCCGCTCTGAACCTCGACACGGTACTCTTTGCTCCCGTGGGCGCACAGCCGCTTAAACCTGCCGGTTCCTCCGCTAGTTTTGAGGATCGCGTGGCCATGACCCGGCTGGCAGTTGCCGGAGAGACTGGTTTCGCGCTCTCGCTCGCGGATGCGCCCCGCCACCAGCGCGCTCCTAACTACACGCTGGAAACGCTACGCACTTTAGGCGCCGAATTTGCGCCCGAAGTCGAGCTGTTCTGCCTGATGGGCGCGGATTCTTTTGCCGGGCTCAGGCACTGGCGCGGTGCCGCTGAACTCCCCTTCACCGCCTCGTTGATTGTGGCCGCGCGGCCAGGGTTTGATCTGGCCGACCTGCAAGCCGCCTTGCCCGAGGGCCTGACGGTGGAGATCGCCGGAGAAACGGCATCTGTGGCTGGCGTACCGGTTCGTACATGCCGTTTGCAAAATCAAGCGGGCGCGAAAGCGTCCCTCTACCTGCTCCCGGGACTCCACGTGGAGGTGAGCGCCTCGGCCATGCGTGAGGCGATCGGCGGGTCCGCGGACCGCCGGAACGCAGCAGCCGGGATGCTCCCCCGCGCCGTTGCCGAGTACATTGGCGCGCATCAACTCTACCGTTAGCTTGCTCCTGCCGGTTTCAGGGGCTACGATGAAGCTCGGAGAACGATTGCAACGCATGGCAACCGTGAAGGACCACCACCAGCAGACACGCATCCTTGTGCAGGCCGCCGCCGCGGTTTGCGAAGACAAAAAGGCACACGACACACGGATTCTCGAGCTCGATCCCATCGACTCGGGACTGTCGGACTTCTTTTTGGTCACTTCGGCCACCAACGACCGGCAAGCTGTCGCCATTGCCGACGAAATTGAGCACAAGCTCAAGAAGGAGTTTGGCGTGCTGCCCCATTCCGTGGAGGGGCGGCGGGTGGGCGAGTGGATTCTGCTCGACTACGTGGACTTTGTGGTGCACGTCTTTCTGACCGAGCGCCGGGCTTTTTATGACATCGAGCGGTTGCGCAAGTCGGCCCGCCCCATGACACCGGCTGAGTTCGACGCGGAACTGAAGGCCACGCTGGCTGAGAAAACCCTGGCCGCGCGCAAGAAGGCCGGAAAGAAATCCAAAGCTCCGGAGAAGAAGGCGGCGGGCCAGCCTGCGGTGAAAAAGGCCGCGACGAAGGCCAGGGCCAGGCAGAAAACCAAGCTGCCTGCCCCGAAAGAGGCCCCAAAGGTCAAGACACCCAGGAAGAAGGCCGTAAAGAAGCAGGCAAAGAGAGCGTAGATCCCGGTTCGATCGGGCTCAGAAGACGCGCAAGGATTCCTGCCGCCTGCAGTGTGCCGTGCTCTTGAGGGAAACTGTGCCTGAGCGCATTCAGGCCCCACGCGCTCTTGCCGAATCTGGAGGAGGCGCGGTCTCGACGATGCGCACGGCAAGGCTCGTAGCAAACCGAGCCGTCATCCTTTGGAAGCAAGGAAGGCGCCCCGTGGGGCGCCTTCCTTGTACTGCTTGAGTTGGGTTGGGTTTAGAAGTAGTACTTTGCGCGCAGCTGCCAGATGCGGCCAGCCGCGGCCGAGGTGATGGAGCCCATGGCGGGACCGTCGCCCACATTGCCGTCCGGCGTGCCATAGTTGGTGCGGTTGAAAAGGTTGTAGCCTTCGATGCCGATCTCGAGATACTGTGCGTCGGTAAAGTGCGTGTCCTTGATCAGCGAGAAATCCGTATTGGCTAATCCCGGTGCGGCGAAAAAGTTACGGTGCGTGTTGCCGAACGTTCCCGGCGCCTCAAACGTGAAGTCCGAAGGCGAGAAGTAGGGGGTGGTGAGGACGTTAACGCTATGCGGATTGCTCAGCGCGACGTGAGAGACCAGCTGCTGCGGAACATCCGGGCATCCAAAGTAGGAGTACTGGTCGCACCACAGCGAGCCGTAGCTCACGCTGTCGTAGAGGGAGACCGGAAAGCCGGTGGCAAAGGTGGTGATGCCCGTTACGTGCCAGCCGCCGAGACCGATCCGAACCGGCCTCGCCCATCCCGCGGGTACCGGGATGATGTAGTTGTAACTGGCCACAAAGCGATGCCGGGCATCGTAGTCCGAGTTGCCGTAGTTCAGGTATTCATATCCCGGCACCCAGTTGACGATGCGTCCGTTGGCGCCCGACGCGCTTTCATATCCCGAAGCGTTGTCCAGCGCATGGCTGTAGGTGTAGCTCAAGGTAAAGCTCAGCCCATGCGTCTCGGCCTTGGTTACGCCAATCTGCAGCGCGTTGTAGTTGCTGGAGCCGTTCGTCGCCTGGGTGCCATCCGACAGGTAGTACGGATAGCCGTTGGGAGCAATGGCGGCCGTGCCGGGAACGATCATCGGATCCGCGAGGTACTGCGGATCGAGGAGGTGCGTATAGGCTGGATTGCCGGCGCAAAGCGGGTCGCTCATACAAGCCGTGTGTCCCGCGGAGGTCATCGGGTTGCCTTCGTACATCCGGATCAACCGCCGTCCCAGCGAACCTACGTAGCCCACGCTCAACACGATGTTGCTGGGCAGCTCGCGTTGGAGATTCAGGTTGAAGTTGTAGGCGTACGGCGTAGCGTAGTTCTTGTCGAAGGTGTTGAAATCGAGAGGCGCGATGTTGGCGAAATTGAAGGTGGCGCCAGGCGCTGGAGCAATATACGGGAACTTGTTGGCGATCGAGCCAGCCCCGGTGATGTCCGCCCACGGGTTACCGAACGACGGATGACCGCCCACATCCTGCACGCCGTAAGACTGCGCGGTAAACGGCGCCGCGCTCAGATCCTGTAGCGCACCCTCTTCCTCGGCGCGGTTGAAGTAGATGCCGAAGCCGCCGCGAATGGAAAACTTCTTGCTGTCGCCGTCGGAGATCCGGCCCAGATTCGGCGTCCAGGCAAAGCCCACGCGGGGACCAAAGTGGCCGTAGTGGGTCGTGTAGCCGCCTGACTGCGTGCAGTTCGGATCACCGGGGAAGAGCAATCCCTGGGGCGCCGTTGGATAGACGATGGACTGCTGGCTCATGTGGTCCAGAGAGAAGCAGTTCACGCCAATACCGCCAAACTGGAACGCATTCATCGGCGTATCAATTTGGTAACCGAGGCCGGCGTTGAGGGTGAGGTTGTCGGACGCCTTGTAGCTGTCCTGCCCATAGAAGTAGTACTCGTAGGCGCGGACATTGACCAGGCCGCCGGAGAACTGGATGTATTCCGAGGGAATGCCAAGCAGGAAGTCCAGGCCGGCATCGCCGGTGGAGAACGTCGCGGTGGGGCTGAAAGCGTAGTAGCCGCTGTTCTCAGCATAGTACGGGTTATAGACCTGCATCCTGCGAAGATCGATGCCGGCCTTGAACGAGTTTTTGCCGTGGTTGTAGCTCAGGTTGTCGGTCAGCTCATACGTCTGGTCGATGCGGGGCTGCGGTCCGTTATAGGAGAAGCCGAGAGACAGGCCGCTGTAGCCGGCGATGCCCATGAAGGGCAGGCTCTCCGCCGCCGTATCCTGCGGGGTGATGTTGAATCCGTAGGTCGTGGGATCAATCGGATTGATGGGATTGACGACGTTGAGATTGGTCCGGGTGTAGCCAGCGCGGAACTCGTTGATCAGGTTGGGGGTGAAGATCCGCGTGTAGTCGGCCACAAACTGCTTGTAGTGGCGGGCGTCCGTTTCGCCAAATCCTGGCAGCGTAGCGCCCCGGAATGGCAGGACGGTGGTGCCGGGAGAACTCTGCATCAGCCCCTTGAACCAGATGTGGTCATTGCTGGTGAGGTTCTCATCGAGCTTCCAGATGTACTGGTCGTGCTGGGCGGTGGCATTGGCGTTAAAGGCGTAGTACGGCACACCGTTGAGGGTGGCGTTGTATTTGGGAATGAAGTTCTTCAGCAGGGTATTTGAGATGGAATTGAAGTCGTTGGAGGTGAATTGGGAGGCGCTGGAATAGCAATCCTTCCACTTAGTGGTTCCGAGAGTAAACGTCGCACCCGTAGGACAGGCGCCCGAAGGCGGTGCAAACGGCATAAAGTTGCTTGACAGGCCGCCAGGAAGACGAGCGCTGAAGTCGCCGGTGCGCTCGGTATCGGAGAAGACTTCGGTGTCCGTTGCGGTGCCGGTGCGGTTGCGCAGGCCCTCATACGAGAAGAAGAAGAAGGCGTGATCCTTGTAGACGGGTCCGCCCAGGGTGCCGCCGAAGGTGTTCTGGTGGAACTGCGGCTTGATCGTGTTGAAGTAGTTGCCGGAGTTCATGAAGGTGTCGCGATAGAAGTTGAAGGCGTCGCCATGAAACTGGTTGGTGCCGCTCTTGGTGATGGCGTTGACCACCGCGCCGGAGTTGCGTCCGTACTCGGCGTTCATGGTGCTGCTAACCAGGTTGAACTCGGCGATCGAGTCCGGACTGGGGACGATCGAGGGCTCATTCAAGGGCAGGTCGTTCGAGTCCTGGCCGTCTACCAGGTAGCTGGACTGGTTGGACTGGCTGCCGTTGGAAGAGTAGGTGCCGAAACGATCGCTGGAACCCTGGACACCAGGAGCCAACTGCTCCAACTGGGTCCAGTTGCGTCCGTTGAGGGGCAGATCGACGATCTTCGTGGCGTCGATCAGATCCTTCAACTGCGTATCGGAGGTCTCCACCTGGACGGTGTCGGCCTTCACCTCAACGGTCTCGTTCGAGGCGCCCACTGACAGGGCCGCATCCAGTTCATAGATCTGGTTGACCACCAACAGGATGCCAGCGCTTTTATAGGTTTTGAAGCCATCCTTGGTAATGGTCACGCTGTAGTGGCCAATGGGCAGGGAGGAGATCTCGAAAACGCCCTTGGAGTTGGTGGTGACGGTACGCGGCACGCCCGTGTCGGTGTTGAGTGCCGTCACCGTCGTTCCTGGCAGGACGGCGCCCGACGGGTCTGTGACGGTGCCGCGGATGGCGGCATAGACGTTATCTGCGTGCGCAAGCGGAGCACAGCCTAGCCCCAAGAAGAGAGCAACCAACGCCAGCGCTACAAATTGCAACCGGAAAAATCGCATTGAACTCCTCCAAAAATCGATCAGGATCGCAAGTCCTCGCAAAGACTTCACGATCCGCTTCGCCTTTCAACGTATTTGTTCACCGGGACCAAATCCCCGATATGGTTGAATCTCAGAAAAAACCGTTACGGCACGCAATAACTAATTGAAGGACGCCTTTCTTGCCGCATCTCGTCCAAAACTCAGAAAAATAGTGCAAATGTTGCCTGATACGAGTGCATGACGTGTGCCATTCTCCGAGCTGGACGAAAATATTTGTAACATTCTGACTATAAAGTACATATAAAGATTCTTCTCCCACTGCCGAGAGAGCCTTGATATGAAAAACGGTAGAGTGTGGGATAAAAATCCAGGAAACGGGGAATTGCTCCGATTTCGAGTGTCGGAAGCCGACACCTGGACGTCTTTGTTGGGGTATTCTGCTCCCCATGAACCTGACCTTGGCTCACGTTGGCGCTCGCCCCACATCGCAGAACCTGATCGACCGGCAAGTACGCAATTACCTCGACCGCTGTGCTCCATTTGCTCAGTGCCGGGAGGAGGTCTTTCGCAGCGAAGGTGCGTTATTTGAATGGCTTGAACGCCAGAGGGGGCGTACACCGGTGGCCATGGTGCTGCTGGACAGCCGTGGCCGGCAGATGAGCTCGGAGACCTTTGCGGCATGGCTGGGCGCGCGACGGGACCAAGGCGCGCAGCACATGGTTTTTGCGGTAGGGCCGCCCGACGGTTGGTCTGATGCAGCGCGCAGCGGGGCGGGCCTTCTCCTGTCGCTGGGGCCCATGACGCTGGCGCACTCTCTGGCCCGCCTGGTGGTGGCTGAGCAGATCTACCGGGCATTTGCAATTCTCTCGGGCCACCCGTACCACGCGGGGCACTGAAAGGCAGTTCGCCGTTGGTTGTGGCCGGTAACGGGACATGGCAGGCTCCGGCGCGGACAAAGAAATGGTCGAGCCGCATGCGGGAATCAAGTTGTATCCTTGCCAAGAACCGCCAACTGAAAACAGGGGACTGCCATGAGCGAATCCCGTCGAGGATTGCTTCTGATCAACACCGGGCCTGGCAAGGGCAAGACGACAGCCGCCCTGGGCACGGCCTTGCGCGCCATGGGCAACGGCATGCGCGTTCTGATGCTGCAGTTCCTGAAGGGCTCGTGGCGCTATGGAGAACTGGAGGCCGTCGAGGCGTTCGGCGGAAGCTTTGTTATCCGGCAGATGGGCCGTGGGTTTGTGAAGATCGGCGGGGCGGAAGCCGATCCCGAGGATATTCGGCTGGTGCAGGAAGCCTGGACCGAGGCGTGCAAGGCCATGGTAACCGGCGACTGGGACATGCTGATCCTGGACGAGATCAACTACGCCATAAGCTATGGAATGTTGGATGCCGCCGAAGTGGCGGAGGCGCTGCGGAACCGGCCGGAGATGCTGCATGTCATCCTGACCGGACGCAATGCGCATCCCGCGCTGGTGGAGCTGGCCGACACCGTAACGGAGATGCGCGAGATCAAGCATGCCTATGCAAGAGGTGTGCTGGCGCAACGGGGAATCGAATACTAAGGAAAGCAGGTTGAGTGCCGGGGCCGGGGTTGCGGTGCGGTCCGGGATCCCTCCCTGCCAGCCACGGCAGCGCCTTGCCAGAAGGCGCAAGTATTTGTGGCCCCGGATGAGCACGGTTGTACGCTATTCTTCGAGAAGCCTGCAGTTTGCCGGAGTGCCTATGGGAGTTCTGAGCCGCATCGGCGTTGCCATCGATTCTGACCTATTGAAGCGTTTTGACCGCTCTATTCAGCGCAGTGGGTATACGAACCGCTCCGAGGCGTTCCGGGATTTGATTCGCGACCGGCTGGTGGGCGAAGAGACGGCCTCGCCCGATGCCATTGTGGTGGGGACGGTAACACTGATCTATGACCACCACGCCCACGGGGTAGGCGAAAAACTCACGGACCTGCAGCACGCGTTCCATCCCTTGGTAGTGTCTACCAGCCACGCTCATCTGGATCACGACTCGTGTCTTGAGGTGCTGATTGTGCAGGGCAAGGCGGCCGAAGTGGAGCAACTGGCCGACCGGCTGATCGGCCTGAAAGGCGTACAGCACGGACGCTTGGTCAAGACGGTGCCGGCGCATGCGCTGGATACGGACATGAAGACGGTCCAGAAGCACAAACACAAGCACTCCCGCTAGAACCGCCCTTCTATACCCGCGTCGTTCACGCGCCGGTTGGATAGAAACTGCCTTGTCGTTGGATTCCATCCACGCCGAAACAGGATCCGGAGTGTGGATGTGGCCGGCCGTAGAGCAGAAGCAGAGTTGCTCCAAGATTCGCTTCCTCCGGTTCGTATCAATCGTGGCAGATGGGATATTCTCTGCGCTGCCCTGGTCAAAAGAACCTCTCCCGCCAGAACCGCGCCTGAAGCGGTTCGACGGGGTGAAAGACGCCGGTGAAGGCCGAGGGGGCGGCCGGCGCAATCCGGAACTCCTTGGCGCAGTCGATGTCGTGATCGCAGCGGTTCAGCCGGTTCAGCGCTTCAGCCGCGCGGCGCCATTTGCTGTTGATCCGATAGGCCACCTGTGTCTTGACGAGGATGGTCGCGCGGGAACCAAAGATCGCGCCGGAGGTTAAATTGCGGGGGCCGAAGTTGCGCAGGCGCACGCTGGCGGAAAAGCCTTTGCCATCGCGCAGCGTGATACCGGATGCAAGGACCTGTCCGGCCGCTTGGGCAACCGGCGGCCGCCCAAGGCTTGTTGAGTGCGCATCGGCTGAGTCGAGGGCTGGAGGGGCAGGGCGGCGCGGAAATGGCTGCAGCGGCTTAAAATACTGGGAGGCGGGTTGAACGCAGATCCCGGGCCGAGCCTGGGGTGGCCGCTGGGGCCCATCCGGGCGACAAGAGAATCCGTGGGCTGGGTGCGGCGCACGCAGCGGAAGAGAGTTTCGATGTCCTGGTTCAAACGAGAGAATGGCGAGTTCGAGCCGGCGCCAGCGGAAAGCGCCGACGCGGCCGGCAAAACGGTCCGGACCGAAGGCTTGTGGGTAAAGTGTGTAGGGTGCCGCGCCTTTATCTTCAAGGCCGATCTGGAAGCCAACCTGAACGTTTGCCCGAAGTGCCAGCACCACTTCAGGATCGGGGCACGGCGGCGTATCCAGTTGCTGCTGGAGCCGGGCTACGAACACGTGGATGGCGGGCTGCGCTCGACCGATCCGCTGAACTTTGCCGATGTGAAGCCCTATAAGCAGCGATTGCGCAAAGCCCAGGAAGACACGGGACTGGACGACGCCATTGTGAACGCCGTTGGCCAGATGGGGCCGCACCGTGTGGTGGTGAGCGCCATGGAGTACAGTTTTATCGGCGGCTCCATGGGCGCGGTGGTGGGTGAGACGATTGCCCGCGCGGTGGACCGTGCGCGGGTGGGACGAATGCCGCTGATTGTGGTGGCGGCCTCGGGCGGCGCGCGCATGATGGAAGGCGTAGTGAGCCTGATGCAGATGGCGAAGGTGTCCACAGCGCTGGCGCAACTGGACGATGCAAAGGTGCCCTACATCTGCGTGCTGACCGACCCAACCACGGGCGGCGTGACGGCGAGCTTTGCCATGCTGGGCGACTTGAACATTGCCGAGCCGGGGGCGCTGATTGGCTTTGCCGGTCCTCGCGTGATCGAGCAGACCATCCGGCAGAAGCTCCCCGAAGGGTTTCAACGCTCGGAGTTCCTGCTGGAAAAGGGCTTTCTGGATGCGGTTGTGCATCGGAAGGATCTGAAGAGCTACCTGATCCGCGCCTTCAGCTTCATGAAGCTGTAAGCAGACAACGAAAGACGCCGGGCGGGAACAGACAGGCCATGCTGGGGCCGGTTCCAGCAAGAGAGATGCGCGGGGGAGCCGATGGCTGCCAGGAATGCGACCAGGAATCCAGCCGTTCTCTCCTATCACATGCTGCGCAGACTGGTGGGGATCATCGCCTTGGCGCTGCCTTTTGTGCTGCCTGGCGGGACCATTGCGCTGGCGCTGGCGGGGCCAGGACATGCGCTGCCACGGCCGCTGATTGAGCGCGCCGTGAGCGACTACTACTACACCCCCATGAGCAGCGTATACATCGGCAGCCTGTGGGTGATCGCCATGTTTCTCATCTGCTCGCGAGGCTACGACCGGCACGATGAAATTGCAGGCTATATGGCGGGGGCGTTCACGCTAGGAGTAGCGCTGTTTCCTTCGGAGGATCCTGGCTGCAGCCGCTACACCCGGCTGCAGATCGACATTGGCTATACGCACACCGCCTTTGCTGCGCTGATGTTTCTTTCCATTGCGTATTTCTGCCTGTTCTTATTCCGGCGCTCGTCGCCGGAACGGAGGCTCACACAACGCAAACGGAAGCGCAACACGATCTACTGGGTGTGCGGCGTGACGATCATCATCAGCATGTCCGCGATGGTGGGCCTGACAGTGAAGGGGCTCACCGAGGCGCAGGGGATGCTGCACCCGTTCTTCTGCTGCGAGTCGGTAGCGCTGATTGCGTTTGGCGTGGCGTGGCTGACGAAGGGCGACGGCATGCTGCGCGACCGGCCGCACGAGCGCATACACGAATTGGCCGGATAACGCACGGAGAGCGCCGGAGGAACCGCTCAGATGCGCATAGGCATCAGCACGTAGCGGTACTTGTACTCGGCGTTGGGATCCTCGGGGCGCATTTGGCCGGCGGATTGCGCGTCTTTGAACTCCAGCCGCACCTCACCCTCGTTGTTGAGCGCCTTGAGAAAGTCCAGAATGTAAGAGGAGTTGAAACCCACGGTAATGGATTCGCCGGCGTAGGGCGTATCGATGGTGTCTTCGCTTTCGCCAGACTCGGTGGAACTGGAACTGATGCGGAGTTCGTTGGCCTCAAGGCGCATGCGGATGGCGCCGGAGCGCTCGTCGGCAAATTGCGCCACGCGCTGAATGGCGGCAGAAAGCTCGCTGGAGCGAATGATCACGAACCGGGTGTTGTCGCGGGGCATCACGGCTTCGAAGTTAGGGAACTGCCCGTTGAGCTTGCGGCTGCTCAGGGTGCGATGGCCGACACGGAAGAAGAGTGTATGTTCGTCGTCGGCAAAGTCAATCTTCTCGGCTTCCGTGGAGGCTAGAAGCTGCTGCAGCTCCGAGAGCGCCTTGCGCGGGATAAGAACGCGCTTCTCGCCGCTGATGCCTTCCAGGGTCTCGTTGGGCTTTTCGACAAACGAAAGGCGATGACCGTCTGTGGCTACCATGGCCAGCGATTCGGCCTTGAGGATGAGCAGCGCGCCGTTCAGGGTGTAGCGTGACTCCTCGTTGGAAATGGCGAAGATGGTGCGCGTGATAAGAGTCTTGAGGGCCCCCGTGGAGATGGGCGTGGGAGACAGCGCGGGAAACTCCGGAACCTGCGGATAGTTGGCCCGCGCCATGCCTACCATTTTGGTGTTCGACCGGCCCGAGCGGATCTGCACCCAGTGATTCTCCAGGAGCTTGATAGAGATCTCTCCATCGGGAAGCAGCTTGATGTAATCGTAGAGCTTGCGGGCTGGAATCGTACAGGCGCCGGGCTTCTTTACCTTGGCGGCGGCGCTGGTGTGAATGGCCTGATCGAGGTCCGTTGCCGTGATGTTCAGCCGCTCGCCATCCGCCTCGATTAGAAAATTGGAAAGAATCGGAATGGTCGTTTTGCGCTCAACTACGCTCTGCGTGGCCGTAAGCTCTTTCACCAGCTCCTGGCGGCTTACCGTGATCTCCATCGCTGCCCCCTGCGCGGCAGGCATCTCCACATCGCTCTCAACTTTCGGCATAGGCCTACCTTCATAAATTTGAGCGCGTTGCCGCACTGGCCACACTCTACAACAACTTGCTGCCCTGCGGATACGGCTCAGCCCGGTTGTTTTCGATTGTAGTCATCCCGGCAATCAATTGCGCGTGGAAAACCGGGTTGCTTCTGTTGATCCGGGCGCTCTTTTTCCGTTTTAGCCTTGCGAGCCTTCTGGCCTGCGCATGTGGAGATGGTTTCGTGCTTCGCGTTGATCGTGGCGAAGGGTGAGGAAATGGGGAGGATGAAAGAAGAAAAAGATAGTAGTCTCCGTCGTTATCGAAGGAAAAGTGGAAAGAACGGCCAAGTGGTTTGGTGCGCCAGAGTTGGCGTAGTGCGGGTTTTCTAAATCCTGGCTGTGGAATTCAGGATGATTGGAAAAGCGGGACAGAGAGGACGGGTTCGGTGCTGAGTTTCCCACGGTATCCACAAGGGGGCGCAAGATCCCTGTGGGACAGAGGGTGTTTGTGTGAAATAGCGGGTTAACCGCGCGTGAAACGAGGAGATGGAACGACCCGGGAATACACAGGGCAGGGAGTTTGATGCCGTGCCATGCGAGGCGGGATGAGGGAGGCGGCAGCGTGACCGATGGAGCGTAGGCGCAGTGTGTACCCGCCGAGAGGGACGCCATGCGATCGCCGGGCGGCACATCAGCGAGAGATTCCCGCTGTCGGCTTCTTGGGTCCAGTGTTCCCATTTCCGTATGCGGATTGGCGGCAGCAGGGAATGGGCATTGGTTCGACAGCGGCTTGCTTTTACACTGTGCGGTTAAGTACGGAGGAAGCACGGGGTTATGAGCATTGACGTAGGGCGCTTGGAGAGTGAGCTACTGCAGATGTCCACGGCGGATGCTCCCGGGCGGGAGTTCTGTGCGGCCATAGCGGAGCTGGCGAGGACGGGCCGCTTTCCGCAACTGCGCAGCGTTCTGCCTGGGATTGTCTACGACGAACTGTGGGCGCGCTACCAGCAGCAGCCAACAGTGTTTGTAGCGGAGTGGCAGAGGCTGGCCCAGGAGATGCGACAGGGCTTTGTGGAGCACGCACGGCAGCGGTTGACCTCGTTGACGCGGCTGCAGCCAGCGGACAGCGCATCGACGGTCCCGGCGTGGCAGGAGATTCAGCGGGCGCTCGATTACCAGCAGAACGAGTTGCTGCGCGCGGCTTTTTCTCTGGAGCTGCTGGAGATGATTGAGCCAGCGGTGCTGCGCGCCGCCCATCTGCGGGAATGCGTGGTGTCTGCGGCCAGTTCGGAAGAAGCGGATCGCTATCTTGACGAAGCCACGCGTTGCTACTTCTTTGGGATGTTTACCGCTTGCGCGGTGATGTGCCGCTCGGTGCTGGAGGAAGCCATCAAGCAAAAGCTTCCCTCGGTCCTGGCGCGCCAGGTGCGCACCCGCTACCGCAATGCCGCGACGCTGGGAAGCCTTCTGCGCGAAGTGAATGATAACCTGCAACTCACCGGCATCGACGCGGAGTTTCCGGGCGTGGCCAACCAGGTGAACGACACCGGCAAGAAGGCCGTTCATCACGGCCTGCTCTCGGAAGACGAGGCCCGGGAATGCCTGCAGAGTGCGCGCCGTGCGCTGCAGTTGCTGCTGAAGTGAAAAAAACACGCCGTGCGCCGCAGCCACGAGCCTTTTATACTGAAGCTTCCATGTCTTACCAAGCGGCCATCGACCAACTCTACGCCAAGGTTCCGGAGCTTTACACGGCAGCCGGGACGCCGCAGCGCAAGTTTTCACTCGGCGAGGTCCGGGTGCTGCTGGAGGCGCTTGGCAATCCGCAGAAACGCTTCCGGACGATCCTGATTGCAGGGACCAATGGTAAAGGCTCTACGGCCGCCACGCTGGCCTCGGTCCTTACCGCCTCGGGTGTACGCACCGGGCTATATACCTCGCCGCACCTGACGCGCGTGAACGAGCGGATTCGCATAGACGGCGCGGAGATTGCCGACACGGACTTTGGCGGACTCTACTTTGAGGTGGATGCGGCCGCGCAACGGCAGGTGCGCGAGGGCGCGCTGCCGCAGTTGCCCAGCTTCTTTGAGGTTCTGACGGCCCAGGCGTTGCTCCACTTTGCGCGAAGCCGCGTGGAAATGGCCGTGCTGGAAGTCGGGATGGGCGGACGCCTGGATGCAACCAACGTTGTCGATCCGCAACTCTCGATCATCACCGACATTGCGTATGACCATATGGAATGGCTCGGCTCCACGCTGGGCGCCATTGCGCGGGAAAAGGCCGGAATCCTTCGCCGCGGCGGCGTCCTGATCACGCTGCCGCAGGATCGCGAGGTGAACGAGGCGCTGGGCGAGGTGGAAACGCAGCTGGGAGTCCGGATCGTCGATGCTTCGGTGTACCTGCCCTCTCCAGGTGATACCGCGGCGAAAGCCTATCTGGTCGAGGCACTCGGCGCGCCAATCCGCGTGGATTCACCTCTGAAGGGACCCCATCAACATCGGAATCTAGCCCTGGCCATGGCCGCCGCCGTAGAACTGGCCACGCTGACAGGCCGAGGGATCACGCCCGCCACGATCGAGGCCGGCATCCGGCAGACGCGCTGGCCGGGCCGGATGGAGCGCATCCGGCGTGGCGCAGTGGAGTGGGTTCTGGATGTGGCCCACAATCCCGCCGGCGCACAGGCGTTGCGGGCCGCACTGCAAGACGATCTGCGCGGCAGCCAACCGCGCACGCTGGTTTTCAGTTGCCTGCGCGACAAGTCAGTCCACGAGATGAGCAGCATCCTGTTTCCACTCTTCGACCGCGTGATTGTGGCTCCCATCCATAGCGCCCGCGCCACGGCGCTCCCGGATCTGCTGGCGGCCGCGGCAGCCGTGGGCGTTGCCGCCGAGCCGGCGGAGTCGGTGGTGCAAGCGCTCGCCATGGCGGAGGAGTCCACGGCGAACGGCATCGCGGTAGTCTGCGGTTCGGTTTATCTGGCAGGCGAGGCTCGTTCGCTGCTGCTTGCGGAAACGGAGAGGCAATGAGCCGACGGCCCAATCCGTTGCCGGTGCTCCAACGCTGGCGCACCAACCTGCTGCAATCGCCGCTGCTGGCGGTCATCACGGCAGTGTGCGGTTCCTGCGCGCTGTTGGTTTCGCTTGTGGATCGCAGCGGCAAAGCACAGCATGGGATTGCCCGGCTCTGGGCGCGGGCGTTGGTGCGGGTCTCAGGCTGTAGGCTTACCGTGCATGGCGCGGAGAACCTGAAGCGCTACCCTGTGGCGGTGTTGGTTGCCAACCATACGTCGTACATGGACACGCCGGTGATCTTTGCCGCGCTGCCCTTTCAATTCCGCATCCTGGCCAAGAAGGAGCTTTGGCGGATTGTGTTCATTGGCTGGTATCTGAACCGCTCCGGCCAGATTGCTATCGATACTTCCAACTCGCACGCCACCCTTGGCAGCCTCGGAGCGGCGATCAAGGCCCTGCGAGGCAGCATGCCGCTGTTTGTTTTTCCCGAGGGCGGCCGAACTCCGGACGGCAGACTGCAACCCTTTCAATCCGGCGCTGCCTATCTGGCGATCCGCGCCCAGGTTCCACTGGTGCCCATTGCCCTCCACGGCGTCTACGACCTGCTGCCAATCCATACCCACCACTTTTTTCCAGGGGAACTGACGTTGACCGTGGGCAAGCCAGTGGAGACTGCGGGAATGAATCTGCGCCAGATGGACGAGCTAACGGAGCGCGTGAAGGCGCAGATCGGTGAGATGCTGGAGGCGTGTGAGCAAGCCTCGGACACGACGGAGGCTGGAGATCAGTGCATTGTGATCGCTGAATGATTGTAAGTTATACATATATAAATAGTTATGTTTTTAATGCAACGGTCGGAGATGTGCTGCGTCAAAGGATGAGATCAGGCGGCCAGGCTGCTCTGTCAGACGGTCGGGGGATGCCTTTGCAGCAGCCGTTACTCTTCAGGCATCTTTCCCCCGATGGCACTTCACCAGCAGGTTCTGCATAAGTAAACTGGGGTCTTTATGTGTGTTCACATTGCAATCCCCGAACCGATCAGCACCGACATGGCTTATAACCAGCGCACGCTGCCGCAGTATTTTCTGGCCCTGCATGCGGCGGGAGTCAAGCCGATTCTTGTGCCTTTGCATGAGCGGCAGGATCGCGTGGCGAGGCTGCTCGCCGGCGTGCAGGGAGTCCTGCTGCCGGGCGGGCATGCCGACGTTGATCCACAAAGATTTGGCGAAGAAGCAACGGCTGCCTGCGGGGCGGCTGATCCAGCGCGTACGGCCGTGGACGAGTTGCTCCTGCAGGACGCGTTTGGAATGAGAAAGCCGATCCTGGCCATCTGCCTGGGAGCACAGAGCTTGAACGTGTGGTGCTGTGGCTCGCTGATTCAAGATTTGAAGACAAAGGTGAACCATAATCCAGGGAGTGACGTGGCAGAGGCGCACCCGATCCGGATTGCACCGGGATCGAGACTGGCAGGTCTTGTGCCGCGGGGCGAAGGAGTTGAGCCCAAGGTGAACTCAAGCCATCACCAAGCGATTCGGGTGCCCGGCGACAACCTTCGGGTGACGGCGGTGAGCCCCGAAGATGGCGTGATCGAGGCCATCGAGCTGGATTCGCCGGATCACTTTGTGCTGGGGGTGCAGTGGCATCCTGAACGGACCTACTCTACGAACGCCCTGTCACGGGCCGTCTTCGGCGCCTTTGTACAGGCAGCCACAGTGTGGCAGCCCCGGGAGATCGCCGTTCAGGCAACGAGCGCATGAGCGACGATGCGCAGCGCGTAGGCGCACGGTTGCAGACTTTGCTCTGTGAGGCCGGTCTGGATGCGCTCGCGCCAGAGAGGGCCGAACGCTTTGGGGAATTCTATCTGCTACTCGCGCGCTGGAATGCGCGCATGAATTTGACGGCTGTGCGCGATGAGGAAGGCATCCTCTGCCGGCATTTTATTGAGTCGATTACCTGCGCCCGGAGGCTTCCGCCCCAGATCCGCACGTTGCTCGACTTCGGGTCGGGCGCAGGATTCCCAGGGATTCCCATCGCGATTTGCCAACCTGGGATTGCCGTGACGTTGGCGGAGTCGCAGGGAAAGAAGGCCGCGTTTCTTCAGGAGGCCGTGCGGGTTCTGGAACTTGAAGCGCAAGTGTATGCAGGTCGGGCAGAGGGGTTGAAAGAGGACTTTGACTGTGTGACTTTGCGCGCTGTGGACCGCATGGAACGGGCGGTGGAGACAGCCGCACAGCTCGTGCGCCCTGGTGGGTGGCTGGTACTGTTGACCACATCCGGGAACCTTCCGGAGTTGAAGGCGATTGCAGGTGCGGCGTTTTCCTGGGCCGTTGCACATGCGTTCGCTGGCCACGGCAATCGAGTACTGACTCTGGCGCAGCGCGTTGTCCGTTCGCCCGTTTGACGAGGGCTGGCTTGCGTATACGTGGCAGGTCCTCCCTCGTTTTCTCGATGAGACAGATGCGAATCCCTTCAGCGTAGCGCGTCGCCTTATCAGTGCCAGTCAGGAGTTCTGGATCGTTTTCTCTTGAGGCAGGAACGTCTTCCCTTCTCGAGTAGCGGTATTTGTCTGCGAGGATGTCGACTGCGCCCAGCCTCTCCTTGGCAACGTTAAAGAGGGAGGAAATTGTGTCTGGGTTGGAGAGGTCGGGCTCGATGGCGCAGACGAGGGTGCTGGCTGAGCGTACCTCATCGGGCAAGAGACTTGGAGAAAAGGTTTGCAGGGACAGGCAAGAGCACGCAGAGGGGCGGAATGGAGAGCCAGACACAGGCGGCAGCACGGCGGTTTAAGGTGGACGAAAGTCGTGCAGGAGAGGCCGACCGCCCTGACCGGCGAAGACGCGAGCGACAGCAGCTCCGATGCCAAGGAGGGTGTTGGTTCCGGTGATAAGGACGACCTTATCCGTGAGCCCTGCACCGATCATCTAAGCTCCGGGGAACGGCTGACGCGGCGGCTCGGGACGAAGGAATGATCGCGTCGGTCGTGGATTGTGACTGCGAGCGGAAGAAGGAGATTGCTGTCCACTGTGCAGGGAGATTGTGTTCCACGTGGAACACAATCTCCCTCCTGCTGTCTGGCGCCCACTCAATGTTCCACGTGGAACAATCGGGCCGCTGGTTCATTTTGGAACATGCCTGATTGAGGCGACGGCCTGAAACTCCTCCGTCTCTTCTGCTTCGCGGAGAAAAGTTTTCCACCACGAGCGGTCCTGTCCGCCTTCCTGCAGATATTTCGCCCCTCACCTGTAAAGTCCTTTCCATCTACGGCTTTGCCCGAACATGGGTATTGTGTCAGAGCCGCTTTCCACAGCCGCGCCGCGTTCTCCACAACGCAATGCCCTATCTTCCGGAAGGCCTACACTTTACTCTGAAATGCCATGGGAAAGATTCTCGGCATCGTCAACCAGAAAGGCGGAGTTGGCAAAACTACCACAGCCATCAACTTGGCCGCATGTCTGGCCCTTGAAAGCCTGAAGGTTCTGCTCGTCGACTGTGATCCACAAGCCAATGCCTCCTCCGGAGTTGGTTTTCAGCGTGACGACAGCCGCCACTCCATCTATGACGTGCTTGTGGGCGATGCTCCGGTAGAATCAGTCATTCTGCCCACGGAGATTAGCACGCTCTGGCTGCTGCCGGGCTCAAAAAACCTCACGGGCGTCAACGTCGAGCTGGCCACCGCAACCGACCGTGCCGTGCGTCTGCGCCGCGCTCTCGAACCCATTCAAGGGGCTTACGACCTGGTTGTTCTTGACTGCCCGCCAGCTCTCGATCTGCTGACCCTGAATGCGCTGGTGGCGGCAGACTCACTCATCGTACCCATGCAGGCCGAGTACTTCGCCCTGGAGGGCATTTCAGAGTTGGTTTCGACGCTGGAGCGAGTGCGGGCCAACTTTAATCCCGCGGTCACTATCGAGGGCGTTCTGCTAACCATGTATGACGACCGCACCAACTTGGCGCAGCAGGTGACGGAGACGCTCCGGCAGTACTTCCGCGATCGGCTTTTCCAGACGGTGATTCCGCGCAACGTGCGCCTGGCTGAGGCGCCCAGCCACGGACGGCCAGTGGCGCTTTACGATCCCCGATCACGCGGCACCGAGGCCTACTTTGAGCTGGCCGGCGAATTCATGGCGCGCAACGGAATCGAGATCCCAACTGAAACCGCACCGGAGTGCGAACCCCAGACTCAGGCCCCACCGGACTCCTGATTTGCCGCGCTTGCCTCTCGCTGAGGAATCCAATTTGTGCCTTTCGATCATTGTGAACTTCCGGCGCCACGGCCGGAGCAGAGGATTTTGAATCATGAATGCCGCTCCCGTTGACACCAAACGCCGCGCCCTGGGAAGGGGCCTCGACTCACTGCTTCCGCGCGTTCCGGCAGCCACCGCCGCAAGCCCCTCCGGAAGCGAAGGAGGAAAGCCGCTAGAAGTTCAGGTCGACAGGATTGATCGCAATCCCTTCCAGACGCGTTCGCACATGGATGAAGAGCAGTTGAAAGAGCTGGCAGCCTCCATTGCCTCGAACGGCGTCGTCCAGCCGATATTGGTTCGTCCGCTCAGCAGCGGCCGTTTCCAACTCATTGCTGGCGAGCGGCGCTGGCTTGCCTCGCAGCTTGCCGGGAAGCAGACCATCCCCGTCATTCTGCGCCAGGTCTCCGACGAACAGGCGATGGAGATTACCATCGTGGAAAACCTGCAGCGGGCCGACTTGAACCCGATGGAACAGGCCCGCGCCTTCGAGCGTCTGTCGCGCGAGTTCCACATGACGCAGGAACAGATGGCGGTGCGCACGGGAAAAGATCGCGCCACGGTGGCCAACTTTTTGCGCCTGCTCAGGCTGCCATCTTCGGTCCAAACCCGTGTCGAGTCAGGCGTGCTGACCTTTGGCCATGCGCGAGCACTGCTGGCGTTAGAACATGCCGAGGCGATGGAGAAAGCGGCGCAGCGAGTCGTCTCACTTTCGCTTTCTGTTCGCCAAACAGAAAGCTACATTCAGGGTCTGATCAATCCGGAAAAGACGCGGAAGAAAGAGCGCAAGCCTGCGCTCCCCGTCGACCCGAACGTTCGCGAGGTAGAGGAGCGTCTGCAGCGCGCACTGGGCCTCAAAGTCCACATAGAAGACCACAACGGCCGTGGTAAATTGATCATCGAATACGCGCGCCTGGAAGACTTCGATGCCCTGCTGGAGCAGTTAGCGCCGCAGTAGAGTCCGTGCGGCTCATCGGCAAGGGCGCTCGCAACAGCCCCTCATCGTGCTCTTTCTCTGGCTTTGGGATGGCGTCTGGCCGGCAACTGGGCGCATTGTCTGCCTGTTCGCGTCCTTTACCCAAAAGATACAGAGATCGGCGCGCGTGGAAGGAAGACACGATCTTCTTGCGGGAGAGGCAGATCGGCTGGCTTGCGTGCATGACAAAGTGTAAAAAATCTGATAATCTGATAGGGTGAAGGAGCGCATGATCAGCGTCACCGAGGCGTCGAGAAACTTCGCCGATTGCGTCAACCGCGTTCGCTATCAGGGAGCTGCCTTCGTCCTTCAGAAGAACGGCGTTCCAGTAGCCCGGCTTGTTCCCATCGAGCAGAAAGATCTTCCCAAGCCCTCTGTGCCGGAAGAAGAATGGCCACGGCACTCCAACCAAATCTGGTAAGGCCGTGGCCGCTGCTTCAGGGAATGGCAAAGCCTTTAGGTATGCGCCGGATAACCCATGCCTGCCAGTACGCCTCTCATGTAGGCAAAGCTGCTGATCACGCCCGGCATCGGGTCGTCGCCGTGGACCTCGTACTCCAGGTCTACCCAACCCTGGTACTTCATCTGGATGAGCGCCTCGAAGATCTGGCGGACCGGCATCAGGCCTTCGCCCACGGCCACCTGGCTTTCCTTGTCGGTAAAGCTGCTGAGATCCTTCATATGCATGTTGTAGAGGCGCGGGCCGACGGCATGGATGGCTTCGACGACGTCGGTGCCGGCGCGCACAGTGTGGCCCACGTCGATGCAGCAGCCAATCCGCGGATCCAGATCCTTGATGTCTTTCAAAATATCCAGAGGCGAGGGCCACAGTTTGTCTTCCGGCCCGTGGTTGTGGATGGCGAGGCGGATGTCGTACTCCTTGACAAATTTTTCGATGCGCGGCAGCGTTTTGGGGGTGGGATCGCCGGCCACGATCACCTGAATGCCCGCGCGCTTGCAATATTCAAACTTGGCGCGAATGTCCTCGTCTTCGTCTTTGGGAAAGTAGATGGCCCCGGCGGCGTGGAGTTGTACGCCGTTGGCTGTATAGTCTGCCAATGCTGTGGCCTCGGCCTGGGGCTCCATGGGCAGGTGGTCTTTCGCGTCCTTGACATTGAGGCTGTTCACGTGGAGCTGCTGCATGTCGCCGATCAGCTGTGCCCGCGTGAATTCGCGGAAGGTGTAGCTGCACAGCCCCAGGCGCACGGGGGATTCCCCGGTGGGCGCCTGCGAGAGGCTTGCGTAGGCGGAACGCGCGCCGGGCAGGGCGCAAGCCGCCGTGAGCAGCGCGCCAGAACGGACAAAGGTGCGGCGAGAGAGAGTGGTTTTCATATGCGCGGTTCCCATCCTTTCTCGTAGGTGCGGTCCCAGTAGCGCATGGCTTCGGGATCGTTCTCAATTTTGCCGTCGGCGGGGTTCAGATCGAGTTCGCGGTTGACCTCCCAGGCTATGTTGGACAGTTGCAGCATGGTCACCGCCACATTGCCCACCGAGACTGGCGCGTGCAGCGGTTCACCCTTCTGGATGCCGGCGATGAAGTTGGCAAAGTGGGCGTCGGTCATGGAGTCGGCGCCCACCAGGTCGGCCGTTGAAGTTTTGTGACCCACCTTGAACTCGCTCGTCTTTCTCCCGTCCAGGTCGTAGATCTCATAGCCGTCGCGGTCGATGAGCACGGTGCCCTTGGTGCCCTCGATGAGCGAGCCGCGGCCGCGATGGAAGTACCTCATGCCCTGGCAGCAGGTGCACTCCCAGGCGATCATCTTGTCGTCGTATTCGAAGCTGGTGATGAGGGTGTCGTAGAACTGCCAATCGTCCTTGTAGGCGTAGCGGCCCCCTGACGAGGTAACGCGATTGGGAAAGTCCACGCCCAGCGCCCAGCGGCACACGTCCACCTCATGGGTGCCGTTGTTCAGCGTTTCGCCGGTGCCCCAGATCCTGAACCAGTGCCAGTTGTAGGGCTGCACGTTGTTCTTGTAGGGCTGGCGCGGCGCCGGTCCCTGCCACAGATCCCAGTCAAGGGTGGCGGGGACGGGAACTTCTTTGCCGATGCCGATGGACTTGCGGGTGTTGTTGTACCAGCACTTGGCAAAGTAGGGCCGGCCCACCAGGCCGTTGTGAATCTTCTCGATGATGTCGATGGTGTAATCGGACGAGCGCTGCTGCGTGCCCATCTGGCACAGCTTGCCGTATTTTTTTTGCGCCGCCACCAGCAGCGCGCCCTCGCCGGGGTTGTGGCTGCAAGGTTTCTCAACGTACACGTTCTTGCCGGCTTCGAGGCCGAGAATCGCCATGGGCGCATGCCAGTGGTCGGGCGTGGCGATGGTGATGGCGTCCACGTCTTTCAACTCGAGAATCTTGCGAAAGTCCTTGTGCGTGACCGGCGCGGTCCCCATCTGCTTTTCCGTGGCGGCGGCAAAGCGCGCCAAGATGTTACTTTCCACGTCACACACATGCGCAATCCGTGCGTGCTGCTGGTTTGCCTTCAGGGCAGACAGGTGCGCATACGCTCGACTGTTCAGGCCGATGACCGCGAAGTTGAGTCGTTCGTTCGATCCCAGAATCTGCGCGTAGCTCTGGGCGCTGGCGCTGATGGCCAACCCCGCTGTACCTGCCGCAAGTGAGTCAAGAAACTCCCGTCGCGTTACCATGGATTCTCCTTTTATCCGGCGCGCATCCGGCTCTTTCTCTGAGGGGAGAGAGCAAGGGAAGCACGATGCGCGTTTAGCTGCCAGCCAGGCCGGCGAGTTTTTCCCCGCTCCATACTAATCCCTTTGACGCATCCTTCCCATCCCGCCGCTAACACGAAAAATGTCCGATCGCTTGTTTGAGAGCACTCAAAGATGAAGGTGGAAACGCGACTTGTCGTGTGTGTGGCCCAAACAGGAATGACGCAAGAACCTGCGATACAAAGAGCCGACCAGTTCCTCGCAGCACATCCCTGGCCGCACGAACTCGCAGGCGTACTATGATGGACGGTCCGGAGGGAACGCCGCCATGAATCGCCGCCGCTTTCTTCACGCCAGCGCTATTGTGGGCCTCGGCCGGGCTGTGGCCCAAGCCTCTCAGCCCCTGCCGCAACCTGCTGCCGCCGATCGTGGGCACTCGGAGAGCGCGCGGCGCATCGAGCGCGCCAGGGCCGCTGGCTTGGCCATGCAGCGTCGCGATTGGGAGGCATCCTGGCCCAGGCTTTACTCGAGTCAGGCGATCGCGAGGGCGTCATCCGGCTCACGCGAGCGGCCATGGTGCAGCGCGTTCCCGATGGGCGTCTGGCTGTGGTGGTCAGCGGCGGACCCACGGACCCCGCCATGGGTGGCGTGGCCTATGCCAAGGCGGCTGAGTGGACCCGCGACCCGCAGATGCAGGCGGCTGTGGCAGAGCTGCTGACGTGGATTCGTTTCAAGGCGTCGCGCTCGTCGAGCGGCATTCTCTATCACGTCTTTGAAGCACCAGAGGTCTGGTCGGACGGCTTTAACGGCGCGCCGCCCTTTCTGGCTGCGATGGGATTCTACGACGAAGCCATCCTTCAGACCGAAGGCTTCCGCAAGCGGCTTTGGATTCCCGACAGGAAGCTGCTGGGGCACATCTGGGACGACGGCAAGGGGCAGTTCAAGGATGCGAGCTGCTGGGGTGGCGGCAACGGCTGGGCGGCGGCGGGGCTGGCGCGCGTCATCCGCAGCCTGCCGGGCAAGCGGCGCGCGGACCGCGAGCGACTGGCCGCCTTTGCACGCGAACTTATAGACGGCTGCCTGGCGCATCAGCGGTCCGACGGTCTCTTCCACGACGTGGTTGACGATCCCCACACCTTTGTGGAGACCAATCTGGCGCAGATGCTGGCGTATGCAACCTACGAAGGCGCAACCGAGGGCTGGCTGCCGCGCAGCTACCGCGCCCACGCGGACCGGATGCGCGCGGCGGCGCGGGCCAGGATGGACCGCGATGGATACGTCCAGGGAGTGTGCGGCGCGCCCAACTTCGACCGTCCGGGCACTTCCACCGAGGCCCAGGCCTTCTGCATCCTGATGGAAGCAGCGGCCAACGGAACGCAGTGGATCGATCGCCTGCCCGCGCTTTCGTGAGGAGAGGTTCCAAGAGAATCTCGGAGACGGGCGTCAGAAGTGGAGAAGGCAAGGCTCCGCCTGCTTGCAAAGCCGAAGCCGAGACGGCCTGACAGGACGCTTCTACACCCAGGTTGGCGCTTTGGCCAGCGCAGCCATAGCCGCGGCGGTGGTTTCCCAACAGGGCCTGAGCTTCGTGCATCGCCTTCCGCTCCAATTAAGATGGAGTGTTCGAGTTCGCAGCACAGAACAGGAGCAAGCATGCCTGTGAACAAGGCTATTCAGGTTCTCAAGTCCCGCCGCAGCATTCGCGCCTACACCGCCGAACCGGTTGCGCGTGCCGTCATCGAAGAGATTGTCGATTGCGCCCGCCTGGCGCCCACAGCCATGAACGACCAGCCCTGGGACTTTGTCGTGGTCACGGGGAAAGAAGATTTGGCACGCATTCCTCCCCTGCTTGGTCATGCCGAGTTCATTGCCAGTGCGGCCTTTGCCGTGCTGGTGCTGGCGCGCGAGACCGGCTATGCGGTGGAGGACTGCTCGGCCGCCACGGAGAACCTGCTTGTTGCCGCCGCGGCGCACGGCATCGGCTCCTGCTGGGTGGCGGGGACGAAGCAGCCTTACGGACCGACGGTGGCGAAGACCTTTGGCGCGCCCGCCGGCCGGCAACTGATCGCCATTGTTTCTTTCGGTTATCCCGCCGAGGCTCCGCGTGTGGACAAGCGCTCGCTGGACGAGGTACTGCACTGGGAACGCTTCTGAATCGGATTTCAATTGCCGGAGTGCGCCAGTCTCAAGCCGCTGCTTCTTCCGGCAGCACCGTTGCGCGGCGGCGCACCACCCAGAACAGGATTCCGAGCAGTGCCCATCCGGTGCCCGCCATGCGCGCCAGTGGCCCCAGGTTGATCCACAGGAAGAGACAGGTCAGGAAGCCGCCAAGTGAAAGCAGCATGGGGAAGAGCTGCGACCATCGTCCGTGACGCCAACCGCGGAGAATCGAGGCCACGTTCACGCCCATGAAGGCCAGCAGCGCGCCGTAGTTGAGTAGTTCCGTGCCTAGTTGATAACTGAAGACCAGCGCGCCCGCCAGGCAGATGGCGCCAATCAGCAGTACATTGTTGCGAGGAATGCGGCTCCTGGGATGCACGGCGGCGAAGAAACGCCGCGGCAGCGCTCCATCCTGGCCCATGGCGTAGAGCAGACGCGCCGCGCCCAGTTGCGAGGCCATCCCGGAGCCCATGTTGGCCAGCAGCAGCGCCGCATTCACGATCAGGAAGAGAATTGGGCCGCCCATGCGTCCGGATACGAAGCAATAGGCAGTGTCGATCTCCGGAAAGGCCAACCCGCGAGGCCACACCAATTGCGCAGCGTACACCTCGATGCTGGCCAGCACGCCAGTGATGAAGCAGGTGAGCACAATGGCCCGCGGTACGCTGCGCGCGGGGTCACGGGCTTCGTCGGTGAGCGTGGAGATACCGTCGAACCCAATGTAAGTGAGCACGGCGATGGAGGTTCCACGCAGCAGACCCGTAGTGTTGAAGGTCGCCTTGTCGTAGAAGGGATCGAGGAAAAAACTCGCACCCGGATGCGACAGGCGCAAGAGCCAGTGCGCCGCCGCTCCGAGCACCAGAAGGATGACGATGCCTAGCGCCGCGGCCATTCCGGCGTTGATGCGGGCTGAGGTTTCCACACCATTGCAGTTCAGCAAGGTGAAGAGCGCCGCGAAAAAGATGGCCCATGCCACATAGGGAATTTCAGGCAGGAAGTTCATGGCGGCGCGGCTGCACCAGATGGTGCAGATAAGGGGGTTCAGAACATAGTCCATGACCAGGCACCATCCGGTCAGGTAGCCGAGGCTGGCATGGATTTCCTTGCCCACATAGAGGAAGGCCGATCCGCCGTGCGGATAGACACGCGCCATGCGGCCATAGCTCACCGAGGTGAAGAGCATGGCCACCATGGCGAGGAGGATAGCCGTGACGGCATGGCCCCGCGCTTCGTGATAGATCACGCCGAAGCTGGGCATGGGCGCCGTGGGCTGGATGAGGATGATTCCGTAAAGAACCAGATCCCTGAAGCGCAGGGTGCGCTTCAGGCCGATGGCGCCCGGGTTGGTCTGTTCGGTGGTGCCTGTCATGCGCGCGGTTATTTTTCAGCCACAAGTTGGGGCGTCAGCGTTACGGGGGCCACGTTCCAGCCCTCCACCTCGACCACCGGCTCGCCCGTTGTTTCGTCGGGCAGCAGCGCGGTAAGCGTGGTGGTTTCGCCTGGCGTCAGCTCAATCCAATTATCCGACCAGAGCACCGGAGCAATCAGGTCGCCCGCTTTGGTCCGCACAGCTGCGCGCACCTGGAAGGCCAGTATTTGCGAATGGTTCTCGAGACGAACACGAATCTCGCGTCCCTTTGCGGACGTCATTGCTTCCGCATGCGCGCTCACGCTGGCTGGCGGCAGATTAGCCAGGGCAGTGAGATCTTCCTGCCGCGCCGCCGGCGTGTGCGTGTATTCGGTCGTCTGCCAGTCAAACGTTGTGAGCATGCCCGGAACCCAGTAGAAGTTGTGGCTCACGATCTGTCCGTGCGCGTCTTTGAGCGTGAGGTCGATCAGGAAGGTGCGCTCTGCGCCTGCAAAGAGGCTTTCTGGAATCGCAAAGACGCGTTCGGCCGAGTCGGCCGCCAAGTCCACCGTTCCTTCCGCGCTGTAGAGCTTCTTCCATGCCGGGTTGTGTATTTCGACGGTAGCGTGCAGGCCTTTGACAGCTGCATAGGTGCTGTTCACGGCCACAATCGACTGGTCGTCGTAGGAGTACTGGATATGTACAGGCTCGCAGGCCTTCTTGGCGCCAAAGTAGCCGCCGCCGGCGTCGAGATAGTAGTCGTAGAGATGCCAGATCATCGACGGCCAGGCATTGTTCAGCATCCATTGGATCACGCCCGTCGAATCGTACTTGTTCTTGGCATAAGCCTCGAACATGGCGCGCTCCGAGTCGTACTCCATGGTCTGCGCGATGCGCTCGTACTGCGCCGCCGAGGCAGGCCTGGCGTAGATGGCCTCCATGGCTTCGTCAAAGACCTTGAGGTTCACAAACCCGCCGCCGCCATTGTGCAGGCTCCAGTCCGCGCTGGGCGGCCATGCCTCCGGATCAGGAAGGAACTTTCTGCGGCTGGCCAGCGAAGGAATGGCCGGACCCGGGCTGGTTTCCGTGTTGAATCCCGCGGCCCCGCCGTAGCGTAGCCCAAGATACCAGTAGCCGGGGGCCACATAGTCGTACGGTCCCGTCATCTTGACGCCGCTCTCGCCCGTCACCGTGGTTGTGGCGCCGGTAGCCGAACTGAGAATCGGATTGGGCCAGTGGGTCTGGGCTTCCACCCGCAGATAGGCGCGCTCCACCTCGGGCGTGGGAGGATTGTCGCTGCCATTGAGCCACACCAGAAGGCTGGGATGGTTGCGCAGCCGCAGCATCTGCGAGCGCAGCGAAGCCGTGGCGATCTGCAGGTCTTCTGGAGTCCAGCTTTTCCAATGCTCCCAGTGGTCGCAGCAGCACCAACCGGCCATGACCAGGATGCCCTGCTCGTCCGCCAGCCGGAAGAAGTCGTCGGTCTCCATCTTGCCTTCCAGCCGGATGGTGTTCAGCCGCAGGTCGCGTACGAGGCGGAACTGATCGCGCAGCCGCTTCGCGTTGGTGCGCAGCATCATGTCCTGCGACCAGCCGCCGCCACGAATGAGAATAGGCTTGCCATTGACGCGGAAGAGCCGGCTGCCGTGCACGGTCAGCTCCGAGGTGATTTCGCGGATGCCAAACTCGGCGCTCTTTTCCCCGGTCTCCTGGCCCTGCACGCTGAAGCTCACCGTCACCTTTTCGAGGTGCGCGTTGCCCATCTGGAACGGCCACCACGGCTTCGGATTGTGAATGCGAAGTGCGGGAAACTGCTCCGGCGCAAAGACCACGGTGCGGTCTTCATGCGGCCCCAGCTCGACGGCCTGCTCAAAAGGCGCTCCCGCCGCGGTGCCCGCCACTGTGCCTTTCACCGTCTTGTCCGTAGCGTTGTGCAATTCGGCGTATACGGTCAGTTCGGCTGTATCCAGCGTGGCATCGGGAAAGTGCGTAACGACCAGCGGCGACTCCACCGTGACCGCGCCGGATTCAACGAGCGCAACCGCGCCCCACAGCCCCATGTCCTTGTCCGGCGGCGCGGGATTCCAGTCCACCCAGTTGATGCCCAGATCCTTCTCCGTGGGCGCCGTCACCTTCACCGCCAGCACGTTTTCTTTCCCCGGCGCGAGAAACTCCGTTACGTCGAGACGGTAAGTGCGATAGGCTCCGGCGACCTCCGAGCCGTCGGCAATGCGGTGGCCGTTCAACCACACTTCGCCGCGGTAGTTGATGCCGCCAAAGAGCAGCCAGTAGTGTTCGCCCGCGGCAGCCGCAGCCGGAGCGACAAAGGCTTTGCGATACCACCACGCGCAGGCGTAGGGGCTGTCGGCGGACATGGGCAGATTGGAAAAGTTCTGCCCGACGGGGTAGCTGGTTCCAGGCAGTTTGCGCAGATTGTCGCCGAAGTACGGATCGGGCACCACGCCGGCGGCTACCTGTGCGGCCAGCACCGTGCTTGGCACGGCGGTCTTCAGCCAGCCGTCGTCTTTGAAGGCGGGCGTACTGACGGTTTCTCCCTCCGCCTTTACCGGGCAGGCGGATTGCAGGCGCCAGCCATCGTGCAGGGGCATAACCGTTTCTGCCCGCAGACAGTGCGGGGACAGAACCAAGGGCAAGAGTAAAAAGGCAATCCTCGTTTTCATGCGCTTTGGCGCCTCCTCATCGCAACCGCCATCTTGGGGTCTGTCGGATCTGTGGCATGACGGCGGGTGTCTAGTTCAAACGTTTGAATGAAGGGAATATTCCACCATTTCCTCACGGATGTCAAGCCTGTGACTGTCGCTTGCCGTCCTCCGCGGCCCTCGTCGTGGAGGCCCTCACCAGCAGTTCCGGTTGCGCATACTCTAGTCGCACCCGGCCTTGTGTTCCTGCCTGCCGCACCTTGATTTCCTCCATTACCCACGTGGCCGCCTGCAATCCCATCTCGTGCAAGGGCTGGTGCACAGTGGTGATTCCCGGTGTGGCCACGCGCGCGGGCAGCACATCGTCAAAGCCGATTACGGAGCAGTCCTCCGGGACCCGCCGTCCGGCCTCGCTCAGGGCTCGGATGACCCCTAATGCCGTCATATCATCAAAGGCCAGCACCGCCGTAAACGATTGTTTTCCGGCAAGCAATTTCCTGGCCGCGCGCAATCCACCCTCAAATCCAAAAGCCGAATCGGTGAGGCTGGGCAGTTGCAGCACCAGGCGCTCATCGATGACAACGCCGGCTTGGGCCGCGGCCTGCTGCACGCCCTTCCATCGTGGTGCGCTGTCGAGCAGCTCCTCTGGCCCGCGAATGATGGCAATGCGGCGATGGCCCATGGTGGCAAGGTGAGTAAACGCCATGGCTCCGCCGGCTTGGTTGTCGATGAGCATGGAGTTGATCTTCTTTTCTGTCAGGTCGCGCCCGATGATAACGATGGGAACCTTGTTTTTCTCGATATCGGCGAGCAGATTGGTTTCCTCGAAGATCCAGCTCGCGATTACGATGACCGCTTCCGCGCGCCGCTCGAGGATCATGCGCAGATAATTGTCGAAGAGCTTTCGTTTGGTCTGTGCATCCATGAGCAGAGGCAGATAGCTGGCCGGCTTGAGGCCGGACTGGATGCCCTGCACCAGGGGGATGCAGAAGGGATCGGAGAGATCGTAGGCCAGCACGGCAATCGTCTGGCTGCGCCGGCGGCGCAACGAGCGCGCATAAGCGTCGGGATGATAGCCGAGATGGCGCGCCATCTCCCGAACGCGCTCGCGCGTCGCCGCGGCGACGTTCTTTGAGAGCGGCGCTTCGCTGAGCACGATGGAGACCGTTGAGACCGAACAACCGCAGGCGCGCGCAATATCGAGAAGCGTAACGTGCCCTGACCTCCGTTGAACCACTGGCGAGCCTCCTTGGGACGAAAAGGGCCGAGCGTTGAAAGCCTATTGTTCCACAGCGTTTCGGTTTGCGGCTCCGGAGACCCGATGCACGGCAGGGGGCGTTTTCCGCAAGGCGCACATTTTTGTTCTTGACAGTCGAACGGGATCATCCTACATTGTTTCCGCAACCAATTCAAACGTTTGAATATAGGAATTTCTTTTGGAGGCTCATTCATGCTCACCCGTCGCCTGCCGGCCGCAGCGGCCTGCATCTTTTGCTCTTTCTTGCTCCTTCTCTCGCCCTCCCTCCTGTGCGCCCAGGCGGGAAGAGGTTCCATCAGTGGTCTGGTTACCGACCAGACCGGCGCCATCGTTCCAGCGGCCAAGGTCACCGCCGAAGAGAAGGGAACCGGAGTCAAACTCTCCACCCTTACCACCGGCGCCGGCCTTTATACCTTTGTTTCTCTTACCCCAGGCTCGTATCAAATCACGGCCTCGGCCAATGGGTTCCAGACGGTCGTGCGCAAAGCCGTTCGGGTTACTGTCGATCAGGGGTCCACCGTGAACTTCAGTCTGCCGGTGGGGAGCGTCAGCGAGGTGGTTACCGTAAGCGAATCCACCTCTCTGATGGAGACCAGCAACTCGACCGTCGGCCAGCTCATCTCCTCGGAGACCATCGACCGCGTTCCTCTGCTCACACGCAACGTCTTTGATCTGGTGCAGTTGAGCGCCGGCGTTACGCCTGCCAACGGCACCCCCAACTCCTCCAGTTCACAGGTGATCGGCAGCATAACCAGCGGTCGTCCCGGGGTCGATGTCTCCTCCTACACCATCAACGGAGCCATTGTTGGCTCCGTCTACTACATGGTGGACGGCAGTCCACTGGGCATTGCTGAAAATAACGCCGGGGCGATCATTCCCGCCCTCGATATTCCCGAAGACGGCGTGCAGGAGACACGCGTCGAAACCCAGAACACCCCGGCCTCCTACCAGAGCGGCGGTGCAGGCGTGATCAGCCTCGTGACCAAGTCCGGCACCAACAAGTTCCACGGCGACGCTTTTGGCGTATTTCGCCCTAACATAATGGCGGCGAACGAGTACTTCAACAAACAGAGCCAGATCATGAACGGGCAGCCAAACCAGGCCCCTGCCTACCACCGTTACCAGGAAGGCGGTTCAATCGGCGGCCCCATCCTTCACAACAAGCTGTTTTTCTTTGCCGATTACGAAGCCACCCAACAGCAGCAGTTCGACGGCTCCAACGTCTTTACGGTGCCGACAACCCCGGAGCGTACGGGCGACTTTTCTGGCGATACCTTCACGATCTATGACCCGCTGCTGCCCGACAATCCTGACGGCACCCGCCAGCCGTTCCCTGGCAACAAGATCATCAACCCCAATCCGATCGCGGTTACCTTTCTGTCGAATTTCCCGAAATGCAACTATCCCAGTGCGGCAACTTGCGACTCGGATCCCACCGGAGCACTCAACAATCTTTACGTCCCGGGCCTGGATCCCTTCACAGCGCAGCGCTTCGACATCCGCATGGACTGGATCAAGAGCGAGCGCCAGCGCATCTTTGGCCGCTTCTCGTTCGACCGCCTCTATACCTCGCTAGTGAACGCCTTCAACAACATGTGGGATCTGAACTACGCCCAAAACGTCACCAACGGCCGCAATGTGCTGGTGGCTGACGACATCACCTTGAATCCCACCACGATTTTGCAGC
This sequence comes from Acidobacteriota bacterium, assembly GCA_021846985.1. Lineage (GTDB taxonomy): Bacteria > Acidobacteriota > Terriglobia > Terriglobales > Acidobacteriaceae > Telmatobacter. Next base: position 154,249 of record JAJZVX010000003.1, on the reverse strand, counting down.
TCCGCTATTCGTTCACCCGCCACTACGAAAACCAGGGAGGCGATCCGCGACAGATCGGCTTTGATATCACCTCCCTTGGATTCCCCGCATCGCTGGCAGCTCAGGAGGTTTATAAGACGCTGCCGTACGTGAACTTCTGGGATGTGGGCGGCGGCATCGGCGGCACCGCCAACTGGAACACCTTCATCTATGCCAGCGAAAACAACGACGCGAGCGCCGCCATCACCAAGACCTGGGGCAAGCACGTACTCTCCACCGGCTTCGAATACATGAAGCGCTTCCTCAATGTCGGCCAGCCTCCGGCGCCCTCCGGCGCGTACGCTTTCGACATCACGGCGACCGATCAGACGGTGGCCTCGGCCCTTGGTGGCAGCGACTTCGCCTCGTTCCTGATTGGCATGGGTTCCACGCCCGGCAGCGAGAGCTACAACTTTACCAAAGACCTCTTTGTGGCCGAGGCCAACCCCTACTACGCAACCTTTATCGAGGATACCTACCAGCCCACCAAATCCCTCACGATTACCATGGGCCTCCGCTGGGACATCTTCGGCGGACGCACCGAGCGCCACAACCGCCTGGAATACTTCGATCCTGCAATTGCAGCGGCGGCCAGCGGAGTCAACTACACCGGCGCGGAGGTATACGTAAACGGCGGCAACCGCTCACCTTTCACCACCAACATGAAGGATCTCGGACCGCGTCTCGGATTCGCGTGGCAGGCGTCCCAGAGCCTGATCCTGCGCGGCGGAGCCGGCTTCTACTATGGCCCCAGCCCTCAAATGGTGGGCGGCGCCTCACTGGACAGCGACGGCTACTCCACGGTGACCAACTGGAACGCCACTTGCTATAACGCCGACGGCAACACGGTTTACAACGGAACGTCGGCCTGCGTGGGGGCTGCTCCGGGCAGTCCAGCTCCCAGTGTCACGGGCATCTACTCGCTCTCGAATCCATTCCCCAACGGCGTGGTGCAGCCCATCAGTTCGCCTTCGGGCTACGCCAACAACCTGGGCACCTCACTCAACACCATGCTTCACAGCCAGCGCACGCCCACAACCTACAACTTCAACTTCGGCTTTGAATATCAGTTGCCCTACAGCGTCATCCTTTCCGCCGGCTATGTGGGCAGCCGCGGTCTCTTCCTGCCCCTTGGCTCGTACGACTTCAACCAGCTGGATCTGGCCACCATCGCCAACCACGGCGCATCGCTGTGCGTCGATACTTCCAACCCCAGTTGCTCCATGGTGCCGAACACATGGGCCAACATCCTGCCCACCACCAACGCCAACTATGGCGCCGCCACGGTTCCGCTGTGGGTGTCGCTACAGCAGTTCCCGCAGTTTGGCAACGGCAGCTACGGCTCGGGCAACGGCGTTAACGTGCATGGCTACCCGGGCGGCGACTCCGAGTACCACTCACTGCAGATGAAAGTGCAGAAGCGTCTCACACAGCACTTCACCGCCTTGTTGACATACACCTACGCCAAGCTGATGACCGATGACGGCAACCCGCCGCTCGGCTTCGTCGGTGCCCATGGCGGGGCCGCGCAGGACGCCAAAGACCTGAAGTACGAGCACGCGGTGAGTCCGCAGGATGTGAAGTATCAATTCACCGGCCAGGTCTCCTACGATCTCCCTCTTGGGCGGGGGCGCGCGGTAAACCTTACCGGTGCGGCGAACAGTATCTTCGGCGGCTGGACCATCAATGGAATCGCTTATGTCAGCTCGGGCATTCCTATCGCGTCCCCTGCGGTAGGCGCGGGTGTCTCCTACTTCAACCAGAGGCCCAATCTCCGTTGCGACCCCTCGATCGGGGCGCCGCACAACACGTCCACCTGGTTCAACTATGCGTGCTTCTCGATTCCCTCTAGCCCCTTCCTGCCCGGCAATACGCCAGCCTATCTCGACCATGTGCGCACCATGGGCGCCCGCGATCTCGACCTCTCGCTCTACAAGCATTTCTCACTGGGCGGAGAGCGCGATCTGCGCTTCGAAATCTCCTCCTACAACATCGCCAACCACCCGCAGTTCGGAATGCCCAATGTACCCAGCATGACGGCCGTGCAGTCCAGTCCTTCAGAGGCGGCGGTCTTTGGGCAGATTACCTCAACCGCCAACAGCCCGCGTCAGTTTCAGTTTGGCACGCGTTTCTCGTTCTAGGGTCGAAGACCCACGCTCCACCACGCAGTAGCAGACGCACGCGCGACTCTTCGCTGGGCTCCGGCCGCTTCACCATTCCGTTCGAGCAGAGAATGCTCCTGTGGGATGGTGGCCGGAGCGATGATGCCCGCGTGCTTCGCCGCTCTGCTTCTTCACCGCTTGCGGTTTTCCAACCGCGACGAGCCCCTGCCGTATCTGGACCTGCCAGCCTTGTTCGCGCGGCGTACTTCGCCTGCTGCGCCCCTTACCAGAAGACGCAGGTCACCAGGTGCGGCGGTCCCGCGTGGTTGTCGAGAATCTGTGTGCGGATTACGGCCTCCATGTTCATCCGCTGCCAGTTCTGCGGGGCGTGCGCGGTCAGTTCGGCGGCTCGCTCCGGGTCCAGCAGGAACTCCGCCGCTGCATTGGTGCCGTTTGCACCCAGTCCCGCAACCACCACGACAGGCTGGCCCGTGGTCTGATCAAAGATCCTGGCCACGAGCGCATAATCTTCCGCTGCCCGGTCGGAGGTCTGCGCCATGTTGACGTTCCATCCGCCCAGTTCCGGGTGCTTGCGGTCCTCGATGCCGTAGACAAAGGTGTTGCCGCGCTGCACAAAGTGGAAGCGCAGAGGCGCAGTGACTCGCATCGTCCAGACGTTGCTGAGCCCACCTACCAGCACGCTGGCGCCCCGCTGCAGTTCCGGGTAACTCGCCTGCGTGGACAAGGCCAGCGTGTAGGGCTTGTTGTGGTGAGCCAGGAAGGCCACAATGCCCGCCTCAGCCAGCGCATCGCGATAGTTCACCATCTCGCCCAGTTGCAACAGTTGCACCAAGACCGCTCCGCCTTCGCGGTCGCGCAGGGCTGCCGCGCTGACTGCCCCTGAAAGGTCTGAGAGGACCAGTTGGACCTGCTCCGGTTCCTGCAGAATGGGCTCCCATAGTTGATGTTCGGCACTGCGGGCCTCAGCCTCGTCGTGTTGCCGCCAGGCTACAGTGCCCAGAATGGCAGCCACCACCGTAGCCGTTCCCACAATCCACGCAGCCCACTGGCGCGCAGTGGCCGCAGCAAGGGGGCCTGGAACCGATTTCGTGCGCAGAAGCTTGGGCCCTGCCACCGGGCTGCCGTTGCTTTCTTGAGCGAGATGGGCAGCGGGCACTTCATCCGACGCCGGCGCACGGACTGCCGCCGGTTCGATTTTCCGGAACACCGGTACGTAGGTGCCCGGGATCAGGTCGATTTGCAGTTCTCCGGCGTGTTCCGGCTGATGATAATATTGCGCGATGCGCTTCCGCACCTCGCTGGCCGTGAGCCGGACCACGGTGTCCTGATTGGTGTCGTAGTCGGGCGCGCGATGGAAGACGGTGACACCCAGGGTGCGCTCTTTCAGGAGGGCATCGTTCCCGGCCAGAGTTTGCTCTACCAGGAAGCGCAGAAGGCTCGGATATCGTCTGCTATTCCGGAACAGCGGGCTGGCCAGCATCCGCTCCAGTTGAGTGCGTACAACACCGCGGTCCGCTTCCGTTGTGGGAATCCAGCTACCGGGATGTGCTCCATCTTCGGTCATCTGCCTTCGCGCTTCGATCACGCGCCCCGCATTGCCGAGGCCACTGCTTCCGCACTGCTCAACGTAGCATACGTCCACGGCTACCAGCCCGGCAACTGCTCTAACCGCTACAAAGCAAGAAGCCTCTTTGCACCCCATAATATGGCGGCCATCTATAGCCGTAGCACCCTTGCATCTTTGCCTCTCAGCCACCTACTATGACGGCCGAGTGAATCGCGTGAGCCGTCGTGTTGCGGAACTCTCTTCATTCTCAGCTGGCGGCTCACGGTCCGTTCACTTCAAAAGAGGTGAAATACTGTGATCAAGTTTCTATATGGCCGGATGATTCCCGCGCTTGCGCTGGCTCTGGCCGCAGCCTTTGCCATGACCCCGCTGGCGGCCGCCCAGTTTCCGGGCATGCAGCCGCCCAAACACTACCCCTGGTCCGACGCCACGCTGTTGCCCGATCTCCGCGCCGACCTGGTGATCAAAGAGATGACTCTTGATGAGAAGATTTCTCTTCTTCACGGCCAGGGCATGCCGTTCTTCACCACCGGACCCACGGAGTCGAATGGTGGCGCCGGCTACAGCAATGCCATTCCACGCCTGGGTATTCCGGCCATCCAGATGGCCGACTCGGCTTACGGCGTAACCCGCGGCGCGGCGGCCGGACGCTATTCGACCGCACTGCCCAACAACCTGGGAGCCGCCTCTTCCTGGGATCCCCAGGCGGCCTTTGAATATGGCGCACTTATCGGCCGCGAACTCCGCGACGAGGGCTACAGCATGTCGCTCGGCGGCGGCGTCAACCTGGCCCGCGAACCGCGCAACGGCCGCACCTTCGAGTATCAGGGAGAAGATCCGCTGCTGGCCGGAACCCTGGACGGCAACGTGGAAAAGGGCATTCAATCGCAGCACATCATCGGCGACCTCAAGCACTACGCTATCAACGACCAGGAGAGCGGCCGCAACGCCGTGAACGCCAACATCGACAAGCGCTCCATGCGCGAGAGCGACCTGCGCGCCTTTGAAATTGCGCTGGACATCTCTGACGCCGGCGGCGTGATGTGCTCCTATAATCGCATTAACGGCGACTTTGCCTGCGAGAACAGCTACCTGCTGCACGACGTTCTCAAGAATGACTTCCACTTCAAGGGATTCGTCCTCTCCGACTGGGGCGCCACCCACTCCACCGTCAAGGCCTCCCACGCCGGCCTCGACATGGAACAGCCGGACAAATTCTTCTTCGGCGAGGCACTCAAGAATGCAGTCGCCAGCGGCGAAGTTTCGCAAGCCGAGCTCAACGATCACGTCCACCGTATCCTGCGTACGATCTTTGCCAGTGGCCTTTTCGATCATCCGATCGTCAAGCAAGTTCCTGATGTTGAGAAAGGGTACGCCATTGCCCAGAGCCTTGCCGAAAAGAGTATCGTCCTGCTCAAGAACGAGCACAACGTTCTGCCTCTCTCTGCCGAGATCCATAGCGTGGCGCTGATCGGCGGCCATGCGGATGTGGGCGTCATCTGCGGCGGCGGCTCGGCACAGGTCGACGCGCCCGGCGGATCGGCGGTTCCGCCTCCGCCTGTGAAGAACCCCATGGAAGCCTTCATGCGCATGCAGTGGATGCCCAGTTCGCCGCTACGCGCTCTTGTCGCCGCCATGCCTTCGGCCAAGTTGAGCTACACCTCCGGTGACGACGTCAGTGCCGCCATCGCTGCGGCCAAGGCTGCCGACGTGGCCATTGTCTTTGCCTATCAGTGGGAGTCGGAGGGCATGGATCTGCCCACGCTGGCGCTGGCGCCGGAGCAGAATGCGCTGATCGAAGCGGTGGCCGCTGCCAACCCAAAGACCATCGTGGTGCTTGAAACCGGCAGCCCCGCGCTGATGCCGTGGGTGGACAAGGTGGCTGGCATCGTAGAGGCCTGGTATCCGGGCATCCGCGGTGGCGAGGCCTTGGCCAACATCCTTACCGGCAAGGTGAATCCTACGGGCAAGTTGGCCATTACCTTCCCGAAGAGCGATGCCGACCTGCCGCATCCGACCATTGTGCAGCCGCCGCCCGCCTCGGAGATCAACTGGGCCTCGCTGCGCGGAGACATTTCCAAGGCCATGAGTCTGATGGCCAAGGGCCTGCCGCCGTTTCAGATCTACTACAACGAAAAGCTCGAGGTCGGCTACAAGTGGTACGACGCGCAGAAGAAGCCGGTACTGTTCCCCTTCGGATACGGCCTGTCTTACACCACGTATGCCTACTCCGGCCTGGGCGTGCAGCCGGGTGACGGGCTCACTGTCTCCTTTACCGTCAAGAACACCGGAGAGCGCGCGGGAACCGAGATCGCCGAAGTCTACTCCTCGATTCCTGCCTCCGCGGGCGAACCGCCCAAGCGACTGATCGGCTGGGCGCGCGTAGAGCTCGGGCCCGGCGAATCAAAGCAGGTGACCGTTCCCGTCGCCAAAGACCGCCTCACCATCTACAGCGAGGCTTCCGACAGTTGGAAGCTCGTTCCTGGAACCTATGACGTCATGGTCGGCGGCTCTTCACAAGATCTGCCGCTCCACCAGGAAGTGACCCTGCCCTGACGACAAGGGAAAGACGAAACACGGCGGCCGCACCCAATCCAGGGTGCGGCCGTTCACTTGGTGCGTCTGGCAGCACACGCAATAAAATCACCGCCGCTCTCCGCCAGACTGGGAGCGGCGGCGCGTTGTGTGGGTTCGTTACTCGGCGGCGGCTTCTGCGGCAGGCGCCTCTTCAGTTGTTTCTTCCGCGGCTTCGCCCTGCACCTTCACCTTGACCTGTGCAACCACCTCGCGATGCAGTTTGATGGCGACGGTGAACTCGCCCAGGCTCTTCAACGGCTCGTCGAGCTGGATCTTGCGACGATCCACCTCAAAGCCCTCTGCGGCAAGCGCGGCGGCGATGTCGGCCGAGGTGACGGAGCCGAACAGATGGCCAGCCTCGCCTGATTTACGCGTGAAGCTGAGCACGACCGGCGCCAGCCTGGCGACCTGCTCTTCAGCCTGCGCCTTCTCCGTGGCCGAGCGGCGCGCCGCCGCTGCCTTCATCTGTTCGATCACGGCCTTGTTGGCCGCTGTGGCTTGCATGGCCAGCTTGCGCGGCAGCAGAAAATTGCGGCCGTAGCCATCCGCCACCTTCACAACTTCGCCCCGGTGGCCCAGATTGGCTACGTCTTCCTTCAGAATAACTTCCATGTCAAACTCTCCATATTGCGGGCGCGTCTTCAACGGCTGGCGGCTCCATCCTCTGGGCTGTCTGCCAGCGGCCGGTCAACTCCCCGCTCATTTCTTGGCCCGCATTCGGGCACCTGTGGCTTAGTGCCGCGTGGCGAACGGCAATAAGGCAATGTTGCGCGCCTGCTTGATGGCGCGCGTCAGCCGCCGCTGGTGCGTTGTGCAGACGCCGGTTAGCCGCCGCGGCACAATCTTGCCGCGCTCGGCTACAAAGCCCTGCAGCAAACGAACATCGCGATACGGGATCGCGTCGATCTTTTCGGTGCAGAATTTGCACACTTTCTTGCGGCGGAAAAACTTGCCCCGGCCGCCTGCGCCGCCGCCGGGCCGTCCTCCTCCACCCGCTCCTGGCCTGCCTCCGCTGCGCGCTCCCGCGGCGGCGGGCTCGGATCCGGTCGTTGCTGGTTGCGCTACGCCTGTTTCAGGCGCCTTTCCCGTGGTCTCTTCAGACATGATGCTTCCTCTTCACTCTCTCGCGTCCCGGCCCTCGTTCCCATAGCCAGGTGACTCGGAATTTGCCGCGCGGCGAACTACCGCGGGCGTTCTTGACTGCGGCTAGACGATGGCCTGGACAGCCTCATCAGTCTCTGCTGCCGCTGGAACTGCCGCTGGAACTGCCGCGGGGGCGGCTGCAGGCGCTGAGGCCGGCGCGGCCGCGCTGCGCCGCACGCCCCGGTGCGCCTTGAGCTTCGCCAACCGCTTCTCTTCTTCGTCGATGCGGACGGTGATGAACTTGATCACCTGCTCGGTTACCCGCAGCCGGCGCTCCAACTCCAGCACCACCGCGCCGTTGGCCTCAATGGTCAACAGCACATAGTTGCCGTCGTTGAACTTTCGCACCTGGTAGGCGAGCTTGCGGCGGCCCATCTTCTCCACGGACTTCACCACGCCCCCACCATTGGTCACCGCGGCAGTGAAGCCGGCGATCAGCTTGTCCGCATCCTCATCGGCCACGTCGGGCCGAACAATGAACATCACTTCATACAAACGCAACATCAGCATTCCTTTTCTGCTGCCGCGGCTTCATTCCGCTCACAGCCATCTGTTCTTGTTCCCGTCACCGGATCGCACTCTCCGCCTTACGGTCCGTCGTTTCGATCCTCATTCGCCGGGGAGCGGTTTTTGTCCAGCGGGCTGGCTGGGTCCGCTCTCCGTTCTTTCCGGTTAAACTCGTTCATCACCGCCACCCGTCCCAGTTCCAAAATGCGCCGTGTAGCTGTCGCCACCCGGTCGAGCACTTCATCCAGCACCGTCAGATCGGTCTTCCGCATCGGCGAGAGCAGATAGTCCCTGCCTGGCCGCCTTCCGCCGCGAGCTGCCTCCGGCGGAAGATCGGGTCCGACCCCGATGCGCAAGCGCAACCACTCCTGCGTCCCTAGCGCGCCCGTCACGCTCCGAGCCCCGTTGTGCCCCGCCGGCGAACCGCGCTCTCGAATCTTGAATGTCCCCAGCGTCAGATCCAACTCGTCGTAGATGACAAGAAGATCCTCGACCGGATCCAGTCCCAACTCTCGAACCAGCGCGGCCACTGCCAGCCCGCTCAGGTTCATATACGTCTCCGGCTTGGCCAGTACCACCGTGCGTCCTGCCATCCGGCAAGCGGCGGTGGCAGCCCGGCAACGCCGATTCTGCACAGCCACTCCCTCCTGCTGGGCAATGCGGTCAATCGCCATGAACCCGGCATTATGCGGGGTCCACAGATACTCCGGACCGGGATTCCCCAGCCCAACAACAAGAAAGGGGCCAGAGCGCCTTTCTTGTTCGGCGGCTCCAGCCAGCCGCTGTTCGTGCGGCGGCTCACTGGAGGGACGGGAATCGTGCATTGCCACCAAGACTTACTTTTTCGCCTCGGTCTCGGTCTTGCCCTTCTTGGCCGCCTCGGTCTCGGTCTTGCCCTTCTTGGCCACCTCGGGCTCGGCCGCCGTGACCGCTTCGCCCGCTGCCGCTTCTCCCTCGGCTACAGGCGCCGCTTCTTCGCGGATCGCAACCACGTGCGCCACCGTTGCATCTTCCGCTTCCAGAAACTGGAGTTTCTCCGAGTGCGGCAGATCGCTGACACGCAGTACACTGTGCAGCGCCAACCCGCTGACATCCACATCGATGTGGCTCGGAATGTCGGCCGGCAGACACTCGACTTCCACCTCGCGCAGAACCTGGTCGAGAATTCCGCCTTCGGTCTTAACGCCCACCGGCGTACCCACGAGCTTCACGCGCACATTGACGCGCAGCACCTTGTCCATCGCGATGCGCTTCATGTCGATGTGAATCAGCTTATCGTTGAGCGGCTCGTGCTGCCAGTCCACAATCATGGCCTTGGCCGTTCCCTGTCCGCCAACCTCGACATCGAAAATCGTGTTGTGACCCGCTTCAGAATAAAGAATCCGGGAAATCTGTTTAGGGTCCACTTCCACAGCCACCGGCTCATGTCCGGCGCCATACAGAACTGCAGGAATACTGCCGGCCGCGCGCACGCGCCGCGCGGCGTTCTTGTTAAACTTGCCCTCCCGGGTCTTGGCTACAACAACTTCAGGCATGGGTTCTCTCGTTTCCTTGATTCGGGCACGGGACTTTCAGTCTCCGCTCCCTTTGTGAAGAGCTTTGCGTCAGTTACCGGCGGCGGAGTAGAAAAAACCGCTTCCGTATCGGAGATTCCCGGCACTGCCGGCCTGCTCGTTGTTAACACAACTTCAGCCAAGAATTGCTGACCGAAGGCCGATCACTTACGTGAACAACGTACTCACGCTCGTTTCCATGTGAATGCTTTCGATCGCCGCGCCCAGCAGGCCGGCAATCGAAAGTACTTTGATCTTGGGCAGCTTCTGCGCCGCCTCGCGCAGTGGAATGGTGTTGGTTACCACCACTTCCACCAGACGAGAAGCCGCGATTCGTTCTACCGCCGGGCCTGACAAGACGGCGTGACTGGCGCAGGCATAGACCGCTGCCGCTCCCGCATCGTAGAGGGCGTCCACGGTTTTCACCAGCGTCCCTGCCGTGTCAATCATGTCGTCGATAATCAGGCAGGTCTTGCCGTTGACGTCGCCCACCACATGCATGATCTCGGCCACATTCATGTCGATGCGACGCTTGTCTACGATGGCCAGCGGAGCTCCTACCTTCTGGGCGAAAAACCGCGCCCGTTCCACGCCGCCCGCATCCGGGGAGACCACCGTGAGGCTGGGCAGATTCAGTTCGCGGAAGTAGCTCACCAGCACCGGGCTGGCGAAGAGGTGGTCCACCGGAATGTTGAAAAAGCCCTGAATCTGGGCGGCGTGCAAATCCACAAACAGCGCCCGGTTGGCTCCCGCCGTGGTCAGCAGGTCGGCAATCAGCTTGGCGCTGATGGCCACCCGCGGCCGGTCCTTGCGGTCTTGCCGGGCATAGCCGTAATAAGGAACCACCACCGTGATCCGCGCCGCCGACGCTCGTTTCAGCGCGTCGATCATCACCAGCAATTCCACCAGGTGCTGGTCCACCGGGTAGCAGGTGGGCTGGACCACAAACACATCCACTCCACGTACGTTCTCGAGGAGTTGGAAGTAAACTTCGCCGTCCGCAAAGCGCTGGATCTTGCACTCGCCCACGGGCACGCCGATGTGCCGCCCGATCTCCTCAGTCAGCGCCCGGTTCGCGGTTCCGGAGAAGATCTTGAACCGTTTGTCTTCGCTCAGGTTCCGCGCCCGCTTGCGATCCGGGGCCGGCTTTGCCTCCCTGGCCTTCAACGAGGCCTCCATGGCAGCCGAATGGGTCGTTTCCCTAGCCGATCTCTGCACGCCCGTCTGTGGCCTGTCTTCTGTCGAAACCGTCACTGTTCCCACATCCATCTCCCCACGCCTCCAAGCTGGTTGGCTCTGGCTGCTTTCCGGGATTCCCCGCTTGAAAATCTGGCTGGGCGACCAGGATTCGAACCTGGACAAGTGCCTCCAAAGGGCACTGTCCTACCATTAGACGATCGCCCAGTACTGTCAGCCGAAGGCGAGTCTCTCTCGCACAGCGGTCTACTGTCAATTGCCGGATGGCAGAAGCATCCCGCGCCAGTAAGCGTCGCGAGGCAGCGTGCGCGTCAACATGCTCTGCACCGCCGCGCCGCATTCAGCCACCAACCGGCTGCGCACCGCCTCTGCCGCCTCCCGGGTCAAATACAACCCGAAAAGCGCCGAACCGGAGCCCGACAGCGAAGCATGCAGGGCTGCCTCCGGACCATCCGCCGCGGCAAGAATACGCTTGATCTCTGCAAGGGAGGGATGCTGGCGAAAGACGACGCGTTCAAAGTCGTTCTCGATCCAGCCACAGATCCCGGTGCGGACAAGCGCGGACCCTCGGCGTCCGGCCAGGTCCTCTCCGTTTTGACACTTCTTTGAGAGGACACCGGAGGAGCCCGCCCGCCCTCCCTCCGGAATCGCTTCCGCAAAGGCGCTGGCATAGGCGCGGCTCAACTGCTTTAGTTTATCCGTACTTGCATCGGCGGTCAAACCCTCGGTCGCGCAAAGCGCGTCCCAGTCCCGGAAGGCCTGCGGTGTGGAAACGCCCACCACCGGCGCTGCAACCACACACCACGCGGGCTCAAAATCCGGTAGCGGATACACCTCCTGTCCACGGTCCAGCCCCAGCACAGCGCCCCCGATCAGAAACAGCGGCACATCCGACCCCACCTGCGCCGCAATCTGCAGCCGACGCGCCGCCCACAGCGCGCCGCTCCTCAGGTTTGCTGCTCTTATCTCCGCTTCCAGACCCAGCAGAGCCGCTACTGCATTTGCCGAACCCGCGCCCAGTCCGCCCTGCACCGGCAACCGTTTCTCGATCTCGATTTCCACCTCGGCCGTCTGCCCCAGCGCCTCCAGCGCCAGCGCAGTCATCTTCCACGCGGTGTTGCGCTCGTCCGTTGGCACGCGGGCATCGTTTGAGCGCAGCCGGATTGCGGTCTTCGCCGCCGGCCGCGCCGACACCGTGACCACGTCGTGCAATTCCAGCGTCTGGTAGACCGTTGCCAGCCCGTGGAAGCCATCGGCGCGCGGCGCGCCAATGCCCAGTCCCAAATTGATCTTTGCGTGCGAACGTACCGCTGTCGACATATCGCCTAATTGTAGGGGGTTCTCTCTGCGCCGCGGAAAACCTTCCCCTGCTGCTGTTGGGTCGCCCCGCCTCACACCACGCCCGGGTTCCGCGCCGCGTCTCCTGCCCGCCGCAGCGTACTCACAGGCTCGCCCAGCGGCACAAACTCCATTGCCACTGTGTGCCGGTAGTCCAGCCGTCCCAGCGCGCGATAGATATTCGTGTAGTTGATCTCGCCCGTTCCGGGCTGGTGGCGTCCCGGCACGTCTGCCACGTGCATCAGCCCCACCACGTCGATGTGCTTTTCCAGCTTCTCAATCAAGTTGCCCTCGGCGATCTGCTCATGAAAGAAGTCGTAGAGCACCTGCACCTGCGGATGGTTCACCGCGCGCACAACCTCGATGGCCTCCGTCATCCGGGTTAGAAACTGCTTCGGATTCTCCTCCGGGTCGATGGTTTCCAGCAGCACACGCACCGGTTGTCCCTCGATCGTGCGTCCCTCCACAAGCGCTGCGGCGCGCTTGAGTGTTTCCACGCAGCAGGCGTGCTGCGCTTCGCGCGTCATCCCCGGAACCACATTGCCGGCCAGCGCGATGATGGCCGGACAGCCCAGCGTCTCCATGGACACCGTGGCGCGGCGCAGATCCTTGAGAAACGCTTCGCGCGCCGCCGGGTCGGCAATCCCATGCGTCAATCCCGAGGTGGCGTCAAAGCGGATGCCCAGCCGCTTCCGCGCCGCGTTGGCACGGGCAAAGTCGGCGGCCGTCCAGTGGTGCGTGTCGTACTCACCCACCAGTTCCACCTGGTTGTACCCGGCCTCGGCCGCCTTCTCCAGCCGTTGCTCGAAGGGCAGCCTGGGGAAAACCGTCCAAAGCATCACAGAGAGTGAGTAAGGCTGCTTTCTCGTGGCCAACGCGCCGTGTGCCTGTGCCGGCAGCTCCGGCACGGCGGCAGCCAGCGCGGCCGCTCCCAGCATGTGCGTAAACCTCCGTCGATTCATGGTCCTCTCCTATTCCCGAGTTCCAGCTTTGCCCGACTTGCGCAGTTCTCGCCAGTCCTTCTCTGTCTGGTCCGCGTAGACGGCGCCAAACTTTGCCAGCGCCTCGGCAAATCCATCGCCGGCGCCAAGGTAGCCTGTCAGCATCAGCGGATCGCCCGAGCGCGCGTGTCCCCGTGCCAGCAACTCGCCGCACACCTCGGCATAGGCTTCCAGGCCGCTGCCACTCAACTCTGTCATCTCAATGGAGCCTTTGTGATCGTTCAGTTGCCGTACCAGGTAGTCCCGCCCGCCCATGCGCGTCCAGCCCAGAAACGGGTCCGACTGCACCTGCATCGCCCGCTGTCCTTCCACCACGCGCTGCCCGTTGTGGTGCGCCGGCTGCGCCTCCGGCAGATAAGGCGCATAGGCCGGCGCCGGTTCTTCCTTCATCTGCAGAAAGAGCGGATCGGCCGCGCCATTGCCCTCAAAATAAATGCAATAGTCGCGCAGCCCCACCGAGCCCGTCCCTACCACCTTGAAACCCACGTCCACGGGCCGGTAGAGCGAGAGCAGATGCCGCCGCTCCGGTTCCAGCATCTCCTGGTAAGGCCCCAGGGCCGCCAGCACCGCCGCCGCCTGCCGTCCCGTTACCCGCGTCAGCATCGGTTTTTGCTCCTTGAAGCGCCGGCTCGCGCCTGCCGGCTCCGTCAATTGCGCCAGCGTGTGCGGCGGCGTGGCCCGCTCGGCCTTGCGCAGCGCATCATGCACCGGAGCCGCCGCCGCCACGCGGTGCACCTGGAAGCGCGCCACCTCGACGGTGGGCATCTGCGCAAAGAGGCGCATCTGTGCACAGTAGCGCTCCATGCACTTCACCACCGCGTCTTGCGCCGTCGCATCCTTGTGCCCGGCCGCGCGCCCCGCCACCACCAGTGAGGCCGCCATGCGCTTCAAATCCCACTCAAACGGTCCGCGGATGGTTTCGTCGAAGTCGTTGATGTCGAAGACCAGCCGCCCGTCCGGCCCCGCATAGGCGCCCAGGTTGCGCACGTGCGCATCCCCGCAGATCTGCGCCACGATGCCTGTATTCGGCAGCGCTGCCAGGTCCGCCGCCATCACCGCTGTCGCGCCGCGGAAATAGCCAAACGGCGACTCGGCCATCAGCGCGTACTTCAGCTTGACCAGTGCCGGAACTCGCCCCCGCATGGACCGCTCCACCAGCGCCAGCGGGGCGGTTTTTCGGGCCTTGGGGGTGAATGTGCCATGCGCCTGCCGGCCCACCTGCTTGCGCCGCGCCTGGCCCAGACTCTTGCGTTCTTCAGGACTTGCCCAGTGCATGAGCCGCACCATACTCTCTCCGTGGCGCCTGTGCAATCGGCGCAATGCGTGTTTTACACTGCAACCTGGAGGCGTGGCCATTGGCGCCCCGTGCGCTCGCATGCTTGAGGCCCGCTTCCTCGCTCGTCCGGAGGAGTGCCTCTTGTCCCGTGCTGTCACGCGTTTTCTCTTTGTTCTTGTTGCCGCCTCGCTTGCCGTGCTCTCTCTCCTTGCGCAGCCGCCCGCCCGGCAGCTTACCGTCGACGACATCTTTGCCCGCGGCTCTCTTACCGGCAATCCCCCTTCTGGCCTTACCTGGTCTCCGGACGGCAAGCATCTGACCTATCTCGACGGCGGCGAACTCCTCGAACTGGATCTCGCCTCCGGCAAGGCGCATGTTCTGGTTGGCCGCGCCAGTCTCGCCGCCCTCTCCGGCGGCAAAGCCTCTGAGGTCGACAGCGACCACCGCAATCGCTACAAGATGGCCAGTTACCTTTGGGCCCCAGACTCGACCCACCTCCTCTTTGACGCCAACGGGCATCTCTGGATGTACGACCTGCGCAACGGTACGGGCATCAACATTGCCGCTGCCGGCGAGGGTTCCGGCGATGATCCCAAGTTTTCTCCCGACGGCGCGTCCATCAGCTTCGTCCGCAACCACGGCCTTGCCGTCGTCCGCCTCAAGGATACCGGCACGCCCGTTCTTTCCGTTGCCCCGGCTCCCAACCCCGCCGTTCTCAATGGAGAAGTTGATTGGCTCTACCTTGAAGAGCTTGAAACCCGCAGCAACTACTTCTGGTCCCCCGATTCAAAGCGCCTCGCCTTCCTCCAGATGAACGAGACGGCGGTGCCGCAGTATCCCATTGAGGACTGGATTCCCACGCACGCCGCCGTGCATCTGCAACGTTACCCGCAGCCCGGCGACCCCAACCCGGACGTGCGTGTAGGCGTTGTGTGCGCCGCCGGCGGCAAAACGGTCTGGGTCAGCCTGCCCATTCAACGCGGCCAGGACTACATTCCCCGCTTCGGCTGGGCCGATGCCGAGACTCTCTGGATCGAAACGCTCACCCGCAACCATCAGCATCGCGATCTCTACTTCGCCAATGCCTCCACCGGCGAATCCCACCTCGTCCTCCAGATCGCCGACAACATGTTCATTGACGACGGCTACAACGTGGATGTGGCCGCTGGTTCCATCGTCCTTGCCAACTGGACCGACGGCCACAACCACCTCTACCTCTACACCTACGACCAGACCCACCCCGGCAGTGCCACCGCGCATCTGGAGCGCCAGCTTACCCAGGGCGACTTTGAGGTGGGCGACATTGTTCGCGTGGACCACGCCGCCCAGCTTGTGGACTATCTCTCCAGCGAAGGCAATCCTCTTGAGCAGCATCTCTGGCAGGTGTCCTTCAACGGCCAGCGCAAGCAGCTCAGCTCCGGGCCGGGCTCGGTTGAGGCCACATTTTCACCCGCGGGCGATGCGTTTGTCGAGCACCAGTCCACGCGCATGGATCCCCCCACCGTCAGCCTCTGTCTCACCGCTGACCCGGCTCACTGCACACGGATCTGGTCCACCAGCGCCCTGGAGCCGTATCACCTGACCGTTCCGCAGCAGCTTGAGGTGAAGGCCCACGACGGCACAACGCTCTACGCCACGCTGCTGCTGCCTGCCGGCACTGCCCCGGCCAGTGTTCCCCTCATTGTCAATCCCTATGGCGGTCCAGGACCTCAAACCGTGGCCAACCGCTGGTCTGCCAGCCTGCTCTTCGACGAGGTGCTTGCCCAGCACGGCTTTGCCGTTCTCCACGCCGACAACCGCGGCACTGGCGGCCGCGGCCGCGCCTTTGCCCAGGCCGCCTGGCATAACTTCGGCGCCGTCCAACTCGAAGATCAACTCACCGTGATCGATGCCGCACTGGCCCGCTATCCTCAGCTTGATCCCCACCGCCTCGGCTGGTGGGGCTGGAGTTGGGGCGGCACCTTCACGCTCTACGCCCTTACCCACTCCGTCCGCTTCCGCGCCGGCGTGGCCGTGGCGCCCGTTACCAACTGGGGCGACTACGACTCCACCTATACCGAGCGCTACATGAGCTGCCCCGCCGACTTTCCGGAGGGCTACCACGAGTTCTCCGTGGTCAACTCCGCTGCGCGGCTCAAAGGCCGCCTCCTGCTTGTCCACGGCACCGGCGACGACAACGTGCACATCGAGAATTCCGTGCAGTTTATTCAGCAGCTCATCGAGGCCGGCCTTCCCTACGATCTCCAGATCTACCCGCGCAAAACCC
Source organism: Acidobacteriota bacterium (assembly GCA_021846985.1). Taxonomy (GTDB): domain Bacteria; phylum Acidobacteriota; class Terriglobia; order Terriglobales; family Acidobacteriaceae; genus Telmatobacter. Next base: position 137,683 of record JAJZVX010000003.1, on the reverse strand, counting down.
ACTCCATCGCGGGCCCCGATGTGCGCACCCACCTGTACAATCGCATCCTTGCTCACTTCGAGCAGTACCTCATGCCGCCCGCCAACGCGCCGGCCTCACGTTGATGCGTCGCGCCGGATGCGGGTTTGCGCAGCTCGGGCAGCGTCCCGGTTGGCGCGGGGGGAAGTCACGCGCCACGGCGCTTCTCTTTGCAATGAGGCGCCTTGCGGAGCCTGCGCCAGGTCCGGGCTCCTGCTCGCAGTGGCCAAACTTCGGCTCGGGTACTAAGCCTCTCCGCGTCTTCCCTGGCCCAGACCGCGCGCAACAAGCGCGATCCCAAAGCATACCAGGATGGCTTTGGCCATGAGGCGCAGGTCGTACCGCCATGACAGCGCGGCGAGAATCACAAAGAGGCCGATGGGAAAGATCTCCGCCAGCAGGGCATGAAGCCACTGCGGCCGCCGCCTTTCCGGTTGCACTGTGGTCTTCAGGCGCGGAAGCAGCCTGGGCACGGCCTGCTTGTAGGCCAGATAGGAGTCGCCCAGTTGTGCGCTCAGAAAGGCCTCTTCGCCGAGGATCAGCCGGAGCTGAAACAGCACAACCGCCGCAACCGCAAGCGGTGCGCCGCCAGCCGGCATGAGAAACGACAGGGCCGCGACCGTGAACCAGGAGCCCAGGTAGAGCGGATTGCGCATGAAGCGATAAGGTCCGCTGGCCAGCAGGCCGCGGGCCTGCATGCGTCTGTGCTGTACCACTTCGGGACCGAGCCAGGCCGCGCCCCACACGCGCAGCAGCGCTCCAATAAGGGCCAGTAGCGAGGCCAGCCCAATGACCGCGGCGGTGGAGATAGCAAAAGGCAGGCTGGCGAGGCGGCTTAGCTCCAGCGCCAGCCATTCCAGCAGCGAGATGCGCCGCCCCACGCCCCACGCCTCGATCCACGGCGCCCAGAAGCCCAGCCCCACAAAGGCAACAACGATAAGCAGGCGCAGGCGAAACTCAATCCGGGTTGCTCCCAAGAGTTTGCTCCTTGTTGCCTGAGTGTACCCTACCGCTTCCCCTGGCGCGGACAGCGGCGAAGTTGAGCCACCCCCGCACGGAGCTTGCACAGCAAAGACGCAACAGAAGTAGCATTCTCCGCGATATTGCCCACCCGGCCTGGACACGCAGGGGCCCCCGGTTGGCACTGAGGAATGCGGCGATGAAGAAGGCCGTCTTCCTGGTTCTTGTTGTCGGCATGCCGCTGCCTGCGCCCGGCGGCCAGGGTGGGATAGGCAAGTCTCACCTCATAGGGCCGGATCAATAAGGCTGTGGAGAAGGGCGATGCGGCTGCGGCTCGATCGCGGCGCCAAGATCGATGCCAAAAGCCACGACTGCGCCACGGCCCAGTCGCTGGCCCAGAGCCGCAAAACCGGCGTACCGCTGCCGGGGCTGCATTCGGCGCTCTTTGCGCCCGATTTCGCGCCCGCCATCACCACCGGCGTGACCGCGATGACGGCCACGGCGCTGGAACTTCTGAAGAAATAGGCGGTGCGAGCCTTACGGGTAAAGCCTGGCCGGGACGATCTCCGGCTCGGGCTCGCCGGAGACGGCGATGAGCTCCTTCAACTGTCCGCGCAGCTCTTCGGCCTGAGCGCGATACTCCTGGCGGCCCACCACGTTCACTAATTCGTAGGGATCGTTGCGCTGGTCGTACATCTGGTACTCGTGATAGTTCGAGCTGGAGGGCGAAGAGATGTCGCCCGTGGGATCGGCGATGCAGTAAGTAAAGTCGCGCGTGCGGATGGCGCGGCCCGTCATGTATTCGCTGGTTTGAATCAGTTGCCGGTTGGGCCAGGCGGCGCGGGCCTGGGCATCGTGGATGAGAGGCAGAATGCTGTGCCCCTTCATGGACTCCGGCACGGCGATGCCGGCGGCTTCCAGCAAAGTGGGCGTGGTGTCGATGATGCCGACAATCTCCTGCATCTGGCGCCCAGCCTCAAAACCGGGACCGGCAATCACGAGCGGGATGCGCAGCGAGCTGTTGTGGGTGCTGCGCTTGTACTCGGTGTTGCGGGTCTTGAAGTGGCAGGCGTGATCGCTCGTGAAAACGAAAAGGGTGTTTTCGGCCAGGCCCTGCTCTTCGAGTACGCGGCGAAGGCGGCCAACTGAAGTGTCAATGGCTTCGCAGGAGCCGTAGTAGTCGGGAAGCTGCTGGTGCCAGTCGCCGGGAAAGGCGCGCAGGTCCGGCGGAACATAAGCGTTGATGAAGCGCGCGGCCGAGCCTTTGGGGCCAACCATGCGATTCAGGTCGTTCTGCTGGTGGGGCTCGAGCTGCGAAATCATGAGCAGAAATGGCTGGTTGTGTTTCTGGCGGAGGAAGCGCTCGGCGCGATCGGTGAGGAAATCGACGCGATATTCGTCGTGGTAGGTGATGGGCTGTCCGTCGCGGTCCCAGATGGTGCCCTCATAGGGATGCGTGGTGAACTCCAGCGCGTTGGCGGCCTCCCATAGATCGAGAAAGCCACCGCGATGCTCCGCGGCGACAGGCCCGTCGCCGCCGCCGTCGGCCTTGGAGCCGGGAGCGAGATGCCATTTGCCAATGTAGTTGGCCGTATAGCCGGCGCGGCGCAGTTCGGTGGCCAGGGTGGGCAGATCCTGGCGCATTCCCAGACCGTTGTGCCAGACGCCGGTCTCGGTGGCGTAGCGGCCCGTGAGCAGAACCGAGCGCGAAGGAGCGCAAACCGGCTGATTGGTGACAGCGTGCGTGAAGTTGGTGCCTACGGCGGCCAGTGCGTCCAGGTTGGGCGTGTGGGTAGAGCCGTTGAGACCGTTGGCGCCGAGAAAGTCCCAGCGGAACTGGTCGGAGTGATAGATCACAATGTTGGGACGGCTTTTGGATGCGGCCGGTGCGGCTTGCGCGTCCGCTGTAGTTGCGGCTTGCGAGAGTGAGGCAGCAGCGGCTGCCGTGCCGAGAAGGAAATTGCGCCGGTTCATTCCCATAGGCAACATTATGCTCCCACGAAACGGACTCCAGCGGCGCCACCTCGCTCACGACCGCGGCGGCTCCCATCCTAAAGAGCCGCCGCGCAATCCAAACAAGCGTCTGGCCGTCGCGCCTATTTTGCCGCTGCCTTCGGAAGCGTTTCGTACTCCGTCCAGGCAAATCTCTTCGAGTCGGGCGCCCAGCCGCCCGTGTTGCCCGAACCTTGCCCGCCAAAGAAGGTCCTGACCGTCGTCAATTTGGCGCCCTTCGCGGGCAGTCCGTTCTCCAGCCGCAGCAGCTTGATCCTCATATCGGGTCCGATGTACTGGTGATCGGGGTGATCCATCGGATAGGAGAGGGTATAGAGCCACTTGCCGTCGGGCGAAATGTGCGGGAACCAGTCCTGCGTGTTTCCGTTGGTCACCTTCTCCGCCAGCTTATCGTCAGGGCCCGCGCCATCGGCGGGTATCCGCCATCCGTCCCACTTGCCCGAGCGGTTCGAGCAGAAGTAGATCCACTTGCCGTCGGCCGAGTACTCCGGTCCGTCGTCCTGGCCCTTGTTCGAGGTTAGCTGCAGCTCGCCGCTTCCGTCTTTGTCGATCCGATAGAGATCGAAGTTGTCCACGTGATACTGCGTGTACACCACGTACTTGCCGTCCGGCGACCAGCCGTGCAGCCAGCCCAGATGCACATCGTGCGCGTCACTTCCGTCCATGTTCATGATGAAAAGCGGATTGCGTATATCCGCGGCGCTGCGAGCGTGCTTGGGTATGGGCCCCACGATGCCGGTGATGGCGATCTGTTTGCCGTCCCAGGAGAGAGCGTGATCGTTGGTGGCCATCATCTTCTGGCTGATCGCGATCTTCTCCGGTTTCCCGGTCTTGTCGCCGTTGACGGGAATGCGATAAAGCTCTCCCCCCATGTCAGAGACAATGTACTTGCCGTCCGGGGTCCAGTTGGGAGCATGCCACTCGCCATCGGCGGTGAAGATAGTCTTTGTCGTCCTGGTCTGAACGTTGTAAACCACAATGTGCGTACGGTACTTCGGCGGCGCCGCCGTTGCGCGGCTCTGGGCGTTCAGCCCCGAGACAATGAAAGCAGACCCCAGACACAGGGCTGCGGGCAGAAGAACAGTGCGGTGAAGTGACTTCATCGTGAATCCTCCTGGATCGAGCGTGCATGCGCCCGTCATGAGACTTCTATGGCCATTCAGCCCAGCCCCCGATGCACCCGCAGAGCGTCCGCGGCACGTAAGCCCGGCCTCCGGGGGCCGGTTCCTCAGGAAAATGCCGTCGCGCGCGGCGACATTCCCCTTCGAAAAGCCCCCATCTCCGGAATCGCTCGCAAGGGGCTGGTGACGCTGTTGCAACGGGTGCAAATCGCCAAAAAAAGAGTTCCGGCACACCATCTTATACCCGCGGACCTTGGAGGCGGCGCGCGCGGTGCATATCTTTCTCTCGGGCAAGCCCCAGGGTGGAGCGACGCTAGTCGCTCTTATCGGAGTTCCGGTTGCCTATCCCGGCCGGCAGATCCAGCGCCACCAGTGCAAAGCGCGTCTTGCCCTCCCGGCTGCGTTCAAAGCCCACAATGTGCTGATGCCGCTTGGAGCCCGCCTTGAGCTGCAGGCCGCCGCTGTGGTCGCTCCAGCTCATGGCGTCCCCTTTTACCTGCACATGGGGGGAATTCTTGCTGTCTTCGCAGGTGAGGCCTTCGGAGGTGCGGGTTGGCTTACCCACCGGCGAGCCATCCTCGCATGTCAACACATCTCCAAAACGGCCCATGGCTTTCCTATAAAAAGCTTCTACTTTATCCCGCGAGTCTGTGGTTTCGTAGTTTACGGCCTGCACCCTCATTTCCCATTCGCCAAAGCCCATGTGTACGTCCGCCGACTTGTGCTTGTCGTCGTCGGTGACGGCTAGCGCACCCGGATAAACGGGAAGTCCCAGGTCCGCGGCCGTGGTCTGGTTGGTGTTCACGTGCACGCCGCCGAACGGCGTGTCCACCTGGACGTTCTTGTCCTCGCCGTTTGCGCCCTTCTCCACATGGACCCGGCATCCAGTCATTCCAGCCGCCAGCGCCAGGCTGGCTGCCAAAACCGCTGCTGAACGAATCATGGCCATCGCCCTCTTCGCTTGTTATACGGCCGGAAAGTCGATATGGTTCCGAAAATCCGTTCTGGCTCAGTGCGCCGGTGGCTCGTCTTCCTTGCTGGAAGTGGCAAACAAAATTCCTGCCACAAAGATCACCATTAACAGGGGAACCACAAAAAACGGGGAAGAGAGGTTCATTGAGAAGTCTCCTTTCCCGTAGGGTAACAAACCGGCGGGCACTTCCCTTGGGACCGTTTCTAGTCAAGCGGAGCTTCAGCCCTGGCAAAGAGCGATGGGTGCAACGCTGATTGGCGGAGTTCCAGCAAAAAGTCCGCGCTGGATCGTCAAGGCGCCATTCCGCACGCCGGTTCGGGGAGAGAGAAACAGCAGCCAGTCCCAGCCTCTCATGGCGTCTGCTCTGGCACTGAGTGCGCAGGCTTGCGCGGTACACTGCTGTTGCCATGGCTACCCAATCCAAGCCGCAGATGGCGGCTGCTCTTCCCTGCTTTCGCCCCGAAGCCTTGACTTTTCTGCGCAACTTGGCGCGGCACAACGAGCGCGCATGGTTTCAGCCCCGCAAGGCCGTTTTCGAAGCGGAGTTGAAGGCGCCCATGCTGGCCATTGTCCGCAAGGTGAACGACGCCATGGCGGGCTTTGCGCCCCGTTTTGCACGCCCGCCGGAGAAGTGCCTTTTCCGCATCTATCGCGATACGCGCTTCAGCGCCAACAAGGCGCCCTACAAAACGCACGTAGCCGCGTGGTGGGCGGCCGAGGGGATGGAAAAAACCTCCGGCGCCGGCTACTACTTCCACGTGAGCGCAAAAGAGTTGATTATCGCCGCGGGGGTATGGATGCCGGAGAAAGAGCAGTTGGCCGCCGTGCGCCACTGGCTCCTGGATCATCATGAGGAATTCCGCAAGTTGATCCATCGTGCCGCGGTGCGCAAAACCTTCGAGGAGTTCGAGGGCAATGCCCTCACGCGCCCGCCCAAAGGCTTTCCTGCCCAGCATCCGGCGATGGATATGATCCGCTGCCGCCAGTGGGGACTGGCCACTACACTGCCCGCAACAGAGGCGCTGAAACCGGGCTTGGCGGCGCTGCTGATTCGATCCTTCAAGCTGGCCTCACCAGTGGTGGACGCGCTGAATGCGCCGATTGCGGCCACGCTGGCACCGAAGAAGAGGGTGCTGTTCGGCCTGCGGTAGACGGGGCAAAGATGTGGGTTATAGGCTAAATACAGGCAATTTGAGGCAATTTTAGGCAAATTACAGGCAAAAACCGGAGAAAACTGTGGAAATTCCGATTTTTTCCATTGACTTCATCACCCCTCAGGCCGCATTGTAACCATCGACAGGGTTCTTGGACCCGCATGAATACAGGGGTTTCGTGCAAACGTTGCCTCGGTCGCACTCCCTCCATGCGGTTCGCATCCTGCGACAGGATCCCAGGCAACAACGGCTGCCCCGAGGGCACGCCCAGAAGGAGAAGAGACAATGGCAACTGCAATGACCAAGACTGCCCTGACGCGGCACATGGCCGAGAAGATGCAACTCACCAACAAGCAGGCCGCGGGCTTCCTGGACCTGCTGGCCGAGACCGCCATCAAGGAAACGAAGAAGAACGGCGTTTTCGTGATCCCCGGCATCGGCCGGCTGGTGAAGGCAGAGCGCAAGGCCCGCATTGGACGCAACCCGCAGACCGGCGCGGCCATCAAGATCAAGGCCAAGACGGTGGTGAAGTTCCGCGTGGCCAAGGCCGCCAAGGACGTGATTGCTCCCCCGAAGAAGTAGCTGCGTTCGGGCCGGGTAGCAAGATGGTGGTGAGGAGGGGAAGGGCGGCTGGCTCTTCCCTTTTCCTTTGGTGCGGCATTCTTGAGACGGCGATCCGCGCCGCAGGCCTGTCGGGCTAGTTACTCTTCTTTGGGGATCAGCGTCCTGGCAATCATCGAAACCACCAGGCACACCAGAAGTGACCAACGCATCAGCGCGTCGTCGAGATCCCACGAGAGAAAGGCCAGAATCAGAAATACGCTGATGGCAAAGATCTCTGCAATCACGGCATGGAGCCAGTCGGGACGCTGTTGGGCCGGTTTCAGTCCGGTCCGCAACCGGGGCAGGAGTCTGGGTACGGTGCGCAGGTAAACCCGATACGGCTCTCCCAGTTTCCGCATGAGGAAATCTTCTTCGCTGAAGATCAGGCGCACCTGGAACGGGATGACGGTGGCCAAAGCGAAAATCGCGCCGCTCACCGGCATCAGGAAGGCCATGCCCGCCACCATGAACCAGGCTCCGAGATAAAGCGGATTGCGCACAAAACGATAAGGCCCGCCGGTGGCCAGGGCGCGCGCCTGCATCTCGGTGTCGCGCATCACGCCGGCGCTGATCCACGCCGTTCCCGACACGCGCAGCAGCGCCCCCATGGCGGCAATCAACGCCGCAAAAACAAGCACCACAACCGTTGCCGTTCCCTGAGGAATGTGTGCATTCCGGCTGGCCTCGACCACCAGCCAGCGCAGCAAAGGCGTGCGCCTTCCTATGCCGAGTTTTTCCACCCATGGCGCCCAGAAGCCAAGGCCCACCAGGCCCATAACGATCAGTGCTCGAAAACGAAACTCCGTCTCGCTTGCACGCATCCCACTCCACCCTTATGTCGAGTGTAGCAATTGCTCATCTCCGCTGTTCCAGCGCATGAGGAGCCGCCGTCTGTGGGGCAAGGCTGGTTGGCTACATGGTGGCTTCGGAGGAGCGCGCATCGCTGGGGGCGCCAGGGAGGATGCGGCGAAGGTGCATACCCAGTGGGCCGGGATGAAAGCCCGCATCCATCAGGGAGCGCGCCATTGGGCTGGCGGCGGCGGGCTGGCCATTGATGGTGGTGATGAGCATCCCTTGGTGGCTGGAGCCCCGCATGCGCTGCTGTCCGCGTGCACACAGAAAGTGGGCCAGTCCGGCGGCGGCCTGGCTGTGCTCCGGTTCTTCGACAGGAAGAAATACGAGCAGATTCGGGTTGCCGCGGCGCAGCCATGCAACCAGCTGGCCGTTGCGGAGGATAACCTCGGCATACGAGGCGCGGGTGAGGATGCGCGGGGCAGATTCGGAGTCCTCTTCGGCAACGGGGAGATCGGGCCAGCGCAGAACGGAGCCATAGGGGTTGGCGGGATCGGAGGCGGCCAGTTGGACAAACTCCGGCTCTTCCTCGGGCGGCGCCGCGCGGAGCCGACGAAGCAGATCGACGGCGGCGGGAAGAGCAAACTGCGTGGCGCCCAGGCCGGCCACAAAGTACCCGCGGCGGATGCGGCCTGACTCCTCCAGGGCTTTCAGCACATCGTAAACGGCGCTGAAGCCGCCGGGAATATTTTCCGCGGCCACGGCCTCACGGGTCAAAAGACCGTAGCGCGCCAAAAGCTGGAGCGCCAGCGCGTGGCTCGCTTCAGTCGAACTGGGACCTCCTTCGCCTCCCTCTCGTGCGCGCATCGGCAGCAGCGACCAGCGGCCTTGAGCCGTGGGCGGGGTGGTGCGGCGGGAGCGGAATGTCTGGCCGGTGTGCATGCGGCGCGGGGCGCGGGTGCTTTCGGGGCGGGCCAGGTAGGCACGAAGAGCGTGGAGCGAGTCGTTGGTGACAAGGCCCCGCCACACCAGGCTCCAGAGAGCATCCATGGTTTCGCCCGGATAGCCTCCGCCGGCCGCCTCGTGTAGACGGTCGAAGAAGCTGGCCCCACTGGATTCGAGGACCGCGAGGAGACGTTTTTCGCGTTCGGCAAGGGGCTCCGCGAGCGGACGGCGTTGGGCGAGAAGAGGAAGCTTGTCGGCGAGGAAGAGGGCGATGCGGCCGTCATGCTCGCCGAGCGGCTCGACGCCGGCCCAGGCCACCTCGCCGGCGGCAATGAGGGTGTCGAGGGCGGCGGGTGCGTAGTCCGCGAGGCGCGCGGGCAGAATGGCGCTTTCCGCAAGCGAGGCCACCAGTGGCGCGCCCTGCAGATTCTCGATGGTGTCGAGCAGCGCATCAAGGCCGGGGCCGCGGCGCGGCGTCAGCAGCCCCTGCCAGTGGCTCAGGAACCGGGCAAGCGTGTGCTGCTCGACGGGCTCCACCTCGCGGCGCAGGCGGGCAAGAGACTTGCGGCGAATCTGGCGAAGGATTTCGGCGTCGCACCACTCGTCGTGGATGCCGCCGGGCCGAAAGCCGCCTTCGAGAACCCGTCCCTCCCGGGCAAGCTGACGCAGCGCCGCATCGACGTCGGTTGCGTCCAGAGCGAACCTGCCGGCAACTTCGCGCACTGTGAAAGGACCGTGAGTACGCGCGTAGCGGCGCACCAGCTCCAGCACCGGCTGGGCCACGGGCTCCAGCAGGGACAGCGCCAGCCCGGGGGGCAGCGGAATGCCGAGAGCGTCGCGATAGCGGGCCGCGTCTTCAGCAGCGACGAGGCGCCGCTCGCCAGCCACGCGCACTTCCAGCAGGCGGCGCGAGCGGATGAGGCGGTCGACGTGCTGCAACAGATCGGGTGAGGCCAGGCGACGGGCCAGTTCTTCGCGCGTCAGATCGCCCAGGCGGAGACAGAGATCGTGCATGCCATCGGCGGAGCGGGCGCGGTAGTTTTCCGTCAGGCACTGCGCGGTCTCTTCCACGGCGGCGATGGCCTCGGCGTCCAGCAGTTCGCGGAGATCGGCTTCGCCGAGCAGTTCGCGAAGCTGGTCCTGGTCAATGGTGAGGGCCTGGGCGCGTCGCTCCGCCAGCGGCGCGTCGCCGTCATAGACGAAGTTGGCCACATAGCTGAAAAGCAGAGACGCGGCAAAGGGCGACGGTTTGCGGGTTTCCACCACATGCACGCGCAGCTTGCGCTGCTCGATCTCGCTCAGAATCTCGATCAGCGCGGGCATGTCGAAGACGTCGCGCAAGCACTCGCGATAGGCCTCCAGAATCAGCGGAAACGACGGATAGCGCGCCGCCACCTTCAGCAGGTCGTAGGAGCGCTTGCGAAGCTGCCACAGCGGCGAGCGAATGTCGGCGCGGCGGCGCGGCAGCAGCAGCGCGCGCCCCGCCGCCTCGCGAAACCGGCCGGCAAACAGGGCTGTCGAGCCAAGCTGCCGAACCACAAGCTGCATGGCTTCGGCTGCCTCCACGAGAATCCAGTCGGAATCGGGCGGCGCATCCGTGTCGGCAAAGCGGAGAACAAATCCGTCGTCGCTCCAGAGGGTTTCCACGTCGGGACCGCCGCTGGCGCGGATACGTGCGCTCACCGCCATCGCCCACGGAATGTGCACGCGGCTGCCGAATGGTGTCAGCACGCAGACGCGCCAGTCGCCCAGCTCGTCGCGACAGCGCTCAATGACGATAGTGCGATCGTCGGGAACGTGGTTGGTGGCCTCCTGCTGCTCAGCGAGGAACTGGAGCAGATTTTCGGCGGCGCCGGGATCGAGGTCGTGGCCGGTGATCAGGCGAGTGAGCGCGGCGGGCCTGGGCAGGGCGCACAGCTCGCGGACCATGGCGCCGATGCGGCGGCCAAACTCCAGCGGACGGCCCGGCCCGTCGCCTTTCCAGAAAGGCATTTTGCCGGGTTCGCCCGGCGCCGGCTCCACCAGAACGCGGTCGTGCGTAATGTCCACAATCCGCCACGTCGACGCGCCCAGGATGAAGGTCTCGTTGGTGTGCGACTCAAAGACCATCTCCTCGTCGAGCTCGCCCACCCTGACCGCTTTGCCCTCGCTATGCGCCAGGAAAACACCGTAAAGTCCGCGGTCGGGAATCGTGCCCGCGTTTAGAATGGCCAGGCGGGCGGCGCCTTCGCGGGCCGTCACCACGTTGCGGAGCCGGTCCCAGTTGAGGCGCGGCCGCAGCTCGGCGAACTCATCGGAGGGGTATCGTCCGCTCAGAAGGTCCAGAACGCCCTCGAAGGCGGCGCGGCCAAGGCCGGCGAACGGCGCGGCGCGGCGAACAAGATCATAGAGAAAATCAACCCGGACTTCCGGCAAATCCTTCTCGGCCTCCGGGGAAGCGGAACCACCGGTCTTCCTGCTCCCGCGTCCTTTGGGTCCCTTGTTTCCTGTTTCTTCCGGCGGGTGAGCGGCGATAGCCACCATCTGCTGGGCCAGCACATCGAGGGGATTGCGCGGATAGCGTGTCGATTCAATGTGGCCTTCGTGCATGGCGCGCGTCACGGCGGCACAGGCCACCAGGTCGGCGCGGAACTTGGGAAAGAGAATGCCCTCGCTGACCGCGTCCACCTGATGGCCGGCGCGGCCGATGCGCTGCATCCCGCTCGCCACCGAGGGCGGCGACTCGATTTGAATCACCAGATCGACCGCGCCCATATCGATGCCCAGCTCCAGCGTGGAGGTGGCGCAGAGAGCGCGGATTCTGCCCGCCTTGAGCTGCTCCTCAATGACGGACCGCTGTTCGGCGGCCAGCGAACCGTGATGGGCGCGGGCAAGCTCTTCGCCGGCGCGTTCGTTGAGCGCACTGGCCAGACGCTCGGCCACTTGACGGCTGTTGACGAAGAGGATGGTGGAGTTGCGCTCGCGAATCAGCTCGAGCAGCCGCGGATGAATGGCATTCCAGATCGAGATGCGCCGCGGCATCTGCGCGGCGGGACCGCTGGGCAGATCCTCCATCTCGCCGATGTGCGCCATGTCCTCAACGGGAACCTCGATGCGGAGCTTGAGCTGCTTGGGCTGCGCGGCGTTCACAATCGTTACCGGCCGGTAGCGCAAGGGCGCGGCGTCCGCCGCCTCTGGCGCCGAGGCGCCGGCGGAGCGGGTGAACTCTCCGTCAGGTGGCCAACACCCGGAATACACGCTATCGCTTCGTGCCGGCCCTGCTCCTTGACCGGCCGTTCCCTTGCCTCCTTGTTCCCTTGCGCCCTCTATTTCCACGCCGCCCAGGAACCGCGCCACCTCTTCCAGCGGCCTCTGTGTAGCCGAGAGGCCAATGCGCTGGATGCGGTGCCGCGCCATGGCCTCGAGCCGCTCCAGAGAAAGGGACAGGTGAGCGCCGCGCTTGGTGGGAACGAGTGCGTGGATCTCGTCCACGATGACCGTGTCCACAGTGCGGAGGGCCTCGGCGGCGCGGGATGTGAGCAGCAGGTAGAGCGACTCGGGCGTGGTGATGAGGATTTCGCCGGGATGGCGCTGAAAGCGGGCACGCTCCCGCTGCGGAGTGTCGCCGGTACGGATGCTGATGAGCGGTTCATGGAAAGGGACGCCCATGCGGCGGGCCATGTTGGCCATGCCCGCCAGCGGCGAACGCAGATTCCGCTCCACGTCCACGGCCAGGGCTTTCAACGGCGAGATGTAGACAACCTTGCAGCCCCAGCCGCCTTTCCCCGTGGATTTCCGTCCCACGCTCTCCGATCCGCGATCCCCATGATCGAGCATCAGCCGGTCGAGGCACCAGAGGAAGGCGGTGAGGGTTTTGCCGGTGCCGGTGGGGGCCAGAATGAGGGCGCTCTCACCGCGGGCGATCACCGGCCAGCCCTGCCGCTGCGGTGCGGTGGGCGCATCAAAGACCGCGTTGAACCAGTCCTTGGTTACCGGATGGAAACAGGCCAGAGGATCGGATTCCAGCTCCAGATTGGGAGGGCGGGACGGCATGCTTGCTTTGAGGATAGCGCGGCTCTACAGCGAATAGGTAGCGAAGATTGCTTTTGGCCGAAGACGACTAAGAAAGAAGTGAAAGACGATTCGCTACCTCGTCCGCAATTCGCGCCGCCTCTGCCGCTGTCCTCACGGTATGCACCCTTGCAATCGACGCCCCGTGCAGAATGGCTGCCGTCAGTGCCGCCAGGCTGGCTGTCTCCCGTTGCGCGGGCGGCGCGTCTTTGCCGTCATGAAACGGTGCCAGCGTTCTTCCCAGAAACGATTTGCGGCTCACCCCGGCCAGCAGTGGACGCCCCAGAGCCAGCAGCTCCGCCTGCCGCGCCAGCAGCGCGTAGTTCTCTTCCATGCGCTTGCCGAATCCATATCCGGGGTCGAGCACAATCGCCTCCTGCGCAATCCCCGCGCGCGCGGCCGTTTCCAGGCTCGCCGCCAACCCGGCCCGCACCGTGGCCACTACCTCCGCATCCGCCAGCCGCTCCTGCGTCTTCCATTCCTCGGGCCGTCCCCGTGTGTGCATCAGCACCACGCCGCACCCCGCCCCGGCGCACACGCCCGGCATCGCCTCATCCCACAGGAAGCCGCTCACGTCGTTCACGATCTCTGCCCCGGCCGCCAACCCAGCTCGCGCCGTCGCTGCCTTGTAGGTGTCGATGGAGACAATCGCCTCCGGCCGCTCCCGCAGAATCCCTTCCACCACCGGTAGCAGCCGCGCCTGCTCTTCCTCTGTGCCCACCAGCGCTTCCGCCCCGCCCGCCTGCGACCCCGGACGCGTGCTCTCCGCGCCCACGTCCAGCAGGTCGGCTCCCTGCTCCAGCAGTTCCAGACCATGCGCCACCGCCCGCTCCGGCGCATAGAATTTCCCTCCGTCGCTGAACGAGTCCGGCGTCACGTTCACAATGCCCATCACCAGCGTGCGGCGTCCCATCTTCACACGGCGCGTGCGCAGCCGCCACTCCGTCTCCCACCGCACCACAGGCGCCACGTCTGTTTTCCATTGCTCCGCGTGCATGGCAGTTTTTCCTCCGCGCCACCCGGCTGGTCCGCAACACTTCAACCTTCGATGGTACGCCCGCCGCGATTTTCCCCTGCTACACTTCCCCCCATGACAGTGTTTAGCCGCATCCTGGCGCTGGTCTCCGCAGTCCTGCTTCCCTCCGTCCTGCTCTCCGCACAGATGCGCACTTCCGAAAGCGGCGCGCAGGAGCGCGTTGTCCCGTCGTTGGACGCCAGCCCTCTGGCCGAGCGCATCGGTGCCATCCTGGCCGACCCCGTCCTCAGTCGCGACGACATTGGCATCAGCGTGGCCACTCTCGACGGCCAGCCGCTCTACGGCCTCAACCAGGGCCGCCTCTTCATTCCCGCCTCGAACGCCAAGCTCGCCACCACCGCCGCCGCCTACGCGCTCCTGCCCGTCGATACGCTCACCTGCACCACGCTGGTCGTCGCCTCCGGCCGCATCGACGCTGCCGGAACCCTCCACGGCGATCTCATCCTCCTCGGCGCAGGCGATCCCAGCCTCAGCTCCCGCCATTACCCCTACGCCGAGCCAGGCTCTGTTCCGCCTCCATCCGAGCCCCTTTCCGAAGCTGCAAAACAGCGTGCGGCCCTTGTCGTCCTCGACAGCCTCGCCCGGCAGGTCGAGCAGGCAGGCGTTCGCTCCGTCGAGGGCAGCGTCATTGGCGACGATAGCTTCTTTCTCGACCAGCCTTACGGCCAGGGCTGGAGTTGGGACGACCTGCAGTGGAGCTACGGCGCTCCCGTTTCCGCTCTCACCATGAACGAAAATGCGGTGGAGCTCAGCGTCACCCCCGATCCCGCGCATCCTGACCAGACCGTCGCCGAGTGGAGCCCGCATCTCGACTACTACACCCTGGACAACACCATGACCGCGGCTGCCCCCGGCCAGCCTGCCCATCCCGGCCTGGCGCGCTGGCCTGGCAGCATGATGGTGCGCGCCTGGGGCTCGATCCCCGCCGGCGGCTTTCATGCCGCTCTCGCCGTGGACGACCCCGCCCAGTTTGCCGCCGCCGCGTTTCAGCAGGCCCTCCGTGGCCGCGGCATCCGGGTTACCGGAACTCCCGGCTCCCGCCACAGATACCCCCTCGACACCGGTGACTTTGCCGGCGAGCGCGCCGAGCCTCTCAAGCTCATTCCCTACAACGCACCCACCATCATCGCCCCAACCGAGGGCCGTCGCATTCTCGCTAGCCACGCCTCGCCGCCCCTTGCCCAGGACATTACCGTCACCAACAAGGTCAGTCAGAATCTCCATGCCGAGATTCTGCTGCGCCTGCTAGGCAGAACTGTGGGTAGCGACGGCAGCTTTGCCCAGGGCGCCCGCGTCGTCCGCCAGTTCCTCGTGGACGCCGGCATCAACGACAACGACTTCTTCTTTTACGACGGCTCCGGCATGAGTCCGGAGGACCGCATGACTCCTCGCGCCTTCACGCAGCTTCTGGTCTACGCCGCCCGCCAGCCCTGGGGCGCGGCCTGGCGCCAGACGTTTCCCGTTGCCGGCGTGGACGGAACGCTCCTCCACCGCTTCCGCAATACCGCCCTCGAAGACCGCATGCAGGCCAAGACTGGTACCCTGGCCGAAGCCAACACGCTCTCCGGCTACCTCACCACCGCCAGCGGTAGAACGCTGGTGTTTTCCATTCTGGTCAATGGCCGCCGCCCGGGCAGCGGAGCCGAGCAGCGTGCCATCGATCGCATCGCCGAGACGATCGCCGCGGCCGAATAGTCCTTGTATCATCGGAGCCAGATGCGTATTTCATCTTCGTTCCTCGTTTTTTGGGTCTTGGCGACCGGCTCCGCTCTTGTCCTCTCTGGCTGCCGCCCTTTGCCGCCCTCCAAGCCAGCCTCCGAGTGGACGCCCCAGGAGGCACGCGGCGCCGCGGTCTTCCAAGCGAAATGCGCCCGATGCCACTATCCCACCACGACTCATCCTCTCCATGGACCGGGCCTTCAGGCTCTGACCAAAGTGAAGGCCATGCCCTCCGGCGCCCCCCCCACCGACGAGCGACTGACCGACGTCATCCTCCATGGGCGCAGCATGATGCCCCCCACCGAGCTCACCAACACCGAACTCGCAGACCTGCTTGCTTATCTGCACACGTTATGACCGCGTCTCCGCTCCACCACTCCTCCGGAAACCCCGCAAACGGCCAGGCTCCGCCACCCCGGCCTTCCGAGCTGCTCCCGCTTCCCGGCCTGGCCGCCATTGGCCTTTATCTGAGCCTTCTGGCGGTTGTTATCGTTGTCGGCGTGGTGGGCGGACGCCACTACCCGCCCCTTTTTCTGGCCTTTTCCGCTCTTTTTCTGACCGCCGCAGCCGGACTTCTGCTTCTCTTCCGCTGGGCCTGGGCGCTCGCCCTCGGCGCCGTCTTTTTGCTCACGGCTTATAACCTCTGGCTCTTTGCCTCCCAACACCCGCTTCCCGCGCTCATTCAGGGCCTTCTCAACCTCGTCTTCTTTCTTTACCTCATCCGCCCTGAAGTCCGGGAGCGCTTGCGCTAAGCCTCTCGGACGTGGCATCCAGCCGCCGCATGCGGCCTGCCACACCAGCTTCGAGATACAATCGTCTCGTGACCGGTCTGGTCCAGATCGAGCCTCTTCCCGCCACCCGCGCTCCCAAGCCCGAGTGGCTCAAGGCCCGTGCTCCGCTGGGTGAGAACTATCACAGCCTCAAGCAGCTTGCGCGCTCCCTCCAGCTCCACACCGTCTGCGAAAGCGCCCAGTGCCCCAACATCGGCGAGTGCTGGCACCACAAAACCGCCACCTTCATGATGTTGGGCAATCTCTGCACCCGACGCTGCGGCTTTTGCGCCGTCCCCAAGGGACGGCCCCAACCCATCGACCTCGACGAACCCCGCCGCGTCGCCCAGGCCGTGGCCGCTCTCGGCCTCGAATTCGCCGTCATCACCAGCGTGGACCGCGACGACGACCTCCTGGGCGGCGCTCATGCCTTTGCTCTCGTCATTGAGGAGGTCCGCCGCCTTGCGCCCGCCTGCCGCGTCGAGGTACTCATCCCCGATTTTCAGGGCGACGAAGAGGCCATCCGCCTTGTTGTCCAGGCCCGCCCCGCCATCCTCAACCACAACATCGAGACCGTGCCCCGTCTTTATCGCGTCGCCCGCAGCGGTGCCCGCTACGACCGCAGCCTCCGCCTCATCGAGATGGCCAGGCAAATCGACCCTGCCCTCGTCACCAAGTCCGGCGTGATGGTGGGCCTCGGTGAAGAGACCTGGGAGATGGTCGAGGTCTTCCGCGACCTTGCCGACGCCGGCTGCGACATCCTCACCATCGGACAGTATCTCCGCCCCTCCCGCGATCATCTGCCCATGGCCCGGCTCTATACGCCGCAGGAATTCAAGGATCTCAAAAATCTGGCCCTCACCATGGGTTTCCGCCACGTCGAGTCCGGCCCGCTGGTCCGCTCCAGCTATCACGCCCATGAACAAGCCGCCTCCACCGGATTGGCTAGAGCGCGCTGAGCGGTGCGCCGGCACGCGGATGGCCCGGCAGATGGCCTCTTTTCACGGCCAGAGATTCGCTAATATAGTGTTTTGGACCTAACGGAGGAGAGAGATGGCTGCTTCGATTATGGCCGGGATTCCGGCTCTCAAGGAACTTTCCGCCGATCTGCGGCGGCGCATGGATCAGGCCGTCGCCGATTTCCAGGCCAATCTGGCCGCAACCCGCACCGGCCGCGCCAGCGTCCATATGCTCGATCAGGTCAAGGTGGATTACTATGGCACCCAAACGCCCATCGGCCAGCTCGCCCAGGTCACAACACCTGAAGCTCAACTGATCGTTATCGCTCCTTGGGATCCCACCACGCTCAAGGAGATCGAAAAGTCCATCCGCAGTGCCGACCTCGGCTTCAACCCCATCTCCGACGGCAAGCTCCTGCGCGTACCCGTACCGCCCATGACCGAAGAGCGCCGCCGCGAGGTCTGCAAGCACCTCAACAAGATTCTCGAAGAGCATCGCACTGCCATCCGCAACGTTCGTCGCGACGGCAACGACGTACTCAAGAAGCTTGCCAAGGAGAAGAAGATCTCTGAGGACGAAGAAAAACGGGCCATGGAAGAAGTGCAGAAGATGACCGACGAAGAGATTCGCCGCATGGAAGATCTCTGCGCCCGCAAGGAAGCCGAAGTCATGCAGGTGTAGGCGGAGCGGCGCATCGCGCGCCGCCCGCCTGGCTCGTTCCTACTCCAGCCGCAGTACCTTCGCGTCCTGGTAGGGCACGGTCAGCTTTAGTGCGCCGCCCGATACTGCCACGTTCGCCCCTGTAAACAGGTCCGTCGCCTTGGTATACCGCGCCGGCAGCTTCAGCGTTGCCGTCTCGTCCGTCACGTGGTCATTGAAGACCGCCAGCAGGCTCCGCTTTTCGCCCTCGATCAGCCTTGGCCGCACCGGCCCTCCCGCCACCGCCGGTTGCAGCGACCTGCCGATAATCGCCCGCAGCAGCTCCACGCCGCCCGTGCCTCCGGCGGTGATGCTCGCTCCCAGGTTGGTCCCGAAGTAGTAGATCCACCCCTTGCCCACCTGCTTCCGCGCCGCCACCTTCATCCCCTTGTGCGTGGCGATCGTCTCGGCCGAAGTCACCTCAAGGGGATTCAGATAGGTGTGTCCCGTTACCCGCGTCTGCACCGGCGCCGTGAACTCGATCTCCGGATCAAAGTAAACCAGGTCCGACTCCGGCACCTCCTTCGGCCGTGGCCGCGTATCCAGACCCAGCGCCTCGTGTTCGCGGTAGCCGAAGACCTGGTCCAGCCCGAAGGGCGGCACCACAAAGTTGTAGTACATCCGCTCGTCATAGCGTCCGAAGCCCGTCTCGGTAATCAGCGTCCCGCCGCTCTCCACAAACCCGCGCAGATAGTCCAGCGTCGTTTTCTTGCCGATCAGGTGCCACGGCGCGATGATCACCTTGTAGCTGCTTCCCTTGAGCGCCTGCGGCTCCACAAAGTCCACGAACAGATCCATCTTCCACACCGCGTTGTAGTAGCCGCGGAACGACAGCGTCGAGGCGTCCTCCTTCCCGCTCGCCGCAAAGGTCAGCAGCGCGTTGTCCTGGTCGGTCAACAAGGCCAGCTCCGTCTTCGGATGGTGGTCTTTGATCACATCCCAGTGCGCCTGGATGATCTCGTTCATCTTCGTCGCCTCGCGCAGCATCGCCGTCGGTTCCCCGCCGCGCGAAACCAGCCCGAACCCCGTCGACTCATACCCCGTGGCCTCGGCCGCGTAGTTCCAGTAGATGATCCCCTTGGCGCCCATCGCCACCGCCAGCCAGTTGTTCGTGTGCACGTCGCGCAGCCGCATCTCCGGGCTCCGGATCAACCCGTTATTTCCGTGCCCCGCCTGCAGCTCAGTCAGGAAGAACGGCTTGCCCGCCGCGTTCGACCGCGTAATCTCAAACTTCGCTGCGCACATGGGAATATCGATACCCTGCCATCGCGGAAACAGCGACATCCCCCACGCATCCAGTTGCTCGGCCAGCCGCCACGCATTCGTCGCGCTCACCGCGCACGGTTCCACCGGCGGATGCACCGCCCCGTGGCTCTCCATCACGTGCACCGCATCCACTGACCGCGCCGTCTCCACGCGAAACTTCATCTCCCCCGTGTCGCGCTCGATAACGAACCGCCGCCAGTCCACCCAGTCCGCGTACGTTGACATGGCTCGCGGCGCATCCACCGCCTCCCAGCTCGGATACCGCCGCGTCCATGCCTCGTTCAGTCCGTCCAGAGAGCCGTACTTCTCCTTCAGCCACTCGCGAAACTTCGCGATGGTCTTGTCGCAGTAGCAGAAGAGCACTTCCTCCGGGTCGTACCAAATGTTCCGCGGCCAGGCCGGCTCGATGTGCGGCTCGTTCCAGCAGTCGTAGCCAAAGAGCGACTTGTGCGGCCTCACCACCTTGATCAGCTCCGTAATGTAGTTGCCCGCCGCCTCGCGCACCGGATCCCAGTCCATGCACAGCCCCGGCCAGCCGCCGGTCACGTTGTTCGAGCTGCCCTGCAGCCGCATCGCCCGGCCGCGCGCGTCCACAAACCGCGACTCCGGATACCGCAGTTCCAGCCACCACGGCATCAGCTCCACCACCAGCCCGCACAACACCTGCATGCCGAACTCGTCGGCGTAGCTCATCACCTCTTCCACTTCGTCGAAGATCCACTTGTCCGGCTCCGGATTCACGTAGTCCCAGTTCGGCCAGATCCGGATGAGGTTGAACTTGTGCTCCTCCGCCAGCGCCTTCACCATGGAGCGGCGCAGATGGCGCGCCGGGCTCGGCGGCCGATAGAACTGCGTGCCATACAGAAACCTCTCCGGTGTGTAGCCCCTGTCCTCGCTCGCGCTCTCCTCCGCCATCAATGCCGGTTCGCCGGCCGTGATCGTTAGTCCGCTCCATGCCAGCGTCATCCCCGCTGTGGCGCTCCTGATAAACGAACGACGAGAAATTGTCACGAGTTCTCTCCTTCACGCTTTTGTTAAGCGGCAGAATTATAGCAGTCTATAGCTTCGGTCCGGTCTCCATGCGCTGACACGCAGGGCAAAGCGCCCTCACGTGTTGCAGAGACATCCGAGAAAGACCGCGACGAATCCGGAGGACCGGAGTGCCATCCAGCGAGGGCCGCAGCCACAAGCACGCCGAGGGGGCGTATCGTGGGATTCTTTCCACCCGCCGAAATCGGGTATCCCGTCGGGAGAAAAAGTTGCGTTGCGCCCGGAACCAGTGCCACCCGCTGGTGAGACTTACACAGGGATGATACGTACGGCGTACTCCTCCACACGATTAAAGGGGCGTACAGAGCGTGTGTTGAGGGCATCAAATTGGAGAGGCAGTGCGAGATATTTGACCGAATCGCAAGGCTGCGAATAAATCACCTGAAATCATCCGCGGACCCGTTCTCCGGTCGAAAGACATTTTACTGATAGATATGCTCACTGCGCTTATCATGACCCTATGAACTTCGATGCGATGCAGGCGGCGCTGCGGGAAAGCGGCTTGGACGGCTGGCTATTTTACGACCATCATCACCGGGATCCGATTGCGGAGCGGATTCTGGGGCTGAATGAGCAGGCGCACGTGACGCGGCGGTGGTACTATCTGGTGCCTGCGGCGGGCCAGCCGCGCAAGCTGGTGCACCGGATCGAACAGGGACGCCTCGATGGGCTGCCGGGAGTGAAGGGCGTTTACTCAAGCTGGCAGGAACTGGCGGCTGGGCTGGAGGCGCTGCTTGCGGGAGTGCAGCGGGTGGCGATGCAGTACTCCCCCAACAATGCCATCATGTACGTCTCCATGGTGGATGCGGGGACGGTGGAATTTGTGCGCGGGCTGGGTAAGGAGGTCGTGAGTTCTGCGGACCTGGTGGCGGAGTTTGAAGCGGTTCTGACCGGCGAGCAGATCGCCAGCCACATGGTGGCGCAGAAGGCGATTGATGCACTGCTGGCGGAGGGATGGCGCGCAATTGCAGGCCGGCTGCGCGCGGGCCGGCTCACGGAGTTTGACCACAAGCGCTGGCTGAGTGAGGCGATGCGCCGCGAAGGCCTGGTGTGGGACGACGGGCCGAACGTGAGCGTGAACGCAAATTGCTCGGACTCGCACTATGACCCGACGGAGGAGCGGAGCGCCCCAATCCAGCAGGGAGATTTTCTGCTCATCGACATCTGGGGCCGGGTCGACCGGCCGAGGAGCGTCTTCTATGACATCACATGGACGGGCGTGGTGGGACGAGAGCCGACGCAGCGCGAGCAGCATGTCTTTGAAACCGTGCGGAATGCGAGGGACGCGGCAATTGAAGCGGTGCAGAAAGCCTTCGCGGAGAAGAGAGCCATCCGGGGATGCCAGGCCGATGACGCCGCGCGGGGAGTGATTGCGGCGGCGGGCTTCGGCGCATACTTTACGCATCGCACGGGACACAACATTGGCGTCGAGTTGCACGGAGCGGGTGCACATCTGGATAACTTGGAGACGCATGACGAGCGGCGGTTGCTTCCCTGCACCTGCTTTTCGGTCGAACCAGGAATCTACCTGCCCGAGTTCGGCGTGCGGAGCGAGGTGAACATGATGACCACGCCGGAGACGGCCTGGGTGACGGGCCGTGTGCAGCGGGAACTGGTGAGAATTTAGTCCGTCGCAGATACACCAGGAGCGCTGCGAAGGGAACGCGGACATCTCTGAAAAGTCCGGCTTCTGCGAGAAGCGAATTGGAACTGTCCGGGCCAGGCGCCGCGCATGTGCGCGGCGCCTGGCCCGGTTTTGCTTATTGCACCGTCAGGTTCACCACCGTAGTTGCGGTCACAGAGCCGGACGTACCAGTCACCGTGATCTGGTAGGAGCCCGCTGTGGTCCCGCTTGCTACCGGGATGGAGTGTATGCTCCCGCCTCCGCAACTGGACACACCCAGACTCGTCAGCGCCAGCAGCGTTGCCAGGCCCAGCAGCGTCCGCCATCGCCGCCGCCTCGCCGGAATCGCGATGAGCCACAGGCACGCCAGCGCCGCGCCCCCGGCGCCATACCATCGTTCGTCCAGCCTCCCCGGCTCATAGCGCGCGAGGGCCGTCACCCCTGTGGTGGCGATCGTCAGTGTCGCTGTTTGCGCCGTCGCGCTCGTGATACTCACCGGGCTCGTCGTGCCGAAGCTCAGCGTGGGCGTGTACTGGGCTCCCGAGGGGCTGGATGTGACCGCCGCCGTCAGTGCTACGTCCCCGGTAAATCCCCCTGCCGGTGTTACGGTAATCGTCGATGTGTTCCCCGTCGTTGCGCCCGGAATCACGCTCACCGCTGTCCCGTTCAGGCTGATCCCCGCCTGCACCGCCGTGGTCACGGTCAGATACTGTGACAGGCTTCCTGGCGCATAGTTCGTGTCTCCGCTGTATGCGGCGGTAATCGCATCCTGGCCCATCGGCAGCGTGTTGGCGGGGATCGTAAAACTCGCCGATCCGCCTACGAGTTGCACCACTGCCGAGCGGTAGCTCCCACTGGAGAGGGTCACCGTGCCCGTCGCCATTCCAACATTCGGGTTACCACCGACCGTCACGGTCACCGGCAGCGGTTCGTTGACAGGCACACTCGAAGCCAACGACGAAAAACTCAGCACCGGCTGCGCAAAGATTGTTACCGTACCCGAGCCGCTGGCCGGCGCGTAGTTCGTGTCTCCCGTATACGAAGCCGTCAACGTGTTTTGAAAGCCGGTTGGCCCCCCGGAAATCGTAAAGGACGCCGATCCGCCCAACAGTTGCTGCGAGGCCTGATAGCTGGTTCCCGTCAACGTCACCGTGCCGGTTGGCGACGGATCCCCGGTCGGCCCCGTCACCGCAACCGCTACCTGATACGGATAAGTTGTCTTGCCCGTAGGCGGCGTGACGATCACCGCCGGCGTCAGCGTGCCCGACGCATCCACGGTCACCGTGGTGGAGCCCGAGTTGGCACTGTAATAGGTATCTCCGCTGTAATTCGTCGTTACCACCACCATGCCGGCGGGCAGCGAGTTCGCCGGAATCGTCACCGCTACCGTTCCGTTCACAAGATTCGCCGCAGGCATCGATGTGCTGCCGTAGAGCACGGTTACCGTCCCCGTTGGCGTCGGCAGGCCCGTTACCCCCGAGACCGTCGCCGTGATCTGCACCGCCTCATTTTCTTTGATCGTTGCCGGAGACGGCGCCGCCGTCACCAGGGACGTGCGATACGGTATCGTTACCGGGACTCCAGAGGACGTTGATCCGGCATAATTGCTGTCGCCGCTGTAGGTCACGGTCAGATTGTATGTGCCTTCCGGCAGCGCCGACGTGGAAACTGTAGCCGAGCCGGAGGCCATTGTCGTCCCGCTGGCCGAAGACCCAGACAGCGCTGCGCTGCCCACGCTGGTGGCCCCGTTCATGATGCTCACAGTTCCTGTCGGCGCAACTCCCGCGCTGCTGGTCGTGAGCGTGGCCGTTACCGTAGCGGAGTTGGCTGCCGAAATCTGTCCCTGCAGCGCCGCGCTCAGCGTCGTTACCGCCGGCACCACCGTCAGCGCCACCGGCGAGCTTGTGCTTTGCAGAAAACTGTTGTCGCCAGGGAACACCGCCGTCAGGTTGTTCAACCCGCCGGGAATCATCGTCGTCTGCAACTCCGCGATCCCGTCACTCGAAATCTGCGCTGACCCCAGCGTTGCCGTTCCATTCTTGAACGTTACCGTGCCCGTGGCCACGCCGTCCGGATTCGACGCCGACGAACTGCTCCCGTAAGGCTGCGCGTCCAGCGTGTAGAGAAGGCCGTAATACGGCGTGGACGATTGCTGCCCTGTGGTGGGATTGTAGGAGCCGATCTTCAGCGATGTTGTGCTGTTTTCCATCCCCACCGTTACCGCAATTGCGTTCGAATCGCTCTGGGCATAGGTGCTGTCGCCGCTGTAATGCGCCGTCAACTGGTACGTGCCGCCGGGCAGACTTGTCGTCGTCCCCGCCGCCGTCCCGCCTGAAAGCGTAAAACCGATACCGCCCTCGCTGTTCGGCTGCGTCGCCGGATTCAGATTGTCCACCAGCGCAACGACGCCGGAGGGCGTTCCGGCCGCGCCGGTCACATTCGCGCTCACCGCCACGCTTGCACCGTGCGTAATCGACAGCGGCGCCGTCGAGCCATTTAGTGTCAGCGCTGTCGTGGTCGTCACCTGCGGCACGCTCGTCCAGTTGTTTGCCAGTTGCGTCACGTCCACGCTGCCCAACCCGCTCGCCATGTCGTAGCCTGTGGTGGCGTTGTAGCCGGTCATAAAGTTGTAATGCAGCGAGTTGCTGGCGCACCCCGAGGTGCCGAATTTGCAGTACATCGAGTTATCGCCCGCCGTTATGTCGTGAAAGACGGTGGAGTACTTCGTCGCGGCCAGGCCATAGAGCACAGGGTCCACCTGCCCCAGACGTGCCCCCACCTTTTGCTTCACCAGCGCCAGCATCCCGGCAAACGCTGGCGCCGCCGCTGAGGTCCCGCCCACACCGGTCAGGTAAAAATTGTTTCCTGTGGCTCCCGCCGCGCAATCCGTGACGGAATTCCCGCTGGAATTCGTATCCAGGTCCGTGCATATCCCCCAAATGGCCCCATACATTCCATTGCCCGCCAGAAAGGAAACATCTGGCTGGGCGCGCCCCATTGCCCCGGTGGCAAAATTCGCCTGCCACTTGGGCAGAGGATACGTGTTGCTGACGCCCCCACTCCCGCCAATGATGTTGTTGTCCGAGCTTTGGCCGGTGGTGGCCGACAACGGCTTGTTGTTTGCAATGGACGTATTCGGGTACGTCGAGTCGTTCCAGGGCTCCTCGGGAATGTACATGAGCGCGCTGCGATGATTCGCGAGCGTGTTAGTCGTGTTTACATAAGTCGTGAACTGGCTGTGCAGCACATCGTAGTCCGTTCCGCCGACCGACACGTTATACGGCGTCGAGGCGAAGGCATTCACCGCCAGTCCCTGCGTTGCCATCGTCTCCGTATTCGGGTCATCGCACTCCGCCGATCCGCTGTCTCCCGACGAAACCGTTACCGTGATTCCCTGCGCCGCAGCCTGCTCCCATAGACTGTTGAGATACTGGTTGCCCGCGGTTCCCATCGAGGTCTCGCACGCCCCGAAGCTTACGTTCAGAATGTCCGCCTCGTTGTCATCAATGGCCCGCTGGATCGCCAAATACAGTCCGTAATCGAACGACGTGTTAGCGGCCGTATACAGGATCACCCTGGCGTTGGGCGCAATTCCTCCTGCCACCTGCGTGTCCAGGTATGCCTCAATGGCATCGCCATTTTCGCCAGGATCGTTCCCGTCCACCACCACGGTTGTGGGGTTTGCGCTCAGGCCAAACGTCGCGCGGTAGTTGTTGTTCTGCGTGATGTTGATGTTCGAATCGCCGGCTATGCCGATGGTTGCTCCCGTTCCGTCATACAGCGTCCCGGTCTGATTCGGATTCAAGCTCGTGGGTGTGTCGTAGATCGTAGCCGCGTCGGCCGGGCCCAGGTAGATCATGTATCCGCTGGAGGCGCTCCCGGTGGTATAGGCGGGCCGAACCGCATGTTCCTGCGCGTCATACACGCCGCTGGGGCCCCGGATGTACTGCGCCTGCGGCTTGAAGTTATTCAGCGCCGCCGGCCCGGCCACCACCGCCGCCAGCGCGCTCGGGATCTCCGGGTCGCGACTGTTGGCCCAGTACAGTTTTCCGCTCACCGCATAGCTGTGGATCGAGGTATGGAACGCCGCCTCCACCTGCCCCACGGTGCCGGAAAACTCAATCGCCGTCCGTGCCGCGGTCACCCGGTTCACCGCAAATCCGTGCCCCGTCAGCCAGGTCTCCACCGTCGCCAGGTCCGTATCGTCCACCCCAAAGCGCTTTCCAAACTCTTCGGGCGTGAGATATTTGTGGTAATTCGCCGAGCTTGGATCCTGCACCGACTGGAGAAACGTCTCCAGATCCGCTTCCTGTTGCATGCTGCGCGTAAGCACTAAGAGTATCCGCGGCGCCGGCATCGAAACCGGCGCCTCTCCGCGGTCGAATTCCGCCCGCGCCAGCGGATGCGTGTTCTTGCGCAGGGTCGTCAGCGAGGACTCGTCAATCGTCGCCGCGATTCTGGGCCGCACTACGGCCTGCGCGGATTCCTGGGCGCGTCCTGAAGCTGCAAAAAGGAACGCCGCGGTGGATAACAGACCGAGAAGGCCACCATGCACTCTCCGGCTAACTCTCATCATGCAATAGATCCTTTGTGCGTGCGCACGGGCATGGCGCCGCACCTAACTGGAGATTCAAACTCAGTAGTAGAAAACTTTCGGGAGTGTACCACGGTGTGCATGACTTCTGCGCCGGAATTTTCAAGGCAAAGGCCGGGCGGCATCTCGCGGCGTCATTCCTGCTGCGCCGCGAAGCGCCGGCCCGGCCTTCGCTACTTCCCGATTTGCCTGATTGCAGTTACTCTGCCCGCGGCTCCAGTTGGATCGTCGTCCTGGCGTTGTTCTTCATCCGCAGCCACACAATCAGCTTGCTCACGCCATCGTTGTCGGAAAAGCCTGTCCGCACGCGTTCCTTTCCGGTTACAAGCTTCCCATCGACGCGCACGCTCACCGGCTGGCTCCAGTTCTCCACCACCAACGCCGGGTTCACCAGCGGATGTTCGCCGCTTGCCGCCAGCGTCACGGTCATCGCCACGGGCGCGTTGGTGGCATCGCGATGGATCACGTAGGCGCGCTGGGCCGGATCGTACGCGGCTCCGGTTACGCCCGATCCCTCCGCCGAGATGGCGGCCGGCGAGAGCCACGATTTGGCCAGCGTCACCACCCCCGGAGCCCCGGGGCTGGTCAGTCCGCATAGCAGCAGCTTGGTGGCTGTGTCTTTGCTTCTCTTGTAGTAGTCCCAGTAGATGTGGGAGAGCGACGCGTGCGAGGGGCGGTCCGGCGTGACTGCCAGGCGGAAGCTGTTCGATATCTGCGCCACCGGCCAGTGGTCCCACCACTCAAACATCGAGTAACTCTTCGTGTCGTTATAAGTCGTCATGGAGACTCCCTTGGGCCATACCACCTCGAAGGGATTCTCTTTCGACTTGAGGTGCACAATCTGGATGTTTGCGTTCGCCGGCTTGTTCAGCTCCATCGGTCCCCGGGGGTAATCGAAGGTCTTTTCCGTCTTCGGCTGCCAGTGATAGGTGTAGGACTCGCCGGCCATGTTCTTCAGCGTGAGCGCGTCCGGCTCGATGTTGTCTTCGGGCATTTGCCCCGGATTGTTGATGACGATCGACTCCTGCCATTCGTGCGGAGCATCGTCAATGTGCGAACTCGACAGCCGTTGCTCGCGCACCGCCACGCCGTCCGGATACACGGTCCAGTATTCGTCGGCCCAGTCGAACCAGCCCGTCAGCGGGTCTGTATTACCGCCCTTGTAGTTGATGGCTTCGGCCAGTGCATATCGCCAGTGAACGACCGCCCGCGCCGGTGAGCTTTCCAGAATGCTCACGTGGGAATAGCGCCCCTGTTTGTCCGACATGGGCTCGCAGTCGCCGCCGTCCGGGCAGCGCGGCCGCCCCCAGGTCTCCAGAAACTCGTCGGTGTACCACTTGCCGTTCTCTGTCACCCACGCCGGAATGAAGTTGGTCCCCTGCCAGAAGACCAGCCGCATCGGCGACTGCTCAAAGCGCACCACCACGTCCTGGTCCGGCCCGAAGCGCCGCGGCGCGTCCCAACTGCGCTCAAACTTCAGCGTGGCATAAAACGCACCAAACGGCCCCGCTCCTGGAGGCCCCGACGGAAACACCGCCGTCGGAATCACGTCCCGGGCCGGTAGATGGGCGTTCTCGTAGACCGCGTGTTCTTCTTCGGCCGTCCGCGCCCCCGGTAGAATTTCGAGATCGTCCAGGTAGCCGTCCAGCGAGTAGCTCACGGGATCGCGAAACGCATCCAGCCACGATGGATAGGGCTGCATGGGGTGGCGAATCCTGCCCACAATCAGGTCCGTCCCGATCGCCTGCGAAAAGGTTCCGGGCACATCCAGCCTTCCCGCCAGCTCGCCATTCACATAAATGGCCATTCCTGTCCGGGGATCGAAGGTCCCGGTCACCAGCGAGTATCTCTTCACTGGAAGCTGCGCGGTCGAGGTCAACTCCCGCCAGATTCCGTTCACTGCCACATTGAATCCCACATGCCCAAAGGCGTCGATTCCGAAGAAAAACCCAATCTGGCCGTCGGCATCCTGATCTGCAATGGGCATCCAGTTCCATGGATAGTAGTTTGGCGCCACCCAGGCCGACACCGTGAATCCGCCCTTCAGAAGCGGAACCTTCTTTGCCTCGCGCGTGATTCGCGTGGTGTATCCGTCGAACTGCAGCCCATGGCCTTCCACACCCGGCACACGCCAGTAAAATCCTTCAATGGCATCGTCCATGTTGCCCATCGAGTCGTGCGCCGCCCCGCCCGATGCTTCGTTGAAATCCCACCGGATGCCGTTGGCCGGCGTCTGCGCCGCGGCCGTCTGCTGCGCCGCCAACAAGACAAGCGCCGCTCCTAATACGGTAAACACATGCTGGTGCGGTTTCATGGAAACTCCCTTTGGTCGGCAGGACGCCGGTATGGGGATCGCTCGATGCTCCGGCGAAGCATAGTGAACCCCTCACCGGCCTGTCAACCGCCCCATGCGCCGGAAGCGCCCATTCATTCGGCCGCTCTTGCACTGCACGCGCGCTTGATTAGACAACACGGCCATCTGTGCCGATGAGCCTTGGCTGCACTGCCGGCGGATTCCCCATCCATGTTTAGTGCATGGCAGAGGAAGAGGCGCCCGCGGAAGGCTTGTTCTTGCTGAGCATGAACGCAAGGCCGATGAGAATCATCGAGGCCCAGGAGAGCTCCATGTAAACATCCTGGTAGCCCTGCGCTTGCGCCTGGAGATTGAGCTGGTTGTAAACCAAGGCCAGGGCCATGGCGGTTCCGTTGGCCGGGCCAAAGTGGCCGTCAAAGAAGCCGCTCATGGTCTGGACATGCTGCTGGAAGGCGCTGCTGGCTGGCACCATGGCTGCTTGCAGATGTTGCTGGTGCCACAGGGAACGACTGGTCACTTGCGCGTCGGTGACGGCGATAAGAATGCTGCCGCCGATGTTGCGGACGAAGTTGATGAGACCCGCGACCTGGTTGCTTTGCTCGCGTGGCATGCCCACATAAGCCGCCGTGGTGATGGAGATGAAGCAGAAGGGAAGAGGAAGCATCTGGATCACGCGCAGCCAGGAGGCGGCAGCGAAGGTCATGTCCAGATTGGTGATTTGGGCCGCGTAGCGGAAGGTGAGCACGAGCAGGGTGAAGCCGGTCATGGCCAGGTAGCGGGCCGCAATCTTGCCCGTGGCGTAGCCGGCCATGGGCATGACGAATACAAGCGCGAGACCTCCGGCGGTCAGGGCCAGTCCGGCGGTGGTGGCGTTGTAACCGAGCAACTCCTGCATGAACTGGGGCTGCAGGACGGTGTTGGCATTCAGCACGCCGCCCACCAGGGCCATGAGGAAGCAGCAGATGGCAAAGTTTTTGAAGCCGAAGAGCTTGATGTTGATGAGCGGATCCTTGCGGCGCAACTCCCACACGATCAGGCCGATGATGCCGACAACGAACAGAACGGCGAACAGGCGGATGAAGCCGGAGGCGAACCAATCGTTCTCCTCGCCCTTGTCCAGCATGATCTGAAGACCGCCCATGGCAAGCGTGAGGAAACCAAAGCCGATATAGTCCATCTGGCGCAGGCTGGCGCGCTCGGCCCTGATCCACGGAGGATCTTCGACGAGACGGGTGACGAGAAAGAAGGCGAGAATGCCGACAGGAATATTGATGAAGAAAATCCAGCGCCAGGAGAAGTTGTCGGTAATCCAGCCGCCGAGGGTTGGACCGATGGAGGGTGCAAGGACGGCGACCAGACCATACAGGGCGAAGGCCTGCCCGCGCTTCTGCGGCTCAAAAGAGTCGGCCATGATGGCCTGGGCCATGGGTTGCATTCCGCCCCCGCCGGCGCCCTGGATGATGCGGAACAGCAGCAGCATGGGCAGCGTGGGCGCCGCGCCGCAGAGGAAGCTGGCGATGGTAAAGATGACGATGCAAAGAACAAAGAAATTGCGGCGGCCCATCATAGACGAGATCCATCCGCCCATGGGCAGGACGATGGCGTTGGTCACCAGGTAGCTGGTCAGAACCCATGTGCCCTCGTTCACGCTGGCGCCCAGACTGCCGGCTATGTGGGGCAGCGCCACATTGGCGATGGAGGTGTCCAGAACCTCCATGAAGGCGGCCAAGGCCACGGTCATGGCGATCAGCCACGGATTGACGCGGGGCTTCCAGAGAGCGTGCGGGTCCGGCGCGGCTAGGGCCGCTGGCGCGGATAACGGAGCGTTTGGCGACGGCGGGACAGATTCCGTGTCCTGCAAAAGATGCTCTCCTTCGAATGAATGGCGTAAAAGGCGGAAAGATGAATTTTTTACGAAATGAAGTGAACGCAGGTAGCGCCGCAGGCTATCCACGGCGAGGGATGAACTGTATGTCTATATGGATTCAGGCCGGGGGCCGGGGGGTTCAGGGATTTGGGAACCGGGCGCGGCGCGCCAGCCGATCAGGGCGACGGCCAGCGCGGCGGCTTGCATGGCCACGATACACGCGACACAGGCCGGCCACTTGCCCAGCGCCCAGAAGGCTCCCGGAAGAACGCCGGCAGCCGTGCCGCCAAGGTAGTAGCAGGTGAAATAGAGTCCCGCTGCGGTCACACGCCAGCCGGCCGGCGCAGCCACGCGGAGATGGCTTTGCGCGGCCGTTTGGGCAATGAAGACGCCGGAGGAGACCAGGGCCAGACCCAGCAGGATTACCACAAGCGAAGAGACAAGGGTGAGAAGCACGCCGGCCATGGAGCAAAGCAGCGCGCCGGCGATGCCTGCGCGCAGTCCCGTCCGGGTGATGAGAAAGCCTGCGGCGGGAGTAACCACCAGCCCGGCAAGATAAACGAAAAATAGCGAACCCAGTGCGCTGGTGGAGAGCAGAAAAGGAGGCGCGCTCAGGTGAAAGGTGATCCAGGTGAAGACGCTGACCAGAGAGAAGAGGACGTTGAAGCCGACGGCGAAGGTGGCGATGAGGCGGCGGTTGCGCAGCAGCGTCCGCCCCTGCCGGAGGAGAGCTGCGGGCGCGAGAGAAACAGGGCGGGAGACGCCGGTGGCAGGCGATAGTCGGGCGCGGCCTGCCGGAAGCCAAAAGGCCACCGCCGCGGCTCCGGCCGTGGCCGCCGCGCCCAGCACCATAAAACTCGCGCGCCAGTTGAGCCATTCGGCGATGTAGCCGGTCAGGAGGCGGCCAATGAAACCGCCGAGTGCGGTTCCGCTGACGTAAAAGCTCATGATCAGAGCCACCCGGTCCACGGGCCACTCCTCGCCGATATAGGTGATCACCACGGCGATGATGCCGGGAATGGCGATGCCCTGCAGAAATCGCCAGAAGACAAGCTGGGCCAGCGATGTGGAGGTTGCGGCCAGCAGCGTAGGCAAGGCGATGCCGAAGAGAGAGGCAACAATGACAGTTTTGCGCGACAGGCGCTCCGAGAAGGCGCCGAAGATGGGCGCGGAGAGAGCGACGCCCAGAGTGGCCGCGGAGACGGTCAATCCGGTGGCAGTCTTCGATACATGAAAAAGACGCGCCAGTAGCGGCAGAAGAGGCTGGGTGCAGTAAAGCTCAAGAAAGGCGCAAACCCCGCACAGAACCACGGCTGCAACCGCCCAGGTGTCGGGCGCCGCGTACTCTGATTCCGGGAGCGCGTCCATAGATCAGGATATAGCTGTGGAACCCGCCGATTGCCGCGATTCAAGACGCCCGCGCGCAGCCGGAGGACAATGACGCGGAGCAGGACCGTGCGAAAACCGGAAATACGGCTCCGTCTATAATCGGAGGCATGGCAGTCGTTGAATCAATGAATGGGCAGAGCGCCAGGAACGAAAAAGGGGAAAGCATGGATTCCCCCGCGGTTGAATCAGATGCGTGGGCGAAGCTGGGCTTGCTGGAGGCGCGGCTGCGGGAGCTGGGTAGCCTGATGGTTGCGTACTCCGGCGGCGTGGACTCGGCCTTTCTGGCCGCAACTGCGCATCGCTTGCTCGGCCAGAGGATGCTGGCCGTGCTGGCGGATTCCGCCAGCCTGGCGCGGCGCGACATGGAGCAGGCAACGGCTTTTGCGCAGGAGCGGGGCATGCCGCTGCGCGTCATCGAAACCGAAGAGCTGCAGAAGCCCGAATACCGCCGCAACGACGCCGATCGCTGTTTCCATTGTAAAGACGAGCTCTTTGGCCAGATGGCGGCGCTGGGCGCAAAGCTGGGCTACAAACACATTGCCTACGGCATGAATGCCGACGACCGGAGGGATTACCGGCCCGGGCAGCGCGCCGCCGAGCAACATGCCGTTCTGGCTCCGTTGGCAGAGGCGGGACTGACCAAGGCGGAGGTTCGAGCGCTCTCCAAGGCGGCAGGCTTGGCTCTGTGGGACCGTCCTGCGGCGCCGTGCCTCGCCTCGCGGGTGGAGTATGGCCGTGCGGTCACGCGCGAGATCCTGGAACAGGTCGAGCGTGGAGAAGCATACCTGCGGCAATTGGGCTTCCGGGAGCTGCGCGTGCGCCACCACGGGGAGCTGGCGCGGGTAGAGATTGCGCGGGCCGAGCTGCCGCGCGCCCTTTCGCTGGAAATGTTCGACGCCATCTCTACCGGATTGAAAGAGATCGGTTTCAAGTACATTACGCTCGATTGTGCCGGCTTCCGGTCGGGATCGCTCAACGCCGTGCTGCCCGTTGACGTGCTGGCAAAGCGAGGGGCTGCGGCATCGGTTTAGAATCACAGCACGATGCGTACTGGATACTTCGAGTGCTTTTCAGGTATTAGTGGAGACATGGTTCTGGGCGCGCTGGTGGATGCCGGCGTGTCCTTTGATCGTTTGCAGGAGACGGCGGCCGCGCTCAACCTGGGCGCGCGGCTGGAGATGCGCAAGGTCACCCGCGGCGGAATTGCGGGAACCAAGGTGGATGTGATTGCTCCAGGCGAGGACCAGCACAGCCATGCGCACGAGCAACATGCGCACGACGGCCACAGCGACCTGCATCATGGGCACACGCACGAGCATGAGACCCACGCGCACGCGGCCCACACACACGCGGCCGGCCAGAGCGTGGAGAAGCATGGGCATGGGGCACACCGCCCGCTCTCTGCCATTCTTGAGATCATTCGCGCCACCAGCCTTCCCGAGGCGGTGAAAGCGCGCGCTACGCGCGCCTTCCACATGCTAGGCGAAGCTGAGGCGGGCATTCATTCCATCCCGGTCGAGAAGGTGCACTTCCACGAAGTGGGCGCGGTGGACACGATTGTGGATATCGTGTGCGCGGCGGCGGGGTGCGAGCTTCTGGGGGTGGACCGCTGGGTGTGTTCGGCCTTGAACGTGGGCAGCGGTACCGTGCAGTGCCAGCACGGCACGCTGCCGGTGCCCGCGCCGGCGACGCTGGCGTTGCTGGGCGCGGCCCCGGTGTATGCGGCCGGGACAGCGATGGAGCGCGTAACGCCTACGGGCGCCGCGATTCTGCGCATGCTCGATGTGAGCTTCGGGACGCTGCCGGCCATGCGCGTCACGGCCACGGGGTATGGCGCGGGCGGGCGCGAGGTGAAGGGCGAGCCCAATCTGCTG
Organism: Acidobacteriota bacterium; assembly: GCA_021846985.1. Lineage (GTDB taxonomy): Bacteria > Acidobacteriota > Terriglobia > Terriglobales > Acidobacteriaceae > Telmatobacter. The sequence continues at coordinate 103,892 of JAJZVX010000003.1, read as the reverse complement.
CGGCTGCTCGTGGGCGAAGCGGCAGAAGAAGTTCCGGTGGAGACCGTGGCGATCCTTGAAACCGTGATTGACGATTCGACGCCGCAACTGCTGGCTTACGTGAGCGAGCGTCTGCTGGAAGCCGGCGCCTGGGATGTGTACCGCACCGGCGTGCAGATGAAGAAGGGGCGCAACGGCGTGCAGTTGACGGTGCTGTGCCGGCCGGAACTGGCGCCCGCGCTGCGGGAATTGATCTTCCGTGAGACAACCACCATCGGGATGCGGTGGAGACTTGAAAACAAGGCGGCGCTGGAGCGCGAATTTGTGAAGGTATCCACGTCGTGGGGAGAAGTCGGCATCAAGGTGGCCCGGTGGACATCCGGAAAAAGGGCCAATGCGTCGCCCGAGTACGAGGACTGCCGGAAGCTGGCTGAGGAGTACGGCGTTCCGCTCAAGCAAGTGATGCAGGAAGCCATGCGCGCCTTTGAGGCCGCGGAAAGGAGGGCCGGAGATGAATCGCGCGCAAATTGAAGCTCTTCTCAACGAGGTTCGCGAAGGGCGCACGGGGGTGGGCGACGCGCTGGAACGGCTGCGCGACCTGCCGTTTGAAGACATCGGTTTTGCCAAGGTGGATCATCACCGGGCGCTGCGAACAGGAATGCCGGAGGTGATCTTTTCCGCCGGGAAGACCGTCGCGCAAGTGACCGAGATTTTTGTGCGCATGGCCAGGGCCGGCGGCAACGTGCTGGCAACGCGGGCCTCGCGCGAGATGTTCGAGGCCGTGAGCGCCGCGGAGCCACGCGCTGTGCATCACGCCACGGCGCGGGCCATTACGCTCGAGCAGGCGCAGGCGCCGCAGGGCAAGGGGACGATTGCGGTGGTGTGCGCGGGTACCAGCGACTTGCCGGTGGCCGAGGAAGCGGCGGTGACGGCGCGGCTGATGGGTAACACGGTGGAGTTGATTGCCGATGTGGGCGTGGCCGGCATTCACCGGCTGCTGGCGCAGAAGAACTCCCTCCAATCGGCGCGGGTTCTGATTGTGTGCGCAGGCATGGAAGGCGCGCTGCCCACGGTGGTGGCCGGGCTGGTGAACGCGCCCGTGCTGGCGGTGCCCACCAGCGTTGGATACGGCGCTTCGTTTGGCGGGGTGGCGGCGCTGCTGGGCATGCTCAACACCTGCGCGCCCAACGTGTCGGTGGTGAACATCGACAACGGATTCGGCGCGGCGTGCATTGCCTCGCTGATCAACCGCATGTGAGCTTCGAAACCATCCCGCTGAGGCCGTGCGCATCGCGCCATGGGCGAGGTTTCGCCCTCCCGAGGAGCTCTGGAATCCGCATGGGAGCTTTTACGCCCGTTCCGGCTGCGCCTCGCGAAGATTATGCCTTCGGTGGCCAAGGGGTTCTGTGGCCGTGTGAGCCGCACGCCCTTTGCTGAACAGGAGCGCGGGAACGGTCTGTTCCTTCTCCCCACCCTGCCACCATTGCGTTCGTCTCCCTCGTCCCGGTCAAACATCCGGCTCTGGCCGGGCGGGGAAGGAAAATAGCGCAGAAACTCGTATAACCTGCATTAAATCAAAGAGTTTGAGCGAACTCGAAATAGAGAATAGAGAGAAAATTAGGGCTAAATTGTGACGTGCATCACTGAGTGTTGTATTGGCGCGCGCGAATGATGGAACAGGCGTGGAAGGTGCCCAGGTGGCGGACCGGGAGGAACGAAGCACGGCAGGGTCCGGCACAGTTGTGAACGGGTGCGTCAGCTTCTCGACAGAAAACTGGAACCGGCAGGGAACGGAAGCGAGCCCGGCAAGCGTGGCGTGTACGCCGCGGAGGGTGCGGGACGGTCCAGCCTGACGGCAAGGCAAACAACACGCGCGGCAGGCATGCGCTGTGTTTTGGGGGGATCGGTGGCTAAGTCCAGACTGCCGCTGTTGCGCAGGATTTCGCAGATATTCTTCCTGGTGGCGTTTGTGGCGCTGCTGGTCTTCACCTCGCTGCGCCCCACGTCAGGGGGCACGGGCGACATTCACATGCGGGCCCCGGTGCGGTTGTTCTTCGAGTGGGATCCGCTGGTGGCGCTGGCCAATGCGCTGTCCAGTCACGGGCTCTATCGTGGCCTGCTGTGGAGCCTGCTGATTCTGCTTCCCACGCTGTTTCTGGGCCGCTTCTTTTGCGGATGGATTTGCCCCATGGGCACGCTGCAGCACTTTGTGGGCAACATGCCGTCCGAGGCGAAGCGCGGCAAGAAGCGCATCGAGTCGAACCGCTACAAGCGGTGGCAGACCATCAAATATGTAGTGTTGGCCGCCGGGCTGGTAGCCGCGTTCTTTGGCTCCATGGCCATCGGGTGGCTGGACCCCTTCAGCCTGCTGGTGCGTTCCGTGGGGCTGGCGATTCTGCCCGCGTTCAACTATGCGGTGCGGGCAGTGCTGCTGCCGCTCGAGCACAGCCACGTGGCGGCGATCAAGGCCACCGGCGAGACGCTGCATAGCATACTGCAGGCGACGGTGCTGGACTTCCGGCAGACGCACTTTGCCCAGGGATTGGTGCTGGGGGCGCTGTTCATTGCCATTCTGGCGCTGAGCCTGCGCGTCACCCGGATCTGGTGCCGGTCGCTTTGCCCGCTGGGAGCGCTGCTGGGCGTGGTCTCGCGGTGGTCGGTGCTGGGGTTGCACAAAGATCTGTCCAAGTGCACCAACTGCAACCGCTGCCTGCTCCACTGCCAGGGCGGCGACGATCCGATCGGCAGCGCGCCGTGGCATAAGTCCGAGTGCCTGATGTGCATGAACTGCGTGGGGGCGTGTCCGGAAGAAAGCCTGACCTTCAAGTTCTTCCGCGACGCCAAGGCGGAGAGAGAAATCTCCACGCCCGATATTGGACGGCGCAAGGCGCTGACCGGGCTTGCCGCCGGGGCCGCCGTGGTGCCGCTGATGCGGGCCAACACCGGCTTGGGCAAAGATCGTCACGACCGTCTGCTGCGTCCACCGGGCGCTCTGGACGAACCCGACTTTCTGTCGCGGTGTATCCGCTGCGGAGAGTGCATGAAGGTGTGTCCCAACAACTCGCTGCAACCGACGCTGGAAGAGGCGGGACTGCAGGGGCTGTGGACGCCGACGCTGGTGCCGCGGATCGGCTACTGCGAGCCGAGCTGCGTGCTGTGCTCGGAGGTGTGCCCGACGGGAGCCATCTGGCAGATCACGCCGAAGGAAAAAGGCTGGGTGGTGGGCGTGGGCCAGAACAAGAACCCGGTGCGTCTGGGCACGGCCTTCTACGACCGTGGGCGCTGCCTGCCCTGGGCCGAGGCTATCGACTGCATTGTCTGCGAGGAGTGGTGTCCGGTTTCGCCCAAGGCGATTTATGTGGAAGAGGCGCAGGTGGTGGATTCAAGCGGCAAGGTGAAGACGCTGAAGCAGCCGCGGGTGGATCCGAGCCGGTGCGTGGGCTGCGGGGCGTGCGAATACGCTTGCCCTCTGCAGGAGCATCCGGCGGTCTATGTAACGAGCATTGGAGAGAGCCGCTCACCGAGCGCGCAGATTCTTTTAAACCGCAATTGAAGAAGGTAACGCTGTGAAAAGGGTTCGTCTTGAGTTCATGGTCCTGTGCGTAGCATTGTCCCTTGCAACCGTGGCGCTGGCGGCAGCTAACACGGCCGCTGACATCTATGGCGCGAGATGCGCCGAGTGTCATGGCGTGGATGGAAATGGCAACACGGCCACGGGAAAGACGAAATGCGCCTCTACCTGCCATACGGCGGACGGAAAGCCCGCGGGAAAGGCCATGCCGCGCTTCAATGCGCCGGAAATCCTCCGAATGTCCGATGCGCAGTTGATTGCGGTCATTCGCGACGGAAAAGAAAAGATGCCGGCCTTCGGCAGCAAGTTGAGTGCTGCCGATACCGAGGCCCTGGCCAAGTACGTCCGCGTGCTGCAAAAGAAATAATTTAGTTTTTCGGTGGAGAGAGAAGCGGGAATTCAGGAAAGGAGAGTGATCCATGAGAATTCGATTCAAAGGATGGATGTTCGTCATTATGGCTGTGGGGATGGTGGCCGTGGGCTGCAAGAGCAGCAAGATCGATCCGTTCCCGCCGTCGGGGGCGGTGAAGGGCTGGCAGAAGACAAGCGACACGCGCACCTACGCAGCCAAGGATCTGTACCAGTACATTGACGGGGATGCGGAGCAGTATGTGTCGGCGGGCGTGATTCGCACCTCGACCTCGGACTACAAGTACAACGGGCAGCTGGAGGCCACGGTGGACGTGCACCAGATGAGCGATGCGGTGGGGGCACGCAAGATTATGGACAAGGGGCAAACCAGCGACGCGAAAACGGTGCCGGTTGGCGATGCGGGACTGGCCTACTCCCAGAGCGTGGTGTTCCGCAAGGGACCGTACCTGGTGCGGATCGTGGCCTACGAGAGCTCGCCGGCGGCGCAGGAAGCGCTGCTGGCTCTGGCCCATGGCATCGAGGCAAGACTGTAGACGTTCGGGCTGCAAGACCGTCCACTCCAACAGAGGAAAAGAGAGGAACGAGATGGGAAATCGCCGGGAATTTCTGAAGACCGCCGCGGCAGGCGCTGCGCTGCTAAGTTCGACTGGAACGCTGGAGACACTGGGCCTGGCCGCGACGCCGGAACATGGGGCGCACGCAGGAAAGTCGAAGGTGGTGGTGGCACGCGATAGCGCTCTGCATGGAAGTGACGGAGAACTGGACGACAAGCGCGTATCGGCCCTTTTGGATCGCGCCATCGCCAGTTATACCGGCATCGACAAGCCGGTGGAAGCATGGAAGCGTATTGTGCCGGTGGGCAAGGTGATCGGCCTGAAGGTCAACGGCCTCGGCGGCAAGGGCATCGCCACCCACGCGGTGCTCACCCGGGCCATCTGCGAGCGCCTCCAGCAGGCCGGCGTGAAACCCGGCCAAATCGTGATTTTCGAACAGCGCACCCGCTTCCTGGAGGCTTGCGGTTTCCAGCACACGGACAATCCCGGCAGCATCCGCATGCTGAGCTCTGAGATCTATGGCTACGAGCCGCAGCCATCCTCCCATGGCAGCGCAACGATCAGGCTGGCCAAGGCGCTCAGCCTCTGCGACATGGTCATCGGTCTGCCCATCCTCAAAGACCACAGTATGGCCGGCGTCACCTTTGCGATGAAGAACATGTACGGGGTGGTGGACCGGCCGCAGGATCTGCACGCGACCGGCTGCAGCCCGGCCGTCGCCGACCTCAACTGTATCCCCGCGATCCGTGACAAGGTGCGCTTCACCATCGGCGACGCGATGACGTCGGTGTACGACGGAGGTCCCGGCTTTCATCCCGAGCGGCTGTGGCAGCCGAATGCGCTGATCGTGGGCGAGGATCGCGTGGCCGTGGATCACACCGCCTGGCAGATGCTGGAAAAGAAACGCGCCGAAGTGGGCATGCCGTCGCTGGAGGCCGTGGGGCGTCCGCCGCGCTACATACCCATTGCGGCCGACGCGGCGCACCGCCTGGGAACGAACGACCCCCAGCGCATTCATTTGATGGAAGTCTAGAGCAGGGAGGATGGCGATGGCCGAAGAGAGCGATCAAAAGCCAAAATTGGCGGCAAATCAGCCGGCAGGGCTCACGCGGCGCGAGGCAATGCTGCAACTGCTGCGCGTGGGTGGCATGGCGGCGGGCGCCACGGCGGCGGGAGTGTGGCTGAGCGAGCACAGCTTCCGGCCGGTGCCGGCGCATGCCGAGCAGGCGCGGCGCGACCATCGCGTGGCTAACGAGGAACAGTATCCGCGCATCACCGTCGTCCAGGGAGGCGAGCCAAAAGAACTGGTGCAGACCGCGCTTGAAAACCTGGGCGGGATGAAGCGCTTCGTCAGCAAGAACGACTCCGTGGTGGTGAAGCCCAACATCGCCTGGGATCGCACGCCCGAGCAGGCTGCCTGCACCAACCCCGACGTCGTGGCCGAGGTCGTGCGGCAATGCTGGCAGGCAGGCGCAAAGCGCGTCATTGTCACCGATTGCAGTTGCAACGAACCGCGGCGCTGCTACCACCGCTCCGGAATCCAGGCTGCGGCGCTGGCCGCAGGAGCCGAGGTGATTCTGCCCGATACGGAAAAATTCCGCGAGGTGGAAATGGGAGGCGTGGTCCTGAAGAACTGGCCGGTCTTCGGGCCGTTTCTGGATGCCGATAAGGTCATCAACCTGCCCATCGCCAAGCATCACAGTCTTGTGGGATGCACGTTGGGGATGAAAAACTGGTATGGCATTCTGGGCGGAGAGCGCAACCGCCTCCACCAGCAGATCCACCAGAGCCTGGCGGACCTGGCCAGCTTTATGCTGCCCACCGTCACTCTGCTGGACGCCTATCGCATCCTGGTGCGCAACGGCCCGACGGGCGGCAACCTGGAAGACGTGGAACTGAAGAAGACCATGGTGGCCGGAACGGACCCCGTGGCTATTGACGCCTACGCGGCCAAGGCGTGGTGGAACCTCGATCCCGCGCAACTGCCGTATCTGGAGATGACGCAGGCGCGCGGACTGGGTACGGTGGATTACGACAAACTGCCGGTCAAGTTCAGCAAACTGGGCTAAAGCACCTTCAGTAAGGTTGGATCCGGGAAAGAAGAAGCCACGTTGGCCTGCCCGCCAGGGAGCGTCAATCTTCAACGTTCCTGAAACCGCTTCGTCCCGCCGCTGCGCATCGCGAGCCCTGCCATCGGCAGGGCTCGCAGTGTCTTGCGCGCTTCTCTCCCGCTACGGGCGGTCGTAGAAGCGGAAGAAGAGCGCGGGCTTGGAGACGGGCTCGGCGCGGGCAACAATCTGCGCGGACTGGGCGTCGGTGAGCGGCGTGAAGTCGCGGGCCAACTGGACATTTTCTTCAAGCTGAGCGATGGTGTCGCAGCCGATGATGATGGTGCTTACCGGGCGCGAGAGGGTGTAATACATGGCGTCGCGCATGGTGAGAGTGCCGGGCGTGGGGGCCAGGACCATGCCTTCCCACATCTTCTTCTGCACTTCAATGGGCTGCGGAGTCCAACTGGAAAGAATACGCCCGCGGCCCGGAATTTTCATGCCGATGATGCCCATCTGGCGCTCCACGGCGAGCGGAATGAGATCGGGGCCGAAGCTGTAGTGGTGCGGGTCGGCTGCGTTGACGGCCATCAGAACCGTGTCGAAGGGAAAGCGGCGAATGCCTTCCATGAGGGCTTCAGGACGGTAGTGGCCGGTGAGACCGAGGAAGCGGACGACCTTCTGCTCGTGCATCTCGATGAGAGCTTCCATGGCGCCGCCTTTGGCGAAGACGGCATTGACGTCGGTGAGCGTTCCTATGTCGTGGAGCTGCCAAAGATCCACATGGTCGGTGTGGAGCAACTCGAGCGACTTCTCAATCATGCGCATGGAGCCGTCGCGGGTGCGTTCCTTGGTCTTGGTGGCCAGGAAGGCCTCGTTGCGGCGGTGGGCCATCACCTTGCCCACATACTGCTCGCTCCAGCGCTCGGGACCGCCGTAGATGGAGGAGGTGTCGATGTAATTGACTCCCAGGTCCAGCGCGCGCTCAATGATCGGCACAGCGACCGCGAAGTTATTCGCCTTTTCCAGGCTGGCCTGGCCGCCGAGCGAGAAGATACCCACTTTGTAGCCGGTTTTGCCCAGGTTGCGGGTGGGCATGGCGGCCTGAGTGCGGGGATTGGTGGGCAGCGCGGGCAGGGAAGAGAGCGCGCGCGGCGCATCGGCCAGCGCCGAAGGAGCAAGCAAGGCGGCGGTGACGGCGGTGCCGGCCTTGAGAAACTGGCGGCGGCCCGGGCTGTGCGGTGACTGCGCTCGATTGTTGTTCACGGAAGAGCCTCCTGAAGGCGATTTCGCGGCCTTGTGGACCTCATCATAAACCAGTGCCTCGTGCCACGAGAATGAATTCAGAAAGCTAGAGCGGGGAATGCGGGTTAGTGCGCGCTCCCAGTGTTGAATATCTGGAACTCGCGGATATGTGCATGGTGCGCGCTGGAAAGAATGTGGAGGCGGACGCGCGTGGAGGTCACGGGCGGAAAGGCGTCGATCTTTTTGTGACCAATGGCGTAGCCTTCGACGACCGGCTTCCAGCCGTTGCCGCTCCAAATCTCGATTGCGTACTTTTCAATGTTCTGCCCGTCGTTCAGCCACTCCATGCTGAGAGTGCGGTCGAAGGTGACGGGGTGCGGGAAGTCTGCTTCGAGCGTGGCGCTGTGGGAGCCGGCCGGAGCGGACCAGAAGGTATCCGCATTGCCGTCGAGGGCGGCGTCGGTGTTGGCGTCGGTGGTCAGATGGGCGAGGGCGAGGTTGTGCGCATAACGCGCGCGGAGTGCCTGGCCAAACGCGCGGAGGCGGGCCACGTCGGCGTCAGGCAGCAGGCCACGGTTGTCGGGAGCAATGCCGAGCATGAGCTGTCCGCCGCGACCGACGGTCTGCTCATAGATGGTCAGGAGCGCATCGACGGACTTGAGAGAGGCTTCGTCGTTGGGGTGCCAGAACCAGTGGCGCTGGTGGAGGGGCGTGTCGGCTTCGACAGGGCGCCAGCGCAGGAAGCCGTGACGGTCGATGACGTTCCAGTTTTCGTAGGGGATCACGCCGTCTTCGTTGCCTACCCAGCGGATGTCGCCGTATTCGAAGAGGCCCATATCGGCAAAGACCAGCGTATTGGGCTGATACGTACGCAGGGTTTCGATAATCTTTTCGAAGTTATAGGTGCGGCCCTCGCTACCGGCGCCGTCGAGCCATAACTCCACGAGGTTGCCGTAGTGGCTGGATAACTCGGAGAGCTGAGCGAGATAGTAGCGGTCGTAGGCGGCGGGATCTTTGTAGCGTGGATCGTGGCGGTCCCATGGCGAGAGATAGACGCCGAAGCCGAGGCCGAGCTTGTGGGCGGCGTCGGCGGTGAGGCGGACGAGGTCTCCTTTGCCGCCGCGCCAGGGGCTGGCTGCCACGCTGTAATCGGTCTGCTTTGTCGGCCAGAGGCAGAAGCCGTCGTGGTGCTTGGCGACGAGAACCACATAGCGGGCGCCTGCCGCCTTGGCGGCTGCGAGCCACTGTTCGGGATCGGCGTGAGTGGGGTTGAAGACGCTGGGGCTGGCCGTGCCATCGCCCCACTCGCGGTTGAGGAAGGTGTTGGTGCCGAAGTGGACGATGACACCGAACTCGAGGTCCTGCCACCGGACCTGCTGGGGCGAGGGCTTGAGATCAACGGCGTTGGCGGACTGGGCGGCAAGAGGGGCGGCGGCGAAGAGGCCGAGACAGAGCCAGCGGAGTGCAAAGCGCATCATGGCGGCGGGGTCCTTTCCGGAGTTATCGAGCGGGGCGGCGGGACGAGGGGATGCGCCCCGCACGCGGCGGAAAAGAAGACGGCGGCTATTTGGACGGATCGACGAGGGCCTGGTAGACGACGGCGTGGCTGCGGTACTCGAGGTAGTGGTTGTCCGGGCTGGCCATGCGCTGAATCATGGTGACGAAGACCAGGTCGTTGGTGGGATCGACCCAGAACCAGGTGCCGGCGGCGCCATCCCAGAGGAAGGTGCCTTTGCCGTCGGGCAGGTTGGCCTCGGGGGGATTGAAGATGACGGCGCAGTTATAGCCATAGCCGAAGCCCGGGCGCATCACGTGCATGCCGCCGGCAAACTCGCCGGTGAGCAGGCTGGCGGGCAGGTGGTTGGAGGTCATCAGCTTGACGGTGGAGGGGGCGAGAATGCGCTTGCCATCAAGCTCGCCGCCGTTGGCCAGCATCTGGATGAAGCGGTAGTAATCCTCGGCGGTGGAGACTAGGCCGCCGCCGCCCGAGGGCATGGTGGGCGGAACGGAGAAATCCATGGGCAGGGCGGAATTGGAGGTCTCCACCACCAGATGCCCGTCGGCATCTGGATGGTAGTTGGTCACAAAGCGGGCGCGCTTGGCGGCGGGAACATAGAAGCCGGCATCGCGCATGCCAAGCGGCGTAAAGATGCGATCGCGCGCAAAGTCGGGCAACGACTGGCCGGAGAGCTTTTCGACAATGTAGCCCTCAATGTCCATGGAGACGGAGTAGACCCAGGCCTTGCCGGGCTGGTAAAGCAGAGGAATGGTCGCCAGCTTGTCGATCATCTCCTGGAGGTTTTTCGAGGCCAGAACCTTCTTTTCGCGATACATGGCGTCGACGGGCGTATTGCCGAAGCCGTAGGTAAAGCCGGCCGAGTGGCTCATCAGTTCGCGCATGGTGGGGGCGTGATCCGGATCGGCAAGGATCATATGGCCGCTGGCATCGAGGCCCTTGAAGACCTTGAGGTGGGCGAACTCGGGAATGAATTTGGAGATGGGATCGGAGGGGAGCCACTTTCCTTCTTCGTAGAGGGTCATCATGGCCACGCCGGTAATGGGCTTGGTCATGGAGTAGTCGCGGAAGATGGCGTCCTTGGTCATGGGGGAGCGGCTGGCCACATCGCTATAGCCGCCGGCGCGGTAGAGGACAACTTTGCCGTGGCGGGCCAGAATGGTCACGTAGCCGGAGATCTGCTTCTGGTTCACCTCCTCATCGAGAAGAGTCCGAAGGCGTTCCAGGCGCGCGGAAGAGAAGCCCACAGACTCCGGTTTGACGGGCGTCAGGCTGAGCGCGGCGCGGGCCGGCGCGGGATGCGGCTGGGCAAACAGCGGTCCGGTTCCCAGCGCACAGGCGGCAGATGCAACGGCCAAATTGAAGGCGATGCGGACGATAGTCATGCGATGCTCCCTTTGCGATCAGTAAATCAATTTAAGCGAAAATTGGATCTGGCGCGACGTGCCCGCGGTCTTGCTGATCTCGCCGAAACCGGTGCCGTTGAGCACGTTGGCGGGCAGTCCCATATTCACGATATTGAACAGATTGAAGAACTCGGCGCGAAACTGCAAGGCCATGCGCTCCACTCCGCCGCGGCGGGCGCCGAGAGGCGTGTCTTTGATAAGTGCGAAATCGAAGTCGTAATACGCGGGGCCGCGGAAGCTGTTGCGGCCGAGCGAACCAAAGCGGCCTTGGTTCGGTCCGCTGCCGCCGGGCACGTGGATGGGAATGAGGAAGAAATCCGTGGCGTTGGTGCCGCCGTGGCCAAAGTAGTCTTGACGGTCGGTGCGGGCCGTGGAGAGCTGTGGCGTGGCAATCTGGTCAGGGCGGTCCGCGCCTCCGCTTCCTGCGCCGGTTTGCTGGATGCCGGAATAAACCGTGAAAGGCAGTCCGGAACTGATGCTGGAGATGCTCAGCAGCTCCCAGCCGCCAGTGATTTTGCGGCTGACCGGGTCAAGGAAAGCGGCGTTTTCGAGATGCAAATCCTGGGCAATGGTGAGGCTGAAGGCGTGGGTTACATCGAAGTTGGAGGGGCCGCGCTCCGGATGCGTGTCATAAGGATCCTGGGGACTCGCGTTGGCGACCGCGCCTGTGGAGCCGGTGCCTCCGCCCATCACCGCACTGGTGTCGTCGATGGACTTGGACCATGTGTAGCTGGCCTGAATGTCCGGGCCGCCGTGGTCCACCGTGCCGGAGAGCGAGGTTTGCAGAGCGTTGTAGGAGGAGTGGGAGGTAGCGGTGATGAGATTCTCGGAGCCGAAGCCGCCGATGATATTGCCCATGCTGTCAAAGAGGGTCTGCGGGGCCCATGTGGCATCTGCTCCCGGATATGCGTTTGGATACGAGATGCGGGGGAGCTTCTCTGCGGCGGTGCCCACGTAGGTGGCGCTGGCGGCGAGGTTGGCGAACTTGCGCTCCACGCCGGCCGTCCAGGTGAACAGGGTCGCGTTATCGAAGTTCGCGGCCACGCCGTTGATGGCGATGTCGCTAACCACCCCGCCGGGCGTGAGAGCTGCCAGCTCCTGCTCGTAGCGATTCACATCCATGATCGTATTGGGCGGAATGTCCTTGGTGTCGCCGCCATGGAGAATGTCCTGTCCGCTGGGCGTGACGGCGGCCGGCAACTGCGCCGGGGTAAGGCGGAAGCCGTACTTCAGCGGTGCGCTGGAGGCGGAGAGAAGACGCGGCATTACGGAGAAAGGCGCGGCGCCGGTAAGAAAATTGTCCTGCCAAATGTTGGGAGGGATGACCGTGATGCCGCCGCCGGCGCGGACAACGAAGTTGCCCGGGCTCTGCCACGACAAGGCCACGCGCGGTCCCCATCCGTGCCAACTGGTTGCGTAGCCGGGCTGAGGATTCACAACGTATTCATGCTGGCCGTTCACGATGCGCAGGCTGGCGGTGCGATGCGCGCGCTCGGTAATCGGGCCGTAGTACTCCCAACGCAGGCCGTAGTCCAGGGTAAGGCGCGGAAGCAGCTTCCATGTGTCCTGGGCGTAGAAGTTGACATTGTTGCGGCTGGCGGCAGCGGGACCGATGTTGCGGCCGCTGGAGATGCCGGGCGGAGCAATCGCGATGGTGTATGCAAACGCGCTGCCTGACAGCAGGGCGCTCAGCGTGTCGGGCAGCATGTCGCCGTATTGGACGTCGTGGGTGTGGCTGGCGGAGAGGATGGGCGTGCTGCCTGCGTAGTACGTGGCGCCGCCGCCGAAGTCGAATTCTCCGTTCGGGCTCTGGCCCCAGTAAGTGGTGTCGCGATTCAAGCGCACTTCCCCGCCCGCCTTGAACAGGTGGCGCGCGGTGGTGAAGGAGATATTCTCGCGGCCCTGAAAGAGATTGCCGTAGGACTGCATCACCGAGCCGCCGGCGGAGTTGAAGGCCTCAAACAGGTTGTCGTTGAACTTAACGGCCGGATCGACGTGATTGGGCGTGGGGAAACCCGGCGTGGTGCGGATGATGCTCAACGAGGACTCGATCATGGACCGCGGCGAAAGCTCGCGCGTGTAGGTGGCCACCACATTGCGCTGGTGATCGATGTATTCAACCGCGAAAGAGGGATCGACGGCGGTCTGGTCGGGATTGGTGGTGGGACCGGTCAGGTTGTCCAGCGTCACGCGGGTAAAAAAATGGTCCCGGCTGCTGAAGGCATGGTCAAGACGAATCGAGACCTGGTCGGCGTCGGTAGAGACCTTGGATGCGGTGGCGTAGGTGTTGTTGCCGTAAGGGCCAGAGGGCAAATTGGGCATGGGATAGCGGGCGAGAATGGCAGCAATATCGGGATCGACGGGAACCGTCAGCGTGTCGGTCGAGCCGTCGGGATAGGTCACCGTATCGGAGCCGGCGCGCTGCGCCAGGGTGGGCACAGCCAGCACCTGCGTGGTGCCAAGAACCTGGCGGAACCCTTGATACTCGACAAAGTAGAAGGTGCGGTTGCGGCCGTCGTAGAGGTGAGGAATATAGAGCGGTCCGCCGTTGGTAAAGCCGAATTCGTTGCGCCGGAAGGGCGGAATGCGGCCGGGGTAGGCCGGTGTGGGATGGTCGAAGAAGTTGCGCGCGTCAAACGCCGAGTTGCGAACAAACTCGAAGAACGAGCCGTGGAAGCCGCCGACCCCCGAGCGCGTGATGATGTTCGTGAAACCGGACGCGCCACGGCCGATCTCCGCCGGCATCCAGCCAGAACTGGAGTCGATGGACTCAACCGCATCGACGTTGAAATTGGTAAAAGTGGCTCCTCCCATCTCCGGATCGCTGATATCCGCGCCGTCCATGGCAAAGGTGGCTTCCACGCCGCGCTGACCGTTGATAGCGAACTGCGCGGTAAAGTTGGTGGCGCCGTTTACGTCGGTCATCGTGCCTGCGGCCAGCAACAGCAGCGACGAGAAGTCGCGCTTGTTCAGCGGCAGTTCGCTCACCGCCTGGCTGGAGAGCTGCTCGCCGCCGGTCCCGGTTTGGCTTTCGAGTCCGGCGAGGGTCAGCTCGCCGTGGGAGGAGAGTGTAAGCACCGCGCGGGGCGCGCCGGGAGCGAGGTCGACCGATTGCGCGTAATCGACGCTCTGGCCGCCAACCTTGACGGTGAGGCGGTACTGGCCGGCAGGCAAGGCGGGGAGATGAAATTGGCCGCCGGCGTTGGTGACGGCCTGGGCGGAGTGGCCCTTGTTGTCCAGGAGGATCTGTGCTGCGGAGATGGGAGCGCCGCCGGAATCGCGGAGTACGCCGCCCCAAACGGCCAGCTGCGGACCCTGTTGCGCCGCCGACAAGGCCGCGAAGACGAGCAAAATGAGGACAAGACCCGTTGAGAGCGTTTTCATCCCTCGCGCCCACAGGCCGCCTGTCATGTGAGAACTTCCGGCAGAGCCTAGCAAAATAACGTTCCACTTTCGATTGGCAATGTACGCGGCCGGCAAAAACCGGTCAGAGCGCCGCTCCAGAGGTTCCGCGATTGCCGAAATTTCAAGCCGCCAGCGCCACATGAATTTCCGCTCAGGGTGAAGCTGGCTTCCCCGCTTGGGCAGGGACATTCGCAATTAGGAACCGATTGGGACAGTTGCTCCGCGTTGGCTTGGATTATAAAGTGCGGAGAGGCTCTTTGTTCCCTGCCAAGTTGCCGAGCCTCGCGCTGGGCAACCGCTACACTATCTGCAAGCCCATGGAAGCGCGCCACACAAACTGCGCAGTGAATCGCTCGGCAGACCGCGACGCGAGCGTGGACACCATTGCCGCAATCTCTACGCCGCCGGGCCGCGGCGGCATTGGAATTGTGCGGCTCAGCGGGCCGCGGGCGGTCGCCATCGGCGAACGGCTGGTACGGTTGCGGCATCCGCTCCAACACGGCCGCGCACGGCTGGCCGACGTGGTCGACGAAGATGCGGGAGTGGATGCGGGCCGGATCGACGAAGCGGTGGTGACGCTGTTTGCCGCGCCGCACTCCTACACCGGCGACGATGTGGTGGAGATTGCTGCCCACGGTTCGCCGGCGGTGCTGGAGCTGCTGCTCACGCGGGCTCTGGCGCTGAACGCGCGCCTGGCCCAGCCGGGCGAGTTCACCCATAGGGCTTTCCTCAGCGGTCGGCTGGACCTGACCCAGGCCGAGGCGGTCCGCGACCTGATCGAAGCCCAAACGCTCACCCAGGCGCGGCAGGCGGCCAGCCAACTGGGCGGGGCGCTGAGCCGGCGCGTGCTGCCTGTGAAGCAGTCGTTGACCGAGCTGATTGCGCTGCTGGAAGCGGGCATAGACTTTGCGGAAGACGACGTGGAGGTGACGCCGCAAGCCGAGATTGCACGGCGCATCGAGCAGATGACGCCGCCGCTCCAGGCGCTGGAAGCCTCCTTTACTCGCGGGCGGATTGTTCACGACGGGCTCACCTTAGCACTGGTCGGCCGGCCGAACGCTGGCAAAAGCTCGCTCTTCAACCGTCTGCTGGAGCGCGACCGGGCGATTGTGACGGCGACCCCGGGGACCACGCGGGATACGGTTTCCGAGCGGATGTCGCTAGACGGGATTCCGCTGGAGCTGGTGGATACGGCAGGGTTGCGCGAGGCGATACCGGAGAGTGTTGACATCGAAGAGGCCGAACAGTTGGGGATGCGCCGGAGCCGGGAGGCGCTGGCCGACGCGGCGTTGGTGGTGGTGGTGCTGGATGCAACGCAGGCGCTGAACGACGAGGAGCGGGAATTGCTGGAGTCGATGGCGGGGAGACCGGCGGTGGTGGCGATCAACAAAAGCGACCTGGCGCCGGGTGCGAAGGCGCCAGCGGGTTGTGGCGGCATGCCGGTGGTAGCCACCTCCGCGCTGACCGGCGAGGGAATTGCGGCGCTGCGGGAGCGGATTCTAACGCTGGCCACGGGCGGTGCGGCGGCGGAGCCGGGAATGCTGACCAACCTGCGCCAGCGCGAAGCCATCGGCACGGCGCTGGCGGCTCTGGCCGATGCCGGGCGCGCCAATGCTCAGCGCATTCCGCATGAGATGATCCTGCTGGATCTCTACCGCGCGCTGTGGGCCCTAGACTCGCTCACCGGACAAACCACGCCAGACGACATCCTGCACATGATCTTCTCCACCTTCTGCATCGGAAAATAATTGGGCATTCGGCGAGTTCCGTCCTGGTTCGCAGATCGACTATAAACGATTGCAATGAAATAAGTAACTGTCCGAATATGTTTGGAGTGCCCCGGAGACAGTCGGCAGACAGCAGGTCGGGTGTTGTCTGCCCCGAATTCGTCCTTCTACATGCACAAACAATCTTCAATGCTCTTTGCTCACATGCGCCTCCAACTGAGTTGAGACGATACGATGGAGTGTGGCTACTTCACCAAAGCCAGGGAGACCCCCTTCACGGATCGTCATTGTACTTGCTTTTGCAAGCGTCTTCATCTGTTGGGGCGCCACGTATACAGCGATGAGCGTGGGCGTCAGGTTTCTGCCCGCCACCATTCTGGCTGGAAGCCGGATGCTGATCGGGGCTATTCTCATGTTTTCCTTCTGCGCCCTTCGAGGAAAGCAACTGGTTTACAGCCGCGATATCATGATGCGGCTCGCCCTGGTGGGCGTTTTGCTGCTGTTTGGCGGAAATATCGGCCTGGTCTGGAGTGAAAAGTATCTTCCCAGCGGTCTGGCCGCGCTGCTGATTGCGGTTGTACCGCTCTACGTCGCCCTGATCGAGAGGCTCCTCCCGGGGGGAGAACGGCTTCGAGCGCGCGGCAACATCGGCCTCTTTCTGGGCCTTCTGGCTCTGGGCGCTTTGCTGTGGCCAAGTATGCGCGCGACATTCGCGCAATCTCATTTAGGCCTGCCCATCCAGCTAGTCTCGGCGGTCGTTGTTCTTCTGGGCGCGCTGAGCTGGGCCAGCGGGTCGGTGCTTTTCCGGCGCATGCGGTTACCGGTCGACCCGCTGGTGGGCGCCGGTTGGGAGATGCTGGCGGCCGGCCTCTGCAATCTCTCGATTGCTACGTTCACCTGGCAATGGCCCCGCGCGGTATGGAACGCGAAAAGCGTTGGAGCGATCGCTTACCTGGTGCTGTTCGGCTCGCTTCTGGGCTTTAGCTGCTACATCTGGCTGGTCCACCATGTGCCCGTTGCCAAGGTTGCCAGCTATGCTTTTGTTAACCCGGTGGTGGCCGTGATTCTCGGCGCCCTCATTCTCGGTGAACATCTCCGGTCATCCGAATACGTAGGGATGGTCATGGTGATCTGCGCTGTGGCGCTGGTGATCTCGTCCCAGACCAGTAGCGGGCGCTCGGCGGCCGAGCTGGAAGCCGGCCCACTTGAGCGCGAGGCATGACTTCTGGCTTCTGAAGTGGGCGGCAGAAGCCGGATTTCGACATGCCCGCCGAGGGTGAAGGAATGCTCGACGTGTTGGAAGAGGAGAAGGCGCACCGCTGTTACCGTTTGCCGGGGAGGAGCTGCCGCACGTGACGCTTCAGGAACAATTCGGCCAGATCGACATTTATCTGTTCGATCAGATCCTGCGCGGAAACATTACGCCGGCGATGCGCGTGCTTGACGCCGGTTGTGGTTTTGGGCGGAATTTGGTTTACCTGCTGCGCGAAGGCTGCGAAGTGCTGGCCGTCGATACGAATGCCGGTGCGGTGGAGCGTGTGCGCATGATGGCAGACTCGTTCGGCAATCTATCTCCGGCAGAGAATTTCCGCGTCGCGCCCGTCGAGCAGATGCCGTTCCACGACGCGGTTGCCGACGTAGTGATCTGCAGTGCAGTGCTGCACTTCGCCCGTAGCCGCGAGCACTTCCTCGCCATGTTCCATGAGGTTTGGCGCGTTTTGCGCCCCGGTGGGCTGTTGTTCTGCCGGCTGGCCTCGCGCATCGGCATGGAGTTCGAGCCGCGCGGCGACGGTGTGTACCGCGTGGGCGACTCCCACTGGTTCCTCGTTGATGAGCCGATGCTGCTCGCCCTCACCCGGGAGCACAAGGCTCAACTGGTCGATCCACTCAAGACCACAATCGTGCAGAACAGCCGCTGTATGACCACATGGGTGTTGCGCAAGGCAGCGGCAGCCTGCCGTCCTGCCGCAGGGCATTGAGCAATGGAGGGCGGCACGGGATTTTTCCTGCTTGCCGGGCGGTTCGAGAAACGGCACGGCAGCATGGGGCTTATCCTCCCGGGAGATGGGGAGATTTTTCCCCGCAAGATGCTCCGCGGGTGAAGGGTTTTCTGGACAACGATCCGGCGCTGGATCGATCTGTTCCGTCTGACGTTCTCGCCAGCTTTCAAGGGCTGCTTGGCGTAGAGTGCCATTGGTCGGATCGCGGCAATGCCAGCGGCGTTGCCGGACAGACCTTCCTGAGCGCAGACAGGTCCGGCCGCGGGCCGATTGTGACGCCCGTTCCGCGAAGCGTGGAGAGTGGACCGCTTGGCGTTGATGGACAGCCGCTTACAGTAAGATGAAAGGGGCACAAGGCTCAACCGAGGATGGGAATGCGCACGAAGCTCCTCTGCGCGCTGTGGATGGACCATATCCCCATAGCGACGAGAGCAGGGGCCTGCACAGGCCATTGGAGCTTGGCCACGGCGCGGCGCAGGCGGAGGTCGTTTTCGACATGAACGGGGAAGAACTGATCCTGGTCACGGGGGCCACTGGTTTCCTGGGCAAGCGACTGGTGCGCGAGTTGCTGGAGCGGCAGCCACAGGCCCGGTTGGCGCTGCTTATCCGCGACCAGGCGGGACAGGCCGGCAAGGAGCGCGCCGATGCTTTCATTCCCGCAGGAGACCGCTTGCGCGTGCAGGTTTTTTCCGGGGACGTGAGCCGGCCCGCGTGCGGACTGGATGCGGAGACCTATGGGCGTCTGCAAGGGGAGATGACGCGGGTGGTTCACTCCGCCGCCACGGTGCGCTTCGATCACTCGCTCGACGAGGCGCGGCGCATCAACGTGGAGGGCACGCGGCACATTCTGGATTTTGTGGGCGGGGCGCGGCAACTGCGGAATTTTGCTTACGTGGGCACAGCCTACGTGGCGGGCGAACGCTCGGGCCTGGTGGGCGAGGATGAACTCGAGGCCGGTCAAACCTATCGCAACACCTACGAGCAAACCAAGGCCGAGGCCGAGGCGCTGGTGCGTGCGCGGCTCGGTTCGATTCCGGGGGTTATTCTGCGCCCCAGCATCATCGTGGGCGATTCCCGCACCGGCGCCACTTCCAGTTTCAAGATGATGTACTGGCCGTTGAAGATCTATGCGCGGCGGCTTTGGCGGACGGTGCCGGGTTATCCCGACGCCGTGCTGGATATTGTGCCTGTCGACTTTGTTGCGAGCGCGGTTGCCAGGCTTCTGTTCGAGGAGGCCGCCCAAGGAACGAGCGTGCATCTCTGCGCCGGGCCGGGCGGCAGCGCCACCATCGATCAGATTGCGCGCAGAGCCATGCAGTACTTCAACGGACCCGAGCCTCGTTATGTGGATCCGCGTTTTTTCTTTGCCGTGCTGCGGCCGCTTCTGTTTATGGCGCTGTGGGGGCGCAAGCGCCGTGTGCTGCGCGATGGCCGGGCCTACCGCGACTACTTCACCATGCGCATGCAATTCGACACCAGCAATGCAGAAAGGCTTTTGAAACCCGCCGGCATAACTCCTCCGCCCGTTCTCGAATATCTCGACCGGCTTTTTCATTATTGCGTGGCCAGCGAATGGGGCCGCAAGCCGGTTTCTGGATCATGAGCCTCCTTCTGCGTTACCGGCTGGCGCGCGACCCCAATGTTACGGTGGCCAACCTTGTTGACGAACTGGTCCGGCGCAAGGGAGACTGCGAAGTCTCTACCGACGACAGCGGATCCTTTCATCTGGCCGGTCTGCACGCCGAGATCTGTTCGATCGATGCGTTCCTTCGCCAGACGGTCGCGCTGCGCCCGGGCGAGCCGGTTGCCGTTTATCGCACCAACGACCGGCGATGTTTTCACTGGTTTCTCGCCATCATCCGCGCCGGAGGCATAGCGGTACCGCTCAATCCGCAGCTTTCGTTAGCTGAGGTGCGACGCATTCTGAGCGACAGCGGGACGCAGATCATGGTGACGGACCGGGCGGTCTTCGAGCGCAACATCGGCGACCGGCGGGCCCTTGAGGTACGCACCTGGATAGAAGCCGACGACGAGAAAGAGACCCTCGACGGGTTTCTGCGGTTTTCAGAGACGCCGGCGGTGTTTTCTCCGGCGAGCATCGATCCAGCGGCAACCGTCGCCATTTTTCACACCTCGGGCACCAGCGGATTTCCCAAGGGCGCAGCCTTGTCGAGCAACGCACTTCTGGGGGCGCGCGCATCGACAGTGCTTTCGGGAGCCTTTTTGGGACCGCGCGACCTTGCGCTGGTGGCGTTGCCGTGGTCGCACATCATGGCGGTAAGCATTGCTCTTTACGGTCTGATGGCGGGGATTCGCGGATGCTTTCTGGACCGTTTCGATGCCGAAGCCGCGCTGAGTCTCGTGGAGCGATTCCGCATTACGGCCTTTGTTGGCGTACCGGCCATGTTCGCGCGGCTGGTCAATGCGCATCCGGACGCGGCTCGCCTGGCCAGCGTGCGCGTGTGGCTTTCTGCCAGCGATCATCTTCCCTCCGAAGTGCGGCAGCGGCTGCGCCAGTACGGAGCTTTGATTCGCCTGCCGGGCGGCTGGCGGATTCCTCCTATACTTCTGAACGGCTATGGGATGGTGGAGTTGGGGGGTCTGGCCATGATGGGCATTGAGCTGCCGTTCGTGCCCGGCAGCGGCGATCTCTGTTTGCCCATACCGCCGTTTCACATTCGCGTAGCCGATGAGAGAGGCCGTGTTCTACCGGTGGGCGCGACCGGCGAATGCCAAATCCGCCGCCGCGGGATCGCCCCCCATTACTGGAAGGACAAGGACGCGGCGCAGGGGGCGATTCTCACCGGCGACGGCTGGCTGCGCACCGGCGATCTGGCGGTTCGTAATCGTCTGGGCCTGATCCGTCTTGTGGGACGCGCGAAAGAGGTGATCAAGGCGGGCGGCTATTCGGTGTACGTGCGTGAGCTGGAAGAAACCATCCTCGCCCATCCGGATGTAGCGCGCGCTGTTGCCTTCGGTCTGCCGCACCGCGAGAAGGGCGAGGTGCCCGTGGCCGCGGTCGAATTGCAGCCAGGCTCTGTTTTGAACGAGGCCGACCTGCTGAGCTGGTGCCGCGGCAATCTGGCGGCGTATAAGTCGCCGCGGCGCATCTGGATTCTGGCGCCGGGCGAACTGCCGGAGAATCACACCGGCAAGTACCTGCGGCGCGTGCTCCGGGAGCGGTTTGCATCGGCGATGGATTGAATCCGGCCAAGCCGGGCGCGGCGGGGGAGATTGTCTGGCAAGGCGCGGTCAGGCCATCGTGGGCAAAGGCGCACGAGATACCTGGGTCACCATGGCGTGGATGGAATCGATCACCAGTTCCGGCTCGTCGAGATGGATCCAGTGCGCGCTTTCCATGGCGATCACCTGCCGTACGTTGTTGCCGATCTTGGCCAGGCATTGGTCAGACAAGGGGACCGACTTTCCTGGCGTCAGGACCAGGACCGGGATGTCGCGGATGGGATCGGCGTTATACATCTCGGAAACCGTGTCCGGGACCGCCGCAACATGGCGTTGCATTCCCGTGTAGTAACCAGGCCGCGACCAGTGCGCCGCGATGACTGGCCAAACCTCTCTGGGCATCTTGCCCACTTCTTCGGTAACCCGCTTGAGGACGTGGCGGCCGCCCATACCGCCGGCGCCTGCCAGATGTCCCGAAAGCCTGCCGGAGCGGCAAAGCAAAGAAGTCACGGCGAGCCGGGCCAGGCCAAAACGCGCGATGGGAATTGCATAAGCGGAAAGCTTCTTGCCGCGCTCGATCATGCACTGTTTGCCGGGATTGAGCGGAGGCCATTCCTCGCAGCGCATGGGATCGACAAGCACGACGCCGGCGACGTCGTCCGGATACATGGTTGCGTAGCGCTGCATGACCAATCCGCCAAAGGAATGGCCGACAAGAATGAACGGCGGCTTGATGCCGGCGGACTTCAGCATGGCGTGCAGTTCGACGGAGATGTTTCCTGGGGTGCGCAGACTGCGGCATGGAGTGCTCCAGCCAAGGCCGCTGCGGTCGTACGATGCCGTTGCCGTAAAGCGAGAGACTTTCTCCTGGATGTGATGCCAGTTCAGGTTGGTAGCCGCGATGCCAGCCTCGAAGAGCACGGCAGGTCCGCCCGAACCCTTTTCAACCACATAAAGTTCCTGCCCACTGCCGATCCGTACCCAGCGGCCGGCGGTAGTATAGCGCTGTCTGTCGCGTCGGCCGCCGAGGAGTTGATAGAGAAAACCCGCGGCAAGAATGACCAGAATAAACGACAGAATCGAGAGTGGGAGACTCATGGACGATCCTCGGAGTGGGTGATTTGCCCGGGCTGGAAATCGTTGGCGTTGAGATGAGCTTTGGCGGTGCCCCGCTTGACGATCAGAAGCGCGCTTCCTGCGCGGCCGCGAATCTTCGCTTCCACCTGCGTGGCTGACCAGACCCGGTTGGACTGGCGGAGGCCGTAATAGGTGAATTCCTTGACCATTCCGCCATTCTTCTCCATCTTTTCGGCATAGACGGGATAGTCGATGGCGCGATCCAGCCAGGTTCGTACTTCCGAGTAGCGTGTGCGATCCCGCGATCCCGGAGTGCTTTTGAGAACATCGCAGCGGTGACCGCCAAAGACGGCGGCCGAAAGAATGGTCTGGTCCGGCCAGAAGTATTGCGCATCGAGGAGATCCTCGTAGCTGATGGCGGTACCCAGAAAACCATCGCTCCACCTGTCAAACGGCAGCACGGCCGGCGCCGGCTGGCGAGGCCGGAAGATTCTGATGGCGTTTCTTCCGTCTGGGCGCATCTCCAGCAGAATGCGGAGACGTTCATCCTGCCGCGCTGAGGTGGCAAGGCTTTTGGGCGGAACAACCTCAATCAGGGTGTGCATGGCGCCCTGGAACCAGAGTCCCTCGACGGCGATGGCATAGCTGGTGCGGCTGCCGTTTGCGTCGATCCGGACCAGTTGTCCCGTGGCGCGATAGTCCGAAGTCTCGATGCGACTGCGCAGCGTGGACACGGCCGGCGGCGCCTGGTCCGCGTATCCCGCACTGGCAACCAGCAGCAGGGCGAGCGACAACGCCGGGGCCAGTCTCATCAAGCGACCCTTCCATCGTGGATACGAATGTGACGCGGCGCGACGCGCGCGATTTCGTCCTCGTGCGTCACCACAATCAGCGTCATGCCGCGCGATTTCTGGATTCCGGTGAGAATCTCCATAATCCGCGCGGAGTTCGCACTGTCCAGGTTCCCGGTGGGCTCGTCGGCCAACAGAATGTCCGGCTGATTGGCCAGCGCCCTGGCAATCGCCACGCGCTGCCGTTCACCGGCGGAGAGTTTGTTGGGATGCTGGTCCATGCGATGCTCCATGCCCATCTCCCGCAGCAGGGTTGCGGCGCGTTGCCCGCGATTTCCGTTGCGGTTTCTGGATGCCAGCATGGGAGCTTGCACGTTTTCGATGGCCCTCAAGGTGGGCAGCAGGTAGAAGGCCTGGAAGATGAATCCGACATGATCGCTGCGATAGGTATCCAGATCGATCGCGGAGCCCAGCGGCGCGCCCCGGAACAGAACGCTTCCGCTGCTGGGGTTGTCCAGACCGCCGAGCAGATGAAGGAGGGTTGATTTGCCGCTGCCGCTATGGCCGCTAATGGTGACAAACTCGCCAGGCTCGATGGATAGATCGACCCCGCGCAGCGCCTCGATGCGCCCTTCGTCATAGCTCTTGTGCAGTTTACGAACTTCGAGAATGGGGCAGCTCATGCCGCGGCTCCCCCAAGCGGAGAACACGCGAGGCACCTACCCGCAAAAGTTTCTACCTCGACCTCGTCCACGCCAAACCTCGTCTATGTTGTTGACTTTCCATGGCGGACATGATGAAAGACCTATCCATGAAGAAACTGTGCAGATGCCCAGTGCGGGGAATACGCTCGGGCCGGAGCGCTTCGAGGGGTCCCGACTCGAGTGTATCTGGCAGAGTGGATCATGTCTATCAAGGAGTTTCGCTGCCGACGTGTCAACACCCCACCGCCACGCGGCGCGCAACCGTGGCCGATCTGCTTGTTCGAGGACAGGAGCGCGCCAAGGCCGCACCCGGTGAAGCCTTTCAGACCGGCGCAGGGAGGCAGCAGTCCGCCGAGCGGAGTTGCAAGACCTGTTCGATGAGCTCAGCCGCCCGGCCGGGTCCGTCCAACTGCTGGATGGATCTTTGCAGTCTCTGTGCTGCGTCCCGGTATGGAGGTTCTTCCAGGACGAGGCGGATGGCCTTGCGCAGCCGATGCGGGGTCAGGCGATGCCGTGAAACCACCACCCCGGCTCCGCGCGCTTTGAGCCGGGCGGCCACACCGGGTTGATCGTTGCCCAGAGGAATGGCGACCAGCGGAACGCCCTCGGCGAGCGACTCCAGCACCGTGTTGATGCCGGCATGCGTAATCACCAGGGCGGCCTTCTTCAGAATTTTCAACTGGGGCGCAAAACGCACGACAAGGGGCGAGCCGGCCAGATTGTTCAGGCTGCCGGGATCAAGTCCGCCGCCCACCGAAATCAACAGTTGCGCGTGGAGACCGGCGCAGGCATCGGCGATGGTTCTGAAGATGGTTTCAGAACCGTTCTGAAAGGTTCCGAGCGACGCGTAGATGAGCGGCCGCCCATCGAGGCGCTCCCAGGGAAAATCGATCTCCGGCCGTTGTCGAGCGTGTACGAACGGTCCCGTGTAGTGGAGGCCTGCGGGCTTTTCGCCTTGGATGGGGAATTCGAGCGCCTCGGGCAACTGGGTAATCTGCGCCAGGGGCGAAAGACCGTCCTCGGGCCGTTCGTAGGGTTTCAATCCCCAGGCGCTGCGCTGCGTGTTGATCTCGCGGAAGATGGGCGCGCCAATCCGCAGGAGCAAGCGCATGGCAAGACGATTGCGCAGCCGGGAGAGCCCATCCATCCCCGCCGCCCATCCCAGCCAGAAGGGCGGAAACCGGTCGTCGTGAAGCAGGGGCGGCAGCAAGGCAATGGAAATCCAGGGCAAACCCAGGTGGTCCGCCACGTTTCCGGCAAAGTCCGCTTCATCCACGAGCAAAACGTCCACGTTGGCGGCGCGCACGGCCTGCGGCCCGTCGCGCAGCACCATGCGGGCCGAATTTCTTACCCGCTGCAAGGTGAAGCGCAGTGCGGCCACTCCCTTGAGCCGGGCCATGCGCTCGTCCAGCTTGTGGAGGGAGCCGGGCGGATAATCCTGGGCGCCGATGGGATGAAACCCGATTCCCGCGGCGCGCACGCGCTCCTCGGTGTCGGCGATCCCGAACAGGATCACCTCGTGGCCTCTCAACTCCAGGGAGCGCGCCAGGGCCGTCATGGGATTGATATGCCCGGTAGCAGGAAAACAGAATGCTCCAAATCGTGTCATGTCTTTTTTTTGACGCTTCATGAATTGCTTAATCACACCGCAGAGCGTCAACCGGCGCCAGCTTCCCGGCGCGCCACGCCGGAAGCACACCGGCAACCAGCCCGGCCAGGACGGCAATGCCCAACGCTTTGACGAGCAGAGGCCATTCGATGGCCGCGACGAAGAAACTTGCGGTTTGCGGCAACGCCGCGAGCAGGCACAGGGCGCACCATCCAAACCCAATGCCGATCACTCCCCCGCCCAGGCCCAGCAAGGCGGCTTCGACTTCAATGTGCGCCAGGACCTGCCACTGCTTCCATCCTAGCGCGCGCAGGATGCCGATCTCGCGTGTGCGTTCGAAGACGGACATGGCCATGGTGTTGGCAATGCCCAGTATGCCGATAAGAAGCGCGAGCAGTGAGGTTCCCCAGGCGGAGGTCTGGGCCAGCTTCACGAATTGATTGCTGCTGGCGCGCTCTGCCGCGGGCACGGCGCGTACGCCCGGAAGGGCTGTCTGGATCGCGGCCTGTGCGTGCTTCAACCATGCTTCCGGGGTTTCGCCGGCAGGCGCCGGGCGCAAGCGGATGTCGATGGTCGAAACCTTCCCCTCCATGCCGCTGAGCTGCTGCAATTCGCCGAGCGGCATTACGACCGCGGCCGCCTCGAGGGTAGAAGAAGCATGATAGATCGCGGTTACGTTGAACTCCGCGCCTTGAAGCTCCAGGGTATCGCCGGGCTTTTTATTCAGATCCTGCGCCAGCATATCGCCAAGCATGACTTCGTGTTGCCCATTGCGCACGCGGCGCCCGGCCAGGATCTTCAGCGAATCGAATTCAAAGGCATCGGCGTTCCATCCGTAGACCAGCGCGTTTACGTCCGCGGTCACGTCCATGAGGTTAAAGATGGTGGGAGATACCTGCGCGATCATCGGCAGCGCCTTGAGCTTGGCCGCCGCCGACGCGTCGAGGGTGGTATTGAGGAAGCTGCCCTGGATCACGGAGATATCCGTGCCGCTGCTGGAGTAAATCCGCATCCACTGTTGCTCGAATGCGGTGGAAAAACCCACCAGGCCCACAAACGCGCCCACCGCCATGCCAATTCCAGACAGGGTGAGAATGGTTCTCAACCGCCGGCGGCGGAGGTTCTTCAATACATATCCCGTGAATGATAACGACGTGGCCATGGAATCGGAGGCTTCCTTCTGTCTGTGATTAGAGCGGGAGGCATGCGCGAGTCCTCTGCGCCGCGATTGATGCCTGCATCCAGCATATGGGGTAGGGTGAGCGCTTTCCAAATCGGCGCGCTTCATTTCCGGGCCGAACAGAGAATCAACCGCGCGGCAGGCGAGACGCGGCTTGCGGCCTCTTCCTTTTCCGCGCGGAGATTGGCACCCGGCCGCAGACGGCAAGGTACGAGCGGAGTTACCTGCGGTGGAGATTCTGAGCAGGCAGCAGTTGCGGCAAGGCGCCTCGATGCCAGCTCAGACCTCGTGAACGTTGTCGGGGTTGTCAAAGCGCGTGAACTGCGCATGGAAGACGAGATGGGCCGTGCCGGTGGGGCCGTTGCGCTGCTTGGCGATGATGATCTCGGATTTGGCCTTGTCTTCCTGGGTCATTTCTTCGTCGCGGTTGTAGTAAGCCTCGCGATGGATGAAGGCCACGACATCGGCGTCCTGCTCGATGGAGCCCGATTCGCGGAGGTCGCTGAGCAGGGGGCGTTTGTCGTCGCGGCGCTCGGAGCCGCGGGAGAGCTGCGAGAGGGCGATGACGGGGATCTGCAGTTCCTTGGACAGGGCTTTGAGCCCGCGCGAGAGAGCGGAGACCTCCTGGGTGCGGTTTTCGTAGCCGCGCTTGCCGCCCGGAGACGAAGTCGTCATGAGCTGCAGGTAGTCCACAACCACCAGATCAAGGCCGCCGGCGTTCTGGCGCAGGCGGCGGGCCTTGGCGCGCATCTCGGCCAGGCTGATGCCGGCGGTGTCGTCGATGAAGAGGCGGGTTTCAATGAGTTTTTCGAGGGCGTTCTGGAGCTTGCCATGATCTTCGCGGCCCAGGAAGCCGGTTTGCAGCTTGCGCTGATCCACCCATGCCTGGGAGGCGAGCATACGGCGCAGCAACGACTCGCGGCTCATTTCGAGCGAGAAGACGGCCACAATGGCCTGGCTGTTAACCGCGGCGTTCTCGGCAATGTTGATGGCCAGGGCGGTTTTGCCCATGGAGGGCCGGGCGGCAAGGATGATGAGCTCGCCCTTCTGCAGGCCGCTGGTCATGCGATCCAGCTCAGTGAAGCCGGTGGCGAGGCCGGTAACTTCGCGGCTCTGTTTATAGAGATTGTCGATGGAACCAAAGGAGTCGCGGACAATCTGGTCGATGGGTTGCAGGCCCTGGGTGATGCCTTTTTCGGTCACTTCCAGGAGGCGGGACTCGGCATCGCCCAGCACGGTGAGCGCGTCGTCAGTCTGGTCGGCGGCACGCGCAATGGCCATGGAACAGATGCCCATGAGCTTGCGCAGCAGGCTTTTGTCCTTGACGATGCGAATGTAGTCCTCAATGACGGGACGCCGCGGAAGACCCTCGGTGAGGGAGGCAAGATAGGCGACGCCGCCGACGGCCTCAACCTCCTTGTAGCGGGCCAGCTCGTTGGATAGGGTGACAATATCCACAGCCCGCTGGGTGTCGATAAGCTCGCCCATGCGCAGGAAGATGCGACGGTGGGAGTCGAGCGAGAAGTCCTCTGCCTCGAGCTTTTCGGCGGCCTCGGAGTAGGCGGCATTATCGAGCAGAATGGCGCCGAGGATGGTCTTTTCCGCGTCGATGTTTGCGGGCAGGCCGGTTTCGAGGGCGAGGTCGGGGATGGAGGCCATACCCAAAGAGTGTAGGGCGGACGGACGCCGGGCGGTAGGGCGGAAAACTCGCCAGGCTGGAGGAAAACGCGGCGAATGGCCTGGCTGACAAAGAGTTTGCGGCGCAGGGCGACTACTTTGTCAGCCAACGGCGCAGGTAAAGGGCAAGATTGAAGGCGCAGACGGCCACTCCCGCAGCGCCGATCAGCCAGCCGGGCAGGTTGGGGTAAACGAGGCTGTCGAGATAGTGGAGCAGGAAGCTGCCCTGGTAGGCAGCCCAGCCGGCCTTGTCTTCAAAATACTGTTCGGCCAGGGTGAGCGGGCAGGGCCAGGGGCCGGCTTCCACGGCGATGCCCCAGAGCAGAGAAAGCACATGGACGGCAGTCCACCCGCGGCGGCCGCGCGTGACCAGCGCGCCACAGATGACAAAGGCAATCCAGGCGAGATGCACCAGCAGGACGAGAATGGCGGCGGCGATCACGGTACGGACCCGCAGGGATGATAGCGCGGCGGAGCTACGTTGCGCGGCGAAGGGTGAGCAGGGTGATTTCCGGGTCGGAGCCGATGCGGGCGGGAATACCCAAAGTGCCGAGGCCGCGGTTGACGTAGAGGCTGGCCGGGCCGGCGGCAGGCATTCCGGGACGCGGCGGCAGGGGCAGGTGGTAAGGGCCGGCAACAAAGCGGGTCATCAGACGGGCCAGGTTGAAGTTCTTGTTGACGAAGTTGAGGGTGACCTGGCCGCCGTGGGTATGGCCGGAGAGGGTCAGCTCGATACCCAGATCGGCGGCGCTGTAGAAGCCGTTGGGGTTGTGGGAGAGCAGGATATTGGGCATGTCGCGGCGGATGAGCGGCGCAATGGGTTCGAGAGAAGGCCCCGGCAGGCCGGGTCCGCTTTCCTCGTGCAGATAGTCAATGCCGATGAGATTGAACGGCGCGCCGTTCCACGCAAGCCGGACGGCTTGCTGGCGAAGCAGGGTCATGCCGTTCTGGCGGAAGAGATCCTGGGCCCGTTGCTCGGCGTCGGCGTAGATCTCGTGGTTGCCATTGCAGCCCCACACGCCGAGCGGGGCGCGCAGCGCGCTGAGCGTGCCGATGCAATCGGCCAGCGGATCGCCGGCGCCGGTGATAAAGTCGCCGGTGACCACGGCAAGGTGGGCGTGGAGGCGGTTGGCCATGCGGACGGCGCGGTGGATCTCGCGGACTGGCATGAAGTCGCCGGCGTGGATGTCGCTGAGCTGGACAATGCGGAGGCCGTCGAGAGCGGCGGGCAGATGAGCGACGGGCAGGTCGACGCGCACGATCCGAAAACGGAAGCGTTCGAGGGCGAAGCCGTAGAGGGCGCCGGCAAAAGGCATGCCGCCGAGGACGATGGCCGCGCGGCGCAGAAGCAGACGGCGCCGCGGGTCCGGTGGAACGGACCGCGGAGACGAAGCAACCAATCTGCCGGCGGCAGAAAAGAGCCAGACGGCCCCGCGAACAATTTGCAGAAAAAAGTAGACCACCGTGGAAGAGAAGACCCAGAGCTGAACGGGCGGCGCCACCCAGGCGCCGAGCGCAAGCGGCAGCAGGCGATGCACGATGCGGTCAAACAGGACCAGCGCGATCAGGATCGGAGCGAGAGCGAGCAAAATGCGGCTGACCGCCCGGAGCGGATGCGGGCGGAGATGCGCGGCAAGCCGCCAGCCCCGTCTGAGCCAGAACCATTGCGCCAGCAAGAGGATGGCGCCAAGGAGCATGCGGCGCAGCAGAAAGTCAGCGGGCATGGGGGAAACAGCCCTTTCTACAAGGCGGCCGTGGCCGGCAGAATCTCTTCGGCATCGACCCAGTCGGTAGGGTAGTTGCCGGTGTAGCAGGCGGTGCAATAGCCGTTGTGCTCGCCGCCGTCGCAGGCGCGAAGAAGGCCGTCGAGGGAGAGATAGGCGAGGGAGTCGGCTTCGATGAAGCGGCAGATCTCGTCGATGGACTGGCCGGCGGCGATGAGTTCACGCTTGCTGGGCGTATCGACGCCGTAGAAGCAGGGCGAGATGGTGGGCGGGCAGGAGATGCGGAGGTGGACCTCGCGGGCGCCTGCGCCGCGGACCATGCGGACAATCTTGCGGCTGGTGGTGCCGCGGATGATGGAATCGTCGATGAGAACGACGCGCTTGCCTTCAAGGAGATTGCGGACGGGGTTGAGCTTGAGGCGGACGCCGAAGTCGCGGACGCGCTGCTCGGGCTCGATAAAGGTGCGGCCGACGTAGTGGTTGCGGATGAGGCCGAAGCGGAAGGGGATGCCGGCCTCGTCGGCATAGCCGAGGGCGGCGGTCACGCCGGAGTCGGGCACGGGGACAACGATGTCGGCCGGGACGCTGGACTCGCGGGCCAGGCGGCGGCCCATCTGGTCACGGCTCTCCTGGACCCAGCGGCCGAAGATGCGGCTGTCGGGGCGGGCAAAGTAAACGTGCTCGAAGATGCAACTGGATTGGGGAACGCCGCTGGCGAACTGGCGGCTGGTCACGCCGTCTTCAGTGACCATGACCAGCTCACCGGGAAGGACGTCGCGCTCGAAGGTGGCATGCAGAAGGTCGAAGGCGCACGACTCGCTGGCGAAGACGATGGTGTCGGGACCGCCGGGGTTCTTCAGGCGGCCGATGGAAAGGGGACGGAAGCCGCGGGGATCGCGGGCAGCGAAGATGCGGTCGCGCGTCATCATGACGATGGAAAAAGCGCCATCGATGCGGGAGAGGGAGTCGGCGATGGCGTCGACCAGCGAGCTGGCGGCGGAGTGGGCGATGAGCTGGACGATGATCTCGGAGTCGGAGGTGGTCTGGAAGTAAGCGCCATCGCGCTCCAGGCGCGCGCGGAGATTGCCGAGATTAACAAGATTGCCGTTGTGGGCAATGGCGATGAGGCCCTTGGTGGAATCGACGCGAATGGGCTGGGCGTTGAGGAGGGCGGAGTCGCCGGTGGTGGAGTAGCGGGTGTGGCCGATGGCCATTTGTCCGGGCAGCTTGGAGAGAACGTCGTCGGTAAAGATTTCGCTCACCAGGCCCATGCCTTTGATGTTGGCCAGATGCTGGCCGTCGGCGGTGGCGATGCCGGCCGATTCCTGGCCGCGGTGCTGGAGGGCGTAGAGGCCCAGATAGGCCTGGCGGGCGGCGTCGGGATGGCCGTGGATGGCGACCACGCCGCACTCTTCGTGGAGTTTGGGGTCGGGGTCGGCGGCGCCGTGCCGCGGCGGCAAAGACAGAGAGGCCGCGTGCCCGAGGGTATTGCAGCCCATCGCCTGGCGCGCGTCATGGCCAATCCATGGGGCATTCTTGTCCGTTGCTCCGGTTTCGCCTGCAACGCCCTCAAAGAGCCGCGGGGTCATGCGATTACCTCATCATGGAGAGTCGCTTGCAGGGCGTGGGCCCAGGGTTGTCGAAGAGAATCCAAAGCGGAGGAGATCATGGGCTGCCTGTAGACGTTGATCTCCAGGCGCTCGCCGCCGGTGACGCCGATACGGGTGGCGTAGTAGCCGTACTGGCCGGCCAGATCTTCAATTTCGGCGATCTGGTTGGCGGAAGCCGTGACGAGCATGGTGGAAGCCGGCTCGGCAAAGAGGCCGAAGAGCGGATAGACCATAAGGGACTGTTCCTGCTCGACCGTGGCGCCGATGCCGAGCGGGAAGCTCGACTGGGCGAGAGCCACGGCCAAACCGCCGTCGGAGAGGCTGCGGGCAGAATGGAGAAGCTGCCGCTCGGCGAGAACGCCGAGGAGCGTATGGAGGTCGGCCTCGGCTTCCAGGTCGAGCGGCGGGGGCTGGCCCCAGACGCCTCCCAGGACGACGCTGGCGTATTCCGAAGAGCCGAAGACAATCATCTCGGCTGTCGCCGCGGCCTCGGTTTCAACGGCCTCGGGATGGAGGACCGTTTGATCGACCATGGCGGCGGCCAGCGGATCCGCGTTGCTTTCGACCGGCTCTGGATTGAAGGGGACGTCCAGATTGGGATCGGGTTCTTCGCCGGCGGGAATGGGCCACAGCAGCACGATGGCGTCGCCGCCCTGCTGGAAATGGGCTGGGACCACCCGGGAAGTATCTTCCACGAGGCCAACGATGCCGAGCACCGGAGTGGGATCAATGCCTTCGCCCCTGGTCTCGTTGTAGAGGGAGACGTTGCCGCCGGTAATGGGCGTATTCAGGGCGGTGCAGGCCTCGGCAATGCCGTCGATGGCGGCGGAGAACTGAGCCATGATCTCCGGCTTCTCCGGGTTCCCGAAGTTGAGGCAGTTGGTGGCGGCGATAGGCGTGGCGCCAGTGGCGGCCACCTTGCGCGCGCTCTCGGCCACGGCGTGCATGGCGCCGAGTTTGGGATTCATGCAGGTCCAGCGGCCGTTGCCGTCCAGGGCCATGGCCAGGCCGCGCTCGTGGCCCGGCGTGCCGGTGCCCTTGATGCGCATCACGCCGCCCTGCCCGCCGGGACCGATCACGGTGTTGGTCTGCACCATGGTGTCGTATTGCTCGTGGACCCAGCGCTTGGAACAAACGTTGGGACTGGCCAAAAGCTTTTTGAGATCGGCGGTAAAGTCCCGGTCTTCGGCAAGTCGCGCCTGAATCTCTTCCGAAGGCTCAAGCGGAATGGGCGACTTCCATATACCCACGGGGCGATGGTAGAGCGGAGCCTCGTCGGTGAGCGATTGGTTGGGAATGTCGGCCACCAGAACGCCGTGATGCCGGATGCGGAGCCGGGGTTCGGGCTGCACCGTGCCCACCATCACGCCGTCCAGACCCCACTTGGCAAAGACGCGCAGCACCTCGTCTTCGCGGCCCTTCTGGGCCACCAGCAGCATGCGCTCCTGGCTTTCGGAAAGCATGATTTCGTAGGCGCTCATGCCGGTTTCGCGCTGCGGCACCCGATCAAGCTCGACCTCAAGGCCAACGCAGCCGCGAGCGCCCATTTCGCAGGTGGAGCAGGTGAGCCCGGCCGCGCCCATATCCTGAATGCCGACAATGGCGCCGGTCTTCATGGCTTCCAGACAGGCTTCGAGGAGGAGCTTTTCCATGAACGGGTCGCCCACCTGGACGTTAGGCCGCTTGGCCTCGGTGCCTTCGTGGAACTCCTCGCTGGCCATGGTGGCGCCGTGGATGCCGTCGCGCCCGGTTTTGGCGCCAACGTAGATCACGGGGTTGCCGGCGCCGCTGGCCTTACCGTAAAAAATCTCGTCCTTGCGCACCAGCCCAAGGGCAAAAGCATTCACCAGCGGGTTGCCGCTGTAGCAGGCCGCGAACTTGGTCTCTCCACCGAGATTCGGCACGCCAAAGCAGTTGCCATAGCCGGCAATGCCGCTGACGACACCCTCGACGATGGAATGATTCTTGGCGACGATTGCGGGCTCCGCGCTGCCGGGCTCGATGGGGCCAAAGCGCAGCGAGTCCATGACGGCCAGCGGACGCGCGCCCATGGTGAAGATGTCGCGGAGGATGCCGCCCACGCCGGTGGCCGCGCCCTGG
Source organism: Acidobacteriota bacterium (assembly GCA_021846985.1). GTDB lineage: Bacteria > Acidobacteriota > Terriglobia > Terriglobales > Acidobacteriaceae > Telmatobacter. The sequence continues at coordinate 70,414 of JAJZVX010000003.1, read as the reverse complement.
TAGGGCTCGATGTAGCTGGGGTGGTTGTGGCTCTCAATCTTGAAGGCGCAGGCCCATCCGTCGCCCACGTCGATGATGCCGGCGTTCTCACCCGGCCCCTGCACCACGCGGTCGCTTTTGGTGGGCAGCCGCTTGAGATGCACGCGGCTGGACTTATAGGAGCAGTGTTCGCTCCACATCACGCTGTAAATGCCTAATTCCGTAAGGGAAGGCACGCGGCCCAGGGCTGCCAGGATGCGCTGGTACTCATCCTCGGTAATGCTGTGCTGGGCCAGCAGTTCCGGGGTCACCGAAACCGGCTCGGGAACAGATGCAGAGGAGGCGGTAGTCATCGCGTTTGCCTCTATTGTCGCATGGAGTTCGTCGTTCCCGTCAGTCCCCGGCGGCAGGAAGGGGGAAGGAAGCAGGACGGCGGCCCAGGGCCGGCGCATCAAACGGCGGCCCCAAGTCGTTGGAGCAGATAGGCGTTATCCCAACCGGCTTTGAGTCGTTTTTCCTTCATGCCGAGTTTGGAAGTCTTGTTCTGTCTGAGCAGATGGAGAGCCATGCGGGGGATGCGGGAGAAGTTCTGGGCCGCGTTTCCAGCTCGTTTTCGGCTGGCGTCTTCTACGAAAGGCCGTATCGAGTACCCAGTGCAGCTTGTTTTCCATGCCCCAGTGCTGGCGAGTGGCCGCGTTGAGCCGCTTTTCGCCGCCCGGAAGACAGGCTACAATCGAAGAGAGCTCATGGCGCGAGGAGCGGCGCATCCGGCGGGTTTTGCCGATGGCAGCGGTGATTCGCGACAAGTTTAGATTCGTAATCTTATCGATGGACGGCACACACAGTGCCGGGATGGCGGAACTGGCAGACGCAGCGGACTCAAAATCGGATTACCAGCCAGTCGGACTTCCATAAACAATTGAAAATAAATTGCTTGCTCTGATGCCAACCAGAGCACAAGGCTTGCGCAACTCTTGCACACTTTTATGCTTCTATAGAAGAAGCGGGAGGTGCGGCCGCATGGCAGAGCATTACACCATCCTCGGTGGCAAAGTTCACGTCTACAAACGTCCGAACAGCTCCAGTTGGCAGTGCGCAACCTATCTGGCCGGGAAGAATCGGCGGACCACCACCAAAGAAGACAGTCTCTCGAAAGCGAAGGAGTTCGCGGAAGACTGGTATTTGCAGTTGCGCGGCAAACTCCGCGACGGTGAGTTGAAAAGCGGCAAACTGTTCCGCGACGCTGCAAAGTTGTACCTGCGCGAGTTTGACATCATGACGCAGGGACAGCGCAACCCGAAATACGCGAGTCAACAGCACACGCGCGCCAACGGCCATTTGGTCCCGTTCTTCGGCAGCATGGTGCTACCTGAGATCACGGCAGGCAAGATCAACGAATATCGCATCCATCGCCTTGAAGAGTGCAAGGCCTTGCGCGGCAAGCCGCCAGCGCATAGCACCATGCACCAGGAGATCGTGACATTGCGCCAGATTTTCAAAACGGCTCTGCGGCACGGATGGATCGATCATCTCCCGGATTTGTCAGCGCCATATCGCGCGTCCGCAAAGATTTCTCATAGAGCATGGTTCTCACCGGAAGAGTACAAGCAGCTTTATGAGGCAACGCGGAAACGCTCGCAGGACCCCAAGCAGCCCCGTTTTCGTTGGGAAGCGGAACAACTTCACGATTATGTTCTGTTCTCCGCCAACACCGGACTCCGCCCCGACGAGGCGAGGCGTCTTCAGTTCCGCGATGTCACGGTGACCGAAGACGAGGGGAGCGGCCAAACCATCCTTGAGATCGAAGTGCGTGGAAAGCGAGGCGTTGGCTATTGCAAGAGCACAACGGGTGCTGTGCATCCGTTTGAGCGGTTGAAAGCGCGTCTGCGTCCAGATGGAGGGCCGGGAAGATCAGGCAGCCGTACCGCATCGATGGCTAACGGTGAGTGGCACGCGCCCGGCCCCACCGATCTTCTGTTCCCGAAATGGCCGCGCGAGTTGTTCAACGCAATCCTTGAGGAAGAAAAGCTCCGCACCGACCGTGACGGAAGGCCGCGAACGGCGTATAGCCTGCGCCACACCTACATTTGCCTGCGCCTGCTTGAAGGTGCCGACATCTATCAGATCGCAAAGAACTGCCGGACAAGCGTGGAGATGATTGAGAAGTACTATGCGGCGCATTTAAAGACGCAGCTCGATGCTTCCGCGATCAACATCATGAGGCCACGGTCGAAGAAAAAGACCGCTCCCAGGAAAGGCCCCGGACGAGTAGAGGCCGTCCGTTTGGCCGAGGAAGCGTAGACCAGCACTGCTTGCTTTCCGATGACCATCAACACTGCTATCCAGTGGAGCCAGGATGGAACCATCCTGGTATGGTTTTGGGGCCGGAACCGGCCCCACTCCGGCCCGGAACCGGGCCAGGCACCACCAGACGCTTTCATACGAAAGTAGGCGGCACTTCTCTTGTCAAATGATCCGCTCTCCCGCCGCGCCGCAGAAGTTCCCCGGCATGGTGCCTCACGCTAATGCGTGGCAGCCAACACGGAAATGCGCGGCACACGAATTTGTTTCTCGCGCTTGCGCGTTTGGGCAATGTCGTAAGACGACTGCATACGCATCAACGTATCCATCTTCACTCCAAAAGCTTTCTCGATACGGAGCGCCATATCCCCGGAGAGATCGGCCTTGCCATTGAGCAGACTGGACAACGTAGGACGCGAGACGCGCAACGCTATCGCCGCAGCGGTCACCGTCAACCCTGCGGCCTCGATAATCTCCGTCCGAATGAAATCCCCAGGATGGGGCGGGTTCTTCATAGGCATGGTATTTTCTCCTTCGGCCTAGTGGTAGTCCTCTAAGTTCACGTCGTAAATCTCATGCTCTGCGGCGTCGATGCGAAAGGTCAACCTGCGATTGGCGGTGACGCTCAGGCTCCATTTGCCCTTGCGGTCGCCTGTCAAGGTATGCGCCTTCCACGAGGGCAGCATCCGCAACTCTTCCGGGTCTTCCATGTCGTCCAGAAAGGCAAACATCTTGCGGAGCTTGTCCACGGTATCGGGCGGAACGCCTTTGGTGGCGTCGTCCGCATAGAGCCTCTTCAAACCCTTATGGACGAAGTTTCGTATCCTCACCCGAAATACTGTAGCCCGTAGCCTAACACTTGTCAAATGCCGAGGCAGGCGTTTCAAGTTTTTCCATGCCTTTCGGGAAGGAGTTCTTTCCTTCCCTCCAGCCCATTCATCGTCGCCGTCTTCCGCCATCCACCACGGCGGAGCCCGTGTCCTGCCCGCTACGCCAGTCCCTAAATAACCAAAGCAATGCGGAAGTAGACCGAAATTTCTTCTTTCATCAAGTGCCCCCGCTTCATGCGGCTTTATGGCAGAGCCGGTCGGAACCCGTCAATGCTCTCCGCTGCGCTTCGATAAACGCGCAGAAGAACGCGCGGCATTGACCGAACCCGCCTCGCCTCTGCCCGCCGCGAAAGACATGAAGCGGGGGCACTCAACGAAAGAAATTTGGTTGAGAGCCAAAGGCAATAGCCCTCCTTCAGATTCCGCCCCACGAGGGCAGCACAGGAGAGCGAAACGTCATGGCACATCGCAACTACCGTAAGGCAGCCAGCAGGCCAAGCATCTACCAGACCGTTACCGAGCGCATTATTTCCAGCCTCAAAGCGGGCGTGATTCCGTGGGAAAAGCCGTGGAAGACGCCGCGCTATGCTGGCGGCCCGTTCCCGCGCAACTTCTATACCGGCAAACCCTACCGTGGCATCAATGTTCTCTTGCTTTGGTCTAGCGAGTACGTCTCTCCGTTCTGGCTTACCTTCAAGCAGGCGCAGGCATTGAAAGGCAGTGTCCGCAAAGGCGAGCACGGTACGCCGATTGTCTTTTACAAGCAGCTTCCCGAACACGCCACGAAAGACGAGGAAGCAACGAGCGAGGATGAGCGCGTGCCCTTCGTTCTTTGCCACTACACGGTTTTCAACGTGGAGCAGTGCGACGGCCTCACGCTTCCTGAAATCTCGCAACCCGCCATCGCGCCGGAGATTGGCGAAGACGAACTCTGCGAGAGCATTGTAGCCAGATGGGAGAATCGCCCGGCGCTCCATCTCAACAGCCCTACCGAACACCGCGCTTATTACCGGCCCTCTACCGATTCCGTCCACGTGCCCGCCCGCAGCCGCTTTGTGGATGCGCCGCACTATTACAGCACGCTCTTTCACGAACTGGTACACAGCACCGGCCACGAGAGCCGTCTACATCGCATCTTTAGCGACCGCTTTGGAGATGAGCTTTACAGCAAAGAGGAATTGGTAGCAGAGATGGGCGCGGCCTTTCTTTGCGCTATCGCTGGTATTGCTAACGAGCACACCGACCGCAACACCACCGCTTACATCCAGAACTGGATTGCCAAGCTGGAGGAAGACAACCGGCTCATCGTTCATGCCGCCGCCAATGCGCAGAGAGCCGTGGACCTGATCCTCGGCAGCACGTTTGAAGAAGAGAAGGAAGCAATCGAAAACGCCGGGGATGCCGCTGTCAGCGGCATCCCCGCAGCCGTTGCGATGAATATCGTCCCGGCAATCTACGGCCATGCTCATCTCTGAGCATGGCCGGGATGTTTATCTTGCGCTCAGGTACTCCGAGGGTGTGACAATGCGCGTTCCCTTGTACGCGCCGAGAGTCAATAAATCTTTGTCACCTGCAACCAGCAAATCCGCTTTCGCAAGGGCAGCGCACTCCAGAAACATATCGTCGCCGGGATCACGGCATTCCTTTACCGTGCCTCGAATTTTCACACGGATGCCACGCGCCAGAATCGCTTGCAGCGCCGACGTTGCCCGGTGTTGTTCCCATGAGAACTTTTCCGTCAGGACGCGCACGATCTCCACGTCAATCTCGTCACAGGTAGCAATCACGTCTTCGCTCATCGCTTTTTCGAGCGCCAGAGTCGGCGTGCCGCGATGTTTCGCAAACTGAAGCGCGGAAATCCAGACGTTTGTATCGATGACGACGATCACCCGTTAGACCGTACCTTTTGACGGCGCGGCTTCTCGGCGCGCACCTCTTGTATGAGCCGGGGCACATCGGCCTCGGTGTAGCCCTTCGGATTGCGGCCTGCCGCGTACTCGCCCAACTCATCCAGCGTCGTTCGCGCCTGCTGTGCAGAGTACGTGCGGAAGGCTTCGCGGAATAGCTCGCTCATAGTGCGGCTGTCCCGCTGAGCCAGCGCCTCTGCCCTCTGCGCCAGCTCGGGCGGCAAGCTGATTGTGTAGGCCTTTGATTTCCTTGCAGTAGCAGTAGCCATACCTAGATATTACGCTGTAACGGATTCCATTACAATCCATGAGGACGCTGCCTGCTTACGGGAGAACCTCATGTTTCTATCTGACAACGAAGTTCTGATCGAAGTCGGGTGCTTATCGCCGCACTCCAAACAACAGAATATCGCTAGTTTATTGAAATAACGCCACTTGGCTCTAATTTCTGAATAGTGGAGTAATAATAGGTGTCGCCTTAAAAGGTGTTTTATAAATAGGTGATACAATAGTATTTTCGCTAGGGAGTGCCAATGACCTTTACGGTGGGTGGAGTGGAATTTGAGCTGAGTACGGCTGACGTGGTACAGCGTCTCGATGGCGTCGAGCCAGAAGCGATTAGGGAACTCTACGTGGAAGTGAAGGCTGTCAAGTTTCCAATCAAACAAGCCTTCGCTCACGTCACAGGAATGCAAAAAGGGGCCTTTACGTCGCATGACGCGATGCGCGTGTTCCGCAAACTGTCTCTTCGTATCGGGCCAGACTCAGCCACCTTTGGTGAGCGGTTGTACACGGTCATCAAGAGCCTCAACGAGTTTGACAAGAAGGAGATTTCCAGCGTTTTGTCTGGCCTTCTGGCGGAAACAGACCGGGATCGTTGCTTCAAGGGAATTTACATGCGCACCAAAGCAAATATAGAAAGTCTCCTGTCGCTGCGCTATGCAAAAGATTTTCAGGCGATTGCAATGATTACGCGAAGCCTGTTCGAATTGGCGGTGGACCTCGCGCTCATCAAGCGAATCCCAGATGCGATAGCCAAGGTCGCCGCGTTCTCGGAGATTGAAAAGCTACGCGCAGCGAAGATGATGATCGCATACAAAACTGCTCATCCTACTGCGTCGGTTGACACAACAGTTCATGCTCTCTTTATCAAGAACAACGCGGCCCAAATTGATGCTGAACGGAAGAGGCTCTGGGGAGCGAACATCAAGATGAAGCACTGGTCAGGACTCAATCTCCGTGACCGCGTTGTCATGCTGGGGGAACCTTTCGAGGAAGTTTATGAGGTCAAATACGCGCAACTGAGTTGGTACACTCACGCTGCGGGACTAACTGGATTTGGCCTTAAGGCATCATCTTTCGAGAAACTCGCTACAACCCATCATTACCTTGCAGTTTGCCTGTACAAGATCGTACTCCGCACGATAATTGATGAATATCAGTTTTCAAAATGGGATGACAAGATTCTCAACAAAATGAAGCAGGCAGAATTTCTGCCGTTCATGGACACCGATGACGAGGTAAAACAATTGGAGCGAGAATTGCTAGGTTAGGGGTACCGGAGGACGCAGTGAACCGTGACGCATTCAGCAGGTAGACGGACCTAACCGATGATCGGGAATCGCCCAGTGCTGATTTTTGATACCAGCGCCTACAACAGGATGCTGGAGGATGGTGTGCGTTCTGACGACATCATGGCAGCGCTGCGTGCCGCCTATTTCGTGAGAATTACCGATCTGTGCGTCGGGGAAGTATGCGCGACACCTGACACGTCGAAGCGCAAAGCCATCATGAAATGGGTGAACAAATCGCAGGCAGGTCCCGGCGATTACTTGCTTCCCCAAAACGAGATTCTACGGGTCCTGATTGCGGCATACGAGCGATATCCCCTGGGATTCGATTGGAGAGCGGTAAATGTCTCTTCGGCTGGGTGCGCCCGGTTGATTGCACGCGAGAACTTCATCAATGATGACGCACTCGCTGAGGCGCAGTTTCGGAGTCTCAAGGATTCAAGGAAGGAGTTTGAGGGTGTGTGGTCCCATCTTCGTCCGAAGCTGATGGAGGTCATTCAGCGTCACGGCAGAACTGCGCCACTCAAATTTGACGAAGTCCTGCCAATGGTCGAAGCCGACGGAGGGTTGCTCTGGAGTTTTGGTCAGGAACTTTACAGTCGTGTGGCCGTGGGAGATGCCTCAGAATCCACGGTGAGGGACTTCATGGAGAGGTGTCCTCCGTTCCGCGCGGTTGCATATTCGTACCTGCTTGCATGGTTCGACCGAAGCCTTGCCGATCGGAGCAAGAGAGATAAGTATTCAGCGGGCCGGATCGATTTATTTATGTCGATCTACCTCCCCTATTGCAACCAGTTCATCTCAGCCGAAGTTAACGGAATGCAGGAGAGGTGCTTGCAGGAGATCGCTCGGGTAGCTCACCTTGCAACACGGGTCCGCTCCTATGACGATTTCTGCAATAGCATGCTATTGGCAGTATAGCGTCAGCGACGGGCGGAATAGCCATGAGGCTATATCTCCGATGGAGGTCAGACTCGGCGAAACAGATCGGGCAGGCTGGTTTTCAACCCTTTTGCAACCCTTTCGATGTTCACAAGAGAAACGTTGCGCACGCCGCGCTCTATGCCGGAGTAGTATGTCCTGTGTAGCCCACAACGCTCTGCCGCTTCTTCCTGGTTGATTCCCTGCTCTTCGCGAATACGGCGAAGGGCGCGACCAAAGCGAATGCGGATGTCGAGCGGCATCTGTGGCTATGGTCAAAGGAGCGCACCCGATGCGTACACAGTCGATGAGTCACATTGTCATTGCATTCAAGACATTACCGGATTATGATGACTTGCACAGGGAATCTCTGGACTCAATTGCAAGGCAGAGTTGAAAGAGGGCGTCGATGAAGTTGCGTGCGATTGCTTCGCGTTGCTTGCCTGTGGTTCTTTCGATCACCGCTTTTCTATCAGGTTGCGGCGGAGGCGGCAGTACGACTGGCGGAACGGGAGGAGGGGGCGGAACCAACCCGCCACCCAGCACTGCCAATGAGTGGACGTGGATGAGTGGCAGCAATTCGGTGGCCGCTAAATTTGGCGGCGCGGCGGGCGTCTACGGTTCGCTGGGGGTTGCCTCCGCGAGCAACGTTCCCGGTGGGCGTGAGTACGCGTCAAGTTGGACGGACAGCAGCGGTAATTTCTGGCTGTTTGGTGGAATGGGCTACGATGCAAACGGTACTTTAGCCTTTGGTCTAAATGACCTATGGGAATACAATCCCACGACAAAGATGTGGACATGGGTGAGTGGCAGTAGTACTGCTCCTTCAGCCAATGGAAGTCAACCCGGTGTGTACGGCACCAAAGGGGTCGCTGCAGCGTCGAATGTTCCCGGCGGGCGTTTTGGTGCTGTGAGTTGGACCGATAGCAGCGGCAACTTGTGGCTCTTTGGTGGAAACGGCCAAGACGCACCTAATGGATTCCTCAACGATCTTTGGGAATTTAGTCCATCTACAAAGGAATGGACCTGGATCAGCGGGAGCAATACCGGCAGTACGTCGGAAGGAAATGCGGTCTACGGTACTCAGGGCGTCGCAGCTCCAGGCAATGTACCCGGCGCACGTGAGGCCGCAGCAAACTGGATTGACTCCAAGAATAACCTGTGGCTTTTTGGCGGCAGCGGCCTCAATGATCTTTGGGAATTCAGCCCTTCAACACAAATGTGGACATGGGTGGGCGGGTCAAGTTCGGTCAACGGCGTTCCCGATTGTCTGCCAGGGGTCTACGGCACTCTGGGAGTGGCCGCAGCGGGCAATGTCCCAGGTGGACGGGGCGGGACGCAAGAGGACTCAACCACCTGGACTGACGGCAATGGTAATTTCTGGCTGTTCGGCGGTTATGACTGTTCGGGTGCCTTAAACGACCTTTGGGAGTTCAGTTCCACAACTGGGATGTGGACATGGGTCAGCGGCAGCGACACTGCGGGTGCCAGTGGCGTGTATGGCACATTGGGAACTGGCTCCACAGCGAATGTTCCCGGCGCTCGAGCGAACGCTATAAGCTGGATTGATACAAGTGGCAACCTCTGGCTATTCGGCGGCGGCGGTCAATTTAACGACCTTTGGGAGTTCAACCCAGCCGCGAAAACTTGGACTTGGATGAGTGGGAGCAATACGGGTAATGCAAACGGCGTCTATGGGACGCTCGGTTCTGCTTCGACAGCCAATGTTCCGGGCGGTCGGGAAGGGGCAGTCTCATGGAGAGACGCTAACGGGAATCTATGGCTCTTCGGCGGGCTCGGCTACGACTCCACAGGAACGGTTGGATACTTGAACGACCTCTGGCGCTACGAGCCTTAGCTACGTTTGGAAGCAACTCGCTTTCGAGCGGTCGTTTTACGTACCCTTTTCACTGAAGCGCCTCGTGCTCCGCCTCCGAGGAAGGGACCGCGTACCGTCAATTTCCGTCGAATCTTTTTTCGTACCGGAGTGATTGTCTTTCTCTGCCCCAGTTCCCAATCGAGTGCACCGTTTCTCGTGGTTATGTTCCCCACCTGGATAATGCGACCGCTCACCCAGTGCTTCCGGCTCGCCTTATGTTCGCGCTCGCGCCGATCAGGGTCATTCGTGATTCCCCTGTGGACGACCTGATTCCCCACCATGAAAGCATATTTGGATGTGTCCCGTGGCTCTGGCATAACCAATGTCCTCCTCGGATGGGCCGCATCCTTCCCGCAAAGCATTGACGGGTGAAAATGCCCCCTGCCAACATTATGCCTCAGTTCTAAATTTGGCATGGCGCTCCACGGCCCATCGCGCACTGGTCCTTCCGAATTGAATGTCCCTGCGGGGAATGCCGTTTGGCTCCTGTCTCTGCGCTTTAGTGGTTTGCCTCGGTCCCTTCTTCCGGGGAATCGCGGTTGCGCTGCTTGCGCAGCGGATGGACGGGCGACACGTCACCCCGGTTCGGGTGCTGCAAGGTTGCTGGAGGTTACGGCGGCGGGAACCTGTTGAGAGTACAGCGGTTGGCCGCAAATTGGACTGCTCACGGTTCCTGCGGGAGTAACCTACGGATTCCGCTTCGGGAACTTGTTGAAAGCACAAAGCGAGAGGCCGGAATCTGCATCCTGGCGCATTCACGCGCGTAGCCTCCGCTCCGCCGTCCGTAAAGGGTCTCCGCTGCGTTTCGATGAACGCGCTGGAGAACGCGCTCCCTTGACTGACGGCTCAGCTGCGGCTGATTGGCAGCTATGAGAACAATGTCTTTTTCTTATGTTCCACATGATGGGCACGGCGGCGGGCCGGTATAGCATCCGTGCAGGAGCCGGGACATGGAGTACGACTACGACAAGGTGGACGAGATGGTTCTGGCGCTGTTGTGGCTGACGCTCGCCGGGGACCATCGCGCATGGAAGTCGCACGACTGGGATGCGCTGGACCGGCTGCACGCCAAGGGGTACATCTCCGATCCGAAGAGCAAGGCGAAGTCGGTAGTGCTGAGCGAAGAGGGCGAGCGCCTAGCGCGAGAACTCTTCGATCGCCACTTCGGACGATGAGCGCAGGCCGCTGCGAGGTCAAGCGTCGAACCGGAATCGAACAGAACCCGGTCGCGATCCGGGATTGTCCGAGGAGTGTTCGACCCGCGTTCAGATCGGGATCGAGGCAGGTTCAGCGGTAGGCTTCACGGCGATGCTTGACGGCGGTGACGTAGAGGGTCTGGCCGTCGTCATGGAAGCGGAGCCGGTAATCGCCGACGCGCAGCCGGAACTCGGGAGGCTCGATGTCCTGAAGACGCTTTACGTCGCCCTCGCCAGTAGCGGCGAAGTGAGCCAGGGCGCGCAGAATGCGCAGGGCAGTAGGCTGGTCGATGACGCGGAGCTGGGCCTTGGCCTGGTCCCGCCAGGCGATGTTCTTGCGGCCCATATTCACTGTCCGGGGTGATGCGGTTCAGGTTCGAGCGGGGTCTGTCCCATGCGCTCGAAATCCTCTGCGGTCAGGCCGAACTCGGCCAGGACTTCCTCGTTAGAAACGACCTCTCCACGCGCGGCGGCGGCGCGGGCCTCGGAGATGTCGCGGGCCTCTTCCTCGCTCACCGGCTCGTCATCGATGGGGGCGTTGGCCAAGGCTACGGAGACGGGATCGAGCATGGCTTTGAAGAGGCCAACCGCAGCGATGACCTGTCCCGTGGACAGGCGCTCGATCAGTTCGTGGGCCTCTTGCTTCGGGTTGGTTGCGGCGGTTGCCATCGGGGAAACACTCTCTAATTATAATTATCCTGCGCCTTGACGCGCGCGCGGTCAATGGTTGGCGCGTGGACGGATAGGCAAAATCTCTGAGATGGGGTTACTCTGGTAGCAACCTGAAGTTGCTGAAGGGGTAACCCGATGACTTCCCTCCCTTTAGCAAGAAAGCGGTTTGGCACGGCCCCGTGCCCTGTACGTTGTGGCGCGCGGTCGGTGTGTGGCCCGAATCCCACAAACAATCGAATCGGTGGTGAGCGATGAAGGCCCCGCTGCGCACGAAGTCCATCGGCACGAAGGTGAGCGAGGAGGAGTTCGCGGCGCTGGAGGCGACGGCGCGTGCAGCAGACATGACCCTGTCGGAATGGGTGCGGGCGGTGTTGCTGGCCGCGCCGGGGGTGGAGCTTCCCGACGACGATGCGGCGCTGGCTGGACGGGTGACGCTGGCCGAGGTGCTGGCATTGCGGACGCTCTTTCTGAATCTTCAGTTCCGGCAGGCGCAGGGACCACTGACGGAGGCCGAGATGCGCGGACTGATCGAGCGGGCCGACGCGGTGAAGGACGACCGGGCACGAGAGCGGATCGAGGCGGCACGGAGCCAGGCGAGGAAGCAGGCCGGTGGCCCGGCTGAGAAACTGGAGGCTGAGGAGCCACAGGCGGAGGAGGTCTGAAGATGGCGGAGTGGGGCAGGAAGCAGTACGCAAAACCGTGGCCGAGCCGGACGCATGTCTGGACGTGGGGAGCGTTTTTCCTTAGCTGCCTGTTCTTCGTGTTCGCGGTCTGGCAGGACGGGCGGGTGAACTGGACGGCGGCGGAGCGGCTGTACCTGTCCGACTATCTCAGGAGCGGGGCGCGGGAGAAGCTGCCGGGAGCCAGCGGGCGGTACACGCTGCTCGAAGGAGTGACAGCGAAGGGCGGGCGGCTATTCGTGACTGGCGACGAGATCGAGGCGGTCAAGGGCCAGGACAGGCGCTACGGGTACGTGCTGACCGACCAGGGGATCAAGGACGGCCTCGTACGGTTGCAGTGGACGACGGGAATGTTCAACGACCGTAGACTGCACGAGGCGATGGCGAGCTATGTCTACCAGAACCAAACACTGTGGGACTTCGTGAAGCGGCCGACGTACTGGGCGGTGGCGTTCTTTGTGCTTCTTCTGTTCGTGGCCGTGCCGAAGGACCGGGCGCGGCAGATGGTCTGGAAGTTCGGACGGCGGCTCCGGGGGCCGGAACTGGTCACGACGACAGAGTTCAACGAGAAGCTGGGGCGCAAGCGATGGTGGAGGACTTACTACCCGGACGGAATTGCGTTCGTCAATCTTGAGCGCAAATGGTACGATAGCCTGCTCAGACGAGACCGTGGCCGCTGGGTCTGCGTCCCGAAAGAGCGGGAGGCGATGCACTTCCTCATCGTGGGGGACAGCGGCACCGGCAAGAGCGCGGCGATCCGGCAAGTGCTCTCGCAGATATGGGAGCGCGGAGAGACGGCCATCGTGTACGATCCGGCGCTCGAATACCTGCCGCAGTTCTACCGCGAATCGCGCGGCGATGTGATCCTCAATCCGCTGGATGCCCGGTGTCCGTTCTGGATGCCCAGCGACGAAGCGCCACACGAGGCCGAGGCGCTGACGGTAGCGGCTTCTCTGTTCCCGGAGCGCGGCTGGGAGAACCGCTTTTTCGTGGACGCACCGAGGAAAATCTTCGCGCATCTTGTGAACCTGAAACCAACCCCGGAGCAGTTGACGTACTGGATGTGCCACGAACAGGAGATCGACGCGCGCGTGCAGGGCACGGAAATGTGGGCCATGATCCACTCGACGGCCCCAAACCAGAGGTCAGGGGTGCTGGGTTCCCTCAATATGGTTGCCGATGCGTTCAGGCTGCTGCCAGCGGAGCGGGAAACAAAGCGGCTCTGGAGCGCGTATCAGTGGAGCCAGGAGCGGAAGGGGTGGCTGTTCCTTACGTCGAAGCCGACGATGAGGGAGCGCCTACAGCCGCTGCTGAGCCTGTGGCTGGACCTGCTTGTGTTGCGGTTGATGAACGAGGGTGGGAACGGGGCGAAGAAGACGTGGTTCGTGCTGGACGAAGTGGCGACGCTGCAACGGTTGCCGCAGCTTACGACGGCGATCACGGAGAGCCGAAAATCGAACTGCCCCATGGTCCTCGGCTTTCAGGGCAAAGCGCAGGTGGAGACGCTGTACGGTCACATCGCCGAGGCCATGCTGTCACAGCCCGCAACGAAGATCTTCTTCAAAACGAGTGAACCGCACGCGTCGGAGTGGATCTCGAAATCCATTGGCGAAATAGAAGTAGAACGGTTCCGGGAAAGTCGCACGCGGGGTGTGTTCCCGCATCAGCGGGAGAACGAGCAGCGCGAGATTACGCGCGAGCCGCTTGTGATGGCGTCGGAGATCGGCGGGCTTGAGCCTCTGCACGGGTACTTGAAGCACGGCAACCTTGTTGTGCGGATGCGGATGCCGTATCTGAAGCTGGAGGAACAGGCAGAAAAATTCATCGAGCGCAAGATGACAATGACGCCAGCGGCAACGCCGGCGACGATGCCGGCGAAAGCACCGGAACCGGCGCAGGCCGTCGCACAGACGGAGCCGCAGCGGAAGCCTGTGCGCAGCGTCCAAAAGAAACAGGAGCAGGAACAGCGGCCCGCAGCGGTGAACGAGCAGACGCCGTTCTTCGAGTGAAGCGATGATTACGCTGTCGAAACCGATCAGCTCCGGCCAGGCGCGGGCGTACCACCGGGAGGAATTCGCCAACGCGCGGGAGAACTACTACACGGAAGGCGAGCGTGTGCGCGGTGAGTGGCAGGGCCAGCTTGCCGCGCGGTGGGGCTTGCAGGGTGAGGTTCAGGAGCAGCAGTTCGCGTGGCTTGCCGAAGGCCAGCACCCAGCGACGGGCGAGCAGTTGGTACGCCATCAGACGGCACGCGAGTATGTGAACGCGCAGGGCGAGACCGTGTGCACGATGGAACACCGGGCGGGATGGGATGCGACGTTCAGCGCGCCGAAGAGTGTATCTCTGACCGCATTGGTTGGCGGCGATGATCGAGTGGGTGAGGCCCACAGGGAAAGCGTGCGCACGGCGCTTTACGAGATGGAGAAGTACGCGCAGGCGAGGATGGGCGGCAACGTCCCGGCGCAGACTACGGGCGCATGGGCCGTCGCCAAATTCGAGCACGACAGCAGCAGGCCGGTGGACGGCTACGCCGCGCCGCAGTTGCACACGCACGCGGTGATCTTCAATATGACCGAAACGGCAGATGGCCAGACGCGGGCGTTGCAGCCGCAGGAGCTTTACAAGACGCAGCAGTATGCGACGGCGGTGTACCGCTCGGAACTGGCCGCGCGGTTGCAATCGCTGGGCTACGAGATTGAGCGAGGGGCGCACGGGCAGCCGGAGATCAAGGGCTACACGCGCGAGTATCTGGAGGCATCGAGTCCACGGCGGCAGCAGATCGAAGAGCACATGGAGAAGGCTGGCGTGCGCGGTGCCGGGGCTGCGCAGATAGCGGCGCATCAGACACGCGACTCCAAGCAGCCGTTATCGCATGAAGAAGTACGAGCGCAGCATCAGAGACTCGCCGCCGAACACGGCCAGCAACCGCATTCCGTTGTCAAAGAGGCGGCACAGCGGCCCGGTGTGGAGTTGAAACCGGAACAGTCGGGAGTAGCCGCGCACGAGGGCTTGAGCTATGCGCGCGAGCGTGGCATGGAGCGTGAGGCCGTAGTCGACGAGCGGACGTTGATGCGCGATGCCTTGAAACACACGATGGGCGAGACGCGCTTGCCGGAATTGCGCGCCGAGTTCGAGAGGCGTGTGGAACGCCAAGAGCTGATCGAGGTGGAGCGCAGGCCGGGACTCGCATGCCGCGCATTTACGACCGGCGAAATGCAGGGTTACGAGCGCGAGCTAATCGAGCGGATGAAGCTGGGCCAAGGCACGCGCGAGGTGTTGGCAGATGGTAACGTGCGACAGCAGACGATGGAGCAGCATCCGCATCTGAGCGTGAGCCAGCGGCACGCGGTCGAGGATGTGCTGACGAGTCGCGACCGGATGATGGCTCTTGAAGGTGTGGCCGGAACTGGAAAAACTACTTCCTTAGCGGCTGTCCGTGAAGGGGCCGAGCGCGCGGGCTATCAGGTGGAAGGGCTCGCACCGACATCGCGGGCCGCGCAGAAACTCGCCGAAGCGGGCATCGAGACACAAACGCTGCAACGGCATCTTGCACGGGGAGGGCGGCAGGACGACGGACAGAAACGGCTCTACGTGGTCGATGAATCGAGCATGGCGAGCACGAAGCAGTTACACACGTTCGTTGAGCGGCTGAAAGAAAACGACCGCGTGCTGTTCGTGGGCGACGTGCGCCAGCATGAGGCGGTCGAAGCAGGACGGCCCTATGCGCAGTTGCAGGAAGCGGGAATGCGCACGGCCAGACTGGATGAGATCATTCGGCAGAAAGACCCGGCGCTCAAAGAGGCCGTGGAGCAGCTTGCGCGCGGCGAAGTGCGCGAAGCCATCGGCAATCTAAACAGCCAGGGCCGCGTGCACGAAATTGGTGATCGACAGGAACGCATCGGCGAAATCGCCCGCGAGTACGTACGCTCGCCGGGGCGGACGTTGGTTGTGTCGCCGGACAATGCCTCACGCCGCGAGATCAACGAGGCCATCCATCGCACGATGCAGGCCGAGGGCAAGGTCAGCAATAACGAACAGCGCGTGCATGTGCTCTACGCGCGGCAGGACGTGACCGGCGCGGACAGGCAGCACGCGCAGAACTACGAGCGCGGCGACGTGCTGCGCTACTCGAAAGGCAGTAAGCCTTTTGGCATCGAGGCCGGAGAGTACGCGCGAGTGTCGCATGTAGACCGCGAAAGCAACACGCTCACGGTGAAGCGGCACGGCGGCGAGGAACTGAGCTACGATCCGCGCCGCTTGCAGGGTGTGACGGTCTACCGCGACAGCGAGCGCAAGTTCGCGGAGGGCGACCGCGTGCAACTCACGGCCCCGTGCCATGAGCAGAAACTCGCTAACCGCGAACTGGCGACTATCGAGCGGATCGAGGGCGACGGCAATCTGAAACTCCGCACGGACTCGGGACGCGAGGTCGAGTTCAATGTAAGGCAGCATCCGCATCTCGATTACGGATATGCGGTGACGAGCCACAGCAGCCAGGGCCAGACAGCAGAGCGGGTGCTGATCCACGTGGACACGGAACACGCTCCCGGCGAACTCGTCAACAGCCGCATGGCTTATGTGTCGGTGTCGCGCGCTCAGTTCGACGTGCAGATGTACACGAACGACGCGAAAGCCCTGGGATACGAGTTGAGCCGGGATGTGTCGCATCCGACCGCGATCCAGCAGGAGCCAGCAGCAACGCAGAAAATCGAGCCGCAAGCGGAAAGCCTACAAGCTGCGCAAAGTTTGAGCGTGGGCTGAGGAATTGTCGCCTGCCAATTAGCGGTTTGAATAAAAATGCGCTGGTTCCAGGAGCGGCAATGGAAATGGCGGGGCTTCGGTTAAGCCTTTTTATGGTCTAATAGGGATGTTGGCTTGATGGCGGAATCGGCATACGCGGTGGTCTCAAAAACCATTGGGAGCAATCCCGTGTGGGTTCAAGTCCCACTCAAGCCACCAGATCGATCCAGCCCTCTGCCTTCCCCCCAAAAACCAATGCAAAAGATTCCCAGGGTGATCAGTCAGGGCCGAGGCTGATTCTTGTAAAAAAGTTGAAATTTGCACATTTTCTTACACAGTTTTCAGCGTCCCGCAGATATCCTGTTTATATATAGTTACTTACTGGCAGACGCAGCGGACTCAAAATCCGCCGGCCCTCGCGGCCATGGGGGTTCGACCCCCCCTCCCGGCACCATAAGAAAACATATTTAGAATCAATTGGTTGAAAGATATCGAAATCGTTCGTGCCAAGAATGTGCCAGGATTGTGCCAGGCTTCCCCTTTTTGGCATCACTAAATCGACAACAGGCAGGCGGTGAGGCTCACCTTTCCATCCGCTGCCGCGATAGCGCGCATCGCATGAATGGCGGATACGTAGGCGTGTTCGATATCCCCTGCATGGATCCATGCGTAGCGCTGATTTCCAATTTGGAAACTGGAGATCAAGCGATCCGGTCTGCCTCAACCGGTAACGGAAAGCACATCGAATGCAGTTCAGTCCCGGGGGATTCATGCCTCGGAAGAGCGAGGTCATTGTGTCCAGATTGTGCCTGAGCATGCCGGTTGTGACGATTTGAGCAATTCTGTCGATTTTGGAATCGGCCGCGGAGCACGCCGCAGCAGAGGTCACGCAGCGGCTAAGGAAGCGCGGGAAAGGCGCAGGGAAATGACTTGTATTCATGCGCACATCGATCGCCTTGCGGCATCCTGGGGGCAGGACGCTTCGCGGCTTGTGCATGGAGGGCTTTTGCGATGGGCGGGCGGTGGAGAAGACTGGCTGGGGAGGTGGAACGATAGTGGATACTGGGATGGGGCGAGGCGGGCGATCGGGATGCCGCGCCGATGGAGCTTTGCCTTTGCATGGGCGCTGCCGGCACGGTCGATACCGGCCGCCGCGCGCGGTATGGCTCGACCGGCCAGCCTCTTTACGATCGCCACGGGGTGTTTCCTTGAAAACTTTGGCGGCGAAGTGAAACTGTTTGTACCGGCCGCGTGCGGCCATTGCTCCATCAGACTGGATGAAACAAGCGCATGAAGCCATCGAAGCTGTTGGCGGTTCTCACCGACATTCATTTTTGGGTGCCGCTCGCCGTTCTGATTCTTGGAACCTTTCTGTTGCTGTCTCTGAGGTGAGTCATTGAGCGGCGCCGATACCCGGGCATCTGCTGAAAACTCGATTTCTCTGCACCAGTTGGGTGTGGTTTGCGGGCTGGCCGCCGGTGCGTGGCTGGGCGCGGCAGAAGCTCCCACCAAACTGGTCACCATGGGCGTCTCGCCGTTTGTCATCACGCTGGGCATGGTCGGCGGCGTGTTTGTGGCGCGCTGGACGATTCCCATGACCCTGAAGGGGTCGGGCTTTCTCTTCCGCGATCTGCGCCAGAACGCCCATCTCCTGGTGTGGGCGCTCATGGCGGGCATGTTGTGGGTGGTGGCCAATACCCTCACGGTCTTCGCCATTCGCGATGTTGGGCTTTCCATTGCCTTTCCCCTGTGGAACTCCAATTCGCTGGTGGGTCTCTTCTGGGGCTGGCTTTTCTTCCATGAACTGCGCGGCGCAAGCACGGGCAGTTGGGTCAAGGTGATGGGCGGAGCGACGGCAATTGCCGTCGGCGCGGCCATGCTCGCCTACGCCACCACGCAGCGTTCCGGCATCCACTCCGGGCGGGCGCTGCTGGGCGTGCTGGCCGCGCTGGGCGCGGGCGCGCTCTGGGGCACGCAGTACATTCCTTACCGCAAGGCCTACATCAGCGGCATCAGTCCACTCTCTTTTGTCACCATCATCGCCTGCGGCGAGCTGCTGGCAACGGTGGCTCTGGGCGCGGCGTTTCATGGCGGCATGGGCGCACTCTTCCAGCAGTTGGCCATGGCGCGTCCCGTTCTGTTCTGGCTGTTTCTGGGGGGATTCTGTTGGGTCTTTGGCGATCTTTTCCAGCAATACGCGGCCAAATACATTGGCATTGGCCGTGGAATTCCTCTTTCGAACACCAATCAGCTTTGGGGTCTGGCCTGGGGGGCGCTGGTTTTTGGCGAGTTTGCCGGCCTGAGCACAGCGGGGCGCGGCTGGGTGATCGCCGGCTCTTTGCTCATGATCGCCGGCGCGGCGGCCATCGCCATGGCCTCAGCGGGAGCCTCGGAGCTGCGCTCCTGGAAGGCGGCCATGGAGCGGGAATGTTGCCGCTACGGCCTGGATGCGCAACGCCTTCAGCGCGCGCTGCGCGGCGAAGACGCTCTGGACCAGGCACCGCCGCAGCGGCGCTGGTGGGAGGCGCTGGCCCCGCTTGCCGTGGTGTGTCTCCTGTCCGTCCTGGCATCGGTCGCGCATCGCCCCCGCATGGCCTTCGATTCCGGATGGATGCTGATTCTGATGGCCGCCACGGGACTGTTCCTGATCGTGGGCGCAACATTTCTCTGGAAGCGCACGCGTTTCTGCTGATTTCCGGCGGGGCATGCCGGCGCAGCAAGCTTTGCGCGCGGCGGCACAGTCCACGGGCAAGAGCGGCTCTGATCGGGATCTTCAGGAGACGGTTTCCGCGCTGTAGCGGGCGATGAGTCCGGTTCGAACGGCATGGCGGAAGACCCGGGCAAAGAACCAGTAAGCAAGAACGAGATAGCCTATGGAGAAGGCGAAGGCGGCGGCGAGCAGTCCTCCGTTGAAAGCGTGCCCGGAGACTACAGCGCGCATGCCCTCGAAGACATACGAAGGCGGCAGCAGGCGGGCAAACCACTGCATCGCGGAGGGAAGAGTCGTCAAAGGATAGTAGACGCAGGCGAAAGGCGCGAGCAGCGCGGGGATGGGCCACACAAACCATTCGGCCGCGGGGCCAAAGCGGAGAACGATGGCGATGGCAGCTACGCCCAGGGCCATGCCGTTGAGAAAGAGCACAAGAACAAAGGGCAGAAGCATGGTCCCGTAGGCGGCGAAGTGGAGGCCGAAGGCGGCAGTGGCGATGACGATCATGACAGCGAGGCCCACCAAGCTGGTGGCAAGGCTGGTCAGGAGGAGCCCGGCGATGTATTCAGGCATGGTGATGGGGGTGGCGAAGACGTTGAGGAAGTTGCGCGACCAGACATCTTCAAAGAACGCAGTGGTAACGCCCTGCATGACGCGAATCATGAAGTCCCAGAAGAGTACAGCGCCCAGCAGAGAGGGAACAAAGCGATACGAGGTGTGAGCCAGTCCGCCCAGGTATCTGGTCATAAATCCCCACAGCACCATGTCGATGGTGACCCAGGCAAAGAGCGGAACGAAGCGGGCGGCGCTGCCGCGATAGAGATAGAACTGACGAAGAGGGACAGAAGCAACGCGAGCAAGATTCATGACTGGAGGGCTCCGAGGTCGAGGGGTTCGCGGGCCACACCGATAAAGAGCTCTTCGAGGGTGGATTTGCCGTATTGGGCAGGGAGGGTACACGGATCGCCGGAGAGAATGATCTCTCCGCGGGAGAGAAACAGGATACGGGAGCAGACTTCCTCGACCTCGTACATATTGTGCGAAGTCCAGAGGATGCCGGTTTGGGTGCTCGCGGCGAAGGCACGGATGGTGGAGCGGATCTCGCGTGCACTGGCAGGGTCGATAGAGGCGGTAGGCTCGTCGAGGAGAAGCACGCGAGGGCGGTTGAGCACGGCTTTCGCGAGGCTAACGCGGGTTTGCTCGCCGGAAGAGAGCAGGCCGCATTTCGTGTTACGGAACTTGTGCAGGTCGAAGGCGTCGAGCACGGATTGGAGGCGTGACTGGAAATCGCGCACGCCATAAAGAAGCGCAAAAACGCGGAGATTCTCATAGACAGTGAGATTGCCGGGAAGCGGAGCGTAGACGGCGGCAAAGTTGGTAGAGGCAAGGGCGCGCGAACGCTGGCGGAGCAGGTCGGCGCAGCCAATGTGGATGGAGCCCGCGGTGGGCTCCAGCACGCCCAGGATCATGCTGATGGTGGTGGTTTTGCCGGCGCCGTTCACCCCCAGCAGGCCCACAATTTCGCCGGGGCAGACGTGGAACGAGATGTCTTTCACGGCGTGGATGGAACCGTAATGCTTGCTGAGGTTCTCGACGCGAAGAACGGCATCGAGCGGGGCGGGACGGGTTGGCGCGGGGGATTGCATAGCGGTCTGAGTGCAATGATACGGGTTGCCCGGCCGTTGGAGGGGTGGAGGTTTGCGGCATGCAGCCGGCAGTACCGTTGTTTCGCCGCGGACATTCCGGCCCAGATGCTGACCCTCCAAGGGACCATCGTGACGGCCGGCGCGCTGAACTGCCAGCGTGCGATTGCCGAACAGATCGTGGAGCAGAAGGGCGACTATGCGCTGGCGCTGAAAGCCAATCACGGCACGCTGCACGACGATGTGGTGCTGCTGCTGGAGGATCCGGAGTGCAAAGCGAGCCGTACTCGGCCGCTTGTCGAGGCCGATCACGGGCGCATCGAGACCCGCACGGCGACGGTTTCCACCGAGATCGGCTGGCTCCAGAAGCAGCACCCATGGCCAGGGCTGAAGGCCATCGGCAAGGTGGCGCGGAGGCGGGAAACGGCGGAGAAAACCACCGCCGAGACGGCTTACTACCTGCTCGGTTCGGAACTGACGCCGGAGCGATTCAATGAGGTGGTTCGTCAACACTGGAGCATAAAAAACAGCTTGCACTGCGATTGGATGTGGTGATGAACGAGGATCAGGACCGAACCCGAGCCGGAAATGGAGCCCGCAATCTGGCGGTGCTGCGTCACATGGTAATCAACGCCATGCAAAAAGAGGGGTCCAAAGGCTCCTTGCGAGGCAAGTTCAAACGCGCCGGCCGGGACGACGACTACCTCTTCCGCCTATTGGAGATGTTTTGAAATGCGATGGCCCTGGCCTGCGCCCACAATTCTCTTGTTTGTACCGCGAAGTTACCGCTAGAATGCGCCCATATCATCGGAGCGAGGTCGGTCCGGATGAGGCCCAGTGTTTTCTGTAGATGTTCAGGCGTGGCGGCAGCCTTGCTTGCGGCCGGCGGTCTGCTTGCGCAACCGGGTGCGGCCAGCCTTCGGCCGCGCTCTTTTTCTCTCGCCCTCCGGCCTGCCGCCGCGCAGGACGCGGCGCCCGGTTGCCATCCCGGCGACCGGGAGATTGGCCGCCAGGAGACCGCCGACGAGATCATCGTCTACTGCTCGCGGATCAGCTGCGATCAAATGGCGGCGCACCTCAGGCAGGATATGGAAGCGCAGCGGCGGCTGATGCATTCGATGGAGGAGAACAACGCCGACCTCGAGGATTGGGCCAAACGCAACGAGGCCGCACAACAGGCGGCATTCAAGGACGCTACCGACGCGCTGCTCCGTTCCCTGCTCAACTTCTCTGCAGCCAAGGTAGACGCGAAGATCGTCCGCCTGCAGAACGAGTTGAACCGCAGCGGGCCGGAGGGCGAGACGCTCGCCGCCAAGCTGGCAAAGGCGCGCGCCTTCGAGGCTGCCTACGCCCGCTGGAGCGGGGTCTCCGACGGCCTGAAGATCGGGGCAGCGCAGGGCGTAACCGCCGCCGACACCTGGGTTTCGCTGCAGGTGTGGGCGGCCAAGGCACAGCCGGCCAGCAATGCAATGCTGGCCGCCTGGAACGATATTTCGAACGACAGCGAGTTGCGCGGGCTTCTCCGCAACGAAGGCCTGGACCTCACTTTCCAGACACTCAAGCAGGGTTTGAGTCCGCTGCTGTCCGGCTCTTTTTCCATGGCCAAGTTCCTGCTCAACTATGGCTATGATGCCAGTGCCTGGAACGCCAGCCGCAAGCAGATTCTGCAGCGCAGCCAGCAGGCGGACCAGAACCTGTTGGCGGAGTGCAAGCTGGCGCGGCTGATCGAGATCGACGTGCGCAACCTCAACGTCTGCAACCACCGCCTGCCGGCCCCCGAGGCGCCTGACCCGGAGGACATCCGATGCGGCTCTGGCCATTGACCGGACGGCAAACGCAGCATCCGGGGCAGACGTGGCGTGCGGCTCTCTGTCTGGCCGTGTTGCTGGGGCTGCCGCAGGTTCCCTCGGCGGCAGGCGGCGCGCAGACGGGCGCTGCGGGCGGTGCGAATCAGCCTGCGGACAACGCCGCAGCCCTGCCCGGCGCAGACGTTACGTACCGGGTGATTTTCAAGAAGAAGAAGGCGCAAGCCGAGAGCGCGCTCCAGGATACGAGCGATGTGGATGCCCTGCGCAAACAGTTGCAGGAGGCCAGCACGCCGCCTTCCGGGTCCGCGTCTGCACCCGAACCCGCGCCGGCCGCCGAAGCCCTTTCCTCTGCCGACCGCGAGCGGGCCCGCGCCATGCTGGATGTGGTCGAGCAGTCGCGGCAGATTGCCCGCGACAAACTGAAGCAGGCCGAACATGCGGCCAACCCCGCCGAGGCGATGGTGCTGGCCCGCGAGGCTTCCGACGCCGTCGAACAGGCCAATCGTCTGGCGCACTCGCTGCTGCCCGCGAACGGCGCCGGGAGCCCTGTGGCCGCTCCGCCCGAGGGAGCTGTGGCTCCGCCGCCATCCTTCGATTGCGGCAAGTGGTTCTCTTGTCGTCAAGCCATGCTTATTCAAGAAAACAAGATGGGATTCGATGGGCGCGAAATCCCTGACCCGAACGCCGGCGATGCGGCCGTCGATCTGCGCGTAGGCAACACCAATTTCTTCGGCGCGCAGCAGCGCGCCGCGGGCCCACCACCGGGCGGCATCCGGTTCAGCGGCGTGCGTGCGGACGGCCTGGCGCTGATGCTGGACGTGACGGCCATCGACTTTGATCCTGTGCACAACCGGCTGGCGCTGATCGGAAGCCGTTCGCAGCATCCCTTCGACCTGGATGTGTTTGCCGACGTTCTGCGGCTGGCGGTCGAGCAGTACGAACCCTTCTTCAGCCTGGAGTCGGACAGCGCGCGAGCCTGGGATTACGAAACCAGCGATGCGGCGCGCCTGCTTGCGGAGCGCGAGGGTTCGCCGCCTGAAGTAGCCGCGCGGATTCGCGCCGTCAACCCCCACGCACTGCATCGCGGCACTACCGACTACTATTTCGCGACCCTCGACGCCGTCGATCCCGAAGTGGACCGCGAGGTGCGGGAGACACACGATGTGGCCGTGAAGCTTGTGTTTTCGCCCAGCTGGCTACGCTACTCCAAGGTCGGCTGGATTCTCTATCGCGCCGACCTGGCCATCAAGGGCATCGCCAGCGGATTCGTGGTACGGGGCCGGGGCGTGGTTCCCTCGCCCGCCTGGGAAATGGAGGACTTCGATCCCATCTGGCTGCACAATCAGGGCCCCGGTCGCGCCGACTTCGAACTGGACGATACACCGGCCGCGGTCACCTCGACGGGCGTCGATCTTTCCGCCGTGCGTCCCACGCTTTACGTTACCGGCCGCAAAGCCGGCACCCAGCAGGACATCGCTCCTTCCAAACGCGACCGGGCCATCAGCGAGCACTTTTCGCGTCATTGGCAGGAGTACACCCATCAATTGCCCGAGTTGCGGGAACTGGAAGAGGTCTATCGCGCTTATGTGGCGGCCTACTATCTAGTGCGCCACCATCCGGGGCTCGCGGAGCGCATTCTCTCCATGCCCGCCGTGCGCGCGCCGCAATTGCCGCCGCTCTACGTCTATCTTCCCATGGTGCTGTTCACGGCCACGCGGGACGGTGCGCCGGTTTCGCTGGACCCCGCGCGGCGCTTCGACTACGATATCGGCGGCGGTTACGGCGGCGGCACCATCTTTCGCATCCACAAAGTGCGTTACGATGCCGCGCCGGCTGGCGCCAGTGAGTCCATTTCCTGGTTCCACTCTGCCAGCCGAGCGGCCGGCCTCTACTCCGCCTGGATTGAACAAGCCGGCAATGCGGCTGCAGTGCTGCAAGTGGAGGGAAACAAGCCTCCCCGCGGCTGGATGGCGATTTCGGCCGCACTGCTGGCCGCGCTGGCCGCCTTTGCCGCGTGGCTCAGTGTGGGTCTCCGCCTGCATCCCTGGCAGCACCTGCGGGAAGCCGCCGTGTGCGCACACTGCGCGCGCATGCATCGCCGCCTGGGCTTGGCCGGTCTAATGGCCGACACTCTGGCCGCGGCGGCGTTGCTCTACCTGCTGGCTGCGTCTTTTCTGCTGGCGGCGCACGCTGGCCAGTTGCAGTCCGATATCCAGGCCGCCGGACCGGATTCGCTGCTGCCGATGGCGCTTTTGACGGCTGGATGGGCGATGGGTATTCCCCTCGTAGGAGCCACCGTTCACCGCCTGCTTATGTGGCGGCGGCCGGTGGCCGCGCTGAGCTGGCTGGCGGAGTTTCTGTTGGGTGCGCGCGTGCTGATGCTGCTGGCCGGCGCGCTGCTGGCCAGCATGGCGCTGCAGGGCCGCAGCGCCGCCTCCGTGGTATTCCTGCTGGCCGGCCACGCGCTTGGCGAGCGCCTTCTCTCCGCCGCCGGCGGGCCGCTGGCCATTGTGCCTGTTCTGACGGCCGGCGCGCTGTTGGCGTTTGCCGCCGCACTGCTCAACTGGGCCGTTCCCTTTGCCACGGGCAGCCGTCCGCTGCCGTGGCAAAACGTTCCCACCCACTCCCACTCCGCGAGTTAGGATCGACATGGACTCTGCCACCTCTGCCATTCAATCGCTCTGCCAGAACGTGGGCCGCGTCATCACCGGCAAAGAGGCGAGCATTCGCCTTGTTGTCACCGCCATGCTGGCCCGCGGCCATGTGCTCATGGAAGACCTGCCCGGCGTGGGCAAGACCATGCTTTCGCGCACGCTGGCCCGCTCCATCTCTTGCAGTTTCCGGCGCATTCAGTGCACACCGGATCTGCTGCCCGTCGACATCACCGGCTACGTGGACCCGCGCACGCGCGAGTTCATCCCTGGACCGGTCTTTGCGCAGATTGTTCTGGCCGACGAACTGAACCGCGCTACGCCGCGCACGCAGAGCGCGCTGCTGGAAGCTATGGGCGAGGGACAGGTGACCGTAGAGGGGGTGAGCCGCGCCCTGCCCGATCCCTTCCTGGTGCTGGCCACGCAGAATCCTATCGAGCATCGCGGCGTCAACGACCTGCCCGAGGCGCAACTGGACCGCTTCAGCGTGCAGCTTTCGCTCGGCTATCCCGAGCGCGAAGACGAGATCCGGCTTCTAGGCTCGCGCGCAGAGCATGACCCCCTGGAGCGGCTTGAACCGGTGATGGACGATGGGCAGTTTCTCGATCTGATCCGCCAGACCGTGCAGGTGCGCATGGAACCGTCGCTCTTCGGCTACATCGTCGATCTCATCCGCGCTACCCGCGTTTCGAGCCTGTTAGCCACGGGGGCCAGTCCGCGCTGCGCGCTGCAATGGATGCGTCTGGCCCAGGCCAGCGCGCTCATGCAGGGGCGCGGTTACGTGATTCCCGACGATGTGAAGGCTCTGGCCATTCCCGTGCTGGCGCACCGCGTCTTTCCTGCCTCCTACCCGGCTGAATCCATGAGCATGACGGAGTGGAAGCGGCGGTGCGTCAAGCAGATCGTCGCCGAGGTGCGTTTACCGGAAAACTGAGAGAGCGGCACCATGCAGAAGTTGCAAACCCGAATGATCCTCCAACCCGTCCCACTGGCTGGCCTGGCCGCCTCGGTATTCGTGGTACTGTCGGCGCTGGCCTATGCGCAACCCGATCTGCTCACGTTGGCTCTCCTGACCAGCGCTTGCCTGCTGATCGCATGGATCGCGGTGGCCACCCTGATCACCCGCTTTTACGGCGTCTCCACGCTGGCTGCTGAGTTGCCTCTGGCCATGGACGAGTTTCATGCGCTCACGCGCTTTTCCGCCCTCGTAAACCTGGAGAACTGGGGCCGGCGTCCGGCTTTGCTTCTGCGCGTGGAATTGCTGACCGCGGCGGGGGGCCACTCCCTGCCTTCCCCGCCGGTCTTCCTCGGCCGCCTCGATGCTAAGACATGTACGCCCTGCCGCTGGCTCGTCACTGCGCGCATGCGGGGCCGCTTTGAGCTGACCGCCGTGCGCGCCCGCGCCTGCTTTCCAGGCAGCCTCATTGGCCACGAGGCGCGTCTGCCGCTCCACCGCAGCCTGCTGGTTTTGCCCGCCATCTACCGGCTCACACCGCGCATCTTCAACCTATTGCAGGGCCGCCGCCTGGCGACCGCGCGCCTGCATGCGCTGCCTGCCTCAGTGGAAGAGTTTGCCGGCGTTCGTCTTTACCGCCCGGGCGATAATCCCCGCCAGATTCATCCGGGTCTCTCCAGCCGCCTGCCCGGCTATCCCGTCGATCTGGTGCTGCGGGAGTATGAGAATCCCGTCTCCGAGGACATCTGTCTGGTGCTCGACAACGCGCTCAGCGCGGCGGAGGCATCCGATCTGGCCTTCCGCTACCGGCGCGAAAAGGCGCTGAGCTTCGCCGTGGCTTTCAGCCAGATGCTCTGCGAGCGCAAGTACCGGCTGCGCTTTGTCACCTGCGACGAACGCGGCCGCCTGCTTTCTCTCTCCATCGATCAACCGGCGCGCGATCTGCCCCGGCTGCGCACCCTGGCCGCGCGCCTGGAGCCCTGCATCGCCGCCAGTCCGCTCAGCGGCTATCTGCGCCGCGAGGCGCGCTGGGGCAATGCACTGCTCATTCTGCTTTCGCTGCGCGAATCGGTTGCCGCGCCGCCGGCGGTGATCGTCTTTTCGCCCGACAACCAGACGGCTCTGGTCGAGGAGGTCGAAGCGGCATGAAACTTCCCTGGACGCCTGCCGGCGTCAGCGAACAGAAGGCTCAGCGGGCCATTCCCTCGGCGCTGCCGGCTCCCGCCGGCGGCGCGCGTTTTGCCGCAAAGCTGGCAGGCGACCGCGCCTACCGCCTCTGCCTCTTCGGCGCCTTTGCCCTGGCCCTCCTGGCTGGCGGCTCCGGCGGGGAAATGGCACTGCCCGTTCCCGGCTTTGCCGTTGCTCTGTGGGCGGTCGTTGCCACTGCCCTCATCTCTTTTTCGCTGCAGCCGCTGCCGCCCCGCGATCGCATGGAGCAAAGCCCTCCGGATGCCGCGCCGCAGGCGCAAGCCCGGCGTCAGCGTCTCTTCATCAGGCTCTTGCTGCCCGCCGCCGCCCTCATGGTTTTTCGCAGCGGCCGCGATGCATGGCCGCCGCTGGCCATGGTCCTGGCCATCTTCCTCGTCCTGCTGTGGCTGCGCGCGCGTCCTCGCCGCTTCGCCTTTGCCAACTTCCTTGCCGCCCTTGCCACCCCGGCCGCCGCCGCGCTCTGGAACCCTCTACCTGGCCCCCGGGAGCGTGCCACCTGGCTTGCGCTGGCCCTGGCCGCATCCATCCTTTTTCTGTTTTTTGCTTTCAGGTTCAAGATGCGCTTCGCCTCGGTCTTCTTTACCGCGCGCGTGGCGCTGATTGCCTGGGGTTTTGCCACACTCGGCGCGGCGCACGCTAGCGCCAGCTCCTCCTCCGCCGTTCCTGTGCTGCTGGCCACGGCGTTTTTCCTGCTGGATGGGCTCTCTCTTGTCGCTCCTTTCTTTGCTGCCACGGTTGCCGCCGCGCTGGCGTTGCAACTGGGCGGACTGGCCTGGACGGGCTTGTCGTATTCCGCTCTGGATTCTCCAGGTTCCCGGCTTCCGCTGCTGCTGCAGCCGGCCGCGGCGCTGCTGGGCGCGGCGCTGCTGGCCGCCGCTGGCCTGCGCCACACGCGCGCCTCGCTGCTGCAGTTGCCGCGCTCCACGTATCGCATTGCTCCTCTGTGCGTCGTGCCACGCCTCGACCGCGCCCAGGACCACCCGGTAAAAATTGATGCCCTTTGATCCGGAGAAGCTGCCTGGGCGCGCCTGGCTTGCCGCCGGCTCCATCACGCTTGCCGTTACGGCTCTTGCCCTATGGTTCTTGTGGCCGCGTCTGATTTCAGCGCCCGCCAACGGACCGGGAGGGAACCCTGCTTCCATCGGCCAATCGCAAAGCGGAGACGCTCCCGCCGATATTGAGCTTGACCAGACAACAGAGAGCGGGCAGGCGATTCCCTGGGGCCGCATGTCCGACGGCGGCACGGTTCGGCTGGCCGTTTCCGGCCTTGGTTCCGGCTGGCACGGCGTGATTCAGTTTTCCCTGCAGCAGGAAGGCGCCACCGTCCAGCATGTCGAAGGGGAACGGACGCAGTGCATCTTTCGCCGTCTCCTCCCGGGCCGTTATCGCTGGTCGGCGCTGGTCACTGCCGACGGCGGCGGGCCGGTTGCCCTGCAGCCGCCGCGCGAAACCGAGCAGAGCTTCGACTTCATCGTTCCGTCGCGCCAACTCGCGCTCAGCGGCCTCGAGGAGACGCATTTCGACGGCACGCCCATCGGCGACGACCTTGCTACAACCGGGGGCGCGCTTCTCAGCGCCTCGGCCACTCCGGTTCCCGCCGCCGTGGTGGAGTTCGAGGTCAAGCCCGCGCAAACCGATTTTGACGGAACCGGCGTGAGGCCCGCGCCCGTCAACGGCGATGGCCACGCCACGGTCTTTTTCGAGAATGTGGAAGGCGACTACCACTGGCGCGCCCGCGCCACAGCCCCGGGCTTCGAGTCCTCCGCATGGGTGGCCCTGCGGCGCACGCCCCGGGTCGACTTCCACATCGTCGCGTCAGAGGACAGGCATCTGCCCATGAAACATGAGGCGGACGACGCAACGTTGCCCGAGGGCGTCAGCTCCACCGCCGGCTCCGGCGGCGGTTCCGGTCCCAGCCAGCCCTTGACGAGCGAACCTATCGTCCTGCCTTCCTTTCTGTCCCTGTTGCTCACTCGCTGGTCTGTCGCGGCGGCCGCGCTCTTCGCCATCCTGACCGTAATCCGCTGGCTGCGTGCGCGGAAAAGAAAGGCTGGCAAGCCATGAATGCCTCCGCCAGCGAGCTCTGGCTCCGTCTTCTCGACCTGCTCGGCGAGCGCGGCGTACTTCCCGCCGGTTATGAAACGCTCACCCCCGCCGAGCTGGTGGCTGCGGTTGTCTCCTCCACGGGCGACGCGCGCGTAAGCGCCTTCGTCCAGGACTACTACTATCCCCGCCACTTCGGGGGCTGCGCCAGCGCCATCTCCGACGAGGAGGCTGGCCGCATCATCGACGGGATCGAAGCTCAATTGCCCCAACCCACGTTCCCAAGGGCCGGACGCGCGAGCGACCTGCGTCCGGGCGAACATCCCTGCTCCCTCTGCCTTCGGCGGCCCGCAGAGCGCCAGAACGAGGAGAATCGCTAGACCATGGCCCAGGCCGCACATGATCGCCTGTGGGAGCGCCTGCTGGCCGCACTCGCCAGCCGCGACGTCCTTCCTGCACAGGAAGATGCCGCCCGCTTCACCCCTTCCGAGATTGCCCGCTATGCCGATGGCAAGCTGGGCGGCCATCTGGCTACGGATTTTGTGGAGAAGTTCTATCTGGAGCGCCGCTACGGAGGCGCATCGAGCCGCCTCAGCGAGGACGATGCCGAGGAACTGATTACGCGCATTGAATCATCCCGCCCAACCGCGCCGGCTCAGACCGGACGGGCAGAATCGCCCGCGCCCGCGCAAAAGCCGGCTCCGGTTGAGGTCCGTCCAGCGCGTGCGCCGGCTCCGGCGCGAACTCCGCCGCCCGCGTCCGCCGCCATCGGGGAATCGCTGCCGGTGGGAACCGAATACCTGCCCAAAGTTGAGCCTGCGCCGCTTTCCGTCGCTCCTGCTTCCCGCGTGATCCAGCAGACTGCGGCCGCGGTCCCGGCCGCGGCCCGGCAGAAGCCGGCAGACAAGGCAAAAGCTAAAAAGACCCGAACGCTCGCTACACGAACGCCTTTGATTTCGCTGGGAGATCTGCCGAGGACCATTGTCATCCTGCTCATCTGGGGGCTCTTCTATTACTGGTCTGACCACTGGCGGCTGGAAACGCACTGGAAGCTCGTCACGCAGGGAGACTCCACTTATATCGCCGGCAAGACCGATATCACCGGCAAGAACACGAACCAGGATCGCGAAACCCTCTCCTTTGGCTGCGAAAACGGCCAGGACTTTCTCCGCCTCACGTTCGACAAATCGAGGTTGGGCAATCCACCGCGCACCGTAACTGAATACAACGATCTTGGCGGTCTCTATTTCCACGAGACCGCGTGGATCCAGGCGCCAGACGCTTCCAGCAAGGAAATCACGCAAGGAGCGCAAAACCACCTGCTTTTGTTGCCGGCTGAGAGCGGCTCCACCGATAACCGCTTCCAGCTCGTCGCGCGGGCTCCCTACGACAGGGAAGTCACACAGACTCAGTTCGAGAAACAGGGCAACAGCTCAAGCGTTCCCGGCCTGCTGGCGCAACTGGCCAACGCCGACCACACCGAGTGGAAGCTCAACAGCTTTGCCAACTCGAAGCATCTCGTGTGGACCTATCCGGAGAACAGAGAAGGCCCCGATCTTGTCTTCGGCGGCAGCGGACTGGCCAAGCGCCTGCGCGATCTGGCTGCGGCCTGCCACTGGGATCTGCCTTCCGCGCCTTAAGCGAAAGCGCGCAGCCGCCGATATTCCTCCGCCGACCTCCTGCGGATGCTATTGCAGCAGCGAACCCTGCTCGTCGTCCTTGCCGTTTATCTCTTCGGGCGGAATGATGACGGCAGCGGCCACCTTGTCGTCGGTTTCGAGGCTGAGCAGGCGAACGCCCTGGGTGGCGCGGCCGGCGGCGCGAATCTGCTTGGTGTCCACGCGGATGATCTTGCCGAACTGGCTGATGACCATCAGTTCGCTGGAGTCGTCAACGAGCTGAATGGTGTTGACGCGGCCGATACGATCGGTGACGGCCATGTTTTTAACGCCCTTGCCGCCGCGGGTTTGCAGGCGGTACTCCTCGACGTCGGTACGCTTGCCAAAGCCGTGAGTGCTCACGGAGAGAATGCGGTACTCGCCCGGCTTGTGCTCCTTGGGAGTGACAGCGACGCCGACAACGAAGTCGCCCTTGCCGAGGGTGATGCCGCGGACGCCGTAGGCGGGACGACCCATGGGGCGGACGTCGTTTTCTTCGAAGCGGATGGCCATGCCGAGGTGGGTGGCGAGGAAGACGATCTGCGAGCCGTCGGTGATGCGGGCCTTGACCAGTTCGTCGTCCTTGTCGATGCTGATGGCGATGATGCCGCGGGCCATGACGTTGGAGAAGTCCTTAAGCGGCGTCTTTTTCACCGTGCCGTTGCGGGTGGCAAAGAAGATGTACTTGCCTTCCTCCTCAAGGTCACGCACGGGCAGGATGGCGCGAACGTTTTCGCCGGGCTGGAGGTCGAGCAGCGTCTGGACGCTCTTGCCTTTGCCGGCGGCGCTCACGTCGGGAATCTCGTAGACCTTGAGCCAGTAGACGCGGCCGGTGTTGGTGAAGCAGAGCAGGTAGGCGTGGGTGGAGTTGATGATGAGCTGGGAGACGAAGTCTTCCTCGCGGGTCTTCATGCCCATGCGGCCGGTGCCGCCGCGGCGCTGCTGGCGATAGATGCTGATGGGGGTGCGCTTGAGATAGCCCTGATGGGAGACGGTAACGGCCACCTGCTCGTCGGCGATGAGATCCTCGAGCCGAAGTTCGGCGGACTCGTCGACGATGAAGGTGCGGCGCGGGTCGCCGTAGCGGTCGCGGATGTCTTCGAGCTCCTTGACGATGACGGCGCGCAGCTTTTTGTCGCTGGCGAGAATCTCCTCGTACTCGGCGATTTTTTTCCTGATTTCGGCCAGTTCCTTGAGGATTTCGTCGATGGAGAGCTGGGTGAGGCGATAGAGCTGCAGTTCGAGAATGGCATCGATCTGGCGGAGAGTGAGGCCACGCTCTTCGTGGGCCAGGCGCTCGCGGTCCAGGTTGACGACAATCTCGGCGCCCTTGCCCCAGGCATAGAGGTTCTCGCGGGCATCGGTGCGGGAGGAGGAGCCGCGGATGATGCGGATGACGGTATCGAGGTTGTCGAGGGCAATCTTGTAGCCTTCGAGGATGTGTTCGCGCTCGCGCGCCTTGCGGAGGAGGAAGACGGTGCGGCGCTGCACCACGTCGATGCGGTGATCGATGAAGCAGCGAATGGCCTGGTCGAGGCCGAGTTCGCGGGGCTGGCCGTTGACGACGGCCAGGAAGATCATGGAGAAGCTCTCTTGCATCTGGGTGTGCTTGTAGAGCTGATTGAGGACAATTTCGGGCTGGGCTCCGCGTTTGAGTTCGATGACGATGCGCATGCCGTCGCGGTCGCTTTCGTCGCGGACGTCGCTGATCTCGTCGATGGTCTTTTCGTTGACCAGATCGGCGATGCGCTCGATGAGCTTGGATTTGTTGACCTGATAAGGAATCTCCGTGACGATGATGGCCTGCTTTTCCTTGGTCAGGTTCTCGGTGGCCACCTTGGCGCGCATCATAAAGCGCCCGCGGCCGGTTTTGTAGGCCTGGGCGATGCCGGCGCGGCCGTAGAGGAAGGCGCCGGTGGGAAAGTCGGGGCCCTGGACGTGCTTGAGCACCTCGGCGAGTCCGGCGTTGGGATTGTTGACCAGCTCGATGGCGGCGTTCACAACCTCGGTGAGGTTGTGGGGCGGAATGTTGGTGGCCATGCCCACGGCAATGCCGCTCGACCCGTTGACGATGAGGTTGGGAATGCGCGTGGGGAGCACGGTGGGCTCGAAGGTGGACTCGTCGTAGTTGGGCATGAAATCGACGGTTTCCATCTCGATGTCGGCGAGCAGTTCGCCGGCCATGCGCTCCATGCGGCACTCGGTGTAGCGCATGGCGGCGGGCGGATCGCCATCGACGGAGCCGAAGTTGCCCTGGCCATCGACAAGGGGATAGCGCAGCGAGAAGGGCTGCGCCATGCGGACGAGGGTGTCGTAGATGGCGGAGTCGCCGTGGGGATGGTAGACACCCATGGCCTGGCCGACGACCTTGGCACACTTGGTGTACTTTTTGTTGTACTCGAGGCCCATCTCGCTCATGGTGTAGAGGACGCGGCGATGAACGGGCTTGAGTCCGTCGCGGACATCGGGGAGGGCGCGGCCGATGATGACGGACATGGAGTAGTCGAGATAGGAGCGGCGCATCTCCTCCTCGATGTTGATCGAGACGAGGTTGGAGTTGGCTGGAGGGGTGGCGCCGTCGAGGGGGAGTTGAGGGTTCTGGTCGTCTGCCATAGAGGGTTACCTGGCCTGCGGGAGGGCGGCAAAAGGGTCTGGATGAAGCGGGCCTGGAGTCCGCATGCCTGGTCTTTATTCTAGCGCCTGCGGAGGGGTTGAGGCAAGGCAAAAGATTCGGAATAAGTGATTCTAATAATTGAACTTATTCGACTGAAGAGTGAGGTAGAAAAAGGCCAGAGAAAGAGCTTTCGGAGAGGGGACATTGTGGAGGGAAAAAGCGGGATCAAAACTGGATTTGAGGCTGTTTTTGCACTGTAATTAGTGCAAAAGGCGCATTGGCGGGACAACGCTTAAATCAGCCCAGGCAGGCTGAGGACGCAGAAGATGGCCTGGAGGAGGACAATGGCTGCGGCTGCGGCGAGGGCGAGGCGGCGGCGCGGGGTCTCGTAGGCATCAGCGAAGACGCCGCCGATGAAGGTAAGGAGGAAGGGGAGCGCCCAGAGCCAGGGGGAGCCGGGAACGCCAGTCATGACGAGGGTGACGCAGACGGCGAAGCAAAGGAGCGGGGTGACATTACCGAAGTACCAGGTTTTGCGCAGGCCGAGGAAGAGGACGGCTGCGGCCGCGGAGGCGATGGCGAGGCCGATATTGGAAAGGGCGGAGAAGAGGCGGCGCGCGGGATCGAGAGAGAACCAGAGGAAGCCGGCGGCGGAGCGGAAGACGTAGCTGAAAGCGTCAGGGGAGAAGTTGTAGCAGGCGAAGAGGAAGGCCAGGGCTCCGCCAACGGCGAGCAGTACGACGGGCAGGATATGGGAGCGGCGGCCCTCGGCGATCCAGAGCATGAGGGAGAGGCCGAGGAGAGCGACGACGGGCAGGGCGGCGATGTGTGCGGAAGCGGCGAGGGCGAAGGCGGCGGTGAGGAGCAGGATGCGGGGGCGCCACTTGCGACGCGGGCCCTGCATGGCGTGGGCAACGCCGATGCAGGTATAGACGCCGCCATAGACGCCGAGGGCGGCCAGAAGGTCGGGCATGGGCGCGACGCAGGCCTTGAGGATGGGGGGAGAGAAGCAGTAAAGAGCGAGGGCGGTATAGCCGCCGAGGTTGCCGTAGAGGCGGCGCGTGACCCACCACAGGCAGCCTCCCAGCAGGCATCCGGCAAGCAGAAACGGCAGGCGCAAAAGCAGCAGGATGTGGGTAAGCTGGTGGCGTAGCTCCCATGTGCCCGGCTGTCCCTCGGTGGGGACGACGCGATTCTCCGGGCTGCGGAAGCGGTCAAGGCTGCGCTGCACGAGCAGGTTGAGGGTGAGTGGCAGGCCGGCCAGGCGATAGGCGAGAATGCCGTCGTGGATGTTGCCGCAGGTGGTGAAGTATCCGGCGAGCGGGGAAGGCCGCTCCCAGATTTCTCGGCCGCAGCGGGCGTACTGGTAATCGCGGTCGGAGAGGGTCTGGTGGCTGGTGAGCCAGAGCCCCTGAGCAAGAAAAAGCGCCAGCAGCAGAGCGGCAATGCGCTGCGGGCGGCTGAAGCGGAAACGGCGGATGCTGGCAAAGCGGTGGGGCATCGGGGCGAGAGAGACTCTACCAGTCTAAACGTTCCATTCTGGTGGCATGGCTGGGGATGTGGAGAGACTTGGCCCTTTATGCTGGCAGCGGCTACACTGCTGCCAGCATGGCGATGGCACGGGACAGTAATCCGGAGCGGCTGGTGAGCGCTTCGCGCGCGGAAGAAGAGCAGGGCTTCGAGCTGAAGCTGCGGCCGCGGTGGCTGAGGGAGTTCATCGGACAAAAGAAGGCCAAGGAGCAACTGGCGATTGCGCTGGAGGCGGCCAAGAGCCGCGGCGAAGCGCTGGATCACGTGCTGCTGTTCGGGCCGCCGGGTCTGGGCAAGACGACGCTGGCGACGATCATCGCCAACGAGCTGGATGTAGGTTTCCAGCAGACGTCGGGGCCGGCGCTGCAGATCCAGGGGGATTTGACGGCGATCCTGACCAACCTGCGCGAGCGGCAAGTGCTGTTTCTGGACGAAATTCACCGCATGCAGCCGGTACTGGAAGAGAAGCTGTACACGGCTCTGGAAGACTACAAACTGGACATCATCATCGGGCAGGGGCCGGCGGCGCGGACGCATGTGATGGAGATCAAGCCCTTCACGTTTATCGGGGCGACGACGCGGCCGGGGCTGCTGAGCTCGCCGCTGCGGTCGCGGTTCGGGATTTTGCTGCGGCTGGAGTTTTATACCGAGGACGAGCTGCGAGTGATTGTGGAGCGGTCGGCAGAGGTGCTGCAAGTGCCGATTGACGAAGACGGCGCGGCGGAGATCGCGCTGCGCAGCCGGGGCACGCCGCGCATTGCCAACCGCCTGCTGCGGCGCGTGCGGGATTTTGCGCAGGTGCGGGGAACGGGCGCCATCGACCGGCCGACGGCAAATGCGGCGCTGACCATGCTGGAGGTGGACGCGCACGGGTTTGACGAGATCGACCGGCGGCTACTGCTGACGATTATGCAGAAGTACGACGGCGGCCCGGTGGGACTGGGAACGCTGGCCGCCACGCTGGCCGAGGAGGAAGACGCGCTGGAAGAAGTGTATGAGCCGTTTCTGATCCAGATTGGTTTTCTGGACAGGACGCCGCGGGGACGGGTGGCGACGCGGCTGGCGTATGAGCACTTTGGATTGGCCATGCCGGGCCGGCAGGGAGGTTTGTTTTAGCGCGCCGGCGCGTGAGCATGGATAGAGGAGGGGGACGATGGCACTGACGGAATCGACGATGCTTGAACTGGGAACGACGGCGCCGGATTTTGCGCTGACGGATGTGGTGACGGGCAAGACGGTACGGCGAGATGATTTCAAGGACAAGAAGGCGTTGCTGGTGATCTTCATGTGCGCGCACTGCCCGTATGTGAAGCACATCGAAAGGGGTTTGGCGGCACTGGGACGGGATTACGCCCAGAGGCCGCTCGGGGTTGTGGCCATCAGCGCGAACGATGTGGAATCGCATCCGGACGACAGCCCGGCCAACCTGAAGAAGCAGGCGGTGGCGCTGGGATTCAGCTTTCCTTATCTCTACGACGAGACGCAGACGGTGGCACATGCGTACAAGGCGGCGTGCACACCGGATTTCTTTCTTTTCGGGTGCGATGGGAAGCTGGTGTATCGCGGGCAATTTGACCGGAGCCGACCGGGGAACGGCGTGGCGATCACGGGCGAAGATCTACGCGCGGCAATCGATGCGGCACTGGAAGGCAAACCGCCGCTCGGCAATCAGCAGCCCTCCATCGGCTGCAACATCAAGTGGAAGGCGTGAGGGAGCGGCGCTAACGGTGTTAGCCGCCGCGTCACCGTTCCGCCAGCGCCGCTTACTCCGCTTCAAAACTTTAAATCCGTCAGATACTCCCTGAACTTCGGTCCGATATCCGCTCGCTTGAGCGCGAACTCGACCGTGGCTTGCAGCATGCCGAATTTGTCGCCGGCATCGAAGCGCTTGCCTTCAAAGGTGTAGCCGAAGACTTTCTCTTCTTTCAGCAGAGACTTGATGCCGTCGGTAAGCTGGATTTCTCCAATGGCGCCGGGTTTGGTCTGCTCCAATAACTCGA
The DNA here is from genome assembly GCA_021846985.1 of Acidobacteriota bacterium. Classification (GTDB taxonomy): domain Bacteria; phylum Acidobacteriota; class Terriglobia; order Terriglobales; family Acidobacteriaceae; genus Telmatobacter. The sequence continues at coordinate 32,917 of JAJZVX010000003.1, read as the reverse complement.
AGACACGGGGCGTGAGCACGTAGCGGCCGATGATGGCCTGGTTGGACGGAGCCTGTTCGAATTTGGGCTTCTCGATCATGCCGGTGCAGTTGTAGATGCGGGGGTTGACGGGATCCTGGGAGCCGGCGAGGACGCCGTAGGCGCTGATGGCGGGGCCTTCGACGGTTTGCGTGGCGAGGACGGAGCCGCCGCGCTGATTGAAGACATCGATCATTTGCTTGAGGCAGGGCACTTCGGCGTCGATCACGTCGTCGGGAAGAATGACGGCGAAGGGCTCGTCGCCGACGAGATCTTGGGCACAGAGGACGGCATGGCCGAGGCCGAGGGGCTCTTTCTGGCGGACGTAGCTGATGCGCGCCATGGAGGAGATGCGGCGCGACATCTCAAGCAGGTCGGTTTTGCCCTTCTTTTCGAGGGTAGCGTCGAGCTCGTAGCTGATGTCGAAGTGATCTTCCATGGCGCTCTTGCCGCGGCCGGTGACGAAGATGATGTGCTCGATGCCGGAGGCGATGGCCTCTTCGACGCCGTACTGGATGATGGGCTTGTCGACGAGGGCAAGCATCTCCTTGGGGATGACCTTGGTGGCGGGAAGAAAGCGAGTTCCCTGCCCTGCCGCGGGAAAGACCGCCTTGCGTACGCGCTTGTTCATTGGCTGTGCCTCGTCTGGATGTGGTTCGCGCGCCATGTGCGCTGGTTCTTCGGGGGTGGCGCCAGAATACTCGCTGCTGGTGAATTTTTGCTCTACCGCTAATAGGGGATCGCTTCAACAAAAGGGTTAACTGGATCACAAGGCCGGCGAATCGTTGCCCAGCATGGCCTCGCGAACGATCTTGATGGGTGGAAAGCCCTGGCCGAGGAACTCATTGTGGAACTTCTCGAGCGAGAAGGAGGCGCCTTCTTTCTTCATCAAGTCGGCGCGAAGTTTGAGGATTTCGAGCTTGCCCAGCGTGTAGTAAAGATAGGTGGGGTCGCCGGTGCCGCGCTTGGCCTCAACCACAGCCGTTTCTTTCGACTGGTAGCCTTCTTTCTGGAAAAAATCGACGGCCTGGTCGAAGGTCATTTTGCCGGTGTGCATCTGGATGCCGACGAGGAAGCGGGCGTTGCGCAGAAGGGCATCCTGGAGCTGGCCGAGGCGGAGGAGCCTGGATTCGCGCTCGTCTTTTGCGCCAACACCCGGTTGGCCGTAGCCTTCGTCGAGCATCATCTGCTCGCAGTAGTGGGCCCAGCCCTCGACGTTGGTATTGGCTCCGAGGAGCTTGCGCACGCGGCTGGGCGCGCGGGGCACCCATAGAAACTGGACATAGTGGCCGGGGTAGGCCTCGTGGACGGCGGTGGAGATGACGGTGCCGACATTGAAGGAGTGCATGTAGCCCTCGACCTCGGCGGGGGTCATGGAAGGGCCGGGCAGGGTGACGTTGAAGTAGGCAGTGGTGGAATGGGTTTCAAAGGGGCCGGGCGTGTCCATGCTGGCCTGGGTGGTAGCGCGCATGAAGGGCGGCGTCTCTTCGACGGTGGGACGCACATCGGAGGGGATGGTGACGATGTGGTGCGACTGGATGAAGCTGACGAGGCTGTTGAAGGTGGCACGGAAGGCGTCGAGGAGCTGGCCGGGGGCGGGATGATCCTGGCCCAGCTCTTCGAGAACGGCGCGGGGGTCTTTGTCGGGCTCGAGCTGGTGGGCGATCTGCCTGAAGCGCTCCTGATTTTTACGCAGGTCGGCCCAGCCGATTTCGAGGAGCCTGTCGAGAGGGAGATCGACCATCTCATCGTATTGGAGTTTCTTGCGGAAGGCATCGGCGCCGATGCGGAAGTCGCCGTTGGAGCGGGCGAGGAGATCGGTCTGGAGCCAGCCGAGATAGGACTGGAGGGCGGCGACGGCGGCGGCGTTGGTGCGTACGAACTCGGCCTGGAGGGCGGGATCCTGGGCGTCGGCGAAGGCTGCGGGCACATCGTGCTGAAAGAAGCTGACGATGCCGGGAAGCTGCTCGATGGCAATCTCGGTGTAGATGCGGGGCGGGTTCTGGAGATTGACGCGGGCGTTGACGAGCAGGGCGGGCATCTGCTTTTCGCGGGCGATGAGGGAACGGAGGCGGTCGTCCGGCGGCGCGAATTTGCGCTCCATGAGGACGAAGGCTCCGTTGGCGCAGGCGCTGGAGTAGTTGTCAGGGTTCTTTTCCCAGGGACGGATGGTTTGGAGGGTGAGGAGGGTGGAGCGGATGCTGCCGAGAACCATTTCGCGGTCGCCTCGAGTGGTTTCATCAAGAGCGGATGCGGGGATGAGGGCGATGCGCTCTTCGAAGCGGTTGAGCGCGGCGATTTCGGCGTCGATGTTCTGGCGGGCGTAGTTTTCGAGTTGCTTGTCGTACGTGTGATAGCCGGCGAGGGTGCCCTGGGTGGGCGCATAGGGGAAGTAGACCCGGTCGAGGTACTCGTCGGAGACCTTCTGGAATTGCTCTTTCCAGTTTGGATTTGCGGGGGGCGCGGCGAGGGCAGAGGACATACAGGCTCCGATAGCTAGCAACACAATCATTCGATTCATGCGGCCTCTCAAGTACGAGGGTGACGTTATGCCGTGGCGGGCGCGGGCGCCAGGTTCGCGAGCAGTTCGCGGATTTCCAGCAGGACTTCGTCGGGGCGCGTGGCAGCCAAAGGATACTTCAATAAACCCTGGGGCGTGAATTGCGCTCCGCGTTTGGCGTGGCGGGCAACCAGGCGCATCAACTGCTGGGGATCAATGTTGGCGTTTTCCATGAAGCGTATCTGGATCTCGGCGCGCTTGCGGTCGATTTGGGCGATGCCGAGGCGTTCGCACTCGAGACGGATCAAGGCGGCCTCAAGCAGGTAGACCGTAGCGTCTGGCAGCGGGCCGTAGCGGTCTTCCATCTCGGCGCGGATTTCGGCGACGGCGGCTTCGCTGGCGGCCCCGGCAATTTTCTTGTAGAGGCGGAGGCGCTGGTTTTCCTCGGGGACGTAGTGCTCGTCGATGCGCAGGGCGATGCCGAGCGAGAGCTGGGTGGCGGGGCGCTCCGCGGCGCTTTCGCCCTTCATTTCCTTGACGGCCTGTTCGAGCATGGAGGTGTAAAGCTCGAAGCCGACGGCCTCGATGTGGCCACTCTGCTCGCCGCCGAGCATGTTGCCGGCGCCGCGCAGCTCGAGATCGAGGGCAGCGATTTTGAAGCCGGCGCCGAGGTCTGAGAACTCCTTGAGGGCGGCGAGACGCCGGCGGGCGATCTCGGTGAGCTCGTTTTCCGGCGGGATGAGGAGATAGGCGTAGGCGCGGCGGTTGGAGCGGCCGACGCGTCCGCGGAGCTGGTAGAGCTCGCTGAGGCCGTGGCGGTCGGCGCGGTTGATGAGGATCGTGTTGGCGAGGGGGATGTCCAGACCGTTCTCAATGATGGTGGTTGCGACGAGCACATCGAACTCGCGATGCATGAAGGCGAGCATGACTTTCTCGAGTTCGCTCTCTCCCATCTGGCCGTGGCCGACGCCAACGCGGGCGGCGGGAACGAGTTCCTGAATGCGCGCGGCCATCTCGTAGATGGATTCGACGCGGTTGTGAACGAAGTAGACCTGACCACCGCGCTCGAGCTCGACCTCGATGGCGGAGCGGACGATTCTTTCATCGAACCTGGCGACAACGGTTTGAATAGCCATGCGGTCTTTGGGTGGAGTTTCGATGACGCTCATGTCGCGCAGGCCGACGAGCGACATGTGGAGGGTACGAGGGATGGGGGTGGCAGACATGGCGAGGACGTCGATCTGCTTGCGGAGCTGCTTGAGACGCTCCTTGTGGCGCACGCCAAAGCGCTGCTCCTCGTCAACAATGAGCAGGCCGAGATCCTGGAACTTGATGTCTTTCGAAAGCAGGCGGTGGGTGCCAATGAGGATATCGACCTTGCCGGTTTCGACGCGCTGAACGATGTCCTTCTGCTCCTTGGCGGTGCGGAAGCGCGAGATCATCTCGATGTTGATAGGGAACTGGGCGAAGCGTTTTTTGAAGGTCTCGAAGTGCTGGAAGCTGAGGATGGTGGTGGGGGTGAGGACGGCGGCCTGCTTGCCTTCCTGCACGGCCTTGAAGGCGGCGCGCATGGCGACTTCGGTTTTGCCATAACCCACATCGCCACAGAGCAGCCTGTCCATGGGCATGGGCGATTCCATGTCCTGCTTGATGGCCTGGATGGCCGACAACTGGTCGTCGGTTTCGTTGTAGTCGAAGGCGTCTTCGAATTCTTTCTGGAATTCGTTGTCGGGGGCGAAGGCGGTGCCCTGGACGGTTTCGCGCTCAGCGTAGAGCTTGAGCAGCTCGGCGGTCATGTCCTGCATGGCCTTGCGCACGCGGGCCTTGGTTTTTTGCCACTGCTGGGAACCGAGGCGGTTGAGGACAGGCGCTGGACCGGTATCGGTGGAACGGTACTTCTGGATAAGGTCGAGGCGGGTGAGGGGGACGTAAAGCTTGGCGGATTCGGCGAATTCGAGGATCATGAACTCGACGGAGAGGCCGTCCTGCACGATCTCCTTGAGGCCCTGGTACTGGGCGATGCCATGCTCCACGTGAACAACGTAATCGCCGACGGCGAGGTCGCGGAAGTCGGAGACAAAGGCGGCGGTTTTGGAGCGGCGCGGCTCGGGGCGGGCAGCAACGTCTGCCTCGTCGGAGAGGTCGTTGGCGCCGAAGAGGATGAGGTTCGAGTCGAGAAAGCTGACGCCGGCGGCAAGCGGCGTGCGGACAATGACAGGAACACGGAGATCGCCGGCCAGATAGCTGGCCTCTTCGAGGACGATTTCGCCGCCGGGGCGAGCGATGCGGCTGCCGAGGCGGTAGGGAATCTGGTACTCGCGCAGGACGGTGGCGAGGCGCTCGACGTCGCCCTGGTTGGCGGCGGCCAGGACGATGCGGGTTTCTGCGGCCATGAGGTTGCGCAACTGCCCGGTGAGCGCGGGGATGGAGCCGTGGAAGCGCAGAGTGGGGCGCGTGTTCAGTTCGATTTCGCCCAGGGTGACATCGTCTTCGAGCACATCGACGGCGCCAAGCTGGTCGATGTCGAGGCCCATGTGGGAGGCCAGCAGGCCCTGGAGAGCTTCGGGGCGGAGATAGATGTCTTCGGGACGGATGAGGGAACCGATGCCGGAACGGTCGTGGCGCTGCTCGACCTTGTTCCACCAGCGGTCGATCTGGTTGCGGACCATGGCCGGCTCCTCGACAAAAAGCACAGAGCGGGGCAGAAGATCGAGGAGGTGATGACGCGCTCCGGAGACGCAGGCAAAGAACTCCCAGCCAGGAAAGACGCTGAGCCCGCCGCCGGCGGCCATCTCCGCGGCCCGCGCGGCGTCTTCGCCCTCGATGCGCTGGCCGCTCAGGCGCGCGTGAACGGCAGCCAGCAGGCGCTCGGTGACCGGAGTTTCGGTGAGCGGGAGAATTTGGGCCTCATCGAGGCTGGACTGAGAGCGCTGTGTCTCGGGATCGAATTTGCGGATAGTGTCGATTTCGTCGCCGAAGAACTCGATGCGGACGGGGCGGTCGGCCTCGGGGGAATAGACGTCGAGGATGCCGCCGCGGCGGGTGAACTGACCGGGCATTTCGACCAGGTCCATCTGGGTATAGCCGGTACTGGCCAGATGGGCGGTCAGGACTTCGATGTCGATCTCTTCGCCGCGGCGCAGCGTGACGGCCAGCGCGGCGTAGTAGTCGCGGTCGAAGAGCCTGAGCGCGACGGCTTCAACCGGCGCAATCAGAATGGAGACGGCGCCGGTGGCCAGTTTGTAGAGCGCGGTGGCGCGCTGCTCCTGGACGCCGGGATGGGGGGAGAGATTCTCGAAAGGGAGGACGTCGTGGGCGGGGAGGCGGACGACTTGGGCGGGATTGATGGCGCCGGTAAGCTCGCATCCGGCCTTGAGGAGGGGTTCGAGGGCCTCAGCGGCCTTGTTGTCGGCGACCACCACGACCGCCGGAAGGCGGGCGGCACGGGCCATGAGCGGCAGGTAGAGGGCGCGGGCTGTGGAGGTGAGTCCGGAGACACGCCGCCTGCCCGCGGCAAGGCTGAGATGCCTGCCAACGCGCTCGAACTCGGGCGAGTGCTCCAGCTCCGCGAAGATTTCGCGGACGAACGGGAGGATCATGCATAGCCAGTCTAGCAGCGATGGGAAAGTTTCATTTCAGCATGAGAATGGGTACATCAGGGGACGGTGCACATGGAAAGCCGCGACCTTTTGACTCCATCGCTCCAAAATAGGCCTATAATGCAGGCGACAAAAGTTCTCAATTTGCGCGGTGCCCTGTATCTGGTGCCCACAGCTGAGGGGGTGCAATGTTGAATCCGAAGATGGTGTTTCCCGCGTTATTTCTACTCCTGTTCGCTCTGGCAACCGTGTCCGGTTCCGCGGCGCAGGAGGCTGCTTCGGCCCCGGCCGCCACCAATCCCGTCAAGCCGACGCCGCAGTCTCAGGCCAAAGCCAAGCAAATCTATAACATCGACTGCGCGATGTGCCACGGCGAAAACGGAAACGGCAAGACGGACATGGCCAACGACATGCAGTTGAAACTTCCGGACTGGACCGATCCGAACAGCCTGAATGGGAAGACGGATCAGGGACTGTTCAACATGATCCGGAACGGCAAGGACAAGATGCCGCCGGAGGCGGTGGGCCGGGCGAGCGACACCGAGGTCTGGAACCTGATTCTCTATATCCGCAAAATGTCGCAGGGAGCGGCGGCGCCCGCGGTGCCGTCCAAATAGATTCTCCGTAGGCCGGGCGCGCCAGGGGAGCGGCCGCGTGAGCGGATGCGCCCCGGGCGCGGCATGGCATTCTTACTCTCCTCCCAGGGCCTTGGCGAAGGCATAGAAGAAGTCCAGCGATTTCCAGTAGGAGTCCACCGGAAGGCGCTCATCCTTGCCGTGGGCGCGGTCGTCGTCGCGTTCCAGCGCAATGGCGGAGTAGCCGTAGCAGGGAATGCCCGCCTGGGCAAAGTAGATCGAGTCACTGGCGCCGTTTTCCATCACCGGGATCACGGGAACCCCAGGCCAGATGGCCTGGGTGATGTGCGTCAGGGGTTCAAAGACCGCCGCAATCGGCGAGGGCGGGGTCATGGCTTTGCGGTCCGGCGCAGTAGCGGAGACATCGCCGTTGTCAGCGACATATTTGACGGTCAGCGCGGGATCGGCAAAGAGCGCAACCAGTTGCTGGCGAATCTCCTCGGGGGAGTGGCCGGGAAAGATGCGGCAGTTGATGTTGGCCTGCGCTGTCTGCGGCAAGGCGTTGTTGGCGTGGCCGCCGCTGAGGCGGGTGGCCACGCAGGTGGTGCGGAAGTTGGAGTTATAGCCGGGCTCGGCGCTGAGGCGCTCAGCGGCGGCCAAGTCGGGGGGATTGGCCAGGATGGCGCGCATGTCGGCGGCGGTCTGTCCGGTTTCCTGTTGAGCGAGTTGGGCGAAGTAGTTGCGCGTGACGTTGTTCAGCTCGAAGGGGAAGGCGTAGGCGGCCAGCTTGTTGAGGGCAGCGGTGAGCTCGTAGATGGCATTGTCGGGGCGGGGCAGCGAACTGTGACCACCGCGGTTAGTCGCCGTCACCTGGAAGTCGGAGTAGATCTTTTCAGTGGCCTCGACGGCAGCAACGACGGGGCGGCCGTGGTCGAGATCCACGCCGCCGGAGTCGGGATTGATCGCAAAGGCGGCATCGACCAGCTCACGGTGATTCTTCACCAGCCAGGAAGCGCCGTTGGAGCGCCCGCCTTCCTCGTCGGCGGTTAGGGCGAGGATGAGGTCGCGGCGGGGCTTGTAGCCCTCGCGATGGAGGCGGAGGAAGGTGGCGACCAGGGCGGCGTCGGAGTCCTTCATGTCCTGGGTGCCGCGGCCGTAGTAGTAGCCGTCTTTCTCAACGAACTTGAAAGGATCGGTGGTCCAGTCGGAGCGAAGGGCTTGCACAACATCCACATGGCAGAGGAAGAGAACGGGCTTTTCCGATGTGGGCTGGGCGGCCCGCATCCGGACGACAAGATTGAGCTTGCGGGGATTGGGACCGAGTAGCTGCACATCGGCGGCGGGAAAGCCGGCGGCCAGAAAGCGCTGGCGCATGGCCTCGGTGCCAGCCGTTACGCTGCCCTGCGGCGTGTCGGTGGTGTTGATGTCGATGAGCTGCTGGAAGATGGCGCGTGCCTCGGCGCGGTCGGCGGCCGAGGCGGTGGAAATTGACGGCTGCGCCAGGACGGCGAGCGGCAACAATCCAAGAGCCAGGACGCTGGGCATCACACGGCATGTGGAGGATGGCATGGCGGAATTGTAATGGGCAGGGGCAGGCAACAACCGTGACAACGCCTCACGCCGCCTTTTTAGTGAGCACCGCGCCCAGGCAGCGGCGCACCGCCAGGCTCTGGGTTTTGTGCAGGCCGGCGCGGCGGGCCAACTCGATCTCGCGGGCGAATCGGGCGGCATTGACATGGCCGGCAGGCTCGACCAGCAGGAGCGTTCCCTCGGGTTTGAGCGCCGCGGCAGCTTCGCGAAAGAAGTCTTCGCAGGAAGGCATCTCGTGAACCACGGCGAGGGCCGCAACGAGATCGACCTGACCGGCCAGATCGCCGACGCCGAGCGAGTGTGGCGGGGCGAGACGCGCGTCGACGCGCGAGAGCAGGCCCGCCTTGGCGGCGCGGCTGCGGAGCTTGTCGAGCATTTTGGCCTGAATGTCCACAGCCACCACTCGGCCGGTGGAACCCGCGAGGCGGGCCATGGGCAGAGTGAAGAAGCCCATGCCCGGGCCGGGCTCGAGGATGGTCATGCCCGGCTCGATGTAGGGGCCGAGCAGCGTGTCGGGATTCTGCATCCAGCGGCGGATGGGACTGGCGAGCAGATAACCCATCCACAAGGGACAAACTTGATCGGCCATGGCATCTTCTCCTTGCCTGCTGAGGGTTAAGGCGAGATTGGGGCGCTCATCTTGTAGCGAGGGCAGCGCGCCTGCCATCTTCAAGAGTCTTACGCGGGCAAGGGGAACGCGGTTCCATGAATGCGAAGGGGCGTGAGAGCGCGCTTCGAGCTTGCGTGGTCCGGGGAATGGGTTTTATGGTGAAGCGGCCAGGACTTTTTGAGGTGCAGGATGAGTTTGAAGCTGGTTTCCGCCGCTATTTTTGCCGCCCTTACCGTTTCCGCGACCGCGCAACTGCCGGACCCACCCATCAAGCGGCCGGCCATTACGGGGATCTCGCATTTGGCAGTGTATACGTCGAATGCGGCGGCGACCGATCACTACTACCGGGACGTGGCGGGCGCGGCGAAGATGCCGGACCCGGAAGATCCCGCGGGGGTTCGCTACTACTTCAATAAGGTGCAGTTTGTTGAGGTTCTGCCGCTGCCGCCGGGCACGGGCATCAACCGGCTGGACCACACGGCCTACAACACGAACGACGCCGAGGGGCTGCGCCGGTACCTGACGTCGCGGGCGTGGAAGACGCCGGCCACGGTGAGCAAGGGTGAGGACGGGAGCGTATGGTTCACGGTCTTCGATCCGGAAGGAAACAAGGTGCAGTTTGTGCAGCCGCCGGAGCATCCCAAGGCGGTGGCGGCGCCGAACGCGATTGGGCGGCACATAATCCACGTAGGCTTCCTGGTGCATGACCGCGCAACGGAAGACACGTTTTACCGGGATCTTCTGGGATTCCGGCCGTACTGGTGGGGCGGCATGGCGCCGGGCCGGATTGACTGGGTGAGCCAGCAGACGCCGGAGAGCCACGATTGGCTGGAGTACATGCTGGTGCATGACGGATCGGCGAAGGGCATTCCTCCGGCGATGAGCGCGCATGAACTGGGCGTGCTCGATCACCTCTCGGTGGGCGTGGATTCAGTGAATGCGGCATTTGAGATTCTGACGGACGAGCACCGCCTGGCCGGAGTGAGGAATGACGGCCACACGCAGATCGGGCGCGACGGCAAGGGCCAGTTCAATCTGTACGACCCGGACGGGGTGCGGCTCGAACTGATGAACTTCCACGCCTCGGAGAAGCCGTGCTGCTCGCCGTTCACGGCAGCGGATCCGGACGAATAGAGGTAGCTTCCTGAGCGAGGGGTGGAACTCGGCGCCTACTCCTCCTCGAAGTAATCCGAGTCTATTCTTTGGATCGTGTAGGTCGAGACCGGTTCGACTCCGATGCCGAATTCCAGACTCAGGTCGGCCAGCTGTTCTCCATCAATGAGGATGATCTTTTTTTCGATTCGCGTGACGTATTCTCGCGCATCCGAAGAGAACCGCGATGTGGTTATAAATACTCCCTTTCGTGCTCTGTTGCCTTCCAGGCTTCCCGCAAATGACTGAATGGCAGGGCGGCTAATTGTATCTTTCCATCTTTTGGCCTGCACATAGACGAGATCAAGTCCCAACCGGTCCTCTTTGATAATGCCGTCTATCCCGTCGTCGCCGGGCTTTCCGATGGCCTGACCCGCGTCGGCTCTCGAGCCCCCGTAGCCCATTTTGACCAGCAGATCGATCACCAGTTTTTCGAAGAATCGAGGCGATGCCTTCTGAATCCGCTCCAGCAGATCGCTAGCAGTTTGCTCGCGCAGCGCCTGGTAGCTCTCTTCGAGCAGTTCCTGCGGGGTCTGCTGCGCGAGATTCGTGTTGTGACCCACTACAGGTTCAGGTGCTCGCCCTGGACTCGAGCTCGACTTGTGGAAGGACACAAATTCCGGATAGCGGTTCAGCAAACCGACGTTGATCCTGACGGGATTCTCCTTTAGTAGTTCCAGGCCGCGCTCGGTGATTCTGAACCTCCCGCGGCCAATTTTCTCCAATAGTCCTGCCTTCGCCATGTAGGTGCGGGCCCACCCGACGCGGTTATACAACGTGAACTGGCCTCCGCTAGGAAGCAGTTCCGCGCGGTCCTCCGGCGTCAATTCAAACTGCTCTGCGATTTCATCCGCCGCTTGAGCGAGGGTGTGTTCCTGCCCATCTGCGGTGCTTTTCAAAAGTGGGAGCATGAGCATTTGGTAGTCGGGAACCGCCATGGTCTACCTCCGATTGGGCCCGTGGATGTCGAATCCATATTAGCCCTCCAAATGGGCGCTTCGAGAAGTCTGCAGGCCGTGAATGCTGACGCAAGGTAGAATTTAGTTATGCCCACCGCCGCGATTTCACCGGAAGTGATGGCCAAGTACGAGCCCGTCATCGGGCTCGAAGTGCATGTGCAACTGCTGACGGCCACCAAGGCGTTCTGCGGGTGCGCCAACCACTTTGGCTCGGCGCCCAATACCAACATCTGCCCGGTGTGTCTGGGACTGCCGGGAGCGTTGCCGGTGCTGAACGAGCGGGCGGTGAAGTTTGCCACTCTGGCCTCCCTGGCGCTGAACTGCACCGTGAACCAACGATCAATCTTCGCGCGCAAGAACTACTTCTATCCCGACCTGCCCAAGGGGTACCAGATTTCGCAGTTCGACAAGCCGCTGGCGGAGCATGGCTGGATCGAGGTGCCGACGGCGGAAGGCGGAACAAAGAGGATCGGCATCACGCGGCTGCATATGGAAGAGGATGCGGGCAAGAGCCTGCACGACGGGTTCGCCGATTCGGCCACGCGCACCTATCTCGACCTGAACCGCTGCGGCACGCCGCTGGCGGAGATTGTGAGCGAACCGGAGATCCGCACCCCCGACGAGGCCTTCGAGTACCTGACGAGACTGAAAGAAATCCTGCTGTTCTGCGAGGTCTCGGATTGCAACATGGAAGAGGGTTCGCTGCGCTGCGACGCGAACGTAAGTGTGCGCCTGAGGGGCGCGGAGCAATTCGGCACCAAGGCCGAGATCAAGAACGTGAACAGCTTCCGCTTTGTACGCGCGGCGCTGGAGTATGAGATCGAGCGGCAGGTCGAGGTGCTGGAGAGCGGCGGACGGATTGTGCAGGAGACGCGGCTCTGGAACGCCAGCGAGGGGCGGACCTACTCCATGCGATCGAAGGAGCAGGCGCACGACTACCGCTATTTTCCGGAACCGGACCTGCCGCCGCTCATCTTGACCCGGGAATTTCTGGAAAGCACAGAGGCGGAGCTTCCGGAACTGCCCGAGGCGCGGCGGGCGCGGATGGTTGCCGACTACGAACTCGCGATGAAAGACGCGCACACGCTCACCGCGACGCGCGCGTACGCCGACCGCTTTGAGGCAGCGGCCGGGACCGCGCGGAATCCGCGCCGTGTGGCCAACGTGCTGCTGAGCGAGGTGGGCGGCCGGCTGAACGCGCTGGGACTGGAACTGGAGCAGTCGCCGGTGTCGATGGCCGGCATTGTGCTGGCCGCCGACCTGCTGGACGAGGGCAAAATCAGCTCCAGGCAGATGAAACAACTCTTCGACGTGTGCTTTGAGAAGGGCGAGGACTTTTCTGCCGTTTACGAGCGCGAAAAGCCGCAACAGATCACCGATGCCGGGGCGCTGGAAAAATTGATCGACGAAGTGCTGGCCGCAAACCCGAAACAGGTGGAGCAGTACAAGGCCGGCAAGAAGACAATGGCGGGGTTCTTTGTGGGACAGGTGATGCGGGCGACAAAGGGCCAGGCCAACCCCGCGCTGCTGAACGAGCTGGTGACAAGGAAGCTGGAAGCATGAGGCCGTGCGGCATGGCATCGGACGCCGCGATGAAGCGCTCCGGCGGCGGCTACTTCAGGCGAAGCTCGGTTTCGTATTCCTTCCGTGAATCCCAACTGCTGACGGTCTTGACGGGGCTCTTCTTATTTCCTTTTTCCGCCCACAGGTCGTAGTCCTGTACCATGTTGACCTGCACAAAGCGGAATTTGCCATCGGCCGTGGACGTGTAGCTGCGGATCGACTTGGTTTTAAGATTCTTCAGAAACACGGTGGCGCCCGCCACGGGAGTGGAGTTCTGGTCGGCCACATAGCCAGCCACAACGCGCTGGCCCAGATTCTGGGCATGCGCGGCGGGCAGCGCGAACGGCCCCGCGTGCGGAGCTATCAGGAGCACGCCGGCAGCCAGGACCGCGAAGGTCAACCCTGCCGCCAGGCGGATGTGCTCGGATCTCACTCTTCCTCCTCGTCCTCATCTATGAGGTCGTCTTCATCTTCGTCCAGTTCCTCATCAATCCTCGACAGTTCCAGAGGATCGACGCCCACAACTTCGTATTCCGTACCGCACTCTTCGCAGACGACCATATCGCCTTCCTCGATTTCATCCAGCTCGATATCGAGATCGTTCTCACATTCCGGGCAGGTGGGCATGGCAGCCTCCTCTCTTTCCATGCAGATAAAAGCAGGATGATCTTCGTTCCGGTACAACATCGCTAGTTTCAAGGGAAATGACGCCGCAGGTCAAGTGGCAGGAGCGCGCCGGAATGAGCGTTCGTTATTTCACGGTGTGCGCCTTGCCCTTTGCCATCGCTCTTTGGCGCGGAAGCGCTTGCCGCGTTTGGGACTGCGACGACACTCCTGCCCATGACAACGCGCGCCGCCAGGGGTTAACCTGAGACAGAAGATGCGGAGGATTGGCTCCAGTCCGTTTGCCATGCCCGATTTTGCCGGCGCCACGCGGCGGCTGGTTGTGGCCAATCTGTGCGCCTACTTTGTCCTGCTGGCGGCGGGGCTGCTTGCCCGGCCGCTGGCGGCCGCGGCGGCCGCAGGGCTCATCTTCGATCCCGGCATGTTTCTTCACGGGGCGCTGTGGCAGCCGCTCACCTACAGCTTCATCCACAGCGGACTGTGGGGCACGCTGTTTGAGCTGCTCTCGCTGTGGTTTCTGGCCGGATTTCTGGAGAGCTTTCACAGCGCGAGCTGGGTGCTGGGGCTCTATGCGGTTTCAGTGCTGGGAACGGCAGCGTCGGCGCTGGCTCTGTATGCCGCCGGCCGTGTGCTGACACCGTCGCTGATGGGCATGCCGGTTCCGCTCTATGGCTGTTTTGGCGGCATCTTCGGGCTGCTGGTGGCCATCGGGCTGCTCTATGGCGACACGGAGTTTCTTCTCTTTTTTGCCATTGGCATCAAGGCGCGATATATGGCGGCCATCTATGCGCTGATCACTGTGGCCATGCTTTTCGGTGCCATGCGGATGTACGCCTTTGCCCAGTTGGGCGGAGCGCTGGCCGGGTGGTTTTACATCCGGATGGCGCCGCGGCGGGGCATGGCCTTTGCGGCCAGCGAGAGCTGGTACGGGCTGCGCAACCGCTATTACCGGTGGAAGCGGCGGCGCGCGGCGCGCAAGTTCGAGGTGTACATGCGCTCACAGGGGCGGACGGTGCGCTTCGACGGGCAAGGGCGGCCGCTGAACGACGATCCCGACGACAAGAAGCGCTGGAACTGAGCGCGTGGCGCGCGAACAGGTACAATTTTCCCTGAAATGCAAAAGAAGATTGCTTTTCTGTTTCCTGGCCAGGGATCGCAAGCGGTGGGCATGGGCCGCGACTTGGCAGAGCGTTTTCCCGTAGCCGCGCAAACCTTTGCCGAGGCCGACGAGGCCCTGGGCTTCGCGCTCTCGAAACTCTGCTTCGAGGGGCCAGAAGAAGACTTGAAGCGGACGGAGAACACGCAGCCGGCCATTTTGACGGTAAGCGTGGCGGCATGGCGGGTGCTGGCCGAGGAGGGCGTGGGGCCGGCGCTGGCGGCGGGGCACTCGCTGGGCGAGTGGAGCGCGCACGTGGCGGCGGGAACCATGCGCTTTGCCGACGCGGTGCGGGCCGTGAAGGCGCGCGGACACGCCATGCAGCAGGCGGTTCCGGCGGGTCAGGGAGCCATGGCCGCGGTGCTGGCGCTGGCGGCCGATCAGGTGGCCGAGGCCTGCAAAGAAGCGACGGCGGAGACGGGCCTGACCGTGCAGGCGGCGAACCTGAACTCGCCCGGACAGACGGTGATCAGCGGCGCGACGGCGGCGGTGGAGAAGGCCGCGACGCTGTGCAAGGCCAGGGGCGCGCGGCGCGCGGTGATGCTTCCTGTGAGCGCGCCTTTCCACTGCGCGATGATGCAGCCGGCGCAGGAGGAAGTGGCGCGGGTGCTGAACGGGCTGACGCTGAGCCATCCGGGAATACCCGTGGCGGCAAACGTGACCGGCGCCCTGGTAACCACCGCGGCCGAGGTGACAGATGCGCTGATCCGCCAGGTGACGGGAGCCGTGCGCTGGGTGGATTGCATGCAGGCGCTGGCCGGGGCGGGGACGGATCTGTTTATAGAAGCCGGCCCGGGCAAGGTGCTGTGCGGACTGTTGAAGCAGATCGATCCGGCGCTGAAGGCGGCGAACGTGGAGGACGGGGCCAGCCTCGAGGCTGCACTGGCCGTGGCGCGGGCGGCAGAGTAGGTCGACAGTAGACGCCGCCGCTTCTTCTCTCTTGCGGCGGAGGTTTGCGCCACTCCACCTGCCGCTGAAAACCGAGAACGGAAAGCTTCCGCGCGCCCTGCGGTATGATGGTCCCGGCACATTCATCCTGCCTGGCGGCTTGCGGAGTCTCCTATGGCCCATTATCTGCTGCATATCAACGGCGCGTCTCTCCACGTCGCCGCGCCTTCCGATGAAACCCTGCTTTCTGTGCTGCGCAACCGCCTGGATCTGACCGGCGCCAAGTATGGATGCGGCGAGGGCCAGTGCGGCGCCTGCACGGTGCTTATCGACGGCGTTCCCACGCGCTCCTGCCTGATTCCCGTCTCGGCCGTTGGCGGGGCCAAGATCGTCACCATCGAGGGACTGGGGCAGGACGGCCAGCTTACGCCCGTGCAGCAGGCCTTTGTGGAGGAGGGCGCGTTACAGTGCGGCTACTGCACCTCCGGCATGGTGCTGCGCGCCACCGCGCTGCTGCGCGAGACGCCACAACCTGGCCACGAGCAGATTGTGCATGCCATGGACGGCAACCTTTGCCGCTGCGGAACCTACCCGCGCATCGTTGCCGCAGTGCAGCTTGCCGCGCGCCTGCAGGCCCGCGCCGTCCCGCCGGAAGGAGCCCGCCGATGACGCCCCAGCATATTCCCGCGCTCGAGGTTCTTCCCGCCTCCGAATCCAGCGGCCCGCAACTTGATCGCCGCGACTTTCTCAAGCTCCTCGGCGGCGGAGTGCTGGTTTGCCTCGTGCCCTCCGCCGCCATGCCGCAGGAGTCGGGCCGCACCTTTGGCGGTCACGAACTGCCCAAGGAGATCAGCGCCTGGCTGCACATCGCGGCCGACAGCCGCGTGACCGTCTTCACGGGCAAAGTGGAAGTGGGGCAGAACATCCGCACCTCGCTGGCGCAGTCGGTGGCCGAGGAGCTGCGCGTGGCCTTCGACTCCATCACCATGGTCATGGGCGACACCGACCTGGTGCCCTGGGACGCCGGCACCTTTGGCAGCCGCACCACGCCCACCATGACTCCCATACTGCGCGCCATGGCTGCGGCCGCGCGCGAGTTGCTGGTTGAGATGGCCGCGCGGCGCTGGAACGTTGCCGCGGCTACGCTCACTGCCGCCGACGGCAAGATCGTGCATGCGCAGGGCGCAAGGTCGCTCACCTATGGCGAACTCACGCGCGGCGAGAAGCTTGTCAAGATTGTCACCGCCCAGGAAGCGCTGACGCCCGCCAGGGAATGGAAGATCGCCGGCACGCCGGTTCCCAAAGTGGGCGCGCGCGACTTCGTCACCGGCAGACACAAGTTTCCCTCCGACATCGTTCGCCCGGGTATGCTCTACGGCGCGATTCTGCGTCCTGAGGGCTTCAACGCTCTGCTCGAATCGCTCGACAGCGCGGCCGCAGAAAAGCTTCCCGGCGTGCAGGTGATCCGCGAGGGCAATTTCGTAGGCGTGGTTGCGCCGGACGACTATACCGCCCATCACGCGCTGGCCGCCATCGACGCCCGATGGAAGGTTCCGCCGCAGCCCTCAAATCAGGGGCTCTTCGACTACCTCAAGAGCCATCCCGAGAGCGGCGAGAACGACGCCCCACTGCATGTGGCCGGCTCCGTGGCGCAAGCCATGGACACGGCTCCCATCAAGATGGAAGAGCAGTACACCGTGCAGTACATCGCCCATGCGCCGCTCGAACCCCGCGCCGCCGTCGCCGAGTGGCAGAACGGCAAGCTCACCGTCTGGACGGGAACGCAACGCCCTTTTGGGGTGCGCGACCAGTTGATGGAGGAGTTTCATCTGGCGTCCCACCAGGTGCGCGTTATCCAGCCCGACATGGGCAGCGGCTACGGAGGCAAGCACACCGGCGACCCCGCCCTGGAGGCCGCGCATCTGGCCAAGGTCGCGGGTAAACCCGTAAAGCTGGTGTGGACGCGGCAAGAGGAGTTCACCTGGGCTTACTTCCGTCCCGCCGGGCTGATGGAGATTCGCGCCGCCGCCGACCACAATGGCAAGCTCATCGCCTGGGAGCATCACAACTACAACTCCGGCCCCTCGGCGCTCACTACGCCCTATACGGTTCCCAACCAGCTCGTCCAGTATCATCCGTCCCAATCGCCGCTGCGGCAGGGATCCTATCGCGCACTGGCCGCCACCGCCAACAACTTTGCTCGCGAGGCGCACATGGACCGGCTGGCCCACGCCGCCGGCATCGATCCACTGGAGTTCCGCCTGAAGAATCTCGATGAGACACGTCTCCGCGCCGTCTTGCAGGCAGCCGCAGACAAGTTTGGCTGGGGTCATGTGCCCTCCACGCCCGAGCGCGGATTCGGCATCGCCTGCGGCACCGACAAAGGCGGCTACGTAGCCACCTGCGCCGCGGTCGAAATCGGTGACGGCGGCAAGCAGGTGCGCATTCGCCGCGTGGTGCAGGCGTGGGAGTCGGGCGCCATCGTCAATCCTGACGGCCTGCGCAATCAGCTTGCAGGTTCGATGATTCAAGCCATCGGCGGCGCGCTGTTTGAGCAGATCCGTTTCGCCAATGGCCGCATCCTCAACCCGCATTTCGCGGAGTATCGCGTGCCACGCTTCAGCGACATGCCGGAGATCGAGATTGTTCTCGTCAATCGCAAGGATTTGCCCTCTGCGGGCGCCGGAGAGATTGGCATCATCGGGCTGGCGCCGGCTGTGGCCAACGCTCTCTTTGCCGCCACGGGCATGCGTCTTTCCCACATGCCCATGACGCCGCACGGCTATCTGCCGTCTCCGCCGTCCTGATGTTCCCGGCAGACGCAATCCGTTGCAGGAGGTTCTACGATGGCCGATCTTACGCGCCGCGCAATGCTGGCGATGACGGCGCTGGCTGTGCATGCACCGGGATTCAACTTTCTTGATGCGGGCGGCAGCGACTCCCGGCAGCATGCGCAACCACAGCCAGGATCGAAGCTTCCGGAGTGGATCCGCTCGAACCGCACCCTGATCGCCGAAGGCTATAACCCGCCCTTCTATCCCTTGTTCGACTACCTTCCACGGAAAGCCGTCGAGATCGCGCTGGCTCTCGACTGCGATTCCATGCGCTATCCGGCGGCTTCGTACTATGCCTTCTTTCCCACCCGGTCCGGTTATCCCCTTCATCCCGCTCTCAAGGGCGATCCCATGCGCAAGACGCTGGACGAACTGCACCAGGCCGGCCTGCGCGCCATCGCTTACATCCCACTGAATCATCCTTTCATGTCCATCGAATCGAAAGATCCCCGCTACCCCGGATGGACGCGGCGATTCAAGGATGGCACGCCCATGACCACCGCGCATTTCGGCTGGCAGCGCTTCTACGAGGGCTGCCTCAACTCCTCCATCCGCGAAGTGGCGCGGGTGCTGACCGCGGAGGTGCTCGACTACGGCTTCGACGTGATGTACTTCGACGGCCCCTATCAGGGCATGGAACATGCCGCGGATTTCTGTTATTGCGCGCATTGCCAGGCCGCTTACGGGAAACGCTTCGGCAAGCCCATTCCGGACCAGCAGACCTGCTCGCTCGACGAGCGCATCCAGTTTCGCACCTGGATGCGCGACGAGGTGCTCATCGCCTTTTTCCAAGAGATCTGCCAGATGATCCGCGACAGGCGCGAGGTTCCGATTCTCTTCAATGACACTTCGCTGCTTTCGAAGTCGGAGTTGCGCAGCCGCGCCTTTCCGGTGGCCGACGGCTTCATGTTCGAGGCCGCCAACACGCCCGAAGAAAAGCTCTTCAATCTCCAGTTGGGCCAGTCCACCGGCAAGGTGATCTGGACCTATCTCGGCCACCACACCGAATACAACGGCGAGCACCTGCGCGACAAGACGGTGCGCGGCTGGTACAGCTACCCGATCGAGGGCCAAGAGCTTCTGCTCGACGGCGCCACCGCCACGGCCTCAGGCGCGGGTTGCGTCTACTGGGGCATGCAGCGCTTCTTTTACGAGGCCGAGCCGCCCACAGCCTTTGAAAGCGGCCGCTGCGTCCGGGATATCTTCACTTTTCAGCGGCGCCACCACCACGTGCTCAGTCAGCTCCGCTACCGGCCGCAGGTGGGCATCCTGGTCGGCAGTCAGACCATCGACTGGTACAACGACAAGTTCCACATTCCTTCCGCCTACGGCAACTACTACCATGGCGCCTTCAACCTGCTGAAGTCGCTCTCCATCGATGCGGATCCCTTCCTCGACTGGTCCATGACCCAGAAGCAGCTCGCGGGTTACGCGGCGGTGTTCGTTCCTAACGCGCCCTGCCTAAGCGATGCGCAATGCGACCTGCTGCGCGCCTACGTGGAGGAAGGAGGCACGCTGTTCTCCACCCATCTCACCTCTGCGGCCGACGAATATGGCCGGTCGCGCAAGGACTTCGGCCTTGCCAGCCTCTTCGGCGCGTCGCTGGCCAGTCGCAAACCATTCGAGTATCCCGACCTGTACCTGAAACCTGCGCACGGAGGCTTGATTCCCCAGGACCCGCAGATCGTGCGCGTGCGGGCGACGACCGGCGATGTCGAGGCCACCACATGGGACCGCGGCAACCATCGCGATCTCGGTCCGGCTGTTATAACTCATCGTGTGGGCAAGGGCAGGTCCATCTATCTCGCCTCCGGACTGGAGGCGGTGTGGGAAGAAACGCGCATGGATCCCGTACGCGATTATCTTGCTTCGCTGCTGCTGCCTCCGCTGGCTGCCGGACGCGCCTACACAATGGATTACATCCCCGGCGTCACCGCGCACTACATGGCTTCAGGGAACTGCATTGTGCTGCATCTCCTTGCCGACATCGGAGACAAAGATCATCATCTCAAGGCGCGCGAGCGCTTTTTCCCGGTTGCAAATTTCGAAGTGAGCCTGAGAGTCCACGGCAACGTCCGCTCCGTCACGCTGATGCGCGCGGGAACTGAAGCCGCTGCCAAGCGCAACGGTGAATGGCTCACCGTGACAGTGCCCAGAGTGCTTGTCTACGAAGCTATCCGGGTGGATCTCGCTTGACCGTTCGCTCAAGCCCGCGCATGCGATGGGTGATGATCGCCCTGGCCTTCAGCGCCACGCTCATCAACTATCTCGACCGCCAGTCGCTCTCTGTGGCCGAGCCCGTGCTTCGCCTGCGGTTTCATTTCACCGATATTGGCTACTCACGTATCCTGTTCGCCTTCATGCTTGCCTACACGCTGATGAACGGCATCTCCGGCTTCCTCATTGACCGTCTGGGGACACGGGCCGGCTACGCTCTGTTCACCGCCTGGTGGTCACTCAGCGCGTTGCTGCAGGCGCTGGCGCGCGGCCCTTTCTCGCTCGGCGTCTACCGCTTCCTGCTTGGTCTGGGCGAAGCCGGCAACTGGCCGGCTGCTGTCCGCGTTGTCGCCGAATGGTTTCCCGCCGAGGAGCGTTCGCTCGCCTCGGGCATCTTCAACAGCGGCTCCTCCGTGGGCGCAATTCTGGCCCCTCCGGTTATCGCTTTCCTGTTGGTCCAGTTTGGCTGGCGCTCCTCCTTTGTTCTTGTCGGGGGCCTCGGCTTTCTCTGGGTAGCATCGTGGCTGGCTCTTTACCGCATGCCTCCCGAGCCAGCCACGATGCAGACCGGGGCGTTGCGCGTTCCCTTTGGCCGCCTGCTTGGCTCGCGTTTCGTGTGGAGCTTTACGTTCTCCAAAATCTTCATGGACCCGGCCTGGTACTTCTACACCTTCTGGTTTCCCGAGTATCTGAGCCATAGCCGCCACTTCAACATCGCCTCCATTGGCCGCTATGCGTGGGTTCCTTTCTTCGTCGCAGGCCTGGGCAGCGCGGGGGGAGGGTTCATCGCCAAAGGCCTGCTGCGTTGCGGTCTCTCCATCTCGCCGGCGCGCAAGCTGGCGGTCACGCTCGCCGCGCTTCTGATGACGGCCGCTATTCCCGCCGTCCTCGTCCACGGCGCCACCGCCTCCATTGCGCTGGTTTCGCTGGCCATGGCTGGCTACACCGCCGCGCTCGCCAACATGCTTGCCATGCCGGCCGATGTCTTCCCCGCCAGCGCGGTGGCCTCCGTCTATGGAATCGCCAGCATGGGCTCTGGATTTGGCGGCATGGTCTTCATGCTGCTCACCGGCTGGCTGGTGGCACACTACTCCTACCTTCCGGCATTCGCGCTTTTTGGTTTTATCCCACTAATCTGCGCCCTGATACTCTGGACGCTGGTCGGTCCGCTAGCGCCCGATGCGGGTCTCGCGCGGGAGTAGCAAGCTGCCACAGCAGCCAACGGCTTTCTTCTGAGGGTATACTTCCGCGTGAGCGCTTCCGGCCTGCTGCGCCCGCTTCCATTGTTTTTGCGGAGGAGCACCATGAAGATGCAGAGACGGCAGTTCGTCAAGGATTCGGTCATTGGCCTCGGCGCCGTTGCCTCCGGCGCCGGCATCAGCCCCCTTGCGATGGCGCGGGAGACCGCTGCAGAAGAGCCTTCCACGGCCAGCCGCACCGTCCGCGCCGTCAGCATCGGCTTTCATCCAGGTCTTCCTCTGGACGCCATCGCGAGCCTGGTCGACCGCGAAGCCGCACAGGGGGCCGATCTCACCGCCTTGCCGGAAACCTGCCGCGGCCAAAACGAACACAGCCCGGAGACGCTTGACGGGCCCACCATCACTGCCATGGCGCGGCTTGCGGAAAGATACCGCACCTACATCGTTTGCCCCATCGACCGCAAAGAGGGCGTCACGCGCTTCAACTCCTCGGTCCTGCTCGACCGCCGTGGCCGCGTTGCCTGCGTTTACAACAAGCTCTATCCGGTCTGGCAGCAGGAGTGCGTCCCGCCTATCTCTGTGCAGCCCGGCCTGGACGTCACCGTTCATAGCGCCGACTTTGGCAGGATCGGCCTCGCCATCTGCTTCGATGTGAATTGGACGCCGCTGTGGCGGCAGATGGCCAATCATGGCGTGGATCTGGTTGTCTGGTCGAGCGCCTACTCCGCAGGCCGCTCTCTTCAGGCTCAGGCCACGCTCTTCAACTACTACATTCTCAGCGCCACCCAGATTCCCGACTGCCTGCTCTACGATATCGACGGCGAACTCCTGGTTCACGACCACGAAAACGCCGGTAAAGGCATCAATGTCACGCGGCGCAATCTGGATCTCGACCGCTGCATCTTCCACCAGGATCTCAATCTGCCGGCGAAACGCGATAAGCTCCTCAAAGAGCGTGGCGACGATGTGGAGCAGGAGAAATGGTGGCCCATGGAAGGGTGGTTTGTTCTTCGCGCCAAACGCCCCGGCATAAGCGCACGCGAACTCGCGCGCCAATACGGCCTCGAAGAGCTTCGCCACTACATCAACCGCAGCCGCTGCGAAATCGACAAGTGCCGCGGCTGGGAATTTTCCTAGGCATCTGCCGCGCGGCTTCGGAGCGAACACAACCGCGCACGCAACACGCTGCCCACTGACAGATATGAGCTAGGCCCTGCGCGCGCGAAACTCCTCGCCCATGGCCGCGATCGTCTGCTTGTCGAGGGTCCTGGCCGCGCGCGGAAAGACCGTCTCCTCTTCGATTCGAATGTGCTGCGCATACAAGCGGCCGAGCGCGGCGGCGGCCTCGATCAGGCGCTGCTCATCTTCGGCGTTCAGGCGCCCCGTGTCCATCCACAGGCGGTAACCCTGTTCGATCGCCACATGCAGCTCGCCGGCGCGCCGATGATCGTTCTCCAGCGCCTGCAGTTCCGCCAAGGCATCCGTGGCAGAGGCGTGGCGCAGCCTCGGAAACAGCGACTGCTCTTCATCGGCATTGTGGCGCAGGCCGCCCACATGAAAATAGTGAAGCGCGGAGTCTACGGCCTCCGTCTCTTGGGCACTGAGACTCCTGCCGCGCGCTCTCTCTGCCACCATGCGCAGAATGTTCAGAAACCATTCGATTCTGCGATGGCAATCGGCCAACATGCCGATTGGATCGTCGAATCCGCGGTCGGGCTTGGCGCCAATCTGTATGCCCATCATTTTTTCTCCTGTGTGCGAAACGCTTGGGAACGCGCGCGGCGCTCAGGCTCCCGGCAAAACGTGCAAGCCCACGGACTGTTGGATGCCTGCGGGCGGCGGAGCGTAACGGCTGGGAACGTAAACGCAGCACGGCTCATGGCCAAAGGGATTGCCGGTAGGGCGTAGGCGCGCGCGCGCGAGCCGCCGCAGATCTCCTTGAACTCGCAGGCTCCGCACTTGCCTTCGAGCTGGGCGGTATCGCGAAGATTGCGAAACAGCGGCGAATGGCGATAGATAGTGGCCAGCGGCTGGTGGCGGATGCTGCCCGCGGACAACGGCATAAAGCCGCTGGGGAAGACTTCACCGGTATGCGAGATGAAGACAAAGCCGCGGCCGTCGTTGAGCCCGCGCGGGGCGCGGCCGATGGCGTCCTCGACCTTCTGGGGCGCGCGGCGGGCGGAGGCTTCCTTGCGCGCGGCCACTTTCTGCTGCAGCAGAAAGCGCCTGTAGTGCTGCGCCTCGGTGGTTTTGATGTCGAAGCTGGCGGATTGCGAGAGGCTGTAGAGTTTGGCGAAGACCTGCTCAAATTCTTCGGCGTTCAGCAAGTCGCTCAGCTTGCCGCGGCCGGTAGGCACAAGGAAGAAGACGCTCCAGAGGGTAATGCGAAGGCTCTCCATGAGCGCGACAATAGCGTCGATCTCGCCGATGTTCCTGCGGCTGAAGGTAGTGTTGATCTGCACGGGCAGGCCGATTTCGTTGGCCCAGCGAACGGCGTTGAGGGTGCGCGCATAGGAGCCGGCCATGCCGCGGAAGGCATCGTGCGTTGCGGAGGCGGCGCCATCCAAGCTCACGGCGAGGCGGGCCAAGCCAGCTTCCTTCAGGCGAACCACGATCGCGCGCGTCAGCAGCGGAGTGGCGCTGGGCGTGAGCGACACGCGGACGCCTTTCGACCGGGCGTGCGCGATCAGTTCGAAGAGGTCGGGACGCTTGATGGGATCGCCTCCCGTAAGCACAAAGACCGGAACCTCCAGTGCCGCAATCTGGTCGATGAGACCTTTGCCTTCTTCTGTCGTAAGTTCCAGGGGATGCCGCTCGGGCTGTGCCGAGGCGCGGCAGTGGACGCAAGCCAGATCGCAGGCCTGGGTCACTTCCCATATGGCGATGAAAGGCCGCTCGTCGAAATTCACGGTATTGATGCACGGGTTCATGCGTAGATCAGACCGCAAGCCGCGCGCTGGGCGCAGTGACCAAAGTCTCTGCGAACCCGCCAGTGACATAAGTTACTGTCCCCTGACGGGCGGTTGGTTACTGTAGCTAGTGGAGTGTGAATCATGAACGCGTCAACCCAGTCGATCCGCGAGATCGTTGCCAACCAGACAACCGCGGCCGCCATTCTGCAGCGGTTCGACATCGACCTGTGCGCGTACGCCGACAGATCGCTGCACAGCGCCTGCGCGGAGCTGCAACTCTCCATCGACCAGGTGATGGAAAAATTGGCCGATGCGGCAATAGCCGCGGCGGGGGCTGAGCCGTCGGACCCCGCGAGCCTGCCGGCGACGCGCCTTATTCAGCACATCGTGCGCGTGCATCATCGCGCTCTCCGGCAGGATCTGCCCGGTTTGGTCGTGCTGGCGGAGAAGCTGGCGGCAAAGCGCGGCGGCCGAGCGCCGGAGCTGGCGCGCGTGCGGCAGCTGGTGCAGGAACTTCGCGACGAGGTTCTCGCGCACATTGAAAAGGAAGAGCAGGCGCTGTTCCCCCTGATTGCGGAGATGGACGACGAGGCGCGCAATGGACGGACGACGCGCTCATCCCTCCGCGCGGTTGGACAGCCTATTGCCGCCATGAGGCGCGACCACGAGACGGCCGGACAGATTTTTACCAGCTTGCGCGAACTGACGCATGGGTTCGAGACGCCCTCGTGGGCCTGCGCCACCCACTGCGCGCTTTACGGCGGCCTGCGCGCATTTGAGTCTGGCCTTCAACAACATCTCTACCTCGAAAACGAAGTGCTCTTTCCGCGCGCCGCCGCGATGGAGAGAACATGGCACAGCAGGGGGTAACAATGATCGATGACGTTCTTGACCCTACGACCTCAAGGAATGGAAACGCCGGCGCGGCCGCGGCGCTCATCGCGCGGGAACGGCGGAAGAGTCTGATGTTGCGCGCATGGATTGCCGCGGGCTTGTTCTTCATGGCGCTGCCGGGCACGCTGCTGGGATTTTCGAATCTGATGGCCATTGCGGCGCACCATGGCCTGGGGGCTCTTTCGCCCGCCTGGATCCAGGGGCACGGTCACGCGCAGGTGTTTGGATGGATCGGCAGCTTTGTGCTCGGCATCGGATTTTACTCGCAGCCGGCGCGCGGCGGCTCGGTTGTCCGTTGGCCGCTGGCCTGTTTCGCCTTGTGGACATCGGGCGTGGCGATGCGGTGGGCTGCGAACATTTACGGATGGCATGGGCGCATGCTCCTTGCGGCATCGGCGAGTTTTGAGCTGGCTGCCATGGTTCTATTCCTGGCCGCCGCTTCGCGCCACAAACTGCCCGAGCAGCCGCACAAGCGCAGGAAGTCCGGTATGGAGTTGTGGATGGTGTCCGTCATGCTGGGCACCGTGGGGCTGGCCGCCACGGTAGTTTTCAACTTCATAGAATGCGTGCGCCTGGCGCTAGTGGGCGCAGAGGGGGCGTTTCCGCACGCGCTCGACCAGCGTTTTCTGGTTCTGCTGGCGTGGGGATTCCTTGTGCCGATGGTGTGGGGTTTCTCCGCGCGCTGGCTGCCTGCGTTCCTCGCCATCCGCAAGCCCGCAGCACGGATCTTCGGAGCGGCTCTGGCGCTCGACGTACTGGGCGTACTGGGCGGCGTGGCGGCATGGACGAAGCTCGCGGCGGTTCTGCTCCTTTTAAGCGCTTTGGCTGCGATCGCGGGGTTGCGTCTTGGCGAGCGGCCGCACGGACCGGCAAAGGTGCAGGGCATTCATGCCAGCTTTCCGGTTTTTGTGCGGCTCGCGTATCTGTGGCTGGCGGTTGCAGGCGCTCTTGGCCTTTGGGCCGCGTGCGCCGACCGGCATGGCGGCATCTGGGGGGCGTCGCGCCACGCGCTCACGGTGGGCTTCGCGGCCACCATGGTCTTCGCCATCGGGCCGCGCATCCTGCCCCACTTCGCCGGCATCTATCGCATCTTCAGCACGCGGCTGATGTTCGCCAGTCTCCTGCTGCTGCAGATGGGCTGCACGCTGCGCGTCCTTTCCGAGCCGCTGGCCTATGAAGGCTATCTAGCCTTTGCGTGGAAGACGCTGCCCATCTCCGGGGT
Organism: Acidobacteriota bacterium; assembly: GCA_021846985.1. GTDB lineage: Bacteria > Acidobacteriota > Terriglobia > Terriglobales > Acidobacteriaceae > Telmatobacter. Next base: position 6,405 of record JAJZVX010000003.1, on the reverse strand, counting down.
GCTGGAGTTGAGCGGCGTGCTGGTTTTTGCGGCCAATGTGGCGCTGACATTTCTGCTGGGAAAGCCCGCATTTGCCGCGGCAAATCGGCGCCAGGCTGTTGCGGCATGAGTGGTGTTCGGCGCGCGGCGACCGAACTGTATCGAAGCAACCATGCTATTCTTCCGCGGTTTCCGCCGCGGGATGCGCTCAGCCAGGAGATGCCGGATCCGGTTCGGGCAAGTGAGGAATCAGTGCCCACAGGCCGATGAGCGCCATGCCCGCCAGATTCGGGAACAGCAGCGCGGCCAGCGGCGGTGCGCCGTTGACCAGCTTGTCAAAGAGCTCGTGGCCAGGTTCCACAAGGTTGGCACGCAGATGGAACCCGAACGCAAGCATTCCGGCGAGAGCCTGCGCCAGCATCACCCCCGGGCACAGGTCGAGAAAGCGGTGCGTGACGGATAAGAATGGCGGCCATGATCAGCGCAAATGCAATGACAATGGCAACAAAGACCGAGAGGAACTGCATAAGGAACCCGTCTCATGGGAAGTGGGCGAGCAGCGCCGTTTCTAACCTGCGGTTCGACAGATCTGCAACTCGATCAAGCTTTGGCCTGAAAGCGCACCTGCACCCGTACTTGGCTGTCGTGGACACAATCGGTGCCGGACCGGGAGACTGGGGCCTTGACCGTTGTGCCGCTGGCCAAGCGATCGCGCAGGATTTGGATGGCGAGGGACATCTGGACGACATTGGCAGCGAGAAACGCCGGAGCACTCAAGTTGATGGGCATTACGCCGATAAAGAGAGGGAATCCCATATGAAAGGGTTGCTGGCATGTCCTGGCTTCGCAATCTCCCCATCTCCCGAAAATTCGCTTACGCATTTGGCGTCGTGTGCGTCTGCGCCATTGTTCTGGGCAGTTATTCGCTGTTGACGTTTCATGTCATCTCTCTAAAGTGCGCGGACGTGAGCGAGAACGCATTTCCCTCGGTGATTCATCTGGCAGAGGTTCGCACCGGATTGAACGTCGTGCGGCAATCAGATCTGGACTTGCTGCTCTGCCAGACGCCGGCATGCACAGCCAGCAAGATGGCGCGGCGGCAGGAAGGGATGATGGCTTACAGTAAGGGGCTTGCGGCCTACAATGCACTGATCAATTATCCAGGCGAGAAGCAACTTTACGAGAAGATAGCGGCAGCGGGAGCGCAGTATCTTGAGTCGAGTAATCGCGGCGTGACACTATTGGCGGCGGGGAAAGCAGGAGATGCCCTGGACGCGCTATCGTCAGATGCGACTTTGAAGGAATTTAACGAAGCTGTGAATGCCAGTCTACTGTCACTTGACCTGAATGCGAAAGAAGGAATGGATAGCGCACGCGGTGCCACCAGAGACAGCAAGCTGTCAACCTGGGTGAGCACCGGAGTGACGATGCTGATTGTGTTGCTGTGTGCGATCACCGGCGTAGTTCTCACGCGATTGACGGCGCCCAGGATTCAGCGGATGACCGCAGCGCTGGAGCGACTGGCCGAAAAAGATATGACGGTTCATGTAGACGTGCTGGCGACCGACGAAATTGGCCGTCTGGGCATCGCGCTGAACAAGTGCGCGGAGTCCATGCGGAAGGTGCTTCTGTCCGTGGCCAAGGGAGCGGAAACGCTCTCGGCGGCTACCACGCAGATGAGCGCGCGGTCGGTGCAGACCGCGGGAAACGCGAACACGCAATCGAGCAAGACCAATCAGATTGCGGCCGCGGCGCAGGAGATGACGGCCACCATCGCGGAGATCAGCAACAACGCGGAGACGGCGGCAAGCGCCAGCCGGGCGTCGGCGGAGACGGCCGAGCAAGGCGGCGGGATAATGCAATCGGCGGCGATAACGATGGAGAAGATTGCGGCCGCTACCGGTTCCGTGGCCGACAAGATGACCTCGCTGGCGCACCGCTCGGAAGAGATTGGCAAAGTGGTGAACGTGATCCAGGAGATCAGCGAACAGACCAATCTTCTGGCATTGAACGCCGCCATCGAGGCGGCGCGCGCCGGTGAACATGGCCGTGGCTTTGCGGTGGTGGCCGGAGAGGTCCGGCGGCTGGCGGAGCGGACCAAGGGTGCGACGGAAGAGATTGCAGGAACGATTCGGAGCATCCAGGAGGAGACGCGCGCGACGCTGGATGTCATGCAGGAGAGCCGAACCGCGGTGGAGGCAGGCATAGGCGAAACCTCGCGCGCCCGGCAGAGTCTCGAGGCGATTATCGAATCCTCTAAGCAAGTGGAGCACCAGATCGATTTGATCGCAACGGCAGCGACAGAACAGACATCGGCGTCAGGAGAGATTTCTGAGTCGGCGGCGCAGATTTCGCAACTCGCGACCGAGAATGCACAAGGGGCGGAGGAAGCAGTGGAAGCGCTGAAAAACCTGGCGGCGCTGGCGGCGGATCTCGATGGAATGATCCGGCAGTTTCGCCTGGACGGCGGAATGCAGATGGGCAGCAGGCTGAGCGGGGGCCAGGCAGGGTATGAACGGACGCTGCAGCCAGCATAAGTAGTGCTGCTTTTGAGTTTCATATGGCGGCGGGCGGGCCCAGATCTGCAGCCCCGGCGCTGGCGTCGGCGCGCCAGCGGCTGGGAACCCGGCTTGCCGCCTCCAGTTCGTGTCCGCGCTGCGCGAACAGAGCGGGGCACAGATGAGCGGGACTCCTGGCGGCGAAGCAGCCGCGGGGGTTCCGCGCTTTTGTGTTGGACCGATCGAGGATTGGATGGGGGCAGCGCACGAACAGTGCATTGGATGCGGGTGCAAGCTATGGTAGCCTCCGGGTATGGGCTGCCGGAGCTTCCCCTTTCCGGCGGCGGGGGAAGTACAGATGAACGCCGTACTCTACGATCTGGTGGTGATTGGATCCGGTCCTTCCGGACAGCGGGCGGCTGTGGCCGCGGCCAAGCGGGGCAAGCGGGTTGCGGTGGTGGAGGCGCGTAGCGTGGTGGGCGGGGTGTGCGTGAACACAGGCACCATTCCGTCGAAAACTATGCGCGAGGCGGTGCTGCACCTGTCGGGATACGCGTATCGGTCCGTGTATGGCATGAGCTACCGGGTAAAAGAGAAGATCACCATGGCGGACCTGGCGTTCCGGGTGCAGGCGGTGATCCGCACCGAAGTGGACGTGACCGAAGCTCAACTCTCTCGCAACGGCATCGACGTAGTGCACGGCATGGCGCGGTTTGTGGACCCCCAACACATACGCGTGGAAGGGCCGCTGGCGGATACGACGCTGGAGGCGGAGCAGATCGTTCTAGCGGTGGGGACGCGGCCGGCGACCTCGCCAAAAGTACCGGTCAACGGGCGCACGATCGTGAACAGCGACCAGATTCTTGACCTGCCGGAGTTGCCCCGGTCGTTGATCGTGGTGGGCGGCGGCGTGGTGGGAGTCGAGTATGGCTGCATGTTTGCCGTGCTGGGCGTGCGGGTCACACTCATCGAAAAGCGGGACCGCCTGTTGGAGTTTGCCGATCGGGAGATCGTAGAGGCGCTCAGCTACCATCTGCGCGATAGCCGGGTAACGCTGCGGCTGGGTGAAGAGGTGGAAAGCGTAGAGGCGTTGAACGCCGAGAGCGGCGCGCGCAATCCTCTGCAGGGAACCGTGGTGGCGAATCTGATGAGCAACAAGCGCGTTTCCGGCGACGCGCTGCTCTACGCCGTGGGACGGCAGGGCGCAGTGGACGAGCTGAATCTGCCGGCGGCCGGGTTGGAGGCCGACGCGCGCGGGCGGATTGCCGTGGACGAACACTACCGGACCAAAGTGCCGCACATTTTTGCCGTGGGCGACGTGGTGGGATTTCCGTCGCTGGCTTCGGTCTCAATGGAGCAGGGGCGGATTGCGGCTGCGCGGGCGTTTAACGATCACACCGTGATGTCGAATCCGAACTTCTATCCGTATGGCATCTACACCATCCCCGAGATCAGCTTCATCGGCAGAACCGAGGAGCAGCTCACGGCCGACGACGTGCCTTACGAAGTGGGGATGGCTTACTATCGCGACGTGGCGCGAGGACAGATTCGCGGTGATACCACAGGCCGGCTGAAGCTGATCTTTCACCGCGAGACACGCAAGGTGCTGGGCGTGCACATCATCGGGGAGGGTGCTGCCGAACTGGTGCACATTGGGCAAGCGGTGATGACGCTGGACGGAACGGTGGACTATTTTATCGAAACGGTCTTCAATTACCCCACTCTGGCGGAGTGCTACAAAGTGGCGGCATTTAACGGATTGGGCCGTCTTCACCGCTACCAAGCCGAATAAGCGGCTCCACCGCGGCCCTGGACACAGCGTAAAGCGCCAGCCAGCGGCAGACGCTGGGGATGCTCTTTCTGCATATGGAACCGCTGAAGAGGCTCAAGGTCCGTATGGCCGTCCACCAGCGCCGTGTCTTTGGAGTTCCTCTCCTGCCTGCGCGGATTTCCACCTTTCCGGAGACTTCAACCAACCGTCGTTGGGATAAACCTTGTTCACGTTTTGTTGCGTAATGATCTGATGCTGGATGAAGATGGCGGGTGGAATGCGCTGACGGTTGAGAATGTCGGTAGCGAGACGAACCAATCCCTTCCCATAGGTTTCCGGGAAGTAGGCAACGCTGCAGACCAGCCCCGTAGACTCCTTGCGCAGTTCATCGCGTACTTCAGGGGATCCCCATTGCCCCGCAATCGCGCACCTATCCTCCATGCCAAAATCGCGAAACGCCTGGAGCGCGGCAATGGCCGATGAATCGTCCACGCAGCCCACAAGCACGCGGCGCAGATTACCCACTCGAATACGTCGTCTCAGAAGATCGAAGGTTTTGTCGGATTTTGCCTGTGAGTCAATATGACCGCAGTTGGCGGTGCGGAGTTCTGGAAGAACCTCAATGATCCCATCGTAAACTCCCTGCAGGCGCGTGTTGAGATACGGCCCGGCGGAATCGATGCCCACCAGAAAGATTTGATTGGGAAGTTCGCTCCAGTGCGCCGCCACCCACCTCGCCAGATAGCGGCCTCCCGTGCGGCCGGCTCTGTAGTTGTCTATACCGAAGTAGAAAGCCCCGGGATGGGGAAGATTGATCGTGATGAACGGAATCTGCGCGCTGGCATACTTGGCGGAAAGCTGCGCAATCATGGCACTGTGAAAATCCGCCCCTATGGCCAGATCCACCTTCATCTGGACCAACTTATCGGCATTTTGCAGAGAGGTCGCCGGATCAAGAGCGTTATCCAGTGTCACCAGATTGATTCCCAATTCGCTGGCTGCCGCAACCAGACCTTCTGTAATCGCAACCGCAAAGGGGCGCACGGCCGATGCCGCGGTCCATCCGATGGTGTACCGTTTGGTGGGAGTCATATCGATCTGCAGTCGATATCCGGCACGGCCCACGCGCTCCAATACTCCACCCTGAACCAGGGTCTCCGCGACACGGAAGGCCGTGCTCTTGTTTTGTTTCGTCTTTTCTGCAATCTCGTGTAGTTCAAGAGTGGCGAACCTGGAGGGAAACACCTTGAGAACAAGAATGGCGCGGGCAATAGCATCGACAGTGTAGTCTCGCGCTGCCGCGACCACCGGTTTTGGCATGCCGTTTTCGATGTTATCCATTGTCATCAGTCTCTATCTTCCCTGGTCTCGATGGCAGAGGACTCGAACTCGTCGTTCATGTCTTCGCACCCAGCGGTTGAAGATGCGCTAGCTTGAAGCAGAATGAACCTTCAAGAGCCAGATGCGATTCCCTATTAAAAAGATTGCAATGCATCCACAATACAACATCAATGCACATTTATTTTCGATCTTTTGAAATTTTCTTTCAGTTTATGAATGTTGAATCCAATACGAAAAGCCACATGTGAACCCGTCGCCACCTCAAGCCGCAACTGCGTTTGCCATAGAAAAGCGGAAAGAGACTTGGTTTTCCTTCGCCTCCCTTTTTGGCCTTTGGTCCTTCTGCGCTCAGGCCGATTACTGCCAGATACTGTCCGCTAAGCTATTCAAGAAACGAATATTTCACGGCAAGGAACCTCCAGCCGGCGGGAAGATTCTTGCCGCCCGGAATTTTTGCCCTTTTGCAGTTGACTTCAGCAAAAAACAGCCTGGTCTAGAGCATTGCTGCTCAGACCAGGCCGGGCAACCTTCAGGAGGACACCTAAAAGGCTAGCCGTAAAGCGAACTGCGCGACTCTGGGCTGGTTCAACTGGCCGAAGCTCAATCCGACGTTCGGGTTCGGATTTGTATACGTCTTCGTGCCATCCGGGTTGATGTTGTAGTTGGGGATACCGGTGTTCACCGTGGCGAACTGGGTGCGGTTGAAGAGGTTGTAGAACTCGGCGCGGAACTCCATGTTGAACCGGCCGCTGGCGGTGAACGGGAACTTCTTCACAACCGAAAGATCCCAGTTGGCCATGCCCGGCTCCTCCAGGC
>JAJZVX010000002.1 GCA_021846985.1 Acidobacteriota bacterium | reverse complement strand
GGCTTCCGCCGACCCATGCGTCCCTTCGGATGCACGGACAAGAACCGAGATGGCCGGGCGCGGTGGCCAGACTGCGCAATTCTACCTTGTCACTTGTGATTTGGATCACATTCATTACTCCGGTTCCCCGGTAGAGTAATCCCACAACTTCTAGCAGAAGAAATGACCCTCCAGGGGGGTAAGAAAAAAACGGGCCAGCCACCTTGTGGGCCTCCGCTATCGGAGGCTTTTTTCATTCCTGAAGTTATAGAGTAGACAAGGAGCACTTTGGTTTGCGGCCTGGACTCAAATGGCCGTATACTGAAATACGACCTTTCCGGTCGCATTTCGCGGGTACGGCCGAGGGGCGACCCATGGGAGTCAGGGCGTTGCGCATGTTGAGTGAGATGAACGTTGGTGAAAGCGGCATCCTGGCCGCGCTCGACCTTCCTGAATCCGTCCAGAACCATTTGATGCATATGGGGTTTGTTCCCGACGCTCTGGTGACCGTTCTGCGGCGCGCTCCTGCCGGCGATCCCACAGTTTACTCGATTGACGGATTGGAAATCGCGCTGCGCCGTGAAACAGCCGGGGCGATCCAGATGCGCCCTGCCGAGCCGTCTCCCTGCGCCGGATCGCAGCTTTCCTCATCCACGGAGGCTGCGCAATGAGCGAGTGCTGCGCACCTCCGCCCCCAAGCCCGCCGTCCAAGCTTCCCGTGGCGGGAGAGATCAGCACCGTTGTTCTGATTGGTCCGCCCAACTCGGGCAAGTCCACCCTGTTCAATCGCCTCACGGGCCTTCGTCAGAAGGTTGCGAACTTTCCCGGCGTGACCGTGGAGCAGCGCATGGGGCTCATGGCCGGGATTGACCGCGACGATCTGACTCTCATCGACCTGCCGGGCATCTATTCGCTCGATCCCTACTCGGAAGACGCGCGTGTCTCCATCGATGTGCTCCAAGGCCGGATGCCGGGAACGCCCAAGCCCGACGCGGTTTTGCTTGTCCTGGATTCTCTGCACCTGACCCGTCAGTTGATGCTGGCGGCACCGGTTCTCGCCGTTGGCCTGCCCACGCTTATTCTTCTCAACATGACCGATCTGATGGAGGCCCGCGGGGGCTGCATCGACGCCCTCAAGCTGGCCCGCGAGCTGGGCGCTCCCGTGGCGCAGATCAGCGCCTTTCACGGCACGGGCCTGGACGCCATTCCTCTTTTTCTGCATCGCCAGACTCCGCGCGAGCCGGCCAAGCCGCTTGTTTTGCCGGTAATTGGCAACGCCGCCAGCACCCATACCTGGGCGGCCCAGATCAGCCGGCGCACGGGCTATCACGCTCCCCTTTCGGTGGAAGGCACCCGGAAGATCGACAATGTTCTCCTTCACCGCATCTGGGGACCGCTGCTCTTTCTGCTTGTGGTGGTGGCCGTCTTCGAGGTGGTTTTCGCGGTGGGCCAGCCTTTGTCCGACGGCTTTGGCGAGATACTCTCCGCTCTTGGCAACCTGGTAAGCCCGCTGCTGCCCGCCGGCTGGATTCGCTCGCTCATCCTCGACGGCGCCTGGAAGGGCATCTCGTCCGTTCTGGTTTTTCTGCCGCAGATTCTTCTGTTGTTTCTCTTTATCGGCGTTCTGGAAGACTCCGGCTATCTGGCTCGCGCCGCGCTCATCGCCGATCGCGTGATGCGCACGACCGGTCTGAACGGCAAAGCGTTCATCCCTCTGCTTTCCGGCTACGCGTGCGCTGTTCCGGCCATCATGGCCACCCGCACGATCGAGAACAAGCGCGACCGCTTCGCCACAATTCTGGTGACGCCGTTCATGACCTGCTCGGCGCGCCTGCCGGTATACATTCTTCTGATCGCGGCCTTCATCCCCAACATCTTCTATCTCGACGGCCTGCTCAGCCTGCGCACGCTGGTGATGCTGAGCCTTTATGTGGCGGGTTTCATCGGCGCCATGACCACCGCCTGGCTGCTGAAAAGCTCGATTCTGAAATCCAGCGAGACGCCGTTCATCCTGGAGCTGCCGCAGTACCGCATGCCCACGCTCCGCTCGCTGGGGCTGCGCCTGGTGGATCGCGGCCGCGTGTTTTTGCGCCAGGCCGGCACCATCATTCTCTGCGTGACCATGGCCCTGTGGGTGCTGGCGCACCTGCCCGTCACCCACGCGCCTGGCGGGCAGATTGCCACGCCCGAACTGGCGCAGAGCCTGATCGGCCGCCTGGGGCACTTCATCGAACCGGCCATCGCGCCCCTGGGTTTCAACTGGAAGATCGGCATCGGTCTGATCTCTTCGGTGCTCGCGCGCGAAGTGATGGTCAGCACCATGGGCACGTTGTACGGCGCGGAGGCCGACACGCACGCGCTGAGCCTCCAGGCCGCCCTACACCGCGACATGACCCTCGGCGGCGCGCTGGCCCTCATGATCTTTTTCGCCTTTGCCATGCAGTGCACCTCGACGATGGCCGTGGTCAAGCGCGAAACCAACAGTTGGCGCTGGCCCGCCATTCAGTTCATCTACATGCTGGCCCTGGCCTGGATGGCCGCTTTCGCGGTCAACCATCTGACGTCGATTTTCCTGCGATAGTTTTTGCATCGGCTGCCGGAGGATTGCGTTTGGCGGCTGTGAGAAACTGGAAGAGTCCTGTTTCTCCGCCGCGGCGCGCGCGCATGCGGCCTCAACTCTTCAACCCCAACTCCAACGGGCTGCCGCAGCCCCCGGCAGGTTGCGGCCCGCAGCAAGGAAGCAGAACCGCCATGATCAGCGTCAGCAATGTCTCCATGCGCTACGGCTCCAAAGTGCTCTTTGAAGACGTAACCGCGACTTTCATCCCTGGCCGCCGCTACGGACTCACCGGCCCCAACGGCTCGGGCAAGTCCACCTTCATGAAGATTCTCACCGGCGATCTCGATCCGCAGAAAGGCTCGGTGGTGCGTCCACGGAAATGCGGGGTTCTTCGCCAGGACCAGTTTGCCTTCGACGCTTATCGCGTTCTTGACACCGTGATCATGGGCAACAAGCCTCTCTGGACAGCCATGGAGGAGCGGGACCGCATCTACGAGAAGCCCGAGCTAACCGACGCCGACGGCATGCGTCTGGGCGAGCTCGAAGGCATCATTGGCGACGAGGACGGCTACTCCGCCGAATCCGACGCCGCCGTTCTCCTCGACGGCCTCGACATTCCCGAGTCTCTGCACGAGCGCAAGATGGGCGAGTTGCAGGGCGGCCAGAAGGTCCGTATTCTGCTTGCCCAGGCCCTGTTCGGCAAGCCCCAGGCGCTGCTGCTCGACGAGCCCACCAACTACCTTGACCTGGACTCGATTCACTGGCTGCAGGACTTTCTGAATTTCTACGATGGAACCCTCATCGTCATCTCCCACGACCGCCACTTTCTGAACTCCGTCACGACGCACACGGCCGACATCGACTACGAAACCATCATTGCCTACACCGGCGGCTACGACGACATGGTGATGGCCAAGACGCAGATCCGCGCCACGCTCGAAGCCCAGAACGCCCAGCGGGAAAAGAAGATCGCCCAGCTCAACGACTTCATCGCGCGCTTCGCGGCCGGCACGCGTTCCTCGCAGGTGACCAGCCGCCGCAAAGAGGTGGAACGTCTGCAGACCACGGAGCTTGCCCGCTCCAACATTGCGCGCCCCTACATCAAGTTCGACCAGGCCCGGCCCAGCGGCAAACACGTACTGGAGTTCAAAGGCGTCACCAAGAGCTACGACCATCCCATCTTCGACAGCTTCAGCGCCAATGTGATGCGCGGCGAAAAGGTCTGCCTCATGGGCCGCAACGGGATGGGCAAGACTACGCTTCTGAAGTCGCTGCTTGCCAACTATCCCGGCCTGGCCGATCCGGAGTTCAGCCTCGATGCCGGGGCGGTCACCTGGGGCCACGAAGCGCAGGTGGGCTACTTCCCGCAGGATATTGGCGCCATCCTCGCCGATGGCGTTCAGCATGGCCTCACCGTGGCACAGTGGCTGCACCAGTGGAAGCCCGAAGCGCACCACGAGGACATTCGCGGCATCCTGGGGCAGATGCTCTTCCGCGGCGAGGAGGGCGAGAAGCAGACCGCGGCGCTCAGCGGCGGCGAACAGGCCCGCCTGGCCTTCTGCAAACTGATCCTCACCCAGCCCAACATTCTTATCTTCGACGAGCCCACCAATCACCTCGATCTTGAGGCCATTAACGCCCTCAATATCGCCCTCCAGCGCTACGAGGGCACCGTTCTACTGGTCACGCACGATCACGATCTCATCGACGAAGTCGCCACCCGTCTTTGGGTTTTCCGCGACGGCCAGATCGAGGACTTCCAGGGTCCGTACGCAGAGTGGAAGGGCAAGCACAGCTAGCCAACTCCCGCGCTGTAGCGGGCTTCGGCGGCAGAAGAGCCCCGAACGACGGCAGTTACCGGTCATACAAAATCACGTGATCCAGGTCACTCCGCAACACGCAACGCATGGTAAGATTCTTGGCGAGAAAGCATGACGAAAGTTATGCCGGCGGGCCTTCATGCGCTATTCCCTCAGGATTGCAAGGGAGAAGATGTTCGCGTGCTACGCCATGACTCTGGTGGTAACAGCCGGGGCGTTTGCGCGGAACTTCACGTGGCCCCCGCGCAGATTGTTCTGGAGCTGACCGAAACCAGCGCGATGATCGATCCGGTTCTCTCGCTCGATCTGATGACACGTTTTCGCGTTAAAGGCTTCCAGCTCTCCCTGGACGATTTCGGCACCGGCTACTCGTCGATGGTGCAACTGGTGCGGCTTCCCTTCTCTGAAATCAAAGTGGACAAGTCGTTTGTGATGAACGCGCGACAGTCGCAGGAATCCCGATCCATCATCAAGTCCATCATCGACTTAGGCCACAGCCTCGGCCTGGTAGTTACGGCAGAGGGCGTTGAAGACGCGGAGACTTTCGCATATCTGAAGAGCCAGGGTTGCGACTATGCGCAAGGATATCTGGTCGCTCATCCCATGCCGGGCGAGGCGGCCCGCGCATGGGTAAGCAGGAGAAAGTCACAGGAGGACTGATGGGCAGGACCGGCAGACGGGACGCCAGGGGGGTGAGTAAAATCACCGGCGCGTCCCGCATTGAAATACAGAAGTTCGCTTCGTGAGGTTCATCACATCCTCGCACGTACCTCGCTCCTACTATTCCTTGCATGAACGCTGCGACCCTCATTCTTGCCGCTCCGTGCTCGCTCTTGCTGGGAGCCGTGCTGCAGATTCTCGCAGCCAAATTCTGTTCGTCCCGGACGAAAGGCATTCTTGCCGCTCTCAGTTGCCTGCCGTCGATTGTGGCCGTGGCGGCCACCCTGCGGCTGGTGCAGGCGGGGCAAGCCATTGAACTGAACGCCGCGCGGTGGGACGGTCCTCTGGCGCTGGTGCTCCATGTGGATGCACTGAGTGTGCTTTTTGCCTTCATGGGCACCCTGCTGGGTGGGTTGGTACTGCTTTATTCGATCGGCTACATGGCCCACGACCAGTCCGCCACGCGCTTTTACGCCTCGATGCTGGTGTTCATTGGCGGGTTTGTGGGACTGGTGTACAGCGCCAACCTCTTCCTCTTCTACCTTTTTTGGGAGGTGGTTGGCCTGTGTTCTTTCAGTCTGGTCGGCTTCTGGTACACCAACCGCGAGGCGGTGGCCGGGGCGCGCAAGGTGCTTCTGATGACGCACATCGCCGGCTACGGTCTGCTGGCCGCCATTCTGATTGTCTACTTCCGCACGGGCAGCGCCCTGTGGACCGACCCTGCGGTCGGGCACGCCTTCACCAGCGGCATCTTCGTCCTGGTGCTGGTTTCGCTGGTTGCCAAATCCGTCCAGTTCCCCCTGCACACATGGATTCCCGAGGCCATGGCAGCGCCGACGCCGGTGAGCGCGCTGCTCCACGCGGCCTGCTATGTAAAGGCGGGCGTCTATCTGGCCGCCCGCATGCATAGCTTTGGCGCCTGGCCTGCCTCCTGGGGCCAATCCCTGATCTGGGTCGGCACCGTCACCATGGCTGTGGGCGTGATGTATGCCATGGTGCAGACCGATCTGAAGAGGATGCTGGCCTTCTCCACGGTCAGCCAGATCGGCTACATGATGCTGGGCATTGGGATAGGAACCCCGTTGGCCATCACCGCGGGGCTGCTCCATTGCCTCAATCACGGCTTCTTCAAGGGCGGACTTTTCCTGACGGCAGGTTCAGTGCAGCACGCCTCAGGCACGCGCGACATGAACCAGCTCGGCGGCCTGGCACAGAAGATGCCGTACACCACCCTCTCCTGGCTGATCGGCGTGGGAAGCATGATGGGCATTCCGCTGATGAGCGGCTTCGCCAGCAAGTGGATGCTCTATGCCGCGGCGCTACAGGCGGGCTGGGCCGTCCCGGCCATGGTTGCCTGGGCGGTCAGCCTCGGCACCGTTTTTCTTGGCGCCAAAGCGACCAGCGCGGTGTTTCTGGGGCCCGTCACCGAGGCCACCGAGGACGCGCACGAGTCGCCCACCTCCATGCTCTGGGGCATGGGGATCATCGCGGCGGGCAGCGTCGTGCTTGGCGTGGCGCCGCAGTTGGCGGTTCATTATCTTCTGAACCCCATTCTGTATACATTCGGCATGACCGCGGGCGTACATGTAACGTGGCTTGGGCTCTCCAGCGACGCCGGCGCGTTCTCGACCGTGGGCGGACTGGTGCTGGCCGTGGTCTCCGTGATCGTGGGCGGCCTGGTTTACGCATTGGCGTATGCCGCCCGTCCGGCCACAGCAGGCAGCGGAGCGGCTCTGGCTGCCGCTGGCGGTGGCATCTTCACCGGCGGCGAGCCCATTTCTTCCCAAGGAAGGCTGACGGCGGGCGATTTTTCCGAGATCTTCCTCGATCACTGGCGCTCCTTCTTCCGCTGGACCAGCGTGGACCGCGTCTATCTGGGCCTCTGGAGCGGTCTAGAGACCGCATCCCGCGGGCTGGGCGCGCTGACCGGGTGGATGGAGCGCAACGCGCTGGCCCTGGTGGTGCTGCTTGCGGCGGCGATCTTCGCTGGCGTACGCTGGGCTGTGCCGGGAGTTCACCCCATGGGCCGCGGCGTTGCTCTTGCAGGAGAACCCCACAGTTCCCTTCTACTCGTTGCCGCCATTGGCATGGCGGCTGCGGCCTTGTTCTTTGCCTCGCTGGTCAGCGGCGCGCGCCCCCGTATTCCGCTCTGGCCCTGCATGGTGATCGTGGGCGGGCTTTCCGTGACCGGTTTGATGGCCGCCAATCCATGGCTCCGTCTTGGCCTTCTGGAAGCGGCCGCGCTCCTGACCGTGGTCCGCGTCTGGCTCGCCGCGCGCTCGCAAGCGGCGAAGTTCACCTATCTCGCGGTCGTTCTGATCTCGGCCGGAACCATGGTCGCCAGCCAGTGGCTTTACAACGCCCAGAATCAGGCGTGGCCGCGCGCGCTGATGTTGACCAGCGTCATTGTGAAGCTAGCCGCCGTGCCGCTCTTCTTCTGGCTGCTGTCGCTGGCCGACGAACTGCCAGCGCTGGTCCTTGGTCTGATCATCGCGGTGGTCGATATGGCGGCCTTTGGCGAGTTCTGCATGGGCGTTCAGGAGATTCCGAGCGCGCTGACCCCGGCAGCGCCGTTACTCTATGCCGCGGCCCTCGGTTCTCTGCTTGCGGCGCTTCTCATGCTCACGCAGCGCAGCCTCAAACGGCTTCTGGCGCTCTCCACGGTCGAGGATGTTGGTTTTCTGCTGTTTGGGGCCAGCTCAGTTTCGCTTCTGGGCGTGCAGGGCGCGATCCTTGCTGCCTCGACCCACGCGCTGGCCAAGGCACTGCTCTTTGCATGCCTTGCCGCTCCGGAAAGCGCGGGCGAACTCGACCACGAACCCGTGGCGCTTGCCGCGCGCTATCCGGTCAGCGCCTTCGGATTCCTCTTTGGCATGCTGGCCATGCTGGGAGTTCCGCCGACGCTGGGCTACATTGGCCGCTGGCGGCTTTACAGCGCGGCGCTTGAGACCAGCCCCGTGCTGCTGGCTGTCTTTGTTCTCTCTTCGATTCTTGCGCTCATCGCCTATGTACTGGCGCTCACGCGGAACTGGTGGGGTCCGGCGCCCGAGTCTGAGCCGTCGAAAGGCCATGAGCCGTTCGCGCTCCAGGCGGTTCTTGTGGCGCTGGTGGCGGCGATTCTGGCGGCGGGCATCTGGCCCGGCCTGCTGCAACCGTGGATGGGGGTGGGGCAATGAAGCTCTGGAAACGACTGATGTGCACGTGCCGGCGCCGCAGCCCGTGGCTCTTCCACATGAATTCGGGAAGCTGCAATGGGTGCGACATTGAGTTTGTCGCTGCCCTGACGCCCCGCTACGATGCCGAGCAGTTGGGCGTTCTGCTACAAGGCAGTCCCCGTCATGCCGACATTCTCTGCGTCACCGGGCCGGTGACGCGCAAAGCGGCGGACGCCATCAAGACTGTCTATGCGCAGGCGCCCGGGCCCAAAGCCGTGGTGGCCATTGGCTCCTGCCCGGCCACAACCAATGTCTTTATTGAGAGCCGCACCTTGGAAGGGCCGCTGGGGCGCCACATTCCGGTTGACGTCTTTGTGCCCGGCTGTCCGCCGCGGCCCGACGCCATCCTGCAGGGCGTGGCCAAAGCCGCCGCGATTCTGGCCGAACGCGCCGACCACCCACCCGCCGCAGCTCCAGTCATCAAACCGGACGCCGTGGAGGTGCAGCGATGAGCCTGACCACTGCGCTCGCCCGCCTGTTGATCTTTCCGGGACTGCTGTTCGCCGTACCGGCCGCATGGTTCTTCCTCTGGGTGGAACGGAAAGCCGTGGCCCTGATGCAGGGCCGCATAGGACCACCCTTTATGCAGCCTTTCTACGACTTCATCAAGCTGCTCGGCAAAGACGTTCCCGTGCGCGAAGGCATCGGGGGCCTGCTCATGAAGGCCTGGCCGCTGCTGGCCGTTTCGTCGGCTGCCGGGGCCGTGGCCCTGCTGCCGGTTCTACCCGCGCAGGGCGGTTTTCAGGGCGACCTCATTCTGTTGCTGGCGCTGCTTGAGGTTCCTTCCATGTGCATCATTGCCGCCGGTTTCTCATCGCGCTCCATCTTTGGGGAAATCGGCTCGGCGCGCGAGGCGGTGCTGAGCGTCAGCTACAACATCGTCTTTCTGCTCGCCATTCTCTCCATCGCCGTCTCGCAGCACACCTTCCGGCTGGAAGCGCTGGCTGGCCTGCCCGCCACGCCGCTGCGCTGGCTGGGCGTGGCGGCGCTGCTGGCGTGCCTGCCCGCCAAGCTTCACATCAATCCTTTCTCGCTGCCCAACGCGGAGCAGGAGATTTATGCCGGCCCCATGACCGAATACGCCGGGCACGAACTGGCCATGTGGGAACTGGCGCACGGTCTGGAATGGGTGGCCGCCACCGGCCTGGTGGCCACGCTGGCGGCGCCGCGCTTTGCGCTGTGGTGGCTGGCAGCGCTGGCCTTTGTGGCGCTGTCGTTTGCCGTCGTTCTGCTGCTTGCGGTGCTGGCATCGGCCACGGCGCGGCTGGCCATCGATACGACCGTGAGGTTCTACTGGCATTGCACCCTCATTTTCGCGGTGCTGGCGATCTCATCGGCGCTCATCATGAGGTTCCGGTCATGAACATCCTCGCCATGCTCTGGAAAAACCTGTGGAGCGGCCCGCGCACGCTGATCTTCCCTTCCCGGCCCAAGGTCAGCGCACAGTACCGGGGACTGGTGCGCTTCAACCCCGAGCTTTGCATTGGCTGCGCCATCTGCAAGATGCGCTGCACCTCGCACGCCATCGACTTCAAGGGCGGCAAGGGCGAATTCACATGGAGCTACAATCCCGGCCAATGTACCTTCTGCGGGCGCTGTGTGGAGGGCTGCAAGGAACACGCCCTGAGCCAGGAGTCAGCCTGCCCCCCCATCTACACAACCGACGGCGAGCTCAAGCAGTCCTTTACGCTGACCCGCAAGCCGCCTGCGCCACGTCCCGCCCCGGCCGCAGCGCAAACGGCGCATCCCGCCACCGGAGGCGCGCAATGACCGGCCTTGAAGCCATCTCACAGAAGCTCGGGACCACGGCACCGTGGAGGGAAAGCGGAGGCGTGTACTGGCTCGATCCTCGAACGTTGGGCATTCGCGACATCGCCAGGGCCATGAACGAGGCGCATGCCCGCTTTGTGACCATCACCGCCTATCAATTGCCCAAGGACGAGGGGCTGCGCCTGGAATATCATTGGGATCTCGACGGCAAGCTACTGGGCGTTCCCTTCAAGCTGGCCGGCGACTCCATCGAAAGCATCTACGACCTGTGCGAAGCCGTGGACTGGATCGAGCGCGAGATCCATGAGGAATACGTGGTGGAGTTTGTGGGCCGGGAGCACGAACCGCTGCTGCTGCGCGAGGGGGACAAACCGGGAGTGAATCTACGCGAGGAGGCCGCCCGATGAGCTACAGAATCCCCATGGGGCCCTTTCATCCCGGCCTCGAAGAACCGTACAAGCTGGAGATGATCTGCACCGGCGAAACGGTCACCGACGCCAAGCTGCATATCGGTTTCAATTTTCGCGGCATCGAACACCTGGCCGAAACGCGCAATTACATCCAGGTGATTGCCTTGATGGAGCGCGTTTGCGGGATCTGCTCGAACATTCACACGCTCACGCTGTGCCAGGCCATGGAGCGGCTGACCAACCTGACGCCTCCGCCGCGCGCCCAGTATATTCGCGTGATCGTAGCCGAGTTAGAGCGGCTGCACTCGCATGTGCTGTGGGCGGGAATCGCGGCCAAGCTCATGGGCTTCAAAACCATGTTCATGACCTGCTTCGAGATTCGCGAGAAGGTGATGGACGTGCTTCAGGCGATCAGCGGCAACCGCGTGAACTACGCGATGAACCGGATTGGCGGCGTGAACCGCGACATCGAAGACCCCGCATCGATTCTGAAGATGCTTGAAGCCCTGGAGAGGGAGATGCTGCGCACCATCATCCCGATCTTCACCACCAGCACCACGGCGCGGTCGCGCTGCGCCGGCGTCGGCGTACTGACGGCGGCGAAGGCAGCCTCCGTGGGCGTGGTGGGGCCCATGGCGCGCGCTTCGGGACTTTCGCAGGATTTGCGCCGCGCCGCGCCGTACGCAGCTTACGAAGAGATGGAATTCGACGTGCCGGTGCAGACGGAGGGGGATGTGCGCGCGCGGCTGCTGGTGCGCGCACTGGAGATCATGGAGAGCTGCAAGATTCTTCGCCAGGCGCTGGGGAAGCTGCCGCCGGGGGAGATCTTCGTTCCGGTGGAGAAGTATGCCTTCATCACCGGCACGGCGACCAGCCGCGCGGAGGCGCCGCGCGGCGAAGTGATGTATTCCGTTTCGTGGCGCGAGGGCTCGCGCAATCCGGCGCGGGTGCATGTGCGCACGCCCACCTATGCCAATATGCCGGCGGTGCGCTGGATGGTGCAGGGGGCGCGGCTGGCGGATACGCCGTTGATTCAGGCGTCGATTGACCCGTGTTACTCATGCACCGACCGATAAGAAGATGAAGCGCCGCAGGCCCCGGAACGATCCGGGGCCTGCACGTTTTCAGGGCGCTTTTTTTGCAGAAGATCCGCACCTGGCGGCGGTGCGGATGGCGGCCGCATATGCAGGGGCCTGGCCTGCGAACAAAGGGCAGATCTCAGAAGCTGGCGATCCAGTTCTGAAGTAGAGACGGGAAGCAGCCCAGGAGGACAACGGCCGCGGCAATGAAAACCAGTACGGCGAGGGTGACCGGCGGCGCCTGGATGGGCTGATCGTGGACGGCGGGCTGAACCCAGGCCCGCTTGAGGACCTGGAGATAGTAGTAAAGGGAGACGGCGCTGAGGGCAACGGCGAGGGCGACAAGCGCGAAGGGAATGGCTCCGTTCGAGGCGCCGAGGACCGCGGCGAAGAGATTGAACTTGGCCCAGAAGCCGACCAGAGGCGGAATGCCTGCCAGCGAGAGGAAGAGCACCATCAGGACGGCGGCCAGGACCGGATTGCGCTTGTGAAGGCCGAGGAAGGCATCGAAGTTGTCGCTGCCGGTGGCGCGCTCGACCACATCGACCACGCCAAAGGCGCCGATGGTGGTGAGGCCGTAGGTGAGGATGTAGTAGAGGACGGCGGCCGAACCGCGGGAAGTGCCGACCGCGATGCCGAGCAGGATATAGCCGGCGTGGGCGATGGCCGAATAGGCAAGGAGGCGGCGAACGCTGTGCTGGGCCAGAGCGGCAAGGTTGCCCACGAGCATGGAGGCCAGAGCCAACAGGAAGATGAGGGAGGAGACAAAGATATTGAGGAAGATCGACTGTAGAGCCTCGGCAAGGCCGGATTCCACCCGGGGAACGGTAACCGCGGCAGGCGTGAGGGTGACGGAGACGATGCCGACGAGGAGGGCGAAGCTGGCGACCTTGGAGACGGAGGCGATGAAGGCGGCCGAGGGCGTGGGGGCACCTTCGTAGGCGTCGGGGGCCCAGAGATGGAAGGGAACGGCGGCGACCTTGAAGCCGAGACCTGCGGCGATGGCAACAAGAGCGACAAAGAAGATCGGCGGCAGGCCGGCGCCGGTCTGGCGGAGAGCGGAGTAGATGGCGTAGAAGTTGGTGGAACCGGCGATGCCGTAGAGGTAACTGAAGCCGAAGAGGAGAAAAGCGGCCGACATGCCGCCGAAGAGATAGTATTTGAGGGCGGACTCGGCGCTTTTGGCGGAGGTTTTGGCAAAGGCGGTGAGGATGTAGAGACCGAGGGAGAGAAGCTCGAGTCCCACGAAGGTGACAAGGAGGTCGCGGGCGCTGGCAATGAGGAGTCCGCCTGCAGCGGCCATCAGGACAACGGCTGCGAATTCAGCGACATGACGCGTGAAGGCGGAGTCGATGAGAAGCAGGAGAGTGACGGCAGTAAGAACAACGATGCCGATCTGGGCAACGGTGACCAGCCCGCCCGCGGCAAGCAGAATCTCGTTGCCATAAGCGTATGGAACGGAGCCCGCAGCGAAGATAGCCCACGCCGCAGCCAGACAGCCCACAACGCCGAGCAGCGAGGCGACGGCAGCGCGGGGACGGAGGGCGGTCTTGCGCAGAAAAGCGAGATCGACGACCAGGACCAGCAGAGCGGCAAATTCAAGGGCCGTCTCGGGCAGCGTGACGCGGAAGAGATCAGCGTAGTTCATCGTCCTCCTCCCGCGAGCAGCGATTGAACGGCGGGCTCGATGGAGTCGAGCAGGATTCGGGGCCAGAGGCCAACGGCCAGGGTGGAGAGGAGCAGGAGCGAAACGCCGGCGATCTCAGGCCAGGCAATGGCTCCCAGATCGTGCCAGCCGGTCTTGGGGTGGTCTTCTGCGGTAGGTTGAAGGTCGGTAAAGAAGGCCTTCTGGAGAGCGCGCCAGATGTAGGCGACGCCGACGACGAGGCCGAGGCCGGCAGCGATGGCCCACCAGCGGTTGGCGGCCCAGGCGCCGACCAGGACCTGGAGCTCGGCGACGAAGCCAGAGAAGCCGGGCAGGCCCATGGATGCCATGCCCGCGATCACAAAAGCCCAGGCCGCGAAGGGCAGGCGCCGCGAGAGGTGCATGGTTTCCAGCTCGGCGAGCTGGCGGGTGTGGGTACGGTCGTAGACAATGCGGCCGACGATGGCGAAGAGCAGGCCGGCGATGATGCCGTGGGAGAACATCTGCAGGACGGCGCCGCTGAGGCCGATCTGGTTCAGAGCCATCAGGCCGAGCAGAACGAATCCCATGTGACTGACGCTGGAGTAGCCGATGACGAACTTGAAGTCGCTTTGGGCCAGGGCGACGAGAGCGCCGTAGACAATGCCGATGACGGCGAGGATGGCGAAGACGTCGCGCCAGGAGCCAATGCCGAGGAAGGCAAATCCCCAGGGATCGAGACCGTGGGGGAAGAGGCCGATGGCGACGCGAAGGCAGCCATAAGCGCCGAGCTTCATGACCACGCCGGCCAGCAGCATGGAGGCGGCGGTGGGAGCGGCGACGTGTCCGGTGGGCGCCCAGGTGTGAAAGGGCCACATGCCGGCGAGGATGGCAAAGCCGGTGAAGACCAGCGGGAAACACCACATCTGGAAGCTGACGGGCAGGCCGGCGTGGGCCAGAGCGATGAGGCTGGTGGAGTGGCTGCCCGCGGTGGCGTAAGCGGAGAGCAGGCCGATGAGCACCATGGCCGAGCCGACGAAGGAGTAGATGGCCAGCTTCATGGCCGCGTATTCGCGGCGGGTGGAACCCCAGATGGCGATGAGGAAGTACTTGGGGACGATGGCGATTTCGTAGAAGACGAAGAGGAGGAAGAAGTCGAAGCTGAGGAAGACGCCGTAGACGCCGCCGATGAGGGCGAGGAAGAAGGCGAAGAAGTGATGGGTGCGGTGGTCGATGTTCCAACTGAAGAGGATGCCGGCGACCGAGGCGATGCCGGTGAGGAGAACGAGGACGCGGCTGATGCCATCGGCGGCGAGCAGGAAGCGGATGCCCATGGAAGGAATCCAGGGCAGATCGACGAGGACGGTGCGGCCCTGACCGATGCCGGCGAGGAAGCCGGCAAGGGCGGCGGCGAGACCGGCCACGGCCACGGCAAGCGCCAGCCAGCGGGCCAGGGCAGGCCTGTCCTTGGGCAGGAGGGCCAGCACGAGTGCGCCGGCAAAGGAGAGATAGATCGTTAGAGCTAACATCAGAATTTCCAGTGCGCCAGCAGGTTCACGACGGTTGGGTTGACGACGCCCACGATGATCTGGGGGACAAGACCAAGGAGAAAGAGGATGCCGATGACCGGGGCCATGGCCATGCGCTCGCCGTGGTGGAGATCGGGAAAGGCGGCGCAGTGCTCGGGTACCGGCCCCCAGAAGACTTTCTGGATCACGGTGAGCAGGACGACGGCGGTGATGAGCAGGCCAAGGACAGAAACGGTGGCGGCAACCCAGGAAAGCGGGAAAACGCCGCGGAAGATGAGGAACTCTCCGACAAAGCCGTTGAGGCCGGGCAGGCCGAGCGAGGCAAAGAGGGTGATGCCCATGAGTCCTGCGAGGACCGGGGCGGGCTTGCGAAGGCCGCCGAACTGGTCGATGCCGCGATGACCGCCGGTGCGGGCCTGGATCATGGCGACAAACCAGAAGAGGGCGGCGGCGGTGACGCCGTGGTTGAACATCTGGAGGATGACGCCGTTGAGGGCGGCAGCCTGGCTGGCGTGGCCGGAGGCATTGCCGGCGGCGATGGGCACGGCGAGGGCGAAGATGCCGAGCAGGCAGTAGCCGAGGTGGTTTACGGAGGAGTAGGCAAAGACGCGCTTGAGATCCTTTTGCGCGGCGGCTGCCCAGGCGCCCATGACCACCGTGACAACAGCAAGGACGAGGAGGGGCGTGCGGATGAGATAGATCTGATGGGCGAAGAGGGGCAGGGCGATGCGCAGCAGGCCGTAGACACCCATCTTGGACATGGCGCCGGTGAGGAGCATGGTGACGGGCGAGGGGGCCTCGGCATAGGCGTCGGGCAGCCAGGTGTGGAAGGGAGCGATGGGCACCTTGACGGCGAATCCGGCGAGAACGCCGACGGCGAGCCAGAGGGTAACCGGGCCGAGGTGGGCGGTGACCATCTGCTCGAGCTTGCCGCTGGAGGCAAGATCGGCAAGATGGGTAAAGTCCATGCTGCCGGTGGAGAGGAAGACGGCCAGGAAGGAGAGGAGCAGGGCCACGGAGCCGGCCATGGTGTAGACGAAGAACTGGGTGGCGGCGGGCCCGCGGCGGGCGCCTCCCCAGAGCTTGATGAGGAAGAAGGCGGGGATGAGGCTAAGCTCCCAGAAGAGGAACCAGTGGAAGAAGTTGAGGGCGGTGAAGGAGCCGAAGAGGCCGGCCTCGAGAGTGAGAACGAGAGCGAAGTAAAGGCCGGGCGCGTGATGGACGCGATGGGCGGCGTCGACCGACATGAGCGTGACGATGGCCGAGAGGATGAGCATAAGAGCGCCGAGGGCATCGACGCCGAGGTGGTACTCGATGCCGAGGGTGGGCGCCCAGAGGTGCTGCTCGACAAGGCCAAAGCCGCCGTCGGCGGGGAGGCGCATCCAGACGTACAGGGCCACGGCCAGGCTGGCGAAGGTGGTGACGAGGGCGACGTTGCGGGCGTGCTTGCCGGTCCAGAGCGCGATGGCCGCCCCGATGAGGGGCAGCACGGTCAACAACGTCAGTACGGGAATTCCGTTCATGCCCGGCTGCTCCAAATGAGAATGAAGGCCAGCGCCGCAACGGCGAAGGCGAGAAGGCGCAAGTAGGATTGCACGCGGCCGCTCTGGACGCGCGCGAGGAGGCCGCCGCCGGTGGAGAGCTCTTCACAGCCTTTGTCGAAGGCGCCATCGACGACATGCGTGTCGAGGAAGCGGTTGATGGCGGCCCAGAGGCGGAAGAGCCAGGCGATGGCGGCGACAATGCCGCCCCAGACACGGCGATCGAGCCAGTCGGAGACGCGCGCCCACCAGGCGTAGAAGGCGATGACGGTCACGCCGTAAAGCTCGTCCACGTAAAGGCGGTCGCGGAGCGAGGCCCAGAGCGGCGGGACAGCGCTCTGGAGCACGTCGGGGGCGTCGGGTGCGGGAGACTTGTTGCCGTAGAGCCACCAGGCCAGGCCGATGCCGAGGAAGACGACGACGGTGGAGGTACCGAGGAGCGAGAGGAAGGCGGGCTCGGCAAAAGCGTCCGGATGGACCGGCGCGGCCTGTCCGCCGAGGAAGGCGCGGAACCAGGGCCAGGCCGGTGTGCCGATGAGACCGAGAGCCATGGCGAAGAAGGCCAGCGCGACGAGCGGAAAGGTCATCACGGCGGGGCTCTCATGCGCCTGCTTGTGACCGCGCCAGCTACCGAAGAAGACGTAGGCAACCTGGCGGGTCATGTAAAACGCGGTGAGCACGGCGCCGAAGACGAGAAGGTAAAAGGGCGTGCGGGCAACGGTCCAGTGATGGGCGGCTTCGAGGATGGCATCCTTGGACCAGAAGCCGGAGAAGAAGATGGGGAATCCGCAGAGGGCGAGCATGCCCACGGCGTAAGTAACAAAGGTGAGGGGCATGCCGGTCCTGAGGCCGCCCATGCGCCGGATGTCCTGCTCCTCGTGGCAGCCGTGGATCACCGAGCCGGCACCCATGAAGAGGAGGGCCTTGAAGAAGGCGTGGGTGATGAGGTGGAAGAAGCCGATGGCCACGCCGCCCATGCCCAGTCCGGCCATCATATAGCCGAGTTGCGAGACGGTGGAGTAGGCGAGGATGCGCTTGATGTCGTTCTGCGCGATGGCGATGAGGGCGGCGAAGACGGCCGTGATGGCGCCGATCCAGGTGATGACGACGAGGGTGGTCGTCGAGCCTCCGGGCTGCAGTCCGGCAGACATGAGCGGATAGACGCGGGCGACGAGATAAACGCCGGCGGCCACCATGGTGGCGGCATGGATGAGGGCGGAGACGGGGGTGGGGCCCTCCATGGCGTCGGGGAGCCAGACATGGAGCGGGAACTGGCCGCTTTTGCCGGCGGCACCGGCAAAGATGAGCAGGCCGATGGCGGTGGCGGCGCTGAGGCCGAGCGCGGCATGCTGGCCGAGCAACGCGGCCAGAGCGCCGGTTTCCATGGAGCCGGCGCCGCAGTTATAGAAGAGCAGGGTGCCGGTCTGCGTGAAGAGCCAGACAATGCCGAGGAGAAAAAAGACGTCTCCGACGCGGGTGACGATGAAGGCTTTTTTGGCGGCCGCGGCGGCGGAGGGCTTGTGGTACCAGAAGCCGATGAGGAGATAGGAGGTGAGGCCGACGATCTCCCAGCCCATGAAGAGGAGCAGGAGGCTGTTGGAGATGACTACGGTGAGCATGCCTCCGGCGAAGAGGGAGAGGAAACAGAAGAAGCGGGTGAAGTTCTCATCGTGGGCCATGTAGCCGAGGGAGTAGATGAAGATGAGCAGGCCGACGAGCGAGACCATCACCAGCATGGCGGCGGAGAGAGGATCGAGAATCCAGCCGAGATCGACGGTGGAACTGCCGAATTGGAACCATGTGAAGTTGAAGACTTCGCGGACCTGGGAGCCGGAAGCCCAGACGCTGACGACATGGGCGAAGGCGATGAGCGAGAGCAGAAGCGAGAAACCCAGGGAGGCGATGGCGAGCGTGGAGGCAGCGGCGCGGCGCGGCTGCTTGAGCACGGCGATGACGCCCGCGGCAGCCATGGGCAGGGCAGGAATGAGCCAGAGGAGACGGGCGGCGGCGGAGACCGGCGCGGCGGCGGGCACGGGAATGGATTGGGACAGTACCTGGATCACCGGCTCACCCCTTCATCCTGTTCATCTGGTCGAGGTCTGTGGTGCGGGCGTGGCGATAGATGGCAATCACCAAGCCCAGGCCGACGGCGGCTTCGGCGGCGGCGACGGCGATGGAGAAGATGGCGAACATCATGCCGGTGAGGGCTGCGGGGTGGGGCCCGTAGCGCCAGAAGGCGATGAGATTGAGGTTGGCAGCGTTGAGCATGAGTTCGATTCCGATGAGGACAAGGATGGCGTTGCGGCGGGTGAGCGCGCCGGCCAGACCGATGGCAAAGACGAGGGCGGCAACGAGGAGGAATCCGGAGAGAGGGGTCATTTGGTCCTGCCTTTCTCGTCCAGGGCGATAATGACGGCGCCGATCATGGCGGCGGTGAGCAAGAGGGCGACGATTTCGAGGGGCAGGACGTAGCGGCCGACGAGGGCCTGGCCGATTTGAGCGACGGTGACGGCGGGAACGGCTGCATGGTTGGGGAGGACGGCGATGCTGTGCAGCACGGCCCAGCCGAGGACAGCGAAGATGGCGGCGGCGACAAACAGGCCGGCGAACCAGTTGCGGCTGAAGACGCCGTCCCTGGGCGTCTCCGAGTTGCGGGTGAGCAGGATGGCGAAGACGATGAGAATAGCGACGGCGCCAATATAGACCAGGATCTGGGCGAAGCCGGCAAACTGCGCATCCAGGTCGAGGAAGAGCATGGCGAGGCCGGCAAAAGCAATCGTGACGGCGAGAGCGCAGTGAACGGTGTTTCTGAGCAGGACGGCGGCAAGGCCTCCGGCGACGGTCAGCGCCGCAATTACATAAAAGGCAAAGGTCATCGGCAGGCGCTCCTTTCCAAGGAAGACGCGGGCACAAGGAAGGCTCTGCGGCTTCTTGCCTTTCCGCTGAAAGAGGGGCGCAGGGACCTGACACGGCAGCGAGGGCAGAGCATTATTTTATTCGGCATAGCGGTACCTCCTGGAGCCGAAGTGTCCGCTGCGCATTTCCGCACGGGCCATGGCCACGTAGACCACGACAAGGATAGCGGTGCAGAGAGCCCAGCGCAGCCAGCCCTCGCCGAGGAAGCGCCAAAGCGCGGTGACAAAGAGGTTGGTGAGAACGAGGGGCAGGCAGAACTTCCAGGCGAAGTTCATGAGCTGGTCCTGTCGGAGGCGGGGGAAGGTGCCGCGCATCCAGATAAAGACGCAGATGGCAGCCATCAGCTTGGAGAAGAACCAGAACCAGGAAGGGATGAAGTTGAGGATTTGCAGCGGCGCCGACCATCCGCCGAGAAAGAGAGTGGCGCCGAGTCCGGAGATGGAAAACATGCCGACATATTCGCCCAGGAAGAACAGCGCGAATTTGAAGCCGGAGTACTCGGTGTGATAGCCGGCGACGAGCTCGGACTCGCCCTCGGGCAGGTCGAAAGGAGAGCGGTTGGTTTCAGCCGTGGCGGCGATGCAGAAGATAAGGAAGCCGGCCAACCCCCAGGGGGTAAAGATGTACCAGTGGGGCAGGCCCCAGGTGTAGTGGTTCTGGGCCTCGACGATCTTGTTGAGCGAGAGCGAGCCGGTGATCATGACCACGGCGACGCTCGAAAGCAGCAGCGGCACCTCGTAGCTGATCATCTGGGCGACGGCGCGCATGGCGCCGAGGAGCGAGTATTTGTTGCGGCTGGACCAGCCGGCCATGAAGACGCTCAACTCTGTGGACGCGCCGATGGCGAAAAAGAAGAGCAGGCCGGCGTCCATGTCGGTGAGGGCCATGTTGCGGCCCATGGGGAGCACGGCGAAACCCATGAAGACAACCACCACCAACAGGACAGGGGCGAGAAAATGGACCACGCCATCGGCGCTGGTGGGGACAATATCTTCCTTGGTGAGGGACTTGATGCCATCGGCGATTGGCTGCAGGATGCCGAAGGGGCCGGTGCGGTTGGGCCCGAGCCGGTTCTGCATGCGGCCCAGGCCTTTGCGCTCGATAATCGTTGTGACCGCAAAGAGGGCGGGGAAAAGGCAAATGATGACGACGACGGAAAGGAGAACGCCGGCGGCGGGCTGCACGGAGGATGGCAATTGGCCAATGAGCCAGTGCTTGAGCAGAACAAAGATCTGGTCGGCTTGATAAACAATGGGGTGGTCGATCATGAGCTATTTTTCCCCCGGCGGCGGCGGCTGCGGCCGCCCGGCGTCCTTTGCCGCCGGAGCGCCGGCTTTGGCCGCGGATTTGGCACGCTCGGCGGTCAGCCGCGCATCGACCTCGGCAGCCTCAGTAGGATGAATACCGTGAAAATACTGGTTTGATTTTGCCAGCATGCCGCGGTCGAGAATCAGTCCGCCGAAGCGGTCATCCGTGGCCAGTTCGAAGAGCTTATCCATCTTAATCGCATCGAACGGGCAAACCTCGACGCAGATCTGGCAGCTCATGCAGACGGAAACGTCGATGTCGAAGCGCGTGGGGTAGAACTGCATCTTGCCCACGGCGTCCGGTTTTTTGTCCTTGGACTTTTCGATGTAGATGCACTTGGGCGGGCACTCCTTCTCGCAGATCTGACAGGCGACGCAGCGCAGTCCCGCCTGCCAGTCGCCCCCGTCGTAGACGAGGAAAGGAAAGACACGCGCGGCTTCGATGGGTTCGAGCCGCTTCTCGGGATACTCGACGGTGGTGAGCCGGTCGGCGGAGACGTAGCTGCCGAAGAAGTTCTTCGCCGTCTCCGCCAAGCCTTTCAGAATGCCTTCACCAAACAAGGAAACCTCCGCTTTCAGTCCTTCATCTTCAATGGTAGTTGCAGACGGATAAGGATCATCGATCAACTTCTCCCAACACGATGTCGACACTGCCAAAGATGATGACGACGTCGGCGACGGCGGCGCCCAGGCACATGTCCTCGAGAATGGTGAGATTAACAAGGCTGGGCGGACGGACGCGGTAGCGATAGGGGTTGGGACCGCCGTCGCTGATGAGATAGAAACCGAGTTCGCCCTTGGGGGCCTCGATGCGGCCGTAGGCCTCGCCGGGTTTGGGCCGGAAACCTCGGATCTTCGATTTGGGGTCCACGATGGGCCCGCCCGGAACATTTTTGAGAGCCTGTTCGAGGATCCTGATGGACTCGCGCATTTCGAGCAGGCGGATCATGTAGCGGTCGTAGACATCGCCGCGCTCGCCAAGAGGCACGCGGAAGGTGAAGCGGTTGTAGATGCCGTAGCTGTCGATCTTGCGGATGTCGTAGTTGACGCCGGAGGCGCGGAGCATGGGGCCCGTGATGCCGGCATTGACGGCCAGATCCGGGGGCAGGATGCCGATGCCCTGCGTGCGAGCCATCAGAATCTCGTTGGAGGTGAGCAGGCGATCGATCTCATCGGTGAAGGCGGGCAGGCCGGCCACAACCTTGCGCACCTGATCGAGCCATTCGGCGGAAGGGTCAACGCGGCATCCGCCGAAGCGCATGTAGTTGCACATCATGCGGGAGCCGGTGAGGGACTCGAAGAGATCGAGTATCTTTTCGCGCTCGCGGAAGGCATACATCAGCGGCGTACCGCTGGCGCCCATCTCCTGAATAAGGAAGCCTATCGTGGAGGCGTGATTCTGAAAGCGCGTCAATTCACCCAGGATGATGCGGAGATACTCGGCACGTTCGGGCACCTCGAGGCCGACAAGCTTTTCGACGGCCAGGGCATAGGCCCAGTTGTTGGTGAGCGAGCAGATATAATCCAGCCGGTCGGTATACGGCATGGAAGCAATATAGGTTATATTTTCGGCAATCTTCTCGTGATTGCGATGCAGATAGCCAAATACAGGCTTGAGGCGGATGACGCGCTCGCCGTCAAGGACGATATCCATGCGGAAGACGCCATGTGTAGACGGATGGTGAGGCCCCATGGCAACTTCAAGAAGGTCGCCCGAGATACCGGGTTCGGAAGACGGCGCGAGGTCCAGATTGTTGAGTTTGGGCTCGGCGGGCGATTTGAAAGAGGCAGTCATTGGGCGGCGCCTGCTCCTTCCTGGCCTTTGGCCCCAGCCTGGGCAGCGGCGCGGTGAGCCTGCGCTTTGGCAAGGACCGCGTCGTGAGCCGTGGGTTCGTATTCGTAGTCGTCGGGCTCAACGTAGTCGCGGCGCATGGGGTGGTCTTTGAAGTTGTCCCACATCAGAATCCGGCGCAGGTCGGGATGACCGTTGAAGACGATGCCGAAGAGATCGAAGATCTCGCGCTCCTGGAACTCGCCCGACCGCCAGACCGGCGTGAGCGAGGGCAGTTCGACCCGATCGGTACGGTTGCCGGTGCGCATGCGGATGACAACGGGGCCGTGCTTCCTGACGACGGAATAGAGGTGGTATACAGCCTCGAGACAGCCAGGCTCAACGCGCTTGCGGATTTCGTCCACGGTCTCTTCCACCTGCTGCTCGACGCCGTCTACGGTTTTGGCGACGGTACGGGCGACCTTGACCTTTTCGGAGATTTCCCTGTCAGGCCAATCGACGCCCGTCACGTTGGAAAGGAAGTCGAGGGCCAGTTCCGGATCGTCCCGGAGGAAGCGGGCGACGGCAAGAGCGGAGTCTGGATCGAGGCGCAGCGAATGCTGCGCACAGGGGCTGGGATTGACCACAACCTCAACGCCCGCGCCGGGCACGGCGGCTTCAATGGCGGCCTTGATTTCTTCGATGGTCTTCAATTCAGATCCTCTGTTTCTCTCTGGCGGCCACCGGCGCAGCGACGGCAAGCGAACAGCGCCGGCCGGCGCCCAGACTCTAGTCCTTTTTTCCCGGCTGGAGAACGGGCAGGGGCCAGACGCCCTGGTTAAACGCGGGTTCGAGGTCGTGCTCGCCGGGCACAGGGACCGGGAATTCTCCCTGGGCAGCGGCATCGAGAAAACGGGGACGGCCGGGCCCTGTAAGGGGCTGCGCGTCAATTTTTTTCTGCAAGGTGATAAAAGCCTGCAAGAGGGCTTCGGGGCGCGGGGGGCAACCGGGGATGTGGACATCGACAGGGATGTAGCGGTCAATGCCCTTGAGGACGTTGTAGCCCTGTTTGAACGGGCCGCCGGAGATGGCGCAGGCTCCCATGGCGATCACATAACGCGGTTCGGCCATCTGATTATAGAGGCGAACCACCTGGGGCGCCATCTTCTTGGTGACCGTGCCAGAGATGATCATCATATCGGCCTGCCGCGGAGAGGGGCGAAAAACCTCGGCGCCAAAACGGGCCAGATCATAACGGGCCATGGTGGTCGCGATCATCTCAATGGCGCAGCAGGCCAGGCCAAACTGCATGGGCCAGACCGAATTGCGACGCCCCCAGTTGTAGAGTTCCTGGAGGGTAGTGATGAAAACACCCTGCTTGCCCAACTCGATCTTCAGGTCTTGATCCACAGCCATGGTTGCTCCAGCCGGCAGGATGCAGCCGGCACCTCAAAATTCACAGTCCCACGGACGGCGGGAAGCCGACAACGTGCGGATTCCTGAGCGGTCCCCGGTCTTCAACACATACGGACTGACAGCTACACGAGCGAGTTGCCAGCCGGGCAGCTCGAGCCGCCATTACGCCCAGGTGAGCACACCCTTGGCCCATGCCCAGGCAAGCCCCTCGATGAGCAGCAGAACAAAGACGAGCATGGCTACACAGGCCGCCACGCCAAGCCCGGTAAAGGCCACGGCGAACGGCAGCAGAAAGACGGCCTCGACGTCAAAGATAAGGAAAATGATGGCATAGAGATAATAAGCGGAGTGGAACTGCATCCAGGCATCGCCTTTGGATTCGAGGCCGCACTCGTAAATGGAGTTCTTGACAAGGCTGGGTTTAGGGGGTGAAAAAAACCGTGCCCAGAGCCAGGCCAGCGCCAGGGGAGTGAGGCCGAATGCAAGGGCGGCAAGAAAGAGAACCGCCAGAGAAAAATAGGGACTTGAAGCCATCTTTGGAACCAAATCTTACTTTCTTAAAGTATCAGTTTGAGGGTGCGTTTGGCTAAGAAGAAGATGCGCGAATGAGAAGATAATCATCGATTTTGGGCGGCGAGTCCCATGTTGTGAACCGCGGAGGGAACACCGGGCCAAAGCGCCGGCGGTCAACCTTTGGTTGGAAGACAAGGGGGCGCGTGACGGTTAGTTTGGGTGTGTTCTGTCGGGCTTCCCCAGAAGGCCACCGATGGAATGGACGAGCTTCTCTGGAGATCAGAGGTTCATGTTTAAAAACAGGATTGGGTGCGGGTCGAGGACTGCGTGGCGAGCATTGTCCGCAGCCGCGTTGGTTGGGCTGCTAGCGCTGGCGGCCCAGTGGACCGTCGAGGCAGCTGGTTCCAAGCCAGGCACAGAAACGGCGAAGTATAGCGCAGCGGCAAACGCACCGGAGTATGAACCGCCAGCGGCCATCGAAGGGCCGACGACGGCGTTTCACGATGCGGTGGCGGGGCGCTACAACTACGCCTTCGGGAAGGATGCGCCTTTTTTACCATCAAATGCGCGGACAGAGAACGGGCAGTTTGTGAGCCCGCGGAGCTTTCCGACGGCGCGCTACTGCGGGCACTGCCACCAGCAGGCCTACGCCGAATGGCGCCAATCTGTGCATGCGAATAGCTTCAGAGCGCCCTGGTACCTGAAGAACGTGAACATGCTGATCGACGAACAGGGGGTGCAGTACTCGCGACACTGCGAGGGCTGCCACAACCCGGTGGCTCTGCTGTCGGGCGATCTGACACAGGGGATGCCGAAGACGCGGCCATTCGAGGATGAGGGGGTCACGTGCTCGACGTGCCACTCAATCCTTTCCGTAGATACGACCGGGACGGGCAGCTACGTAATGGGGACACCGGCGGTGCTGGTGGACGAGCAGGGCAAGCCGGTCACGGGGCCAGTGCCGGACGCCGAGATTCTGGCGCATCTGGACCGCCATGCGAAGGCGGTGATGCGGCCGCTCTACCGGACGCCGGAGTTCTGCGCGGCCTGCCACAAGGCAGCCATTCCGCGGGAGGTGGACAACTACAAGTGGCTGCGGGCGTTCACGGTCTATGACGAGTGGCAAGCTGCGAGCTTCAGCAAGCAGTCGCCACTTCCCTTCTACCGCAAGCCGGCGGTGAGCGTGTGCCAGACTTGCCACATGCCCAGCGAAACGCTGCCGGCCAACGCCGAGGAGCCGGGCGCGAAGGACGGGAAGTTTCTGTCGCACCGGTGGCTGGGCGGCAACTCGCTGATTCCGGCGTATTACAAATACGACGAGCAGGCGCGCAAGCTGGTGGAATTCCTGAAACGCGGGCCGGACGGCAAGGGCGTGTTTAATGTGGACATTTTCGCTCTCGAGAAGGAGAGCGCGGCGGCAACGGCGAAGGATCGCGTGACGGTGGCGCCGCTGGGTCTGACGCGCTTTACGCTGGAAGCGGGTGAGACGCTGGTGGCAGACGTGGTGATCCAGAACAAGGGGATCGGGCACTCGTTCGTTCCGGAACAGAGGGATTTCTACGAGGCGTGGGTGGATTTTACGGTGAAGGACGGCGTGGGGAAGACGTTGGTGGAGAGCGGATTTATCGAGCCCGACGGAAATCTCGATCCGCGCGCGCACTCGTTTACCAACCGGCTGATCAACAAAGAGGGCAAGCTGAACGATTTGCACCAAATCTGGCATAACCGGGTACTGGCGTATAACAACACGATTCAATCGGGGCGGTCGCAACTGGTGCGGTACCGGTTCCGGCTGCCCAAGACGATTACAGGTTCGGTGACGCTGACGGCGACGGTGCGGTACAGGCGGTTTAACCAGCACTTTCTCGACTACGCCATGGGGGAAAAGCACTATCCGGAGCCGATTATCGACATGGCGACGGCGTCGCGGACGCTCGAGATCGGCGAGAATCAGCCGGCGGCGCCGGGGGCGGACGAGAACCCGGAGTGGATGCGGTGGAACAACTACGGGATCGCGCTGCTGGATGCGCAGCAGTACCAGGCATCGGTGGAGGCGTTTGAACAGGTGGCGGCGCTGCGGCCGGATTATGCGGACGCGTACACAAATATGGCTGTAGTGGAGATTGTCTGGGAACGGTACGACGACGCGCGGGCCAACCTGGCCAAGGCACTGAAGCTGCTGCCGGGCGATCCGCGGGCGCTGTACTACCGGGCGCTGGTGGAGCGCAACGAGAGCCAGACCAGGCAGGCGGTGGTGGATCTGGAGGCGGTGCTCGAGAAGTATCCGCGATCAAAGGATGCGCTGCGCGAGCTGGGGTTCTCGTACTTCCAGGAACACAAGTACGCCGAGGCATGCGACGCGTACCAGCGGCTGCAGGCGATCGACCCGGACAACCTGGCGGCGCACTACGAGCTGGCGATTCTCTACCGGCGGCTGAAAGAGAAGAAGAAGTCCCAGGAGGAGGCGGCGAAGTATGCCGACCAGAAGAACGATCCGACCGCGTCGGAGTTTGCTCTGGAGTTTCTGGCGCGCCACCCCGAGGTGGCAAGCGAAAGCGTGGCCTGGCACACGCACGATCTGACGGGAGACCCTGTGAAGAAGCCGGCGGAGATTCACTACACCTATATCCCGGGAGCGGGGCAGTAGAGGGCCGCTCTCCATAGCCACAAAGCCAGCCTTTCACAAACACCTATACACATAAACACCTATGCACATAAACACCTAAGCCCCCTGATCTGGCTGCTCCCCTCGAAGGCGAAAAGAAGGGGAATGGACCCCCGGGGGGGGTAGGGGGTCTTTGGGTACAAACCGGGGACACGGCTGACACTGCCTAAGGAGGGCGCTACCTGGCTGGTCCGCAGTCATGGATCTATTGTGCGCCGGGGCGGGATAATTCTACGCAAAAGGGGCGATAGCAGGAAGTCTTGCAGAATGAGTTGGATGGGGGAGTGACTTGCGGAGAGGGCCTTGCGGATTGGCGGGTTGGGGAAAAGCTCGAGAGCGAGGGGGAATCTCTGGGAAACGGGCCGCAGGGCCTGAAGGCCGCTCTCATTTTGCTTCTCTTGCGGCACTTAAAGGGTGCTCCGCAACCCCTTCAGAACAATCGGCAAAGCGAACGCCTCAAGACTTCTGTGCCGATTTTGCGCTACGCCTAACTATCGGGACCATGCTTACGGGCTGACTGCGACCAAGACTTCCGCATTGGCGGTGAATCACCCGGAGCCAAATGCGGGAGACATCCGGTTGGGGATCGTGGTCTCCCGGGTCCCCAAGTGCGAGGGACCCGGGGCACCCACCCTCAGTGACGCAATTCACTTCCCTGGGGCCCGGGCCACCAGAAAAATGTAGGGTATGATTTCAGACACCGAACTGGACGGAAAATGGGGTCAGGTCACAACGGCGCGGTTATCATGAGAAGAAGAAATGTGCAGACACGCTCGGGAATGGTCGCTTTGATCTGGAGTGCAAATGCAACTGCAGGTGGATTGTTATTCGGGTTGGAAGGCAGACGAAAGACTGTCCGTTTCGGATTGAGGTGATCGATGGCGTTTTGGAATTGCGGCATTGACTCCGACGTCCGTGAGGTCCTTGCCCAAGTCGAAGAGCAAGAGCCAATCTGGGTGATCCGGCAGAGCGCCGACACATGGGGGCTCGCCCCC
Organism: Acidobacteriota bacterium; assembly: GCA_021846985.1. GTDB lineage: Bacteria > Acidobacteriota > Terriglobia > Terriglobales > Acidobacteriaceae > Telmatobacter. The sequence goes on along the minus strand of JAJZVX010000002.1, from coordinate 282,939 downwards.
TTAGTCCATGCGAGTGCCCAAGTGCAAGAATGGGCGCTAACAGACACTGGGCCGTGGGCGATAAACATGACATTCACCCGGCATACGGAAGACGGCGAACTCGATATTGCGGTCTACTCGAGCCCTAACCAGGCGTCGGTGAGCGTGACATTAAAGCTCAATGCCGATGCGCGTATTGTCGAGCTTGCGTCTTACACCTACATAACAAGTTTGAACGGAGGGCACCCCGCGGGTCGAAGGGTGAACCGGGCGGCTGTCCGCCACGTTCGCGAATGGGTGCGACGGCGGAGCCTACCCGAACTCGAAGCAGCGAAGGCGCGTCGTACATCTGCATTAGCCCGGCAGGCTGCCGAACTCGACGCCCTGCGACGGAAGCACCTGCCGTAGCCCAGTCGTGCGATTTCGGACGTCGATTTCGGACGTCGTGAGCAGCGTTGATTGTCACCAGCAGCATGTCCACGTGTGCTGCTTCTTTCATTGCCAAATCACGGGCGGGTGGCCCGTCCTAGCTCCGCCAGGGCGGGAATCGGTTGACTGGTCCGGCTCGAACGTGGAGGCTGATGCCCATCGCCTCGCGCTTGCGTGCGGTCCATTCCGACTCGATCTCGACTGCGCCTTCGGCGCCGGTGGCATAATGGCGAAAGCTCGACCACGGCCAATCCCGCGGTCTTTCAACCAGGCCACGCGCAACCGGGTTCCGGCGCAGATAGCGCAGCTTTTCGATGCGCTTCTCCTCGCTCCAGACATTGAAGTCGTACTATCGCACCTGCCAGAAGGGCTCCGGCGCGCGGTCAGGAGCTTCCATCCCCGGTCCCCAGAGGCGAGGGGCACCCTCATGGTGGTTTGGACTGGATCGAGGGATCGGGGTACCCGCCGCCTCAGTTGCCCATGGCGAAGGCGCGGGCAGAGTCGAGGAGGCGGGTGACGGCCTGGGGGGAGCAGGATTCGGTATAGATGCGCAGCAGGGGCTCGGTGCCGCTGGCGCGGAAGAGGATCCAGGTTTCGGCGGCGTTGGGTTTGGTTTTGGCTTCGGGGTTGTCGAGGTAGAGCTTGATGCCGTCGAGGGTGTCCTGGCGGAGGACGGGCATGGCGGCAAGGGCCGGATTGCCGGGCTCAAGGGCGCGCGCCTTTGCGATGGCGGCGTTCTTCATTTCGTCGGGGATGTGGAGGTCGATGCGGCCGTAGTGGTGCTCGCCAAACTCGGCCTGGAGATCGGCGACGAGCTGGCCCAGGGTCTTGCCTTCCTCGGCCATGACGTTGGCGAGGAGGAGGCAGTTGAGGAGGCCGTCGCGCTCGGGCAGGTGGCGCTGGAAGCCGATACCGCCGGATTCTTCACCACCCATCACGATTTCGCGCTCCAGCATCAGGTCCACTACATATTTGAAACCGATGCCGTGCTCGATGAGCTCGCGACCATGTTTGGCGCAGATGCGGTCGAGCATTTTGGTGGTATTGAAGGCGCGGGTGACGGCGCCGGGCCAGCCTTTGCGGCGAAGAACCCAACTGAGCAGGACGGAATAGATTTTGTGGGGATCGACGAAGTTGCCGTGCTCGTCGGTGGCGCCGATGCGGTCGGCATCGCCGTCGGTGCAGAGGCCGGCGTGGCAGCGATGGGCAACGACGGTCTCGGCGAGGGCGCGGATGTGGGGCTCGATGGGCTCGGGATGGATGCCGGGAAAGAGAGGATCGGGGTTGGAGCGGATGGCGACGTGGGCGACGCCGATACGGCGGAAGATGTCAGAAAGGATGGCGCCGCCGCAGCCGTACATGGAATCGACGGCGAAGCGCATGCCGGACCGGGCGATGAGGTCGAGATCGGCGAAGCTCTGGATGGCCTGGAGGTAGCTGGGGAGGAAGCTGACCTCGATGATGGGTGCGGGATGGGCGGCCTGGGGGACAGGCTGGCCGAGGCGGGACTCGATCGCGGCCATGATGGAGGGCTTGCCGGAGCCGCCGTACGAGGCCTTGTATTTGACGCCGTTCCACTGGGCGGGATTGTGGGAGGAAGTGATCATGATGCCGCCGGCGGCGGAGCGCTCGCGGACAGCGAAGCTGAGGGCCGGGGTGGGGGTGACGGCGTTGGCGAGGAAGACGGGGATGCCGGAGGCGGCGACGACCTCGGCACAGGCGCGGGCGAAGGCCCGGGAGCCAAAACGGGTGTCGTAGCCGATGCAGAGGCCTTGGGCGGGGTCTTCATGATCGAGGACGTAGGCGGCAATGGCCTGAGCGGCGATGCGGAGGTTGGCGAAGGTGAAGTCGTCGGCGATGACGGCGCGCCAGCCGTCGGTGCCAAACTTGATGGGGGAGATGGACATGAGCCGTTCCGGTCCTCCGCAGACGTCGAACGCTGATTGGGGCGTTGCGGTCTTTCACATTATATGAATGGCCGCAGTTGGGGCAATGGCGGGCCGAGGCAGGAAGGCGGCCCACCCTCCCACAAGGAGTAGGCCGCCCGACTGCATTCCGGACTGTGTTCATTGCCCTCCGGAAATCCTGGGTGCGCAGACTCTTCAGAGCGTGCGTTTGAAGAGCGAGGTGGCGATGAGCAGGGTGCCGATGCCGAAGGTGAAGAGAAAGAAGAGATCGAAGCGGATGGCGGCGAAGCCTCCATCCTTGAGCAGGACGGCCTGCAGACCGTGAACAACGTAGGTGAAAGGATCGACGATGGCGACGGCGCGCAGCCACCTGGGAAAGGCGGCGATGGGGAAGACGGCGCCGGAGGGAAAGAACAGCAGGGTATTGAGGACGCCGAAGATGGCGCGCGGCACGAGGGGATCGTCGACGCGGACCATCATGAGGAACATCATGCCGTTAAAGGCAATGGAAGCGCCGAGGATGAGCAGAAACAATTGCAGCAGGGCGGCGGGATGGAAGATGGTGCCCAGGCCGGACAAGAGGGAGCCGATGACGGTGAGGCTGATGCCGGCGAGCACGGCCTTGATGGATCCGGCGATGTTGAGTCCCATGACGAGTTCGAGTTTGGTGATGGGGGTGACGAGGTAACCCTCGTGGACGCCGCGGGCCTTGTCGTCGATGTAGAGCATGCCGCCGCCAATCATGACGGAGATGTACATGGCCAGGGCGATGGTGCCGGCGAGCAGGAACTTCATGTATTCGACGTAGGGGTAGAGCTCGACGATCTGGAGGGCGATGTTTTTGACGAGCCGGGGCTGGATGGCGGGCTGATCGAGCGCCTGGACGAGGGACTGCATCTGCGCCTCGATGGCGCTGCTCATGAACTGGTCGGAGTTGTCGACGACGAGTCCGATGCGGGGGGCGTCCTGCGCATAGACGCGGCGGGAGTATTGGGAGGGGATAATGACGGCAGCCTCGACCTTGCCGGTGCGGACGTCTTCGCGGGCCTGGACTTCGTTTGGGTAGTCGATGGTGGTGAAGGTTCTGATGTTCGAGGCGATGGCATCGAAGGCCTCGCGAATTTTGACTGCCTGGGGGCCGTGGTCGTGGTCGACGAGGGCGACGCGCGCGCCGCGAATGTGCCCGCCGTAGGCATTGCCGAGGATGATCAGTTGCACCACGGGCAGCATCATGGACATGACCATGAGGACCGGGGAACGGAAGAACTTGCGCATCTCGCGCTCGACAATGGCGAACATTCTGTTCATGGCTGAGCTCCCGGCCGGGGCGGCATGAGAAAGGTGACGGCCTTGACCTGCTCGTCACGGAGCTGGCGGCCGGTGTAGTGGACGAAGACATCGTCGAGGGAGGTGTTCTGCACACTGAGGGAGTTAAGCGATTCGCCGAGGCCGGATGCCATTTCGACCAGCTGGGTGGTGGTTCTGGAGCCGTTGGAGGTGAGGACGCGATACACGCCGGCGGACTGCGACTGAACCTCGGTGACATCGGGAAGCTGCTCGAGGCGGGCATTCCACAGCGGGTCCTCGCGGTTGAACTGGACCTCGACGACATTGGAGCCGGGGACGCTCTGCTTGAGCTCGACGGGGGTGCCGAGGGCGACCAGCGTTCCATGGTCCACAATGGCGATGCGGTCGCAGAGGCGATCGGCCTCTTCCATGTAATGCGTGGTGAGAAGCATGGTGAGGTTGCGGGTCTTCTTGAGGTTGTTGAGCATCTCCCAGACGGCGATGCGGGAGACGGGATCGAGGCCGGTGGTGGGCTCGTCGAGGAAGAAGATACGCGGGTCGTGGACGAGTCCGCGGGCGATCTCGAGGCGGCGGCGCATGCCGCCGGAGAGGGTCTTGGTTTGCGCGCCGCGCCACTTGGAGAGATCGACGGCTTCGAGAACCTCGGCGATGTTTTTTTCGCGCTGGACGCGAGGAACACTGTAGAGCTTGGCGTAGATGCTGAGGTTTTCTTCGACGGTGAGGTCCTGGTCGCTGGTGAGGGCCTGGGGAATGACGCCGATGAGACGGCGGACGGCGTCTGCGTCGCGGGAGACATCGTGGCCGGCGACGATGGCCCGGCCGGAGGTGATGGGCACCAGGGTGGTCATCATGCGGATGAGGGTGCTTTTGCCGGCGCCGTTGGGCCCGAGGAGTCCGAAGATCTCGCCCTCGTCGACGGCAAAGCTGATGCCCTTGACGGCTTCGAAGTCACCGTAGCGCTTGACGATCTGCGCGACCTGGATGGCCGCTGGGGCGGCGTTGGGACCGGAATGGTTGATGGAGGCGCTCATCGTTTCACCAGCTTGTTCTTGGGTATGTAGACATTGGCGGTCATGCCGGGCACGAATCGCTCCCCGGGATTGGGAATGAGCAGCTTGATCTGAACCGTCTCGATGTCGCGCTTGGGACCGCCGTTGATGTCGCGCTGGGTGGCGAAGTCGGCCTCAGCGGCCTTGTTGATGACCTTGCCATAGACGGTCGCGCCGGAGGGCATGACGACGCGGAGGCTGTTGCCGATCTGGACGGCGTCAGCCTGGGTTTCCGGCAGGGGCGCGTAGACCCAGGTTTGGCTGAGGTCCATGACGGTGACGATGGCCTGGCCCGGGGTGACCACCTCGCCCTGGCGGGCGGCGAGAACGTCCACTTTCCCGCTGACGGGGGCGTAGACGCGGGAATAGCCGAATTCGACGGCGGCCTGCTGGGCAAGGGCGCGGGCATTGGCGACCTGATCGCGGGTGGACTGGACGGTGCGCGCGGCAGCGGCGGCCTGAAGTTCGTGGGCGCGAGCCTGACGGAGCGCGGCCTGGGCCGCGGCGACATTTTCACGAGCGGTTTCAAAGGCGGCCCGGGCGGCGGCGAGACTGGTGACGGCGTCATCCCTGGCCTGGGCGCTGGCGATGCCCTGCCGGGCGAGCGCGACGGTGCGGGAGGTATCGGCCTCCTGGTGGTCGAGATTGGCCTTCGCCTGAGCGAGTTGGGCGCGGGCCACGCGGACCTGGGCCTGGGCGTTGACGGTGGCGCTGGTAACTTCGCCGCGGGTTTGGCGCTCGGTTTCCACAACCTCTCTGAGCTTGTAGTTCTGGCTGGAGACCGTGGCGTCGGCGGCCTTGCTGGCGGCCAGCAGGTCGTCGCTCTGAATGATGGCGATGAGGTCGCCGGCTTTCACGGTGGAACCCTCGTCGACGGCGAGGGTCTGGATGCGGCCCTGGATGCGGGAACTGACCATCACCTCGTTGGCATCGACGGTGCCGATCAACTGCAGGTCGCCGGAGGGCCGGACGGTGACAAAGTACCAGATGAGCGAACCGACGGTAAGCAGGCCGAGGATCAGGAAAACTCGATTGCGCGCGTTCATGGATGCCTCAATTCATTTGCCGGAGTGATGGCGGATGGGAGCGGTCATTCTCGGGTCTTGGGAAGCAAAAGCGTGGGCGGCTGAATGGTTTGCGGCATGGGGGAAGCGGCAAGCACGCGAGCCGCCAGGCGCGCGCCGTGCAGCCGGTCGGTAAAAAGCGCCTGGCCCAGAAACTCCACGGCCGCCTTGCGGCGAAGTTCGAGGGCTGGCCGTTCAAAGGGCTTGAAGTCGTTCATAACGCTCATCATGGGAGCGGAGAGAAAGTAGAAGACGTTGGCACCGAGAGCGGCGTACATCATCTGCATGTTGTCCACGGGCACCAGTTCGCCGAGACGGATGCCTTCTTCAATCACTGCGCGCATTTTGTCGCCGAGGGGCTTGAAAAGGGTCTCGACCAGGGGGCTGATGACGTTGGGCTCTCCCTTGGTGAGGCGAATCATCTCCTGCTGCATGAGGCGCTGGAAGACGGGCTCGGAGTAGATGCGGTCGAAGTGGTTGAGGGCGGAGTAAAGGAGGCGCTCGCCGGCCGAGCAGTCGAGGGAGAGAACACGGAGGGAGTTGGCAACCATACGCTTGGCGGTGGCCTCAAGGGCGGCAACATAGAGAGCTTCTTTCCCGTGGAAGTAATAGTAAATAAGAGCCTTGTTGACGCCTGCGGCTTCGGCAATCTGCTCGGTTCGGGCACCGGAGAGGCCATTTTCGCTGAATTCGCGCAGGGCGGCTTCGAGGATGCGGGCGCGGGAGAGGTCGGCGCGCTCGGCTTGGATGCGGGATGGGATGGAGTCTGTCATTCTTAATTGACCAACTGGTTAGTTTTTAACTAACTGGTTAGTAAAATACAGAAACTCTCCGGCGAATGCAATCCGGCGGAGCAAAAAAATGTGTTTCTCGGGGAGAAAGTGGAAGTGAAAGGGGAAGATGGGGGATCCCGTTCACGATTGCGGGCGGCGGCGGGGTGCTGACGGATCAGGCGAAGAAATGAATGCGGGAGACGGGCGCGCCGTCGCGGGCCTGAAAGGGGGTGGCAGAGGAATCCACGGAACGGTCCCATGCGGCATCATCGCGATCGTCCTCTCTGGGGTCGTTTTCATCCATTGTGCCGTCGAACTCGTCGTCTGCGGCCGCGGAGTGTCCGCCGCCGGGGGTATAGGTCTCATCTCCGACCCGGGCGAAGTTCTCGATGTCGAAGACAGCGGAGAGTTCGGGGTTGGCCGGAGGGGCCTTGGTGACGGGCAGGCTGCGGATGGGACGGATGGGACCGATATCCATGCTTGCCTCCCCGGGGCGAATTTGCCCTTACGTGGGTATCGGCCGCGCGGCAAAAAACTTGAGGCGCTGTACAGCTCCGGAACATTTTCTGGAAGAATCTCATGATCGCAGCGAGGCACGCCCGCGGCAACGGCCCTCCCCTGCCCCGTAACGGCGCGGGTTCCTCCACAAATCGTTGTGGAAAGAAGGCATGCGAGGACGGACTATAGTGAAGTCTGGCGAATCTCACGACCTTAGCTCAGGCGTGACGATACAAAACAGTACTCGAACCCGATCTTTTGCCTGGGAAGACGAGGCGCCCGCGGAGATACCGGCGCGGCATCCGCGGGCAGATGCGCCTGTACGCATTGCGAACCGGCGCACGGCGGAGGCGGCCGGCCCGGATGCGGCGCGGCCTGACCAGGATACGCCCGAGACGCGGCGGCCTGTCCGTCGGAACGACTCTCCTTTCGAATATGCAGACGAAGACGCTCCACGGTGGTGGCGGCCCTCGCGCGGCTGGGCACGCGCATTTTTTGCGCTGGGCACGCTGCTGCTGCTGGGCGGGCTGACGGTGGGGGGATGGCTGCTGAGGAACTTTCTGGAGCACGACGGCCGCTTCCGGATCGCGGGTACGGAGAACATTCAGGCGACGGGATTGAACGAGGTAAGCCGGATGCAGATGTTGCCGGTATTTGGCGAAGACATTGGGCGCAATGTCTTTTTTATTCCCCTGGCGGAGCGGCGGCGGCAACTGGAGGAGATTCCCTGGGTCGAGGAGGCCACGGTGATGCGCCTTTTGCCGGATCAGATCCGGGTGTCGGTGGTGGAGCGCAAGCCGGTGGCGTTTGTGCGCGTGGGCGGCGAGGTGAAGCTGGTTGATGCCGAGGGTGTGGTGTTGCCCATGTCGGCCGCGGCCATGGCCAGGCATCATTATTCGTTCCCGGTGGTGACGGGGGTCAATCCGCACGATCCGCCGGCGGCATCGAAGAACCGCATGGCCGTCTACGAGCGCCTGATCACGGAACTGGACGCGCATGGGCAGCATCTGTCGGCGCAGATTTCCGAGGTTGATCTGACCGATCCGGAGGATGCGCGGGTTCTGATGCCGGCAGCGGGCGGAGATATTCTGGCGCACTTCGGCGAGGATCATTTTCTGGACCGGTACCAGCGATACAAAGCGCACATCGCGGAGTGGCTGCAGCAGTATCCAAAGCTGACAGCGGTGGATTTGCGCTATGACCAGCAGGTGGTTCTGGAGATGGCTCCGGCGGCGGATGCGCGGGCGGCGGCGCAGGGAAGCGCAACCGCGGCAGCGGTGGAACGTAGTGAGGAAAAGGGAAGAACCGCGGGGGCGCCGGGAAAGAAGGCGAGAGCGCGAGCGAGGAACGCGGCGGAAAAGCGCCGGGAGGCGCGCGCGCACAGCCAACGGCTGGCCGCGCGGCGCGCGGCGCTGAAGAAGCGGCAAACGGCACATCAGGCCGCGGTGCGGTGGCCTGCGGGCGAATGAGCGAAGGACGATGAGCCAGAGACAGGACAACCTGATCACCGTGCTGGACATGGGCAGCGCCTATACGCGGGTGCTGTCAGCCGACGTGAATGAAGGCGCGTTGCGCTACCGGGGCCACGGCGTGGTGGCGTCCGGCGGGATGCGCAAAGGCCTGATAGGCGAGCTGGCGCCTGCCATCAAAGCGGTGAAGGCAGCCAACGCGCAGGCGGAGCGGATGGCGCGGACCAACATTGGCGAGTGCGTGGTGGGCGTGGGCGGCCCGCACATCCGGGGCGTGAACACGGTCAGCCGCCTGGAGTTAGGCAGCCGCCTGCGGGAGATCGGCCAGGAAGACGTGCGCAATGTGGTGGAACGGGCGCGGCCCGTGGAGCGTCCCGCGGACCGCGAGATTCTGCACCTGCTGCCGCGGCAGTTCATTCTGGACGGACAGCCGGGCATCTTCGATCCGACCGGGATGGTGGGAGCGGTGCTGGAGGTGGATCTGCACATGGCCACCTGCTCGGGGAGCGCGCGGCAAAGCACGATCACGTGCGCGAACCGGGCGGGGCTGGAGGTGACCGAGGCGGTGCTGGAGTCTGTGGCCGCGGCCGAGGCCACCCTGAGCGCCGACGAGCGGGAACTGGGAACGTGCCTGGTGAACATAGGGGCGCACTCCGCCGATCTGGCGGTATTTTTCGAGGGCGCGGTGGTACACACCGGGGCGGTGCCGATCGGCGGCGCCCACTTTACCAACGATCTGGCAGTGGGACTGCAAATGCCTGTGGCGCAGGCGGAGGAATTGAAGCGCGAATTTGGCCATGCGGTGGTGACGGCGGTGCCGCAGGAGGCGGAGATCGAGATCGCCAATCCGGAGCCGCAGGCGCTACGGCTGCGGACGATCGCGGAAATCCTGGAGCCGCGGGCGCGGGAACTGTTCTACTTTGTAAAGGAGAACCTTCGGCAGAGCGACATCGCGGATACACTGCGGCTGAACGATGCTTTGGAGGCGCTGGGAGGCGGGTGCGTGCTGACGGGGGGCGGGGCGATGTTGCCGGGCCTGCTGGATGTGGCGGAGAGCCAGTTGCGCGCGCGGGCGCGGACCGGCCTTCCGGTGCGTCTATCCAACATGCCGGGCGAACTGGCGCACCCTGGGTTCGCAACCGCGATTGGGATGCTTCTGTATGCCCACCGCACGCGAGTGACGCGGGCGGCGGAGAACAATAGCTTGCGCGCCAAGCTGCGCGCCATTTTCGCAGCGAGTTACTAGATTCTGGATCAGACACAGAGGAGGCCCGAGGGAGATGCAACACGAGCAGAATGAAGCCGGCGAGATGCGGATCCAGTATTACGACGAGCGGGGGCGGGGTGCTCGCATCAAGGTGATCGGGGTGGGAGGCGGCGGCGGCAACGCGGTGAACCGGATGATCGCCGCACACCTGGAGGGCGTGGAGTTTATCGCCGCCAACACGGATGTGCAGGCGTTGAAGTCGTCGCAGGCGCCGGTGAAGCTGCAACTGGGCGTTCGGCTGACGGCCGGGCTGGGCGCGGGCGCGAACCCGGACGTGGGACGGAAGGCGGCGCTGGAGGATTCGGAGAAGATCATCGAGGCGCTGGAAGGCGCGGACATGGTGTTTGTGACCGCGGGACTGGGCGGAGGCACGGGCACGGGGGCTGCGCCGGTAATCGCCTCGCTGGCCAGCGAGATGGGAATCCTGACGGTGGCGGTGGTGACGCGGCCGTTCGCCTTTGAGGGCAAGCGGCGGCTGCAGCAGGCCGAGCGCGGCATGAAGGAGCTGCTGGAAAGCGTGGACACGATGATCGTGATCCCCAACGAGAAGCTGCTGGCGGTGGCGCGGGACGCGGGATTTTTCGAGAGTTTCCGGATCGCCGACGACGTGCTGCGGCAGGGCGTTCAGGGGATCAGCGACATCATTACGATCCCCGGCATCATCAACCGCGACTTTGCCGACGTGAAGACGACCATGGCGGGCATGGGGCATGCGGTGATGGGAACGGCGGTGCGGGCGGGGGAGAATCGCGCCGTGGAAGCGGCGCAGGCGGCCATGGCCTCTCCGCTGCTGGAAGCGGGGGCCATCGACGGGGCGCGGGGAATTCTGATCAACATCACCGGATCAAGTTCGCTGAAGCTGAGCGAGGTGTACGATGCTTCGTCGCTGATCCAGTCGGCGGCGCACGAGGACGCGAACATCATCTTCGGCGCGGTGCAGGACGAGTCCATGGGCGACGAGGTGAAGATTACGGTCATCGCGACGGGGTTTCGGGATCAGATGCCGGAGCGGCGCGCGCGGATGCTGAGCACCAGCGACGTGCCGGTGGCGGCCGTGCCGGTGGTGACCTCGGAGAGCTGGCTGGACGAGTCCCGGCCGGCACCGGCGGACGGAGCGGCGCGGGCGCGGTTCCAGAGCGAGGAAGACGAAGCGGGGGAAGAAGACGGCGGTCAGGTCTTTTTTTCCGCCAGGGAGCAGGCTGTTGCGGCGGAGGAGCCGATGCAGGCGGTAGACATCGAAGAGGAGATGGCGTCGCCGGCTAGGCCGAAGTTCGAGGAGATGAACGTGGAGCCGGCGTATACACCGCTGCCGCGCGACTATGCATCCGAACTGGGCAGCGGAGTGCGCGGGGAAGAGGCGCCGCCGGAGGGGGACGCGGCCGAGGCGGAAGAGCCGGAGCGGGATCTGGACGTTCCCGCCTTTATGCGCCGGCTTCCGTTTTGACCGCATTTTTCGACGGGAGCGGCGACGGTGGCTGTATAGTGCAAGTAAGCCCCGTCCCTATGCGGTCGTTGCATCAACAGAGGGCGGCAAGACATGCTGCCGTTCGATGACGAAAAAAATCGACATTGAGGAACCGCGCCGGGGCCGAGGCTCCGGGCAAGACAAGCAGCACGGGGGCGGCAAGCAGCAGGAAGTGGGTCTTGAGGAGAAGGCGCACGGAATCCAAAAACGTTGAGGGGAAGCTGACTGGATGACAAACGCTCGATTTCTGGCGATCGGATTGGTTTTGGCGGGACTGAGCGCAAGTGTGAGCGCGGCGGCCCTGGACGCGCAGCGCACGCTCCATACCACCAAGACGGCAGAGCACCGTCTGGTGGAGACGCATCACCGCGCCCGAGGCCACCGCGCAGCGAAGCACACAACAAGCCGGAAAGCGAAGCACGCGACAACGGCAGCACGAGCCAAAGCCGCTCCCGCGGAGCGCCGCGCGCACTCCGCGGCCAAAGGCAAACCGGGCACGGCGGTGCGCAAAGCCGCCTACCGGACGCGGCGGCATCGCTGGCAGGAGCGCTTTACGGCCAGTTCATTTATCAATGGAGTTGAGGGAGCCGGCGACGCTACCGCCGGCGAGGATCCGGTGATCCGCCAGGCGGCAATCGACGCCCTGGGAAACATGAACGGGACCGCGGTGGTCATCGATCCCTCGAACGGGCGGCTTCTGGCCATGGTAAACCAGAAGCTGGCGCTTTCGCCGGGAGCGGAGCCGTGCTCGACAATCAAGCTTTCGGTGGCGCTGGCAGCGCTGTCGGAGGGTCTGGTTACGCGCGACACCATGGTGCAACTGCCGGGATTCCGGATGAACATGACTCAGGCGCTGGCCAGGAGCAACAACCTCTACTTTGAAGAATTGGGACGGGAGCTGGGGTTTGAGCGCGTGCGCCACTATGCGACGCAGTTCGGGCTGGGCGAGCTGGCGGGGTACCACATTCAGGGCGAGCAACTGGGAGAGTATCCGGACAAGCCCATCCCGGCCGCCGAGGGCGGCGTAGGGCGGATGTGCAGCTTTGGACAGGGCGTGAGCCTGACGCCGTTGCAACTGGGAGCGCTGGTGGCAGCCATTGCCAACGGAGGCACGCTTTACTATCTGCAGCATCCCACAACCGCGGAAGAAGCGGCGCACTTTGTGCCCAGGGTCAAGCGCAAGCTGGACATCGCCCGGTACATTCCGGACCTGCAGGACGGGATGGCAGGAGCCGTGGAGTATGGAACGGCGCGGCGGCTGCGAGCAAATTTCCACGAGCTGCCTGTGTTCGGCAAGACGGGAACCTGTTCGGACAAGGGCACGCGCTTCGGATGGTTTGCATCGTACTCGGATGCGCCGCAGGGAAGCCTGGTGACGGTGTTCTTTCTGGAAGGCGGCCGGCCGACCTTTGGACCGCGCGCCGCGGAGCTGACAGGGGAGTTCTACAAGAACCTGTGGGAGCGGAACTACTTTGCGGACAAGGGCGCGCAGGAGGCCAAGGCCGCTCCCGCACAAAAGGCCGGGGAGACGGATGCGCCCACGGCGCAATAGAAAACTGCGGTATCCCGGCGCAGAAGAACCACACAGGAAAGCCGCCCGCGGAGGGCGGCTTTCCTGCGTCTCAGGGCGGCGCGCGGTGTGGCCGCCGCGGGCACGGTGGATTCCTGTGCAACGAATTGGCCGCCGAATCATCGGATAGGATGAGACGCGGACTCGAACCCGGAAAAGTGTGCCGTCTGCATCCGGCTGCATCAGGACATGAACCTTCTTATGGAGTTGCCCATTCAATTTTTGTTGACCTACGGTTACCTGCTGCTATTTGGGTGGGTTTTGGTGGAGCAACTCGGGGTGCCGCTGCCGGCGGCGCCGGTGCTGCTGGCAGCCGGAGCGCTGAGCGCCGAGGGCCAGATGAACTTCGCCGCCGCGGTGCTGGCGGGGCTGGCGGCGGCAACCGCGGCCGATGCGGCGTGGTTCATGCTGGGGCGGAAATATGGGAGCCAAATTCTGCGGCGGTTGTGCCGGGTGTCGATGGAGCCTGGAGTGTGTGTGCGGCGAACGCAGAACTCCTTTGGGAGCCGGGGCCGGGTCACGCTGGTGATTGCCAAGTTTGTGCCGGGACTGGCAACCCTGGCGCCGCCGGTGGCGGGACAAAACGGGATGAGCTTCGGTGCGTTTCTGCTCTACGACGCGCTGGGTTCGTTGCTGTGGCTGGGCGCCTTGCTGGCGGCGGGACGCGCGTTTGGCGACCTGCTGAAGCGGAATCCGAGCGTGCTGGACTGGGCGGGACGATTTTCCGGGGCGCTGCTGGCGCTGGGCATAGCGGGCTTTTTTGCGTGGCGTCTGTTGCGCCAACGCATCATGGTCAAAAAGCTGGCGGCGGCGCGCATGGAGCCGGAGGAGCTGAAGGCGCAAATGGACCGGGGCGAGGAGGTCTTTATCGTGGACCTGCGGCACCCGCTGGAGCTGCTGCCAGAGCCCTTTACACTGCCTGGGGCGTGGCACTTTTCGCCGGATACGCTGGCGGCGCGGCACCACGAGATTCCCAGGGACCGGGAGATTGTGCTTTATTGCACCTGCCCGAGCGAGGCCACTGCCGCCAAGACCGCCATGACGCTGCACAAGCTGGGCATTGAGCGGGTGCGCCCTCTGCGCGGCGGCTACGACGAGTGGAAGCGGCTGGGCTATCCGCTGGAGCCGGTGCGGCAGATGGCGCCGGCAACGAAGTGAGCCAACGGCGGCGCCACCCATTAAGCTAAAGGATTGAGTGCGGCAGACGCCGCAACGGAGCGTGCCTGTGGCTTACGACGATTTGCGCGAGTGGATGAAGACGCTGGAGAAGCGCGGCGAACTGAAACGGATCCGGGAAGAAGTCTCGCCAGAGCTGGAGATTACGGAGATTACCGACCGCGTATCGAAGGCCGGCGGGCCGGCGCTTTTGTTTGAGAACGTGCAAGGACACCCCGGGCACAAGGTGCTGATGAACCAGTTTGGCAGCGAGCGCCGGATGGCGCTGGCGCTGGGCGTGGAACGGCTGGACGAGGCGGCCGAGCGCATCACGGGGCTGCTGAAGATGAAGCCGCCGGAGGGGATGCTGGACAAGCTGAAGATGCTGCCGCAACTGGGTGCGCTGGCGAGCGCGTTTCCGAAGACGGTGAGCGCCAAAGACGCGCCCTGCAAGGAGGCGGTGCGGCGCGAGGGGTTCGACCTGAACGAGTTTCCGATCCTGAAGTGCTGGCCGCACGACGGAGGGCGATTTATCACATTGCCCTGCGTACACACGCGCGATCCGCGGACGGGCAAGCGGAATATCGGGATGTATCGCATGCAGGTGTTCGACGGGCAGACGACGGGGATGCACTGGCAGCGGCAGAAGGTGGCGGCGGAACACTACCGCAACGCGCTGCGAGCGCAGGCCGAAGCGCAGGCGGCAGGCGATCCGCGGACGGCGAGCGTGGCGGCCATGGCCGAGTCGGGCGGCGGCGCGGCGGCGATTCCGGACGGGCCGGTGGGGGGATTGCCGCAGGTGGCGCTGGGCAATCTGAAGGGTTCGCGGCTGGAGGTGGCGGTGGCCATTGGCACCGACCCGGCGACGACATTTGCGGCCATTGTGCCGGCGCCGCCAGAGGTGGAGGAGTTCCTGATCGCCGGCTTCCTGAGGAGCAAGCCGGTGGAGATTGTGAAGTGCGAGACGGTGGACCTGGAGGTTCCGGCGCAGGCGGAGATTGTGCTCGAGGGGTATGTGGAACTGGGCGAACTCCGCGACGAAGGACCGTTTGGCGACCACACGGGCTTCTACACGCTGACGGACCCGTATCCCGTGTTTCATTTGACCTGCATCACGCATCGCAAGGATCCCATTTACGCGGCCACGATTGTGGGCAAGCCGCCCATGGAAGACGCATGGCTGGCGAAGGCGGTGGAGAGGATCTTTCTGCCGGCGATGAAGATGACGATTCCGGAGATTGTGGACATCAACCTGCCGCCGGAGGGCGTGGCCCACAACCTGATGCTGGTGTCGATCCGGAAGAGCTATCCGGGGCAGGCGCGCAAGGTGATGAACGCGATCTGGTCCTTGGGCCAGGCGATGTTTACCAAGTGCATTGTGGTGGTGGACGAGGATTGCGACGTGCAGGAGGTGGGCGAGGTGGCGCTGCGGGTGGCCAACAACATCGACCCGGAGCGGGACATCCAGTTCACGCTGGGACCGGTGGACTCGCTCGACCACGCATCGCGGATGCCGAACTACGGATCGAAGATGGGGATCGACGCGACGCGCAAGTGGAGGGCGGAAGGATTCACGCGCGACTGGCCGGCCATGATCGAAATGGACCGGGCCACGAAGGCGCGCGTGGACGCGCTGTGGAAGAAGCTGGGGCTGTGAACAGCGCCGCGCGCGCACACCGGACAACAGGGCCAGGCGATGCAGCTCTCTGATATACCTAAACCCATGCGAGTGAGCGATACGGTGCGGGTTTGGTTTGTGCTGATGGCGGTTTTTGGAACCGCAGTTTCCTTACAGGCGCAGGAGAGCACGTTCCGGTGGGTAGACTTCCACTCGCAAAAGGACCAGAGCGTGATCACCTGGGTGACACGGGCGCTGGACGCCGAGAAATGGACGGCCATCCGCGAAATTGGCGTGAAGTACGATGCGGCCCTGGTGGTCACCACGTGGCGGCCGACGCCGCAATCGCCGCCGGTGGCCGACACCTTCAACGTGTGGAGCGTCTCGCTGACCAACCGGCTGGTGACCCCGCTTCTGAAGGGCGTGAACCTGCGCTGGCTGGATTGGATGCCGTTTGGGAACAACTCGGCGCCGGAGCCGGCGGCGATCTACGACAACTGCCTGGGATGCGCGGCAGACACGTACTTTACCGCGTTCCGGTACGATGCGTCGCGCCATGTGTGGGCGGCGCGGTGGATACGGGGCGGAGAGGCGGCGCCAATCTGGAGCGCCAATGCGCCGCCCGGGGTGGCCTGGACACACGTGTACGCGGTGATGGTGGACAGCACGGGACGCGCGATGCTGGGGACGTGGGAGCACTTCGACTACGGGAAGCAGAAGCCGGCCGAGGACGTGGTTTACCAGTACGATGTGGACCCCGTGAGCGGTCTGGAACAGATGCTACGGCTGACCGGCAAAGACGCCGACAGGATGGAGCAGAAGCTGTGCCGGGCGGAGGACGCGGTTCCAGGACTGGCGCAGGGACAGGATTCGCTGTTGTGCGTGGATACGCTGCGGCCGGTGTATGAGCGGCAGCCCATCACCACGCCGCCGGCCAACAACCGGGGGCAGTCGTACCCGGGCCGGCGGAGCCGGTAACCGGACGCCAGATGCCCGAACGGGCGGGTTCATCGTATACTGGCGTCATGTCTGTCGTGGGCAATATTACCGCCATCGTCAAGGGCCTGAGCATCACGGCCAGGGAAGCGCTGCAACCGACGCAAGTGGAGAACTACCCGGACGGGAAGGGACCACTGCGGGGCGCCGTGCTGGAGCCGCGGTATCGCGGGACGCACGTGCTGCAACGGGACGAGAACGGACTTGAAAAATGCGTAGCGTGCTTCCTGTGCGCGGTCGCATGCCCTTCGAACTGCATTTATATCGAGGCGGCCGAAAATACCGGCCAGGTGCGCATTTCCAGTTCCGAGCGCTACGCGAAGGTGTACAACATCGACTACAACCGGTGCATCTTCTGCGGCTACTGCGTGGAGGCGTGCCCCACGGACGCGATTACGCACGGACACGGGTTTGAACTGGCCACGCTGAACGCGACCAACCTGATCATGCGCAAGGAAGACATGCTGGTTCCGGCGGAGCAGTTGGCGGCGAAGTAGCAACAGGAACAGTTCGCAGATGCACCCCCCGCCCCAGGGTTGCGCAGTTGAAACGGCCATTCCAGATGCCATGCGGTGGTGTGCGCGGCCACAGCCTTTCGTATTCAGGAGCCATCTTGACGGACTTTCTTTCAGAATTGAAGCGGCGCGTGCTGGTGTATGACGGCGCGATGGGCACCAACCTGCAGAAGCGCGGGCTGACCGCGGAGGACTTCTGGGGCAAGGAAGGATGCAACGAGCTGCTGGTGTTGTCGCGTCCAGACGTGATTCGCGAGGTGCACGCTTCGTTCCTCGAAGCGGGGTCGGACGTGATCGAGACGAACAGCTTTGGGTCGTCGAGCATCGTGCTGGCCGAGTACGGGATCGCGGACCGGGCGCGGGAGCTGAACGTGGCGGCGGCGCGGCTGGCGCGGGCGGTGGCCGATGCGTACACGACGGCGGAGAAGCCGCGGTTTGTGGCCGGTTCGATGGGGCCGACGACGAAGCTGCCTTCGCTGGGGCATATCGACTACGACACGATGGCGGCGGCGTATCGCGAGCAGGCTGAGGCGCTGATCGAGGGCGGCGTGGACGTGCTGCTGATCGAGACGTGCCAGGATCTGCTGCAGGCCAAGATCGCCATGGCCGCCTGCCAGGACGCGATGCGCGCGGCGGAGCGGCCGGTGGCGCTGCAGGTGCAGATCACGCTGGAGGCCAGCGGGACGATGCTGCTGGGCTCGGAGATTGGGGCGGCGCTGGCGGTGCTGGAGAGCTTTCAGCCGGATGTGATCGGGCTGAACTGCGCGACGGGGCCGGTGGAGATGAACGACGCGGTGCGGTATTTGTGCCAGAACTCGACCGTGCCGATCAGCGTGCAGCCAAATGCGGGCCTGCCGCAGAACGAGGGCGGGCACGCGGTGTACAAGCTGACGCCAGCGGAGCTGGCGGCGCATCTGCGGCGGTTCGTGGCGGAGTACGGCGTGCAGGTGGTGGGCGGGTGCTGCGGGACCACGCCGGAGCATCTGCAGGCGGTGGCGACAGCGCTGAAGGGGGTGACGCCGGCACAGCGCGAGGTTGCACCGCAGTCGGTGGCGGCCAGCGCGTTTTCAGCGGTGCCGCTGGAGACCGACGGGCAGCCGGTGATCATCGCCGAGGAGATGAACACCACCACGCGCCTGGAACACTTCAGGAACATGGTTCGGGCGGGAGACTACGACGCGATCCTGGCGCTGGCCAAGCGGCTGGCGGCCGAAGGCTCGCAGATGCTGGACCTGTGCTGCGCGATCGTGGGCGAAGATGAGAAGGCCTACATGAACGCGGTGCTGGAAAAGATTGCCACGCGCGTGCCGGCGCCGATTCTGGTGGACTCGACCGAGGCGGCGGTGATCGAGGCGGCGCTGAAGCGCATTCCGGGCAAGCCGATCATCAACTCGATCAACCTGGAGGACGGCGAAAAGCGGACCAGCCAGGTGCTGCCGATGGCGAAGCGGTATGGGGCGGCGGTGATCGCGCTGACCATCGACGAAGAGGGCATGGCGCTCACGGCGGACAGAAAGGTGGCCATTGCGCACCGCATTCACGACCTGGCGGTAAACAAGTATGGCATGCGCCCGGAAGATCTGATCTTTGACGCGCTCACGCTGCCGATTTCGACAGGCCAGGAGGATTATCGCTCGGCGGGGATGGAAACGCTGGAGGCGGTGCGGCGCATCAAGCAGGAGCTGCCGCGGTGCCGGACGGTGCTGGGCGTGTCGAACATCTCGTTTGGGCTGAGTGCCTATGCGCGGCGGGTGCTGAACTCGGTGTTTTTGAAGGAGGCGGTGGACCGCGGGCTGGACGCGGCGATTGTGAACTACTCGAAGATCTATCCGCTCTACAAGATTCCCGAGGTGGAGGTGGATCTGGCGCGAAAGCTGATCTTCCAGGACGGCAACGGAACGGGCAGCGAGCCGCTGCAGAACTACATGGCGCACTTTGCGGGAATGGCGAAGGGAGCCGTGCCGGAAGACACGGTTGCCGTGGAAAGCCTGACGGTAGACGAAAAGCTGAAGCAACTGATCATCCGCGGCGAGCGGTCGATTGGACTGGGCGAACACAAGCAGAGCCTGGAAGAAGCGCTGGAAGAGGCGCTGAAGAGCTACACACCGCTGGACCTGATCAACACCGTGCTGCTGGACGGAATGAAGACCGTGGGCGATCTGTTTGGCGCGCGCAAGATGCAGTTGCCTTCGGTGCTGGATTCGGCCGGGGTGATGAAAGCGGCGGTGGCGTATCTGGAACCGAAGATGGAGAAGTCAGAGGGCGGCGGCAAAGGGACCATGGTTCTGGCGACGGTGCGGGGCGACGTGCACGACATCGGCAAAAACCTGGTGGACATCATCCTGTCGAACAACGGGTACAAGGTGGTGAACCTGGGCATCAAACAGCCGCCGGATACGATTATCGCCGCCGCGCAGGAGTCGGGCGCGGATGCAATCGGGCTGAGCGGACTGCTGGTCAAATCGACGCTGGAGATGAAGTATGTGCTGCAGGACCTGGAGCGTCTGGGAATGACGATTCCGGTGGTCTGCGGCGGGGCGGCGCTGACGCGCAAGTATGTGGAAGAGGAGCGGCGCGAGGAGTATTCGGGACCGGCGTTCTATGCCGAGGACGCCTTTGCGGGATTGCACATTCTGACCGATCTGACCTCGGCCGACGCGGAGGTGCGCGAGCGGCGCGAGACCGAAGGCAAGACGGTGAAGGTGTTTGCGCGCGGCAGCGCAGCGGCGGCAGCCGACGACGATATAAAGGAATTGACGGCGGAGGGCCGGTCGCCGGTGGTGGAGCGCGTGGCGGCGGTGCCGAAGCCCGCGTTCTGGGGCACGCGCGTTCTGAAAGACTACCGGCTGGACGACGTTTTCGCGTACCTGAACGAGACGGCGCTCTTCAAGAATCAGTGGCAACTGAAGACCGCGGCGCAGGATGAGTATGTGCGGCTGGTGGAGGAGAAGTACCGGCCGGTGCTGCTGGAGCTGGAAGAAGAGGTGAAAGCGGCGGGCTGGTTTGAGCCCAAGGCAGTGATCGGGTTCTTTCCGTGCGCAAGCCAGGGTAACGACCTGGTGATCTTCGACCCGGAGGATGCGGAACGCGAGCTGGAGCGGATTACGTTTCCGCGGCAGGCACAGGGACGGCGGCTCTCGATTGCGGACTTCTTTGAGCCGCTGGGTTCCGGACAACGGGACGTAGCGGGGTTCTCGATTGTGACCATCGGCAGCGAGGCCAGCCGGCAGACGCAAAAGCTCTTCGAGGGCGGAGACTTTACGAAGTATCTCTACCTGCACGGACTCTCTGTGGAGACGGCCGAGGCGCTGGCGGAGCTGGCGCACAAGCAGGCGCGGGAGTTTCTGGGCATTGCCGGCGAAGACGCCGCCAAAGTGACGGAACTCTTCCACCAGAAGTATCGCGGCTCGCGGTATTCGTTCGGCTATCCGGCGTGTCCGAACCTGGAAGACCAGACGAAGATCTTCCGGCTGCTGAAGCCGGAGGAGAATATCGGCGTGCGGCTTACCGAAGGGTTCCATCTGGAGCCGGAGCAGAGCACGAACTGCATCGTGACGCACCATCCCCAGGCGAAGTACTTCGTGGTGTAGAGTCCCAGCGGAGCGGAAAACGGCGCGCGGAAAAAATACAGCGGCGGTTTGCGTAGAATTATCCGCGTTTGTGCAAGATTGAAAGTACGGCAATCAGAGAAGTCACTGTGGCCTCCTCGAACGGCCGGGACGCGACTGCTTGGCGGCAGGCCGTGCTTCCGGCCGTTCGTCTTTTCCGGCGCGGCGACTTCCCTTCCCTTCCCTTCCCGAGCGGACGGCTGGCCTTGCGATCTCTTCCCCCGAATTTTCGGACCACGGTTCTTCCATGGGAGATGCCGGTGGGAGCCGTGCGTAGCAGCGTGGATCAGGACTTATCCAGTCCACTTATAAGCACAGCCGTTGTCCCGGCGCCTGGCGGAGATAGCCGTGCAGTTACAGAATAAAAAACATTCGCACCCTCTTTGCAACCGCTTGACATTGCTTTTACAATTCGCAGCGGATACTACTCCCGTGAATGTGCAAGTTCGGTTGAGTATTCCGTTCAGGATGGGCAGCCGCCCTGCCCCCGTGGCAGAGTACCCGGCGCCGTTTCTCGCTCCAACGCTGCCCGAAGCGCCTGTGCTGCTGCCGGATGGGCAGGCTCATGCGCGCATCCATGCCGAGGTGGGGCGCTACCGGCTGCGGCTGGCGCAGACGGCGGAGGACCGCGATGCGGCATGCCGCCTACGCTTCAAGGTATTCAATATCGAGTTGGGCGAAGGGCTGGAAAGCTCATACCGGACGGGCCTGGACCGCGACCAGTTCGACTTGTTCTGCGAGCACCTTCTGGTGGAAGACAAGGTGGACCGGCGGGTGGTGGGCACCTACCGGATGCAGTCGGGAACGACGGCGGCGCGGAAGCTGGGTTATTACTCGGAGCAGGAGTTTCACTTGGCTCCGTATGAGCCCTTGCGTCCGGAAGTGCTGGAGTTAGGACGCGCCTCGATCGACCGCGAACACCGGACCCCCGAAGTACTGACATTGTTATGGAGGGGGATTGCACAGTATGCTACCGACATGGGGTTGCGCTATCTGATCGGCTGCTCGTCGCTGAACTCGAAGGATCCGGCGGAGGGCTGGCGGATGTATCGCCAGCTTGATCATTACCGGGTAGCTCCGGAGTTTGCGACCGAGCCGACAGCCGCATATGCCTGCCCCACCGAGCACGAGGGCGCACACGCACAGCCGCTGGAGAGCCCGCTCGATACCGAAACTACCGATTCCGCTGCCACGCCGGTAAAGGTACCCAAGCTGCTTAAGACCTATCTGGCAATTGGGGCGCGGATTGGCGGTCCGCCGGCCTGGGATCGTGAGTTCGGGACCATCGATTTTTTGACTTTGCTCGATCTGAAGCAGATTTCGCCTTCCGCGCGCAATCGATTTTTGGCGCCACTGACGACATGAGCCTGAGGATTCTCCGGCGCGCTGTGGCGCTGGTGTTTGCGCTGGCCCTGTGCATGGCGCGTTACTGGCTGCTGCGTCTGCGCGGGCCACTGTCGATGGAGCGGCGTGCCCGGTGGCTGCAGGGCTCGGCAAAGGGCGTGCTGACGAGCCTGGGCATCCACTATACGGTGGAGGGTGAGCCGGCGACGCATGGTCTGGTGGTTTCCAACCACCTGAGTTATCTCGACATCCTGATCATTTCGGCGGCCATGCCGTGCTTTTTTGTGGCCAAGGTGGAGATTGGCAAGTGGCCGTTCTTCGGCTGGACGGCACGGATGGGCGGGACGATTTTTCTGGACCGGGGAAGCCGGTCAAGCGCGATGTCGGTTGCGGAGCAGATGGTGGAGCGGCTGAAGCTGCCCATCCCGGTGCTGCTCTTCCCCGAGGGGACGAGCACGGACGGAAGCGAGGTGCTGCCGTTCCATCCGCGGCTCATCGACCCGGCGACCTCGACGGGGGCGCAGATTACCGCGGCGGCCGTGCGCTACGAGTTGGAAGGCGGAATGGAAGAGCGGGAGCTGTGCTGGTTCGGCGATGTGGAGTTCCTGCCCCATATGCTGAAGGCGCTGGACGCTCCGGGCTTTTCGGCCAAGCTGCGCTTTGGCAAGCCGGAAGTTTTCACGGACCGGCGCATCGCCGCGGATACAACGCGGGCGGAGATTGTGAGCATGCGCGAGGCATGGCAGTGCGGCGCCAAGCGAGAAGAACTGCAGCCGGTGTAAGGGCCGGGCAGATCACTGCGCGGCTTTTGCGAGCGGTTCTTTCACCGTGATAGAGTTTCTCAAATGAATCGCAAGGAACGTGTTTTAGCCGCCCTGAACAAGCAGCCCGTGGATCGTGTGCCCATCTTCATGTGGTTCCACCCGGAGACGGCGCGCAAACTGAGCCGCCTGCTGGAGATTCCTCTTTCCGCCCTCGGCGAGGCCATGGGAAACGACATCCAGCAGACGTGGGTGAACAACAACTATGCCATGGAAGGAATTGTGCACGAGCACGACGGGGAGACGCACCATGACTGGTGGGGCATTACCTGGGAGAAGCGGCACAGCTTCAACCAGATTCTGCATTACCCGCTGGCGGGGGCCAGGCGCGACCAGGTGCTGGCTTACCAGTTTCCGCGGGAGCGAAAGGAAGACCTCCTGGCGCTGATGGCGCCGGTGGTGCGGGACCGGCGGGATTTTTTTATCGGCTGCGACGTTTCGCCGTGCGTTTTTGAGATGTACTGGCGGCTGCGCGGGATGGAAGACGGGTTGACCGACATGGCCGGCGACCGGGAACTGGCCTGCGAGATGCTGGGCCGTTGCGCGGATTTCGCCATCGAGCTGGGCACGGCGGCGTGCGAGCGGTTCGCGCTGGACTGGTACTGGACGGGAGACGACATTGCCGGCCAGCGCAGCATGATGATGAGCCCGGCGCTGTGGCGGGCGGAGATCAAGCCGCATTTGAAGCGGGTGATCGATGTGGGCGTAGCGCACAAGCTGCCCATCGCGTTCCATTGCTGCGGGGCGGTACGGCCGGTGATCGCGGATCTGATCGAGATCGGGGTCAACATTCTGAATCCCATCCAGAGCAACTGCCCGGGGATGGATCCGGCGGAGCTGAAGAGGGAGTACGGAAAACATCTGACCTTCATGGGCGGTGTGGATACGCAGGAGATGCTGCCCAAAGCCACGGCAAAGGAAGTGCGGCGGGCCACCGAAGCGCTGATCGGGATTATGACGACGGATGGCGGGGGATACATTCTGGCGGCGTCTCACACCATATCGCCGGAGACGCCGGACGACAATATCTTCGCGATGTATGAGGCGGCAGGCATCCGCCGGGAGGAGATTTTCGATCAGGCGGCGGTCATCCGCAGGCGTGCAGTAGCGGCGGCGGCCAACAGCGAAAGCTGAGCAGCGGCGGCGCAACAGCCCACTTTCCGCGCGGCTCAGTAGTGGAAGCGATAGTGCAGGGTGGCGTAGATGGTGCGCGGATCGTTCCAGTGAAATCCACCGATGGTGATGGAGTTATCGAGCAGGACGCGGTAGTTGGCGACATTGACGATGGAACCGGAAAAATTCCAGTTTTGGCCGAGTTTGTGGCCGGCGGAGATGTCGAAAGTGGTGTGCGCGGGCAGGTAGTCGTTCTGATAGGGGCCATAGCCGGAATGGGCCAGTCCATTTGAGAAGCCGGAGCCATAGTAGACGTTGGCGGCAAACCACGTGCGCAAGGGCAGCGCCGCAGTAAAGCCGGTGTTGAGGGTTTGGCGCTGATCGTGATCGACGGGGGTGTAATCCGGGCCGAGGTTGCAGGCGGGGTCTGCGGAGATGGAGCACGTGAAACCGCCGATGATGTTGCCGCGCTGCTCGGCGATTTGGTTCGAGTAGGTGACGTAGAAGCGGCCCAGACGGGAAAGCTGCGGGGAGTGAAGGGTCATCTCCCAGGCTCGGACGAGCGCGCCGTCTATGGCGATGGGGAAGTACATGTTTGACTCGCCTATATTGGAGTGGTCGAGGAAGTTGTTGACGCGATTCTTGAAGGTGTCTATATCGAGGAGCCAGCCGCGGTAGGGGATGTGAACACCGAACTGATGCTCTTCGTCGCGTTCCGAAGGGATGGGCGTAAAAATATTCTCGCCGGCGGGAAGGCTGTGGGCGTAGTCGAGCACGGAGCTAGACACGGTTTGGATGGGCGCGGGCTGGAAGAAGTGTCCATAGAAGCCGCGGAAGACCCAGTTGAGATGCGGGATGAGGAGGGTCGCTCCGATGCGCGGGTAGGTAGCGCTTTCATTCAATTCCGCGCGAAAGAAGGAGAAGCGTTCGCCGCCGAGGAGCGTGACGTAACGTCCCAAGCGAAGGTGATCGGTCAGGTAAAACTCGACCAGACCGGCATCGGCATGGCCTGGGGTGTTGGGATATGAAGTGCCGTCGGCGTTGTCGATCACGCCAAAGACGTCGTTTTCAGCTTGGGAGAAGGAATAGAGGCCGGCCGAAAGATTGTTGGGGCCGGCAGTGGCGCGGACGTCGGCCTGCACGCCGGCGTAATTCGATTTCTGGTTCCATGTGGTGGCCACAGGCATGTCGCTGGGGCGCGAGTTGTAGTTGGCGATGTTCAGGTGGTAAAAGGGCGCAGCATCGAAGAGCACTTTGGACGAAAGGGTGTGAATCCAGTTGAGGATGGCAAAGGCGTCGTCTTCGGATTGGCCGTCGCGCAGGCCATAGGAGCAGTAGTAGCCCGAGGCGCACTCGTAGTCGGTGCTGGAGGGATCGTAGGGAACCTGGAAGAAATCGTGACGGATCTGGGCATCGAAGCGCAACTGGTCCTTCGGGGTCTGGTTGCGGATGATGGAGACGAAGCCGCTTTCGGAGTTCGTGGCATCGTGGTAGATGGCCGCAACCGGCGTGGCCAGCCCATAGTTGGAGCGCGAACCGGTCAGGCTTGTGTACCAGGCCGTTTTCGTGGAGTGATTACCGAAGGAGAGCTGAGATTCTCCGGAGTCGAGATTGCCGGCAAGAAGGTAGAGCTCGCCGTTGCGGTTGTACTCGAAGCCGTTGCGAGGCAGGACGTCAAAGACGCCATAGGTGCGGTCGCCAATATCCGCCTCATAGCTGCCGCGCTGGGTTTCGAGCTGGCCGATGTCCTTGGGATCGATCTGGGGGCCGACATTCGAGGCGATTTTGGTGTTGGGAATCTCGATGCCATCGAGAAGCCAGCTGGTCTGGTGGCCGCCGCGCATGTGCAGCATGTCGTGCGTCATATAGGCGCCGGGGACGAAGTCCGTGATCATCTCCATGCCCAGGGTGCGGTCGGCACCGGGCGTCTGTTCGATCATCTTGCGGGTAATCAGCGTGGTGGGCGTCACGGAGTCCGTGGCCATGGTCGAGTCGTCGTCGCCTTCCACCACGACAGTCTCGGTGGCGGAGGCGATGGGCAGCTCGATGTGCAGTACCGGGCTGGTCCCCGAGGCCAGGGTGATCACTTCGACCACCGTCTCAAAGCCGGGCGCGGCAACCGACAGGCGGTAAACGCCAATGGGCGCCAGGGGCAGATCGAATCTTCCATATGCGTCTGTTGGGGCTTTCAGAACGAAGGCGGAGTCAGCGGACTGTAATGTGACATGGGCGTTGGTGACCGGCCTGTGCTGGGGATCATGCACAACACCGTGCACCGCGGCAAGCACGGTGGCCATGGCGGGCAGCGCCGCGAAAAAAGGCAAAAGCATGGCCATACGAAACAACCTTTTCATGCAGACAACCTCTTGATCCCTTTGGCCGCGCGGGGCGGTTTCCAGGCAGCAGAACAGAATCTGCCGTAACGCGGGCCATTTTCAGTTCGAGAATCATCGCAGCCCGGGACAAGGGGGAGGAGACACGCCTCCCGCACCTATCCGGCGTTGCACATCCCGCGGCGCCGCGGCAGGACGCGCAGGAATCAACAGCAGGCTCAACCGATGCGGGCAGCGGGAGGTCCGCGATCGAAGCGGCAGGAACGAACCGCAGCGTGCATCGCCCGCCGGCCCAGGGAGGGAACCGGCATGGCGGCGAAGCGAACAGCCATGCGGAAGGTGGAGGAGGCGAGCACGCCGGCAGAAGCCGTGGCCGCTGTGTAGGCGGATGGATAGCAGGGGCAATGGAGCGGGGCGCGAACGGCGGGAGTTGAACCGGGCGTGAAGACCATCCTCTCGACAGCCATCATGCAATGATGCGCGCCATGGCGGCGGCAACAGGCGGGCAGGCGCGACTCCGCGCCGGCCGGGGAGAAAGCCGCCACGGGCCCCAGCCAAAGCGTCAAGATAAGAAAAATGCCGACAAACCGCCGCATTCTACGCTCGCCGAAGTTGTTGCACAAAGAGAAGGGGGAAGACCGGCGGCAGCCGCAGGGTTTGCACACAGGCTCCGCACAGAGGTTCTGTTCTTTATTCACTGTATCACCCGCTCGTGCTGGCCCTGCGAAGGGATGCTTCTGCCTGCGCGGGACAAAACGCCGTGACCGGCGCACTCTGCGGAATTTGAGTGGCCTGCCGCGCTCTTCTTTTGCGCTTGGCGCAAGGAACAGCGCCGACACAAAATGGGCGGCAAGCGTTGAGCTTGCCGCCGCCCGTCCCTGGGTTGTCTTGAAGTGACGCAGAGTTGCGGTTACTGCAAGAGCTTGGTGACTTCCTGCTCGACACTGTTGGCCTGAGCCAGGGCGGCGATGCCGGTTTGGCTGAGGATCTCGTACTTCGACATGTTCGACGTGGCCGAGGCGTAGTCGGTGGCCTGAATGGCGTTCTGCGCCGAAACCACGTTCTCCTGCTGCGTGCTCACAACCTGGCTGATGGAGTTCAGGGTATTGATCTGCGCTCCGATGTAGCCGTCCTGGGCGGCCACGTAAGTGATGGCCTGGTTGAGCAGGTTGAGCGTTGCCTGGGCGTTGCTGGCGCCAATGAGGGTGGTGCCGCTGAGGTCGGCCGAGCTGCCGGGGGAATAGCTGATGGTGGCGACGCCGCCCGTGGCGCTCAGATCCTGAGTGAGCGTTGTGGAGGCGGTAGAGGGTGCGCCGACGCCCTGAGTGAAGGTCTGGCCTGTCGAGGAGTCGTAGACGAGGTCGGTGGCGGCGTTGGTCATATCCTGGCTGATGCCCACGTGGTAGCCGGTCTGCGTGGGGGCCGTGCCAACGTTGATCGAGCCCTGGATAATGAGGCCCGTCTGGGCTTCGTCGGCAACGCCGCCGGCGGCGGTAACGGCGGCCGTGCCGGCCTGCTGGGCGGTGCCGAAGGAGGCCGTGAGGCCGAGGCCGGAGTTGTTGATGGCGTCGATGAGTCCCTGGGCCGTGTTGGCGGCGCCGGTAACCGAGATGGTGGTGGTGGCGACGTTGGCTGTACCGGCGACGAGATAGCTGACCTCGAGGGTGGTGGTGCCGCTGGCGGCGAGGCTGTCCGTGGTCTGGGCGTTCTTGGTGGCGGTGGACAGATTGATGAAGACATTGGTCTGCCCGTTGGTGTAATTCATGGTGCCGCCGGAGTCGCCGAGGGCGGTGGCGCTCAACTGGGAGAAGCTCAATTGGTCGACCGAGGAGCCTTGCGAAGACGAATCGCCGGTGTAGATATTGACGGTGCCGCCGCTGAAGACCTGCTGCTGGTTGTAGGTCGAGGTGGTGCCGATGTTGGTGATCTCGGAGAGGATGGACTGGTACTCCTGGTTGGCGGCTGCCTGCTGGGAGCTATTGAGGGTGCCGTTCGAGGCCTCAGTGGCCAGCGTGACGGCCCTGTTGAGCAGGTTCGTGACTTGCGAAAGCGCGCCATCGGCCACTTCCAGAAGGCCCACGCCTTCGGTGGCGTTGGTCGCCGACTGGGTCAGGGCCGCAGAGTTGGCCGCAAGACCGTTCACCAGAGAAAGACCCGCGGCGTCGTCGGCTCCGGAGTTGATCCGCGAGCCCGAGGACAACTGCTGCAACACCTTCTGCAAGCTGTTGTTCGTGTTGTTGAGGTTGTTCTCTGCGTAGATGGCGGAGAGATTGTTCAAAACACCGAGAGCCATGGGGCACAACTCCTTCTATGCGCAATGGGGGCGTCCGAACTGCGTCCGCCAGAGGAGATCCGCTGCCGGAGGGGCGCTACTGCGTATGGTTCAGGTATCGGCCGGGTCCGGAATAACTTTAGTCACGATTTGATGACCGTAGATGTTCGCCCTGGATCATTGCGGAGCAAAATGTCTGGGGAGAGAGCAGCGGCTGTCGCAAAACGCGCCAACCGATGGAGCAAAGTGCGGCAGGGGCTGTTGCGGGACAAGACAGGGAGACGCGCCAGGAGGCCCATCAAGGCATCCCAAAAAACGGCGGCAAGAGCATGTGCTCCTGCCGCCACCGGTGTGAACTTCAACCGCATTTGCTCTCTGCCGAAAAGCCTGATCCGGAGAGTCACGCGCGCATGAACAGGCGCCGCTACTGGACGGGGCCCGCCGCGGGAGGCGCGGGGGGTGGACCGCCCATGCCCCCAGGGCCGCGGCCCCATGCGCGGCCAGCCTGGCGCTCGGCGCGGAAACGCTGAACTGCTTTCCACTGCTCGGGAGTAAGCTTGCCGCGGATGGCAAGCAGGTAGCGTGCATTGGCTTTTTCAAGCTCCGCCCGAGCCTGGGCAACCTTGTCAATCTGGGCCAGGATCTTGCTCTCGTTGGGCTGCTCGTCGTGAATTAGAGGGGCCAGTTCCAATTCGGCTTTCTCGACATTGGCGCGCAGGTCGATGAGGGACTCGCGATGCTGCAGCAGAATCGAGTCGAACTCCTTCTTCTGGGCATCCGTGAGGTTGAGCCGGGAAGCGATGTTCGGGTTATTCCACCAGCGGCCCATGATCCCGTGTCCGTGGAAGGCATGTTCAAGGGGGGGGCGATGGGCAGCAAAATTCATGCCCTGCCCCGCGCAGGGACAGTCGCAAGCTCCCGGGCCCTGCGCAAACGCCGAACCGGGGATCAAAAGGGCTGCGACCGCCAGAGTGAGCCCGAGTACCGTTCTCACATTCATGATCTTCTCCTTCTGTTGTCTTCTTGCGCCGCCTGCCAGTATGCAGGCAGGCTGGCGCTGCGCCCGCCATAACGGTATCCATAAAAGACTGCGTGATTGCCGGCGCACGGCGTGGTTGCCGCTCCCGCCTGGGCGCGCCAACTCACCTTTTTTGCGCCGCAAGACGCTCTCTTTGAAAAAGCGCTAGCGGGAATCGTCCATGTTCATGAGATCGGCCAGCGGTTCCATGGCGCTGGGGACCTCACGGGATACGTCGCTGTCAACCTTGGCCAGCATTTCATCCAAATCCCTGGCCTTCTTTTCGGCAAGAAGTTTTTGTTGTGCGGCCTTCTGTTGGGCTGCGAGCCGGGCCAACTCCTGCTCGTGATGATGGTGGTAGAAACCGGCGGACAGGCCGCCGGCAAGGAGGACCAGGGTGAACGCCCAGGCCGCCGCCCGGCGCCAGAGCATGCGATGGGGAACGGCGGGCAGCGGGGCGCGGGACCGTTGAAATGCGGCATCGCTCCAGGCATGGACACTGCGTCGAAATAGATCGAGCGTCTGCGCAAGCTCAGGATCGGGTTCGATCGCAGCGTCCCGGAGTGCGCGCCGGGTCTGCAACCGGGAATTGTGCTTGCTTTCCGCGAATTTGTTCTTGAAGCTCATCGTGTCCCCCCTACTTCCGCGCGTACCTTGGCCAGCGCCCGCGAGAGATGCGCTTTCACCGTACCCTCGTTCAGGCCCGTGGCGCGGGCAATCTCACTCAATTCCCGCTCCTCGACAAATCGCAGCAGGAAAATGGTGCGCTGGCGCTCACTCAGCCGCTCCACTGCCTTCCAAACCTGGCCCACGCGCTCCCGGGCAAGCATGCGCTGCTCGGCCGAACTCTGGCCGCTGGGCAGCCACTCGCTGGCTTCGTCCAGATCCACGGTGTTCATGCGCGTCTGGCGCCAGAACTGCATGCGGCGGCTGCGCCAGTGGTCTTTCTGCAGGTTGATGGCAATGCGCATCAGCCAGGTCAGTACGCTGGAGTCCCCGCGAAAACCAGCCCAGTGGCGGTGCGCTTTGAGGAAACACTCCTGGGTGAGCGTCTCCGCCAGATCCTCGTCGCGCGTGGAGGCCAGCAAGAACCTGAAGATTTGCCGGCGGTGCGCAGCGACCACCGTCGAGAACTGCTGTGCGGCTATCTCCTGTGCCGTTGCCATTGCGATTGCTTCCGCTGCTGTGCCGGCTGCCATCACTCAGGTAGACGCCAGCGCCGGAAGCAAGTTTACAGCGCGAAAGGCAAAACGGCGCGCGTTCGTCTAGAAGAGGGCGGCGGGGCGGGAAGGCGGTGGTGGAAGATGCGTTGCGATCAGGCCGGATCGCAACGCAGAGACTCCCATGGGCAGTTGCAGCGAAAGTCGCCGAGGCGAAGGAACAAGCATCAGCGAGCGGATAAATCTATTGTTTTCAATAGATAACTATGTCTTATAATAAGCATGTTATGTTTTTTTGCATTGACCGTATAAAATATGGTTTGCCAAGGTTGACAGTTTACCGTTCGATTCGTCTTTATCCCAAGTTTTTTCAATTTCTTACGATTTTCTGCATACCGCCTGATTGCCGCAGAGCTGATGGCAATGCGTTTGCAGGGCGTCCATTGGACGCAAGAAGGCATCTCCCCCATGGAGACGAGTCTCTTCAATCGGTTGCAGGCAACGTTGCTGGTACTGGCGACGGCGGGACTCTTTGTCCTCGCCGTGATGAATCTGCGGCAGGAGCGCAGTTTTCAGCAGCCCGATGACGGGGTGTGGTGGACCGAGTCTGCAAACGGGAACGGCCTGGTGGCGGAGCGCGTGCTGCCGAACAGCCCCGGACTACGCGCGGGGGTGCAGCCGAACGACCTGCTGACCGAGGTCAACGATCACCCGGTGATCCATCTTTCGGACCTGGAGCGGCAGCTTTACGCTACGGGAATTTACAGCAAGGTGAACTACCAGATCACCCGCGACGGAATCCGGCTGGACACGCCTGTGGTGGTCATTCCGGAGCCGGCGGACCGGAGCCTAGCTCTGGGGCTTCGGATTATCGGCCTGATCTATCTGGCAATCGGGATTTACGTGCTGTTCCGGCGTTGGACGGCGCCTCGGGCCACGCATTTCTATCTTTTCTGTCTGGTCTCGTTCGCCATGTACGCGCTGAAGTACACGGGGGAGCTGGATGGGCTGGACTGGACTGTATTCTGGCTGAATGTGCTGGCCGGCTCGCTGCAGCCGGCGCTGTTTTTGCATTTTGCGCTGAGTTTTCCGGAGGAGCGGCCGGCGCCCGTGAAGCGGGTGCTGCTGCCGCTGGTTTATACGCCGGGAGTGGTGCTGCTGGGGCTGTGGGTGTGGGCGCTGAACCGCTGGCAGGCAACGGGCCTGCTGAAGCACCGGCTGGACCAGACAGGGACGGCCTACGAGGCGGTATTTTACGTAATGGCGGCGCTGCTGTTTCTCTACAGCTACAGCCGGACCGACAAGCCGCTGGAGCGGCAGCAACTGAAATGGCTGACGCGCGGGACGCTTCTGGCGGTGCTGCCGTTCACGCTTTTTTCGGCCATTCCGTTTCTGCTGGACATGAACATGCCGGGCCTGCTGACGAAGCTGGCAGGACTGTCGCTGGTGTTTCTGCCGTTGACCTTCAGTTGGGCGATTGTGCGCTACCGGCTGATGGACACGGACCTGATCTTCAAGCGGGGCGTGGCCTACATGCTGGCCACGGGACTGATCCTGGGCGGTTACTCGGGGACCATCGCGCTGTTTGCGCTGCTGGTGCACAACGGCATGCCACAGGCGATCAGGGAGTGGGGCCTGGTGCTGGCGATTCCCATTACCGCCATGCTCTTCGACCCGCTGAAGCGCCGGATTCAGAGCTGGGTGGACCGCGTGTTTGACCGGCACCGCTACGACTATCGCAAGGCGCTGGTGGAGTTCGGCCGGGGGCTGAACGCGGAGACGGACCTGCGCGCGCTGCTGGAGTCGATTGTGGAGCGCCTGCCGCGGACGCTGCTGGTGGCGCGGGTGGCGGTATTCATGGCCGGCGAGGACGGCCGCCTGGGGCTGAGCGCATCGCACGGGCTGCCGCCGGAGGTGCGTGCGGCGGCGAAGCGCACCGGCGCGGGAGCGCTGTCTCTGGGTTTTCTCGACTTTGAAGAGGCCAGGAAACACACGCACATCTTTCTGGAAAACGCCCAGGCGGCGCTGCATCTTCCGCCGGAGGAGCGGCAGACGGCGGCATTGCTCGACCTGAACTACTATCTTCCCTGCCGGGTGCAGGCCGGCAGCAGCGCACGGACCATCGCGGTGATCGGGCTGGGACGGACGATCGGCGGCGACTTTCTCTCCAGCGAAGATGTGGAGTTGCTGGAATCGCTGGCCAGCTATATCGGCATCGCGCTGCAGAACGCCAGCCTCTATGCGCGGCTGGAAGAGAAGATCAGCGAGTTCGAACGGCTGAAGGAGTTCAACGAGAACATCGTTGAATCGATCAACGTGGGCATTCTGGCGGTTGATTTGAACGGCCGTATCGAGAGCTGGAACGCGCAGATGGAAGCGATGTATGCGCTGAGCCGCGCCGAAGCGATGGGGCAGGCGCTGTCCGCAGTCTTCCCCCCGGAGTTTATCGAAGCGCTGGAGAGCTTCGGCAACGAAGCGGGCGTGCACCATCTGTATAAATTCCCCTTGACCACGCGGGCAGGCGAGCAACGCACGGTAAATGCGGCGGTGGCGCCGCTGCTGAGCCGCAACTTTGTGCCCGTGGGCCGCATTGTGCTGGTGGACGACATCACGGAGCGGGTGACGCTGGAAAACCAGCTTGCCCAGGCCGACAAGCTGAGCTCCATCGGGCTTCTGGCGGCCGGCGTGGCGCATGAAATCAACACGCCGCTGGCGGTCATTTCCAGCTATGCCCAGATGCTGTCGAAGCAGTTGAAGGGCGACCAGCGCCTGACGCCCGTGCTGGAAAAGATCACGCAGCAGAGCTTCCGGGCCTCGGAGATTGCCAACGGGCTGCTGAACTTCAGCCGCACCTCAACAACGGAATTTCGCGACACCGATCTGAACCAGGTGATTCGCGACACGCTATCGCTTCTCGAACATCAATTCAAGAAGGCCCGGGTGGAAGTGGATCTGGATCTGGCCGAGAATCTGCCGCCCATCACCGGCAATGCGGGCAAGTTGCAGCAGGTTTTTCTGAACCTGATGCTGAACGCCAAGGACGCGATGCCCGAGGGCGGCCGGCTGCGGGTGGCGACGCGGGTCAACGGCCATGTGGAAGCCGCGGTGAGCGACTCGGGCACGGGCATCGAGCCCGAACATCTGAAACGGATTTACGACCCATTTTTTACGACCAAGACGGCGCCACGCCCGGGCGGCCGCCGCGGCACGGGTCTGGGCCTCTCGGTCTCCTACGGCATTATTCAGGAGCACGCCGGCAAGATTCGCGTAGAGAGCGCGGTGGGAGCCGGCACGACTTTTCATTTGGAGTTTCCATTACAGAGGGATTCAGTACATGTCTGAGGTCGAATCGCCATTGAACGTTCCTGTTCCCGGGTCTGCCGCCAGCGGCAACACCTCGAACGCCCGCATTTTAGTGATTGACGACGAAGCGGCCATTCGCGAATCGCTGGAGGTCCTGCTTTCCCTGGAAGGGTACACGGTGCGTCTGACGGTGGACGGCGAGGAAGGCCTGCGCACACTGGAACAGGAAACCTTCGACATGGTGCTGCTGGACCTGGCCCTGCCCGGCCAGAGCGGCCTGGATCTGCTGCCCCAGATCAAGGAGCGGCAGCCCGAGCTTCCCGTGATCATGATTACCGCCTACGGCACGGTGGACAACGTGGTGGAGGCCATTCGCGCCGGAGCGGAGAATTTCGTTCAGAAGCCGTGGGACAATGAGAAGCTTCTGGCCGATATCCGCGCGGCCATTGCGCTGCACCGGGTGGAGGAGGAAAACCTCCAGCTCAAGCGGACCCTGAAGCAGCGCTACAACTTTGCCAACATCGTGGGCAAGAGCGAGATCATGCTCAAGGTTTTCGACCTGGTGGCGCAGGTGGCGCCCAGCCGGTCCACGGTGCTGATCCAGGGTGAAAGCGGAACCGGCAAGGAGCTGATCGCCAAGGCCATCCACGCCAACTCGCCGCGCAAGGATAAAGCTTTCGTTCCGGTGAACACCGGGGCCATGCCCTCGGAGCTGCTGGAGTCTACGCTCTTTGGGCACGTGAAGGGCGCTTTCACCTCGGCCGTGGCGTCGAAGAAGGGTCTCTTCGAAGTGGCCAACGGCGGAACGCTCTTTCTTGACGAGATCGCCACCATGGGAATGGACACGCAGGCCAAGATTCTGCGCGTGTTGCAGGATAAGCGGTTCATGCACCTGGGCGGCGTGTCGGAGATTCAGGTGGACGTGCGCATCATCACCGCCACCAACGTGGATCTGCGCCAGGAGGTGCGGGAGGGCCGGTTCCGCGAGGATCTCTACTACCGGCTGAACGTGATCACCATTGATTTGCCGCCGCTGCGCTCGCGACGCGAGGATATTCCGCTGCTGGCACAGCATTTCCTCGACCGCTTCGCCGCCGAGAATGGCCTCTCGGCGCGCCGTCTGTCGGCCGATGCGCTGCGCGCCCTGATGGACTACGATTGGCCCGGCAACGTGCGCGAACTGGAGAACGCCATCGAGCGCGGTGTGGTGCTGTCGAGCGGGACGGTCATCGGCTCGGACCTGCTGCCCGGACACATTACGGGACGCAGCTTCCAGGATGCCCTGCTCGAACACAATCCCAACGCCTCGCTCTTCGACATTCTCGAGGACATCGAACGGCGCATCATCATCGAGAAGCTGGAGCGCTGCAACTGGAACCAGACCGACGCGGCCGAGCAGTTCCACATTCCTCTCTCCACGCTGAACCAGAAGATCAAGCGGCTCAATATCGAGATTCGCAAGAAGAACAGGGACTAGCGCCCTGAGCCATTGACCGGCCCATCGCTTGAGAGAGGCTGGCGGGAGCCGGAGCGGCAGCAGGCCTGGCGTTTGCAACCGGCCGTGACTGCCTGACGGGGCCAGTCCGGGCAGCCGGACGCAAGCAGAGAGTTGGGAGATGGCGGCGCAGGCCTTTCAACTTCCCTTTTCGCCTTCCCTCCAACCGGCACCTGTCTGTTAAAGTTCTTGGCTATGCAAGTATTTTTCTTCCGCCGCGACTGTTGCCGGGCCGCCATGGTCTTCTTGCTCTCGTTGCGGTTCCTGGCCGTTCCGCGGGCGCTGCCAGCGCAGGCGCCGGACTGGGCGCTGCCCAGTTCGCCCACGCATGTGCAGGTGCCGCCGCCCGCCAGCTTTCACCGCGCCAGCCGCAACTTCGACACTCCCGTGGGCATCTTTGACGGCCAGTCGGACATCGGCGCGGCTCTGGTGCCGGGCAGCGGCAGCTATGATGCGGCCACCCGCCAGTACACCGTCCGTTCGGCCGGATATAACATCTGGTACCAGCGCGACGAGTTCCGGTTTTTGTGGAAGAAGATGACAGGCGATGTTACGCTGGCCGCCGACGCCAGCTTTCCCGACGCGAACGGTTACGGCGACCGCAAGGCAGTGCTGGTGATTCGCCAGAGCCTGGACGACGACGCGAAGGAAGCGATGATTGGCGAGCACGGCACGGGCATGATTCACCTGGCCTGGCGCACGGACCAGGGCGCGCAGATGAAAGACATGACTTACCGCTTTGGCGGCGCGTTGGCAAACGTGCATGCCCGCCGCATCGGGATTGAAAAGCACGGCGACGTGATCGCGATCTACGTGAGCCTGACCGGAGAGCCGATGCACCAGCTTGGGCCGCCGGTCACGCTGCACTTCGATGGGCCGTTCTACGTGGGCATCGGTTTTTGCTCCCACCAGCCTGTCACGGCCGACACAGCGGTATTCTCAAAGGTGGCGCTGGCGAACGAAGCGGCGAAGCCGCAATAGCCCGCGCATCCGCTGACCGAGCTGAACCTGAAGGAGATGCCCGAGCCGACCGAGTTGGGCAAAGGCCACATGGACTATCACGCCATTCTGGCCGCGGCGCCGGGGGCGGGCGTGGAGCAGATTTTTTGTGGAGCAGGAACCGCCGTTTGTGCGCTTCACCGCGCTCCAGGCAGCGAAGGCGGACGATGACTACCTGCAATCGATCGCATAACGCGGCAGGGGTTTGAGCGCACTGCAAGTTGCGTGGAGATGCGCTGGGCAGTGTACGATGGCGAGTTGGAGGAAGAGCGGCGATTGCCGCCCCTGTTTCCAGTCCGATCCGCTTTCACCCTCGAGAGGAGCCGCATCGCCATGAAATCCATCTCTGCCCAGTTGTGCCGTGGCGCCAAGCTTGCCGCCACGGTGCTTTTGGTTTTTCTTCTTCCGCCCGCAATGCATGGGCAGGCCGCATCCGCCCGCGTGCACGCTGAAACGCAGATGCGCAGCCACATTTATATCTACGATCTGCGCGATGGTTCAACGCACCTGGTTTACACCGCCGACTCCATCTGGGAGGCGCCCAACTGGTCGCCCGATGGAAAGTATCTGATCTCGAACTCGAAAGGCGGCATCTACAAGCTCGTTTTGCAAGCAGATGACACGGCAACGCCCGAAAAGCTGGCCATACCCGGCGACTACCGCTGCAATAACGACAAAGGCCTTTCGCCCGACGGCACAAAGCTGGCTTTCTCGGCCAGCCGCGACGGAGACCACGGCTCCGAGGTTTACCTGTCCAATGCCGACGGCACCGGCATCCGGCAGATGACGCATGTGCCGCCGAGTTACTTCCACGGCTGGTCGCCCGACGGCAAAACGCTGGCCTTTGTGGCGCAGCGCAACGGCAGCCAACAGTTTGATATCTACGGCATGCCGGCCGCGGGCGGTCCCGAGACGCGCTACACCATGAACCCGCACCACGACGACGGGCCCGATTACTCGCCCGACGGCAAGTGGATATACATCAACTCCAACCGCTCGGGCAAAGAAGCTGTGTGGCGCTTCCCTGCCGCTGGCGCGGGCCCCAACGATGCCAAGGCGCAGATGGTGGTGAGCGACGACCGGGAAGACTGGTTTCCGCACATTTCGCCCGACGGCGAAAAGATGGTCTATATCGGTTATCCGTCCGGCACGCCCACGCATGACCCGCGCAATGTGCAGATCGAGATCCGCATGGCAACGATCAGCCATGGCACGGTTTCCACAACGCACAAGACGCTGGTGACCGCCATGGGAGGCCAAGGCACCTTCAATGTGAACTCCTGGGCACCCGACTCGCAGCGCTTTGCCTATGTGACCTTTGAGCCGCTCAAGTAGCCGCGCGGCAGCCGCCGGACCAGAAAAACAGAGGCAAAGGAGCATCGCCGCCATGCAATCAAAAACAATGAGTTCGTTGCTCGCGCTCATTCTCGCCATGGCGGCCGGCGCCGCTGTCTGCGCGGCGCAAAGCGCACCGCGCGCAGCGCTGCCGCCTTTGCCCGCGCCGCTGGACGTGCCCCATCCCGGGCCGGAAACCGCCGCGCCCTATGCTCCGCAGCCCATTCTGCCGGGCGGCATCGTGGTGCCGCTTTACCCGCCCGGCTCGCCTTTCCTCGACAGGAAGCGCGTGCGCGAGCCGGAGCGCTACCACCTGAGCGCTTCGTCGCCGGGGCGCATCGACAGCATCGTCAACATTCATAACCCGTCGATTGAAGTGCACACGGTAGCGAGCGGGCTGAATACCGGTGCGGCGGTGATTCTCATTCCCGGCGGCGGGCACATCACGCTCAACGTGGGCGGCGAGGGCGCCGACTTTGTGCCCTTCTTCGCCAACTACGGTGTGAATACCATCATCCTGCGCAACCGCCTGCACAGCGACGGCTACTCGATCGGGACCGACGCCACCTACGACGTGCAGCAGGCCATCCGGCTGGTGCGCGCCTACGCGGCCCAGTTGCGCATCGACCCGCACAGAATTGGCGTCATGGGCTTCTCCGCGGGCGGCGAACTGGCCTCGAACGCGGCCGTATTCTACGAGCGCTTCGACAAGCAGAACAGCGGCCATGGCGATGCGTTGGCCGGCATCTCGTCGCGGCCCGATTTTGTTGCGCTGGTCTATCCCGGCCCCACGCCCTTCGCGCCCGAGCATGCACCCGCGCCGGTGGTTCCGCGCGACATGCCGCCCACGTTTCTGGTGTGCGCCGGATCGGACGATCAGATTCACGCCATGTGGGCCGACCAATACTTCCACGCCATGCTCGCCAGCGAGGTGCCCAATCTGGAGATGCACATCTACGGGAACGGCCGTCATCCCGGCGATCCGCTGCGCGACGGCACCCACATGAGCGGCGGCCTTACAGACCGTAGAGATACGCCCTACGGCACCTGGCAATTCCGCTTCATCGACTGGTTCCGCGATCTCGGATTTCTTCAACGGCCCGGCATCGAAACCAAAGCGGCAAAAGACGTGGACTATTCTGCCGCCCATCCGGCCGCAAAGCCCTGACCCGGCGCGCGGCGGCGACGAAGCCACAAAGGAACCCGCGCGCGCAAAAGCATGTTCTCCTCCAACCTTCCCCATGTAGACTGGATGACCGGAGGGAAAGCATGAGCCTGGATGAACTGAATCCGGTGGCGGGACTGTGGACGCGGCGGAAATTGCTGCAGGCAGGCGCGGCCGGGGCGGTGATACTGAGCGCGGCGGATCTGGCCAGGGCGGCGGAAACTGCCACGCGCCAGACCATGATTGATGTTGCCTTTGAAAAGCGCGAGCCGCGTGTGGGCGTGATCGGCGTGGGAGGGCGCGGCACCAGCCTGCTGGGCAACCTGCTGGCCGCTGATGCCAAAGTCGCCGCCATTTGCGACATTGTGCCGGAGAAGGCCAGCCACGCCGCGGACATGGTTGTGGCAGCGGGCCAGCCGAAGCCCGCGCTTTACACCAAGGGGCCGCACCACTTTGAAGAGCTGTGCGCCAGCAAGGACGTGGACTTCGTGATTGCCGCCACGCCCTGGGAATGGCACTACCCCATGGCCATCGCCGCCATGAAGGGTGGCAAGGATGCCGCCATCGAAGTTCCCGGCGTCACCACTCTCGACGAGTGCTGGGGCATTGTCCACACCTCGGAGCAAACCCGCAAGCATTGCATGATGCTCGAAAACTGCTGCTACGGCTACAACGAGACGCTCATTCTGCGCATGGTGCACGCCGGCGAATTTGGCGATCTGCTCTTTGGCGAGGGCGCCTACATCCACGACCTGCGCAACGAGCTTTTTTCCAGCGCCGGCGAGGGTCTGTGGCGGCGCACCTGGCACACCCGCTTCGACGGCGACCTGTATCCGACACACGGGCTGGGCCCCGTGGCCAACTACATGGGCATCCAGCGCGGCGACCGGTTTACGCGCATGGTGGCCATGAGCGCGCCGCATCTGGGCCTCGACAAGTGGCGCAGGGATCATCTGAAGCCCGGCGATCCGCGCTGGGCCGAGAGGTACATCTGCGGCGATCTGACCACATCGCTCATCCAGACCGAGCGGGGCCGCACCATCACGGTGAAGCACGCCGTCACCAGTCCCCATCCCTACAATCGCATCAACCTCATCGCCGGAACCAAGGGCATCTTCCAGGATTACCCACCGCGCATCTACTTCGACGGCATGAACAAGGACGAGTCCTACGGCTCCATCGACGACTACAAGCAGTACGAGCATCCGCTCTGGAAGAACGAGGGCGAGATCGCCCAAAAAGTCGGCGGCCACGGCGGCATGGACTTCATCATGATCTACCGGCTTCTGCAGTGCGTTCGCAACGGACTGGCGCCCGACATGGACGCTTACGACTGCGCGGCATGGGCAGCCGTCGGCCCGCTGAGCGAGGCTTCCGTGGCGCGGGGCAGCACTCCGATGGAGTTTCCCGACTTTACCGGCGGCCAGTGGAAGCAGCGCGCCATCTCGGCCATCGCCACCCAGGCATAGAGCAACACTCCGCCGCCTTCGCCGCCGCGCGCGCAGCGAAGGCCAGTGCCGTCCTCGCGAAACGTCAAGCGCGGATTGAACCCGATTAGGGACGCAGCGGAAGACGGCCCGGCACGCACAAAAAGCGGCCGTCTCAGCGCGAGGTTTTTGCCTTGCCCGACGTTCCTTTGCCTTTGCCATGCCGGTGTCTGCGGGCATGACGGGGCCCATTGCCAACAGTGGAATCCTCGTCGAGAAAGGCCTGCCAGCGCAGCTTGAGCAGGCGCGGGGCGCCGCGTGCCTTGGCAATGGCCAGATCAGCCACCTCGCGCACAAACCAGTCAAAACTCTCCTGGCCGATGGCGCTCAGTTCGGCGTCAGGCGCTGGATTCATGAAGTCGATGGCATAGGGCACACCGTCTTCGATGGCAAACTCCACGGTATTCATGTCGTAGCCCAGCGCCCGGCACAGCTTGCGCGCATCCTGCTCCATGCGCATGGCGAGCGCCGGATCGACAGCCGGAGGCGTCTGCAGATAGCGTTCCGCATGGGGCCGGCGCGGGTCGTAAGCCATGATGCGCACGCGCTTCTGGCCTACCACGTAGCAGCGGTAATACTCGGTAAAGCGCACAGCCTTCTGGTAGATCATGCAGGCGTCCCGCGATTGGTCGTAGGCGCGGAAGAACTCCGCGCGGCCGCGCACCTCGTACACGTCGCGCCAGCCGCCTCCGTCGATGGGCTTGAGGAATCCATGTTCGCCGACAAATGCAAACACCGCGTCCCAGTCCAGTGGAAACTGCAGGTTGCGCATGGTGCGGCTGCTCGCGCCCGGGGGCAACTGCTTGTGGGGCAGGATAACGGTAGGCGGAATGGCGACGCCAAGCCGCGCGCCCAGCGCATAGTTGAAGGCCTTGTCGTCGGCCGACCACCAGAACGGATTGTTGAGAACCGCCGTGCCGTTCAGGGCGGCATGCTTCAGAAAGGCGCGATAGAACGGGACCGCGTGCGAGATGCGGTCGATGATCACCGCGTATTGGGGCGCGCGGCCAAGGCAGACGGCGCCGGTATCCACAAACTCTGCCTGCAGGCCCTCGACATTGCGGGCGTTGATGTGCTCCACCAGCGCGCCAGGAAAGCAGTTCTCCACGCCAAACAGGATGCCGATTTTTTTCATGCCGGTTGGCCCTCCTGCGGCGCCCCACCCTTTCAGTGTAAGCCGCGGTGGATCACCTTCGGCGGATGGCGCGGGCATTGTAGTCAGCCACGGCGCGCGCCACTTCGCGCGCGGGCCGCCGGTCGGCCGGATTCTGCTCCAGCCAGCTATAGAGGGCCT
This sequence comes from Acidobacteriota bacterium, assembly GCA_021846985.1. Lineage (GTDB taxonomy): Bacteria > Acidobacteriota > Terriglobia > Terriglobales > Acidobacteriaceae > Telmatobacter. The sequence goes on along the minus strand of JAJZVX010000002.1, from coordinate 241,130 downwards.
CGTAAACGGCTCCCACCAGGCAGCGGGCGGCAATGGCCGGATCGGCAACATCGATCACCGCGGTGGCCGCTTCAAAGGAGTGCCGCACCTGCTCGGCCTGCTGGCCGAGGATGGCGCGGCGCGCCGCCTCCAGGCGCGGGCTCAGGCCCGACGACTCCACAATGAGAATGCGGGCGTGGCGGGGATGGTCCACCAGGTAAAGAAAGAGCGCCTCGACGGCGCACGGAATCGTCCGCAGGGGGTCGGGCTGTGAGTCGCGGGCCTGCTGAATGACCTGGCCTACCTTGTTGCCCAGCGACTGCAGAACAGCGGCAAAGATGTCTTCCTTGTTACGGAAGTGGGCATAGAAGCTGCCCACCGAGCTATTTGCCTCCGCCACGATCATGGGCACGGTGGCGGCGTGATAGCCGTAGCTGGCAAAGAGGCTGGTGGCGGCCTCGAGCAGGGCGCTGTGCCGGGCCAATCTGCGCGCCGTCCCCGTGGGAGTCGTCCGGTACGCCATTGTGGATGTCCATCTCTCCGTGAAAGTATTGTCTTTACGAAAATGACGTGTCATTCTGCGGCTGTCAAGGCGCGCCGCGCGGGCGTTTGGCGTCTTTCTCAGGCGCGGCGTCTCACACTGAGGCACAGCCCTCTGCGCGCGTGCAGGGGCTGCTGGAGTCAGGCCGGAAACAGGAGTAGAGTAAACAGTTTTGGAGAAGAGGGAGGAAACCGTGGCCTACCGCATCTTGACGGTTAACCGGGAGTTCGGCAGCGGCGGCGGGTACATTGCCCAGGCCATCGCCGCACGGCTGGGATGGAAGCTGCTGGATCGCGACATTATCGACGCCATCGCCTACGCGGCGCACGTGGACAAGAGGGTGGTGCAGAACTACGACGAACACGTGGTTTCGTGGCTGCAGCGCATCAACCAGCAGGCCATGCGCTCGGCGGCCCTGGCCGCGGGCCTCGAACTGGGAGATAACGCCGTTTTCGACGCCGAGGAGATGGTGAAGATCTCAGAAAAGATCATCGAGAAGGCCTACGCCGACGGCGACTGCGTGATCGTGGGCCGCGGCTCGCAGTGTGTGCTGCAGCAGCGCCCCGATGTGTATCACGTCTTTATTTACGCCCCGCTGAAGGCGCGCATCGCACGGCTCAAAGATCGCCTGGAAAAAGGCGCGGACGTAGAACAACGCATGCGCAAGGTAGACGGTGAACGGGCCAAGTATCTGCAACAGTACTTCGGCAAGAGCTGGTGCAACCCGCACCTGTACGATCTGATGATTTGCTCCTCGGCCGGCGAGGATGCCACGGCGCGGGCCATCATCTTCGCCATGACCGGCCAGGCAATGGCATAAAAAACGGGCGGCCGGGCCTGACGATGGAAGCCCGGCTGGGCGAGGGTGTACTCGAAGTACTCGTCAAAGTCCTTGGTGTGGACGTCGCCCTCGCGGAGGGCGCCGGAGGGCCGATACACGCCGCCGCCGCCTCCCAGACTGGCGGAGCCTGCGCTGGAGGCATCGGCTTCGGGCTCGGAAGGGGCGTCAAGCGACGCCATGGCGTTTCTTTCGTTGGGGTTGAGGGCTTTCAATTTGCGCGCGTACATCATGGACCTCTCGGCCATGACGTGGAGCGGCGGGTTTGGCTTTTGCGCTGGTGGGTGCGGGTGTCTGTGCGGCTAGACTCAGGACGAAGGCAAACAGGCTGAACACGGCAAACGTACGACGCATCGGCGCCTCCTCGGCTGAAGCTCAGGAAATCGTACTCCCGGGAACCCCGTTCCGGACCAGGGATTATTTGCTTCCCGCCTGCCGGGGTTCCTAACCAGAGAACGTGCCCGGCGCGAAAACTTGCAGAAGATTCGTTTTCCTGGGAGGCATATACAGAAAGAACCACGAAGGCGCACAAATCCTCTCCCGATCTGGTCCGCGGCACGTGCGCGCAGGTTCCGGGACGGGATTCCGATTCCCTCTTGTGCTCCTATTTCTCTTCGTTGATCTGCATGGTCAAGTAGCGTTCGTAGCCCATCTCCTTGATCTGGTGCATCTGGGCTTCGAGCCAATCCACATGCTCCTCCTCGTCCTTGAGCAGCTTGACGAACAGGTCGCGCGATCCATTGTCCTTGTTGTCCATGGCCACCTTCACGGCCTCGTTGTACATGGCCGCCGCCTGGATTTCGAGCCTCAGGTCGGACTGGATCATGGCCTGCACGGTGCTGCCGATGGAGAGAGCCAGCGGCTCCATGGTCGGCGTGCCGTCGAGAAACAGGATGCGCTCCATGAGCGCCTCCGCGTGCTTCATCTCGTCGATGGATTGCTTCTTGATGTAGCGAGCCAGCTTCCCGTAGCCCCAGTTCTCGCACATCTCGGCGTGGACAAAGTACTGGTTGATGGCAGTGAGCTCCTCGCGGAGCGCACGATTCAACTGCTCGATAACCTTCGCATTGCCCTTCATGGGCTGGATTCTATAGAAGACCGCGGCGATTGGAAACTGGAATCTTGGACGCCCGCCTCTGGCCGCGGCTCCCCGCCAGAGCGCACAATAGAGTCATTCCATCCGCACATCGCCGGGGGCTGGACCACGGAGATATGCGCCAGAGGGACTCATTCATGAACGGAAAGCCACTGAAGGTAGTCGCCATCAACGGCAGCGCCCGCAAGGGCGGCAATACCGCCATTCTTCTTCGCCATGCGATGCAGGAACTGGAAGCGGAAGGCATTGAAACCGAGCTGATCGAGCTGAGCGGAGCCAAGATTCACGGCTGCCTGGCCTGCCGCAAGTGCTCGGCGCGCAAGGACCGCCGCTGCTCGCAGACCGGCGACATGGGCAACGCGCTCATCGAAAAAATGGATCAGGCCGACGGTGTGTTGCTCGGCTCGCCCACTTACGTCTCTGACATCACGCCGGAGATGAAGGCGCTGATCGACCGCGCCTGCCTTGTAGGGAGGGCCGACGGCGGCATGTTCCGCCGCAAGGTGGGCGCCGCGGTGGTGGCCGTGCGCCGCGCCGGCGCCATCCACGCCTTCGACTCGCTCAACCACTTCTTCCTGATCAGCGAGATGATCGTTCCCGGCTCCTCCTACTGGAATGTGGCCATCGGCCGCGAGCCGGGCGAGGTGGAAAAAGATGAGGAGGGCATGCAAACCATCAAGACCCTGGGCCAGAACATGGCCTGGCTGCTGAAGAAAGTAGCCGGCTGACAACGGCGCTGCGGGGTGGGCGCGCGGCCGGCTCTGGCCGCCCTTGACTGAAAGGACTATCCTGACAGTAAGGAGCTGCCGCTCAGCGGCCGCTCGCGCCGGGATCGAGGCGGACTCGCGCGATCGTTCCTGCCCGCCCCCGCAACCTCTGCGCCGTGCCGCTGAGGGCTTTCCGCAATGCCGGAAGGGACTCGTCTGGCGTTTGCGCTTCAGCTTTTTCAGGACGCGCTCCACCGGCCTTCAACAGGAGGAGAATCGTATGGAAGCCGCTAGAACCGATGCTGCATGGAAGAGCGACGTTCCCAACCTGGGTCCCGGTACGAAACTCACCGCGGAAGAGGTTGCGAAAGCCGTTGCGCACCACAATCGCCACCATCCTCCCGGCCACGATCAAGCCGTCGCCGCCAAAGCGGGCATGGGCAAGAAGGCCAAGAAAGGCAAATAAGCCTCCTCCGGCATGGCCGAGGCATGACAAGTCGTGTCCGGCAATCGGGCCTCACAAGCGGCATCCTGGCATGGAGGCCGTCTGTGGAAGTTGTGTGCCGAAGGCACGGCGGTTCTCGCAGGATCGTAACTGGTGCGGGAGAGCCGCCGCCGCGAAGCGAGCTTCACAGATATTTTGTTCTTTACCCTGGGATGCCGGACAACGCGGGGCCGCCCCGGAAGCAGCGATCGAAGACGTGCGGGAGCGCGTTGGGCGCCGGCATCCCCGGTCTTACCTGGCTGGAGGGGAAACGGGGGCAGCGGGCAGCGGGGGCGGCGGCGGCAGTTCAAAGATTTGTATTGCCCCATTCGTAACAATGGCGACGCGGCGACCCGAGGGCGAGATGGCCACATTGCCTCCCGCGTCCAGCACGGGGTTGGCCAGCGCCGTCAGGGCCGCCTTGCCTGTTGCCGTATCGAAGACCTGGATGCGCTGCCCCCTGATGTCGCCGGGATCAAGCGGCGAGAGAGCGTCGATGGCATGGGTAACGGAGAGCGACTCCCGGGCGAAACGCAAACCTCCGGACGAGCCGGCCAGCAGCGGCCAGACGGGCAGTGCGCGGTCGGCATTTTCCCACAGGATGTGGCCTTCGGCGGTGATCGCCACCAAGCCGCCGCCGCCTGTTGTATCGCAGGTGGCGGCCAGCACCACGCGGCGGGAGACAAAGTCCACCGTGGGCTGGCAGGCGGAGTTGATCCGGCCGAGAATCCGGCTCTCTCCGGTAAAGAGATCGAGGCTGAGCAGCCACTGCCCGCCAGCGGCGGGCAAGGTTTCCAGAAAACCCTGGTCACTGATGGGCAGATGGGCGGTGGAGTGGGTGCGGCTGACCATCAGCACCTCGCCGGACTTCCACCGCATCATCCGCACCACCACGTTCTTTGCGCCTGCCGAAGGCTGCCCATCGGCAGAGACGCCGGCATTGACCGTGGGTGGGCTTGCCGTATCGCCGGACCCGGCGGCCTCGGGTTCGAAGGAATTTGTGACAAGGTAGGTTTCCGTGGGGTCAATCTCCAGACGGAGGAGGGGACCGGGAAAGCGAAAGAGCGGCTTCAACGTAAGAGTGCCGTCGCCTTCGTAAATCAGGTCGCGGTCGCGCAGCAGAAAATGGCCGTCCTCGAGCACCCACAAATAGCGATCGCGGTCATGCACCGTCCAGGTGGACTTCACCTCGACCGCGCCGCTGGGCAGGTCTAAAACCAGGGCGCGAATCCGGCGCTGATCCTCGTCCGCCCTGCCGCCCGAACGGGGGATGAGCCCGGGCACGCGAAAGGTAAAGAGCAGCCGGTTTTCATCCAGAAAATCGAGCGAGGCCATGCTGCTGCGCATGCCAAGGTAAAAAAACGAGGGCGCGCTGAAGCCGAGCGGCTCGGTGGCAATGGAAAACGCGGCCGGCTGGGAGGCGTTCAGCTGGGGCTGCGGAGGAGCTGCATGGCGGCGTTTTGCGTGTTTCGGCTCTGGCGAAAAGATGTTGGCGTCCTGCGCCCGAAGCCGCGAGGCCGCGCCCAGCATACACAATCCCAACGCCAGCCAGGCGCCCGCACCCTGCCACCCTGGAGTCACAAATAGCCGCTTTCCCATGCATGAATATTTTCGCCTAATCGCCCGGTCCGCGCCGTGATACCCGCCCGTGCGGCGTGTGCGACAGTAAAAAGAGGGATGAACGGGAACGGCGCAAACAGACGGCTGGCGTACCTGGGCTATGGCGCCTGCGCTCTGGCGGGCTGTTTGTGGGGAACCGGCTTCTACTTTGGCCGGCTGGCGCTGAACGAGATGAGCGTGGAGCACATGGTGCTGTACCGCTTTCTCTTTGCATGCCTGGGCATGCTGCCCGTTGCCCTGCTGAACCGGGTGCGGCTTACGGCCAGCGAGGTGCGCCTTCTGCTCATCTCGGCATTGCTGGGCGTACCCGTGCAGTTTCTCATCCAGTTTCATGGTCTGAGCCTCACCACGGTAAGCCACGCCTCTCTGATGGTGGGTTGCATGCCCGTGTTGCTGGCAGCTGCGGCGGCGCTCTTTGCCGGGGAACGGCTGGACGGCGTGGGCTGGCTGGCCCTTTTCGGTTCCACGGCGGGCGCGGCGCTCATCGTGCTGGGCGGCACGCACAGCCGCGCTGGTCACGGCGAGCCAACTCTCACCGGCGATCTCATGGTGGTGGGTTCGCTGTGCACCGCCCTGGCCTGGATTCTGCTCAGCAAGAAACTGATGGAAACGCACAGTCCGGTTGTGGTTACGGCCTACACCATCCTTTCCGGAACGCTGATGCTGGCGGTCTGGGTGCTGGGGCCGTGGCTGCTCAGCCCGCTCACCCATTCCGCGGCCGCGCCACCGCCTCTCCGCCATGTGAGCGCAACGGCATGGATGGCGCTGGCCGCCAGCGGGCTGTTCTGCACGGCCACCACCACGCTGCTCTGGAACTGGGGCATCCACCACGTGCCGGCTTCGCGCGCCGGCGTCTTTCTGAACATCGAACCGGCGCTGGGCTCCTGGCTGGGCGTGCGCATGCTGGGCGAGCACCTGGGCCCCTACGCATGGATCGGCGGAGCTTTGATTCTCTCCGCCGCGGTTACGCTCACCATCCGCGGACACGAACCGGAGCCGGCCGTCATCCTGGAGTGAGATGCGGCGCGCGCAAGTGCGACAAAGCGCATCCAACCATTGACGCAAGGCGCATTGAATCGCGAGCCAGACAACCGCCATGGCCAACAGTCACTCACCTTCCGCGACGCCGGGCAAACGGCGCGATCTACTCGAACTTGCCATGGCCTACGGGTTGATTCTGCTCGTCATCTGGACGCCTCGGCCGTGGCAGCGGTTCCTGTGGGTGCTGGCCGCGGCCTTCGTTGTGGCCATCACCTGGAGCTCGTCCGACAGCAGAAACGATATGGGTCTGCGCGCGACCAATCTGCTGCGTTCGCTGTGGGTGGCGGCGGCGGCGATGGGCGCGGCCGCAATCGCCATGGTCGTGGCCGCCCGTTTGCATACGCTGAACATGCCTTCCAGTCCGCTTCGATTTGTCGAGACCTACATCGGCTATGCCATCTGGTCCTTTGGGCAGCAATTCCTTTTGCAGGCGGTCTTCCTGTCGCGGCTGCTGCGCCTGGCCCCGAAGCCGCTTTCCGCGGCGGTCCTGGCGGCATTGGTCTTCTCGGCCGCGCATTTGCCGAACCCGATTCTGGCGCCCGTCACGCTGCTCTTCGGCTTTGCGGCCTGCCTGGTCTTCCTGCGCTATCGCAATCTCTATTCGCTGGCGCTGGCGCACGCCATCCTCGGCATTACCATCGCCACCACCATTCCCGGGCCGGTTCTGCACAACATGCGCGTGGGTCTCAGCTACCTGGCCTACAGGCAGCCGCGGCACGCTCCCGCGCCCTTGCGCGGCTCGTCACCGCAGCCATAGCGACCAGATGGCATCGACCGAAGCGTGGGTCACGGCCGAGGCGGCGACGCGGCGCTGGCGACGCCAGGCGCGGCCATAGAAGATGCCCGCCACCGCAGCCAGCAACACATAACGCCCGTTGAAGTGCGCCGTCCGCTTATTGAAGTGAGCCAAGCCAAAGAGGGCCGCGGTAAGGAAGAGCGCCGGCGCGCGGCCCAGGCGGCGCTCCAGCAGGTTCTGCAGCCATCCCCTGAAGAAAAGCTCCTCGGGAACGGCGATGAAGAAAAAGGTAAACAGCCACGCGCCCGCCATCGACGCCAGACGCGGCCACACGGCGTGCGCGTGCAAAAAGCCCAGCCCCAGGCCAAGCGCAAGCGCAATGGGCGTGTACAAAACCAGTTCGCGCAGACCGCCGGCGGCGTCGGCAAGACGCAGACGCAGATCAAAGCCGGTTCCCCCAAGCTGCCGCAGAACCACAAAGCCGTAGATGCCGGTATCGAGCAGCAGCACCTTGTTGAAGATGGAGAGATGAGCCGGCCAGGCGCCCTCGAACCAGCGAAGATCCACGGCCAGTCCCAGCACGATCAACACCAGAAACTCGCGCCAGTTGCCCGCATCGCCGGAGCCTGCGGCGGCTTCAGGCCGCTGCAGCAGGCCGGCCACCACCACTGGAAGCAGAAGATAGAGCGCAAACCAGCCCCAGCGAAAGACGCCGGCGGCGCACGTCACCAGCACATAAGGCAGGCTGAAAGCCGCGGGCAGGACCAGTTGCAGAGGCGCCGGCAGACGGTGTGCCCACCGCACTGCGCTTCGCGGAAAAAAAGCCGCCGCCAGATAAGGGAGAAGAGCGAGAAGAGCAGCGAGGACGTTGGCCGTGGTCAGCATGGCGATTGAAACCATTGTGCACGCAAGGGCTGACCGCGGTCATTTGATTCCGTGGATGACCGATCACGCGGAGGCATGCGCGGCCGATAGATACCCTGACGATTCGCGGAGGCTCCTGTGGCTGTTCTCACCTGGAACCATGCCTGCGTGGTGGGCGTACGCGCCATGGACAACCAGCACGCCCTGCTCATGGACGCCGCCAACGACCTGCGCCTTGCCTGGATGCGCGGCAGCGGACACAAGAAGGTGGGGGAGCTGATGCGCCTGTTGATGGAACTCGCGCGCATGCACTTCCGGAATGAGGAGCAACTGATGGAACAGGCCGGATTCCCAGGCCTGGCCGCGCATTGCGGCGAGCATCAGCGCTTGTTGCGGCGGTTTGAGGAGGCGGCGCGGCACGCCGAGACAGGCGAGAATGTGCCCCTGCATGCACAGCTCTGCGCGGTCAGCAACGCGCTGCTGGCGCATTTCGAGGGGATGGACCGCGACTATGGCCCATGGATGAATGCGCGAGGTCTCGATTAGGGCCGGCCCACCGCAGGCCGCCTGCTTCGAGCATCAGGATTGCGCTCAACTTCGCCATATTCCCGCCGATGAATTCTGGAGAAAGCCGCTCCAGAGGGAGCGCATCGGCTCGGCCATGAAGAGTGCGGGAGGCGCCTGTCTGGATCGCCCGCAGCCTGCTGGCCGTCATCACCCAACAAACAACGATGCCGGAACTCCGGCGGGAGACGACAGATGGCTCTTGTCACCTGGGACAACAAGTATGCCGTTGGCGTAAAAAGCCTGGATGGCCAGCACCAGGTTCTTTTTGACATTCTGAACGAACTGCACGGCGCCATGATGAAGGGGCAGGCGCAGAGCGTGGCGGGATCGCTGCTGCGCAAGCTGGCGGACTATGCCCGCACCCACTTTGCGGCCGAGGAGTCGATGATGTCGGCGGCGCGCTATCCCGGGCTGGCCGGCCACCGCATCAAGCATCAGGATCTGACCAAGCAGGTGCAGGATTATGTCGCCCGGTACGAGCGCGGTGAGGTTTCGTTGAGCCTTCAGTTGCTGAGCTTTCTGCGCGACTGGCTCACGCACCACATTCTGGAGACCGACCGCGAGTACGGACCCTGGCTGAGCAGGAACGCCGTGCGGTAACAGGGGGCGGGGCGGGCTTACCCGTTGAACGAGAGTTGTGCCGGGGCCGGCAGCAGGGCGGCCGGCTTGGGTTCGGAGGCGAGATCGTAAACCAGCCGTTCCAGCACCAGGCGCTTGTCGGGCGGGGAAGAGCGCAATTCCAGGTCGGCGCGCGCAATGAGGCGCAGCGCGCGCGTCAGGTCGCGCCGGCTCTTGTAGCGGCGGGCCTGGCGGATCAGGTCGTCGGCCGCGAAAGGCGGCATGCGGAAGCCCTGCCACAGCACCTGCCAGATGGCGCGCGAGTCGCGCACGTTCTTTTCGAGGATGACAAGCATCTGGCGGAAAGTGCGGGCCAGCATATAGAGATGGCCGATGGCGGCATCCTCGCCGGCGTCGGAGCTATTGAGCAGCCCGTGGAGCAGAGCCAGGGCGCGCGCGCGGTCGCGGGCGCTGATGGCGTCGGTCAGTTCGTAGAGCGAGCGCTGCTTGGCGCCGAGCACCATGGTTTCCACATCGCCCAGGGTGATGCGCCCGCGTCCCTGGCAATAGAGAAGCAGCTTCTCCAGCTCCGACGAGACCAGCAACATGTCGGCGCCCAGCGCGTCCACGAGTTCGCGCGCGGCATCGGGGTCCATGCGCGCGCCCGCCTCCTGCGCAGTCGCGGCAGCCCAGCGCATGGCATCCTCCTCGGACACATGGGCCAGCTCCACCATGCCGCAGTGTTGGCCGAGAGTTTCAGCCAGTCGCTCGAAGCGGTTCTTGTCCTCCATCTCCATGCGGCGGGAGTCGGAGGGAATATGGATAAAGTCGGCCACAAAAACCAGCAGCGCCTGGGGATTCGGCGAAAGAAAATAGCGATCCAGCGCGGCAAACTCCTCTTTCTTGGCGCCGCGGGCATAAAGCTGCCCCAGGTTGCGAATGAAGAGCACCTGAAAAGGCGCCATCAGCGAAGGAGTCTGGGCGCGATCCAGCGCCTCGAAGACCGATGTTTCCGCCAAGTCCAGGTCGAAGAGGCAGAAACCTTTCATTTCGGAGGGGACAAAGGCCTTGAGGACCGCCGTCCGGCAGCGATCGAGCAGAAACGCCTCATCGCCAGCCAGCAGATAGCCGGGGCGCAGTTCGCTCTTGCCCGCCGCGGCGGTCTCGATCTCCGCAATAAAGCGGGCCGCGGCAGAAAAACCGGCTCCCCAGCGCGCGCCGCTCAACGGGCAAACCTCGCTGGCAGCGCCATTGCTCTTGCGAACAGGCTTTCCGATTCGTTGGCCATGCGCGTTCAGAATACCGTTCTCCGGCGGTCCCGCGCCAGCCTTCGGATTCGGAACTCATCGTTCCCCCTGTTTCCGGCACCTTGTCTCCGCGCAGAATCGGTTCTTATGGCGGCGTTTGAAGTGGGGCGATATGATGGGGCAATTCCCAGGCAGAGGTGTTGTCCATGGCTGTTCATCCTTCCATCACGCGCCGGTGCTTCCTTCAGGGGTCATCAGCGCTGGCGGCCGCGGCCGCATGGGGCAGCGGGCTGGTGTTGGCCGAAAGCGGAGGCGGATTCGAAGCGTCCATCCCCGACGAGGGCTGGCGCATGTGGCCGGATCGCGAGGCGTCCTGGCAGAACGACGCGCTTTTTCTCCCCGACGAGGTGGAATTGGCCCGTCTGCCCGTGCGTCCTCCCACGGGCGGATGGGAGGCGCTGGGGCCGCAGCAGGGCGTCGCGGTCACGCTGCCGGCCTCGGTGGAGCAATACTACTGGGGCAAGCTGGAGTCGCGTCCCTACACGGTGGCGGAATACGAGTACACGGCATCGGATCCGCACGTGGCCAACGGGGCCTACCGCGGCGTGTCCTGGTTTTGGCGGAGCTTCGAGGCGCCCGAAAGCTGGGCCGGCAAGCAGGTCACGCTGCGCATCCGCGGTTTCCGGCAGCGCCTTGAGGTCTTTGTCAACCGGCAACTCGTGGGCTACGACCTCATCGCCGAAACCTCCTATGCATGCGACATCACGCCGGCGCTGCGTCCCGGCGTTAACCAGTTGGCCATCCGCATCACCAACCCCGGCGGCGTGTACGACTGGCGCGACTATATCAAGCTGCGCTGGGGGACGCGCGAGTTCCAGGCCGGACGCGGCTTTGGGGGCCTCGACCGCGCCCTTTCGCTGCATGCCCACGATCGCGTGTTTCTCGACGATCTCTGGGTGTTGAACACGCCCCCAACCACGCAGGCCGACGCCTGGACCGAGGTGCGGAACACGAGCGGAGAGGAAGCGCGCGCCGCGGTGCGCTTCTCGCTGATGGCAATTGACTCCGACAAAGTGCTGGCGACGGCGGAAGCGGAGGCGCGCGTTCCCGCTCGATCGACGGCCACCCTGCGCGGCGCGCTGCGCTACGCGGAGGCAAGGCTGTGGTCGCCGGAAAGCCCAGCGCTCTACCGCGTCCGGGCGGAGTTGGCGGCCGATGCAGCGCGGGACCGCAAAGAGCAGACCTTCGGCTTCCGCTGGTTTGAGCCGGTGGACATTGGCGGCGACGCGATGCTGACGCTGAACGGCAAACGCATCCGCATCTACTCGGCCATTGAATTCGGTTACTGGGGCCTGACCGGTCTGTGGCCCACCCCGGCGCTGGCCAGCAAGTCTGTTCATGCGGCTAAATCGCTGGGATTGAACGCGCTGCAATACCACCGCAACCTGGGCAAGCACGAGGAGTTGGCGCAGGACGACCGCCAGGGACTGCTGCGCTACATGGAGCCGGGCGGCGGCGTGTTCACCTTTCAGGAGGACGGCGAGAAGTTCTTTCTCGAAGGCCAGCCTCCGACCCAACCGCCAATTGACACCTCCGGAAAGAACGCGGGGCCGGCAAGCTGGAGCCAGCGCTACCAGACCTTCCGCGTGCTGCGCATGATCCGCGATCATCGCAGCCATCCCTCGCTGGTGATCTATAACCTTCAGAACGAGCGGAATCCCGACCTGCACAACGCCAAGATCTTCGCCATGCTTCACGCCATGCATAAGGCCGATCCCAGCCGCACCATCGTGCTGCATTCCGGCATTGAGCCGCGCAACCAGGCGTTTTTTCTGCCATACGACGACAGGGTTTACTGCGAAGACGGCACTGGCCGCTCGGGCTGGTCCGATACGCACACGGTGGGCGGCAGCGGCGTGTGGCAGGACAGCCTCTACACCGCTCCGCACAGCTTTACCCAGCGCACCGGCAACCGGCGCGAGATCAGCATGCAGGGCGAGATGCTGGGCTGGGCCGCGCCCGACAATCATGCGCTGACGCTGGAGTCGATTCGCGCCGGCGGCGGCCACAGCTACGACCGCGCCGATCACGAGCGCATTCTCGCCGCTTATGAGAAGTTCCTCGACCAGTGGCAGTTCCGCGAGGCGTTCCCCACGGCCGCAGCGCTTTTTCACGATGCAGGGAGCAAGCTCACCGACACATGGGGCCGCATCCTTCAGGTGATCCGCACCGACGACGCCAGCGATTACCTGGTCATCAACGGATGGGAGGACCAGCCCATCGACAGCCACAGCGGCCTGGTGGACAACCAGCGCAATCTGAAGGGCGATCCCGCGCCCATCCGCGCCGCGCTGGCGCCGCTGCGGCCCGTGGTGCAACCGCGCGGCGTGGTGCAGTCCAAGGGATCCGCGCCGCTGCTCGACCTGTTTCTGCTCAACGAAACCCACCAGGGCGCCACGGGCACATTGAAGCTCGCCGTCACCGGGCCGGATGGACAGACGACAGAACTGGCCAGCTATCCCGCGCCGCAACACATCGCCCACCGGTTTGCCTATTCTGTGGCGGAGGCCGTCGCGGGGCCTTCGCTCGCGGCCGAAGGCTACTACACGCTGCGCCTGAGGCTGGAAGGCAGCGCGGAGGCGGAAGGGACCACGCGGATGTTTGTGGTCGATCCATCGCCCCGGCTCCCGCGGCCTCTGCGCGCCGGCGTCATTGGCTCGCCAAACATGCTGGCCGATCTGCTGCCGCATGGCCAGCTTGCGGGCGAGGACTTTCGCGCTGGAACGTCCTGCGACGTGGGCGTTCTGCTGGGCCACGAGAAAGAGTTCGATTCCGGGGAGAAGATGGAGCGCGTGCGGGCCATGGTGGCAGCGGCGCGCGCAGGCCTGCCGCTGCTGGTGCTGGCGCAGACCGCGGCGGGAGCGGACGCCGCGGCGCGGGCGCTCGCTGCCGGAGGCGCATTCCAGTACGCCGGGCTGGCTGGCGAAAGCCGCGGTTGCTGGATGGGCACATGGGTCTTCCTCAAAGAGCATCCGGCCTACGACGGACTGCCCTCCAACCAGGTGATGAAGTGGGAATACCAGGTGGCCTTCGACGACGCCTCGGGCCTGCTGGTCGATGGCCCCGGTGTCCAGGTCATCGCCGGCTACGGACGCGATCACGACGATGTTCTGGGAGCAGCCACCTTCGCCGCGCGGCTGGGCGGCGGCAATGTGCTCTTCCAGGCCGTGCGCGGCATGCAGCCGCTCGTCTACGAGCGTTTCGTGATCAACGCCGTGAGGTGGCTGACGGGGCGGGAAGATCGGACGCCCGCCTGATTCAGAAGCCCGCTAGAATGTCCGACACCACGGCACGGGCAAAATCGCGCGAAAGCCGCTGGATGGCCGCGGGGCTTTCCTGGAAGAAGACCGACAAATCCGTGGTGGACTGGAACTGCTGGCGGAAGACATAACGGTTGTTCTCGTAGAGGACTTTGCCGCCGCGCCCGGTCAGCTTGACCGCGGCCACCACGGTAATGAGAAAGCTGGATGACTGCTGAGTGGTGGTGTTGTAGGTCAGCGGCATCACGTTTTCCTGCAGAACGGTGCCGTGCAGCACGGCGTCGGCGTCCGCGCTCTCATCCGGGGTAACGCGAAAGTTCGTGCGCGCGGTCAGCTCGCGAATCACGGCATCGGTCATCGCCACTTCTGTATGGTAGGTTTCAGTCCGCGTGGCAAACACCGGCACCGCCAGCGTGTGCACGTCCGGAGGCAGATGAGTAGCCGCGCCCAGCGCGTGATATCCGCATCCCGACAAACCGAAAAGGAGAAGAGCGGCGGGCAGAAGGGCAAACTTGCGCATGCCTCATGTTAAGGCATGGGCCGGAGCGGGCTCAGGCCAGAAGGCTTAGACCCAAGCCGTTGCCAGCATGCTGAGCTTCACGTCGGAGAGCTTGAGTCCGTCGGCACGGTTTTTGAAGTAGCGCTCGTTCAGTTGGTCGGAATCCACCTGTTCGAGGCGGCCAAAGCCGGCGCGGGTCAGTTCGCCGGCCAGGGCCTCCGGCGTGAAGAAGAGCCGGAAAGGCTCGCCGGCGGCCTCCACGCGCCACGCCAGCGCCTTGAAGGCGATGCGCCCGTTGCGGCCCAGCGTGGCCGGATCGAGCGCGTAGTCGAATCCGAGACCGGTTCCGGCGGGCAGGCCGGCGATGTCGGCAACGGCGGCGCGAAATGCCTCCAGGGTGAGATAAGGCACGACACCCAGCCAGCCGAAAAAAGCCGGGTGAGTGCGGTCGAATCCCGACTCGGCCAGTCCGGCGGCCAGCGCCTGATGTTCCAGGTCCAAGGGAAGAAAGGTGAGATTGCCGGGCAGCGGAATGCGGGCGTCGCGCAGCAGGCCGCGCTTCCACTCCTGCGTGGCCGGAAAGTCCACCTCGAAGACCCTCAGCGCGGGAAATGGATTGCGATAGGCAAAGGTGTCCAGCCCCGCGCCCAGGATCACATATTGGGTTACGCCGCCGGCCACGGCCTCGGCCAGCCGGTCCTCCACGTAGCGGCTGCGGGCGGCCATGAAGGCGCGAAAATCGCGCGCCACCTTATGCATGGCGCGTTCCATGTCGCGAGGGTGGGCGGAGCCGATCAGGGGCACGGCGATGGGGTCGTCCAGGATGCGGGGTTCTTCCATCAACTGGTGCGCGGCGCGGCGAATGGCGACTCGAAGCGCCGTCTTGCTGGCTTGGCCCTTCTGCATAGCTTCGAGTTTAATTGGCCGCGCGTTCCGCTCTCCGCGAGGCCGCTCCACGTACCATGGCAGTATGAGCTGGATGGGATGGGCGCTTCTCTCTGCCGTCTTTGCCGCCGCCACGGCCCTGCTGGCCAAGGTGGGTGTGGCGCATGTGGACTCGAACCTGGCCACGGCCCTGCGCACCACCGTGGTGGTGGTTTTCACCTGGGGCATCGCGCTGGCGCTGGGCAAGCATGGCGAGATCCGCTTGCTCGACGGCCGCAGCGTGCTGTTCCTTGTTCTTTCAGGCCTGGCGACGGGTCTTTCGTGGCTGTGCTACTTCCGCGCCCTGCAACTGGGCCCGGCCTCGCACGTGGCGCCGCTCGACAAGCTCAGTGTGCCGCTGGTGATGGTGTTTGCCTGGCTGCTGCTGGGCGAAAAGCTGACGCCGGCCGCCATCCTGGGCGGCGTGCTCATCACTGCCGGAGCCGTGGCCATGGTGTTGGGATAAGCCATCCGCCGCCACGCTTCCCTATACTGAGTCCAGAACCGCGGAGCCTCCAGCCGCCCGCAACAAGACATGACAAGGACAAGACAGCACGCCCCCGACCGCGCTCCCGCCGCCCCCCCGCGGCGCATTGTGCTCACCGGCTTCATGGGTTCGGGCAAAAGCACCGCGGGCGCGCTGCTTGCCCGGCAGCTTGGCTGGAGATTTGTGGATGTGGACGACGTGATCGAGGCCGAAGCCGGATGCGCCATCGCCCAGATCTTTGCCCAGCAGGGCGAGGCGGCCTTCCGGGAACAGGAGCGAGCCACCATCGCCCGGCTGGCGGCAGGCGACAACCTGGTCCTGGCGCTGGGCGGCGGAGCCATCGAAGATCCCGCCACGCGCCGGTTGCTGCTGAACGGCGGAGGCACGCTGCTGGTGCATCTGGAGGTGGAATTGGCCACCACGCTGGCCCGCTGCAGCGGCACGGAGGGTACCCGGCCCGTGCTGGCCGACCAGGCCAACCTGGCCGCCCGCTACCAGCGCCGCCTGCCGCTTTATCGCCAGGCCCACGCCTCTCTTCATGTGGATAGCCTGACGCCGAAACAGGTGGTCCAAGCGATTTTGCGCACAGCGCGCCTGGACTGACTCGGTTGAATCCTGGGAGGGTGCTCTCCGCTTGCTATCATCAACTCAGGTTCGCGGCGCCGCCTCACGCCGGATTCTCCCCCGAGGACTTCAGCGTTCCAGATGAACTCCGCTTCCCAGACCGTGCCGGTCGCACCGCTCAGCCACCCCGGGGGCGGCGCACACGCACCCCTCCACACGCCGATTCACGGGCCGCGGCCGGGCATGACGGCCTCGCTCATTCACGATCTGCGCGAGTTCTTCAAGGTAAAAGTCGTGGGTCTGGTGCTGGTCACCGGTTGGGGCGGCTTTTACCTGGGATCGATCCAGTCCGGCATCACCAGCATGCAGCGCGGCCTGCTGGATGCGCTTCTCGGCATCGGCCTGGTCACCGCCGGAGCGGGCGCGCTCAACGAGGTTCTGGAGCGGAAGATCGACGCGCGCATGAAGCGCACCGCCGACCGTCCCATGGCTGCGGGGCGGTTTTCGCTGCCGCAGGGCATCGTGGCCGGCCTGGGTGCGCTGGCGCTGGGCGCATGGTGGCTGCTGGTGCACACCAATCAGCTCACGGTTTCCCTGGCCCTGCTGACCGCGTTCACGTATGTCGGCATTTACACGCCGCTCAAGCGCTTCACGGCCCTGGCCACCTTCATCGGCGCCTTTCCGGGCGCCATGGGGCCCCTGCTGGGATGGACGGCGGCCCGCCCGCGCATCGAATGGCCTGGCGTGGCCCTCTTTGCCATTCTTTTCGTCTGGCAGTTTCCTCACTTCATGTCGATTTCCTGGCTCTACCGCGACGAGTATGCCCGCGCCGGCATCCGCATGCTGCCGGTGGTGCAGCCGGACGGCTGGTCCACGGTGGGCGAAGCGCTGTTTTTCGCCATGGCCATGATTCCCGTGAGTCTGCTGCCCTGGCGTCTGGGCATGGCCGGCCCCGTCTACGCCCTGCTAGCGGTGGCGCTGGGGCTGGTTTACCTGGCCTACACCATCCGCTTTGCCGGAATCCTGCGAACCACCGATGAGACAGAGAGCCGCATGCGGGCGCGCGATCTGCTCAAGGTGAGCGTGCTCTATCTGCCCCTGCTGTTCACCGCGCTGATGATGGGCGCCACCGCAACCGCCAAATGACTATGACGACACAAGCCCCCACCACCACCAGCCGTCCGGCCATCGCCGCCATCCTCGCCATCAGCTTGGCCGCCACGCTCTTCCTCTTCTGGCTCATTTACGTGCATCCGGCGGCAGGCACAAGCGGCGAATTCGCTTTTCTCCCCGCGCTCGACGCGGCCTTCAACGGCCTCAGCGCCGTATCGCTCCTCATGGGCTATACCTTCATCCGGGCGCGCCGCATCCGGGCGCACCGCGCGGCCATGAGCACCGCTTTCGGCTTTTCCACGCTTTTTCTGGTGGGCTACATCCTGCACCACGCCCTGCACGGCGACGTGCGCTATCCGGCGCATGCGGCGCTGCGCGCGGTGTACCTGCCGCTGCTGGCCAGTCACATCATCCTGGCCGTGGTGGCGTTGCCCCTGGTGCTGGCGGCGTTTTTCTTCTCGCTCAGCGGACGGATTCCCCAGCATCGCCGGATTGCCCGCTGGACTTTCCCCTTGTGGCTCTACGTCTCCATCACCGGCGTGGTGACATGGGCCATGCTGCGCATGGCGCGGGGCTAGGAGCGAACGATGAGCGAACGAACGGCTAATCCCGGCACGACCAGCGCGGACGACGGAACCCGCCAACTGCTCCGCTGGGGCGCCTCCATCCTGGGCGCCGGCGTGGCGGCTGCCGTGGCGTTGCAGACGCTGCTGGGCGGTTTTTCGTCCACCGGGGCCAGCACCAACACCGGCTGGTTTGCCCTCATTGTGGCCCTCATGTGCATCCCCTTCGGTGGCATGCTGCTCACGCTCGGCGTGGCCAAGTGGTTTCACAACAGGAAGATCGCCCGCCAGCGCTGATCCTCTGCTATGCTTTTCGTTGATTGGAGAGAACCAAGATGGCCAAAAGCGTAAACAAGGTGATTCTTTTGGGCAACGTAGGCAAGGATCCCGAGATCCGGTCCACCCCCAATGGCGCGATTGTCGCGACCTTTGGATTGGCAACCAGCGACCGCTATCAGGATCAGCAGGGCAACTGGCAGGATCGCACCGAGTGGCACAACCTGGTGGCCTTTAAGCGCACGGCCGAGATTGTGCGCGATTACGTGAAGAAAGGCAACAAGCTGTACATCGAGGGCAAGATCCAGACGCGGAGCTGGGACGACAAGGAGACTGGCGCCAAGAAGTACCGCACCGAGATCATCGTGCTCGATCTCTCCCTGCTTTCTGGCCGCGAAGAAGGCGCGGGCGGCTACAGCCGCTCCCCCAGCTCTTCGGCCAGTTTCGACCAAAGGCCGCAGCCCGCCAGCGGCGGCGCAGACGAGTTCGCGCAATCGGCCGAGATCACCGACGACGATATCCCGTTCTGAGACAGGCCCGGCAGGCCCTGGCAAAGAGCCGGTCCTGCCAAGGCCCGGTGCAATTCGCCGCGCAAGGGGATGCCCTGCCCGGGTGCTTGTAACTCGCCTTTGGAAGGCATCGCCAAGCAAGATACGGCCGCCGTGGGCTCTCTGTCTCGCTTCCTGCCTCTCCGTGTAAACTGAGCTAGGGGGAGCCTATCCTTGTCCACAGCAGTCGTCCACTACACGGCCGCGGCGGTCACGGACCGCGGCCGCAAGCGACCCTCCAATGAGGATGCTTTCGGATTTTCTGTCGAGAATGGAATCTTTCTCGTGGCGGACGGCATGGGCGGGGCCGCAGCCGGCGAAGTGGCCAGCTCCCTGGCAGTGGATGAAGTGCTCACCCGGATGAGCAACCGCGCATCCGCGATGGAGCCGGAGATCGCCGCCGAACAGGCCATTCTCGCCGCCAACCAGACCATCTATTCCCGCGCGCAACAGAACGTTAAGCTCAGCGGCATGGGCACGACCCTGGTGGCTTTGCTGGCCATGGATCGCAATGTGTGGGTATTGAACATCGGGGACAGCCGCGGCTACCGGCTGCGCGAGGGCCATCTGCAACAACTCACCCTCGATCACTCGCTGGTGGAGGAGCAGATGCGGCTGGGCCGCATGACAGCCGAAGAGGCGGCCCGCTCACCGCTCAAAAATGTGATCACCCGGGCGCTGGGCACGCAGTCTCAGGTCAGCCCCGACATCTTCGCTCTCGATGTGGAACCGGGCGATCTTTTTCTGCTATGTTCCGACGGTCTCACGCGCGAACTCACCGACAGCCAGATTGAGCTTCTGCTCGGCGCCGATCTGCCTCTGGAAGATCTGTGCGCCCGGCTGGTGGCCGCCGCCAAGAAGGCTGGCGGGCGCGACAATATCACGTGCTTGCTGGTGCGTGCTGCCCTCGATGCCGACGTGCGCCAGTAGCCACAAATTCTCACCCTGCCGGCTGGAAACAACGGCGCGGGCATGCGCGCTTAGGGCAGGACGGGACTTATTGACAGGTTGGGCTCGCGCACTTATGCTTCGTAAGTTGGCGCCGTTGATAACGTTTACAGATCCAGGAGAGAGTTATGCCCTCCGAATCCAATCCCCTTGCGCAAACCATCGATCCCGCAACGGTCCCTGTCCGCAGACTCTATACAGGCGCTTACATGCCGGCTGTCGGCCTTGGCACCTTCGGCTCCGATCAGGTCTCTCCGGCCGAAGTGGCCGAAGCCGTGAAGGGAGCCGCTGCCGCCGGCTACCGTCATTTCGATTGCGCCTCGGTTTACGGCAACGAACCGGAGGTGGGCGCGGCGCTCCAAGAGGTCCAGCGCAGCGGCGTCCGGCGCGAAGAGCTCTGGATCACCTCCAAACTCTGGAACGACAAGCACGGCGAGGACGACGTGATCGCCTCCTGCCAGAAGTCCCTCGCCGACCTGCGCCTCGACTTTCTCGACTTGTATCTTATTCACTGGCCCTTTCCCAACTTTCATCCGCCGGGTTGCGATGTGACTTCGCGCAGCGCCGGCGCCAGACCGTACATTCATGAGAACTACATGAAGACCTGGCGCAAGATGGAGGAACTGGTCGACAGGGGCCTGGTGCGGCACATCGGCACCTCGAACATGACCATCCCCAAGCTCAGGCTGCTGCTCCGCGATGCGCGCATCAAGCCCGCGGCCAACGAAATGGAACTGCACCCGCACTTCCAGCAGCCGGAGCTGTTTCACTTCGCCGTCGCCCATGACATTCAACCCATCGGCTTTTGTCCCATCGGCTCGCCCGGCCGCCCGGAGCGCGACCGCACGCCCGAGGACACCTCGCCCACCGAAGATCCGGTTATCGTTGAAATTGCGCGGCGCCATGGCATGCATCCCGCGCAGATCTGCATTCAATGGGCCGTGCAGCGCGGGCAGGTCCCCATTCCGTTTTCGATTCACCACTACCGCGCCAACCTTGCGTGTGTGACCCACGATCCACTGACGGACGACGAGATGCAAGCCATCGCGGGCATCGACCGCAATTGCCGGCTCATCAAGGGCCAGGTCTTCCTGTGGAAGCCGGGGCAAAGCTGGGAAGACCTGTGGGATCTGAATGGAGAAATTACACCGGCGTGAATAAGCAGCTTTCAGCTTCAGTTCTCAGATCGTCCATGCAGTGGCAATCGAGCCGGTGCCGACGGCATGAAATGGAGAGCTGAGAACAGAAGGCCGATAACTGGACTCTGGAGAGGGAGACGATGCAAGCAACGATGAGGGCGGCGTACCTGCCTGGCAACTCAACCGTCGAGATGCGCACCGTGCCCGTGCCCGCGCCGCACCATGGCGAGGTACTGCTGCGTATGAAGACTTCAACCATCTGCGGCTCCGACATTCGCGCCATCTATCACGAGCATCTGGGCAAGGGCCCGGAGGGCTACCAGGGCGTGATTGCCGGCCATGAGCCGTGCGGCCAGATTGTGGAGGCAGGCCCGGGCTGCCGCCGCTTCAAAGTGGGCGCACGCGTGATTGTCTACCACATCTCCGGCTGCGGCGTGTGCAACGACTGCCGCCGGGGTTACATGATCTCCTGCACCAGCACGGAGTACCGCCGCGCTTACGGATGGCAGCGCGATGGCGGCATGGCCGAGTACATGCTTGCCGAGGAGAAGGATCTGATTGCCCTGCCCGACGAACTCTCCTATGCCGACGGGGCGCAGGTGGCGTGCGGCTTCGGCACTGTCTACGAGGGCCTGGAAAAGATCGGGATCAACGGCAATCACGCCGTGCTTGTCACGGGACTCGGACCTGTGGGACTGGCAACGGCCGCGCTCTGCCGCAAGCTGGGCGCCCGCCAGATCATCGGCATCGACGTGGTTGAGGAGAGGATGAAGATTGCGCGCGATCTTGGCCTCTGTGACGCGGTCCTTGCCTCAGGCTCGGACAACGTTGCCCAGGTGAAAGACCTGACCGGCGGCCACGGCGTGGAACGCGCCATCGATTGCTCGGCCCATGCTCTGGCGCGCGCCACGGCCATCCGCGCCACACGCAAGTGGGGCCGGATTGTTTTGATCGGCGAGGGTGGCACAGTGGAATTCAACCCCTCGCCCGACATCATTCACGAGCAAAAGACGATCTACGGGTCATGGGTTACCTCAACCTGGCTGATGGAGGAACTGGTGGAGCGGCTGGTGCGCTGGAATCTGCATCCCGCCGAGATCATCACCCACCGCTTCCCGCTGGAGCGCGCCGCGGAGGCCTACGCGCTGATGGCCTCGGGCAAGTGCGGCAAAGTGGCCGTCTGCGCGGACGAAGAGCTGAAGTAGAACACAAAGGTGAGAAGGATGGGCAAGGAAACTCAACCGCTGTGGGAACGCAAGCTGCATGAGGTATTGCCGCTCTTTGGCCACCGCAACTGGATTGTCGTCGCCGACGCGGCCTATCCGGCTCAGGCCAGCTCCGGGATTGAAACCATTGTGGCCGGCGGCGATCCGATCGAAGCCGTACAGGCGGTTCTGCGCGCCATTACGGCAACTCGTCACCTCCGCGCCAACGTCTTTCTCGATCAGGAACTGGTCTTCGTCCGCGAGAGCGATGCGCCGGGCATTGATCACTACCGGCGGGAACTCGACGCGACGCTGGGCGGCGCGAGCCTTCGGCAGCTTCCGCACGAGCAGATTATTGCACGGCTCGATCAATCGGCTGAGGTCTTCCGCGTCCTCATCGTAAAGACAGCAATGACGATTCCGTACACGTCGGTCTTCTTCGAGCTCGACTGCGGCTATTGGAGTGCGGAGGCGGAAGGCCGGCTGCGCCTGGCGATGGCGGCGGCGGAGAGAATCACCGGGGAACCGGATTGAAGCCGGACGCAAGCGCGGCCCGGCTACTGAAAGGATGGGACAGCAATGGCGATCAACAGGCGTGAGTTACTGCAATGGATGGGCGGCGCGTGTTCTGCTTTGATCCTGCCACGATTGGCAAAAGCCGAGACGCGGAGAGGCAACTTTGAGCCTACCCGGCAATCGCTACAAAGTTATCACGTGCCCGGGTGGTACCGCGACGCCAAGTTTGGCATCTGGTCCCACTGGGGCCCGCAGTCGGCCATCGAAGACGGCGACTGGTATGCCCGCAATATGTATATCCAGGGCTCGGACCAATATCTATATCACGCGGAAACCTACGGACATCCTTCCCAGGTCGGTTACAAAGATCTGGTCGATATCTGGAAGGCGGAGAAGTGGGATCCAGACTATCTAATGAGCCTCTACAAGAAGGCCGGGGCGCAATACTTCGTCAGCATGGGCGTGCATCACGATAACTTTGATCTTTGGAACTCAAAATATACCCGCTGGAACGCCGTAAATAGGGGACCGCGGCGAGACGTGGTGGGAGCCTGGCAAAAAGCCGCGGAGAAGTACGGCCTGCGCTTCGGCGTCAGCGAGCATCTGTGGATCAGTTATAAGTGGTGGGCTGTAAGTCACGGGGCGGATAAGACCGGCCCTCTGGCCGGAGTCTCCTACGACGGCGCCGATCCGAAGTATGCCGATCTTTACCACGATGCCAACTGCGCGCGCTTCGCCGATCAACTCGACTGGAACGACGACGGCATTCCCGAGTCGTGGAAGCAAGAGTATCTGAACCGCATCACCGACCTGATCGATAAGTATCATCCCGACTTTCTTTATACCGACGGCCATCTGCCGTTCGAGGAGTACGGGCTGAAGGTGGTGTCGCACCTCTACAACGTGAGCGCGCAACAGCACGGCGGCGAAAACCAGGCCGTCTACACCAGCAAAGAACCCACCGACTGCGCCATCGGCACCTGCGTTCTGGATCACGAGCGCGGTGTTGCGGAGGGCATCTCGCCCAAACCATGGCAGACCGACACCTGCATCGGTCAATGGCACTACAAGCGCGGGCAGAAATACAAGAGCGCCAAGAAGGTGATCGACCTGCTGGTTGACATCGTGAGCAAAAACGGCAATCTGCTGCTCAACTTCCCGCTGCCCAATTCCGGCGAATTGGACTACGAAGAGCGGGTGGTGCTGGAGGGCATCACGGCCTGGATGAGCGTGAACAGCGAAGGGATTTATGCCTCGCGCCCCTGGAAGATCTACGGCGAAGGGCCGTCAACCAAGGCCCCGGTCGAGACGGGAAACTTCAACGAGGACAAGCAGAAGGACCTTACCGCCGGCGATGTTCGCTTCACGGTGAAAGGCAGCACGCTTTATGCGTTTGTGATGGGCTGGCCAGAGAAGCAGGCCGCAGTCTCCGCGCTGGGCCTCGCCAGCGATACGGCGCCGGGAAGAATTCTCAAAGCCGAGATGCTGGGCCACAAGGGCGCGCTGGAGTGGAAGCAGGACGAAGCGGCGCTGCATGTGAAGATGCCCGCTGCAAAAGTCTCCGATATCGGATTCACGCTCAAGCTTCAGCTCGCCTGAGCTGCTTACAGCACACGGCCCTGCGCCTTGAGCTTTCCACTTCCCTTCTGTGGAAGGCTTGAGGCGCTTCTTCTGTGCTGGCTGTCTCGTCCACCTGCCGCGTTTTCAACAGTCACAGGTTCCACTTTTCCTCAGCGGCTCCGTGTAGCATGATCAAGGACCGTCATGAAGGAAACTAAAAATCTTACTCCTGGAATTGTTCTTCATATTGCCCAATCGCTGAATCTTCCCATGCGCGGCGTGGTAGCCGCCATCGAACTGCTCGATGACGGCGGGACCGTGCCCTTTATCGCGCGCTATCGCAAGGAGACCACCGGCAACCTGGATGAAGTGCAGATTCGTTCCCTCGAAGAGAAGCTGGCCTACTTTCGCGAACTGCTTGACCGCCGCGAGACCATCCTGGCCTCGATTGCCGGGCAGGGCGAGCTCAGCGAAGAGTTGAAGGCCCGCATCGAAGCCACACTCGACAAAAGCGAGCTCGAAGACCTCTACCTGCCTTACAAGCCCAAGCGCCGCACCAAGGCCACCATCGCGCGCGAAAAAGGGCTGGAACCGCTGGCGCAATATCTGTGGGCGCAGCAGGGCGCCGAGCTGCCGCTTGCGGAATTCGCGGCCATGTTTGTCCACGCGGAACTGGGCGTGGCCTCGGCCGGTGAAGCGCTCGAAGGCGCGCGCCACATTGTTGCCGAGTGGATCAGCGAGGATGCCGCTGTGCGCAAGGCGCTGCGGCAGCTTGTATTAGACGAGGGCGTGGTGGCGAGCCGTAAAGTGACCGATGCGGTGGACGAGCAGAAAAAGTTCAAGATGTACTACGAGTACAGCGAACCGGTGAAGACCATCCCCTCGCACCGCATGCTGGCCATCCGCCGCGGCGAAAGCGAGAATGTGCTTTACTTCCTTATCGAAGTGGAGACGGAGCGCGCCCTTGCGGTTGTGCGGCGCCATGTGCTGCACCAGCAGGGCGACTGGACGCCGCAGCTCGAGCTGGCCATCGACGACGCGTGGAAGCGTCTGCTCAACAGCTCCATCCAGGGCGAGATTCGCCTTGATCTCAAGCGCACCTCCGACAGCGAAGCCATCAAGGTCTTCCGCGACAATCTCTACAATCTTCTGCTGGCGCCACCGGCAGGTCCAATCTCTGTTCTGGGCATCGACCCGGGCCTTCGCACCGGCTGCAAAGTGGCGGTTGTGGATGAGACCGGCAAACTACTGGCCCATGACGTGCTCTATCTGCACACCACGAAGCACGGCAACGACGAGGCGTGGCACAAGCTTGAAGATCTGCTGCGCAGGCATTGCGTGCGTGCCATCGCCATTGGCAACGGCACCGCATCGCGCGAGACGGATGCCTTTGTCCGCGGGTTCCTGCGAGCAAAAGGCATTGCGAACATCTTCTCGGTCACAGTCAGCGAAGCGGGCGCCAGCGTCTACTCCGCCTCCGCGGTTGCACGGCAGGAGTTTCCAGATCTCGACCTGACCGTGCGCGGCGCCATCTCCATTGCGCGCCGCCTGCAGGATCCGCTCTCCGAACTGGTCAAGGTCGATCCCAAATCCATCGGCGTCGGCCAGTATCAACACGATGTTGATCAGCGCCAGCTCCAACAGTCGCTCGAATCCGTCATCGAGAGCTGTGTGAACAAAGTGGGCGTGGACCTCAACACTTCCTCATGGACGCTGCTGCGTTTTGTAGCCGGCATCAACGAGCGCACGGCGCTGAACATCGTGAGCTATCGCAACGAGAAAGGCGGCTTCCGTTCGCGCGCTCAGGTGCTCCAGGTTCCGGGCATAGGGCCGAAGACCTACGAGCAGGCGGCTGGCTTCCTGCGCATTCGCAACGGCGACAACCCGCTCGACATGACGGCCGTGCATCCGGAATCCTATGCGGTCGTGGAGCAGATTGCCGGCCTGCTGAACGCATCGGTGGAGCAGATTATCCAGCAGCCGCAGCTCCTGGAAAAGGTGAACCCGGCGCAACTCTCCGCGGGCGCTTACACGGTCACCGACATTCTTGCCGAGCTGCGCAAGCCGGGGCGCGACCCGCGCGACACATTCGTTGCGCCGAGTTTTGATGACGCGGTGCACGAGATCTCCGACGTGCAGCCCGGCATGACACTGGAAGGCATAGTTACCAACGTGACCAAGTTTGGCGCCTTCGTGGATATCGGCGTGCATCAGGACGGCCTGGTGCACGTTAGCGAGTTATCCCATCGCTTCATCAAGGAGCCAGCGGAGGCGGTGAAGACCGGCCAGATCGTCAAAGTGAAAGTACTGAGCGTGGATGCGAAAGCAAAGAGGATTGCACTCTCCATCAAGGCGCTTTCCGCGCCGCCGACACGTCCCCGGTCGCGCAACGGAGCGCCTGCGCCCGCACAACCGCTCAGCATGAACGAGAAACTGGCTGCGCTCTCGATGAAATGGGCAGGAAGATAACTCCGACCGGTCCGCAGAGCGACGCGCACCAGCCGCGGCGGTCACTCTTCCGGGGGGGCATCCAGCAGTTCCGTCCATTCATCCGGACTCAATGGCCGGCGCGGAACGCGGGCGCGGAGCAGTTTGTACCGGATCTTCTGCAGGCCGCGCAATTTCCTGTCATCCCTGACAAGCGAAATGAGCGGTGCCGCAACTCGCTCCAGCTGGGCTCGCGGCTGCGCAAAGCGGCTGCCGTCCTCGGGACGGAATTGCGACCAGGCAATGGAGTGGACAAAACCCGCCGCGCCAAACCGTTCCGAACGCAGCATGTCTTCAACAAACACGCGAATGGGACCTGAAAACGCATGTAGCGAGTCGTGCAGGGCAACCACGCCGAGAGGATTGACAAATGGGAAGAATTTATCGAAGTCCTCTTTGGCTCCCGCGTAACTATGATCGCCATCAATCCATAGAAACCGGATGGGCCGGTTCCATGTTCGGGCAACATCGCGCGCATAGGCTCGGTGCGCCTCTATCTGCCCGGAAACCCCTGCCAACTCGATGTTCTTCAGAAACTCCGTAAACGAGGAAGACGCCGGATCGGTCCTGAACCCTTGTAACTCGGGGGAGTTAAAGTTATGCGGGTCGATAGCCACAACCGGTCCCAGGCCGTAATGCGCGGCCACCTTGCCCAGCATCACGGTCGATTTGCCCTTGAAACTGCCAATTTCGACAATGACTCCCGCAGCCGGCGTGCAGGCGGCAATCGTACCCAGCAGCCGGGCTTCGTGCTCCAAGAGGAACCCCGGAACATGGCGCGCCGTCCGCCATGCCTCATCGAGCACGCTCTCCAGATTGCGGGGCATTTGCATTCTTGCCAATTTCGTTACTCCTTCAACTCCGCAATCCGTAAGCGGCGGCGCACCGAGGCTTCCTGCCCGAGCGCCGCACACTCCGAGTTATTTTATCTTAGCATCGGCTTCCGTTTTCAGAATCAAGCAGTGCTCTTTGGGACTCCGCGGAGTCCAAAGGAGAGGACCGTTGGGGCGTGACAATTCGCGCCTTTCTCCTTTTGGCCGATAAACAAATCAGAGAATCGTTGCGAGTCAACGCGCAACGCGAGAGGGTGTGCGAGAGCGCCCGGACGCGGGAGGCAGACTGATGAAGGATACAAGCAAGCAGGGAGGATCAACGACGGAGAAAGGCAATTCTCCGGCAAACAGTTCCGCAAGCGCCGCAGATGGATCCAATGGCGGCGGCAAAAAATCTATGCGGCTGGGCAAAGATTTTAGCTACGATCAGGAACTGCGGCGCCTGCAGATTGAACTAGTGAAGCTGCAAGAGTGGGTTCGTCACGAAAGACTGCGTGTTGTGGCGCTGTTTGAAGGCCGCGACGCGGCAGGCAAGGGCGGCGCCATCAAGCGCATCACCGAGTCTCTCAATCCACGCGTCTGCCGGGTGGTGGCGCTGGGCACGCCCACGGAACGAGAGAAGACACAGTGGTACTTTCAGCGCTATGTAGCGCACCTGCCGGCGGCTGGAGAGATGGCGTTTTTTGACCGCAGTTGGTATAACCGCGCCGGCGTAGAGCGCGTCATGGGCTTCTGCACCGAAGCGCAGTATCTCGAGTTCATGCAGAGTTGTCCGGAGTTCGAGCGCATGCTCATCCGCTCCGGCATTCGACTCATCAAATACTGGTTTTCAGTGAGCGACGAAGAGCAGGAGCGACGCTTCCAGGAGCGCATGAACAACGTGACCAAGCGCTGGAAGCTCAGCCCCATGGACATCGAATCGCGCCGGCATTGGGCCGATTACTCCCGCGCCAAGGACGAGATGTTCGCCATCACCGATACAAAGCAGTCGCCGTGGCATGTGGTCAATGCGGAAAACAAGAAGTGCGCACGCCTCAACGTGATTCGCCACCTGCTGTCGCAATTCGACTACCGCGACCTGACGCCAGAGCCCGTTCCTCTGCCGTCGATCAAAAAGTCCAAGTATGTGCGGCCGCCCATTCAGGAGCAGAACTTTATCCCCGAGGTCTACCGCTAGACGCCGCGCTCCCTTTCTCCCTTGCTCCAGTTCCTATAGGGCGACCCGCTCCAGCTTTGTGATCCGCCCGGTCTGGTTCCAATCGGAGATATAGATGTTTGCCTGGCGGTCAATGCAGACGCCATGCGCAGCGCTGAAGGCCGCGGGGGTTACATCGTGCGGTTGCAATGTGTAGTTGGCCCATTGCGCCCTCTGCGGGTTGTCGCCAAGAAACGCGACGGGCACATTGTCCCGGTCGAGGATCGTCACCCGCCCTTCCAGTTCAGAGATCACGGCATAATCGCCGTGGAAGCTGATCTGGCAGGGACGCCGCATGTGCTGGGTCACCGTGCGCACAAATTTGCCGTCGAAATCGAAGTGGCAGAGCCGCCGGTTTTCGCGGTCGCACACCAGCATGAGCGGCTGGTCATAGCGTGTGTCCACGGTCATGCCGTGGTTGCAGTTGCACAGGCCCTCGTCTTGGCCTTTGCCACCGTAGCCAGCCCGGTAGTTGCCATTTGTATCGAAGCGGAAAAAACGGCAATCTCCATATCCGTTGGCAATAAAGATCGACCCGTCCGGACCCGGCACTGCCGCTGTCAGACGCCATTCGTTCGGCTGCTTGAATCCAGCTTCCGGCGGCGCGGTGATTTTTTGTACAACCGTGCCGTCCGTCTTCATTTTGACGAACAGCCAGTTCTCCCTTTCTGTTCCTTTCTGCACCGTGGTGTAGAAATACTCCTCGCCATTCTCCTCGGCGTGAACCATCGAATGCACCTCGGGGAATTCGTGGGCAATGGTCTTCAGGAGTTTGCCGTCAGGTCTGTAGACCAGAATTCCCGTCTCGCTCTGCGTACTCACATACACATGACCAGCTTTGTCGGTGGCAATTCCTCCGTGAGTTCCTCCGAACGAGGCGCCCTCTGGCAGTTGCCCCCACTCCGGCACAATCCGGTAGGTCCACTCGCCGTTTCCTGTCTGCATAGTCACTCCTCTTACCTTGCAGTTTGCGTGGTGTGTATTGGCCACCGCCCTACCCAATGCAGAAGAACGCCGGCTTGGCGCCTTCTGCGTGCCGTCGGCGTAGGCTGGAAGATGGCGTGCTGGCTCAGCGGACTCCGGCGAGGAATTACATGGCCATTGACTCGGCAGCTTGCTGTGGACTGGCCGGCCCGGCGGGAGGGGAAGCGCGGGAGTTCACTAACCCATTACGAGCTCATCATTGCATTCCAGAATGACCGTTGTCCAGCGGTCACAGTTCCTGAAGAAAACCGGGCCGCCGTCAGGGATGGCGTTCCGAGGCAGCCCATGGCCAGGAGAAAAGGCTTGAAGCAGGATCACGTGAAGGAGCGAAGCGATGCGGGCCGAAACACCAGGATTTTCTCCCCTTTCCCTTCAGCCTCTTGCGAAAAACAAACGGCGACACGCATTCAAACCCCGCTTGGGAATGAGCGGCATGGCAGCGCTCTGCTGTGCCAGCATCCCGGGCATGCCTGGCTCACATGCAGCTCTTCTCTCGCGCGAGACGGCGCGGCTTTGTACCTGCGAAAATGTTGCGCGCCGGTCGCCTTCTGCTCACCACCAGCGCGGCGCGCACTAGAATAGTCCCGAGATCCTGCCAGACGCATCTACGTCGATTCTTTCCGCGCTGGGCGTCTTCGGCAATCCCGGCATGGTCATGATCTCCCCGGTAAGCGCCACAATAAAGCCTGCTCCGGCCGACACCTTCAGGTTTCTCACCGTCACGCGGAAGCCCTCCGGCCTACCCAGTTTGAGTGGGTCATCCGTGAGCGAGTATTGCGTCTTCGCCATGCAGATGGGCAGATTGCCAAACCCCAATTCCTCCAGCCTCTCCATCTGTTTTTGCGCCGCAGGCGCAAAGTCCACACCGTCGCCGCCGTATACTTCACGCACAATCGTCTCGACCTTTGCCTTGATGGGCAGATTGGCGTCATAAAGCAGATGAAATTTGCCGCGCTCAGTCTCCGCGAGCCGGACCACCTCGCGGGCGAGTTCCAGTCCGCCCTCGCCGCCTTTGGCCCAAACCTCGGAGACCGCGACGTTGGCGCCGAATTCCCTGCACTTGCTTTCAATCAGCTGCATCTCCGCTTGCGTGTCGGTGGGGAAGCGGTTGATGGCCACCACGGCAGGAAGGCCGAACTTCACGGTGATGTTCTCGATGTGCTTCAGCAGGTTTGGCAGACCCTTTTCGAGCGCGGCAAGATCCTCTGTTTGTAGATCTTTCTTCTGCATGCCGCCGTGCATCTTGAGTGCGCGCACCGTGGCCACAATCACCACGGCCGAAGGCTGGATGCCCGCTACACGGCATTTGATGTCGATAAACTTCTCCGCGCCCAGGTCCGCGCCGAATCCCGCCTCCGTCACCAGATAATCGGCCAGCTTCAAGGCCGTCGTTGTGGCCATCACGCTGTTACAACCGTGCGCAATGTTGGCAAACGGCCCGCCGTGAATGAAAGCCGGTGTATGTTCCAGCGTTTGCACCAGGTTTGGTTTCAGGGCATCCTTCAGCAGCGCCGTCATAGCGCCCTCGGCCTTGAGTTCGCCTGCCGTCACCGGCTTGTCCTCGCGCGTATAGCCAACAATGATCCTTCTGATGCGCGCCTTGAGGTCCTCCAGGCTTCGCGAAAGGCAGAGAATGGCCATGATCTCAGAAGCCACGGTAATGTCGAAGCCGTCCTCGCGCGGCACGCCGTTCGCCTTGCCGTTCAATCCGTCCACCACAAATCGGAGCTGGCGGTCGTTCATATCCATGCAGCGCTTCCACGTGATCTTGCGCGTGTCAATACCGAGCGCGTTGCCGTGGTAAATATGGTTGTCGAGCATGGCCGCCAGCAGATTGTTCGCGGCGCCAATGGCATGAAAGTCCCCCGTGAAGTGGAGGTTGATGTCTTCCATCGGAACCACCTGCGCGTATCCGCCGCCCGCGGCCCCTCCCTTCACGCCGAAAACCGGACCCAGCGACGGCTCGCGCAGCGCGATCATTACCTTCTTCCCCAGCCTGTGCAGGGCATCGCCCAGCCCTACTGAGGTCGTCGTCTTTCCTTCACCCGCCGGTGTCGGCGTAATCGCCGTCACCAGGATCAGTCTCCCATCCGGCCTCTCCTTGAGTGCCTCGTATAAGTTAGAGTCGATTTTTGCCTTGTATTTGCCGTATAACTCAATATCGTCCTGCTCTATGCCTATGGATTTGGCTATCTCGGCGATAGGAAGCATTTTCGTGTTTTGTGCAATTTCAATGTCGCTCTTGAACTCCATTCTTTCCTCCCGTGCATCCCCATGTACTAAAGTGCGATTGCAACTTCCCTGTAATGCAGCAACTTATGCCAGGGAAATCCCGCAGCGCCTATCCATGGCCAATCGGCGTTCAGGGGTTGTTCTTAACTTGCATAACAGATCGATTCAGGTTCACTTTCTGCGGCAGCCGCGCCCGCCACGAAGGCGAATTACTTTTCAAGCGCACTGCCGGCGAGCAGCCCAAGTAGACTCTCGATAAATTCACGGCGAAAACTGCACCCATTATCCCACATCTCAACACGCGCCGGCTGCACCTAACGCCGTGTTTGAATAGAATCTTTGCGACGCAATGAGCATGTTTTGTCAGACGAGACAATTTGTTTCCGTTCATTCCAGTCTAAGTTCCAATGCGTGGAATCTATACGCGGGAAAGGCCGCCTCCTCCGCATACGCTGCGTCTCGGCGACCCCTTTAAGCTCAGGTTGGCGCTTGATGTTGCGCACTTCCTGCACTGCCTCAAAACGCCAACCTCAGGCCTTGGCGGGAGGCTTGGCCGCAAGCTTGTTGCCGATGATGCCCTTTCGGAATGCGCGTGAGTAGGCGCCGCAGAATGCATCGATCGCCAAAACCGCGTTGGTGGCATAGAGAGTCTCCATCAATCCGCGATCCGTCGGATCCATGATGGCCGAGTCGAGTCCTGCGTTGATGGCCAGCGTCAGAAAGGCGCGATTGATCAGCGTGCGTCCCGGCAGTCCGAAGGACACATTGCTGAGCCCGCCGGTCAGATGCGCTTCAGGGAATTCTTCCTTGATCTTGCGCATGGTGGCAATCGTGGTGTTGCACGCATCGGGAGCCGTGGCCACCGACATTACCAGCGGATCGACATACATGTGATCGTCGGGCACGCCGGCCTTGCGTGTTTCCTCGAACAGGCGCCGGATCACAGCCATGCGTCCTTCGCTGGTCTCGGGAATCCCGCTGCTGTCGATAGGCAGGGCAAGCGTCTTCAGGCCGTGCTTGGCCACCACGGGCAGGACACCCTGCAAGCGGCTCTCCTCTCCGCTGATCGAGTTGATGATGGGGGGTTGTATGGTGACGGCCAGACCCGCCAGCAGCGCCTCGGGATTGGCGCTGTCGAGGCAAAGGGGCTTGTCTACCACCTCCTGCACCACGTTCACCAGCCAGACGACGTCGTCCGGTTCCCGTTCGGGCAGCGTTCCTGCGTTGATGTCCAGGTAGTCCGCGCCGGCTTCGGTCTGGGCGCGGGCCAGATTCTGTATGAACTCCACATCGCGTTCCAGTACTGCCTTGTTGACCAGCTTGCGGGTTCCGTTGATCTTTTCTGCAATCACGAGCATGATGCGACCGGCCTTTCGTCTCCCCTGCCCTTGCAGCGGGAGTTGTAGTGCTTGCCCCCGAAGAGCGCAAGATCGTTGCGTCGTCATTATAATGGCGCGAGAGATTGAAGGGGAAGACCGCCACGCCCCGGGGCCAATGTCACGGCCGCTTTGATCCGGAAAGAATACTGCCGAGCGGATGAAACCACGTCAATCTATCGCGAAGATACGCTTGCAAATCAAACCTATACCGCCCTGATCATTCCTCGTGACGTTCGGGCACTTTTCCCGCATAAGTGGCAGAGGAACACTCCGAAGGTTCAGGCCTCAAGAGCAGTACGCGCTACTTCATCTATCTTTATTTGTGATATGCTGGCCGCGTAAAGGTTTACAGTATCCCGTTTGGGCAAAGATAGAGAGCTTGCTTTTTTTGACACGGTTCCTGATTGGCCATCGCTGACAAGCGCGGGGCTGCAGCCGTGAAATGAATGTGGAGAGGGACATGGCCACCGATTTGCAGCAACCACAGAAGGACAGCTACAGGGCGCCGGTCACCGGCATGAGCGTCTCCACACGCCTCGTCATTCAGGCCGTACACGCCGGTCTGGCCATGCTTCGTCCGGTCATCAAGATCGTGGGAAGAAAGCGCCTTGAAAAACCGATGGCATGGATGGAGCGCCAGGTTAAGGGCGTTCTCTTCGACTGCCAGATGTGCGGCAACTGCATGCTGAACGCGACCGCGCTGCGCTGTCCGACACGCTGCAAGAAACAGATTCGCAACGGCCCTTGCGGGGGTGTGCGCCAGGACGGCACATGCGAACTCGATCCCACCATGGTTTGCGCCTGGCGCGACATCGTGGCGCATAATGGCGGACTGCTGCCGGAGCGGCTGCCGCCCCGCGAGTTCAACTTCGAAGGGCGTTCCACTTGGATTGCCGAAGCCCTGGAAGGCATGCCGACAGTAAAACCGCTGCCCGAGAAGCGCGAGACTCCCGCCGGGCGTCTCCAGAAGGCGCTGGAAGCCGGTGAATTTGTTCTCACCGGCGAAGTTGCGCCCGGAACCGCGGCCAACGGCGATGCGGTCTTGAAACAGGCCGCGCAGTTAGCTCCCTGGGTTACCGCCATCAACGCCACCGATGCGGCCAGTGCCAACACCGCGCTCTCCAGCATGGCCGCCTGCGCCATCATGGCGCGCGAGGGCTATTCGGCCGTGATGCAGATGACCTGCCGCGACCGCAACCGTATCGCCCTGCAGAACGATCTGCTCGCCGTCACCGCGCTCGGCATTGAGAACATCCTCTGCCTCACCGGCGACGGCGTGGCCAACGGCGACCATCCGGGCGCCAGGCCGGTCTTCGACCTCGACTCGGTCTCGTTGCTGGCCACGGCGCGCACTCTGCGCGATGCCGGAACCTTCATGTCCGGCCGCGCTCTCACTTCGCCGCCATCCTATTACATCGGCGGCGTCGAGAATCCCTTTGCTCCGCCGGTGGGCGTCAGGGTTCAGCGCCTCAAGAAGAAAATTGACGCGGGCGCGCAGTTCATCATGACTCAGCTCGTCTACGATCTGCCGGCCTTCGAACTGTTCATGCAAGAGGTGCGCCGCCAGGGCCTGCATCGGCGCTGTCATATCCTCGCCGGCGTTGGCCTTCTCGCCTCCACAAAGACAGCCGGCTTCATCGCCAACAATGTCCCCGGCATGCGCATTCCGCAAGCCATCTTGGCACAACTGGAAAGCTCGTCCAAGCCTCTCGACACGGGCATTGCCATCACGGTCGACATTTTGCGCCGCATGCGCGCCATGGAAGGGCTGGCCGGCGTCCACATCATGTTCCATCCCGCGCGGCTTCCTCTTCTCGGCGACATCCTCGCGCAAGCTGGGCTTGACACGCAGCAAAGCCGCCACCGCGCGGCACCGGAAACCGAGTCCATGGCCGCGGCGGCGGGCTGAACCGCTCGACAGGAAGCTGCCCCGGACTTGGTTTTACTTGCTCGCGCTCTGGTGGGCCGCTCCACCAATCGTGAACGGGTGCCGAACCAGCTTCTTCACTTCCGTCGAGAATTCCTTGATCTCGATGTACTGGTTCTTCTCTACGCCGGTGAAGTGCTGGCGCGACTTGGTTGCCGGCCAGTACACATCGATCGCCTCCAGCCGCGCGTTATGTCCCAGTCCGATCTGCAACTCCAGTGGGTTGGCTCCGAAAGAACTGGTCTCTCCTTCCGTACGGTAGATGTAGCGTGTGGGCTGGCCGTCGTCGGAAACGGTCAGCTTCACCTCCGCTCCAATTGCCGAACGATTGCTCTTCACGCCCACCAAATGGATGTTAATCCAGTCATTCTTGTTCCCGGGATTCCGAAACAGCCGGATGTAATGGGCGTCGCCGGGAATCGCCCCTCCGTAGTTAGCCAGAATGTCTTCGACGCCGCGCCGCTCAATGTCTGCAAAGGAGATGCCATGTCCTTTATGAATGTCTCCGGTGCCGGATGAAGCCGTGATGTCAGTGAAGTGTTTTCCCTCGTCATTGTGCAACAGGGTGTGCGGAAACATGGCCGTATACGACGGATTGCCCATC
Organism: Acidobacteriota bacterium; assembly: GCA_021846985.1. Classification (GTDB taxonomy): domain Bacteria; phylum Acidobacteriota; class Terriglobia; order Terriglobales; family Acidobacteriaceae; genus Telmatobacter. Next base: position 205,549 of record JAJZVX010000002.1, on the reverse strand, counting down.
CCCAGGTACATGTCGAGCCAGCCGTCGTTGTCTATGTCGCCAAAGTTGGCGCCCATCGGCATGAACACTTTATCCAACCCCACCTTGGCGGTCACGTCTTCAAATGTACCGTCGTGCTTGTTGCGGTAGAGTTTAAGTGTTTCCGCATTATGCGGAAGGCCTAGATACGTCTTCAGGGTTTCCGACATCGACATGTAATAACTGGCCACAAAGAGATCGGGCCATCCGTCGTTGTCATAATCCCAAAACCATGTTGAAAAGCTGATCAGCGGCGCCTGCACGCCGGCCTGCCGCGCCACATCCGTAAAGGTAAGGTTGCCGTTATTGTGATAGAGGGAGTTTGTGCCGTCGAAGTTTGACACATAGAAATCCACGTAGCCGTCGTGGTCATAGTCAGCGGCGGTTACGCCCTTGGCAAACGAACTGCGGTCGATGCCGGCCGAATGAGAGATATCTTCGAAGGTTCCATCGCCTTTGTTGTGAAATAGCTGATTCGGCAGATTCTCATTGGCGATAAATAGATCGAGATAGCCGTCATTGTCGATATCGGCCCATTTGGCAGAGTTCGAGCCGGTGACAATATCTCCAAGGCCGCTCTCCTCGGTCACATCGGTAAAGGTTCCATCGCAGTTGTTACGCAGCAGGGAGCGGCGCTGCGGATACTCCCACCCCCCGCGCAGAACCAGGATATCCATGCACCCATCGTTGTTATAGTCGGCCTGCGTCATATTCAGCGCGCCCACCTGATCGCCGAGGCCGGCCTGAATCGTGCGGTCAGTGAAGGTTCCGTCTCCGTTGTTATGGAAGAACCTCATGTGATCGCAGGATCCCATGCTGGTAAGCATCACGTCCAGCAGCCCATCGTTGTCGAAGTCGTCCACAATGACGCCGCCGGCTTCGCGCACGATGTTGAGGCCCGCGGCCGGCGCCACATCGACAAACCGGCCGATATCCTCGCTGGACTCAAACCCTTTCTCTGGAATCAAATATTCCTTGGGGACGCCGTCGGGGTACTCGCCCAGGGTCATATAGGCCAGGCACAGATCCCACTTCACTTCCAGATCGTTCGGGAACTGTTTCAGATATTTTGTAAAGTACTCGATAGCGAGCTTTGACTCTTCTGTCTTCTTAAAACTCTCTTTGGGATGCAGCGGCGGAAATATCCCATAGTCGCTTGATTTGGTATAGCCGCCGTTTTCCATTTCGGAAAGGTGGAGATACGCACCGCCGATCTGCTCTTCGTACTGGGGCGCCCAGTCCGGGGCGTCCTTGAGCGCGATCTGATAAGCGGCTTTCATATCCTCGATGGTTTTTTCCATCTTGCCGGCGGAGGCGTAGAGCTGGCCCCGGTAGGCATGCAGCTTCATGATTTCCGTAGGACCATAAGTGTTGTTCGGATTCGCTTCGATTTCGGCCAATAGTTTTGTCAGCCGGTTCACGGCGTAATCCCATGACTCGTTGCGCAAATCGCAGCTCTGCTTCAGGCTATGGTTCCACCCCTCGGGCTTGGGATACTTGAGAAATGTCGAATAGGCCTCGGTGAATCCGCACATCTGAGGCCCCTGGCGGATTTCTCCATCCGCGGTCATCGCAACGATGCGGTCCAGGCTCAGATCCTTGGTGGCTGGCACCACCGCGAGGTTCTTGAGGATAGCAAACCCCGAAGACATGGGAACGATTCCGCTGATCTGTCCTTGGGCCAATCCGGTGAGGGCATTCCTCAACGTGGAGTTCAGTTGGTCGGGGCTGTACTTGCCCATGTATCCGCCATCGGCCGCGGAGGAGTCAATGGATCTTTCCTTTGCCAGCACGCTGAAGTCCCAGCCTGCTTTGAGCTGCTTCAGAACGTCTTCCGCCTCGGCCTGAGAGGCAGTCACGATGATGCCCACATCCATGGGCTGGGAGGCCTCCGCCTGCTGGGCGTGCATTCTCGATCCCAGATGCGGAAAGAGGAAAAGCGCGAAGAGAATCGCCGCAAGAAAAGATAGGCGCCGAGCGGCCTTGTGGTGCTGCATGTTTGTCTCCACGGACAACACAGTTTGTCCGCACCCCGTGAGTGTATTCCAAAACACCGGAGCCAGTAAAAAAACCCGGTGTCGCATTTGTTCTCGCCCGCCATCGCCTCCGCACAGGAGCTGGCACGTGTGACATTTTGCTATAATCGGGGCCTGCCAGGAAATACAGCAGGAGACCTGCCGGTGAAGCTCAAGCTTGGTCTGTGCGTCCTTGTTTTGGCGCCGTGCGCGCAGGCTGCCGCACAACATGCAGTGGCTCTTGCCACGCCGCTTTCCGTTCTGCTGGCTGAGGCCGACGCCAATAACGGAGACGTGGTGGTGGCCAGCGACGACTGGAAGGCCTCCACGCACGTCATGCAGCAGGTCACCAGGCGTCCGGGTCCGCAGCTTTCTTTCGAGTCCTCCAGCGTTGGCAGTCCCAGGCCTCTGGCGGGCATCAGCAACAGCGAATTCGCCTATGTCGGCTTCGGCGCCACGCAGGACATTCCTTACAAGAACAAGCTCAAATTAAGGGGAGAAGCAGCCCGGCGCGGGGTTACCACACAAAAGGCCAACATCGATGTGGTGCGCTCCACGGTCGAGGAACAGGTGAAGCTGTATTATCTTCAGCTAGCCTACTCCACCGGCGCCATTGCCTATCTGGACCGCACCGATTCCGTGCTGCAGTCCCTGATCCAGGATGCCACTGCCCGCTACAGCCTCGGCCAGGGCAGTCAGGCAGCCATCCTCAAAGCGCAGTTGGAGCGCACCGATATCAGGCGCCAGGCCACGATGCACAGCCAGACACTGGGCCAGACACAGGCGCGACTGAAGGAACTGCTGCACCGCAGGCAGGACTCTGCCGACATCTATCCCGAGCCGCTGAAAGAGACTCCGTTCAACCGCGACATCGACGATCTGCAAGCCCGATTGCGCGATCGAAATCCATCACTTCTGAAAGATGCGGCCGCCATCTCGCAGCAGGATGCACAACTCGCGTCTGCGCGGCGCGACAACAAGCCTGACTTCAACCTTGGGTATCGCTTCGATCTCACAGGAGACGATTACCGCAATCGTTACGTAGCCTCGCTCAACATCCAGCTTCCCGACCGGGGACGCGTGGCGGCAGAGGTTGCGCAGGCCCAGGTGCAAGCAACACGCGCGCGGGACCAACTGGATGCCGAGGTGCAGCAGACCCAGGCTGCGTTGCAGATCGATTACGTTGCGGCAACGGAGACTACAGAACTTCTTCGTGTATATACGGAAGGATTGCTGCCACAGGCTGAAGCCGTCTTCCATTCTGAAGAGTCGGCTTTTCAGGCGAACAAGGAGGATCTGGCGCCTGTTCTCAACGCGTTGGTCGCGGTTCTTTCGCTGGAGAACGACTATCAGCAGGCGCTCTTCGATCATGAGTCGGCCCTGGTGCGGATTGAAACACTGACGGGAGAGAAGCTTCGGTGAGCAGCGCGAACGGCAAGTCTGTACTGATGACCTCGCTGGTATGGGCGGCACTGCTGGCAGGCGTGGTCTTTTTCTTCCTGAAACATCCGTTTGGCCATGCCCCGACGCCTGCCGGCCCGCCAGCGCCCATTGCCGTTGGGCCTCCGGCATCCGCCGCCAGCGCAGGTTCAGTTCCGCTGCATCCGGCCGACCCGCCGCTGGCGCCCATGCAGCTTTCCTCCGCACAGATACAAGCCCTGGGGCTCACGGTGGGAAGGGCCGAGTACAAGCAGCTCAGCAACGACCTGCGCGCCACCGGCATTGTGGCCATCGACGACCGTCTCGTTTCCTACGCGCAGGTGCGTTTTCCCGGCTATATCCGCAAGGTTTTTGTTGATGCGCCCTATCAATATGTCCACAAAGGCGATCCACTCTTCACCATTTACAGCCCCGATCTGGTCGCCACGCAGCAGGAGTACCTGATCGCCAACAACAACCAGCGCGCCCTGAGCAGCAGCACCATTCGTGGCGTAGCCGCCGGAGCGCGCACGCTTTCCGGCGCGGCGGAGCGCCGCCTGCAACAGTGGAATATCTCGAGCGATCAGATCGAAGCGCTCACACGCACCGGCCGCGTGCTCGAGTATCTCACGATCCAATCGCCCGCCTCCGGCTACGTCACCGAGCGGGTCGCCTACCCCAATCTCTATGCCGAGCCGGGAACACGCCTGTACACCATTGCCGATCTATCCCGCGTGTGGGTCAATGCGCAGGTCTTCCCGCCCGATGTCGGCTTCTTGAAGGTAGGCGACACGGCTCAAATCACCGTCGATACTTTTCCAGAAAAGGTATTTCAGGGCCGCATCGAGCAGATCCTTCCGCAGGTTGAGCCGGCCACGCGCACCGTCAATGTTCGCCTTGCGGTTGAGAATGCGGACCTGCTCCTCAAGCCCGGCATGTTCACAAATATCGACCTCAAGTTTTCGCTCGGCCGCCGGCTGGTGGCGCCCGTCTCGGCGGTCTTCCACACGGGCCTGCGCCAAGTTGTGTTTCTCAGCAAGGGCAATGGCGTGATCGAGCCCCAGGACGTGGAACTGGGCCCGCAGGTAAACGACCAGGTTGTGATCCTGAAAGGCCTCAGCGAGCACCAGTCCATCGTGACTTCAGCCAACTTCCTCATTGATTCCGAGAGTCAACTCCAAGCCGCTTCCGGCGGCGGCGCTCTGCCGCTGCAAGCCTCAGCGGACGGCGCGGGCGCCTCGCATCCGGCGATGCAAATCGATTACAGTTCCACTCCCGATCCTCCGCACGCCGGCGTCAACCGGATCACCGTCAACCTCACGGGCGCCAATTCCGCCGCTGTCTCCGGAGCCGAAGTCGACATCACCTACTTCATGCCCGCCATGCCATCCATGGGCATGGCCGAGATGAGCGCGTCGGCCAAGCTCGCCGCATCCCAGCCCGGGCGCTACCAGGGGACCGTGATTCTGTCCATGGGCGGCACCTGGCAGGTGACCATCACTGCGAAGCAGAACGGCCAGGTCATCGCCACCCGGAAGTTCAGCGTCAACGCCAAAGGCGGCATGTAAAGATGATTGCCCGCATCATCGACTCCTGCTCGCGCAACCGCTTTCTGGTCTTTGCCATTGTCACGCTGCTGACCTTGGCCGGCTTCTGGTGTCTCCGCCAGATTCCTCTCGACGCGCTTCCCGACATCTCCGACGTCCAGGTCATTATCCGCACCAGTTGGCCGGGCGAGCCGCCCGATGTAATGGAGGATCAGGTCACCTATCCCATTGTCACCGCGCTGCTGGCTGCTCCACGCGTCAAGGCGGTGCGCGCGCAAACCATGCTGGGCGACTCTTACGTCTTCGTCGTCTTCGAAGATGGAACCGACCTCTACTGGGCCCGCTCCCGCGTCCTCGAGTATCTGCAACAGATCGGCGGCCGCTTGCCGCAGGGCGTCAATCCCGCCATTGGGCCCGACGCCACCGCGGCGGGATGGGTCTTTGAATACGTCATCCTCGACCAGAGCGGAACGCACAGCCTGGCCGAGTTGCGCACCCTGCAGGATTGGCACCTGCGCTACGATCTCGAAACCGTTCCCGGCGTCTCTGAGGTCACCAGCATCGGCGGATTTGTCCGCCAATATCAGGTAAGCCTCGACCCCAACAAGCTCTACGCCTACGGAATCCCTCTTTCCACCGTCATTGAACGCGTGAAAGACAGCACCAGCGAGGTCGGCGGCCGCGTTCTCGATCTCAGCGGCACGCAGTACATTGTCCGCGGTCTGGCCTATCTGAAGTCAACCGACGATCTCGCAAACGTTGCCGTCGGCAGCCAGAACGGCACTCCCGTTCTGGTGCGCGACCTGGGCACGGTGGGCTTTGGACCCGACATCCGCGAGGGCGTGGCCGACTGGAATGGAAAAGGCGAGGTGGTGGGCGGCATTGTCATCATGCGCCAAGGCATGAATGCGCTGAAGGTCATCGACGGCGTCAAGCAGCGGCTGCGCGAGATCGCGCCGTCTCTTCCGCCCGGCGTCCAGATCGTCTCCGCGTACGACCGCTCCGGCCTCATCGACGACTCCATCGCCACCCTCAAGCGGGCGCTGATCGAGGAGATGATCATCGTTAGCCTCGTCATTCTCGTCTTCCTCTTTCATTTCCGTTCGGCGCTCATTGTCGTCATCTCGCTGCCCATCGCGGTGCTGGTTTCTTTCATCCCTATCTACTATCTCGGCATCAGTTCCAACATCATGTCGCTGGGCGGCCTGGCGCTGGCCATCGGCGTCCTCGTCGATGCCGCCATTGTCATGGTCGAGAACGGCTACCGGCATCTCTCCGAACGCCAGAGGAACGGAGCCGAACCGCTCTCGAACCTGGAGCGCACGCGCATCCTCAGGAGCGCGGCCAAGCAGGTTGGGCCGCCGCTCTTTTTCTCGCTGCTCATCATTCTTGTGTCTTTCCTGCCCGTGTTTTTGCTGGAGGCGCAGGAAGGACGCATGTTCCGGCCGCTGGTCTGGACGAAATCCCTGGCCGTGGGCTCGTCTTCCCTGCTCGCCATCACGCTGGTTCCGGTGCTTATGGTTCTGCTTATCCGCGGCCGGCTGCGGCCTGAAAGCGCCAATCCGGTATCCCGCCTCACTCAGGCCATCTATCTTCCCGTCATCCGCTTCTGCCTCCGGCACCGCAACCTTACCATCGCCATCAATCTACTGTTTCTGCTGGCCACGCTGCCCGTGGCGCTCAAGCTCGGCAGCCAGTTCATGCCCCCGCTCTATGAGGGTTCCGTTCTCTACATGCCCACTTCCCTTCCCGGCATCTCCATTAAGCAGGCGCGCTCGCTCACCATCCAGCAGGATGCCCTGCTGCATTCGTTCCCCGAGGTGGAGAGCGTCTTCGGCACCGCCGGCCGCTCCGAAAGCGCCACGGACAATGCGCCACTGGACATGTTTGACACCACCGTGATGCTGAAGCCGCGCGACCAGTGGCGCCCGGGCATGACCTACGACAAGCTGATCCAGGAGATGGACACCAGGCTCCAGTTTCCGGGCCTTCCCAACACCTGGACCACTCCCGTCGAAGGCCGCCTCGATATGGAGTTGACTGGCATCAAGACTCCGCTCGGCATCAAGGTGCAGGGACCGTCCATCGACGGCATAGAGCGCCTCGCCAGCCAGATTCAGGCCGTGCTCTCCACCATGCCGCAGCAGCGCTCCATCTTTTCCGAGCGCATCTCGCAGGGCTACTACGTCAATGTCGAGGTGAATCGCGCGGAAGCCGCCCGCTACGGCCTCGCCATCTCCGATGTTCAGTTGGCCGTTGCCTCCGGCATTGGCGGGCAGAACATCGCCGAGAACGTCGAGGGCCGCGAGCGCTATCCCATCAACGTCCGCTACGCGCAGGACTTCCGCAACAGTCTCGACCGCATGCGCGCGGTACTCATCGCCACGCCGGCCGGCTATCAGATTCCCCTTGGCGAGGTGGCGCGTCTTTCCTATTCCCAGGGTCCGGCCATGATCCGCGACGAAGACGGCCAGCTCACCGGCTACACCTATATCAACCTGAAGGACAACAACTACGGCGACTTTGTGAACAACGCCAACCGCCTGTTGCAGGCCCGACTCAATCTGCCGCCCAATTACACCTACACATGGACGGGCGAATACCAGTACGAGCAGCGCGCGCGTCAGCGCCTGAATCTGATCGTCCCCGCCGTCTTCATCCTGATCTTCATGCTGCTCTTCATGATCTTCCATTCCGTGGTGGAAGTTCTGGTTCTGATCGTGCCCACCTTCTACGCCATGACCGGCGGGCTGCTGATGCAGTGGCTCCTTGGTTACAACTTCAGTGTGGCCGTAGCCGTAGGCTATATCGCCCTGTTCGGCATCGCCGTCGAAACCGGCGTCGTGATGGTGGTCTATCTTCACGAGGCGCTGGAGCGCCACCTGCTGGCCGGAGAGGTTCACACCAAGGCCGATATCGAGAAAGCTGTAATCGAGGGCGCCGTGCAGCGCCTGCGGCCCAAGTTGATGACCGTTGTCGCCGTGCTGGCCAGCCTGGTTCCCATCCTGTGGGCCACCGGCGTCGGCTCCGACGTGATGAAGCCGATTGCTGCGCCCATCGTCGGCGGCATGATCACCTCCACCATCCACGTGCTCATCCTCGTGCCCGTCTTCTTCGCCATGATGAAGGAACGCGCCCTGCGCGCCGGCCGCTTGTCCGCATCGGCCGAATCCGAAGACTGACGTCCCCTTTACCGGAACGATTTTGAAGTCTGCATGCTCCTCGAAAGAGCGTCGGGGCTGCCTGACCGCATCGAAGAATCCATGCACCAGCCCAAACTCTCTCGCTGCCATGGCACAAGCGCAAAAAGACCGCACCCAGCGTGGATTTGCCGGGTGCGGTCTGTTCCTGTCACGAGCAACCGGGGGGTGCTTTACTTGTCCGTCAGCGCCTCGACGCCGGGCAGCTTCTTGCCCTCGAGGAATTCCAGGCTGGCCCCGCCGCCGGTGGAGATATGCGTGATCTGGTCGGCCACGCCGGCCTGGTTGATGGCGCTCACGCTGTCGCCTCCGCCGATGATGGAGGTCGCGCTTTTGTTGGCCGCCACCGCCTTGGCAATGGCATTGGTGCCCACGGCAAAGCGCGGAAACTCAAAGACACCCGCCGGACCGTTCCACACGATCGTCCGGGCCGCGGCCACCACCTTCTCAATGGCCGCAATGGACTTGGGCCCGATGTCCAGTCCCTGCCAGTCGCCGGGGAAGTCCTTGTTGCAGTCCCATGGCTGTGTTTTGGCGTCGGCCGCAAAGTTGTCAGCCAGGATGTTATCGACCGGAAGCAGCAGGTCCACGCCCCTGGTCTTCGCCTTGGCCAGCGCTTCTTTGGCCACGTCGATCTTGTCCTCTTCGACAAGGCTCTTGCCGGTCTTCAGGCCCAGCGCGCGCTGGAAGGTATAGGCCATGCCGCCCACGATCACCAGCGTATTCACCTTGTCCAACAGGCTATTGATCACGTCGATTTTGCCCGAGATCTTCGACCCGCCGATGATGGCCACAAACGGCTTTTCCGGCGACTCCAGCGCCTTGCCGAGGTAGGTAATTTCTTTCTCCATGAGCATGCCGGCCACGGCGGGCTTAAGGAAGTGCGTAATTCCTTCCGTGGAGGCGTGGGCGCGATGCGCGGAGCCGAAGGCGTCGTTCACATACACTTCAGCCAGCGAGGCCAGCGCCTTGGAGAATTGCGGATCGTTGGCCTCTTCCTCGGCGTGATAGCGGAGATTCTCAAGCAGAAGCACCTGGCCGGACTCGAGCTGGCGCGCCATCTCCGAAGCCACCTCGCCCATGCAGTCGGGCGCAAAGGCCACGTTCACTTTCTCGCCCAGCTTCTTGTCCAGCAACTCGCGCAGCCGGGTCGCCACGGGCCGCAGCGAGTACTTCGGATTCGGCTTGCCCTTGGGCCGGCCCAGGTGCGAGGCCAGAATGACCTTGGCCTTGTGCTGGAGCGCATAGACGATCGTGGGCAGAGTGGCCACAATGCGCGTGTCGTCGGTGATGGTGGAGCCGTCCTCCGTCAGCGGCACGTTGAAATCGACGCGAATAAACAGTCTTTTGTTGGCCAGATCGATGTCGCGAATGGAGAGCTTGGACATGGGGGTAGCACCTTTCTGAGGGAATCAGGATTCGGGAATAACGGCGTCCATTTCGATTTCGACGCGCCATGCGGGATTGAGCAGCTTGGCTACCACGACCAGGGTGGCCGCGGGGCGCACCGCGCCGAAGTATTCGCCATGCACGCGCCCCACCGCCTCCCAGTCATCGGCATGGGTCAGGAAAATGCGCGTGCGAACGACATGCTGGAAGGAAGCGCCGGCTTCGGCGAGGGCTTTTTCGGCAATGGCAAAGATGCGGCGTGTCTGGCCGGCCGCATCCTCGGCATCGGCGCCCACCGGGGCCGTGCCGGCAAGGTAAACCAGGCTTCCCACGCGCACGGCGCGCGAGAAACCGATGATCGGCTCGTAGGGAGATCCGCCGCTGATGTTCTGGCGCATATGAAGTGGTCAGGGATCGGTAGTCAGTGAACAATGGTCAATGGACAGTGAAAAACAGACAGCGGACGGACAACCTCAGCACTGAAACGCGATCAGTGAACGATGTTCAGCCATGAAGCGGCTGGCCACCGTTCACTGATCACTGCTTTTACAGGCCCTTCTTGGCCAGGAAGCCAATCAGGTCCACAACGCGGTTGGAGTAGCCCCACTCGTTGTCGTACCAGCTCAGCACCTTGACGCTGTTGCCAATGACCTTGGTCAACGGGGCGTCCACGATGGAAGAGAGCGGGTTGCCCTTGAAGTCGGAGCTGACCAGCAGGTTTTCGTCGTAGCCGAGAATGCCCTTCAGCGGGCCCTCGCTGGCGGCCTTCAGAGCGGCATTGACGGACTTGACGTCAGTCGCCTTCTCGCTGATGAAGGTCAGGTCGACGATGGAGACGTTGGGGGTGGGGACGCGCATGGAGAATCCATCCAGTTTGCCGGCGGTCTCCGGGATGACCAGCTTGAGGGCCTTGGCGGCGCCGGTCGAGCTGGGGATCATGCTGAGAGCAGCGGCGCGGGCGCGGCGCAGATCCTTGTGCGGGAAGTCGAGGATGACCTGATCGTTGGTGTAGCTGTGGATGGTGGTCATGATGCCGCTGACGATGCCGCAGTGGGCGATGAGCACCTTGACGAGCGGCGCCAGGCAGTTGGTGGTGCAACTCGCGTTCGAGATCACGTTGTGCCTGGCCGCGTCATACTTGTCCTCGTTGACGCCGAGCACGACGGTCAGGTCTTCGTTGGTCGCCGGGGCCGAGATGATGACCTTCTTCACCGTCGCGCCCAAGTGCGCCTTGGCCACCGTCGCATCGGTAAACCGTCCGGTCGACTCCACAACCACCTGCGCTCCCACTTCCGCCCAGGGCAGCTTGGCCGGATCCTTCTCCGCAAAGACCTTGATCTTCTTGCCATCGACCGAGATGAAGTCCTCGCCGGCCTTGATATCGTTTTTCAGATTGCCAAGAATCGAGTCGTACTTCAGAAGATGGGCCAGGGTTGCCGGGCTGGTGAGGTCGTTGACGGCAACAAACTCGATGTCTTTATTGCCGAGCGCGGCGCGCAGAACGTTGCGGCCAATGCGGCCAAAGCCGTTGATTCCAACCTTTACTGCCATGTGCGATTTCTCCTTCAAAATTGGGTGAGACCGTGGTTTGAGTCGGTTTAAACTTGTTCCGGTTCGGCGGCGAGCGCCGCTGCCGCGAGCGATTCCACCAAACTCTTGATCGTACCATTTTGAGCGGCCGGGCCGTACAAAACCCCGCCCGCGCCGCCTTTTGCGCAAAACCTTCCGCAACGATAGTTTGCTCTTTGCTCCCTCTCTCAGTATGTGACGGATTGCACACGATTTGCAGCCGCCTGCGGAAGTATGGTATCCCGGTATTAGAGATTGACTTTTTTTTGAAGGCCGCATGAGAAGACGTTCTAGACGCACTCCCAACACCTCCGAATCCACGGGCAAGATCGGTCAGGAACTCCCATCGAATCAACCGGCTCCACTGGTTCCTCTCTATCCGGATGAACTTCCCCATACGGCTGGCCAGCAGCCGCGCCCGCAACCGCAGAGCACCTCGCGCCGTCCAGGCGAACGCCATGCGCCCCCTCCGGCTCGCCCGGAATGGAACGAACCTCCCGATTCCGGCCGCCTGGAAGTGGAAACCCAGCCCGAATTCGCCTCCGTGCCGTCCGCCGAAGCTGAGACCACCGAGCGCTTGCCGGGTGAGCCCAAGGGCTCTGTTGTCCTCGCCATCGGCCTGCCCGGCTCCGGCAAAACCACATGGTTTGGCCGTCGCGGCATCACTCCGCTCTCCAGCGATTTGCTCCGCAACATCCTCTTTGACGATGTGGAGGAGCAACGGTATCAAGGCCTGGTCTTTTCCACCCTCCGATCCCTGCTGCGCGCCCGTCTCATCGCCCGCATGCCCATGAACTACGTGGACGCCACCAACCTTTCGACCCACGAACGCCGCCAGTGGATCAAGATGGCCAAAAGCTTCGGCTACGAAACGCAGGCCGTCTTTTTCGATGTCCCCCTGGAGGTTTGCCTCGAGCGCAACCGCAAGCGCGACCGCAGCGTAAGCGAAGACGTGATGCGCAAGATGGCCGAAAAGCTGAAACCGCCGGTCTTTGAAGAAGGCTTCTCGAAGATCACCGTGGTGCGCGTAAAGAGCACGAACTAGGCCTGTTCACACGACCCGGCCGGCACCGAGCCGCGTCGTGTGGACAGGACCTAAAGCACCCTTTCTTCTGCCGGGCTTGCAGGCCGCACGCTCCACGCGGCCCTTGCGCCTTGCCCGGAACTGCCCGGCGACGAAGCCACGGCGGCTATCCTGAAAGGGAAACGCCGGAAGGATTGCCCCCCATGACGGCTTCCCCCAACCCTTACGTCGAACCGTGGTTGCGCGGCACGCACGCCGATGTGCCCGCCGCCGCTCGCGCCGTTCTTCACGCCCTCGAACTGGCCCAGGACGATCTTGCGAGATGGACGGAGGATCTCACTGATACCGAGGTTCACGCGGCACCGCTGGGTCTCACACCCGTGGCCTATCATCTCCGCCACATCGCGCGCTCCACCGACCGCATCCTGAGCTACGCCGAAGGCAGAGAGCTTTCGCCCCGGCAACGGGCGGCGCTGCAATCCGAAGCGGAAGGCCGCGAGCCGCCGGCCGCACTGCGGGCCGAGGTGGAAACGGCACTGCAAGATGCAGCCATGCGGGTTCGCTTGCTGGCGGCCACCGATCTGGATGCGGCGCGCGCCGTGGGCCGCAAGCGGCTGCCCACTTCGGTGGGTGGAGCCATGCTTCATGTAGCCGACCACACCCTGCGGCATGTGGGCCAGGTGGTGACAACCGCCAAAGTGCTGCGCGCGTTGCGCGGCTAGAGCAGCCTTAAGCATCGAAGCGCCCCCACATCCGCCTGATTTTATTCCGCCAACGGCTCCATCGGGCCTGACGGAGAAGGGCCGGCAAGATCACCATTTTCTTCTGTGTTCGCTTCTTCAGGAACTCTTAAGCCACGGCGCGTACACTTTCGTCGTGCCGCGGAAACGACGTCTTGCCACGTCCAATTCCCTTCCAGGAGAACCTTCATGCGCTGCAACCGCATTGCCTCGCTTGCCTTTTCCATCGCTCTCACCATGATGCCGCTCCATGCCCAGGGCTGGCGCGTCACGCAAACATTCCATCCCGGCGGCGAAGGCGGCTGGGATTATGTCACCGTCGATGGGCCCAACCATCGTCTCTTTGTCACCCGGACGACTCACACCCAGGTCATCGACACCCATACCGGCGCGCTCCTCGCCGACATCGCCGGCCAGGTCCGCTCGCACGGCGTGGCCCTTGTGCCCAAGGTTAACCGCGGATTCATCACCGACGGCGGCGGCTCCGGCGCCATCCTGGTCTTCGACCTCAAAACCTACAAGATCCTTGGCCGCATCCCGGCCATGCCCGACGCCGACGGCATCATTTACGATCCCGGCACAGACCTGGTGCTTGCCGTTTCCGGCGATGGCAACTCGCTCATGACCTTCCATCCCAACATCGATCCGCACAACGGCAAAGTGACGACCGTCGTTCTGGGCGGCGCTCCCGAGTACCTTGCCGCCGACGGCTCCGGAAAGGTCTACGTCAACCTTGAGGACAAGGATCTGGTCGCCGTTGTCGATCTGCATGCGGACAAGGTGCTTGGCCGCTGGCCGGTTGCGCCCGGCGCTCATCCTGTCGGCATGGCCATTGATCCCTCCGCTCACCGCCTCTTCATCGGCTGCCGCAAGCCGCAGAAAATGGTCGTGATGAACACGCAGACCGGCCAAGTCGAAGCTTCCCTGCCCATCGGCATGGGCAACGACGCCGCCAGCTTCGATCATGGCCACGCCTTCGCCAGTTGCTGGGACGGCACCCTCACCGTCATCGGCGAGAGGCATGGGAGCTTCCAAATCGAGCAGACGGTAAAGACCGCCAGCGGCGCCCGCACCATGGGCATTGATCGCGCAACGCAGCAAATCTTCCTGCCTACGGCGGAGATGCTGCCCTCTGCTCCCGGTCACCGCGCGCAACCCAAACCCGGCACATTTGAGATTCTGGTTGTGAGCCGATAAGACCCGCTCCACGGATCGCGCCCGTTTGCCTGTCATGCGTCATCGGCGGCTTGAACATGACATATTCGTCATCTGCCCGAGCGCAAACTGACTCCCACGCCTGGTTGCGCACGGCCATCCGCGGTCCAGATTGTGTGAATCTCTCACTTTTTCACGGCACGCCGGTCGAAAGAAGCGATGAAGGCATCCATTCTGCAGATTCCCGTTTCCCGGTCGTTTTTTTTCGCCGCATGTCTTGCGCCGCTTTCCCTTGCCGCTCAATCTGTCACCATCCCCTCCGGGGTTCCACTCCGCGTGCAAGTCGATCACCGTTACCGCGTGCGGGCGGGCACTGTAATTGAAGGCCACCTGATCGAACCCGTTGACCGCATCGACCACGTCGTTCTGCCCGTGAACACCCGCGTTACCGGCACCATCCTTGGCATGCGGCGCGATCCGCAGCACAGCCGTTTCCGTGCGCTGCTCGACGGCCAGTTCAGGCCGCCCTCCATGGCCGCCGTTCGTTTCGATTCCCTCCGCTTGCCCGGCGGCGCCACGCTCCCCATCCAGACCGCCGTCACGCAACGCGACGCCACCGTCGTCACCATGAGCGCCCACGAAAAATCCGGTCTGCGCGCCCAGGCTCGCGACATCGTCAAGGCGCGCAAGCGCGAGGCCCTCGCTGTCCTCCACCACCCCGATCTAGGCGACCGGATCGAGAAGTGGGTCTACGCTCAGCTTCCCTGGAGCCCGCCCACCATCTGGACCGGCACCGAATACGACGCCGAGCTTACTTCTCCCGTCACCATCCCGGGACCGCAACCCGCGCCACTGCTAGAAGCCGCCCAGCATGGCACGCCCACCGGCGTCATCGAGGCCCGCCTGCTCACTCCGCTCAATTCCGCCACCGCCCGCCATGGCGCGCCGGTCACGGCGATTCTCACCCGCCCGCTGCTCACGCCCGACGGCAAGCAGCTTCTCTTTCCCGAAGGGGCCCGCATCACCGGCCTTGTCACCGTCGTTCGCCGCGCGCGCTGGTTCGGCCGCAACGGGAAAATGCGCTTCACCTTCCGCCGCATCGAGCGCGAAGATGCTGCGCCCTCTGTCATCCACGGCCAGCTCGCCGCCACTGAAGCCAGCCCCGGCAGCCACGTCAAGCTCAGCGAGGAAGGCACGGCCGAGCCTTCGGCAGGACCCGGCAAGTATCTGGCGCCCATGGCGTTGGGCATCATGGCCGCCTCGGCCTTCGATAGCGACGCCACCTCCAACCCCATCCACAGCGGAGTAGACAGCAATGGGTTTGGCTTTGCTGCTCGCATCCTGGTGATGGGATCGGCCAACGCCGTCCTGCTCCACACCTTTGCCGTCTATGCCGTATCGAAGTCGATCTGTTTTCGCTGGATCGCCCGCGGCCACGAGATTGATTTCCCCAAAGACACGCGCGTCCAGATTCTGCTCAATCCTCGCTGAGGTATCGCACGAGCAAGGCTTGCGCAAACCGCAACCCCTGCTTATCCCAGTGCGGCTGGAACGCTCTGCGCCCTTCTCCTGCACCCACCCATGCGCATGCCACCACCCCCGCGCCGGTTGTCGGCCACGGGCGCAGGAGGCATCTCCTATCCGTTGCGTCCAGTGTTGTCACATCTGCCGACTCGACGACGCGCTCTCTTTGAATCTGCCAAAGCGCAGCGACAGGGTTGGCAGAATCAGAAGGTTGAGAACAGTCGAAGTCATCAGCCCTCCGAGGATGACCATGGCCATCGGCCCTTCCACCTCCTGCCCGGGAGCGTTGCTGCGCATGGCCAGTGGAAGCAGTCCCAGCGCCGTCACCAACGCGGTCATCAGAATCGGGACCAGCCTCTCTGAGGCGCCGTCAATCGCCGTCCGGTAGCCCCACTCCCTGCCTTCAACGTTCACCAGATGCTCGTAGTGCGAGATGAGCATGATGGAGTTGCGGAGGGTGATGCCGAAAAGGGTGACAAATCCGACCATCGCACCCAGCGAAAGTTCCGCGCCGCCGGCAAAAACGGCAAGCACGCCGCCCACCAGCGCGAAGGGAAGATTCACGAGCACCAGCAGCAGATTCCTCGCATTGGTCAGCACAATCGAAAGCAGCAGCACGATGCCAAGCGCCGCGAGAGACGAATGAAGGATGAGGTCGTGCCGCGCCTGCGCTTCGGCCTCGGCCGTGCCGCTGAACTGCACATAGTCGCCAGGCGCCAGCTTTACCCTGGCGGCAATCTGGTGTTGCGCCTGGCGCACAAACGCCCCCGCATCGCCGCCAGCCACGTCCAGCGTGATGGTTTGCACGCGCCGGGCGCCGTCGTGCAAAACTGCATAGCGCCCCGAGGACTGATAAACATGGGCAAGCTGTCCCAGCGGAACATAAATGCCTTCGGGACTGCGTAGCGGCAACTGCGCGACAGAATCCACGCGACCGCGCCGCGTGGGAGGCAGAATCACATCCACGCCAAACACGCGATTGCCCTCGTAGACATCCCCTACCTGCTCCCCTTCGTACGCCGTGTGCACATCCTGCAAGACCGTAACCGGGTCAAAGCCCCAGTGCTGCAGCGCCGGCGCATCCAGCGCGACCACGATCTCCGGCGTCCCGGCCGGAGCCTGCATCTGTATATCGCGCGCACCGGGAAGCTGTTTCAACACATGCGCAACCTGCTGCGCCTCTTGGTCAAGCCGGTCGAGATCGGTTCCATAGATGTTCGCAACGATGGCGGCGGTGTAGCCGGACAGCGTTTCCTGGATGCGTTCCGAGAGAAACGTCTCCATGGAAAAGGAGAGGCCCGGGAGCCGCGCCAGCGCCGTGCGAATCTCTCTTTCCGCGGCTTCCTCCTGCTCGCCTCCCATCGGTTTCAGATCGACCTCGATTTCGCTGTAGTAGGGCCCCCACGTATCGTCGGCCAGTTCGGCGCGCCCCACGCGCTGGCCCACCGAGCGCACAAAAGCCAGCCGCCGCAACGCTTGCGTTACCTGACGTCCTCTGCGCAGCGACTCTTGCAGCGAGGATCCGGGCACGGCACTCATGTGCACAATGAAGTGCCCTTCGTGCAGTTCGGGGAGGAAACTGGTGCTGAAGAAAGGCAGCGTGGCGAGGCCGCAAACGGTGGCAGCCGCGGCGCATCCCACAACCAGCCGGGGCATCTCTTCGATCTTTTCCAGAATGGCCACATAGCGCGCCCTGAGCCAATGCACAAGAGGCGGCTCTTGCGGGCGCAACCGGCTGGAACCAAGCAGCAGCAGCGAAAGCGCCGGCGTAACGGTCAACGCCACCAGAAGCGAGGCCAGAATGGAGAGAATATAGGCGATGCCAAGCGGGGCGAAGATTCTCCCCGCCACCCCCGCAAGCGTCAGGATCGGAGTAAAAATGAGGGCCACGGCAAAGGTGGCGTAAACAACCGCGCTGCGAACTTCGAGCGATGCATCAAGCACGACGTTGAAGATGGGGCGCGGCGCCTCGCTCGTCATGTTCCCGCGGAGCCGGCGCAGGATGTTTTCCACGTCGATGACCGCGTCATCGACCACTTCGCCAATGGCAATGGCCAAGCCGCCGAGCGTCATGATATTCAAGGCAAAACCCATCTTGTCCATGACGGTAAGGGCGGCAAGGAGCGAAAGCGGAATGGCGGCGCAAGAAATGGCCGCCGTGCGCAGGTCAAAGAGAAAGAGAAAGAGCACAACGATTACCAGCGCGGCGCCAAGAAAAAGCGAGTTCCCGATGTTGCGGATCGCGGTATGGATAAAATTCACCGGACGGAAAAGGTCCGGCTGCATCGCGATGCCTTCGCGATCGAGAGCTGGAGCGAGCTCATGCAGCGCCTGCTCCACATTGCGGGTGACTTCGAGAATATTCGCGCCATACTGCGCATTCACATTCAGAATCACACCCACGCTGCCATTCACCAGGGCCGCGCCAAACGGAGGCGCCGCTGCATCACGCACATGAGCAACCTGGCCCAGGGTCACGTTGGCGCCGTTCCGGCGCAGCAGCACGGTGGAGGCAATCTGTTCCGCCGTCACGGGCTGACCCTGGGGCAGAAGGATCAGCCTCTGATTGCCGTTTTCGATAAAGCCTGCTCCGGACACGGCGGTGGCCTTCCGTGCCGCGGCAATCACGTCATCCAGCGAGAGGTCGTACTGAAGAAGTTTTTCGGGCAGAAACTGCACTTGCAGTTGCTTCACGTCCCCGCCAAAGACGGTTACCTGTGCGACGCCGGGAACGGCCAGCAAACGCGGCTTTACCGTCCAGTCGGCGATCGTTCGCACGTGCATCAGCGATTGGCGGCCGGAGGTCATCCCCATCACCAGCACGGTTCCAGTGGTGGACTGGAGAGGTATCATCGTGGGCGCATGCACACTCTGGGGCAACTGGCCGGCCACGGTGGAAAGCCGTTCGGCAACCAGTTGGCGGTCGCGATAGATGTCGCTGTCATTGCGAAAGACCACGTTGATTACCGATAGACCCTGAATCGAGGTCGAGCGCAGGGACTGTATGCCTGTCACGCCGTTCACGGCGTTCTCCACAGGCTGCGTGACCAACAGCTCCACTTGTTCGGGAGAGAGACCCGGCGACTCCGTCTGGATGCTTACAAAAGGCGGCGCGAACTCGGGAAAAACACTGAAGGGCGCCATGGTGAGCGAGTAGATTCCATAGCCGAGGAAGGCCAGCGCGAGGGCAAGGATGGCGCCTCGAAAACGCAATGAGAAACGCACAATAGCATGCAGCATGAGGTATTTTCCTGGGCCTGGTTAGTCTTCGTCGGACTGAATCTGCGCGCGGAACTCTTCGGAGAGCAGGGTCTGCGCGCCCTCTGTAACCACGCGCGCCGCGGGCGCAATGCCCTCGCTGACAAACCATCCTGCCGGCGCGGGATTTGTAGTAGGGACTTGCTCTCGCGTGAACATGCCGGGAGGCCGCTCGACGTAGCACCAGGCGCTCCCCTGCCACCAGACGATGGCGCTGTATGGGATCACGACGCCATTACGTAGCGGACCGGACGGCAGCGAAACGGAAAGATTGAGTCCGGGAACCAGGCCCGGATGCGCGGAGACAACATAAAGATAGCTAGGCATCTGCAGGCGCGGATCCAGTTGCGGAAGGGCCGCAATCAGGCGCGCGGAGACATGCCCGCCGCCCGGCAATTGCGCCGTGGCCTGCGCCGGCGGCGGCTGGCCGTCGCCATCCGTGGCTGTGACTTGCAGCAGGAAGGCGCGCTGCGCGAGCAGCGCATCGAGTTGCGCTGAGCCCTGCTGCAGCCATCCGGCAACAACAGCACCCCAATGAAGTTGCATGGAATTCCTAAGGACAACCAGGGCTTGCTGCGCGTTCTGCAACACGGCCGTATCGCTCTGGGCCGCGGCCCGCGCTGCCTCCACGGCCTTTTCCGAGACGTTTTCTTCGCCGCGATTCAAGTCAAGAAGACGCCTGTATTCCGCTTGCGATGCCTGGGACACGGCGCGCGCCCGGGCCCTATCCATAAGAGCGGCGCTCCAGCGCACCTGAAGATCGAGAAGCGGCTGCAACTCAACAACAACTCCGTTGGCCTGGCTCGCGGCGGCTCTTCTGTCCGCGGCGAGAACGGCAACCGCGATGCCGTTGGCGCGTTGCGCCTCCCGATCAAAAACAAGCACCGTCTTCCCGTTGACGTGGGTCATGCGCGAGGCGGATTCAATAGGCGCATCGCTCTCTGCCTCCGCGGCCTGTTCCGAGCGGCCAGCCAAGTAGCCCCATACCAATCCAGCGGCAAGGGCGGCAAGAATCAACACAGCCATGGTGATGCGTAAAACGGATTTCATCGCAGAATTCTCCTATCGCGGGGCGGTTTTCGGCAATGCGGGGGCGGTTGCTGGATCGATCGGCCGCTGCAATGCGTCCTCCAGCAGCCCCAGAGCGAGTTGCGCCTGGCGCAGCGCATCAAGGCGCGCGCGTTCAGCAAGGTCAGCTTGTATGCCGGCCGCAATTGCGGCCAACCGGTCCGTTTCGCCCAACTTGAACCACGCCTCGGCCGTTTTGCGCTGGGCCTCTGTCTGCGCCTCCGCGCAGCGCGCCGCATGCAGCACGAAATAGGCGGCATCGTATTGGGCCAGCGCCTTGTCGATCTGCGCAATCACCGCGGCTTGCGTGGCAAGCAGGCGCGCGCCCGCCGCCTTGCGCCCTGCCTCCGCTTCGGCAATCGGCCCCTCGTTGTGGTTGCGCAGCGGCAGCAGTGCTCCTAACTGGAGCGAGATAAGGTGCACGCCCTCTTCGTAGGCATAACCGGGGCCAAGGTTGATGTCGGGATACTGGCGCGCCACCTCGAGCTCTAACCGGGATTGCGCCGCCTCGTACCGCGCGAGCGCGCTCTGCACATCAAGCCGGTTGGCGACAGCCTCGGCTCGCACCTTCCACGCCGGCAGCGCATTCGGCGCCGGCGGCTCGTCCGCGTCCGGCCATTGAACCACCTTGCCTGCCAGCCCGCTGAGCGGAACGCCGACCGCCGCGGCAAGCGCGGCGCGGGCGGTTTCCGCCTGGCCCTCTGAAGCGCGCAGCGCCTGACGCAGACGGGCCAAATCGATGCGCGCCGCGGTCACATCCGGAAGGGGAGCCTCTCCGGCGCGGTAGCGCGCTTCCATCCGTTCGGCATACTCGCTCTGGAGCGCCTCCTGCTTGCGCAGCGCGCCCGTCGTCTGCCGCGCAAAAATCAGGTCCGTCAGCGCCGCGCGAACCTGGCTGCGCACGGCCCACGCCGTCTCCGCTACCTGCATCCGGCTCGCCTCGCTCAAGTGCGCAGCTTGGGCCATGCGATAGCCGCGCTTCCCTGCTGTCTCAATGGGCAGAGAAAAATTGAACCCCAGCAGATAGGGACTCTCGACTGCCGTCTCATATCCACCATCCATGCCCGCGGAGGGGTTCGGCTTCATCGCGGCGGTTGCAATCGCCGCGCCTGCAACAACTGCGTTCGAGCGGGCCACATCCATCGCCGGATTAAAGTAATAGGCGGCCAGCGTCAGCGAGTGCAGATCCCAGTCCGGGAGCGGCCAGGAAGACGATGCCAGGCCCGCGCTCTGCTCCATCCAGGCGCGCAGCTCCGGGTCGTCGAGACTGCGGCGCTGAAGGCTTGCGGCAAGCGCGGGCGGCGATATGGGCGCGGGATGATAGTGATATGGTGCGCAGCCGCTGATGGCCGCCACAAGCGGCAGAACGAGTACCGTATGAAATCTCATGCCATCTCCCGCGAATCATGGTTCGATGAAGATGCGCGCGACAACGCACACGCACACGAACACGCGCAGCGAGAAGCAGAGACGTTTAGATGCGAAGAGCAGAAAGACGCCGGGGCGGCGAGAAGAGCAGGAGTTGGTAATCCATGCCGTAAGCGTGCATGCGGGCCGGAATCAGGGCCAGTCTCCGCACAAACCGCGGGAAAAGCGAGAAGAGGCCGTTCAGCAGCAGAACAGAAACCCAGGCTACGGCGAGGCAGAATCCCAGGCCCACGCTCACAACAACAATAGTTGTCTCAGTATTATGACCAACCACCGGCAACTCCGGCTTCCTGTCCCATGTATCGAAGGTGTCGAATACAGGAGGCAATACCATCAGCAGAATGGTGATTGCCGCGAAAATGAGCAGGAGACGCCGGTACACACCTTCATGCTACCACCGGGGAAAACAGTCAAAGAGAAAATGCGCGCGCCAGGAGGCTTCTACCCGCCGGCACATTCCTCCACGCCGCCGCTGGCGCAATCCACGCCAGCAGCCGCAATTTTTGCCCAGCTTGAGAGTCTCGCTCCTCCGGCTTCCCGGCAGAAAACCTCGCGTCCTGCCGTGAACGAGGCGTATCATTGGATCAAAGCAAATTTTCAATCTCACGCTCTCAGCGAAGATGCGAATCCCAGGTTTTGCTCTGTCAGTTGCTCACGAAATGGTAGGGTAGAAGAGGAGAATTGAGGAGATGATGGCCGGCAATCATGCCAAACCGCGGGTTCTGGTGGCCGACGATGAGCGCGTCATCGCCGACACGCTGGCCATGATCCTCAATCAAAGCGGCTTTGATGCCCGCGCCGTCTACTCCGGCGACAAAGCGCTGGAACTGGCCTCGACCTTCGGCCCCGACATGCTCATCTGCGATGTCATCATGCCCGGGCTCAACGGCATCGATGCCGCCATCAAGGTCCGCGCGCTGCTTCCCAACATCAAGATTCTGCTCTTCTCCGGCCAGGCCGCCACCGCCGATCTGCTCGAAAAAGCCCGCGAGGAGGGATACGAATTCGAAATCCTCGCCAAGCCCGTCCATCCTCAGGATCTTCTCGCCCGCCTGCGCGGCTAAGCTGCACGCCTCACCCCTGGAGTTCGTGGCGCCCCTCGATGGCGCGCGCCATTGTGACCTCGTCGGCATACTCGATGTCGCTGCCCGCCGGCACGCCGGTGGCGATGCGCGTGATTTTCACCTGGAACCGCCGCAGCGCCTGCGCCAACCAGTTGGCCGTTGCCTCGCCCTCCAGTGTTGGGCTGGTGGCCAGGATCACCTCATCCACCTCGCCCCGCTCCACCCGCGCCACCAGCGTCTCTGTGCGCAGTTGGTCCGGACCCACCCCGTGCAGCGGCGACAGCGTGCCGTGCAGCACATGGTAGACGCCCTGGTAGCCGCCCTGCGCTCCGCGCGCCCGCTCGACGGCAGCAATACTGGTGGGCTCCTCCACCACGCACACCAGCCGCCGGTTCCGCGCCGGGCTGGCACAATACGCGCAGGGGTCCACGTCCGTGATGTTATTGCAGATGGAACAGAGTCGCAGGCTCGCCTTCAGCCGCCGCACCGCCTCGGCCAGCGCGGCCGCGTCCTCGTCTGTGGAGCGCAGAATGTGAAACGCGAATCGCTGTGCGCTCTTCGTTCCCACGCCCGGCAGTTTTTTCAGTTCTTCAATCAGCCGCGCCATTGGCTCGGCATAGCGTGACACGGATTCTGCCTCCCTGAAACTCGTTCCCGCCGGCGCTCAGTCCAACCCCGGCAGCTTCAACCCGCCCAGCATCCCCTGCACGCTGCTCTGCAGCGCCTCGTCGGCCTTGCGCCCCGCTTCGTTCACCGCCGCCACCACCAGATCCTCGAGCATCTCCACGTCCGGGTTATCTCCACTCAGCCCCAGCACCGCCGCCGGATCGATGCGCAACTTCAGCAACTGCTTTTTGCCGTTCATCGTCGCCGTCACAGCGCCGCCTCCGCTCGTGGCTTCCACCACCGTCTGCACCAGCTTGCGCTGCACCTCTTCCTGCAGTTGGTTCGCCTGGGAGAGCATCTCCGAAATCTTCAGTGGATTCACCATGCCAATTCTCCTCGATCGGGCCGGTCTTTACTTGCTGCGAAGGTCCACCACGCTGCGAATTTCCGCCTTGAAGATCTTCTTCGCCTGTTGGACTGCGGGATGGACCAAAGCGGCTTGCTGCACGCTCCCCGCCATCACGGCCACCGGCGCCGCCGCCGGAGCCTGGCTGCCGCCAGACACGATCAGAAACCGGCTCGGCGCTCCCTGCCGCTGCAGTTGCTGGCGGATGATCTTCTCGGCCGCTGCATTCACCGTCAGGCTCAGCATCTTCTTGCCCATGCCCGCCACTTCGATGCGCAGGCCCGTTCCTTCCAGCGTCCACGCGGCCGCGCCCAGCAGTTGCGACGCTGAGCTATGTCCACCCTCCGCCAGCGCCGCTTGGACCGCGTTCCGGACCGAGTCCATATCCAGCTCAGCGGGCGCCGTCTCGGGCGACCGCGCCAGCGATCCCTCCGTCAGCGCCTGGGTCGAGCCCAACGCCGGCTCCGGAGCGGCGGGGGCGGAAAATACCGCGGGCGCACGGCTCTGCATCTCGGCCACCGGCGCGTTGGCGCGGCCGCCGGCCCCGCTCGCACTCCGCCCCGCGCCGCCCGGACCAAGCGGCGAGGCGGACACGCTCGCCGCCGCGGTCCGGGGCGGAGCCGCCGTGCCTGCTGCCGGCTGACCGGCAACCAGCCCGCTCAGCAGCTCTTCCACCGGCAGCAGCTTCTGCGCATGGATCAGCTTCATCAGCCCCAGTTCCAGATGGAATCTCTGCTCCTGGCGGTAATTCAAATCGTCAAACACCCGCAGCATCGTCTGCAGATGCCGCGTCAGTTCCTCCTCGCCGAAGAGCGCCGCCGTCCGCGCTGCCCGGGCACGCTCGTCGGCTGAAACCTGCAGCAGCTCCGTCTGTTCCCCGCCCAGCTTCGCCATCAGCGTGTTACGCAGGTAGCGCACCATCTGGCGGGCCAGCGAGGATGGGTTATGTCCGGCGTTGATCAGTTCGTTCAGTTGTTCCAGCGCGGCCGCGCTTTGGCCCTCGGCCACCGCCTCCAGCAGCCGCTCGAAGACGGCGTTCGGCACCGACCCCATCAGGTCGCGTATCTGCCCGGCCGAAAGCGCCGGCTGGCCGTTCACCAACGGCGCCGAGGCAATGGCCTGGTCCATGATCGAAAGCGCATCGCGCATCGACCCGTCGCCTGCTTCGGCCAGCAACGCCAGCGCCGCCTCTTCGGCCCCCACGGCCTCAGCCACTGCTATCGTCTTCAACTGCGCCAGAATGTCGTCGAACTTCACCGCGTGAAAACTGAAGTGCTGGCAGCGCGAGCGGATGGTCTGCGGAATATCCTCGGGCTGCGTAGTGGCCATCATGAAAATCACGTGCGCGGGCGGCTCTTCCAGCGTCTTGAGCAGCGCGTTGAAAGCCGCCTCCGTAATCTGGTGCGCCTCGTCCAGGATGTAGATCTTGTAGCGGTCGCGCGCCGGGGCGTACCGAGCCGCATCGCGCAACTCCCGGATCTCGTCGATGCCGCGGTTGGTCGCCGCGTCGATCTCGATCACGTCCACCGCGTTGCCCTGGCGAATCTCCGTGCAGGAGTCGCACTGTCCGCAAGGCTCCGGCGTGGGCCGGCTCTCGGTTCCGATCTCCCGCGGACAGTTCAGCGCCTGCGCCAGAATCCGCGCAATGGTGGTTTTGCCGATCCCGCGATGTCCCGAAAAAATGTAGCCGTGGGCAATCCGGTTCTGCGCCAGCGCGTTGAGCAGGGTCCGCGTCACGTGGTCCTGGCCAGCCACGTCGGCAAAGCGCTGCGGACGATATTTCCGGGCCAGAACCTGGTAACCCATGCCGAATCAAGCTCCCTCAAAACGCCGCCTTCAACAGCGGCATCAACTGGATTGTATCCGGTCAGGCCGTGCCGCGCCGAAGCTCCCGCGCCCTATTCCCACCGGATTCAACCCGCGCTATCATCGTGCCGGAGGGTCACCATGTCAAGCTATGTGTTCCTCTGCGAAGACTGCCACAAGGAATTCACCGTGAGTCTCCACATGTCGCAGCTCAAAGACTCCGCGCCCGCCTGTCCGCACTGTGGCGGCAAGCGGGTCATTCAGGCCCTCGCTGCCTTTTCGGCCGTCACTTCCAAAAAGAGCGGATGACGCGGAGGCAGTGGCCGCAGTACGCGCCGTAACCGCAGTCTGTCAGCGCACGGCCGGCTGAGGGGACTTTTTGCGCAGCAGCGTCCGCTTGAGCCGCTCCATCTGCTCACGGCGCCGGAAGGTGATGAATTCGTTCGACACCGGCCGCGGCGTCCGCCGTAATGCCGCCCACAGAAAGCCCACCGCCAGAGCCATTCCCCGTATCAGCCGCGGCTTTTTGGTCATCTGGTAGCCCGCGCGAAAAAGCTCCCACAGCGCTGAATTACCCACAATATAGTCCCGGCTTCCCCGGTTGAACTGTTCCCGCAGCGGCGAGCGCTCCGCCGTTCCCATGCTGCGCTGGTGCCGGAGAATCATCCCCGTAAATGTCCGCGTCTTCCACCCCTTCAGCCGCGCCGTCACGCAGGCAATGGTATCGATATTTCCGCCGGGTGAAGCCACATAGCCCCCGATGGCCTCTACGCATGCCCTGCGGAACATCTGGCAGGTTCCCGATACCTCCTCGATCGAGGTGTACCGGTAGTCGTACATCTCCTGCGCTGGATCGATGCTCGGCGTCCCGATCAAGCCGAGACGCGGGTCTGCCGAGAGTTCCCCCAGTAGGTAAGCAAAATGCCTCGGCTCACAGACCACATCGGCATCCAGACATATCACAACTTCGTAAGGAAGCGCCGCCAGAGAGGCCAACCCCATATTGAAGGCCTTCGCCTTTCCAGCAAAGTTGCGGCCCCCGCGCCGGTTGATGCGCTGCAATTCCATCCAGCTATACCGCGCGCAATAACGCTTCACGATCTCATCCGTGCCGTCCGTCGATCCGTCGCTTACGATCACCCATCGCATGGGCAGCGCCGTCTGAGCCACCACCGACTGGATCGTCGCTTCGATAAACGCAGCCTCGTCCCGAGCCGCGGTTACGAGCACGAATGGTAAATGTCCAGCCGCCATGCGCCTCCCTCAGTGAGCCGCTAAACCTGCACGATCCACGCCGGCATCAACCGGCCGGCTGTTCTAACACGCCCCCAGCCGCACTGCCGGTCCAGCAACCCGCCCCGGTGTGGCCGTCGCGAAAGACTCCCCGCCTCGTCAATCCGCAAAGAGCTGTCCTCATACACCGGAGCGCTCAAACAAAAAACGTGCGTGCCAAAAACGGATTCGACTCGTGGCACGCCAACTCTCCGCTGGCGCTTCTCGCCCGTTACCGGCTTCAACATGTTCGCAAAAAGGCGCTTAACTTCGGCGCCGTGGTCACAGCCCGTTTCAAAAAAATGCAAAACTGTGGCGCCCGCAGCACCGCGTGCCGCCAATACCCAATGAGCAAAGGATGAGCTCCCGTGAACGGATTCTTTGGAGCTTAGCCTCTACCGTAGGTTCTTAGGAAAAATCGCCCTGTGCCTTGTACTTGCCGATCATTCTCAACAACGGCTCGGCCACTGTCAAGCGTCTGCAGAGCGCAGGCTCAGGCGCCAAGCGCATGCCGCACGTCGGCCACCAGTTCATCCGGCGTCCAACTGTTGTCGGGATAGAAGCGCACCACTTTGCCGTCGGGCCCAATCAGCGTGGTGGAAAGCGTGTGGGTGATGGTGGTGTCGGACTGCACGCTGAAACCGAGATCGAAAAACTGCGCCATTGGGGCAAGCACCGCCTTGTCCGGCACGGCAAACTCCCAGTGGTCAAAGGCATGCTTCGCGCTGCTTCCGAGGTAGGCTGCACCATAGGCGCGCAGCCGCTCCGGTGTGTCGTGGCCGGGGTCGAAGCTGACCGAGAGCAGGTGCGTCCGGGCATAGATCTGGGGCATGACGGCCAGTTCCTGATTCACCCGGGCGAAATTGCGCGTTACCCAGGGGCAAAAGTTGGGCTGCGGGCAGCGGGTATAGATAAAAGTAACCAGCAGGGCTTTGCCTCGAAACTGCTCCAGGTGGACCGCGCGGCCATCCTGGTTGCGCATCTTAAAGTCCGGCGCCAGATCTCCCGGCGCCGGAACATGGTAGGAAACAGCAGGCTTGTAATCGGCCTTGGCCTGGGCCACAACAACGATATGATCCAGAACCATGTCTACGTTGGGATCGTCGGAGACCACAACGTCGGCGGTGATTAGGTCGCCCGGATGCAGTTCGCTCAGGATGCTCGGGTCTTTCAGCTTGTAAGGCATGGTCATGGCGTCCATGAAGCCGGGAATGGCCTCATGATCGACAATGACTGCGCCCTTCGCGGCATCGGTTGACACCACCTTGCCGCGCAGCTTGTAGATCTTCACATGCTGGTCACTCTGCGATTGCGTTGAGGCTTTCTGGCTGGAGTGACACCCGGCCAGAACGAACGATGCAAGCAAAGAGCACAAAAAGAATGTGCGTATCATGCGCCCAGTGTACAACCGCCCGGGAAGATCAACTGGAGAGAAAATACGGGGGGATCACGGCGTGGCGTATAAATCAGGCATGGGTTCCGGAGGGGCAGAGCTCGACGCATGGCTGCGGCAGGGCGGACTGGCGGTGACGGCAAGCGAGCGCGCCGCCCGCGCCGCCGCTGCCGCCTACCATCGTGCGCGGCAGGCCGAAGGGCTTGCGGCCTGGCTCGCCCCCGCCATTCTGGACTGGCACGCCTTTCTGCGCTCCGCATGGGAAACCCGCGCCACCGCGCCGCGCCTGCTGCTCAACTCGTTTCAGGAAGAGGCGCTCTGGGCCGATCTGATCCAGCAGAGCGGAGCGCTGACGGCGGTTCTGGAAGGGCCTCGGCATCGTCTGGCGGTGCTGGCTCGCCAGGCGCACGAGCAGATTTGCGCCTTCGCTCCTCACCTGTTGTACAACGGTGCGCGGAGCGGCTGGCAGCACGATGCCGCGGCTTTCAGCGCATGGCTCGCGGCATTCGACCGGACCTGCGAGGAGAAAAATCTCATCAGCTCCAGCCGGCTGCTGCAGGAGTTGCTGCCGCTGCTCAAAGCGGAAAAGACGCCGCGCCCGCCGCTGCTGCTGCTGGGCTTCGATCGCCTGCAACCGGCGCAACAGTCCGTACTGGAAGCGTGGGGAGACTGGCGGCAGGCGGCTGCGGGCGCGCGCGCCACCGCCGCGCAATTCCATTCTGCCACCGATCCCGAGAGCGAATTGGCCGCCTGCTCCGCATGGTGCGCAAGCCAACTGGCCGGGCAAAGCGGCCGCCGGTTGCTTGTGGTGACGCAGGAAATCGCAGCGCGGCGCGGCCTGATCGAACGCGCGTTTCTGAGGCACGTTGGAGCCGGCGATCCACTGGCATTTGAGTTTTCCCTCGGCGTTCCCCTCAGCCGGGTGACGCTGCCCCGTGCAGCATTCCTGGCGCTGCGCTGGCTCTCCGAGCCAATTGAGGAAGCGGAGCTGGACTGGCTGCTTTCGACCGAACAAACTGCGGCCACACCGCAGGAAGCCCTGGCCCTGCAAGCTTCCATGCGCGCGCTGCGCCGACGCGGCCTCGAACGTACCCGCTGGCCGCTGGAAGCCTTTGTGGCGCACTCTGGCCAGCCGGACCCGCTCCCTGCGGCCTGGGTTACGCGCATGAAGCAGGCGCGCGACCGGCTCAACGCCGAGTTGCGCCGCACGGTCAGTCCGCTGGAGTGGGCCGCTCTTGTGCCCAATCTGCTCCAGACCGCCGGGTGGCCCGGCTTCCGCCCCTTGGCCAGCGCGGAGTTCCAGGCGCTGCGCCGCTGGGAGCAGGCCCTGGACACCTGCGCTTCGCTGGGTTTCGACGGCAGGCGCATGGCCTGGCCTCAGTTCATGGCGGCGCTGGCGCGCGCACTGGACGAAATGCTGTTTGCGCCCGACTCCCACGATGCCCCCATCCAGATTGCCGGACCGGCGGAGAGCGCCGGCCTGTCTGCCGACGCCCTCTGGTTTCTGGGCGCCAGCGAGGACGCCTGGCCGGCGCGCGCCGGCGCCCATCCCCTGCTGCCGCCTGAAGTGCAACGGAAGGCCGGCATGCCGCACGCCACTCCACAAATTGATTGGGAGCTGGCAAACACTGTAACCGAACGCCTGATGACTTCCGCCGCGGAGGTGCACTTCAGCTACCCGCTCCAGCAGGAAAGCGCTGAGAACCGGCCGTCGCGGCTGGCTATTGCGATGGCCGGAGAACCGGAGCCGCTTGCCGCTCTGCTGAGCCAGCCAGGACCGCTGACCATCGAGGTCGAGGATGCGAGCGCGATGCCTTTCCTGCCAGGAAAGGCCAGCGGCGGCGCCAGCGTCCTCTCCTATCAGTCGCAGTGCCCTTTTAAAGCCTTCGCCACATGGCGGCTCGGCGCACAAGGCTGGGAGCCGGCCGAGGCGGGACTCACCGCATCGCAGCGCGGGCTCCTCCTGCATGAGGTGCTGCACCGCATTTGGGCCGGTCCGCCGGAAGGCATACAAACACTCGAAGCTTTGCAAAACAAAGGGGACCTGCAGGAATTTGCCGCCGGCCATGTGCGCCGCGTGCTGAACAGCAAGATGCCGTCAGGCGCACGCGAGCGCATGCCCCGCCGCTACCTGGCGCTGGAAGAGCTGCGGCTCACGCGGCTGGTCACCGAGTGGCTGGAATACGAGCGTGGCCGGTTGTCCTTCGAGGTGTGGGAAACTGAGCAAAAGAAGGACGTGCCAATCAAGGGGCTGACGCTGGACTTGAGGCTGGACAGAATCGACCGGCTCAGGGATGGCTCGCTGCTGGTGATCGATTACAAGACGGGCATGGTGACTCCGCGCGATTGGGATTTGCCCCGCCCCGCCGATGTGCAACTTCCGCTCTATGCAGGCTTCGCCCTCGACGATGGCGCCGAGCTGGGCGGCCTGGTTTTCGCCGCTATCCGCACCGGAGAAAGCGGGTTCGCGGGCCGCGTGGGCAATGCCAAAGGAACCATCCGCGCCGATCTGGGCGCGAGGACAAATCTGGTGAAGGATCCGCTGACTGCGGAGCAACTGCTGGACTGGCGCAGCGCCATTGAGGATCTTGCCTTGGCGTTTCTTGCCGGCAAGGCCGAGGCGGACCCGCGCGACTTCCCCAGAACCTGCGAACGCTGCGGGCTGCAAACGCTCTGCCGCATTCAGGAGCATCCTCCTGCATGCGACGACGAGGCCGAATCCGTCTCCGGAGCCGAACTTGAGGAGGCGGCCGATGAGTAGCCCCGAACTCCGCGTTGTTCCGCCCGACCAGGCACAGCGCGATCTGGCTCTCGATCCGGCACGCTCGGTTCTGGTGCAGGCTCCGGCCGGCTCCGGCAAAACGACTCTGCTCGCCGGGCGATTCCTTCGCCTGCTGGGCGAAGTCGAGGAACCCGGCCAAATTGTGGCCATCACCTTTACCAACGCCGCTGCGGCGGAGATGCGTCATCGGATTCTCGACGAGCTGCGTAATCCGCAGCCTAGTCCGCTGGCGCGCCGCGTTCTCAGCCGGTCGCAGGCGCTGGGCTGGAAGCTGCTGGACCTGCCCACGCAACTGCGCATCTCGACGATCGACTCTTTCTGCCGCGATCTGGCCCTGCAACAGCCGCTGCTTTCCACGCTGGGCGGAGGGCTCGACATTCACGACCGCCCCGAGGATCTTTACCGCCGCGCCGCCCGGCGCACGCTGGAAAAAATCGACGCCCCCGATGCGGCGCTGAACGCGGCCATCGAGGCGCTGCTGTTGTGGCGCGACAATAGCTGGCGGGAACTGGAGAACCTGCTGGCCACGATGCTGGGCAAGCGCGACCAGTGGATGCACGAGTTCGTCCTGAATCGCGAGCCGGGCAAGCAGGAAATGGAGGCCCTGCGCGCGCGGCTGGAGCGGCCCTTTACGCAGGCGAATCTCGATTGGGCAAGAACTTTCGCGAGAATTTGTTCGTGCCAAGAGCAGATCCATTCCGATTCCGAGAGGCTTCTTGAGCTGGCGCGGTTCGCAAACCGAAATACGCAGGGGCAGCGCTGGAAGGATCTCGCCGAACGGGCCTCCATTCCCAAGGCATTGGAGCCAAGCTCGAGCGATAGATCCGACCTGCTAGATTTAGCTGATTTTGGCATTGCGCTGGCGGATTTCCTCCTGACGACCAAAGCGAAACTGCGAACTCGCTGGACGGCCAAGGAGGGCTTCCCGTCACACCTAACTCACCGTCTTGCAAAGACCAACACGAAGAAGCTCAAAGACCAGATTGGCCGACCTCCGGCGCCGGAAGCCAGAGATGAAAAAGAAGAGATCAGCCAACTCGTCGATAGGCTGGGTACAATCCCAGGATTCGAATCCTGCCTGGCTGACGCACAATCGCTGCCCCCTCCGCGCTACACGGAGGAAGACTGGCACATCGTCTGCGCCTGCTTCACGGTGCTGCGCCACGCGGCCGGCGAACTACAGGTGGTGTTTGCCGAAGCGGGCGCGGTCGATTTTATTGAAGTGGCGCAGATTGCTCAGCGCGCCCTGCGCGGCCCGGACGGCCTGCCCACCGACGCCGCTCTGGCGCTCGCCGACGGAATTCATCACCTGCTGGTGGATGAGTTTCAGGACACCAGCCGCCGACAGCACCAGCTTTTGGCCTCGCTGGCCGCCGCTTGGCCCGACCCCGCCGGCCGCACCTGCTTTGTGGTCGGCGACCCCATGCAGTCGATCTACTCCTTTCGCGACGCCGACGCGGAGCTATTCGGCCGCGTGAAGAACAGCGGGCTGGAGATCGCGCAGGAGCAGCCGTTCCGTTTCGATTCCGCAGCGCTCACCGCGAACTTTCGCACCGCGGAGCCGCTGGTGATCACCCTCAATGATATCTTCACCCTCGTCTTCGCCGACGACGACGGCAGCGGCATCGGCTTTGCGCCCGCACAACCCGCGCGCGGCGCGGCCGGCACGGAATTGCGCTACCATCTGCATCTCGGCTTTGTGCCTCAAACTGCCCGCAGTCAAAACGCGGCCGACCCTCCAGCCGGCGAGCGCGCGGCCGCACACGCAGCGCAGGTCGATGAAATCGTTGCGCTCATCCAGGGCCACCAGGAACACATCCGGAGCGCGCGGGAACACGGAGAGAAATACCGCGTGGCCGTGCTGGGCCGTACGCGCAGCGCTCTAACGCCTATTGCCGCTGCCTTGCGCGAGGCGGCAATTCCTTTCCGCGCCGTCGATCTGGAACAACTGGCTGGCCGGCCGGAGGTGCTGGATGCTCTGGCGCTGGCCCACGCGCTGCTCAACCCCATGGACCGCGTCGCCTGGCTGGGCGTGCTGCGCGCCCCCTGGTGCGGCTTGCCGCTCGAAAGCCTCCACCGGCTGACGAGCGCCGACGATCCCGCGCTGCTGGCCCGCCCCGTTCCCGGTTTGCTGGCAGAGCGGCTGGCCCTGATCGATAAGGCGGAACAGGTGGCCGTGAAGCGTCTTCTGGACGCGGTGGAAAACGCGCGGTGGCTCCGCGCTGCGCAGCCGGCGGCCGCGCTGGGCACGTGGCTGGAGCAGGTGTGGCTTGGCCTAGGCGGCGCGGCCTGCGTTGACGCCGCGGCCCACGCCAATCTCGACCTGCTGTGGAAGTGCCTGGACCGGTTGCCCGGCGGCGAGCAGGACATGCTTGGCCCTGCGCTGGATGCGGCGCTCAAGAACCTGACCGCGCAGCCCGACCCCGAAGCCAGCAGCGAGTGTGGCGTGCAATTGATGACCATCCACAAGTCCAAGGGACTCGAATTCGAGGTGGTGATTGTGCCCGAGTTGCAGGCCCGCAACGGAAAGACCGCGCATAAAATGCTCTCCTGGCTGGAGCGCGGGCTGGCAACGCCGGATGACTCCGGGGAGATTACGGAGTTTCTCGTCGCGCCCTTCCAGCCCAAGGGCGCCGATCGCGGAAGGTCGAAGGCCTGGGTCGATCGCGCGTACCGCGACCGCGAGATGCAGGAGATGCGCCGCATTCTTTACGTGGCGGCAACGCGCGCCCGGGAGAGTCTGCACTTTTTCGCCCGGCCCGCGTACACGACGGACAAAACCGGCGCGCTGACGCTGGCCACGCCCGCCAATTGCCTGCTGGCCTCGGCATGGCCCGCGCTCGGCAAACTGGTGCAGCTGCGGTTTGAAGACTGGAAGACAGAGAAGGCCAGCCCAACGCAGACCGCAAAGGAAACAGCGGTGGACATTGCCGCCGGGGGGCAGGACAATCTAGTGCTGCTGCCGCGGCCGGCCCGCTTGCGAAGGCTGCCGGCGGAGTTTCAACCGGCGGGGACGTTCGCTTTTGAAACGAAAACCCCGGCGGCCGCGAACACTGAACCAGCGACCCTCTACACACGTCACCAGGGCGGTCTGCTCTCGCGCGCATTGGGCACAGCGGTCCACCTGCTGCTGCAGGAGCTTGCCCGCCTCCGCGCCACCCTCGATTGGGACGAAGCGCGGGCGTCCATCCTGAAACTACAGCCAAGGCTCATCGCCCAGATCCGCTCCATGGGAGCCGATCCGGCCCAGGCAGCCGCTCTTGCCGCGCAAGCCGAGCGCCAGGCCCTCGCCGCCTCTCAGGATCCATCTGGCCAATGGATTCTTTCGCCGCATCCGGAAGCAGCCAGCGAAGCTGGCTGGGCCGGAGTTGTGGCGGGCGCGCCGCGCACGGTGCGCGTTGACCGCGTCTTCCGCGCCGGTGATGCGCCGAGAGCGGGGGGCGACAGCTCCTGGTGGATTGTGGACTACAAAACGGCGCACGCGGAGAATGTCGATCCCGCAGCGGCCTTGCCGGAGCTGCGCCGTCTCTTCGCGCCGCAGCTCGAGTTATACGCCCGCGTTCTGCGCAACCTGCGCGGAGCGGACACGCCTATCCGCGCGGGGCTCTACTATCCGCGCATGCTGCAGTTCGACTGGTGGGAAGTGTAGCTCCAGGCGTTTACGCCGGCTCTTGCTGGTCCCTGCCGAGGTTGACGCTCTTGTGGTGCCGCACGTCTGCGCCCTGCACCCAGAAGACCACATCTTCGGCGATGTTGGTGGCATGGTCGGCCACGCGCTCCAGGCTGCGGCAGATCATCAGCGCGTTGAGAGCCTGCGGCGCGGCATGGCCCTGCTCCTCCATGACTTGGGTCAGCGACTTGTAAGCCTCGCGATTCATCGCGTCCACGGCGTCGTCCATCACCAGCACCGAGCGCGCCATCTCCGCGTCCGCCTCGATGAAAGACTGGATGCACTTGCGCACCATATCCGCCGCCAGCAACGCCATGCGCGGAATATCCACGGGCAGCTCCACCGCCGCCATCTTCTCCATGCGGCGCACGCGCTCGCTGATGCTCTTGGCCGCGTCGCCCACGCGCTCCAGGTCGGCGTTGATCTTGATCACGCTCAGGATGAAGCGCAGATCGCTGGCCATGGGTTGCTCCATCGCCAGCAGGTCCAGGGCCGCCTGATCGATGTCGCGCTCGAGCCGGTTGATGGCCACCTCGCTCCGGATCACCAGGTCGCAGATCGACAGGTCGCGGACGCGATAGGCCTCGATGACGCGCTGAATGGCTTGTTCGGCCAGTCCCGCCATTACCAGCAACTGTTCTTTCAGATCCTCAAGACTCTGTCGAAAGCGTATGCGTGTCATCCGAACCTGCCTGTAATGTAATCTTCTGTCCGCTTGTCGCTGGGATTGGTGAAGATCTTGTGGGTGGAATCGAACTCCACCATCCGCCCGTTCAGGAAGAAGCCCGTCTTCTCGGCCACGCGGGCTGCCTGCTGCATGTTATGGGTCACAATCACAATCGTGTACTGCGACTTCAACTCGAAGATGAGATCCTCGATTTTGGCCGTCGATACCGGATCGAGAGCCGAAGCCGGCTCGTCCATCAGCAGCACTTCCGGATCCACCGCCAGCGCGCGTGCGATGCAGAGCCGCTGCTGCTGGCCGCCCGAAAGGCTGGCGCCGGATTTCTTCTTCAGATCGTCCTTCACCTCGTCCCACAGCGCAGAAGCCTTCAGCGACCGCTCCACAATTTCGTCGAGCGCGCGGCGATTGGTGTATCCGTTGAGCTTCAGCCCCGCGCACACATTGTCATAAATCGACATGGTGGGAAAGGGATTGGGGCGCTGGAATACCATGCCCACTCGCCGGCGAATCTGCACCGGCTTGCAGTCTCTGTAAATGTCCAGGTCGCCGATGCGCACCGTGCCGGTCACCCGCGCGATGGGGTTGGTCTCATGCATGCGGTTGAGGCAGCGCACAAAGGTGCTCTTGCCGCAGCCCGACGGGCCGATCAACGCGGTGACGTGGTTGGCCGGAATGTTCAGGTTGATATCCTGCAGCGTGTGATTCGCGCCATACCACGCATTCAGATTCAAAACCGCGATGCCTACACCCACTTAGCTTGCTCCCTTCAAAACGCCGCGGCTGGTTACCCACCGCACCAGCGACACGGCCAGCACTATCAGGATAATCAGCACCAGCGCTCCGCCCCACGCCAGCCGGTGCCAGTCGTCGTAGGGCGACAGCGCATAGACGTAAATCTGCAGCGGCAGCGCCGCTATGGGCTCATTCAGGTTCATGCTCCAGAACTGGTTGCCCAGCGCCGTAAACAGCAGCGGAGCCGTTTCTCCCGCCACCCGTGCAAAGGCCAGCATGCAGCCCGTGATAATACCCGGCGAAGCCGTTTTGACACTGATGGAAAGCACCGAACGCCAGTTTGGCACCCCCAGGCCCAGAGCCGCTTCGCGCACCGCGTGGGGCACCATCAGCAACATCTCTTCCGTCGTCCGGCACACCGTGGGAATCATCATGATGCCCAGCGCCACGCCGCCCGCAAAAGCCGAAAAGTGATGCTGGGGAATCACCACCAGAGAGTAGGCCGCCAGACCCATCACGATCGACGGCACGCCGTTCAGCACGTCGGCCGTGAACCGCACCGCGTTGGCCAGCTTGGTTCCACGCCCAAACTCCGCCAGATAAACCCCGCCTCCAATGCCGATGGGCACCCCGATGAAACTGGCCAGCGCCAGCACCAGCGCCGAGCCGAGAATGGCATTTGCCATGCCGCCGCTCGTCTCGCCCACCGGCTTGGGTGTCTGCGTAAAGAAAGCCACATTCAGCGAGCTTGCGCCCTTGTACACCAGATAACCGAAGATGACCAGCAAAGGCGTCACCACGATCAGCGTGGCCAGAATGGCAAGCACCGTGACCGCATGGTCGGTCAGCGCCCGCATCCACGCTCTCCATTTGTGCTCGCTCGCCACTCGATCCTCTTTCGCCTCCGGCCTGCCCTTCTTTTCCAGCCCTTGTTCCTAGCCCCGCCTTGCCCCTACCTTACCTGCGACGGCGTTCCCCTGGTCACTGCCCACACCATGAGTTGCGCAAAAGCGTTCACGATAACGGTCACAATGAACAGCGCCAGACCAATCTCGATCAGCGCGCTCAGGTGCATATCGCTTACGGCTTCGGTGAACTCGTTGGCAATCACCGCCGCCATCGAACTGCCGTTTGCCAGCAGCGACCGGTGAACCTCCGCCGTATTGCCGATCACCATGGTAACCGCCATGGTTTCGCCCAAGGCGCGGCCCAATCCCAGGATGATGGCGCCCACAATGCCGATGCGCGCGTTGCGCAGTACGCCCATGCGGATCATCTCCCAGCGCGTGGCCCCCAGCGCCAGCACCGCCTCGCGCTGCGAATGCGGCACCGCCGTCATCACCTCGCGGGTGAGCGAGGAAACGATGGGCAAAATCATGATGGCCAGAATTACGCCGGAGGCAAAGAAGCCCAGGCCCGTGGGATTCTGGTTGTCAAACAGGCCAGTCCAGCCCAGAGCCCCGATCAGGACAGGATTGACGTGCTCGCGCAAAAGCGGCACCAGAACAAAAATCGCCCACAACCCGTAAATCACGCTGGGAATCGCCGCCAGCAGTTCGGTCAGAAAAGCCAGCGGCCCGCGCAGCCAGCGCGGGCACATCTCCGTGAGAAACACCGCCACGCCCACCGCCAGCGGCACGGCAAACAACAGCGCCAGGAACGACGTGACCAGCGTGCCGTAGACAAACGGAACCGCGCTGAAGCGATCGTTCACCGGATCCCAGTACATGGACTGTCCGGTCTCGGGATTCGCAAACGAGCGATAGAAAAACTTCAGACCAAAGGTATGCCAGCTCAGTTGCGACCGCGCGATCAACAGCCACAGGATCAGGGCCACAATCAAGAAGATGCTCAGTGCGCAGAGCACCATCAGCCCATGAAACACGCGATCGGCAATCGCCGAGTTTCCTCGCGCCATCAGGAACTTGCGCACCGCGGAAACTTCGTGTTCCGCCGTCTGCGCCCCCGATTCTCCGCCGGCCATGTCGGAATCGGACTGGATTTGCGCTTGGGAAATGCGAATCTCAGACACGTCGGCTCCCAGTAGCTTCAGGCTAGCGGTCAAATATGAATAGAAGGTTACAATGCCGATAAATCAAGTGCATGCAGACGAATATCTTCACGAAGTCAACCATTCCTGGGCAGGCCGGTTGCCGGTGCAGACTTCTTGGAGCCCAACCGACCCCCCATTCTCCCACCAGATGAATCGTCACCGCGATCCCGGCTTGCCGGAACCGTACAGATAAAGTGCTGAAATGCTCCGGAAATGCTCCGAGGCTAGATCTCCGGCTGCAAAAGCGGGCTAATCAGGGAAAACATACGCGGAGAAACAGCAACGAAATTCGTGCAGCGGTAGAACTCTCCCCACCGTGCGTAGTTGAGCGGGTGCAGCCCGGTGGTTCGCGCCAGGTAGACCTTGTATCCGTAACCTTCGAAAAGTCTTATAGCAGCCGCCAATGTGTTTCCGGCCAGAGCCCAGGGTGCGTTGTACTCAAACTGGACAATTCCGATTCCATGCCTGCTGAGCAACCTTCTCGCTCCCTGAATTACATGAAAATCGTAACCTTCAGCATCAATCTTCAGGAGATCGACGCATTCCCAGCCGGTCTTCGCCACTTCGCTGTCCACAGTCGTAACCCGGACGGCAACACCTTCCGCGTCCTCTGCGCACCACGACTCCAGAAGCAAAGACTTCTCACCCGCATTCTTTTCCTCAAAAAAACGGGCCTCTCCTTCCGCGTCCGACATAGCAGCTCGAACCAGTTGGAAATTCCGATTCGCACCGAAGCGTTCTTCGAGTTTCTGGAAAGCGGCCCTCGATGGCTCAATCAGGAGGCCTTTCTTCTCCGCTCCCCCAATCTCCAACAGAACCTGGCTCCAATTCCCAACATTTGCGCCAACATCCACAAAGGTGCCAACTGACCCCGCAATGAGCTCCAGCACCCTGTGCTCTCCATTCACCTGAACATTGGAATCCTCCCCAAGGAATCGTGCAAGCAGCATCTCGCTCTGGTTCCTGAGCTTCAAAGCGGCGGCTACAGCGAGTCGCGAACGGCCTAGCGCTCCATAGGTGTTCCACAACATCCCTCTCCACATGCGATATCTCCTGGGTGCCGGGAATACCGGCGGATTCATGTTCCGGCTCTTGGCCGCAAGCTATCTGCGCCATCCGGCACGATTGTCGAAGATGCAGATCGAGACGAATCCGGATGTCGCGTGTTCCACTCTGGTCTTTTTCCGAGTCTATCCATGCTAACAGCCATCGTCCATACGCTTCACACCAGGTTGCGGCTTGGCACCGAGATGCCTCGGGCCTCCAATCAAGCTCAACACATAAAAACTGAAAGAATTTCCCCATTGGTTTCCCTTTTCCTTTATGCTGGGGTACTGAAAAATGAAAGGTCTTGCGTGATGCGCTTCCTCGTTGCCCTGCTTGCTCTCGCGTTTGCACCCCAGGCGCTGTTCAGCCAACCCAACGCACAGCCGAATGCCTCTTTGGACCCGCCCACGCGGCAGTGGAAGGCTTCGTGGATCACGCATCCCACCGCGCCCTTGCGCGATCCTGTGGTGCTCCACTTCCGGCGCGCACTGCACCTGGATGTTGTTCCCGCCACCTATTTCGTGCGGGTGAGCGCCGATAACCGCTTCATCCTTTACGTGAACGGCCATCGCGTGGGCGACGGACCGGCGCGCGGCGACCTGACGCACTGGCGTTACGAGCTATACGATCTTGCGCCCTGGCTCAAGACCGGCGACAACCTGATTGCCGCCACGGTGTGGAACTTCGGCGTTTACGCCCCCATCGCACAAATGAGCGACCGCACCGCGTTCCTTCTGGAGAGCGAGGCCAAAGGGCCTGAATCAATCAGCACTCCGGACGGCTGGATGGTGGAGGAAGAACCCGGACGGAAGATTCTCAGCCGCTCCACCGTGACGCTGCAGGAGTACTTCGCCTCCGGCCCTGGCGAGGAAGTGGATGCCGCCCACTACGACTGGCACTGGGACAGCCCCACCGACGGCGGTGTGTCCTGGGTTCCGGCTGGTGACCCTCTCCGCGACAGCATCTTCCGCGGGCAAAACGTGGCCCACTCGGCCGAAGTGATGGGCAACAACGCCTGGGACCTGGTTCCCGACCGTCTTCCCCACATGGAGTACACGCCCACCAGTGCCGGCGATCCGGTGCGCACCACCACCCCTGACCTGAGCCGCTTCCCATCCGGCCCGGTCACCATTCCCGCCAACAGCCATGTACACATCCTCCTGGACCGCAAGACGCTGACCACGGCGTACCCGGAGCTGACCGTCTCAGGCGGCAAGGGAGCGCGCCTCCAGCTCACCTACTCCGAAGCTCTCTACGACAAGGAAGGCCACAAGGGCGACCGCAACGACGTGGATGATCGCACGGCCCGCGGCCTCTCGGACCTCTTTTTGCCCGACGGCGGCCAGCGCCGCACCTTTGAGCCGCTCTGGTGGCGCACCTGGCGCTACCTGGACCTCGACATCCAGACCGCAGGCGAGCCGCTGCAACTGGATGCGATGACTGCTGAGTTTACTGCGTATCCATTTGTGGAACGCGCGACCTTCCGGTCCGGCGATGCCGATCTGGACAAAATATGGGAGATTAGCTGGAGAACGGCTCGGCTGGACGCCCATGAGACCTACATGGACACGCCCTACTACGAGCAGCTCCAGTACATCGGCGACACGCGCATCCAGGCCCTCATCTCTTACGCCGTGGCCGGCGACGACCGCCTGGCCAAGCAGGCGCTTCACGCCTTCGACGACTCGCGGGTTCCCGACGGCGTCACCCACAGCCGCTATCCCAGCTCCCTGTCGCAGTTCATTCCCACGTTTTCCCTGCTCTACATTGGCATGGTCCGTGACTACTGGATGTACCGGCCCGATCCGGCAACGGTGCGCGCATTGCTGCCCGGCACGCGCACGGTGCTCGACTGGTTCTCGCGCTTCGAGCAACCCGACGGCCTGCTGCGCCGTCTTTCCTGGTGGAGCTTTATAGACTGGGTCTCCACGGGCGAAATCCCCACCTACGACAGCCACGACGAGTCCTGCGCCACCACGCTGGAGTACCTGGGGGCGCTGGGAGACGCCGCGGATCTGGAGAGCGCGCTCGGCGATCACGTTCTGGCCGGCCACTACCGGACGCGCGCCGCGTACGCTCGTGCCGGCATCTATGGCAAGTGCTGGAACGCCGCGCGCGGGCTGATCGCCGACAATCCAGACCAGAAGCACTTCAGCCAGCAGTCGAATGTGCTGGCCGTACTCTACGACGTGATTCCCAAGGATCGACAGAAGGATGTGCTGACCCGCATGCTGGCCATCAATCCCGGTGATATTCCCGCCGACGGCACGCTGAGTGCTTCCTACTACTTCCGCTTTTACCTGGCGCGGGCTCTGGAACACGCCGGCATGGCCAACGATTACCTGCGCTCCATCGATGCGTGGCGGAAGCTGCTGCCGCTACACTTCAGCACGTGGCCTGAGGTACCTGGCAACACGCGTTCCGATTCGCACGCCTGGACGGCTCACCCCATCTATGACCTGCTCACCCTGGTGGCGGGAATTGAGCCGGCCAGTCCGGGCTTCGCCACCGTGCGCATCGCGCCTCATATGGGCAATTTGCCATCTCTCACCGCTACCTATCCGCACCCGGAAGGAACCATTCGAGTGGAATACCATCGCAAGGGCGCTGGGTTGGACGCGTCCATTACCCTGCCCGGCAAACTTAGCGGCCGGTTCGACTATAACGGCAAATCATGGCCGCTCCAGCCGGGAGCCAACCACATTCAGGCACGCTAAACGCAGCTTGCTTGGGGCTCGTCCGCTGCACGCGCGGCGCACCGCCATGTTCCCACCGATGGTAGGAGTGTTACAACACTGACATGCCCACGGGAAAGAATACGGCGCCTTCCGGACATGTGAACTTGCGCATGCTGGCGGAACATCTGGAGCTTTCCCAGACCACCGTCTCGCTGGTTCTCAACAACTCACCTTCGGCCAGGTCCATTCCGGAGGAAACCCGCCGCCGCGTGCTGGATGCCGCCCAGCGCCTGCACTACCGTCCCAACTATTTTGCGCGCTCGTTGCGCCAGAGCCGCTCGATGAGCGTTGGTGTGCTGGCGCCCGACCTGAGCGAGGGTTACTTCGCCCAGGTCATGAGCGGCGTGCTCGACGAGTTCACCCGCGCCCGTTACTTCTACTTCACCGCGTGTCACGACTGGAAGCAGGATCTTATCGAGATGTATCCCCGCCTTCTGCTGGAGCGCGCCGTGGATGGATTTCTGCTGATTAATACGCCCACCGCTCACATGGAAGTGCCGGTGCCGGTGGTGGCCATCTCCACGCACACGCCGGCGGAGAATGTGACCAATATCGTGCTTGACCATCGCATGGCGGCGGAGCAGGCGCTCACACACCTCTACCAGCTTGGCCATCGCCAGATCGTGTTTATGCGCGGTCCCAGAGCCATCTCCGACTCTGAGTTCCGGTGGGAGGCGATTCAGCACGTGGCGCGGAAGATGGGTCTGGCGCTCGATCCCGCCCTGATGACGCGCATCGACTCCGCCGGCTGGTCCATGAAGACCGGCTACCACCCCATGGCGCCCGAGATTGGCTATAAACCCATGCAGGCGCTGATCGAGAGGACGCACAGCTTCACCGCCGTTTTCTGCTTCAACGACATCGCCGCCATTGGCGCCATGCGCGCCCTGCGAGAAGCCGGCCTCTCCGTGCCTCGCGACATTTCGGTGGTGGGCTTTGACGACATCCAGTCCGCCGCCTACACCGCGCCGCCGCTCACGACTGTCCGCCAGCCTTTGCAGGAGATGGGCAAGCGCGGCGCGCAGGTGTTGCTGGACCGCATCGCCAACCGCGAGCGGGAATATCCTGCGGAGATTGTGATGGCGCCCAAACTGGTGATCCGCGAGTCGACCGGTCCGGCGCCCGGCGGCCGCGAGGCATGAGGATCGGCTCGCGTTCGCACGCAGCACCGGCTGAAATCCTACCGCCAGCTACTCCAGCATCTGGAGGTCGAGTGGCGGCTCGATCATGCAATCCATATTCTGTATGCTGGCCAGCGCGCGCCGCAGGTCTGAGGTTCTGCACGGCTCCACGGTGACCACGAATGGCAGCGCATGCTGCGGGTAGCCTGGCTTTTGCACAATGGCGCGGATGTTGATCTGCTCTTTGGCCAGAGCGGAGGTAATGGCGGCCACGATCCCGGGGCGATCGTTCACCAGGAAGCGGATGTAATGCGGCACCTCGAACTCGCCACTCGCCTTGCCCGGCGAGGACGGAATGGCCACGCGGCGCGAACCGTGCGCCAGGGCAATCAGATCGCTCACCACGGCCACCGCGGTGGGATGGCCGCCCGCGCCATGACCTGAAAAGACCACATCGCCTCCGTAGTGGCCAGAGAGAATCACCATGTTTTCCGTGCCCCGCGACCAAGCCAGCGGCGAGCGCCGATCGATGAGCATGGGGCCCACCGTGGCTGAAACCTGCTCCCCGGTCTTTTCCGCGCGCGCGATCTGGCGGATCGTGCATCCCAGGTCGCGGGCATAGCTGAAGTCCACCGCCGAGATGGTGGTGATGGACCGCGGCACAATCTCATCCGGGTCCACTTCCACGCGCAGCGCCAGCCGCATCAGGATGGCCAGCTTGGAGCGCGCGTCAAAGCCGCCCACATCTTCAGTGGGATCGGCCTCCGCATAGCCGCGCTGCTGCGCCTGGGCCAGCACCGCCGCATACTCCGCGCCTTCTTCCATCTTGCCGAGGATGAAGTTGCAAGTGCCGTTGAGAATTCCCTCGATGCGCTGGATGCGGTCACCCGCAAGTCCCTGCTCGATGGCCGGAATCACCGGAATACCGCCAGCCACGGCAGCCCCATACTTCAAATGGCCGCCTTTCGACGCAGCCAGGCGCTCCAGTTCGATGCCGTGATACGCGATCAGCTTCTTGTTGGCAGTGATGACACTTTTGCCGGATTCGAGGGCATGCCGCACCCAGGCGCCCGCCGGATCCAGTCCGCCCGCCAACTCCACAATTACATCGGCGTCCGACGCCAGTACGGCTTCCGCGTCCTCGCTCCACACCACGCTCGCCGGAGCCCAGTCCACACGCTTGCGCGCAACACCGCGGTTGAAGACGTGAGTCAGCTCCAGCCCTGCCGGCTTCGACTCGATCAGTATCCGCGCTACCGAACTTCCCACCGTGCCAAATCCGAAGATGGCGATCCGCAGCGGATGAACGCGCGGCCTGCGCGCGGCCTGCGCCGGAGACGATTGCGAAGACTCGGCTGCTTTTCCTTCTTGCACCTGTGATTCCTTTTCTGGACGGGAGTGAACCCACCGATTATTCCGATGATACCTGAGAGCAACCCGCATTTCCTGGCGGCCCACCGCTTCCCGCATCGGGTTCCCGCCCTCCTGGGGCGGTTTTGCCGATTATTTCCCAAATCCCGGTATCATCTCATTCCATGGCAACCGTCTTGGAAAAACTCAACCCCAAGGACCCCCAGAAAATTCTGGTGCTTCGGGCGCCCGCCAGCTTTGCGCCCGAGCTTGCCCGCCAACCCGTGATTACCCTCCATCGCCACATCGAATCGCTCCCCCGCATCGGCTTTGCACTTGCCTTCGTCGCCAGCCGCGATCAGATTGACATTTTCGCGCCCCAGATCGCGGCCCGCGCCGAGAGGACGCACCGCATGGTTCGCCTATCCTAGAGGAATTTCGAAGAATTTCACCTTCGACTTGAACCGCGATCCCGACTGGGAGGCCATGTGGACAGAGGGATTCGACACCGTCCGCATCGTCTCCATCGATGAGGACCGGACAGCGATGCGATTCCGGCGGAATGCATACATCAGGAAGCCGCGTGAGGGGACTGAAGTACGCAGCGTACAAGACCGTTCTACTTCGCCACGAACAAGCCCGGCAGAGCCTCACCCGCCCTGCCCTCAACCACGCGAGTAAACGCAGAAGCATTCAGCGGATCTTCCGGACCCACGTAGACCGCGCGCGCGCCGTTCATGCGCGCCCAGTGCACAAAGTTAGCCGCGGGATAAACGGAACCCGAAGTGCCGACGACGACCATCAGAGACGCCTTGCGAATCTCGCGCTCAATGCGCTCCATCT
Organism: Acidobacteriota bacterium; assembly: GCA_021846985.1. Classification (GTDB taxonomy): domain Bacteria; phylum Acidobacteriota; class Terriglobia; order Terriglobales; family Acidobacteriaceae; genus Telmatobacter. The sequence goes on along the minus strand of JAJZVX010000002.1, from coordinate 160,627 downwards.
CCAGCGGCATCTCGCCGAAGAAGACAATGTGCGGCCGCATCCGTCCGCCACAGGGACATCGTCCCACCTCGTCGAGGCTGCGGTAGATGCTGCGATCTTCCACCGGCGCGCGCCCGCACTCGCGCTCGCATCGCGCCTTGTTCAGTTCGCCGTGCATGTGCAACAGCCGCTTTGAGCCGGCGCGCTCGTGCAGATCGTCCACGTTTTGCGTACACAAAAAGAACCGGCTGCCGAGCTGCTCCTCCAATTCGGCCAGCGCCATGTGCGCCGCGTTCGGCTCTGCGCGCGCACCTGCCGCGCGGCGCGCCGCATAGAACTCCCACACCCGCCAAGGATCGCGCCGCCACGCCTCGGGCGCGCACACGTCTTCAACCCGGTTGCCCGCCCACAATCCATCGGCAGCGCGAAAGGTCGGCAATCCGCTCTCCGCGCTGATCCCCGCTCCAGTTAGAACAAAGACCCGCTCTTCACGCCCAATAGTTATGGTTTCCACCGTCTCATACCCGCCCGGCCGCAAACCGAGCCCCGGCTTTTCATCCCCGGTTTCTTGTCTGCCTTCTAACGCTCACCGGCGCAACCGGCGGATTCTCGCCAAACGCGCCTTGCACCCGGCATCTCGGAACCGCCATCGCCGCCTTCATCCGCAAGCCGAAAGTCCCGCTCCTTCTTTTCATTCCGGGCATCCATGGGCGCGGAGCTGAAGGTTACCCACCCGAACATCGATGGTTTTGACCCGAATCGAAACTAAACTGCCCGGAACACCAGATGCGCGCCCTGGGCCAGAGCCGCATGCGAGACGGAGCCTGCCCGATGCCCGGCGCCGTTGAGAGTGACACGATTGAGAAACGTCCCGGGCTTGCCGTGGGCCTCGATACGCAGGGTACGGCCGCCGGACAGATGCGCTTCGGCGCTTTCGAACAGCGGCGCACCGAGCGACCATTGGGCACTGCCGGGAGAAAGCGAAAAGACGCCTAGAGCGCTCAGAATATACCAAGCGCTCATGGAGCCGGTATCTTCGTCGCCGCAAAAATTGCCGGGAGTGTACAGTTCGTTCAGGACGCGATGGACCCAATGCTGGGTGCGGTCGCGGCGGCCGGCGGCAGTGAACATGTAGAGAACGTGGTGCGAAGGCTGGTTGGAGTGGGCGTACTGGCCAAAATCCACGGCGGCCATCTCCGACATCTCGTGAATCTCGCGTCCGTAACTGCCTACGTGAAAGAGGGGAGGCTGGGCAAGCAGATCGTCGAGTGCGACCACAAAGGCTTCCCTGCCCCCGAAGGCCTGCATCAGGCCCTCCGGGTCGTGAGGCACGGCGAAGCGGTATTGCCAGGCGCTGCCTTCCACATACGGATTGCCCCAGGTGAACGGGTCGAAGGGCTCAAGCCACGCGCCGCTGGCCAGCTTGCCGCGCAGGAAGTGCGTTTGGGAATCGAAGACGTTGCGCCAATTTTGGGAGCGCTTGAGGAACTGGGCAGCCTCTTCAGGATGGCCGGCGGCGCGCGCCACCTGCGCAATGTTGAAGTCACCGAAAGCGGAGTCGAGCGTCTCCACCAAGCCGTCGTTGACCCGGTCGCAGGGGACGTAGCCAAGCCTCAGATACTCGGGCACGGCGGCCCGTCCGTAGCCCCTGCCCGGAGGCGCCGGCACGGTGGCCTGCTTTTTCAGGCCCTCGTAGGCAGCCTGAAGGTCGAAGCCGCGTATGCCCTTGGCCGCCGCGTCGCCAAAGACGGAGTCGATGGGGCTGCCCGTCATCACGCCGCGATAGCCTGGACAGGGAAACTGCGGAAACCAGCCGCCCTCCTTGTAAGCGTTCACCCAGGCCTGAAGAATCTCGCCGAGGCGCTCGGGATAGAGCAGGGTCATCATGGGGTACCAGGCACGATAAAGATCCCAGTAGCCGTGGTCGGCATACATCACGCCGGGCTCAACCTTGCCGTTGAAGGCGCTGTAGTGAACCGTGTTGCCCTGCGCGTCGCGTTCGTGAAAGATGCGCGGAAAAAGCTGCGTGCGATAAAGGCAGGAGTAAAAGACGCGGCGCTGGTCCGGAGTGGCGCCATCGATTTGAACCCGGCCCAGAGCCTGCTCCCACACGGCGGCGGCTTCGGCGCGCACCTGATCGAAGGACTTGCTTGCGATCTCGGCATCGAGATTCCGCAAAGCCTGTTCCGCGGAGATAAAGGATGTGCCCACGCCAAGCGCCACCGCACGCGAAGCCTGCGCGTTGAAGCGCAGAATGGCGACGCGGCGGCCCTTGAGCTCTTTCACGTCGAATTGCGTAATCGGCGCATTGAGACGAAGCGCGTAATAGGTGGCGAAACCGGGTGGAACGCCGCCGCTGTTGGCGCGGACAAGGGCGGTGAGGACGCCGGTAGAGGCATCGCGGCGGGCTTCGGCGTCGTCGCCGGCCAGATCCATCATCACGCCGGCCGGACCGGATTGCGCAAAGCTGAAGCGCATCAGCGAACAGCGCTCGGTGGGGGCCAGCTCAAGGGTGCAGCCGTAACGCAGCAGCCGGACCTTGAGCTGGTGAGGGCCGATCGCCAGTTCCCCGGGACGATAGGAAGAAGCGCGCGCCGCGGGCTCCGGCGAGGGATCGCCGGTGAAAGGCAGAAAGGCGGCCTGCCCGTAGTCACCAACCCACGGGCTGAGCTGATGGGTGCAGCGAATGCCCTGCAGCCGCCGGTCGTGGGGCTGGAAGAACCAGGAATCGTTGCAGCTCGATTGCAGCGCCCAGTGCGCCATGGCGAAGGGAACAGCCACGATGGGCAGCGTATTACCGCGGGAGAACAACGGCGTGGAGTCCGTTCCCTGCAGGGGATTGACGTACGCCGCCAGACTGGTTGCATTGGCCGTGGAAGCCGTCTCCGCTGCCGCGGCAGGCCCGGGGTCGGCGGCGGCGCTGGCGCCTGCATCGAGCGAGGAGACCAGCGCGGCGGCACCGCCGAGTTTAAGAAAGCTGCGCCGGGTGGGATGCAGAAAACTCCGCATGCTTGCCGCCGTACTGTCGTGCATTTCATTCCTCCGTGAACGCCCGCGACAAAGGCAGTTGCAGCGGCAAAAGAGCGCTCCACGCCGGCCGTCCGGGCAATCAGGATAACCATAGCAGGAGGGCGCGGCAGGGCGCATATGCGCTATGCTTGCCTTAAGAGCGGCACTACATTTTCCTGCGGGCAGGCAAACGGATGGCGATGGAAACCATTGACAGAACCGCCAAGAACATCTTGCTCACCGTGCAGGAGTACTTCTGGTTTGCACTGAACGCTTTCCTCAACCTCTTTCGCCCGCCCATCTACTGGCAGGACTTCTTGCTCCAGGCCGACATCATCGGCGTCGGCTCTCTCTCCATTGTGATTCTCTCCGGCATTGCCACCGGCGGCGTGCTGGCGCTGCAATCGGCTGCTACCCTGGCACACTTTGGCGCCACCGCGGTCACGGGCCAGTTCGTGTCGATGACCATGATCCGCGAGTTGGGGCCGGTGCTGACGGGGATCATGGTGTCGGGGCGGAACGCTTCGTCGATGGCCAGCGAGTTGGGCTCCATGGTGGTGACCGAGCAGATTGACGCCATGCGCGCCCTGGGCGTCGATCCCATGCGCAAGCTGGCCACGCCGCGCATCTTCGCCTCCATCGCGATGTTGCTCTTTCTCACCATCGTGGCCGATGCATGCGGCATTGTGGGCGGACTGGGAGTCACGGTCTTCATCAACCACCACGACGGCCCGCAGTATCTAGCGCAGGCATGGGAGCACCTGATGTACTCCGATATTGTCCAGGGCTTGATCAAGCCGCTCTTTTTCGGCTATATTTTGTCCTCTATCGGCTGTTTTTACGGCATGCGGACCTCGGGCGGGACGCAGGGCGTAGGCCGCTCCACCATCTCCGCGGTGGTCAACGCCTCGGTGCTGATCATCTTTGTGGACTTCCTCATCACCAAGGTGATGCTCACCTTGTTTCCGGGCCGGATGTGAGCGGCCTCTGGAACAGCGATAGCCCGCAAACGCCCGCCTGCGACGGCGCGGTCGTGGCGTTTAACGGCGTCTCGATCCGCTTTGACGGGCCGCCCGTGCTCGATGACATCAGCTTCACGATCCGGCCCGGCGAGACTTGCGTCCTGCTTGGACCGGCTGGCGTGGGCAAAAGCGTTCTCCTCAAGATGGTCACCGGCCTGCTGCGTCCGGACCGCGGCAGCATCCAGCTCTTTGGCGAAGAGATCACGCACCTGCCGGAAGAGGCGCTCTTCCCCCTCCGCGCGCGCACCGGAATGGTCTTCCAGGAAGGAGCCTTGTTCGACTCGCTCACAGTGCGCGACAACGTGGCCTACCAACTGATCCAGGAACGGGTTGACGACGAGGAGATCGACCGGCGCGTGCGCGAAGCGCTGCGCTTCGTCGAACTCGAGCAGACCTTCGACATGCTGCCCAGCAGCCTCTCCGGCGGCATGCGGCGGCGCGTGGCCATTGCGCGGGCGCTGATTCGCCAGCCGGAACTTCTGCTCTACGATTCCCCCACCGGCGGCCTCGATCCGGTTACATCCACCACCATCATCGAGCTGATCGTGAAGGAGCGCGACGTATACCAGACGCCGTCGCTGCTCGTGACCCATCGCCTGCAGGATGCCTTCACGCTCTGCAGCCACCGCTTCGATCCCGAACAGGGGCGCATGATCCCCCTGCCCAAGGGCGAAACAGATCCCCACGCCACATTCCTGATGATCGAGGAAGGACGCTTGATCTTCAATGGGAGCCTGCGCAATCTGGTGCGAAGCGAGAACGGGTTTGTGCGGGAGTTTTTGGAGTAGGACGTTCGCAGTTCTCTTCCCTCCCTGCTTTCCATCTGCTACCCTTACTTGTTTTGGTTCAAGCAAAGAACGGCAGGTGCGAGAATGGGATTCAAATTTCAAGGCATGGACTTTTTAAAGCTCGACTCGGTCTTTTCCGAGGATGAGCTCCTGGTGCGCAAAACCGCGCGCGACTTTGTGGAAGACAATCTGGTACCCATCATCGAAGAGTGCTTTCGCACAGAGCGCTTTCCGCGGGAACTGGTGCCGCTGATGGGCGAACTGGGCTTCTACGGGTCGAACCTGGAGGGCTACGGCTGCGCGGGAATGTCGAACGTGGAGTACGGCCTGGTGATGCAGGAACTGGAGCGCGGCGACTCCGGCGTGCGCAGCTTTGTCAGCGTGCAGTCGGGGCTGGTCATGTACCCCATCTATACCTTCGGCTCAGACGAGCAGAAGAATACCTGGCTGCCGGCCATGGCCGCGGGCGAAAAGCTGGGCTGCTTCGGGTTGACCGAGCCGGGAGCAGGCTCCAATCCGGGCGCCATGACCACCACGGCGCGCCGCGTCGGCGACGAGTACATCCTGAACGGCGAAAAACTCTGGATCACTAGCGGAACCATCGCCGATGTGGCCGTGGTCTGGGCCAGGGTGGAGGACGAAGGTGGGCAGATCCGCGGCTTCCTGGTGGAAACCGGCCGGCCAGGCTTTACGGCCTACGACGTGCATGGCAAGTGGAGCCTGCGCGCCTCGCACACCAGCGGCCTCTCGCTCCAGGATGTGCGCGTGCCGCTCTCGGCAGCCATGCCCGGCGCCGTGGGGCTCAAGAGCGCTCTCATGTGCCTGACCCAGGCCCGGTATGGCATCGCCTGGGGCGCCATCGGCGCGGCCATGAGCTGCTATGACACAGCGCTCCAATACGCCAAAACCAGAAAACAATTCCACGGGCAGCCCATCGCCAGCCATCAGATTGTGCAGGAAAAGCTAGTGTGGATGATGAACGAAATCTGCAAGGCGCAACTGCTGGTGCTGCACGTGGGCCGCCTCAAAGATGGAGGCGCGGCAAACTTCGAACACGTCTCCATGGCCAAACGGAACAACGTGTGGATAGCGCTGGAAACGGCGCGAATGGCGCGCGACATCCTGGGCGCGAACGGCATCACCGAGGATTACCCGATCATGCGCCACATGATGAATCTGGAGTCGGTCATCACCTACGAGGGAACCCACGACATTCACACCCTGATTCTGGGCCAGAAACTCACGGGGATCGCCGCGTACTGAAAAGTTCAGCCTGCAGAGCCTCCGCCGCGCAACATGGACGGCGGAAGCTCTCCAGAACACAGGCCGTGCAAGACTACTGTGGCGGCAGAACGTCGAGGGTCAGGCCCGCCTCGTGGGTGATCGTCTGAGCACCGTTGTCGGCCGTTACCGCCACGGTCACGGTCTGCACGCCGGTGGGCGTTCCGCTGGCAAGAGCCATGGTGCCGCCGCAGCCGCTGAGGACGCCAGCGCCGAGCAGAGCAAAAAGCGCCAGCAGTGCCGGCCAACGCTTGCGCCAGCGCCGGCGCAAAGGCAGGAACAGCGGCAACAGGACAGCAAACGCCATCCCTTTGGAGCCGGAGCGCGCCAGCGAAGCCAGCAAGCCACTTCCAGAAGCCGTGGTCTGCACCACGAGCGTCGAGGTTCCGCTACTGCCCGCACTCACGGGCGTAAAGCTGCAACTGGCCGCGGCGGGCAACTGGGAACAAGTGAGGGTAACAGGAAGATGAAAGCCTCCCATGGGCGTGATGGTGAGCGTGTAGGAAGCCGACTGGCCCATATAGACAGAGCGCGAAGTGGGCGAGGCGGAAACAGAAAAGTCCACCACCGCTGCCGTAACCGTGACCGAGACGGCAGGCGAGGTGGAAACGCTGAAGTTGCTGTCGCCGGAGTAAGCCGCGGTCACGCTGCTCGATCCGGCGGGCAGCGAGGCGACCGTCAGTGTTGCCGTGCCGCTGTTGAGCGGAGCGGTTCCCAGCACGGTGGTGCCGTTGAGAAAGCTCACTTGGCCGCTGGGCACGCCTGCGCCGCTGCCCACCGTAGCTGTAAATGTAACCGGGGAGCCGAAATCCACCGAGGCCGCAGAGGCGGTCAACGTGGTCGTCGAAGCCGCCTGTTTAACCTGGATCACCGCGGAAACGCTGGGCGCGGCAAGATAATTGGAGTCGCCCGGCTGGCTTGCCGTTACCGTCACCACGCCAGCGCCTGTGAGGGTGAGAGTTCCGCCGCTCAGGCTCCCCGGACCTGCGGCCGAAAAACTCACCGCAAGACCGGAACTGGCGCTAGCGCTGAGAGCAACAGGAGCGGCTCCAAAGGTCAAAGCCGAAGCAAGCGGCGCAAGCGAGATCGATTGTGCGGCTTTATCCACGACCAGAGGCACGGTCGCCGCAGCAGTTGTAAAGTTTGTGCTGTCGGTGGGTATAAAAGTCACCGAAAGCGTTTGTGCGCCAGCGGCGAGCACTGCGCCGGCAGCAGGCGTGTACACGAAGCTGCCCGGCGTCGCGCTGGAGGCATTGAGTTGCAGGGCTGAAAGCGGCGTCCCGTATGGGATCGCGGCGGGCGTGGCCCAGGTAATCGCGGGCGTGGCTGCATTCACCACCAGTGTGACCGTCGCCGTGACAGTGGTGTAGTCGGTGCCGTCGCTGGGCGTAAAAGCAACCGACAACGTATGCGTACCGACGGAGAGCACCGTGCCGGCCGCCGGCGTGTAGGCGAAACTTCCGGCCACGGCAGATGAAGCGTTCAACTCGGCGCCGCCAAGTGGGGTTCCATAAACAATGGCCGCGGGCGGCTCCCAAGTCAACACCGGAGCGACGGGCTGCGCGGTCAGCGCCACCGGCGAGGAAGCGCTCGCGCCAAACACAGCGTCCCCGGAATAGCTGGCCTGCACCTGGTGGCTGCCCATTCCCATCGGAGAAATGTCCGTGACCGTGGCCGCGACCGGCGCCGAAACCTGGGTCAGCGCGATGGAAACGGAGTTGGCGCTGAAGCTGGTGATTGCTAGGTCCGGCCAGCCGCCGGAGTTGAAGTCCGCCGCGGCCATTGCGTTCGCATTGCTGCCGGCGGCGGGGCCTGCGGCAACAGGAACGAAGGTGCCGTCGCCGTTGCCAAGCAAAATGATGACCTGGGCAGAGCCGCTCGCGGCCACGGCCAGGTCGAGGTTGCCGTCGCCGTTCAGGTCCGCAACGGCAAGGGAAGCTGGCCCAGTTCCTGCGGGAAGAACGGAACCTGCCGCGAAGGTGGCGTCGCCGTTGCCAAGCAGGATGGTTACCGTGGCGTCGCCCTGGTTCACGACAGCTAGATCGAGAATGCCGTCGCCATTCATATCTGCGGCCGCCACCGCGACCGGCTGCCCCCCGGTTGACGGACTGGCCGCGGCGGTAAAGGTGCCGTCTCCATTGCCGCGCAAAAGGCTCAGGGTGTTGTCGCTGCCGTTGGCCACGGCCAGATCCAGGGCGCCATCGCCATTGAAGTCGCCCACGGCAATCGAATCCGGGCCGCAACCCGTGTGAGCAACCGGAGCGACAGCAAAACTCCCGTCGCCTTTGCCAAGAAAGATTGAGAGCGTGTTGTCGCCGCTGTTGGCTACAACGAGATCGAGATTACCATCACCGTTGAAGTCACCCGCGGCCATTGCGGCGGGATGCGTTCCGGCGGCGAGCGTCGGTGCGGCAGTGAAGGTACCGTCGCCGTTGCCGAGCAGGATCGTAACCGAATTGGACTGAGAGTTGGCCACGGCGAGATCAGTTTTACCGTCGCCATTGAAGTCGCCCGCAACCAGAGCCACAGGGACGCTACCCGTGTCAGGACTTGGCGCCGGCACGAACGTTCCGTCCCCGTTACCGAGCAGAATGGTCACCGAGTGCGACTGGGAGTTGGCCACGGCAAGGTCAGGCTTACCGTCGCCGTTCAAGTCGGCCGTAACCACGGCGCTCGGGCCGGCGCCGGTTGCCGGCGCCGGGGCCTCGGTCCAGTTCAGCATGGGCGCAGCGGTTCCCAAAGTCGCGGTTCCCAGCACGCGGTTGCCGGCGCTTGCGTCCACAAACGAGACCGTTCCCGTGGGCACGCTGCTCTGGGCTGCACCACTCACCGTCGCCGTCAACGCGTAATTGCCGGCGCTGCCGCTGGCGGCCACCGCGGTCACGGTGGAATGAAGACCGGCCACGTTCAGAGAGACCGCGGGCGACGAACTCGACGCGGCGCCTCCGGCTCCGGTAAAGACCGCGGTGTACGCATGGTTGCCAATAGCGGGAACGAGATGGAGCAAAGCGGTCCCGGCGTTTGTCAACTGCGCGGTTCCCACTCGACTCGCGCCCGAGCAGGCCGGCGCGCTGGGGTCGCAGAAGTTGACCTGGCCCGCCGTAACCGGCGCGCCGCCGGCACTGACAGCCGCCGTCAGCGTCACCGTGCTGCCGGAGTCCACCGTGGACGCAGCCGCGCCCGCCGAGTTCACCGTCAGAACCGTTGTGGTTGGCGTACCCGCCGGCGCCGGCGTCCCTGCCTGAACAGAAGGGCTGGCTTTGCGGTACTGATCGAAAAAGCTAGCGAATGTGGAGGGAAAGAAGAGGTCCGCTGACTGATGGCTGCATGTTCCATCGTTGATTACCTGCAGCGTGATCGTGCCGCCGACGGCCTGGACCGCGCTGTAGAGAGCCTGGTTTTCAGCGGCAATGGTCGTGTCGGTCTTGCAGGTCGTCATGTAGATGGGCACGGAAAGATACGTCTCTGGATTCAGGGAGGGGTCGTAGGGAGCTAGACTCTGCAGCGTTCCGGAATAGGGAACAGAGACGATCTGGTTGGCTGTGTACGATTTCGCGGCCGACCAGGCATCCGCAAACGAATAAGGCGGATTCTGAAGGTAGCTCTCGTCGACGAACCCGGGCGCCACGCTGAGCTGCATCCAGTCCGCGCTGTCCGTCGCCGGATTTTGTCCTATGCTGGGTTGCAGCGCCAGGTAAAAGCCGCTGAACGAAGTAGCATCGGCCGAGGAAACGGTTCCGTATCCATAAGGCGGACTGCTGGCGACGGTAAGACTGGTGGAACCGGAGACACAGAGAATGGCTGCGTTTCCAGGCCACCAGTGCTCGTACTCAAGGGCGTTGTTGCAGCCCATGGATGTGCCGAACTGGTAGAGTTGCCAACTGAAGGGTAGGTTTTGCCGTATCCAGTCGACGACTTTCTTGCGCAGCAGGAGCCCGGTGGGGGCTCCGTTATTGGAGGTGAGGGCATTGATGTAGTTGCCGTCGCCACCGCCGCCGGCCCAGGCAAAGGGAATGGCGATCATATATCCATCGTCATAGAGAGCCGCCAGCATGGGCAACGCCGGAACTGGCGGAGTGACATTGCCATAAGGGTGGTTAGCCAGAACGACCGGCGTGCCTCCCGGCTGGCCGTAGCCTCCCGGAACGAAAATCTGCGTGGAGTACGGCAAGGTTCCACCCGCCGAGCTGACAGGCGCGTGCGTATCGCCGTTGTTGTCTAGCCCCGTATCGGGACTCAGAAACATAGGAGGAAAGAAGACCCTGTCGGAAGGACCGTCGAGGCTTCCCTCCGAGAGATAGACTCCGTTGACGACATCGAGCGTGGAACCGGATTGAATCTTTATCTGGGAGAGGCCGAGCGTTTGCGCACCGTTGGTGGAACTCACATACTGCGCACCCTCGCTGCCGCAATACGGCCCGCCGTCCCAGGCATGATTATAGTTGCCATACAGGAAGTGAGTCGTGGAAAGGGTATCGGGGATGAGGCAGGGCCAAATGTCCTTGCCATCGGAGGCAATGGAAAGCCACATCCTGGTGCCGGTGGGAACCGCGCTTAGAACCCCGTAGGTGAGAGACATACTGTAGGTAATTGCCGCCGAGGCCGTGTTGCCGAGAGAGGCGTTGCCTCCCAATTGGATGTAGTAGCCGTTCTGGGGCTTGCTGGGATTCGTCAAAAAGACGGTCAGTCCATTGGTATTGCCCGGCGCTTCGCCCATGGTGATGAGAATGGCCGCCCGCCAGGGCTTGGTCACGTCAATCGCGGGAAAATTGATGACGCCAGTTCCGGTGACGCCGGCCTGCGCGGCCACCACGCCGGTCGGGGTGTCGGCAAGGCCCGTTGAGGACGCCAGGTTGGCGGTGTGGAGAACAGGGAAATAGACGCCGTTGAGGGGCGGGGCTAGATACGGCCGCGCCGGAGGCGGAGTGGTGTTGGCCGAGGGCGAGTCGTCGCCGGAAGAGCCCGAAGCGCCTGCCGGCGGCAGAGCAAGAGCCGGCAGAACGGCTCCCCCAAAAAGAAGAGAGAGAAGAACAGTGTGCAGCCGCAGCCGCTGCCTCGCAATCAACATGGACTGTCTCCTTGGCGTCGATTGCCAGTCCATGCGAACCATGGTCCATGAGGCTGCGCTCGCAGATTAGGCGTTTCCAATGATGCGGTGTATAGAATCCGGACGGTTTGAGGTTTCCGGCACTGGCTCTCGGTCGACAATATGGGGCCATTGGCGCATAGTTTTAGCCATGCCTTATCCCAGGATTTTTGCTTGCTTTTCCGTGTGGGCCGCCGTCTGTTGCGCAGCAGCAATCGTCCCGGCCGCCAAGGCGCAACCGCCCGTCCACCCGGCCGTTGTGCTCCATGCCGCGAGGCTTCTCCAGGTGGAGACGGGAAAGATCCTGGCGCCGGGCGAGGTGCTGGTGGAGGGTGAGCGGATCACGGCCGTGGGCACCGAAGTCAACCATCCGCAGGGCGCGAAGGTGATCGACCTGGGAGACGCGACGCTGCTGCCGGGACTGATTGACGCGCACGTTCACCTGTTCCTGCATCCGGGGGCGGAGGACTTGCAGACGGTGGAGGAGTCGGTGCCATGGCGGACGATTCTGGCCGAGCAGGCAGCCAAGGCGGACCTGATGGCCGGATTCACGGCCGAGCGCGACATGGGAACGGAGGGCGCGGGGCCGGCCGATTCGGCGGTGCGCGACGCCATCAACCAGGGGCTGATTCCCGGGCCGCGGATGCGGGTGAGCGGCAACGCCATCGACATTCTGGGCGGGCACGAGGACGCCATCCACTACAACCCGGCGCAGCACGTGCTGTCGAACGCCGATTATGCCAACGATGCCGAGCAGATCATCGAAGTGATGCGCCGCCAGCACAAGGAGGGCTCCGACTTCGCCAAGATCTACGAGACCGGCAAGGACCGGATGGTTGACGGCGTGCTGCAGACGCCCTACCAGTACACCGAGGCGCAACTGGCCGCAGCTGTCAAGGAGGCGCGCCGCATGGGCACCACTGTGGGCGTGCACGCACAGGGCGAGCCGGGAACGCTCTATGCAGCCCAAGCCGGCGTGGCCTCCATCGACCACGCGACGCAACTGAGCGACGAGACCATGCGGCTGATGAAGGAGAAGGACATTCCGGCGATACCGACGTTTGTGGCCTTCGAGTACTTTGCCGAACACGCCACCTCGCCGGAGATGGCGGCGCGGGAGCGCGTGCTGCTGGACTACAAGATCGCGGAGTTCAAAAAACAGATCGCGGCCGGCATTCCCTTCGCCGTCGGCTCGGATGTGGGACCTTTCCCGCATGGTACGCAGGCGCGCGAAATGGAACTGATGGTCCATTATGGGATGAAGCCGCTGGCGGTCTTGCAGGCGGACATGATCGAAGGATCGCGCGTGCTTGGCTGGGAGGGTCAGATTGGAAAACTCCAACCCGGCTACTACGCCGACATCGTCGCCGTCCCCGGCAATCCCCTCCAGGACATCACTGCCGTCGAGCATGTGCAATTTGTCATGAAAGGCGGGGTGGTGGTGCGGCCGTAATTCCACCCCGTGGCGGTCGGGCCACCTTCCGGTCCAGCACGGAGGGGACGGCATCGGCCTCGGGCCGCGTTCACAGCAAGGATGGATTCGAGCGAGCCCCCTCGTTCCCGCCGGTTGCTCCCGGCGCGGGCCGGGCAACTACAATAGCTCGCCAGGGAGGGCAGACGATGCCGTCGCAGATGAACCGGCGCGAGTTTCTTGGGATGTCGGGCGCCACCGTGACCGCGGGGATGATGGGCAAGGGACCGGAGCCGGGCATGCAGCCCGGCGCAGGAGCGGAGGCGAACTCCGATGCCGCCGGGACCGGGCGCCGCACAACCTTGGCGAAGGGGTCGAACCTCGTGCTTTTCATGCCGGACGAGATGCGGGCCGACAGCCTTGCCTGCTACGGCAATCCGGTGACGCGGACGCCGAACTTCGATGGCCTGGCCAGAGAGGGAACGCGATTTGCCAACTGTCATGCGCAGTATCCAGTCTGCGGGGCGTCGCGCTGCAGCCTGCTCACGGGCTGGCCGACCAGCGTCCGCGGCCACCGCAGTCTCTACTACTTCCTCCGTCCCGAGGAACCCAATCTCTTCCGCTATCTGCGCCGGGCGGGTTACGACGTTTTCTGGTTTGGCAAGAACGACGCTCTGGCGGCGCAGAGCTTTAGCGACAGCGTGACGCAATGGCAGGACGCCGTCTTTGCTTCCCGCTCCTACGGTTCGCCAGAGAGCCTCACGCCGGGTTCGCTGTCGATGCTCTACGGCCCCGGAGGCGACCGGCGGCAGACGGCGGATTACGCGCTGGTGCGGCAGGCCGTGGAGATTCTCGAGCGGCGGGAGAGCGACCGGCCCTTCTGCATCTTCTTGCCGCTGAGCGAGCCGCATCCGCCTTACACGGCGCCCCGAGACTTCTACGACATGTACTCGCCAGCGGAGATTCCTCCTCTGATTCCTGCTGGATTGAAGCGGAAGCCCTCGTTTCACGAGGGAATTCGCGAGACGTATGGTTTGAAGAAGCTGGACGAGGCAACCTTCCGGAAGATCAAGGCCGTTTATTACGGGCAGGTGAGCTACAGCGACTGGCTGATGGGTGAGGTGATGGAAGCCCTGGAGAGAACCGGACGCGACAAGGACACGGCCCTGTTTCTGCTGTCGGACCACGGCGACTACAGCGGAGACTTTGGGCTGGTGGAGAAATGGCCGAGCGGGCTGGAAGACTGCCTTACGCATGTGCCGGTGATTGCGCGGGCGCCGGGCGGCAGAGCCGGGGTGGTGGCCGGAGAGATGGTGGAACTCTACGACGTGATGCAGACGGCGCTCGACCTGGCCGGCACGAGCGCGCAGCATACCCACTTTGCGAGGAGCCTGGCGCCGCAGATGACCGGAGAGGCCGGCGACCGGGAGCGCGCCGCCTTCAGCGAGGGAGGGTATAACGTCTACGAGCCCCAGTGCTTTGAGCCGGCCGGGTCCGGCGGCGGGCCGTATGCAGGCAAGATCCGGCTGCAGAACGAGCAGCCGCAAACGGTTTCGCGGAGCGCGATGATTCGCACCCGGACGCACAAGCTGATTGTCCGTCCACAGGGGCAGAGCGAGCTGTATGGCTATGCGGACGATCCTCAGGAGCGGAACAATCTGTACGGAGATTCGAGCATGGCGGCGGTGCAGAGCGATCTGCAGGCGAGGCTGCTCGACCACTTTGTGGACACCACGGGCATTGCGCCGTGGGACAAGGACTCGCGCAATTGCCCGCCCTATTATCCGACCAACACCAGCCTGACACCCGCGCGCTGGCAGGCAACCATCCTGGACAAAGGCTGAGCAGGACAGGCGGCGCCCAGGCGGACCTCGATGAGGGGCTGGCAACTGGACGCCGAGACGCATCCCGGGACCGGGAGCCGCCCAGCCTCCGGAGAGGGCCGAAGCAGAGCGTGTCACCTTCCCCGGCGCAGTTTTGCCCACTGCCGCACCTGGCTGAGGGCCCGATCGAAGTGATCGGCGTCCATTCCCGTTCTCCGCTTGATGGCGGCTTTGCGCGCGGCATCGGCCAGGAAGGCCTTGACGGCGTCTTCTACGAAGAGGGAGATGTCTCCCATGGCGCCGGCGCCCGCCGCGGCAAGGAATGCGCGGACGGCCCGATCGGTCTGGGACGAAACCACGAGAGTCCAGCGAGTGGATGAGGCAGACATGCGCGGCTCCTTTGCGCCCGTGCAGTGCGATGCGTACAAACGGTCCCACAGACGAAGGCCGCAAAACCGCGAGAGCGGCCTTTCCTTTGAGGCGAAGATAAAGGGAATATATATCCCCGGGGGGTAGAGGGGGGGGTAGGGGGTACATTTTGCGTCAGACGGCCTCTCTCCCTGCCGGGGACGGGCAGTATGGACTCTGCGCAGGCGAGCCTGGAGTGGAAGAGAGGAGCTTGCGGGGTTCCGTTCCCGGCTTTTCGGCCGGTTTCCGGCGCCGTTGGATATCTGGGGACGAGGGCTTGGGAAGGAAGGTCGAGGCGACCTGGGCGGCGTAGAGAAGCTTTGCGCCGTCGGAGGTTTCCAGCGCGCCGATGAGCATGGCGTGGGCGGCGCAGGCGATGAAGCCGCGGATGTGTTCCACTCCGTCGAGCGGGGGCATGGCGTTGCGATAGGCGGCGCAGGCGACGAATTTGGCCAGAACATGGTCCTTCCCGGCCGCGGCCGCCTCGCGGTACGCGCGCGCATAGGCCTTGCAGCAGAGCGCGACGGCCGGGTTGCCGGTGGCGGGGTGGATCAGGCCAGCAGCGGCCGGATCGGGGGGTGTTTCGAGGCCAGTAATCATGAGGATCTCTCCAAACGGCGGCGATGGATGGGCCGCACTTCTTTCATTGTGGGCAAAAGGGAGGTAATTTTCTGCAAAGATGCAGGGAACGAGGGAGCAGGACGACGGGCGGGGCGTGTGCTACCCTCAATCCAATCCAGTGGCGAAGGAAAAGAACAAACTCTACTACGGCGACAACCTTGACGTTCTTCGCATGTATGTGAAGGACGAGTCGGTGGACCTGGTGTATCTGGATCCGCCGTTCAACTCACGGCAGGACTATAACGTTCTGTTTGCGGAGAAGGACGGCAGCCAGTCCAGCTCGCAGATTCATGCCTTCGAGGACACGTGGGAGTGGAACATCGAGGCGGAGCGGGCCTACGAGGAGATGGTGGAGCGGGGCGGGCGGGTAGCCGACGCCCTGCGGGCCTTCCGGACGTTCCTGGGCGGCAGCGACATGCTGGCCTATCTCTCGATGATGGCTCCGCGGCTGGTGGAGCTGCGGCGGGTGCTGAAGGAGACGGGGTCGATTTATCTGCACTGCGATCCGACGGCCAGCCACTACCTGAAGATTTTGATGGATGCGGTGTTTGGGCCGCAGCGTTTTGTCAACGAAATCACTTGGAAGAGGACGACTGCCCATGCCGATGCCAAGCAGGGGAGGAAAGCCTTTGGCAATGTTTCGGACATACTCTTGTTTTTCTCGAAAGGTGAGGGCTACACCTTTATTCACCAGCACCAACCCTACACTTCTGAATACTTGAAGAAATACGGGTATGCCGATGAGCAGGGGCGAAGGTATCGGTTGGACAACCTTACGGGACCTGGGGGCGCAGCGAAAGGCAATCCTAGTTATGAAGTCATGGGAGTGACCCGGTTTTGGCGCTATTCGAAGGAACGGATGGCGCAGCTGATCAACGAAGGGAGAATTGTCCAAACGAAGCCGGGCGGCGTGCCTCAATATAAGCGTTATCTCGATGAGATGCCAGGTAACCCTCTCCAGAATATCTGGGATGACATCTTTCCCATCAACTCACAAGCGCAGGAGCGTCTCGGCTATCCCACGCAAAAGCCGGAGGCTCTGCTGGAGCGGATTCTGAAGGCGAGCTCGAACGAGGGCGATCTGGTTCTCGATCCCTTTTGCGGGTGCGGGACGACGGTGCAGGTGGCCGAGCGGCTGAAGCGGCGGTGGATTGGGATCGACATTACGCACCTGGCGATCGGGCTGATCAAGAAGCGGCTGTCGGACGCCTTTGGGCCGGAGATCAAGGGCAGCTACGAGGTGATCGGCGAGCCGACGGATTTGGCAGGCGCGGCGCAACTGGCCGAGGAGGACAAGTACCAGTTCCAGTGGTGGGCGCTGGGACAGGTGGGGGCGCGGCCAGCGGAGCAGAGGAAGGGCGCGGACCGGGGGATCGACGGGCGGCTCTATTTCCACGACGACCAGTCGGGGAGGTCGAAGCAGATTATCTTTTCCGTCAAGGCGGGCGGGGTGACGGTTTCGCAGGTGCGGGATTTGCGAGGCGTGATCGAGCGGGAAAAGGCGGAGATAGGCGTGTTTCTGTGCTTTGAGGAGCCGACGAAGGCGATGCTGCGGGAGGCGGCGGAGGCGGGGTTTTACAAGTCGGTGGACGGGAGCGGGTATCCGCGGGTACAGATTCTGACCGTGCAACAGATTCTGGAGGGGAAGCAGCCGGAGTATCCGCTGCACCGGCGGGACGCGACCTTCAAGCGGGCTCCGCGCAGCCGGGGGGCGGCGGCGGAGAATTTGACGCTGCCGCTGCTGCCGCCGGAGTGAGGTTCATACTATCCCAGGCGCCAAAAGCGGCACCTGGGGCGCCCGTCCGTTTTGCTGCGTGAACAGCCTGGGGATCTGCGCCGCTTACCCTGTTGCCGCTTAGCTGGCCGTGGTGAAAGTCGATATCCCGAAGAACCATCCCTCCGGGGCTAAAGCCGCGTCGAATTTGCGGCGCTGACGGCACGACTCAAGTCGTGCCCTTTCAAAACTCGACTTCTACCGCAGACCGTGAGCGCCCACCGATCGCGATGAGGCCGCGATGAATGGGCTCCGCACTCGTTTCTTTGGAAAGGCTGCGAGTTGCAGCGCAACAGGTGAGCAGGCCAACGGCCCAAAACTAGACGGCGATGACGAAGCTGTCCTCGGTGCGGGTGACGGGGTGGTAGAGGGTGTCGCGCTCGACGGGGACGCGGCCGGCCTCGGTGATGAGGCGGCAAAGCTGCTTGCGGGTCATGCCCTGGGGGGTGGTGGCGCCGGCGTCGTGGTAGATCTTCTCCTCGACCACGGTGCCGTCGAGGTCGTCGGCGCCGAAGCGGAGGGCGATCTGGGCGATTTTGGGGGTCATCATCTGCCAGTAGGCCTTGATGTGGGGGAAGTTGTCGAGGAGGAGGCGGCTGACGGCGACCTGGCGAATGTCGGTGAGTCCGGTGGTGACGGGCAGGTGGTCGAGGGCGGTGTTCTCGGGGTGAAAGGCCAGGGGGATGAAGGTTTGGAAGCCGCCGGTCTCGTCCTGGAGGCTGCGCAGGCGGAGGAGATGATCGACGCGGTCCTCGTCGTTTTCGATGTGGCCGTAGAGCATGGTGGCGTTGGACTTGAAGCCGAGCTGGTGGGCGAGGCGGGCGGTGGAGAGCCACTCATCGCCGTCGATTTTGTGGTCGCAGATGACGGAGCGGACGCGGGCGGCGAAGATTTCCGCGCCGCCGCCGGGCATGGAGTCAACGCCGGCCTCGCGCATGCGAAGGAGGGTCTGCTCGATGGAGAGCTTGGCGCGGCGGGCGAGGTAGGCGACCTCGACCATGGTGAAGGCCTTGATGTGGACCTTGGGGAAGCGTTTTTTCAGCCCTTGGACCAGATCGAGGAAGTATTCGAGCGGGAGATCGGGGTGGAGGCCGCCGACGATGTGGAACTCGGTGACCGCCTCAGAGTAGCCGGAGGCGGCGGTTTCCCAGGCTTGTTCGAGGGCCATGGTGTAGCCGGCGGGATCGCCCTTTTTGCGGCCGAAGGCGCAGAGCTTGCAGGCGGCGACGCAGACGTTGGTGGGATTGATGTGGCGGTTGACATTGAAATAGGTGACATCGCCATGGAGCTTTTCACGGACGGAGTTGGCGAGCCAGCCGACGGCGAGGACGTCGGTGGAGGCGTAGAGGGCGAGACCCTCGTGGAAATCGAGGCGCTGGCCGGTGAGAACCTTGGCGGCGATGGGCTCGAGGTTCCGGTCGAAGGTGCGGAAGGGATGGCTGCCGGCGGGGTTGGGGTCCGTGATGTGAGCCTGCATAGAAAGATGATACCGAATTCCGGCGCGGCGGATCACTGCGAGGCGGCGCGGGCGGACTGGGCGCGCGGCTGGACCACCACGCCGTCGTACAACGAGGCGGCGACGAGGCGGCCGGCGGCGGAGCGGATGAGCGACAGATGCCACCCGGTCTGGAGCCAGGTCCAGTCGAGTCTTTGCGGGTCGAGGGAGAAGACGAGGTCACTGGAGCGGGAGCTGACCAGGACGCGGCCCTGGGCGGGGTCGTAGTAGACGTCGTTGATGTCGCGGAGGGGGAGGCGGTTGATCCAGAGCCAGGTTTTGCCCAGGTCGCGGGTGAGGTGGACGCCTTCACGGCCGACCAGCCAGAGGGTTCTGCCGGGGGAGAAGGCGAGGGCGTCAATGCGGGTGATGGCGGCGGGCAGGGGGACGGGCATCCAGAGGCGGCCGGCATCGGTGGAGAGGACGAGAGAGCTGCGCTGCGCGGCAGCCATGGTGGCGCCCTGAACGGCGACGGAGAGATAGCCGGCGGCGCCCAGCACGGGGCCGCCCTGCCAGGTGGCGCCGTGGTCGCGGCTGGTGAAGAGGCCGGTGGAGGTGGAGGCGAGCCAGGCCTGGCCGGAGAGATTGAGGGCATAGACGTGGCCCTGGATCTGGCCGGGGGTGTCTTTGACGGAGGTTTGGACGGCGATGCGGCGGCGGCGAAGGAGGACGGTGCTTTGGCGCAGGACGAAGTTCTGCACCGCGCCGGTGGGCATCCAGCGCAACGCGCCGGCGGCGGGGGGATCGAGGAGGAAGAGGCCGCGGTTGGTGCCGGCGAGGAGCGTGCCATCGGGGGCCTGGGCGAGGGCAAAGACGTCGCTGCCGTCGAGGCCGTCGGCGATCTGGCTCCAGGTGGCGCCGCTGTCGCTGGAGACAAAGACGCCGCCGTAGGTTTTGTCGTTGACGACGCCGGCGTAGAAGCGGGCGGGATGGGTGGAGTCAACGAGGAGGGCCTCGACCTTGCGTCCGGAAAAGCCCTGGTTGGAGGGGGTGAAGGAGCGGCCGCCGTCGCGGCTGAGCAGGACGCCGCCGCGGTCGGTGGCGAGCAGAACGCGGCCGGGGTTGTTCGCATCGACATAGACATCGTTCACGATGACGCCGGGGCCGGTCATGCGCTGAAAGGTGGCGCCGCCATCGACAGTTTTGTAGAGGCCCTCGGTGGTGCCGGCGTAGACGATGTTGCGATGGACCGGGTCCTGGCGGAGGGCGCGGGTGCGGCGCGCCGAGGAGGGAATGCCCTGGATTTTGCGAAAGAGGAAAGCGCCGTTTTCGGATTTGTAAATGCCGCTGCAGGCGCTGAGGAAGACGGTGTCGGGGTTGACGGGGTCGAGGACGATGGAGAAGACGTCGGAGTCGTCGATAAGTCCCTGTTTGATGCTGGCCCAGTTTTTCCCGGCGTTGAAGGTTTTCCAGGGCAGATGCCAGGTGCCGGCATAGACGACGCCGGAGTCGCGGGGGTCGACGGCGAGGGATTCAATCTCGTGAATTTCGAGGCTGCCGGGGGGGCTGATCAGAGTCCAGGAGAGGCCGGCATCGGCGGAGCGGAAGACGCCGCCCATGGCGCCGGCGTAGAGGACGCGGGGATTGGAAGGAGCCTGGACAAGGGCGCGGATGGACTGGCCGCGCATGTCAGCCACAGCCTTCCAGGTGTGGCCGGCATCGTGGCTGATCCAGACGCCGCCGTCGGGATGGCCGACGGTCCAGGCGCCGGCATAGAGCACCGCGGGATGAACGGAATCGACGAGGATGTGATCCACGATGAGCTCGCCAGAGGCGTCGAGCCGGGCAAGGCGATGCCAGGAGAGGCCTCCGTCGAGCGACTCATAAATCCAGCTATCCGTGGAGCCCATATAGATGTGGTCAGGCTGCCCGGGAACGCCGGCGAGGGAGCGGGCGTCGCCGCCGTCGGGCCCCACGGCGCTCCAGGGCTCCTGGACGGCAAAGACGCAGGGAGCAGCGCAAACCAGCACGGCAAAGAGCAAAAGAAGGGCGCGCCCGGAGAGCCTGCGCGCACGGAGAGGGAGAATCGGCATCGCCTTCACCAAAAAAGAGAGCTCCAGATATTTTTTAGACGGAGGACGCCCCAAAACGAACGAGGCTGACCGGCTGGGCGGTCAGCCTCGCACAACTGCCTGAGGCAAATGAGGGGTTGGCGGGGCGGCGCGTTGAACGCCGTCCCGCAGGAATTACTGAGCCGCCTTTTTGGCGTGGTGATGCCGCTGGGGCAGATCCTTGCGGGCCTGCGCCTTCACCAAGCTCTCGTCGACCGAAGTGGTTCCAGCCACATCGGAGACAAAGTTTGCGCCTGCGGGCACCAGGTAGTTCTGCGCGCTCTGGCTGTCGGTGGGGCTGGTGGCCACGCTGATGCGCGAGGCATCGATGCCCTTCTCGCTCACCAAGTAGGCCTTGGTGTTGACGGCGCGCTGGGCGGCCAGATCTTCAACCTTGGCATGCTTGCGGGCGTGCCGCGGAGGGGTCTTTTCCTTGGCCGTGGACTCGCCCACGATCACCAGCTTGGCATCGGACTGCTTCTGCATGTCGAGGGCAACCTCGTCGAGGCAGGCCTTGGCTTCGTTGTCCACGCGGGCCGGACGCCGCTTGTCCTTGTCGAAGGTGATGGAGCAGAGGGCCTGGGTGTGCGGGGCCGGAGGCACATAAGGCGCCTCGATGGTGACGGTAGTGGTGGACGATGCGGTCTGGCCCTTGTCGTCGGAGACGTTGCAGGTAACCTGCACGGGGCCGGTGGGCGCGCCGGTGGAGTTGTAGGTGGCGCTGGAGCCAGAGCCGTTGACCGTGCCTCCCGAGGCCAGGTAGCTGTAGGTGAGCGGACGGTTCTGCGGGCTTACGCCGGTAGCCGTGATGGTGCTGGTCTCGCCGGGCTTGATGGTGGCGGGATTGGCCGAGCAGGAGATGGTCGGCGGCTCAAACTGCTTGACGGTAAAGGTGGCGGTGCTGTTGGCCACCTGCCAGGGCTTGAGACCTTCCTTGCCGGGCTTGCCCTCCTTGACGCCGCAGTCCACGGTGTGCGTGCCGGGAGCCAGCGCGGCAGTGGCGACCGAGGCGGTGGCGCCCTTGCCCGTGACGCCGTCGCCGGACCAGGAGTAAACAGAGTTCAGTTTGGGGTCGAGACCGCCGGGAGCCGCAGTAACCGTGACCGGCTCGCCGGGATACACCGAGGAGGGGCTGGCCGAGCAGGCAATGGTGATGGGCGCCGGAGGCGCGATCTGTCCCATGTGGAAGACGACGCCGGCGCTGAGGCGGGCGGCGCTGATGTTGGCGCGGCCGCCAGGCTGGTAGATCCCTACCGGCCCCGGTGTCATGGGGCGGGCCATGGGGTTGGCGGGGCCGGAAACAAAGAGAGGCGGAGGAGCCCCTTCGTAACCTGGGGGATTGAAGTCATCGTGGATGTACTCCCAGTCGGCCTGGATCAGGCGAATGGAAAAGCGATGGCCGATGTTGTAGTCAAATCCGCCGCCCGCCGTTACCGTGGGTCCCCAGGTGTAGGGTTGGTGATCGGGGCCCTCGACGCGAGCCGCGCCCGCCAGGGCATGCACAAAGGGAGTGACCTTGGTGCCGGGCCAGCGATAAATGGGACCGGTCTGCATCGAGAAAATGCCGCTATTGCTGTAGCCGGTGTTGTTGCCGCCTGTATCGATAAACAGGTCATGCTGGCCAGAGTCGATCTGCCATCCCAGATGGTTGTTGAAGAAGTAGCTCAGGCTCTCCGTCAAGCCCACGCGATTGGTCTTGTAGGTGGACGAAGTGGGCATACCGTTCTGGTCGAGACCATTCACGGTACCTTTGGGCCAGAAGAAGCTGTAGCCGGCGAAGATATCCCAGCGGGACGGGGAGTCACCAACGGCCGCTTTCGCGGCCGGTTTGGCCGAGTCCTGTGCTTTCAGGGCAACGGGCGCCAGAACAACGCAAAGCAAAGCAATGGCCGGGAGCGCTAACTTCGAGATACGAGCATGCATTCGTCAATTCCTCCGCAATCAACCGTTACGAACGGCCGCAAGAGATATTTCGTGAGCCTGGTTACCGGCTCCGGGCTTATCGATCATTGAGGGCCACGGCGCACAATCAACTGTTTAACAAGGACAAGCGTAGCATATGGTGAACGTCAGAGAGCACAATTCTACAACGGGTTACCTGAGTAGTAGACGCACCCGCCACAGCATCGGCACCATGCCAATGCCGGCAACAGCGCGGATTTCTAGGCCATATTCAGCGTCTTCATCAGGCTGCGCGGCTCGCGCTGGATTTTTTCCTGCAGGAGCGTGAGCGCATACATCAACTGTTCGGGCCTTGGCGGGCAGCCGGGAACATACACGTCCACCGGAACGATCTGATTGACGCCTTGCACCAGCGCATAGTTATTGAAGACGCCGCCGGAGGTGGCGCAGGCGCCCATGGAGATGACCCATTTGGGCTCGGGCATCTGGTCGTAGAGACGCCGGATGATGGGGGCCATTTTCTGGGAGACGCGACCGGCCACGATCATGAGATCGGACTGCCGCGGCGAGGGACGAAAGACCTCGGCGCCAAAGCGCGCGATGTCGTAGCGGGACGCGCCGGTGGACATCATCTCAATGGCACAGCAGGCGAGGCCAAAGGTCATGGGCCAAATGGAGTTTTTGCGAATCCAGTTGACGGCGAAATCGAGGGTGGTGAGGACGAGGCCCTCGGATTCCTCGAAGCCATAGGAGGCCTCCTGGACCTTGCTGCGATTGCGCGCGCTGCTTTCCAGCGCTCCGAACAGGTAGTGGTCGCGTTCTGCCGATGCCGCCATGGATAACAGTATACCCCGCGGCGCGGCCGGCCCAGAAAGCAGCGAGACCGGCTCACTCCGGGCAGGGCGCGGGAACGGCGCGCAGCGCGCGCGGCAAACGCCATCCGCCGGGCAGCCACAGCGTGATGGAGAAGCGAATCCAGTGCAGTTCGCCGAGGGGCGTGGGGCGGCCGGAGGCGGGCGGTTCGCCGGAGTGGGGCATGCGCGCGGCGGCCATGGCCCAGTTTTCGGCGTAGGGCGCGGCGTCGGCGATGCCGGGAGCGAGGCCGGCGTCGAGGATGCGGAACTGGCCGGCGGCCGCGTGCTGGTTGATTTGCAACTGGCGCTGGATGGCGGCTGCTTCGCGGCTGTTGACGGCAGGCGCCTGCACCGGATGACGGATGCTGCCCAGAATCCGGTAGAGCTTCTGACTTTCACGCAAGGCCCGGGGATCGACGAGGAAGTGGAAGCTGCGCGGGTTCCAGCCCACGGCGTCCTGGGCGCGGAGGCCGAAGGTGGCGCCGATTTCGCGCTCATTCATGGAGTTGTAAGGCGGAGTGGCCACAAGAAGCGCGTCGGGAAATCCGGCTGGAGGATCGCGGTCCACAACCAAGTCCCATCCGCTATAGGAATGGCCGGAACGCGGGTCCGGCTGAATGGGAAGGAGGCGAAAGACCCATCCCTGTCCGATGGGCTGCCTCCACTCATGGCCGGCGGAGACTTCTCCGGCGAGCGTGACCTTGCGGCAGGAAGGGGGCGCGGCCGGCCAGGCGGCCAGCCCCGGCATCAGGCAGACCATCCACAGGCAAACGCGCCACGGGCGCGGACTTGTTGCCATTCTTTCTTCTCCAGGCCTCCACGCTATTGTCTCCCAGGCTGGCCGGCGGCGGGCGCGGGACGGGCGGCGGGCGGCGAGGCAGGGGCGAATTGTAGCGCGGCGGGCCTCAAGTTACCATAGGGTCTCTAGCCGCGCGCCGTGCGTTTCATGTAAGAATTGACGGAAAGCAACCCCCTCCGAGCCGGCGTCAACAGCGTGCCGGCTCTCCGAGAAAATTGCAAAACCGGCGGCCGGGCGGCATGTGGACCTTTCCGGCGGCGCCTTGAATTTCTGTGGTTTTTCCTCATTCAACCGGAGGGCGGCCGGAGATCCGCCACGCAGGCATGCGGCGGCCAAGCTGCGGCCTTCAGGGAGCGGATTCATCGTGTACAAGCTGAAGATCAAGCTGCTGCTCTTGCTGTTTCTGATTGCCTTGCCGGCCACAGCCCTGGCGGTGGCCCCCGATCTCAGGCCCTCGCCTCCGGCCACGCAGGCGCAGGTGGCGGCTCTGCAACAGGAGATTGCGCACGCACAAACGGCGGGCGACAACGCGTGGGTGCTGGTGTCGGCGGCGCTGGTGCTGCTGATGACAGCGCCGGGGCTGACGCTGTTTTATGGCGGCCTGGTGCGGCGGAAGAACATTCTGGGCACCATGATGCAGAGCTTCGCCATGATGGGTCTGATCACGGTGCTGTGGGCGCTGGTGGGCTACTCTCTGGCGTTCGGGCGGGGAACGCCGTTTATCGGCGGGCTGGAACACGCGTTTTTGCGCGGGGTGGGGCTGGCGCCCAACAGCAACTACGGCGGGACCATCCCCGAGCAGACGTTCATGGTGTATCAACTGATGTTCGCCATCATCACGCCGGCGCTGATTACGGGGGCGTTTGCCGAGCGCATGAAGTTCAGCTCCATGGCGGTGTTTCTTTCGGCGTGGTCGCTGCTGGTGTACTGTCCGATGGCGCACATGGTGTGGGGGGTGGGCGGACTGCTGAACACCAACGGCGGGGCGTGGCCGGTGTTCGACTTTGCCGGCGGCACGGTGGTGCACATCACCTCCGGCGTGGCGGCGCTGGTGACGGCGCTTTACCTGGGCAAGCGCGTGGGCTACCCGGAGACCAAGATGGCGCCGCACGCTCTGGTGCTGAGCTTTATCGGCGCGGGGCTGCTGTGGTTTGGCTGGTTTGGGTTTAACGCGGGCAGCGCGCTGAGCGCGGGTCCGCTGGCCACCAGCGCCTTTGTGAACACGCAGTTTGCCGCCGCCGCCGGGGGCATTGGCTGGGTGGTGGCCGAATGGCTGCAGAACGGCAAGCCGACGGCGCTGGGCGCGATCTCGGGCGCCGTGGCGGGACTGGCCACCATCACGCAGGCCTCCGGCTACGTGCAGCCCATGGCGGCGCTGGCCATTGGCGTGATCGCGGGCGTGGTTTGCTCGCTGATGGTCTTCAAGGTGAAGAAGTACTTTGGTTACGACGACTCGCTGGACGCCTTTGGGGTGCACGGGATGGGCGGGACGATGGGCGCGCTGCTGACGGGGCTGTTTGCCTCCAGCGGCATCAACGCGGTGTTTGGGGTGGACGCCTCAGGCCATGCGCTGGCAACCGGAGCCATTGGCGGCAACTGGCGTCAGGTGGGCAACCAGGCGATGGGCGCGGCGATTGGCTGGGCGCTTTCCATTGTGGGCACGCTGGCGCTGCTGTTCGTGGTGGACAAACTGATGGGGCTGCGCGTTTCACCGGCGGACGAGGCCGAGGGACTGGACCTTTCGCAGCACGGCGAGGAAGGCTACGACTTTAACGGATAACAACGCGGGCGGGGGTGGGCGCACGAAGCGCCCCCGGCCTGCTATGCTGCCGAACGGAGATTTTGCCGATGCTGAAGATCGAAGCGGTGATCCAGCCCGCCAAGCTGGATGCAGTGAAGGAAGCCCTGATCGAAGCGGGGATTGAAGGCATGACCATACTGGAAGCGCGGGGCCACGGCCGGCAGAAGGGCCACACGGAGTTCTACCGCGGCCGGGAGTACACCATCGACCTGCTGCCCAAGGTGAAGATCGAGATGGTGGTGAACGACGATCTGCGCGAAAAAGCCATCCAGGCGATTCTGGGCGCGGCGCGGACCGGCCACATCGGCGACGGGAAGATTTTTGTGAGCCGCGTGGAAGACGCCATCCGCATTCGCAACGACGAGCGCGGCGAAAACGCCATCTGAACGGGGAGCCGGCGGGGCGCACGCGGGCCGCGCCGGTTCCCTGCTCTTTCCCGCCCCGGCACATTCTCCTTGCCGGCGCGGCCATCTCCTTTCCCACAAAACAGATGAAATTGCCAGATGAGTTTTTATTTCCTCATGGATTCCTTATGGGCGAAATGAAAGCTTGAATGAAAGAGCACCCCTTTGCGGGCAGGCGCAAGTGTGCGTCTGGCGGCTGGCCGGGGATTCAACGCCGCATTGCGCGCCACGCAAGAAGGCGCCCGCGGCTTGACGGCAGACCTCTCGTGGACCGGGTGCGCGCACGGCCGCCGCAGGGCGGACCATCCAAGTTGCCTGGGAGTGAGAACGGAATGGGTCCTGGTGGAAAGAGATTACTGATCGTGTGGGCCGTGCTGGCGGCGCTGTTTCTGCTGCCGGCGCCGATGCGGGCGCAGGGCGCGCAGGGGCCGGCAACGCAGGCGCAGATCGCGGCGCTGCAGCATGCCGTGGAGCAGGCGCAGGCGGCCAGCGCACAGGCGCAGGCGGCG
Organism: Acidobacteriota bacterium; assembly: GCA_021846985.1. Taxonomy (GTDB): domain Bacteria; phylum Acidobacteriota; class Terriglobia; order Terriglobales; family Acidobacteriaceae; genus Telmatobacter. The sequence continues at coordinate 133,610 of JAJZVX010000002.1, read as the reverse complement.
GGCGACAACGCGTGGATGCTGGTTTCGGCGGCCCTGGTGCTGCTGATGACCGGTCCCGGCCTGGCGCTCTTCTATGGCGGGCTGGTGCGCAAGAAAAACATCCTGGGCACCATGATGCAGAGCTTCGCCATGATGGGGCTGGTGACGATTGTGTGGGCGGTGGTGGGCTACTCGCTGGCCTTCGGTCACGGCAACTGGTTCATCGGGGGATTCGAGCACATGTTTCTGCGCGGGGTGGGTCTGACGCCCAACCCGGACTACGCGGCGACGATTCCCGAACAGACCTACATGATTTACCAGCTCATGTTCGCGATCATTACGCCGGCGCTGATTACGGGCGCGTTTGCCGAGCGGATGAAGTTCACGGGGATGGCGGTATTTCTCACGCTGTGGTCGCTGGTGGTTTATAGCCCCATGGCGCACATGGTGTGGGGCGTGGGCGGTCTGCTGAACGCCAGCGGCGGACACATTCCGAGCCTGGACTTTGCGGGCGGGACGGTGGTGCACATCACGTCGGGAGTTTCGGCGCTGGTGACCTGCATCTACCTGGGCAAGCGCATGGGGTATCCGCACACGAAGATGGCGCCACACTCGCTGGTGCTGAGCTTCATCGGCGCCTGCCTGCTGTGGGTGGGCTGGTTTGGATTCAACGCGGGCAGCGCACTGGCAGCGAGCCCGCTGGCCACATCGGCGTTTATCAATACGCACTTTGCGGCGGCGGCGGCAGCGCTGGGCTGGACGATGGCCGAATGGCTGGAAAACGGCAAGCCCACGGCGCTGGGCGCCATCTCCGGCGCGGTGGCCGGACTGGTGGCAATTACGCCGGCCTCCGGATTTGTGCAGCCGTTCAGTGCCCTGTTCATCGGCCTGTTGGCCGGGGCCTTCTGCTCGTTCATGGTCTTCAAGGTAAAGAGCTGGCTGCGCTACGACGACTCGCTGGACGCCTTTGGCGTGCATGGCGCGGGCGGCACCCTGGGGGCGCTGCTGACGGGCCTGTTTGCGACGGCGGCCATCAATCCGGCCTTCGGCAAGGACGCCCATCTCCGGGCCCTGCCCACGGGCGCGATGGACGGCCACTGGAGCCAACTGCTGAACCAGGCGGCGGGCGTGGGCATCGCCTGGACCCTGTCAATTGCGGGCACGGTGGCGCTGCTGTTGCTGGTGGACAAGACGATCGGGCTGCGCGTTTCGCCCGAGCAGGAGTCCGAGGGCCTGGATCTGTCGCAGCACGGCGAAGAAGGCTACGACCTGAACACGTAGGATGACGAGAAAGCGGGCGGGAGGGCCATCACGGCCTTCCGCCTGATAGGCTGACAAAGCGAGGCACTTGCAGATGGTGAAAATCGAGGCGGTACTCCAGCCATCGAAGCTGGATGCGGTGAAGGATGCGCTGCTGGAGGCAGGCATTGAGGGCATGACGATCCTGGAGGCGCGGGGCCATGGGCGGCAAAAGGGCCACACCGAGTTTTATCGCGGCCGGGAATATACGGTTGACCTTCTCCCCAAGGTGAAGATCGAGCTCGTGGTCCACGACGAGATGAAGGAAAAGACGCTGCAGGCGATCATCGGGGCGGCGCGCACGGGGCGGATCGGCGACGGAAAGATTTTTTTGAGCCGCGTGGAAGAAGCCATTCGCATCCGTAACGACGAGCGGGGCGAAGCGGCGCTGTAACAAGGCAGGGCGCAAGGGCGGGATGCAGCCGGCGGCGCGGCGGGCAACGGCGCTTCCGCCCAGCGCACACACGCGGCGCAGGCCCGAAGGGCGCAGGGCGGGGCCAGGGAAGACAACCGGACGAACGAGGCATGCACCCGCGCACGGCAAAAGATACGCATTGGCCGCAAGATCGCATATGCTGATAACAATCTTTTCCTTGCCGCAGCAGGGCTGTCTTAATTGCAGTCACACGCAAACTTTATGGATCCAGTCGCCTTGGCAGTTGACGATCTTCGGGAGCAATATACGCGGGAGATGGCGCTGGTGCGCCAGACCTACGAGCGCACCGGGGACGGCACGGCCGCGATCCGGCGGCGCTCGGCGGTGGTGGACCGCATTCTGATCGAGATGTGGCGGCGGGCGTTTGCCGGCCATGCCGCTCTGAATGTGAGCCTGCTGGCGCTAGGCGGCTACGGACGCAAAGATCTCTTCCCCTTCTCCGACATCGACGTGCTCTTTGCCTTCGCCGACGAGAAAACCGAGGAGCAGTCGCGCGAGCCGGTGCGGACGATCATCCAGGGCATGTGGGACATCGGTCTGCGCGCAAGCCCCTGCTCGCGAACCGTCAAAGAGGCCGGGCGCTTCGATCCCGACAACCTCGAGTTCACCCTGGCCACGCTCGACCGCCGCTTTCTGGCCGGTCAGTTTCCCCTCTACCAGCAGCTTCACCAGAGCGTGCTCCCGGGCCTGGTGCTGAGCGAGTGGAACGCGATCACGCAGAAGCTGGGCGAGATCGCGCGAGCGCGCCATGCCAAGTTCGGCAACACCATCTTCCATCTGGAGCCCAACCTCAAGGATTGTCCCGGCGGATTGCGCGACTACCACCTGGCCGTCTGGTTTGCGCTGCTCTTCCATCTGAAGCAAGCCAAGGAGTGGCCGCGGCAGCGCGGGGGCGTCTTCCAGAGCGCGCGCGGCGACGCCGAGGCAGCCTTCGACTTTCTCGCCGCGGCGCGCTGTTTTCTGCACTTCCGCCACGGCCGCGACGACAACGCGCTGGACTGGCAATCGCAGGACGAGGCCGCCGCGCGATCCATCGGGCTGGAGACGCGGGGGACGGCGGACCCGGCCTACTGGATGCGCACCTACTATCGCCACGCGCGCGTGGTGTACCGGCGCGCGGCGCTGCTGATGGAGCACCTGCCGGCTCCGGTAAGCTTCTATCGCCAGTTCCGGCGGCGGCGCACGCCCATCGCGGGCACCGACTTCGTGCTCGACCAGGGCCGCATCGACATTGTGCCCGGGGCGCAGTTCAGCGACACCAGCGCCATCCTCCACATCTTCTCACTCATGGCCACGCACGGCTACACGCTGTCGCAAGCCGCCGAAGACCGCATCACCGACGCGCTGCCGGCGCTGGCCATTCACATTCCCGAGGGGCCCTATCTGTGGAACGCGCTGCGCGAGGTGCTGATCGGGCCGCACGCCGCCCACGCGCTGCGCACCATGCACGCGCTGGGCGTGCTGGAGATGCTGATTCCGGAGTTTCACGGCATCGACGCGCTGGTGATCCGCGACACCTATCACCGCTACACGGTGGACGAACACACCTTCCTGTGCATTGACAACGTGCATGGCCTGCGGCAACCCTCCAACGAACAGGAAAAACGCCTCGCGCAACTGATGCCGGAAATCGACCGGCTGGATCTGTTCCTGCTGGCCATGCTGCTGCACGATACCGGCAAGGCGCGGCGCACCGGCGAGCACGCCGGACAAAGCGTGGAGCTGGCCGATGCCTTCCTCGCCCGGCTGGACTTCGACAACGAAGAGCGCGAGCTGATTCTGAAGCTCATCCGCATGCACCTGGAGATGTCGAACGCGCTACGCCGCGACATCTTCGACCACGAAAACGTGCGCGCCTTCGCGGAAAAGATCGGCAATCCGCTGCTGCTGAAGATGCTTTCCATCATGACCTTCGCGGACATCAAGGCGGTGAATCCCGATGCCCTGACCCCGTGGAAGGCGGAGAACATCTGGCAGTTCTACATGGCCACCTCGAACTTCATGGATCGCAGCGTGGACGAGGTGCGCTACCACTCGGCGATCGACCCCACGCTGCTGAACCGCCTGCGCTCCATGCTGCCGCCGGCGCAGCATGAGATTCTGCGGCAGTTTCTCGAAGGGCTGCCCCAACGCTACCTGCAAACACGGCTCCCGGAGCAGATTCGCAATCACTTCCAGATGTCGCTGCGCCTGGACGAGGACGCGGTGCAGCTGGATCTGCGGCCGACGCGCCAGTTATTCGACTTGACGGTAATCACGCGGGACCGCGAGCGGCTGTTTGCGGACGTGGCGGGGGCTCTGGCGGCGTGGGGCATGAACATTGTGAAGGCCGGCGCCTTCTCCAACGAGGCCGGCATCATCGTGGACAGCTTCCACTTTTCCGATGTCTTCCGCACGCTGGAGCTGAACCCGACCGAGAAGGAGCGTTTTCTCGAGTCCATGCACGAAGTAGTGGCCCAGCGCACGCCGGTGGAGCAGTTGCTGGAGGCGCGCAGCCACATGAGCCATCCCAGCAATCTGAAGGTCGAGGTGGAGACGCGGCTGGAGTTCGACGGGGAGTCGTCGAGCCACTCGACGCTGCTGCAGGTGGTGGCGCAGGACGTGCCGGGCCTGCTGCGCCAGATCGCGCTCACGCTAAGCAACCACGGCTGCAACGTCGAGGTAGCGCTGATCGACACCGAGGGCGATACGGCGATTGACGTCTTCTACCTGACCCGCGGCGGTGCCAAGCTGAGCGCGGAAACGCAGCAGTCGCTGGCCCGGGACATGATGGCAGCGCTTGAAACGCTGCGCACGCCGGCAGGCGCGTAAACCGCTCTGCCGGACGGGGCCACGGCGCGGCTCTCAGTGGTGGCAACTGCAGGTGGCGGCGCCGGGATCGACCTTGCCTTCGAGAAAGAGCGTCACGGCTTCCTGGGGAGAGGCCACGCCGGGAACGATGAACGGATCCAGGCCGAGCTGGCGGATGGCGTTGGCCGCGCCGGCGCCCATGCCGCCGCACAGCAGCACCTCGCAGCCGGCCAGCATGCCGGCCATCCCGCCCTGCGCCTGGCCATGGCAGAGGCCGGCGTCATGCGGCGTGGAAGAAGCGGTGCGCAGCTCGCTGCCCTTGATCACCGTGTCATCGACATCGAAAACGAGAAAGCCGCGGCTCTGGCCAAAATGCTGCGCCACGCTGGCGCCATCCATGGTTGCGACTGCGATCTTCATTCCTCTCACTCCTAGTCCTGAAAATAGTTCCGGAAGCAGCTTCCGGCGGAAACGCCGGGCGCCTCCGCGGAAAAACCTTCCTCAATAGATGCATATTACACCTAAGAGCGGGGGCGCAACCGCCGCATGAGCAGGACAAACGCATTTGAATTTCAATTCGCGGGCAGAAGCAACTTTGAAAGGGCGCGACTTCAGTGGTGCCGCAAGATGGCCCGAAAAACGGATGGGCCTTAGCCTCGGGGGGAAGTTTTGGGAATGAAAACCCATCCCTCGGGGCCTGAAGGCCAGAGATATGCATCTGAATCTATCTGCGGCACCACTGAAGTTGTGCCCTTTCAAAACAGAATCATCCCGCAATTTGAAATGCGTTTGCCCTGGCCGCATGAGCAGGGCGGGGAACGCCGCGCAACCAAAAATTCATCCTCGCCGTCAAGGGCGCGCACTAAGATGGAGGCAGCGGCCTATTTCAAATAGGCGCGCACCAGATCGATCAGATCCTCGGCAAGGGCGGGAGGAATTTGGTCGCGCTCTCCGTCGGAGAGGTGAAAACGAATGTGGTTTTCCAGCACCTCGCCCATGAGGGCGTTGACGCCGCCGCGGATGGCCGCCAGCAGCATAAGTTGGCCGCCGCAGTCCTCGCTGGCGAGCAGAGAGCGCTCGAAGGCGTCGAGTTGTCCGCGAAGTTTGCGCAGGCGCTGGATCTGTTTAAGTTTCTCCCGTTCCGCGTCAGGCATGGACGATTCTCCCCACCTATACCCATCCCCGGTATGGTATAAACCATATGGGGGTATACTTAATGATTTATTGTAACGCGTTCTTCCATCCCAACCCGCCCCTGCGCAGATTTCCCCCGCCTGGCTTTCTTCTTTTCCGGCGGCTGGGCGCCGCTCTCTCCATTCCCTGCCTCTTCGCGCTGCCGGCCCTGCTGCTGGCGCCGGGCGGAGCGCGCGCGCAAGCGCCGCGCGCGGCCGCGGACGATTCGCTGCCCTCCGCGCCGCAGCCCCAGCTGCAGTCGGAGCTGGGCGTGGCGCAGGTGACGCCTGGACTCTCTTTTTTCGGCTATGCGCAGCGGGGCGCGGACATCCCCTCCTCGGAAGACCGGGGGCAAAGCGAGGAAGAGCAAGGCGCGGCCGCCCTGACCATGGCGCCGCACCCGGAAGGGATCGGCTGGTGGGTTTCCGGCCAGGCCAACATTATCTACCAGGGCCGTCTGCCCTTCCACTCGCTCTACCAGGGGACGAATAGCTTTCGCAATTCCGCGTCGTACAAGACCTCGCTGGTGGGCACGCTGTACATGGCGGTGCGGGCGACGCGCTCGGCGCGCTACAACACCGAGCTGATTCTGGACATTGAGAGCACGGGGGGACGCGGGCTGAGTCAGGCGCTGGGACTGGCAGGATTCACGAACCTGGACGTGGTGCGCAATCCTACGCTGAGCACGGTGCCCTATCTGGCGCGCTACGGCTTTCACCAGGTGTTGGGTCTGACGGACAAAATGGTAAGCCAGGAGGCGGGGCCGTTCAGCGTGGCCACGGCCGTGCCGGCGCGGCGGATCGAGATTCGCGGGGGCAAGATGACGCTGCCGGATTTCTTCGATGTGAACGGTCCAGGCTCGGACAGCCACCTGCAGTTCATGAACTGGACGGTGGACAACAACGGGGCGTGGGATTACGCGGCGGACACGCGCGGCTACACGGTGGGCGGGATGGTGGAGTACGACGAACGCGCCTGGAGCCTGCGCTACGGAATCTTTGCCATGCCGACGGTGGCCAACGGCATCGATCTGGACTGGGCCTTCAGCCGCGCGCACGGCCAGAACGGCGAGTTTGAGCTGCGGCACAGTTTTGTGAAGGGGCGCGGCGGAGCCGAGCGCGTGCTGTTCTATGCCAACAACGCGCACATGGGCGACTACCGGGAGGCGGTGCAGGCGTTTCTGGACGGGTCAGACCATGCGCGCTACGGAGTGACGGTGCCCACCATCACGCTGCATGAACACTACGGGGCGCTGAAGTACGGTTTCGGATACAACTTCGAGCAGGAGGCGACGGACCATCTGCGCGTGTTTGGGCGCTTTGGATGGAACGAAGGCCAGCACGAGTCGTTTGCGTACACGGAGGTGGATCAGACGGTGGAGGCGGGCGCCGATTACTCCGGCGCGTGCTGGCACAGGCCGGTGGACAAGGTTGGGCTGGCGATGGTGACGAACGCCATCAAGCGCGACCATCAGAACTATCTGCACTATGGCGGGCTGGGTTTTCTGCTGGGCGACGGCAACCTGAACTACGGGCGCGAAACCATTGTGGAGAGCTACTACAACTGGCATGCGTGGCGAGGGCTGTACTATGCCGTGGACGTGCAGCACATCGACAACCCGGGCTACAACCGCGACCGCGGGCCGGCCTGGGTGGGCTCGGTGCGGGCGCACGTGGACTTTTGAGAGGCCGCCATGGCGCATTTTGGCCGCGCCGCGGGCGGCCTGTCTGGGGGCCGGCCCGGGGGGTGCTCCCTTGTTCTGGTCATGGAGTGTCCGCGGTGCGCATTTTCAGTGGTTGGGAAAGAGGCTTCGATCCTGCGAGGCCCGCAGCCGCACAATGCGCTCAATGGCATAGGGCATGGGCTGCTTGGCGCTGCTGAAGTAATGCCGCACCTGCAGTTCGCCGAGCAGGCCCACGGCCAGCAACTGAATGCCCACCACAATCAGCACCGCGCCCACCAGCAAGAGCGGGCCGTGCAGCGCCATGACGCTGGCGTGCGGATGGAGGATTTTCAAGCCGGCCAGAAATGCCGAGATGGCGCTGCCAAGAAAGATTCCTACGACGCCGAGGCTGCCGAAAAAATGCAGCGGCCGGCTCATATAGCGGAGCAGAAAGCGGATGGTGAGCAGGTCAAAGAAGACGCCCACCGTCCGGCCGATGCCATAGTGGCTCTTGCCCCGTTCGCGGTTAAAATTGCGGATTGGAATTTCGCAGATCGACGCCCCATACCAACTGGCCAGCGCGGGGATGAAGCGGTGCATCTGCCCGTAGAGCGGAATGCTCTGGATGATTTCCCGCCGGTAGGCCTTGAAGGTGGTGCCGAAATCGTGCAGGGGCACTCCGGAGAAGCGCGCCATGAGCCAGTTGGCGCAGAGTGACGGAATGCGCCGCAGCAGCAGATTGTCGATGCGCCGCTTGCGCCATCCGGAGACCACCTCATACCCTTCTTCCAGTTTCTCAATGAAGGCCGGTATGTCGTTCGGGTCGTGCTGCAGATCGCCGTCCATGGCCAGGATAAACTCGCCGGAGGCATGGTCGAATCCGGCCGCCAGCGCGGAGGTCTGCCCGAAATTTCTGCGCAGCTTCACCACCAGCACGCGGCTGTCCACGGCCGCAATCTCTTCCAGCAAGCGGTAGGTGCGGTCGTTGGAGCCATCGTCCACGAGCACCAACTCAAACTCTTCACCCACCTGTTCCATGACTTGTTTTAATCGAGCATATAAAACAGTAACGTTTTCCTCTTCGTTATTAAACGGAACCACGATGGAATACTTAACCATATCCCTAGTTTAGACGCGATTCCCTGCCCGGGGTCTATCTGCCAGCCAGGCGCGGGCGCGTTTGGGCAATAAAAATTCCTGAAACGGCAAGCGCAAGCGCGCGGCGCTAGTCTTCCATCTCATCCAGCATGGCCTGCATCTCGCTCTGCGCGTGATGGTTTCCGCTTTGGGCCGCCTGCCGGATGCCGGCCTTCAACCGTTCCCTGGCCTCCGCGCCGCGGCCGGCCTGGGCCAGGGTTTGCGCCGACATAAAATAGCCGGCGACATACTGCGGATGGGCCGCCAGCAGCCGGTCGAACTCTTCCAGCGCGGCCCCGGTCTGGCCCTGGCTGGCCAGTTCCATCGCCAGCCCGTAGCGCGCCAGCGGGTTGCCTGCATCCTGCGCCAAAATCTCTTTCAATGCAGCGATCTTGTCCATCCTGCCTGCCTGCGGCCTTGCCGCCTGGTTCGATTTGCTTATTTGGCGGCAATTGCCGAAACTGGAATTGGAGGTTCCGGCCAGCCAGCCCCCAGGCTTCATTCTAGCGGGAGTTTCTGGCGTCTGCCGGCGCGCCTTCTTGAACGGAGCATCCGCCCCATGTCCACCCCGGAAATCAATCCCCAGGCCCGCAGCGTGGCCAGCACGCAGTCGGAGATGACCGAGATCATCCTGCCCAACGACGCCAACGTTCTGGGCAACCTTCTCGGCGGCCGGCTGATGCACTTCATCGACCTGACCGGCGCGCTGGCGGCCTTTCGCCATGCCCGCACCCATGTGGTGACGGCGGCCATGGATCACATCGACTTTATCCGCCCCGTGCATGTGGGCGATCTGCTGATCCTCAAATCCAGCGTGAACCGCGCCTTCACCACCTCGATCGAAGTGGGCGTGAAGGTGTGGGTGGAGCATCCGCTCACCGGCCTGATGCTGCACGTGGCCAGCGCTTACCTGGTGTTTGTGGCCATCGACGACCACGGCCAGCGCGTGCGCGTGCCGCAACTGATTGCGGAGACCGCAGACGAACAACGGCGCTATGCCGATGCGCTGCTGCGCCGCCAGCATCGAGAAACCGAAGTGGCGCGGCGCAGGCAGGAACGCATGGCCACCGCTTCGCTGGAAAATCCCGGCGCCGCCGCGCGGCGCGATTCAACCATCGACTCCCAATAACGGGAGAAAAAAGGAGAAACTGGAAATTATGGCTCATTCACCTGCCATGCCCTCGCCTGTGGCGTTGCCCGGCATCTCAAAGATTGTGGCTGTCGGCTCTGGAAAAGGCGGGGTAGGCAAAACCACGGTGGCGGTCAACCTGGCAATTGCCCTTTCCAAGCTCGGCCAGCGCGTCGGCCTGATCGATGCCGACATCTACGGTCCCAACGTACCGCTGATGATGGGTTCGACGCAGCAGCCGCGCGTCGACCAACAGAATCGGATCCAGCCCAATCTGACGCACGGCATCAAGACCATCTCGATTGGCTACATCTCCCCGGACGACAAGCCGATGATGATGCGGGGACCGATGCTGCACCAGATCATCCGGCAGTTTTTGCAGCAGGTGGACTGGGGCGAACTCGATTACCTCATCGTGGACCTGCCGCCGGGCACGGGCGATGTGGTGATCTCGCTGGTGCAAACGGTTCCGCTAACGGGAGCGGTGGTGGTTTCGACGCCCAGCGACGTGGCCCTGCAGGATGCACGCAAAGCCCTGGAGATGTTTGGCCAGGTCAACGTGGAGGTGCTGGGAATTATCGAGAACATGAGCCACTTCACCTGCCCGTATTGCCAGAAGGAGATCGACATCTTCTCCAAGGGCGGGGCGGAGCGCACCGCGCAGCAGTTCAACGTACCCTTCCTGGGATCGATTGAACTGGTTCCCGCGATTCGCGAAGGCGGCGACCACGGGATGCCCGTTGCCCTGGCCGGCCCCAAAAGCCCGCAGGCGGCCGAGTTCTACGCGGCGGCGGAAAAGCTGATGGAACGCGCCGAAGCGGCGGCGGCGGCCTCGTCCGACGTGATTGAAATCAGCTAGGCTGCCCCAGGCCTGAAGAGCATCTCTTCAGGCCTGGTTTTCAGGCGTCCTCGTCTTCAGTTCGCCGCGGTGGCGGTTCCGATCGCTTCTGTCAGCGCTTCGGCCGCCGTAAGGCACGCCGCGCGGTCCACATCGAAGTGCGTCACCAGCCGGATGGCGTCCGGCCCGAAGGCGCTGATCAGAATATTCCGCTCGCGCAGGCGATTCACAATGGCCGGCGCGCTGAGGCCGCCCCGCAGCCGGAAGACAACGATATTCGTCTCCACCGACTCCAGGTCGATCGCCACCTGCTCCAGCGTCGCCAGGCTTTCCGCCAGCAGGCGCGCGTGGGCATGATCCTCGTGCAGCCGTCCCGGCATGGTCTCGAGCGCAATCAGACCCGCGGCGGCCAGCACGCCAGCCTGGCGCATGCCGCCGCCGAGGGCCTTGCGGAAGAGCCGCGCCCGCGCCATCCGTTCCGCCGAGCCCACCAGCATGGAACCCACCGGCGCGCCCAGCCCTTTGGACAGGCAGAACATGACGGTGTCGCATCCGCGCGTGAGCGTTTTCACGTCCACGCCCAGCGCCGTGGAGGCGTTGAAGATGCGCGCACCATCGAGGTGGACGGGGAGCTTTCTTTCCTTCGCTCCGGCCCAGATCTCTTCCATCACGTGCAGCGGCGTGCACACTCCACCGGCGAGGTTGGCCGTATTCTCAATCTCGATGAGGCCCGTGGAAGCGCGAAACGCCCCGCGCGCGTAGATCGCCGGCTCAATCTCTTTCCAGGTGAGGATGCCGCGTTGGGCTGGAACGGCGCGCACCAGACAGCCGGAAAAGACGGCGGTGGTGGCCATCTCCCAGTCGAGGATGTGGGCCCTCGACTCGGCGATCACCTCCTGGCCCGGCTGCGTATGGAGCCGGATGGCGATCTGGTTGCCCATGGTTCCGCTGGGCACAAACAGCGCCGCCTCGCGGCCGAAGATCTCCGCGGCGCGGCGCTCGAGTTGGTTCACGGTGGGATCTTCGCCATAGACGTCGTCGCCCACTTCGGCGGCGGCCATGGCCGCGCGCATCTCCGGAGTGGGGCGGGTTACCGTATCGGATCGCAAATCAATGATGCCTGCCAATCTCCGTACCCTCGTTCCTTGTTCCCTGGTTGCCTGCTTTTACGGTATCTGCGCCATGGGCAGTTCCATGACGGGCGTGCGCTTGCCCTTGCTCATTGCGTAGGCCCACAAGCCGTGGAAGTTCTGGCGCAGGGCGGGCTGCATCTTCAAAAACGCGCTCAGCACCGCCACCGCCTCGGTGCGCTGCGCGGCCGGGTCGGACACCCCGGTGGATTCATAGGTGACGCCAAGGTCCGGCAGCCGCAGCGTGGGATCCAACTGCACCGAATCGATCTTCCAGGTGCGCGCTCCGTCGGGAACCATGTAGGGGAAGGCCGCCGGCGGGGAGTTTTTGATCTGCGATTGCTCTGTCTGAAGCCTCTCCAGATTGGGCGAGGAGAGGAAGTCGACCGGCAGGAGCAGGTAGCGCGCGGCGTCGTAGCTGAACCAGGCTGCCCAGGGCAGGTTCATTTGCGCCAGTTCGCGGGCCCGCGTCCAGTACCACACGCCGTCGTGTCCGCTGAAGGTTCCCTGGCGCACGGAGACGCCGCCCAGTTTCCAGCCTCCGCCCGGTCCGCCGTCCCACACCAGGATGAAGGCCATCTGCCCGGCCATGGGTGCGCCGGCGGCGTCGGCGAGCACCACCGCGTAGCGGCCCGGCGGCAACGCGCGCAGGGTGATGGTCACGGTCAGCGAGCCGCTCTGGTTGGAGCAGAAGAATTCGGTGTCCGCCGTGGTCCGCTCCATGGTCGAGTCGAGCAGGTAGAGGTTGTGGATCTGCGCATGGCCGCCCCGGAACAGCGCCGCCCCGTCTTCCACCGCCCCGCGGATGTTCTCCCAGTTCTGCTCTTCGGCGGGCAGCAGCAGGGAATGGAGCACGTCGAAGTTCTGCTGCACCACGGAGGCGGCCACGCGGCCGCCGGCAATGGCCAGCGCATCCCGGTCCAGCGGATTCAATGCGGCCTGCGTGGTGCAGTTCGCGGCCAGGCACGCGGCCGGCGCCGCCAGCAGAACCGCTCCCATTGCGCACAGACACTTCCGGCCGAGTTGCATTTCAGGGAACTTCCTCTCCGCCGCGCCATCCTCTTTTCGAGCGTTCGCGGGCCACTGTTAGTCTAGTACAACAGAGCAGCGGCAAAACGCCGCGTCCGGCGCGGGACACGGCCGGGGGGATGCTTTCCATGCGCAACGCCACCGAATCGCCGTCGATTCCCCACCGCACAACGGGTACCCCTGCTCTGCCTGTGCCGCGCGCCCGCCGCCATGCGGTTCCGCTTCGTCTCGCGGCGTTTCTTCTGTTTGCAGCTCCGATGCTCTGGGCGGCTTCCTTTGCGGACGGCCAGGCGCGGGTGCAGCCCCGTCCGGCGCCTCCCGCGCACAAGGCGGCGCCCACGCGCGTCCGCGCCCACGTCCGCAAGCCGCATCGCAAGGCCGCCGCCCCCCCAGCCGCCGCCGCGGCCCCGGCACCCCCTGCGGCGCCCATTCGTCCCAACTGGCCGGTCAACGACCTTCCCAGCCCCGCCACGATCGTCTGGGACAGCAGCGGCCTCAGCATCAAGGCCAACAACTCGAGCTTGCAGCAGATTCTGTTCGAAGTGCAGACCGTCACCGGCGCCAAGGTTCAGGGCCTGAGCACGGACGAGCGCGTCTTTGGCGCCTACGGTCCCGGCCTGGCCCGGGATGTGCTCTCCCAGTTGCTTCATGGCTCCAATTACAACATGATCATGATCGGGGATCTCGGCAAAGGAGCGCCGCGCAACATCCTGCTGAGTCCCCGCACGCCGGCCGGCGCGGTCCCTCATAGCGAGCCCGCGGCCAGCCACGACGACTCCGTCGACACGGGAGAGGACGAGCAGCCCCAGCAGCCGCCGGCGCGCAATTCCACCCGCTTCGTCCTTGTGCCCGGCGGCGCGCCGCGTTCGCCGCAGCAGGTCATGCAGGATCTCGAACAGCGCCAACAGCAGATGCAGAATCAAAATCCGCCATAGCCGCGCTGAGCAGTTTTTTTCTGGTATTTGGGCGGAATTTCCCCCATAAAACGGAGAAAAGGAGGGGGAGAGGCGATCCGGCCCTATGCCACGCGCGCTGCCTGGGGCTGGGGTTTCACGGCCAGGCGCCCTTCGCGCTGGCGCATGAGCGCAAAAGCGGCGCGCAGCAGGCCGTACGCCAGCAGGATGCCGAACACCAGCGCGGCAACGGAAGCCAGAACCAACATGGCGAGATTGAAAGAGTTCGACATTCCCGATTGTCTCCGCGTCTTGTTCCCGGCAACTTGCTTCATCAACCGGGAACGGGAGGGCGCTTCTTTGCGATTGTCGCAGAAGAATCGTGAACGGCGCGAAAAAAGGGGCGCGTTGACCCACTTTTCTGTTGCCAAATAGAATACTCCCAGGCGGATGCGCCCTGAATGCCGGCCGGAAAGCGGACCGGCGGCAGCCCACTCCTTCTCCTCATCATGCCCATCACTCACATCACGGTGCGCGGGGCCCGTCAACACAACCTGCGCGGCATAGACGTGCGCATTCCCCGCAACACCCTCACCGTGGTGACCGGGCTCTCCGGCTCGGGCAAGAGCTCACTCGCCTTCGACACCATTTATGCCGAGGGCCAGCGCCGTTACGTGGAGACGCTGTCGGCTTATGCGCGGCAGTTTCTGGACCAGATCGAGCGGCCGGAGGTGGACTCGATCGAGGGCCTCAGCCCGGCCATCTCCATCGAGCAGAAGACCACCAGCCGCAGTCCGCGTTCCACCGTAGGCACCATCACGGAGATTTACGACTACCTGCGCCTGCTCTACGCCTCGGTGGGCTCGCCCCACTGCCCCAACTGCGGCCGGTCCATCGCGCGCCAAACCGCCGAGCAGATCGTGCAGCGCATTCTGCAGATGGGCAATGGCGAACGCGTTACCATCATGGCTCCGATCGTGCGCGGCCGCAAAGGCGAGTTCAAGGATCTGTTTGAGCAGCTCGACCGGCAGGGTTTTCGCGCCCGCGTGGATGGCGAACTGCGCGACCTGACGGAGCCGGTGCAGCTGGACCGCCGCAAGAATCACACCGTGGAGGCGGTGATCGACCGCGTGGTGCTGAAGACGCCCGAGCCGGGCGCGACAGCATCTCCCGGCGCCCGGACTCCGCTGGAAAAGCGTCTCGATCTGGCCGTTGCCAAGGCTCTGCAACTGGCCAACGGCCTGGTGACGGTGGCCATCAGCGGGGCGGAGGAGCAGTTGTTCTCCTCCTCGATGGCCTGCCCGGACTGCGGCCTCGACGTGCCCAGGCTGGAGCCGCGCAACTTCAGCTTCAACTCCACCTTCGGGGCCTGCCCGGAGTGCCACGGGCTGGGCTCGCTCTACGACTTCGACCCCGCCAAGGTCATCACCGACTGGTCCAAGCCCCTGCTCGATGGCGGACTGGGCCCCGGCTCCTCGTCCCAGTATCTGCTCCGGCTGCTTCACCTGGCCGCCGAGCGCTACCACATCGACCTGAAAAAGCCCTTCGAGGATCTGCCGCCGCGCCAGCAGCACATCCTGATCTACGGGCCGCCCAAGGGCGAAGGCCCCCGCACGGGTTTTCACGGCGTGCTGGCCTTCCTGCGCGACTCTCTCGAAGAGGCAAAGAGCGACGGATACCGCGAATACATGATGGGCTTCATGTCGGCCACGCCCTGCCCCGCCTGCCGCGGCAAGCGCCTGCGCGCGGAGTCCCTGGCCGTGAAGATCGGCGGGCTCTCCATCGCCGACTTCACCGCCCTGCCCTTGAACCGGGCGCTTTCGGCCGCCATCAATCTGAGCTTCACGGCCCGCGAGGCGCTTCTGGCCGAGCGCATCCGGCGCGAAGTCGTGGAGCGGCTCGAGTTTCTTTGCGCGGTAGGGCTGAACTACCTTTCTCTCGACCGCAACGCCGCCACGCTTTCCGGCGGCGAAGGCCAGCGCATCCGGCTGGCCACGCAGATCGGCTCACGGCTGCGCGGCGTGCTCTACGTTCTCGACGAGCCTTCGATCGGTCTGCACCAGCGCGACAACAACCGCCTGATCGAAGCGCTCAAGAAGCTGCGCGACCTGGGCAACACCGTCCTCGTCGTCGAGCACGACGAAGACACCATTCGCCACGCCGACTATGTACTCGACCTGGGCCCCGGCGCCGGCCGGCTGGGCGGCGCGGTGGTGGCGCAGGGCACGCCGGCTGAGATCATGGCCTGCCCCGACTCCCTGACTGGCCGTTACCTGTCGGGCGCCATGACGATGCTGCACCGCGCCCAGCCGCGGTCGCTCACGGGCAACTGGCTCGCCATCGCCGGCGCCCGCGAACACAACCTCCACGACCTTGAAATCCGCATTCCGCTCGGCGTCATCACCGTGGTCACGGGCGTGAGCGGCTCGGGCAAAAGCACCCTGATCAACGACATCCTCTATCGCTCCCTGGCCAGAACCCTTTACGGCTCGCGCGAGGAACCGGGCGCCCACGATGCGCTGACCGGCACGGAGCAGATCGACAAGGTCATCCGCATCGACCAGTCCCCCATCGGGCGTACGCCGCGCTCCAATCCGGCGACGTATACCCAGGTTTTCTCGCCCATCCGCGACCTTTTCGCCATGCTCCCGGAGGCCCGCGAGCGCGGCTACAAGCCCGGCCGCTTCAGCTTCAACGTCACCGGTGGCCGCTGCGAAGCCTGCCAGGGCGACGGCCAGCGGCGCATCGAGATGAACTTCATGCCCGATGTCTACGTTCAGTGCGAGGTGTGCGGCGGACGCCGCTACAACCAGGAGACCCTTGCCGTAAAGTTCCACGGCCACTCCATTGCCGACATTCTGGACCTCGCCATCGAGGACGCGCTGCCCCTGCTGGCCGACGTTCCCCAGGTCCGCCAGAAGCTCCAGACCCTGGTGGATGTAGGGTTGGGCTACGTGCATCTAGGCCAGAGCGCAGTGACCCTCTCGGGCGGGGAGGCGCAGCGCATGAAGCTGGCCCGCGAGCTTTCCAAGCGCCAGACGGGCCGCACCCTTTACCTGCTGGACGAGCCGACCACCGGCCTGCACTTCGACGACGTGCGCAAGCTGCTTGAAGTCCTCCACCGGCTGGCCGACCTGGGCAACTCGGTGGTGATCATCGAACACAACCTCGACGTGATCCGCAACGCGGACTGGATTCTCGACCTTGGTCCCGAGGGCGGCGAAGACGGCGGCCGCATCGTCGGCCAGGGCCGCCCCGCGCAGATCGCCGTCACCCCTGGCTCCTATACTGGCCAGTTCCTCCGCCGCTTTTACGTTTCATCCGACGGCAAGCTCACGCCGCTCGATCTGGAAACCGGCCCCGCGCCCGCGTCTGAAACTCTCACCCCGTCCCAACCCGTCAGGACTGGTAAAGTGAAGAAATCCACCTCGCGTAGAAAGAAGACCGGGCTCGCATGAATCTCCTTCCTGATCCAGACCCTCTCCATCAGGAGCCCTCGCCCGCATCCGCATGGAGCGAGGCCCATCCGCCCGCGCCCTTCCCGGAAGAAGAAGGCGCCGCGCCCGAGCCGCCGGAGAGCGCCTTCCAGGCTTCCAATCCCCGGGACGGCTCGGACACGCAGCCGCTGCTCTTCCAGTCCTTTCTTCAACTCGAACCGCTCAGCGCCCCGCGCATTCCCCACATGGGCCATCTGTGCCTGCTTCTCGCGCTGGCGTTTGCGGGCGCGGTCACGGCCAGCCTGCTGACGCGCGCGGCGCTTTACTTTCACCTCTTCGGCGTTTCCACCATCAAGCAGGCCATCACCGACATTCACTACACGCTCGGCGGCATGGCCGTCCTTTACCTGGTGACCTTCGGCGCGGCTTACTTCGTTTTTCCGGCGCTGTGGCACAAAGGCTTCTTTGGCGGCGTGCAGTTGCGCATCCACACCGCCCTGCATCTGCGCCGCCGGCTCTTTGGCGCGGCCGTGCTCTGCTTTCTGCTGGCTCTGGCCAACGGCATGCTCATGCCCGGCCCCAAGGACACGCCCATCGACCAGATCTTTCGCTCCCCCGGCGCGGCCTGGCTGATGTTCTTTTTTGGCATCTCGATGGCGCCTTTTTTTGAGGAGATGATCTTTCGCGGTTTCCTTTTGCCGGCCCTTTGCACCTCCTGGGACTGGGCCGCGGAGCGCCTTACGGGGGGCTACTCCCTGGGCGCCGACGAAAACGGCCACCCGGAGTGGTCCACCAAGGCGATGGTGTTTGGCTCGATATTCACCAGCATTCCCTTTGCCCTGATGCACGCCGACCAGACGGGCAGGGCCGTGGGGCCG
The DNA here is from genome assembly GCA_021846985.1 of Acidobacteriota bacterium. Lineage (GTDB taxonomy): Bacteria > Acidobacteriota > Terriglobia > Terriglobales > Acidobacteriaceae > Telmatobacter. The sequence continues at coordinate 115,799 of JAJZVX010000002.1, read as the reverse complement.
CTGCTGCTGCTGATGCTGGTCAGCCTGGCCCTGTGCTGGATCCGCCTCATCACGCGCTCGCTGGCCGCCAGCATGCTGATGCACGCCAGTTACAACTTTCTGCTTTTCTCGATGATGCTGATCGGCACGGGCGGCTTTCGCCACCTCAGTCACATGTAGCCGCAGCGGCAGCCGCCACCCGTTACAATCGAACCGATGACCACACCTACTTATGCCCAGCAACTGCTCTCGCTGCTGGCCCGGCAAAGCTTCCGCCTTGGCCAGTTCAAGCTCTCCTCGGGCGGCTCCAGCGACTACTACATCGACTGCCGCACCACCACGCTGAACGCGGAGGGCGGACGGCTGACGGGGCATGCCATTCTCGATTTGCTGGAGAAGAACCGGATCGAAGCCGAGGCCGTGGGCGGCCTGACCATGGGGGCCGACCCGATTGTGTCCAATGTGGCCACCGCCAGCGCGTGGCGCGCGCTTTCGCATCCCGGGGCGCCGCTGCTCCAGGGCTTTCTGGTCCGCAAGGCGGAAAAGGCCCACGGCACCGGCCGCCGCATCGAGGGCTATTGCCGCGAGGGCGCGAGCGCGGTGATTGTGGACGACGTTTGCACCACCGGCGCCTCCACCATTCACGCCATTGAGGCGGCCCGCGAGGCCGGCATGGCGATTGCCGCGGTGGTCTGCATTGTGGAGCGGGAAGAAGCCCATGGCCGCCCCGCCGTGGAGCAGGCCGCCCAGGGCGCTCCGTTTCTGCGTCTCTTCACGGCCAGCGAGGTGCGCGCCGAGCACGTCCGGCAGCTCGCCGCAACTTCCTGAAACGCCGCGGGGCGGAAACGGGAGATGCCCGCTCCGCCCCGCATCGGGCTCAGACTCCTGTCCAGCGCGATCCTCTTCAGAGCTTCGACTCCGCGCCGTTTGCCGCCGCCGCAGCCTGCCCCACGCTGGTGAGCAACTGCACCTCCACCCGGCGGTTCTTCTCCCGGCCCGCGCGCGTATTGTCCGGCGCCACCTGCTGATCCTTGCCGATGCCGATCAGATAGATCCGGTAGGCGGGCACGCTGTACTTGGAGGCCAGATACTGCACGACCGCATCGGCCCGGCGCTGGCTGAGCGCATAGTTATAGCCAGCCGGACCGGTGGTGTCGGTGCCGCCCGTAACCGCCAGGATGTAGCTCTTCGCCTGGGCGAGCTGGGCGGCAAAGGCATCCAGTTGCGCGCGGTCGTCCTGCGTCAGCACCGACTTGTCGAAGCCGAAGGTCACAGTCACATCCGCGACCTGCTTGTAGTTGTCCAGATCCTTCACCACGCCCGCCAGGGAATCGGCGCGATGCACGGTCTGGTTAGCCTGGGCGGTAGCGTCGCCGGCGGCCTTTTGCGCATTCTGCGCACTCTGGTTGGCCGCGTCCGCCGCTCCCTGCGCCTGCTTGATCCCCGCCTGTGCGCGCTGGTCCGTGTCGCGAATCTGGTTGCTGTTGGCCGCCGTCTCGTTTTCCAGTTGGTCGGTATGCGTAATCAAAGGCGCCGTCTGGTTACGCACATAGTTCTTGGTCGCGCAGCCCGTGGCCGCCATCAGTGCAAAGGCAGCCGCCAAACCCGCCGCCAACGGGGAAATGCTCCGGTAAAGTCTCATGGTCTGTTTCCCTCCTGGACCGGCCGCCGATCCTGGCGTACCTGGCCTTTTTCTCATCGAGGAGGGAGATGCATCTTTCGCGCCAAACCTCATCGTGAGGCTATCAGATTGAAAAAATGATACTTATTCGCTGTTCCGGGCGGCGCACACCACCCGGAATGATGTAGTTTTTACTCGCTCCAGGTAGCAATCACCCACCTCCGCGGGCCGCGACAGGAGCGGACTCCGATCTCCGCGGGGGCGGAGTCGCCCTTCCGCGCGGCATCGGGGCGGAAGAGTCCCTCCTCCGCTCAACCGTGAGTCCGAGAGCGCGGCTCCGGCTATTCTTGAATCAGCCGTCCTGCGCTTCATCCGGGGCCGGCGCAGTGCAGGACCATCTTTTTTTTCGGGAGACCGCCATCCACGCTTCCCCTCTGGTTGTCCTGGCGATTGTTTTCCTCGCCACGCTGATCCGCTCGGCGTTTGGCTTTGGCGAAGCGCTCATCGCAGTGCCGCTGCTGGCGTTTTGCATGCCGCTGCGCGTGGCCGCGCCGCTGGCCGTGCTGCTCTCCATCGCCGTCGCGGCGGTGGTGGTGGCGCAGGATTGGAGGCATATCCACCTGCGCAGCGCCGCCGGGCTGCTGGCCGCCACGGTCTTCGGCATTCCGTTCGGGTTGCTGATTCTGACCCATGCGGATCAGCGCTGGGTGAAGGCCGGATTGGGCCTTCTGATCCTGCTGTTTGCAGCCTTTTCGCTGGCGGCGCGACCGGCGTTCCGGCTGCACCGCGAGCACCGGCCGCTGCTGCTGTTGTCAGGCTTCCTGGCCGGCATTCTGGGCGGGGCCTACGGCATGAACGGGCCGCCGCTGGTGATCTACGGCTCACTGCGGCAATGGCCGCCGCAGCAATTTCGCGCCACGCTGCAAGCGTACTTTCTGCCTGCCAGCATGCTGGGAATGATTGGCTACTGGAGCGCCGGGCTGTGGACCCGCGCGGTGACGCACGAGTTTCTGCTTGCGCTGCCGGCCATGCTGCCCGCCGTCTTCCTGGGGCGGGCCATCAACCATCGCTTTTCCAGCAGCGCGTTCCTGCAATTCATCTATGCCGGACTGCTGCTGATTGGCGGAGCCCTGTTTGCGCAGGCCATTGCACACCACGCGTGAGAGGCCGCCGAACCAGCAGGTGGATGCACGCCGTCCCTGTTCCCTGCCCCATCGGGCAGCTATTCTAAAAACGGGCGCGGCGCCGCATGGACCTCTACGAGAAAATCCGCAATCTCCCCACCCAGCCCGGCGTTTACCTGTATAAAAACGCCGAGGGCGAGGTCATTTATGTGGGCAAGGCCAAGAACCTCCGCTCCCGTGTCCGCTCCTATCTGCTGGAGGCCGCGCAGGCCAACGCCAAGACCGGCTCGCTGATGCGCGAGGCCGTGGATCTCGAAACCATTCTGGTGGCCAACGAGCATGAGGCTCTGGCCCTTGAAAACAACCTGATCAAGCAGCGCAAGCCGCGCTTCAACATCCTGCTGCGCGACGACAAGACTTACCCCTATGTGAAGCTCACGCTGGCCGACCGCTATCCCAAGGTGTTTGTCACGCGCCGCCTGCGCAAGGACGGCGCCGCCTACTATGGCCCTTATTTTCCGGGTAATCTTGCCTACCGCATCGTGGAGCTGATCCATCGCAGCTTTCTGCTGCCCGGTTGCAAGGTCGATCTGTCACGCTATCATCCCCGCGCCTGCTTGCAGTACTACATCCACCGCTGCCTGGGCCCCTGCGTGGAAAGGCTTACCTCACCCGAGGCCTACGCCGAGGCGGTGCGCGACACGCAGCTCTTTCTGGAAGGCCGTCACGCAGAGCTGGAGCGCGCGCTGACGGCGCGGATGATGGCCGCCGCGGAAGCGCAGCAGTTCGAGGCCGCGGCCCGGCTGCGCGATCAACTTGCCACCGTGCACCAGTTGCAGGAGAAGCAGCGCATGGCCACGGCGGAGCTGGGCGACGACGCCGATGTCTTCGGCTATCACTACGAGGACGGCGCCCTGGCCGTGAACCTCTTCCACATGCGGGCGGGCAAGATCGTCGATCGCCGCGAGTTTTTCTGGGAAGAGGTTCCCGAGCTGCCGGAAGCTGGCGGGGACGCGGAAGCGTCAACCGCACCGGACTTTCATCCCGGCCCCTTCTTCAGCGCCCTGCTCAAGCAGCTTTACATCGACCAGCAATACGTTCCGCGCTCCATTCTGACGCCCGCCGATTTTGACGACCGCGAAGCCCTGGCCGCGCTGCTGGCCGAGCGCACCGGCCACAAGATCGAACTGGCGGCGCCGCAGCGCGGCGAGCGGCGCTCGCTGGTCGATCTGGCCGGGCAGAACGCGAAGCAATCCTACACGCAGCGTTTCCGCGTGCTGGAGCCCTCGCGCAAGGCCATTCAGGAGGCTCTGGCCGACGCCCTGATGCTGCCCGAACCGCCGCGGCGCATCGAGTGTTTCGACATCTCGCACATTCAGGGCTCGGAAACAGTGGCCTCGCTGGTGGTGTGGGAAGACGGAAAGATGAACAAGCAGGCCTATCGCAAGTTCAAGGTGAACACCGTGGCGGGCGTTGACGATTTCGCCTCGATGCGCGAGGTGGTGGCGCGCCGCTACCGCCGGTTGCAGGAAGAGAACCAGCCCATGCCGTCGCTGGTGCTGATCGACGGCGGCCTGGGGCAACTACACGCCGCGGCCGAGGCGCTCGAATCCCTGGGCCTCACCTCGCAGCCGGTGGCCGCGATCGCCAAGCGCGAAGAGATCCTCTATCTCTACGGCAACGAAGACGAGCCGGTGGTGCTCGATCGCCGCTCGCCGGTGCTGCACCTGGTTCAACTGATCCGCGACGAAAGCCACCGCTTCGCCATCGGCTACCATCGCCAGCGCCGCGCCATACGCGATCGCGGATCGGAACTGCTGGAGATTCCCGGCGTGGGCGCGCTCACCCGTCAGCGGCTGCTCACGCACTTCGGCAGCCTGCGCGAGGTGCAGGCGGCCACGGCAGATTCGCTGGCGGCCGTGGTCAATGGCAAAACCGCGCAGGCCATTTGGCGGCACTTTCACGCCGCGCAGGGCGGCGCTTAGGCAGCCCGCGCGCAGAGCGGCAGGGCCCCAGGGCCTGTTCACACGACCCGAACGGCGGACGTAGTGTGATCCGGCCCCGACTAGAACATGGCTCCCAGCTTGACGTGAATCTTGGGATCGGAGGCCGTGCCCGTCACATCAATCGGGATGGCTCCATTGGCACTGCTCTTCGTGTTGTTTTTCCTGAAACTCCGGGCGAATCCGAGGACTGTGCTGATGGTCTGATTGGAATTGATGGCGTTGTTCACCTCCGAGGTGATGCCGGTCAAGGCATTGAACTTTGCCAGCATCTGGAAGTTCAAGGCCTGCGCGGAGGAGATGGACCCATTGCCGGTGGCCGTGCCCACCTGGGGCAGATCGGCGACGATGTTGGCAAAGCTGGTGGACTGCGCGGTGGAGGTCACGCCGGCGCTGAGCTTCCGGATGGCTGTACCTCCGCCGCTGCCGCCAAAGGGACTGACGCCCTGCATGCGCGAGCCAATGTCGAAGCCGGCCAGCGTGGTGTTGTCCACTTCCACCGGGCCGCTGATCACCGGACTGGAAGCCGGTCCCTTGATGGCCAGATTGGCGGTGAGCGTGCCTCCTTTGAGCGCCGAGCCTTTGGGCAGGGTGACTCCGGCGGCGGGCAGCAGTTCCTCGAGCTGATCGACGGGCAATGCGGGCGCGGAGAGGCGCAGGTCCAGGGTAGCGCCGTCGGGGCTCAGTTGATAGCCGCCCCGGATGTGCGCGGCCACCTGGCCGGCATGCACGGCCATATCGGTCAGCGTGCCTGCGCGCGAGACCAGATCGAGCGAGGTCGAGTAATCGATGTCCACCGGCTTGGGCGAAGGCGCGCCGCCGGCGGCCAGGTGGAGGCGGGTGGCGTGGATTGTGCCGCTGCTGGCGATGCTCTTTCCGTCGGAGCCGGCCTTGGCATCGGCATCCAGGAGCATGCTGACGTTTTCGCTGGGCGCGATGACGCCGCTGGCCACGGGGTCAAAGTGCTTGAGTTGCAGGGCCGCCTGGAAGGGCGTATCCGCTGCGTCGGCGGTGGAGAGCGGGCCGGCCGTACCCTTGATTTGGACGGAGCCGCCCGCGGGCAGATGGGCCGAGAGCTCGAAGGGGAAGGCGGAGACCATGGAAAGATTTTTCACCGTGAGGTCAATCGCGCTGTAGACGAACGGCTTGCCATGCGGCGGCAGCGAGGAGACCGTGGCGCTGCCGTTCTTGATGCGCAGTTCGCCCACGCTGAGACTGGCGACGGCGGCCGATTGCGCCGCCGGCGACGAGCTGCCCGCGCCGCCGATGCTGGAAAAGTTCCAGGTTCCCTTGCGGTTCTGGATCAACTGAATGGCGGGATCGTCAATGGTGAGGCGCGTCACGCTGAGCCGATGACTGAAGAGCAGCGCCAGCGGCTCGACGCCTACCTCAAGCTCCTTTGCCTGCAGGAAAGGCGAGGAACTGAACGCCGAGTCGTCGGCGATCGAGATGTTGTTGGCGTTCAGGCTGGCGGTGATGAGGCTGAAGCGCAGATGCCCCAGCGAGACCTTCCGGCCCAGGGAACTGGACAACTGGCTCTCGATCATGGGCCTGAACGTGTCGGCGTTCACAAAGAACGGAACCACGACGATAAGAAGCAGCAGGATGGCCACCACCGCAAGCGCAACGCGTACCCAGAGCTTTCGCAACATCGCACTCTCCTCCCCTTGCAGAATTCTCCCGCATTTTACGCGCATTTGCGCCCGCGTGCAGCCGTCAGCAGCAAAGACCGCGACGGGGCGCGGCGGCGGTCAGGCGCGCCGCGCGGCGGCTTCGGCGTAGACGGCTTCGTACTCTTTGGCCGGCTTCTCCCATCCGTAATGGCGCGCCATGCCGTTGCGCATCAACTGCCGCCAGCCCTGTTTGTCAGGGAACGCGGCCAGAGCGCGGTCAACGGCCGCCATCAGGGCATCGGCGCTGTAGCCCTCGAATTTGAACCCGGTGCCGCTTGTCTGCGCCGGGTTCCACTCCTCGATGGTGTCGTCGAGCCCCCCGGTGGCCCGCACCACCGGAACCGTGCCGTACTTGAGCGAGTAAATCTGGTTGAGGCCGCAGGGCTCGTAGCGCGAGGGCATGAGAAAGATGTCCGAGCCGGCCTCCACCTTGTGCGCCAGGACCTCGTCGTAGCGGATCTGCACGGCAACCTTTCCCTTGTGCCAGTAGGCCCAGTCGCGAAAGAACTTCTCATAGCGGGGCTCGCCGGAGCCCAGCGCCACCACGGCAACGTCGCGTTCGGCCAGGATAGGGGCAATCTGCTCCACGAGGTCGAAACCCTTCTGCGCGGCAAAGCGCGAGACCATGCCCACCACCGGGGTAGTGTCCGGCAGGTTCTCCAGGCCAAAGACGCGGAGCAGGTCGGCACGGCAGGCGGTTTTTCCCGTCAGGTTTTCGGGGCTGTAATGCGCGGCGAGCGAAGGATCGGTGGCCGGATCCCAGTGGGCATAGTCCACGCCGTTCAAAATGCCGCGCAGATCGGCCGCCCGTGCGCGCAAAACGCTGTCCAGCTTCTCTCCAAACTCCGGCGTCTGGATTTCCAGGGCATAGCGGCGGCTCACGGTGGTCAGGATGTCGGAGTAAACCAGGCCTCCCTTGAGAAAGTTGAAGGTGTCAAACTGCTCCAGTTTATCCATAGTGAACACGTCCCACGGAAAGAGCAGCCGCTGCGTGGTCTGGGGCGGAAACCACCCCTGGTAACCGGCATTGTGGATGGTGAGCACCGTGCCCGCGCGGTTCAGGGCTGGATCGGCGCTGTAGGTTGTACGCAGGTACACGGGAATCAACGCGGCCTGCCAGTCGTGCACGTGAAAGACCTCGGGCACACCCAACTGCTTGGCGGCCTCCAGAACGGCGCGCGCGAAGAGCCCGAAGCGTTCCCAGTTGTTGGGAAACTCGCCGCCCTTGAGGCCGTAGAGCTCGTCCCGGTCAAACAGTTCCGGGCAATCCACGAAGTAGTATTGCACCCCGTCCCGCAGGCCGCCATCCACGATGGCCGCAAAGCGGTTGTAATAGTCGAACGGGATAGTGATGGAACGTACCGCGCAGCGCGGCTCGCCCGCGATGCGCCGCCGGACCCCGGCATAGAACGGCAGATAGACAGAAACCTTGTGGCCGAGCTTGGCCAACTCCGGGGGCAGCGCACCCACAACATCGGCAAGTCCGCCGGTTTTGGCAAAGGGCACGCACTCCGATGCGGCAAAGACAATGTGCATTGGGTTTCTCCAACTGCATGAGGCAGCGTCTGCCGGCGGCGCGCGCATCGCCCCGCCGGAGGACGGTCTCCTACGATCCTATCGAGACTTACCGCCCCGCCGTCCAGCCAATAGCCGGATTTCGCCTTGGAGCCGGGGCACGCGCCAGAAGAAGGAGTTTTGGCCACCGCCGCATGGGTCATCTACTATCGGGAGTGGGCATGCCCAAAAAGTCCAGGCTCGGCCAGAACTTTCTCCGCGACGCCGCGGCCATCCAGCGGATTGCCGCAGCCCTCGGCGATCTGGCGGGGCGAACCGTCATCGAGATTGGCCCCGGGGCCGGCGCCATTACCCACACACTGGCGGCGCGCGCCGGCCACGTTGTGGCCCTTGAGCTGGACGGCGATCTGGCAGCGCGGCTGCGGACGCAGCTTGACCCGGAGCGCGTGACCGTGCTCGACCAGGACGTGCTCGAGTTCGACTTTGCGGGAGCGGCGGCCACTGCGGGCCAGCCTCTGCTGGTGGCCGGGAACCTGCCTTACTACATCACCTCACCCATTCTGCGAAAGCTGGCCGCCAGCCACGCCGCCCTGGAGCGCGCCGTGCTGATGGTGCAGCGGGAGGTGGCCGACCGCGTCGCCGCCAAGCCGGGCACGCGCGACTACGGCCTGCTCTCTGTGGCCGTGCAGATGTACGGCCCCGTGCGCCCACTCTTCACCCTGCCGCCGGGCGCGTTTTCTCCGCCGCCCCAGGTCCATTCCACGGTGTTTATGTGGAGATTTGCGCCGCGCTTTGCCGAGCTGGGCGTGGACGAGGCAGGTTTTCTGCGGTTTGTGCGCTGCGGATTCGCGCAAAAGCGCAAGACGCTCTTCAACAACCTCCGCGCCGCCGGCTATCCGCCAGAGGCCGTCGCGGCGGCCTGCGCCCGCGCGGGCGCCCCGGCGCAGGTTCGCGCCGAAGCTCTGGGCCTGGAAGCGCTTGCCGCTCTCTGGCAAGCGCTCGATGGGGCAGGCATTGCGCCACCTGCCGCGCGGCCAGCAGACGAGAACCCCTTTCCGGATTAGCGATGGCTGCCACCGCCATGAGAGCCGCCGCCACCGCCCACATGCGCTCCGCCGCCGCCGCTGTTGCGAGAGCCGCCGCCGCTGCTGTTGCGGGAACCACCGTCGCTATGCGAACTGCCGCTGCTGTTGCGGGAGCCCCAGCTATGCGAGCCGCCGCTGCTGGAGTTGCCGCGATGGAACCAGCCCCCGCCGCCGCTGCTGGAGTTGCTGCCGCCGCTGCCGCCCGGCGCGGAGGGACGGAACCAGGAACCGCCGCCCTGCGACGGACGGCTCGGAGCCAGGGTGTTGGAGGGCGGATTAGGGGACGAGTCCGATCTGAAGCCGAAGGATCTTAACGTCGAGCCACTGCCGGGGGTGAAACTCGTGCTGCCGGGCGAGGAGCTTGTCAGTCCCGAGCCCCCCGATGGACGCACGCCCTGGGGAGAACGCGCTCCATAAGGAAATGCGGGCCGGGTATGATTCCCGGCGTCGGCAAGCGCACCGCCATAGACCGCGCGGGGTGCAAGGGGACGAACCGGCGGCACCGGATGGCCTGCAATCACCACCGGCGTGTTTCCGTTGCGCGCGGGAAGTCCCCCGCCCAGACCGGAGAGGCGGCGGCTCACGGGCACGACGGGATGCGGAGGCAGCGGCCTGTGGTTGATGCCAACATGGGTGTCGCGCGGAAAGCCCCGCGGCGGGTTCACGCGCGGCCGTTGCGGTGTGCGATAGCCTCCCGGACCCTGGCCGATATTCGGGCCCCAGCCGCGGCCGCCCCACCACGGACTGCAACCACCCGGCATCCACCCCCAGCCAAAGGAGTTGTAGTAGTTCCAGGCGCCGCAGGAATAGGGCAGGTAGCCCCAGTTGTATCCCGAAACCCAGATGTAGTCATAGGCCGGCGTCCACATCCAGTAGCCGTTGCCGTAGGGGTCCCAGTCACTGCTCGATGCGTCGTAGGGCGACCAGACGTAACCCTGTCCGGGAACGTTGTACCAGTTGCCGTTGGCGTCCAGATCGGCCCAGGCGGGACTGCTGCTGTCGCTCTGGCTCGAGGTGGCCCCGGTGCGATCCGCGTACTCAGCCTGCAGCGCCTGATCGCGGTCGGAGTTCCACGCATCCCAGGAGTCCTGCGGAATGGTCTCAGCCAGGGTATAACGGCTGGCGTCGGAGGTATCCAGCGTCACGCTTTGTCCTTCATGCAGATCGAGCGTGAGGGCGCTGCCGCGTTCCATGTGCGCATTGCCCGTAAATACCGCCAGCGATCCCGGCAGCGTGTCCAGGTCGATGCGCATCACCGTGAAAGCCTGCGCCGTCACCACCGTGTCGCCAAAGCGGATGCGCATCTGCCCGGAGTTGGCGGCCGCTTGCAATTCAAAGTAGCCCAGGCCGCTTTCGAGCGTAATCTCCGTTTGGGCCGCGCCGCCCTGTCCGCGCAGCACGCTCAGCAGCAGCGCGCTGTTGGGGGCGATGCGCGCCAGGCTGCCGTCTTCAAATTGGATCTCGGCCCGTCCGTCGCCGGCCGTGGCCACCAGGGTTCCCTCAAAGAGGGGCGTATTGGCCACCGCCTGATCCGCCAGCACCTGGTTGTCCTGGACGAGCTGCACTGTGCCGTCCACGTAGCCGAGCCGAACCGCGCGTGCACCCTGATCCGCATTGCCGGCGCGCGCCGCCGGCGCCAGAAACACGACCGCCACGGCCATGGCGGCCAGCGCCGTACGTCTGAAGCCGATGCATCTCGAAGCCACCCATGCGCCCATGGTCAGCCTCCTTTCGAGTCTTGCCTCACATCGAAGAACAACCGGCGCCCGTTTTCTTGCACCCCAATTCTGCAACCCGCCGTGGCAGCAAAAGTCGTGGCCCGCCCCCGGCTCGATCCGGAATTCCTTTTCCGCCGCGGCCGGCGGCGCTCTCGGCCACTTCCCGCGCGGCCGCCTTCATCGCGCCTCTCCCTGCGCGGCCAGGGTTTCGGCGGTATGGATGTGGCAAATGGCGATGGCCAGCGCATCGGCAACGTCGGACGGCTGGGGCGGAGCGGACAGGTTCAGCAGCCGCGCCACCATGAATTGCACCTGCTCCTTCTGCGCCAGGCCGTATCCCACCACGCTCTGCTTGATGCGCAGGGGCGCGTACTCCGCGACCGGCAGGCGCTGGCGGGCGGCGGCAAGCAGAGCCACGCCCCGCACCTGGCCCAGCTTCAACGCGGACTTGGCATTCACCGAGTGGAAGATCTCCTCGATGGCTACCACCTCCGGCTTCCATCGCTCCATCTCCGCGCTCAAGCGGCTGAAGACCTCATCCAACCGGACCGGAAGCGGCACCGCGCGCGCGAGCCGGATGGCCCCCTGCGCCCGGCAAACCAGGGTGGCGGTCCGGCTGGAGGCGATTGACTCCACGACGCCAAATCCAGTCACCTCGGTCCCGCAATCGACTCCGAAGACGAGCATTGGCTCCAAGTGTACCGCAAGCCGAGGCGCGCGGTAGGCGGCAGGGCGTTTCGCCCAGGGCGGCGCAGGGAACATGGGAGGCAGAGGGGTCTTCTTCGCCGCGATGGTCTCATCGCCCGCGCAGGGCGGCCGGTTTCGCCTCACCAGCTATGCAGCCACTCCTCGTCGCGGCCAATGCGCACAGGCACGCGGAAGAGCTCGCTGAGGCGGGTCTCCGTGAGCAGGCCGGCGCGCCCTCCGTCGGCAGCGATGCGGCCGTCGCGCATCAGGATGACGCGCTCAATCTCGGGCAGGATGTCGCCGAGATGATGCGTGACCAGAACCAGACCTGTTCCCTCCCGCGCCAGGCGGCGCAGGGTTTCGCGCAGTTCGCGCTGCGCGGCCAGGTCCAGCGCATTGGAGGGCTCGTCGAGCAGCAGTTGACGCGGGCGATGCACCAGGGCGCGGGCAATCAGGATGCGCCGCCGCTCACCGGCCGACATTTCGCCCACCAGCCGCCGCGCCAGGTGCAGGGCATCCATCCGCTCCAGCGCTTCGTGGGCGCGGTCGCGCATGGCGCCGGTGACGTGGAGATTCGGCCACAGCGCGGAGGCGGAGAAGAATCCGGCGATGACCGCGTCCAGCCCGGTGCTCACGGCGGTGCGCTCGCCGGGCAGTTCCGCGCCGTAGAGCCCGCTCGAGACGATGCCGAAATGGCGCCGCAACTCGGTCAGATCCCAGCGCTCGCGCCCAAAGATGCGCACCCGCATCCCGGCGCGGACCATGGGATAGATCTGGCAGGTCATGGCCAGGATGAGCGTGGACTTGCCGCAACCGTTCGGTCCCAAAATGGCCACATGTTCGCCGGCGCGCATGGTCAGGTTCACGTCGTGCAACACCACGCGCTCGCCGCGCGCCACATGCACATGGCGCAACTCAAGAAAGTTTCCCTCGCCGCCGACCTCTCTGCCCGCTGCTCCGCTTTCCGTCATCCGGCCCTCACCTGCTAGATTAAATGCTTGAATCCCGCTGCCCCTTATGTCTGACGCATCGCAAATCCTTCTCCCCCATGGTTTCCGCTTTGCCGCCGCCACGGCGGGGCTCAAGCAGAGCGGACGCGCGGACTTTGCCCTGATTGTGGCCGGCCAGCCGGCCAGCGCGGCGGCGGCCTTCACGGCCAACCGCGTCAGCGCGGCTCCGCTGCAAATCGACAAGGAACACCTGCGCGCCACGGGCGGCAAGGTGCGCGTGGTGGCCATCAATGCAGGCAACGCCAACTGCGCCGCCGGGCCGGCGGGCCTGGAGGCCGCACGCGCGACATGCGCGGCCGCGGCGCGGAGCCTGGGCTGCCGGCCGGAAGAGGTTTTTCCCTCCTCGACCGGTGTCATCGGGGTTCCGCTGCCCGCGGAAAAGCTGATAGCGGCGCTGCCTGGGATGGCCGCTTCGCTGGGCGCGGAGATCGACCATTTCCATCGGGCAGCCCAAGCCATTCTCACCACCGACACGGTGGAGAAGACGGCCTTTGCGCGGTTGCGGATTGCCGGCCCCGGCGCGAGCAGCCAGGAGGTGCGCATCGCGGCCTTCTGCAAGGGCGCGGGCATGATCTATCCCCAGCTGACGCCTCACGCCACCATGCTGGTGTACATCCTCACGGATGCCGTGATTGAACCCGCGGTTCTCGGCGGCTATCTGCGGCAGGCCATCGAGGTGAGCTTCAACCGGATCTCCGTGGATGGCGACACCTCCACCAACGACACGGTGCTGCTGCTTGCCTCCGGCGCCGCCGGAGCGGTGGTGGGCGAAGGCTGCACGGAGTTTGCGGCAGCGCTCACGCAGGTGTGCACCTCGCTGGCCCGGCAGGTGGTGGCCGACGGCGAAGGCGTTACGCATGTCGTCGAGTTGCACATCGAGGGCGCGGTCAATGACGCCGAGGCGCTCCAAATCGCCCGCTCCATCGCCCACTCGCCGCTGGTGAAAACCGCCTGGGCGGGCTGCGATCCGAACTGGGGACGACTGGCCGCGGCCATTGGCTACAGCGGCGCGCAGGTTGACCCCGATCGCATCGACATCTGGTTTGGCGAGCTGCGCATCTGCCGCGACGGCTGCCGCGCCGCAGAGTTCGACAAGGACGCCGCCCACGCCTATCTCAAGCAGCCGGAGTTTTCCATCACCATCCAACTGCACCAGGGCGCGGGCTCCTGCGTTTTCTGGACCACCGATTTGACCACGGAGTATGTCCACATCAACGCGGACTACTCGACTTAAGTTCATGCGCGGCAGGGAAAGGAGAAGCACCATGCCGGAAAAGGGGAATCTGACGCGGCGGGAGTTTGTTCAGATGGGCGGCGCAGCAGCCCTGGCGCTGGGCGCCGGTCCGGCTGCAGGCGCCATGGGACGGCAGGAGGCCGCGGCGCCGGAGGCTCCTCTCTCGCCGCACTCCCGCATCACCCGCGACCTGGGCCAGCTCAAGTGGGAGGTCTGCGGCGTGACGCCCTTCGTCTGGGGCTGGGGAAAATATAAGGACATCCACGACGCGCCTTATGCCGAGATTCGCGCCATCGACGCGCCCGTGCCTGGATCGGTGCAGAAGGCGCTGCTGAACGCGGGGCTGCTGGAGGACTGGAACGTGGGCCTCAACGCGCGCCAGGCCGAGTGGGTGGAGAACCGCGACTGGGTGTATCAAACCACCCTCCCTGACGAGTGGATGGAAGAAGGCAGCCAGATCCGGCTGCGTTGCGCCGGCCTCGACTACGCCGGCAGCATCCTGCTCAACACCGTTCCCGTGCTGGACTTCAAAAACAGCTTTCTTCCTTACGAAGTCGATCTGAAGCCGCACCTGAAACCCTCCGGCAACGTGCTGCAGATCTGGTTCCAGCAGTCGCCGCGCTGGCTCGGCCAGTTCGGCTACACCTCGCGCATGAAGGAGTGGAAGCCGCGTTTCAACTACACCTGGGACTGGATCGTTCGCCTGGTGCAGATTGGCATCTGGGACTCGGTGACGCTGGAGGTGATCCGCGGCGGCGAGATCGGCAAGGTCCGCTGCGTCTCTGATGCGGTGCTCGAGCCGCCCGCTGGAAAGCTGCATGTGAAAGCCGAAGCCAGCGGCGGCAAGACCCTCCACTTCCAGCTCCGCGAGGGAGCGCGCGTGGTGCGCGAAGAAACGGTGAGCGCCTCCGGCGGTGCGGGCGAAATTGTCTGGGAGAAGCTGCCCGTCGAGCTTTGGTGGCCTAACGGGCACGGCCGCCAGCCGCTGTACGACCTCGCCATCCATCTGCTCGACGAACAGAACCGGCGCATCGACACCAGACAGTTGCGCGTGGGATTCCGTCACGTGGAATGGAAGCTCACTGAGGGCGCGGACGCCGATGCGCATCCTTATCTGTGCACCGTCAACGGCAAGGAGATCTTCCTCTTCGGCATAGACTGGACACCGATCCTGCCTAACTTTGCCGATCTGCGCGAAGAGGACTACAGCAAGAGGATCAACCTCTACCGCGAGCTGGGCGTCAACATTTTTCGCGTCTGGGGCGGCGGATTCCCGGAACGCGAATGGCTCTTCGACCTCTGCGACGAAAAGGGCATCCTCCTTTGGCAGGAGTTTCCTCTCTCCAGCTCCGGACTCGACAACACTCCGCCGGACGATCCTGAGTCGATCCGCCAGCTCGCCGCTATCGCCTCCTGGTACATTGAGCGGCTGCACCACCACGCCAGCCTGCTGCTCTGGTGCGGCGGCAACGAGTTGGCCGAAGACAGCGCCGCATACACCAGCGCCGAGCCCAGCTTCACCATCGACGGGCATCCCATGATCGTGCGTCTTGGCCAGATCGTCCGCGAAAACGATCCCGAACGCTGCTTCCTGCCCACCAGTCCTTATGGCCCCATCGGCGGCTTCAGCCGCCAGAGCTGCGGCCTCCACAAGCATTGGGATGTGCATGGGCCGTGGGACTTCGACGGCCCCGTGGATGGCGGCTGGCGCGATTTATGGCAGCACGACGACGCCATGTTCCACTCCGAGATGGGCGCACCCTCTGCCAGTTCCGTCGCGATCATCCGCCGTTACAAGGGCAACCTGCCCGAGGTGCCGGGCACCCATGCCAATCCCCTGTGGAATCGCCAGCCCATGTGGATTCAATGGCCGAAGTTCGCGGAAGAGAAAGGCAGAGAGCCGGCCTCGCTCGAGGAGTTCGTGGCCTGGAGTCAGAAGCGGCAAGCCGACGCGCTGGCCCTCGCGGTGGGAGAGGCCCAATCGCGCTTCCCCGCCTGCGGCGGCATCATCGTCTGGATGGGGCACGACTGTTTCCCCTGCACCACCAACACCTCCATCATCGACTTCGACGGCAATCCAAAACCTGCCGCCCTGGCGCTCAGGGATGTGATCCGCAAGGGCTGACGGGGAGAGGAGCCACGTCTCCGCTACCGCGTGTGCGCCCTAAGCGGCCTGCTGGTGCGGTCGGCCCCAAAACAGGCCGTGGATTCCACGGCAAAGATGGCCGCGCAGGCCAGCACCGGCAGCCAGGTCCGGGCCAGCCGGGCCTTGCGCGCGGAACCAATGGATGAAAAAAGCATCAATCTCTCCCAATGAAAAGGTCGGCCTGTCTGTTGCGCTTCGCGGACGGTGCAGCTCCACCAGGCCGCCGCGCGGACACGCCTTCAGGATTCTCAGGTGCAATGGCCGTGCCATTCGCTTATTGCTTCATTCTTCTCGGCTTCAACCGCCCCGAATCCTGACACCGGGCATGATTTACTCTGTCAGGGTATAGTTTTTTCACCGCCGCCCATCCCGGATGCGGGTGGTCTGGACGAGGTTGGGCCGGCGGGACAGGCGAACCCAGAGAACAGGCAGAATGGGAACGATGCCAAAGTCCGAAAGCGGCCCTTCCAGGGCCGGGGCCGTCAGCCCCTCGCTCATCACCAATCAAACGCTCCTCTCGCTCTATGCCGGGCTGCTTAAGCGCCGCACCATCGAGGAACAGGCGCGGAGCCTGGGCGCCGGGCGCCCTGCGCAAAGAAGCTTCGCGGCGGCCATCGAGGGCGTTGCCATGAGTCTGCTGCCGGACGACACCATCATCTCCGCCGGCCATCCCGCGCTGCCCCAGTGCTGCAGCCGCGCCGCGCTCGACGATCCCGCCCGCCTGCTGCGGCGTCCGCAGAAAAATGAGCCGTCCGCGCCCGCCATGGGCACGGCGGCCCTGCTGGCGGTTGGCGCGGCCATGGCCCACAAAGCCGCGGGAAACCCACAAGTGGTCGTCGCCTTTCTCGCCGGGCGCGGCGCCGAACCGGGGGCCTGGCGCAAGGCCATGCAGGCCGCCGGCGCGCACAAGCTGCCCGTCCTGTTTGTGCGCACCGGCAGCCGCTACGTCGTCAACCAGCGCCGTCTGGACCAGGCCTACGGATTCCCGCACATGGTGGTGGACGGCAGCGACGTGGTCGCCATTTACCGCGTAGCCTGCGAGTCCCTGGCCCACGCCCGCAAGGGCAACGGGCCAACCCTGATCGAGTGCCGGATCGAGCCGTCCGCCGACGCCGTTCTCACCATGGAGCGCTACCTGACCGGTAAAAATCTGTTACGAAAGGGTCTCCGGTCCAAGATCCTCTCCGGCGTCCGCCGCGAGCTGCGAGCGGCCCGGCGCGCCGTCCGCAAAACACCCGCCGCGGGCTAACCGGAGCGCTCCCGCACTTTTCCGCCTCCCGTCGCGCTTTTTGCAAACCGGACCCGATTCGCCCGGATGATAGAGTGAGGGAATGAGCGAGAGAGAGCGTTGCTCCAAGGCACGTTGGCTGCGCCGCCTGGCCGTCATCGCGGGGCTGTTGCCTCTGGCCGGCAGCTTGCTGGTCTCCGAACAGCCCGCTGGTTCCAGCCCGCCCGCCGCCGGCCAGTGGGAGCGGAACTCCGGACGGCCCGCGGCGGCCTGCGAGCCCGCCAGTCTGGGTTCCCCGCTCATTCCCGTGGATAGCTGGGTTTACCCGGCGATGCTCCGCCTTTACTCGCTGGGCTTTGTCGATAACGTTTACACGGGCGTGCGTCCGTGGACCCGGGCCAGCGTCGAGCGCATGCTCGAAGAGGCCAGCGTGCGCCTTGAAGACGCCGACCCCGGCACCGCCACGGACGAAGCGCAGGACATCTACGATGCGCTCATCCAGGAAGTGAGCTATGACATCGAGGGGCCCTGTCTGGTGCATCAGGGCAAGTTCCATCTGGAGTCCGTTTACTCCGTGGCCCGCGCCATCAGCGGCACGCCCCTGCGCGACAGCTACCACCTGGGCTCGACGATTGTGAACGATTACGGCCGCCCCTACTCCAACGGACTCAACAACTACTCCGGCATCAGCGGCTACGTGAGCGCGGGACGCTTTCTTTTCTATGCCCGGGGCGAGTTCCAGGGCGCTCCCTCGGCCGCCGGCTATCCCACGCCGCTGGCGCAACTGCTGGCCGCCAACGACGGCACGACCGATTACCTCAACACCACCATCCCCATCCCCCTCAGCCAGCAGACCACCATCCCCGCCGGTCCCATTGCCACCACCACCAACGGCCGAGTGATGGAGGCTTACGTGTCGCTCCAGTACCTGAACCACGTGATCTCTTTCGGCAAGCAGGACGACTGGCTGGGGCCCGGCCTGGGCGCGGGCATGGCCTATTCCAACAACGCCGAAAACGTCTATTCCTTCCGCATCGACCGCATGGAGCCGCTCCGCGTACCCCTGCTCTCGCGACTCACCGGCCCGTTCCGCTATGACTTCCTGGTTGGACCGCTCAAAGGACACTCGTTCCCCGTCAGTCCCTGGGTGCATGTCGAGCAGGTCAGCCTACGGCCCACGGAAAACATCGAGCTCGGCTTCCAGCGCACCGTGATCTGGGGCGGGATGAACCACGAGCCGGTGAACCTCAAGAGCTTTCTGCGCAGCTTCTTCAGTCTCACCGCGCCCATACCGGCCATCAAGAACAGCACGAGCGATCCCGGGGCCCGCTTCGGCGCCTTCTACTTCTCCTACCGGCTGCCCTTTGTGCGCAACTGGCTCACGCTGTATGGCGACTCGGAGGTCCACGACGACGTTTCGCCCATCGACGCGCCGCGCCGCGCCTCCTGGCGGCCGGGCATCTACCTGACTCACTTTCCCGGCATTGCCAAGCTGGATCTGCGCGTGGAGGGCGCATCCACCGATCCGCCCGTTTCGCGCAGCGTCGGGGGCCAGTTCATGTATTACGAGGGCATCCAGCGCGACGGCTACACCAATGCCGGCCAGTTGTTCGGCGACTGGATTGGCCGCGAAGACAAGGGCGGACAGGCCTGGCTCACGTATCACCTGAGCGGCGACGAGTGGCTCCAGCTCAGCGTGCGCCACCAGAAAGCCGCCAAGGACTTCATCCCCGGCGGCACCACCCTGAACGACATCGACTTCCAGGCCGTCAAGCGCATTGGCCGCGACTTCGAAATCGACGGCAGCTTCACCTTCGAGCACTACAAGGCCCCGGTTTACTTGAGCGGCCAGCAGACGGTTACGGCCACCACCATCCAGCTCACCTGGTTCCCCGCACGCAAGGTCAGTTTTTAGGCCAGCCGCCGCAGCGGCCGAACTTGCGCCCGCAGCACGCGCGACCCATCGCTGGTCCAGGCCACGGGATGCGTTACAGCCGGCCAAGCCGGGGGCTACTTGTCTGGATTTTGGGATGGGGATGCCCCTACACTTCTCCGCGCGGCTCTCCCAACTTCCAGACCGGATCACGACGGCGACCTCGGCGGGCCGCGCGGCGGAGCGCAGGCTTAGCGCGCGCGGGGGTGGGTGTTGTCGTAGACCTTTTCGAGCTGGGCGGTGGTGAGCTGGGTGTAGCGCTGGGTGGTGGAGAGGCGTTCGTGGCCCAGCATCTCCTGGATGGCGCGCAGGTCGGCGCCCTCTTCCAGCAGGTGGGTGCCAAAAGCATGGCGGAGCGTGTGGGGGTGCACGTCGGCGGAGAGGCCGCGGAGGATGGCAATCCGCTTGACGATGCGGGCCACGCTGCGGGGGGTCAGACGGGCCTGGCCGCCGGGCTTGCCGAGCCCGCGGAGGCGCAGGTTGACGAAGAGCGCCGGCGTGGAGGCGCCGCGAGCGCTCTCGGCGGCCAGCAGGGCGGCGCGCTCCGCAAGATAGGTGCGCAAGGCCGTGGCGGCGGCATCGCCCAGCGGCACATAGCGCTGCTTCTGCCCCTTGCCGCGCACGAGAAGGGCATCGTTGGCCCAATGGATGTCGTCCAGGTCGAGGCCCGTCAGCTCAGCGTTGCGGATGCCGCAGCCGTAGAGGACTTCGAGGATGGCGGCATCGCGGGCGGGCCAGCTCGCGACATCCTCGGCCACCGAATCCACCACGCGGTTCATCTGCTCGATGGAGGGCACGCGCGGAAGGTGTTTGGGCAACTTGGGGGTGGCCACCAGCGCGGCCACATTCTGCTGCACGCGGCCGGTGCGGGCCAGCCACCGGAACCAGCTTCGAATGGCGGCCAGGGCGCGGGCGGCAGAGGCCTTGGAGAGGCCGCGGCCGTAGAGCGTGCTCAGATAGGCACGGATATGGGTGTGTTCGATGCGATCGACAGCGGAGCTGGCGCCGAGGGACTCCGCCGCCCAGGCGGCAAAGTCGTGCAGCTCGCGACGGTAGGCGCGCAGGGTGTGGGCCGAGGCGCCGCGCTCGTTGGCGAGCACGGCCAGATACTCCGCCACGAGAGGATCGAGCGGCGAGACGGCAGCCGCCTGTGCCGCCGAACCGCTCACGGGGTCACCTTGGCCGGGTTGGGCACCAGACGTGGACCGGGCTCGGGCGCTGCGAGCCGCCGGGCGCGGGGATGATGGTCGCGAAAGACGGCCTTGAGGCGGCCCAGCGCCAGATGGGTATAAACCTGGGTGGTGGAGATGTCGGCGTGGCCCAGCATGAGCTGGACACTGCGCAGGTCGGCGCCGTGCTCAACCATGTGGGTGGCGCAGCTATGGCGAAGGCGGTGAGGGCTGGCAGCGGCATGGACGGCCTTCACGATGTGCCATACCCACTGGCGGGTGAGCGGCATGCCCCGCAACGAAAGAAAGAGGCGCACCGAGTCCTGGCGGGCCGCCGGGCCGGCGCTCTTGCGCGCCGAGCTGATGCGGGCCAGGTGCGGCCGGCCCAGACGCAGATAGGTCTCCAGGGCCTCGACAGCCGTATGTCCCAGGGGGACAATGCGCTCTTTGTCGCCTTTGCCGCGCACCTGCACGCGGCCGAGATCGAGGGCGAGATCGCCGGTGGTCAGCGCGGTGATCTCGGAGACGCGGAGGCCCCCGGCATAAAGCATTTCCAGAATGGCCCGGTCGCGCAACTCCACGGCGCGGGCCTGGGGATGAGCGGCCGCCCTTCCCACGCGGTCGAGCATCTCGGCAACCTCGGGCTCGGCGAGCGATTTGGGCAGCACCTTCCAGGCCTTGGGCGACTCGATGTTGACGGTTGGATCGTGATGGATGCGGCGGTCGAGCAGGAGCCACTTATAGAAGCCGCGCAGGCAACTGAGCTTGCGGGCAATGGAGCGGGAGTCGATGCCGTGGGCGCGGAGGTGTTCAAGAAACGCGGCAACGTCGTGCTGGGCGGCGGTGATCAGCACGCCGTGGCGGCCTTCGATGAATTCGGCGAAGGTTTTGAGGTCGCTGTCGTAGGCCTCGCAGGTAAGGGGGCGGAGCCCTTTTTCGATGCGCAGATAATCCTGGTAGTCCCTGAGCAGGTCGAGATTGCGTACAGCGTCCACACCTTTGATTATCGGCGCGTTTGCCGCGCCGGGATGGGCGCCGGGCAAGCAGCGAACCCGATTCATCAAGGAATCAACTTGGTCACCGCGGAAAGAGCGGCCGGGCAGGATTCTCAGAACGTTCCCATGCGGGAAGCGCGCGCCATCGAAGAGAATAGAAGCAGACATGATGAACAACGATGGTGCAGCAGAATTAAGACAAACACCGGCGGGGCCGAAGGCTTGGAGCGAGCAGGAATTCCGGACACTTGTACTTGCCGGCAAGCCGCGTACGGCCGTATTCGATTGCGATGGAACCTTGTGGAACGGCGATTCGGGCGACGGTTTTATGACGTGGTCAATCGAGCAGGGCCTGGTTTCGCGCTCCACGGCAGACTGGATCGATGCGCGCTATCGCGCCTACCGGGCGGGCCAAAACAGCGAGGCGCAGATGTGCGGCGAAGTAGTGCAGATGTACGCGGGCCTGCGCGAGCAGGAGCTGCGCGAGGCGGCGGAGCGCTATGCCGTGGAATTCATCAACAAGCTGGTGTTTCCGGAGATGGCGGCGCTGGTGAAGGCGCTGCGCCACGGCGAAACCGAGATCTGGGCGGTGAGCTCGACGAACAAGTGGGTGATCGCCGCGGGGGTGCGAGAGCTGGGAATTGCAGAGGAGCGCGTGCTGGCGGTGGAGGCGCGGGTGGTGAATGGACTGATTACCAGCGAACTGCTGGATGTGCCAAACGGCGAAGGCAAAGCAGCCGCCCTGCGGCGCGCCGGCGTGGAGCAGCCCGACGCCGTCTTTGGCAACTCGATTCACGATCTGGCAATGCTCGCGATGGCGCGCAAAGCCTTCCCGGTGAATCCGACCCCGGCGCTGATGCAAGAGGCGGCGCGGCGGGGCTGGGGCTATTTCAGCCCCGCGGGAGCCCGAAGCATGGTAACGAACGGGTAGCGCTCTCCGTGGACCGGCGAGCGGAAAAGGCGATTAGCGGGAAGGTACGGTTTCGCCCGGGAGCCAGGGGACGACCTCGACGCCGGGCTCGACCAGCGCGGCCAGAATCTCCGGCGTGCCCGTGAGCATGGGGAACGTGCCCCAGTGGATGGGGAGAATGGTTTTGCAGCCAAGCAGGCGGGCGGCCATGGCCGCTTCCCTGGGGTCCATGGTGAAGTGGCCGCCGATGGGCAGGATGGCCACCTCGGGGCGGTAGAGCTCGCCAATGAGCTTCATATCGCCAAAGACGGCCGTGTCCCCGGCGTGATAGAGCACAGGCGCGCCGGCGATGCCGAGGACGAAGCCGGTGGCAACGCCCACATAGTGGGTTCCGTTCTCGTCCTGGGCGCCGGCGGAATGCCGGGCATCGACCATGGTGGCGGTCACGCCATCGAGCTTCACGGTGCCGCCAAGATTCATGCCGATGGTGTTGGCCGCTCCCTTGGAGGCAACATACGAGGCCAGCTCGTAAACCGCGACCACGGTGGACCCGTGCCGGGTGGCGACGGGAACGGCGCCGGAGATGTGGTCACCATGGCCATGGGTGAGCAGGATGTAGTGGACGGTAGAGGGGAGAACGAAATCTTTTGGATACTTTGGGTTACCGTCAATGAAGGGATCGATCAGGATGTTGGTTCCGGCGGCGGTTTGGAGGAGCACGGTGGAGTGACCGAGCCAGGTGATGCGGGTTCCATTCCAGGAATTCATGAGGCCTCCTTGGGCGGTTGCAGGACTGGGCAATCGCTTAGCGGGTGATGATGACTTCGAGAATATTGTCTTTGGCCCGAAATTGCTTGTGTCCGGACCATGCAGCAAAGAGCTGCTCGATGTTGCGGTTGGTGAATATCCGCTGGAGGGGAAAAGACTGGGCAAGCTGCATCTCGACTTCGTCGCCGGGGGTGAGGTGAAAACGGCAGTGGGCGGTTTCTTCGCCCCCGGGCCGGGTGTGAAAGAAGGCGAGAACCTGGCCTCCAGGGTTCATGGCGGAAAAGAAGCGATCGACCAAGGGAGCCACCAGAGGTTCGGGCAGGTAATCGAGGGTGGCCCACAGCAGGACAACGTCAAAGGTGCGGGCTCCGAACTTGAGCGATTGGCCGAGAAAGGCATCGATGTTCCAGACTGGATTTCCGTCGGCGTCTGTACCGTCCATCCAGTTGCCGGTGCAGGCCTCGTGGACCAGATCGGCGAGGAAGACGCTGTGGCCGAGGCTGGTGAGGAAGTTGATGTTGGCTGGCGCGGTGAAGCCGGCGTCGATCACGCGGAGGCCGGTCTCGGTCTGGAGCCGCTTGCGCAGGACGGCCCACCCTCCGGAATGGCGCGAGATCCTGTCTGCCGCGGATCCGAACGGAGAAACCACGGAGGCATTTGCCTGCTTTTTTCCCAACCAACGGCTTAGCACTCTGACCTTCCCCTTGCGGCCCTGCCTTCAGCATGCCGGAACGGCGCGCGCATCGGCTGGCTCAGAAGATGCCGCCGGTCTGCGGGGCATTGGCTCCGTCGTGTCCCCTGGAAACGGCCTGCGTGAGGTCAACCTTGCCGCGAAAAACGGCATTGTCTTCCACGGCCAGGCGCACGGCGCGGATATCACCCTCGACAAGGCAACCGGAACGCAGTTCGACGCGGCCGCTGGCAACCACATTCCCCTGCACCTGCCCCATAATCAGCACGTCTTTGGCCGACAGGTCGGCCGCAATATTGGCATTGGGTCCGACGGTCAAACGGTTTTCCGATAGACTGACTGTGCCCTCGATGCGTCCATCCACAATGAGATCTTCGCTGCCCTTGACTTCACCGCGAATGATCACGGTCTTTCCTATCCGCGCGGGAGAATTCTCCACTGGCATGATCTACATCCTCTCTCACCCATTTCAAGGCCCTTCAGGCACTATAGCAACCCAGGCAGCGTGCTTCAATCACAGAAACCTGAAGCAAAATATAGCGTCATATAAATCATGAGACCTGACGACGAGGCGGCGCGGAAGCATGGCTGTTAAAGCAAAGGCGGCATGCAGAGCCATGGTCCATCTGGTCTGGCTGGCGGCGGCAACGGCGGTGCTGGGGAAGAGCGAGCGGCCCGCGGTGCCCGCACTCGGTCCGGCGGAAGCGCAGGTTCTCGTGGAGCGGGCGCTGGCGGCGGAGTTGCGGACGGCGCAGGACGCCAGCCATCCCATGCGTTATCTGCTGCACAAAACCAGCTCCCGGCTCAGCACGACCAAGGAGATTGTGGAGACAAAAGACGGCGCCGTGGCGCGGCTTCTGGCGATGAACGGAGAGCCGCTGAGCCCGTTTGCGGAGCAGCAGGAGGAGGCGCGCCTGGAGGCTCTGCTGAACGACCCGGGCAGGCAGCGCCACCGGAAACAGGGCGAGGACCAGGATACCGCGCGGGCGCTGAAGGTGCTGCGGGCGCTGCCCCAGGCGTTTGTCTACACCTTTCAGGGTTCGAGCCGGAGCGCGGGGGGCGCGGTGGCCCGATTCAGTTTCAGGCCAAACCGCAACTTTGTCCCGCAGGACTTCGAAACGCAGGCTCTTACCGCCATGGCGGGAGAGATATGGGTCAATGTTGCCGAAGAACGCGTGATGTATCTGAAGGGGTATCTCGAACAGGATGTCAGCTTCGGCTGGGGAATCCTGGGGCGGCTGGCCAAGGGCGGATGGGTGGAGATCAAACAAGCCGATGTCGGCGGCGGTCAATGGCGCGTGGTGCACTTCAAGATGGGCATGAATGGCCGGGTGCTCTTCAAAAACAGGGTTTTCGACACCGAGGAAGAAGAGAGCGGATTTGCGCCCGTTCCTGCCAATCTCAGCTACCGTCAGGCCATCGAGATGCTGCGTTTGAGCAGGCAGAACGGCATGCGCGTCAAGGGGGAATAGGGGCCCAGACGCCACGGCCCCACCCCATAAGGATGAGGCCGCGGAGCGATGCGGGGCTTCGCCTTACTGGATCTTGATGATGACCATGGCGAAGGTGAACAGAGTAAGGGACTCGATGAAGGCCAGGCCGATGAGCATAAACATCAGCAGGCCGGCGCGGGTTCCGGGGTTGCGGGCCAGGGCCTCGGTGGTGGAGGCAACGGCCTTGCCCTGGCCCAGGCCGCAAAGGCCGGCAGCCAATCCCATACCGAGACCGACGCCGATGGGCGCCATGTTCATGACGGCGGAACCGCCGTCGGCGAAGGCCGGCATCGCGAAGCATAATGCCGCCAGAGTCATCAATACATACTGAAGTTTCCGCATAGTTCTCCAGCTTCCCTTGGGATTGACCGCCAGTGGGTGGTTGAGGCTCACCGTGCTGGCCCCCTCACGCTGACGGCCTGTTCGCTTGTCCGGAGCGGAAGCGCTCTCCGGCGAATCTTTCCGTTCGCAGTTCGTCCGTAGTTTTCGGCTCGCCGTTTGGATGCGGCGCCGGCTGACAGCGGGCCGCGGCGAACGGCCGGAAGTAAAGCGCACCGCGGGTTTTAGTGCTCGTGCGATACGGCCATCGAAAGATAAATCATCGACAGCAGCATGAAGACATAAGCCTGAATGATGGAAACCAGGAAGTGCAGCCCCAACGGGAGCAGCGGAATGGCCAGCGGAATCATGGAAAACGCGATCAGCGTGAGGAGGTCGCTGGCCAGCATGTTGGCGTAAAGACGGATGGTGAGCGACATGACGCGGGCAAGGTGGGAGATGATCTCAATGGGAAACAGGAGCCATGCCAGCCACCAGACCGGACCGGCAAAGTGCTTCATGTAGCCGATGGGCCCCTGCGCGCGCACACCATGGAAGTTGTAATAGATGAAAGTGAGAACGGCGATGCCCAGCGGCACAACCGGTTCGCTGGTGGGCGTGACGATGCGCGGGAAAAGGCCGAGAAAATTATTGAAGAGGATGAACAGAAGGACGCAGGTGGTGAAAGCCTGGAAGCGCTCGTGGCCGTGCCCGATGACCTGATCGCCCTGGTTGGTAGTGAACTCATGAATGATCTCGGCCACCTGCTGGACGGCGTTGGGCTTCTCGACGGAAAGCGTGAGGCGAACGATGAGGAAAAAGAGGATGAGGCCGAAGGCCACCATCAATTCCAGCGCGAAGGTGTCGTTGATGGCCGTGGCAGGATTGGCTTGCATGCCGAAAAGGCGCAGGAGCGAAGCCGCCAGACCGCCAAAGAGAAAATTCAACAAGCGTGTCCACGCAAGGGTACCAACCATGAAAGTTCAAGTCCTTCTGTTCCCGGTGAAAAACCGCGTGGCTGCTCAGAGGGTCACTCGCGCAGCAGGCGAATGGCTTCCCATCCCAAGGTGAAGACCGCCAACCCGAGACCGCTGAGAAGCGCGACCGGCGAACCCCGGAAACATTTCAGGCTACCATAGATGGCCCCGGCAAAGATGGTGAGCCTGAGCACAAAGAAGAGAACGGCAACAGATCCTCCCGGCGGCGTCTTCTGTTTGTCGAGGCGAGCGGAGATGAGGCGGGCGAGGCGGCGCCACTCCCAGATGCTGGCGGCGGAGATGAGAGCGCCGGTGACGAGCATGGCGGCATTGCGCCAGCCGGAGCCGATCCACAGCGCGAGGGCGGGAACGATGCCCAGAATCAACGTATTGCGCAAAGCGCGCCAGAGCATGGCCTGGAGGGCCTGGTCGGTAAGATTGGCCAGGGGGCTGGATTCTTCAGTCATAGTGCTTGCCGGGATTTCCCTTTTCCGTTCGAGGATTGCTCTTTTTGCCCGTTCCGGGTTCGCCGAGCGACGCAATCGCCATGCGGATGGCGCTCATCATGCCGGCGATGCTGCCCAGCACGATTCCGGTGAGCGTGAACCAGGAGTGATGGAAGCGGGCATCGAGCCAGGCGCCGCCCAGCCAGCCAAGCACGACCGCCGAGGGCAGCACGAGGGCGATCTGTATCATCTTTTCGGCCTGCACCAGGCTGTCGAGTCCGACGGGGAAACTGCGACGCTGTTTCGGCTCCGGGATGGGGCGGTTGAAGGGCATACAGTCTCCTGTTCAGGATACAGCGCCAACCGTTGAGCAGGTATACTTCCCTTTTGGGCCATTGCCCGGCCGAAGAAAGGCAACGATGGTGTACGAATCGGAATTCGAGCGCAATCTGTGGGAATTGCGCAAAGGCAAGCTGGAAGAGATCGAGAAGCTGGGCCAGGCGGCCTACCCCAACCAGTTCCCTGCCTCGCACACCATTCCAGCGGTGCGAGCGAAGTGGGGCGAGGCGCAGGGCGAGGAACTGGAAACCAGCCGCATCACGGTGGCCCTGGCGGGACGGATCATGGCGATCCGGGCGCAGGGCAAGGCGGGATTTGCGACGCTGCAACAGGGCGGCGAGCGGCTACAGATCTACGTGCGGCTGGATGCGGTGGGCGAGCAGGGATTTGCGCTCTACAAGCTGCTCGATCTGGGCGATCACATTGGCGTTTCGGGTTATCTCTTCCGTACCCGCACGGGCGAGCTGACGGTGCATGTGGAGCGGCTGACCTTTCTGGCCAAAGCCATGCTGGCGCTGCCGGAGAAGTTTCACGGCCTGGCCGACGTGGAGTTGCGCTACCGGCAACGCTATGTGGACCTGTTTTCAAACCTGGAGTCGCGCGCGGTGTTTGTGAAGCGCGCCCGGGTACTGGGGGCCATCCGGCAGTTTTTCGACGAGCGCGGCTATCTGGAAGTGGAAACGCCGATGATGCAGCAGATTGCCGGCGGCGCGGCGGCGCGGCCGTTCAAGACGCATCACAACGCGCTCGACATGGACCTGTTTCTGCGCATCGCACCGGAGCTTTACCTGAAGCGGCTGGTGGTGGGCGGGCTGGACCGGGTGTATGAGATCAACCGCAACTTCCGCAACGAAGGGGTGAGCACGCAGCATAATCCCGAGTTCACCATGCTGGAGTTCTACCAGGCCTACGCGAACTACCACGACATGATGCAGATCACCGAGGATCTGGTGACGCATGTGGCGCGCGCGGTCAACGGGACAACGGTGACGGAGTTCAATGGCCACCGCATCGACTTGGGAAAATGGACGCGGCTCTCGATGCGCGAGGCGATCCAGAAGTTCTGGCCGGAGGAAGCGGGCGCCCGGCTAAAGGACAAGCATCTGGCCCGGGCAGAGGAGTTGCAGAAGCTGCTGCTGGATGCCGTGGACCGGCTCGACCAGGCGGCGGGCGACGCGGAAAAGGCGGCCCTGGCCGAAGCGCCGGAGGGCGAGGCGGCGCAGAGATCGGCGCGCCTGATGGCGCTGAGCCGCGCGGTGCGGGCGGTCTTTGACGATTCCGTGGCCGGGGCGCCGCTGGGCAAGAGCGTGTACAACCTCTTCGAGGCGGTAGTGGAGCCGTTCCTGATCCAGCCGACCATCATCTACGACTATCCGGTGGAGGTTTCACCGCTGTCGAAGGCCAAGCCGGACGATCCGGCGCATGTGGAACGGTTTGAGTTTTTCGCCGGCGGCTTTGAGCTGGGCAACGCCTTCAGCGAGCTGAACGATCCGGCGGAGCAGCACAAGCGCTTCGAGCAGCAGCTTGCCGAGCGCGTGCGCGGCGACGACGAAGCCCATCAGATGGACGAGGATTACGTGCGCGCGCTGGCGTATGGCTTGCCGCCTACGGGAGGCGAGGGAATCGGGATCGACCGGCTGGTGATGGTGCTGACGGGATCGAAATCGATTCGCGATGTGATTCTATTTCCATTGATGAGAAACAGGGACTAGGCGTTGGACCTGCGGCGGCGGCTTACCGCTTGCCCATGTCCCCGCTGCTTGACCCACAGGAGATCGAGTCGTTTTGAAAATTCTCTTTGTCGGCGACGTTTTTGGCAGCGCGGGGCGCAGGATCGTGCGCGAGCACATCGGTCACCTGCAGGCGGCGCACGCAGTCGAGTTGACCGTCATCAATGCGGAAAACGCCGCCGGCGGGTTTGGCGTCACTCCACAAATTGCCGAAGACCTGTTCGACCTGGGCGCGGACGTGCTGACCACGGGAAATCACGTATGGGACAAGCGGGAGCTGATCGACTACCTGAGTTCCGTACCGGCCGAGAGCCGGGAACGGCCGCGGCGGGTGCTGCGGCCTGCCAATTACCAGCCCGGCGTGCCGGGCTACGGTGTATATGAAGGCACGACGGCCTCGGGGACAGCGTATGCGGTGGTCGAGTTGCAAGGGTGCGTCTTCATGAACACCAACAACGATCCATTCCAGGGCATCAACGGGCTGCTAGCCCGGATTGCGGCCAAAGTGATCGTGGTGGACTTTCACGCCGAGGCGACCAGCGAAAAGATGGCCATGGGCTGGCATCTGGACGGGCGCGTGACGGCGGTGCTGGGCACGCATACACACGTGCCCACGGCCGACGAGCGCATACTGCCGGGAGGAACGGCCTACCAGACCGACGTGGGCATGAGCGGGCCGTACGACAGCGTCATCGGCGTGGAAAAAGAACTGGTGCTGCACCGGTTCCTGACCGGGATGCCGGGGAAGTTCGAAGCCGCCAGGGGCAACCCCAAGATGTGCGCGACTCTGATCACCTGCGATCCGGCCACGGGGCGCGCCTCGGCCATCGAACGCCTCATGCTGGGCGAGTAACGAAACACAGGAAGAAGGCGGCGGCAAAACGCTGTCTCAAGGCCGCGCCGGGACACTCACATCGAGGACGGTAGCGGGAATCGGAACCACTTTGCGAACGGAGACCCCGGCAGGAAGCAGTCTGGTGGCGAGCGAGGGCGCGGGGATGCGGGTTGCCTTCAGCAGCTTGCCGCGCGGACTGAATGTCATGGTCCACTCCATCGGCTTTGGCCGGGCGGCAACATCGAGGAAGCGGATGACGGCGCCGCCCTTCACAGGAATATCGAGAGCCGCGGGCACGCCGGAAGAGATCTGACGGGCATCCGGATCGGCAGGGGCAGGATCGACCTGCGGGCGCGCTCCAGCGAGCGCCGCATAGCACATGCCTGTCTCCAGCCAATCGGGAGGGCCCTGTGGATGCTCCTCGGCACGGATGTGGTTGAAGGCGGAGAGGGTCAGAGCATTGATGGGCGCGGGAGAAAAGAGAGAATAGCCGCGGCGCAGGATGGGGATAATGCGCACATGTCCCTGACCGAGGCGCGGAATGGAAGCGGTGAAGACGCTTTCGTCGCCCTTGCCCTGGTTGCGGGTGAACCTGAGGAGCACGTGGTTGGGAAAGACGGGGCAGACAATCTGCTGATAGCTCCAGATCCCCTGGTTGAATTCCAGGCCGGTGTAGCGGACACGCTCACGGATGGATGCTTCGCCGTCGGCCTCGACCTCGCGGTCGGCCTCCGTCATCTGGCCGGGAGAGCGGAACACGATGGGACGCACAGGCCCCGGGGCCTCGCTGCCGGGAGGAAACGGCAAAGACGGAGACTTTTTTACATGGAGATAGCGAACCTTATAGCCGGGAGCAGGGCTATCCGGAGCGGTTTGCGCAACGGCGCGTGGGCCGCGCCCCAGGGCCGGCGTCAGAAAGACAACGAACAGAAAAAGGGCGCGCGATCTCATGCTGTGGGTAGAGTATCACCGGAAGGGAGCGGCCGGGAGAAGACAAAGAAGGCAGCCCGAAGCGGGCTGCCCTTTGGGTATAACCAGGAGCGGAAGCAGCGCGGCGGCTGATTTACCGGCCGCCGCAGCAGACGTTGCAAGCGACCTAACGCTTAACCGTGCGGTGACCCGCGGCCGGCTTGCGCACAGGAGCCTTCTTTTCCTTCTTTTCCGGCTGCACAAAGCCCTCGCGAAGCACGATCTCAGCCGTCTGCGCAACGGTGGCGGTGGCCGGGATCTGCCGGTAGGTGTCGTAAGTTCCATCCAGTTCGGCGGCCGGCTGGAGGCCAAATGCGCCACTGGCTGGAATGTCGCTGCAGTTGGCCGGCGTCTTGAGATTGACGATGAAGTCCGGGATGTGCGCGGTCTTCGCGTCGTCGGAGACAGCCACCTTGATGGCGGAGATGTTGCCGTCCACGACGATCTTCTTGACGCGGCGGTGACCTTCGGTCAACAGCGTATCGAGTTTGCTGCTGTTATCGTCGGCAACGCCGTTGGCCGAGAGGAAGTCCTGCACCTGCTTGACTTCAGAACCCTCGGCGGGCATGTCGGCGCAGGTCATGGGGGCCTTCAGGTTGATGGTGAAGTCTGTGCTTTTGGGCTTGCCGATCTCTGTGACGGCAACCTTCACGGCAGTGACCGGAGCAGCCAGAACGTTGCCCGGAACCGGAGTGGCCTTATCCTTGAGGAGAGCCCAGAGCTTGTTGGCATCGTCGGGCGTACCTTCGGCGAGGATGAATTCCTTATCGCTGAGGTTGAGGGTGGTCAGGTCGGGCGTGGTGGCAACGACGTTATGGGCGATCTCGGCGGGCGTGGCCTTGGCCTTGATGATGGGCTCGCCTCCCGGGGGGAAGAGATTGGTTGCGGTCTGCGTCTTGATGGCATCCAGACCGTCCATGGCGCCGTGGTACTTCTTGTACCAGTAATCCAGCTTCTTCTCGATGATGGGCTTGTAGCCGGCGGGGGCAAAAGCCAGCGCGCGGGCATAGAACCAGACCGCGTTCACGGCATCGGGCGGCGTGAGCTTGGTATACGCCTCGGCGAGGTTGAGCGTATCGACCAGGCCCGGTCCCTTCTGGGTCTCTTCAGGCGTGTAGAGCATCAACTCCTGGCGATACTCTTCGATGCCTGCCTTGATGTCTTTCTTGGAAAGGATGTCGTCCAGGGCGATGGCGGAGTGGAAGATGGGAATAGTGGCGGCGGTCTGCTTCTTCCAGTCGTCGTCGGACATGCCCGCGGGCTTCTTCGTATCCAAGCCCTTCTTGGCCAGAATGGCCGCATCATCGCAGGCCTGAGCATCCTGGGTTTTGAGGCACTGGTTTTTCTTGAGGAAGACCGAAATGAAGAGGGCCTTCATATTGCCCGGATCGGCCTGGAGCAGCCGGTCGGCCGCGCTCAGAGTCTGGTTGGAATCCTGCATGGCCTGGTAGGTATCGATCAACTGGCTGAGGACTTCCTTTTTGACCACGCTCTGTGGATACGTCGTCAGAAAGGTTTCCAGGCCGGCGGCTCTGGCCTTGGGGTCGGTCTGGGTTGAGGCCATTTGGTAGGCGTTGTACTCGGCTGGATCCTTGATCGAGATAGTAGAATCCGATGCCTGGGCCCACATCGCCGGTGTGTAGACAAGGCTGATGCACGCCATTGCCAAAACAGACGCAAAGACAAACTTCTTCATTCAGTGCTCCTGGAAACTGCCGAAATGGAGATCGCGATTCATCCACTCGCTCGCGGACTCTGCAGCCGCTCTCTTGGGCTGTGGATTGCCGGGAGTCGGGTAAAACGCTACCACGGCTTCCAATGCGGTGATGGAAGGATTATAAAAAGCCCCGCCCCTTGTGACAAGCCAAGTTGCAATAGAAAAAGAATATTCGACGCAGTCGGCGCATCCAGCCCATGCTCCGAAGTCTCCGATCCAGCCGGCCCATGCGCGGAGCGGAAAAAGCGCCGTCCACGGGAGAACGAGCCTCAAATCCCCGCTCATCCCATGTGATTGCAGCCCGGAGGCCAGAGCCTGCCCGGCTTTGGCGCGGGACCGTTGACTCTCCCTGGGCGCGAGCGGAAGCGCTACTGAAGCAAGCGCACCAACTCAGCCTGCTCGGCGAGGAAAGCATCGTGGCCATGGCTGCTGATCATCTCGCGGTAGCCGGCCTGCACCCCGGCGGCGCGAATCTCGGCGGCGAACCGGCGCACGTCCTGGGGAGGGAAGAGCCAGTCGGTGCTGATGCCGACAAAGGTGAGCTGGGCGCGTATGCCGCCGAAGACCTCCGCCGACGAGGCATGGCCATGCGACGGATCCCAAGTGTCCATGGTGCGCAGAATGGCGAGGTAAGAGTTGGCGTCGAAACGGTCGATGAAGCGCTCGCCCTGGTAGTCGAGGTAGCCGGCAATATCGAAGCGTCCGCCGATGAGGCCGCCGCCCTGATGATCGAGGCTCCAGGGATCTTCGCCGTTGCGGTTGGGATGGCGCGCGAAGCGCTCGTCGAAGAGCCCGGCGGATTTGTAACTCAACATGCCGATCTGGCGGGCTAGCGCGAGGCCGCGGCGCGGCGGCCGCTGGGGCAGGTAGTGCCCGCCGAGCCAGTCGGGGTCGTGAAGAATCGCCTGGCGCTGCAGGTGGTTGAGCGCCAGCCCCATGGCCGAAACGGGCGTGACGGCAATGACGAGAGCGCGCTGCACGCGCTGGGGAAAGAGGATGGCCCACTCCAGGGCCTGCATGCCGCCCAGCGAACCGCCGAGAACCAGGCGCAAACATCGGACGCCGAGCGAATCGAGTAGCTGCGCCTGGGCGCGAACATTGTCGCGAACCGAGACGAGCGGGAAATCGGGACCAAAGACGCGTCCCGTCTCCGGGTCAACGGAACCGGGCCCTGTGGATCCATAACAGGAGCCCAGTATGTTGATGCAGATCACAAAATCGTTTTCGAGCGAGAGGACGGCGCCGGGGCCGAAGATCTCCGGCCACCAGGAGCCCACCAGCGCCGAACCCGTGAGGGCGTGGCACACGAGCACGGCGTTGTCGCGGGCGGCGTTCAGCCGCCCGTAAACCGCGTAGTGGAGCGTGGCGCCGGCGAGGGCGCGGCCCGACTCGAGCAACAGAGGCTCGTCCAGCACAAAATCGCCCTCGTAGGTGGGCTCGACAAGTTTTCTGGCGGCGGGCGGCTTGCCGGCTCCGGTCTGCGGTTCAGTCATCACACTCATTGTGCAGCAAGACTCCCGGTTTTGGCTGCGGGCTCGAAGTTGAATCCATTGGCAGCCTCGATGGCGTGGTCCAGATCGTCCAGAATATCGCGGATGTCCTCGATGCCGATCGACAGGCGAACCAGTTCGGGGGTAACACCTGTTGAAGCCTGCTCTTCCACGGAGAGCTGCTGATGGGTGGTGGAAGCGGGATGAATCACCAGCGATTTGGCGTCGCCGATGTTGGCCACCAGCGAGAACATCTCGAGCGCATCGATCAGCTTTTTGCCCGCCTCGTATCCGCCTTTGATGCCGAACGAAACAAGGCCTCCCTGGCCGTTAGGCAGGTATTTCCGGGCGCGCGTGTAGTAGGGGCTTGAGGCGAGTCCGGGGTAATTCACCCACGCGACGCCGGGATGCTGCTCGAGGTGGCGCGCCACGGCCAGCGCGTTCTGGGAGTGGCGTTCGAGGCGCAGATGAACGGTTTCGATGCCCTGCAGAAGCAGAAAGGCGTTGAAGGGCGAGAGCGCGGCGCCGGTGTCGCGCAGGCCCTGCACGCGAGCCTTGAGGATGAAGGCCAGCGGACCGAAGGCCTGGGTGTAGGAGATGCCGTGATAAGAGGGATCGGGCTCGACAAAATCGCGGAAGCGGCCCGAGGCCGCCCAGTCGAACTTGCCCGCATCGACGATGACGCCGCCCAGCGACGTGCCGTGGCCGCCGAGAAACTTGGTGGCGGAGTTCAGAACGATGTCGGCGCCCCACTCGATGGGACGCACGAGGGCGGCCGAGGCGGAGGTGTTGTCGATGATGAGCGGGAGCTTGTGCTCGTGGGCGATGGAAGCCATCTTCTCGATGTCCACCACGTCGAGCTTGGGGTTGCCGAGGGTCTCGGTGTAGACAGCCCTGGTCCTGTCGTTGACAGCCGCGTGGAGGCCGTCAAAGTCGTCGGCATCCACAAACTTCACTTTGATGCCGAGCCTGGGCAGCGTGTGGTGGAAGAGGTTGTAGGTGCCGCCGTAGAGCGAGGTGGTGGAAACGATTTCGTCGCCGGCGGCGGCGAGAGTCGTTGCGGTGAGGGTTTCAGCCGCCTGGCCGGAGGCGGTGGCCAGCGCGGCGGCGCCGCCTTCCAGGGCCGCTACGCGTTTCTCCAGCACGTCGGTGGTGGGGTTCATAATGCGCGTGTAGATATTGCCAAACTCCTTGAGCGCGAAGAGACGGCCGGCGTGGTCGGCATCGTCGAAGAGGTACGAGGTGGTCTGATAGATGGGCACCGCGCGCGAACCGGTGGCGGGGTCGGGGGATTGCCCCGCGTGCACGGCAAGAGTGGCGAACTGGCGCTGCTTCGATTCGGACATCCTGATCTCCTTGAGGTGGGGTGGAATCTCTTCTTCGCCCTCGTTCAAAATTGAGAAAATGCGAGGGCAACGAAAACGGCCCGGATCCGCTCCGGACCCGGGCCGTTTAACTTCTGCAATCGGTTGCGTCTAGCGCATCTGCCGCTCAGGAGTCACACGGACGGGTCCGCATGGCAAACACATGCACATGGCCATGACCTCAATTCCGAATTTCCTTGAGCTCGGCATTGACGGAAGTATCGACGGTAACAGGGATGCCTGTCAATCCCGGCCTCCCCTCCGCAGGAAGCAAAAGGGGAGAGCGAAACCTGCCGGCGAAGCAGGCAACAAGCGCAGCCGGCGCAGGAATCCTACTCTTGTGCTTTCCACACATAGGCGCCAGGCTGGGGCAGGCCGAGGTGAGCCAGGACGCGGTTGACGAACTGGCGGGCCATCGCGGCGGTGTCAACCGGTTTGAAATAGAAAGCCGGGATAACCGGGAAGATTGTGGCGCCGGCTTCGGCGGCGAGGGTCATATTGCGAAGATGGATGCGGTTGAAGGGCGTTTCGCGGACGCACAGGATGAGCGGGCGGCACTCCTTGAGGGTGACGTCGGCGGCGCGGGCGATGAGGGAATCGGCGAGGCCATTGGCGATTGAGGCAAGCGTGCCCATGGAACACGGCAGGACGATCATGCCGTTGGAGGGGTAGCTGCCGCTGGCGATGGGAGCGCCGATGTCGGCGTCGCTCTGCTGGAGGGTCTTCGCGGGCGGCGCGCCGAGCAGTTTTTCAACCAGGCCGTTGCGGCCGGCGATGTCCAGTTCTTCCGCCAGAACGCGAAGGGCGTTTTCGCTGGCGACGAAGTGGACACGGGTAACGCGGGCGTCAGCTTCGAGCGCGCGCAGAAGCTCGCGGCCAAGGATAGCCCCAGAGGCGCCGGTGAGTGCGACGGTCAGGTTCATAAGGACAGCTTACAGAGCGGCGCCGTAGTTTGCGCGTCCTTTTGAGGATGAGAGCCTGCGGTGGCCCCGGCACAGCGTCGCAGGATTAGCTGCCTGTCCTGATCTTCCGCGATCCCGCCTTGTGCCGGTACATCTCGGCGTCGGCCCGCGCCAGCAGGTCTTTTTGCGTCTCCCCGGGCAGGTGTTCCGCCAGCCCGATTGAAGCTCCGACCTGAAGGCTTACCGGCCCGGAGCCGCCCTTGATCGTATAACTGCCACAAATCCACTTCGACAGGCGATCAATCCGGGCCGACGCTTCCTCCAGATCGCAATCCAGAAGGATCATGAACTCATCTCCGCCCCAGCGGCCGACGACATCCGTGGAGCGGCAGGCCGACTTCAGTTCCGAGGCGAACTGCCGCAGCAGCTCGTCGCCTGCCACGTGCCCGTGTTTGTCGTTTACCTGCTTGAAGCGGTCAATATCGACAATGGCTGCGCAGAAGCCGGCTCCCCCCTCGATCCGCCGCTCCATCTGCCCCTCGACCGCAATGCGGTTGCGCAAGCCTGTCAGCGCATCCCGCATGGCCGCTTCTTCGGCCTCTTGCAAGCGGGCCTGAAAGGTGGCCGCTTCGGTCCTGAGCCGATCCATGGCCGCCTTGCCTTCCGCAGTCATCCGCTCGATTGAACCCTTCAGCTCCGCGGCGCTGTTTTCGATCGAGGCGCGAATCTCCGTCAGGTCTTCCAGATTCGCAATCTTTTGCAGCCGCTCGGTTACCTGATGGATCTGAACCGCGCAACGCTGGTCGCGTTCTCCCACCGACTCGGCCGTGTGGGCCATCACGAGCAGGATTTCCTTTACCTCGCCGGCCTTCTGCCGGTAGTGCTTTGCCGTGCGCCGGCCCCAATCGCGCAACTGCTCCCGCACGCCGGCTTCCGCGGCCGTAATCGTCTCCTGGGCGGCACTCACGGTGAGACGTCCTTCCCACTCGCGCAGGTTTCGCGCCAGATCGTTTCCGAGCGCCGGACAGGCCTCCACGCCGCACCCGCCCATCTCCACCAGCGCGGAGCGGTAGGCTGCCATCGTTGCGGAGAGCACGCCGGCGCCCTCTTGATCCGCCTCACTTGCCGGATCGACCCTTTCTGTTTCCAGATACCTCTTCAGTGAGATCATGCATCCTCTTGGCAGATGGGATGGCGCACGCGCCCTCTGCAGACAGCCAAGGGAAGTATCGGCAGAGGCAGCCCTTCTCATTAGTTTTGGCGGGCCATGCGTTCGCTGGCTCGCAAGCGCCCTGCCTGCTGAACAGGAGAACGTGCCGGGCTGTTCTCCTCCGGGGCTTTCCCTCTAGGCTTATCTCGAATAAAAAGCGAAAAAGAGGTATTGCAATTCGCTCTTTGTTCGCTATAATGCGCGCATGGCTGTCACGAAACGGCAAAAAGAGATCCTCGACTTCATCGAGTCCTTTGTGACTCGCAATGGCTACTCTCCGTCCTTCGAAGAGATTGCACGGGGCATGCAGTTGAAGAGTCTGGCCACGGTGCACAAGCACATCAGCAACCTGGAGAAGAAGGGCTTGCTGGACCGCGTGCATAACCGCAGCCGCTCGATTGACGTTTTGCCGCCCGGCGCCCGCACGCGCTCCAGCGACCGCCTTCCGCTGGCCGGCCGCATCGCCGCCGGCCGCCCCGTGGAGGCCCTGGAAACGCCGGAAAGCATATCGCTGCACGACGTGGTGGGCAACCGCGACGTTTTTGCCCTGGAAGTCCGCGGCGACTCGATGCGCGACGAGCACATCATCAGCGGCGACTACGTGCTGGTGGAGCGCACCCGCACGGCCCGGCAGGGCGAGATCGTGGTAGCTCTGGTGCATGGCTCGGAGACCACACTGAAGCGCTTTTACAACGAAGGGAATCTGGTGCGCTTGCAGCCGGCCAACATCGAGATGGAGCCGATCTATGTTCCCGCCACGCAGGTGGCCATCCAGGGGCGCGTGCTGGGCGTGCTCCGCAAGTACCATTGATCGCAGGGAACGCCGGCCGGGTCAAGGAGAACCGTCCGCCGGACGGAAAGACAATTTACGTGTGGAGATCATGGCCCGACCGCAGCCGGGCCATGAAGTCGCCGCAGGATTGGCGGGGTTTCCGCCCAATCAATGCGGTTTTTCCCTGAGACGGAAGTTCGACCCGCAGGCTATTCAACTCGGACGTTCCCCGGGCAGCCTTTGTTCTTCAGCAGATGCGCCTCAGTGCTGCGCACCGGCCGCTTTCACCAGCACCTCGACCGCCGGTGGAATTTTATCCAGCAGGGCTGCCTGTGGCTTTTCGTCCGCCTGGAGCTGCTGCAAGCACTTTTGCACCGTCTGCGCATCCAGAATGCGATGCTCCCGCAACGCCTGCAGGGCGTTCAGGCCGGTGGCCGCGGTGCGCGACAGGCCCTGCGAGACCGGAACCAGTTCCGCGGTCAGGTCGGAGCGGTCCAGCAGCGGTTGCAGTCTGGCGTCGTTATCCCGCCACAGCGCCAACCAGTGCTGCGCCTTCTGCCACTGCTGCTCCGATGCCTTTCCGGCCCCGATTTGCGCAACGAGGCTGCTGAATGCGCGCGCTGTCTGGCTCTCCGGCGGGACAGCGTCCACAAGCCTATTGAGCGGAGTGTAGGTGTGGTACTCCCTGAGCCGCGCCCGGAGGTAGCCCCGCGGGGGCTGCACCACCGAGGCCAGCACCTCCAGAGGCCGCGGGACAGGGCCGTTGCACATACGCTCCAGCATGCGATGGGTAAAAGCACGGTGCTGCAGGCCGTCGGTCTCGAGCTTGACCGAAACCACGGCCAGCCGCCGGTACATCGAGTTCACGTCCCGGACATCCTGCGGCGACCACAGCCGTTCGGCAATGGCGGCCGTCCGCGGCCAGATGCGGCTGTCCACATTTTCCGGGGAGACATATTCGCTCCACATGGTAGCCTCGCCGCCCAGCACTCTCGCCTTCTGCTGGGGCGTGAGCGTGGCGCCATCGCCGCTGAGCGGATCCACCAGGTAATGCTCGGCGGCGGGCTGGTTGAGGTCGATGTAGTAGCCGTTGGAAAGCAGCACGCGGTTGCCCTGCCGCGCGGCGACGGCCAGCGCCTTTGGTCCGCGCCACGACTGGATAACCACGTCGCGAGGCGTATCCGGCTGCAGCACTTCGTCCCAGCCCTCCATGATCTTGTGGTGCCGCGCCACGATCTTCTGCACGCGCGCCGTAAAGTAGGACTGGAGCGCCGCGTTGTCCTTCATGCGATGCGCGCGCATAAAGGCCTGGATCTGCGGATTCGCGTTCCACTCCTTGCCGTCGCACTCATCGCCGCCAATGTGGAAATAGGCGTCGGGGAAGAGCGCCGTCATCTCGCCGATCAAGCGGTCGAGAAACTGATAGGTTGCTTCGCGCGTGGGATTCATGGCCGCATCCAGAATGCCCCAGCGATCCGCCACCTGGTATGGCCCCTTGCCGCTGGCCAGTTGGGGATAGCCAACAAACCACGAAGTGGTGTGGCAGGGCATGTCGAACTCGGGAACCACGCGGATTCCCCGCGCACGCGCGTACCCGATGACCTCGCGCATCTGCTTCTGCGTGTAGTACTGCCCGTCGGAGCCCTTGCCCTGGAGCAGCGGAAACAGCTTGCTCTCGGCGCGAAACCCCTGGTCGTCGGAGAGATGCCAGTGGAAGACATTCAGTTTTACGGCCTCCATCCCGTCCAGGTTCCGCTCGATCACCGGAAGGGGCATGAAGTGGCGGCCCGCGTCAATCATCAGTCCGCGCCAGGGAAAGCGCGGATGGTCGTCGATGGTCACCGCGGGTACGCCAAAGCCCTGCGGCGTGGTCCTGACAAGCTGTAGAAAAGTTTGCAACCCATGCAGCACGCCCAGCGCGTTAGGCGCGCTCAGCAGCACACTGCCGGACGTCACCACGAGGCGGTACGACTCATTCTCTTCCAGTTGCTGAACGCGGCCGCCCGGTCCTCCGGTTTCGATGACAAAGTTCGGCTTGCCGGGTTTCGGCTGGACGGCGAAGGGAATTCCTGTCTGGCGGAAGAGGCTGTCGAGAAAGCGTTCCTCGGCCGCTACAACGCGCTCGTCCTTATAGCCCTGAAGCGCGACGTTCAGCCCTCCATCCAGCAGGAACTGCCCCTGGCCGGTCACGACATGGGCCGGAAGCGGCATGAGCGGCAGCGCGTCATCATCCTGCGCAGGGGCTACCGCCGCCGCCGTCAACACCGCCCAGGAGACGAGGAAAAACAAGGCAAAGCGCAGAGAACGACCGGTCTTCAAGAACGCACCTCCAGGAAATCGGCTCCGGCCCCGGAACTCGCCCGCGTACGCGGCCCCTCCGTCCACCGGCGCAAAACCCTTCGCAGTGTATCACCGGCTCCGCGGCTCCGGCCCTCGATCATCCCCGGATTGCCGGTTGCGGAGACGTGGTGGCTATGCCACTATATCTCCAGCAACGGCATTGCCCCGGATGGGCATGCCGCCATCCCGCCGGCGGCCTTGCCGCCGCAGTCCCATGAGGGGGAATCGTGGAGCAATCCTATAGTTATCTCGACATTGCCAAGATGGTCGATCACTCTCTGCTGAACCCCGCCCTCACCACGCAGGAACTGGAACAGGGCTGCGCGCTGGCCCTGCGCTACGATGTGGCCAGTGTCTGCATCCTGCCCTACTACCTGGCTCGCTGCGCGCAGATTCTGGCCGGCAGCAAGGTGCATGCCAGCACCACCATCGGCTTCCCCCACGGCGGCCACAGCACCTCCATCAAGCTGGCCGAGGCGCGGCAAGCCCTGCAGGACGGCGGCCAGGAACTCGATGTTGTCATCAACATCAGCAAGGCCCGCAGCGCCGACTGGCGATACATCCACGACGAGCTGGCCGCGCTCACCAGTCTTATTCACGAAGCCGGCGCCAAGATCAAGGTCATCTTTGAAAACGCCTACCTGGAGGACGCGGCCAAGATCCGGCTCTGCGCAATCTGCGCCGAGACCGGCGCCGACTGGGTGAAGACCTCGACCGGCTACGCCCCCACGGGCGCCACCATCCCCGACCTCGAGCTGATGCGCACATACTCGCCTCCGCAGGTGCAGGTGAAAGCGGCCGGAGGGATTCGCGATCTCGACGCCCTTCTGCGCGTCCGCGCCATCGGCGTGACGCGCGTGGGCGCCACGCGGACCGAATCGATGCTCGAAGAGTGCCGCCGCCGTCTTGGTCTTGAGCCGCTCACCGCCGCTACCGCAACCAGCGCCGCGCCCTCTGGAGACTGACGATGCCCTCCGCCGAAGCCAGACAACTGGTGCGCGAGCCGGTTTACCAGCAGATGAACGCCATCCTTCGCGAGCTGCTCCACTCGGGAGAGTTCGCCGCGGGCGACAAGTTTCTCACCGAGCGCGAGATCGCCGAGCGCTTCCAGGTGAGCCGTCCCACGGCCAACAAGGTGCTCGCCGGCATGGTCTCCGAGGGGCTGCTCGAATTTCGCAAAGGCGTGGGCACGTTTGTTTGCCTGCCGCGCCTCGACTACGACGTGCAGACCCTGGTCAGCTTCACGGAGAAGGCAAGAGAGGCCGGCAGAACCCCCGCCACCCGAATCATCGAGTTCCGCCGCCTGCGCGCCTCCGAGGCCGATGCGAGCATTGCCGCACGCCTCTGCGTGGATCTCCGCTGCGAGCTTTACGTGATGGCGCGCCTGCGCCTTGCCGGCGGCATCCCGGTCATACTGGAACGGCGCTGGCTGCCTGCGGCTCTCTTTCCTGGGCTCACGCGCCCGCTCCTCCGCGGTTCGTTTTATGCACTCTGCCGCGGCCTATACGGACACCGCATTGCCGAATCGGATCAGACCATCCGCGCCGTTAAGCTTAGCGGGAACGAAGCCCGGCTTTTGCAGACGCGCGGCGGCTCGCCGGCCCTGCTGGTCTCCGCGGTTGGCTACTCCGGGGCGAACCCCATCTGGTGGGAAAGAACCCTCTACCGCGGCGATGCTTACGAATTCCATCGCGCCCGTTCTTCGCCGGGCCGTCTGATCCCGTTTGTATCGCGTTGAAGGCCGGCATTTCCCTTCCCGCACGCACCCAGAAGCAAACGGCCTCCGCCCAGGAGGCCATTTGCGCCCATCCCTGCCTGGCTCAGTCCGCCACTTCGGCCCTGGCGAGCTTCTGCACCTTGCTGTGCTTCACGGAGTAGCCGAAGTAGATGACCAGGCCCACCAGCAGCCAGGCAATCATCACCATCCACGTGATCCGCGGCAGGTTCGTCATGAGATAGAGCGCGGTCAGAATGCCGAGGATGGGCACCAGCGGCACCAGCGGCGTGCGGAATGGGCGGTGCAGGTCAGGATGCCGCACGCGCAGCACCCACACACCCGCGCAGACGATGGTGAAGGCGAGCAGCGTGCCGATATTGACCAGTTCCGCCAGCCGCCCCACGGAGA
Organism: Acidobacteriota bacterium; assembly: GCA_021846985.1. Classification (GTDB taxonomy): domain Bacteria; phylum Acidobacteriota; class Terriglobia; order Terriglobales; family Acidobacteriaceae; genus Telmatobacter. The sequence continues at coordinate 73,283 of JAJZVX010000002.1, read as the reverse complement.
GAAATGCCGGCAGGATGGCCACCACGGTTCCCACCGTAATCGTGGAGATCCACGGCGTGCGGAACTTGGGATGGATGGCCGATGCCCACTTGGGCAGCAGCCCGTCCCGCGACATCGAGAAAAAAACCCGCGACTGCCCCAGCAGCATCACCAGCATCACGGTCGCCAGCCCAAAGATGGCTCCGATCTTGACCAGCAGCGACCCCCAGCTCACGCCCGTTGCGTCGATGCCGAGAGCCACCGGGTCAGCCACATTGAGCAGTTTGTAGTTCACCAGGCCGGTGAGCACGGTGGAAACCAGGATGTACAGGATGGTGCAGATTACCAGCGAGCCAAGAATCCCCAGGGGCATATCCTTTTGCGGGTTCTTGGCCTCCTGCGCCGCTGTTGAAACCGCGTCGAAGCCGATATAGGCAAAGAAGATCGATGCAGCGCCCGTGGCGATGCCTTTGTAGCCGAAGTTCCCATGCCCATCCGATGGCGGGAAGTAGGGATGCCAGTTCGACCACGCCAGATGCGGATGCCGCGCCAGGAAGTAGACACCCAGCACCAGGAAGATTCCCACCACGCTCAGCTTGACGAAGACGATCGCCGTGTTGAGGTTGGCCGATTCCTTGATGCCGATGACCAGCACCGTGGTCACGGCCAGAATGGCCAGAATGGCCAGCAGGTTGAACAGGGCCGTCACATGCGGTAGCCCGGCCGCACCGGTTCCCGGCGGAAGCGAGGTGAGCGGCACCCAACGGTCCTGAAAGAAGACCAGCACCGTACCCGGGGTTGCCGTCAACCGCGGGGGAAAGTGGATTCCCAGTTGTTGCAGCAGGCTGTTGAAGTATCCGGCCCAGCCCGAGGCGACCGTGGCCGCGCCGAAGCCGTACTCCAGCCCCAGATCCCATCCGATAATCCAGGCCACAAACTCGCCGAGCGTCGCGTATCCATAGGTATAGGCCGAGCCGGCGATGGGAATGATCGAGGCAAACTCCGCGTAGCAGAGCCCGGCAAAGGCGCAGGTGATGCCGGCCAGCACAAAACTGAGGGCCACGGCCGGACCGGCGTGCAGCGCCGCCGCCTGCCCGGTGAGCACAAAGATGCCCGCCCCGATAATGGCGCCGATTCCCAGCGTGATGAGGTTGGTTGGGCCCAGCGAGCGCCGGAGAGTGTGTTCACCCCGTTCGTTCGCCTCCGCGGACAGCATCGACATCGGTTTAACGCGCAGCAATCTCGACATGAATGAGGGACTTCCTCCTCAGGAATTGGTCAATGCCCTGCCATCTTTTCGTCCGCGAACGGTCGCACCGGCCGGCGCGACCAGAAAAGGTACACCGGAATCCCCAGCATCACCAGCGCCAGGCCCGGCCACGTGTACTGGGGCTTGTACCGCAATAATACGACACAGACCCACGCCGCCATGGCGATGTAGAGCGCCGGCAGCAGGGGATAGCCGAGCGCCTTGTACGGGCGCGGCGCATGGGGGCGCTTGCGGCGCAGCACAAACAAGCCGGCAATCGTCAGGATATAGAAAACGAGCACCGCGAACATGATGTAGTCCAGCAACTGGCTATAGGTGCCGGAGAGGCAAAGCAGCATGGTCCACGCCGCCTGCACCAGCAGGCCGGCCACGGGCGTCTTGTAGCGCGGATGGAGTTTCCCGACCAGGCGAAAGAAGAGCCCGTCGCGGCTCATGGCATAGTAGACCCGCGCGCCTGCCAGCGTCATGCCGTTTGCGCAACCGAAGGTGGAAACCAGGATCGCGCCCGCCATCATGTACGCGCCGGCAGAGTGAAAGACCTCTCCCAGAGCCGCGGTCGCCACACGGTCTTCCGTCGCGTGCTGGATTCCACGCGCCAGCGCGGTGGCCCCGTGCGGGTCGCCCTGCAGCGGCAACACCAGCAGGTAGCCCAGCGAGACCAGGAAGTACACGCCCACCACGAAGCCGGTTCCCAGGATCAGCGAGAGCGGAATATTCCGCCGCGGATTCTTCACCTCGCCCGCCGTAAACGTGATGTTGTTCCAGGCATCGGCCGAGAAGAGCGAGCCTACCTGCACCACGGCCAGGATCACGAAGACATTCACCAGCACCGTGGGTCCGCCCACACCCACCTGCACCGGGTGGAGCGCGTGCCAGCCGGCATTCCGCCAGAATGCATGCCATCCCGCGCCAAAGTTGGCGGCCCGGGCCGTGGCATTGCTGCCGACGGCAAGCGTGAGCACGACCAGCGCCAGAAGCGACAGCGCCTTGGCCGAGGTGAAGACGTTCTGAATCACCGCGCCCAGCCGCACCCCGAAGATGTTCACCACCGCCAGAAAGAGAACGATGAGGATCGCGACCAGGTTGGCCGTGTTGACTCCAATATCCATGTTGCCCAGAACCATGGGCCCCAGGGGAATGGCCGGCACTTTGGCGATGTGCCACAGCCAGTGCGCCGTGGAAACCGACGGGAAGAACACGCCCAGGAACTTGCCGAAGGCCACGCACACCGCAGCGATGGTGCCTGTCTGAATGACGAGAAAGAGCGTCCACCCATAGAGAAATCCCCACAGCGGGCCCAGCGACTCGCGCAGGTAGACATACTGTCCGCCGGCCCGCGGCATCATGGCCGCCAGTTCGCCATAGCTGAGCGCGGCGGTTATGGTCAGAATGGCCGTAACGATCCATGCGCCAAGAAAGAGCGCGGGCGAATCCGTGAGACGCGCGATGTCGGCGCCGACAATGAAGATGCCCGAGCCGATCATCGACCCCATCACAATCGCTGTTGAACTGAACAGGCCGAGGCTTTGGACCAGTTTGGGTTCGCCGGCCGCCGCCGCGTCTGTCTCGGATGGCATTGAAGTGAGGGTGGAGGCTTGATTCTTCACTGGCAAGATTTCTACCTGATTTTCGCTTGAATGTCTTTCCTTTTCTGCCATTCTCCAGCCGCGCGCCCAGGCGCGCCGGCGCCGGTTACTGCAACGCCGCCATCCAGCGGCGAAACTCCGCCGCAGGATCGGAATGCCGGAAGAGCGCCGCGGAAACGGCAACCGTGGTGGCGCCGGCAGAGAGGACCAGCGGGGCCGTCTCCAGCGTCACTCCGGCCGCGGCCGTCAAGACGCGATCGGGCCCCGCCTGCTGGCGCAGCCGCCGCACACCTTCCGGCCCAATCGGCTTCAAGTCTGTTTGCTTGGTCACCGTCTCATAGACAGGCCCCACCGCCAGATAATCCACCGGCGCCTCCAGGATTCCCGGCAGCAACGCATCGCTGCCGCCGAAGGCGCCCACCATCCGCTCCGGACCCACCAGGCGCCGCGCCTCTTCCGGACTTACGTCACCCGCATCCACATGCACGCCGTCGCATCCGGCCCGCGCCACCAGATCGGCCCGGTCGTCGAGAATCAGCTTGACCTTGCCGGCGGGCAGGACGGCGCGCAAAACCGCCGCATCGGCCAGCAACTCGGCCTCCGCGCCGGTCTTGTTGCGATACTCCAGAAGACGCACGCCTGCATCGGCAAGCGAGCTGCCCAGCCGCCGCAGAAACTGCTCCCGGCCCGAGGACGGAATATACGCTGAATCGAGAATCGGATAGACCTTTGGGAACTGGAAACGCATGATCTCAGGGTACCCGATTGAGACGAGAGGAGCCGAACGGTCGGCTGCGACAACCGCCGCCAGCAACCCGCCGCTTCCTCCCCTCGCCGGAGTACACGAGCGCGCCCGGCCCTGTCACATCTCGTCCGACGACGGCCCGTAGGCTCCGGGCACCTTGCCCCCGAGCATGCGCACATAAACGCCGAGCTGGGCCCGATGATGGACCAGGTGATTCATCACATAATCACGAAATACCTGGTAGCGCGGCTGGTCGATGAAGGCCTGGCCGCCAAAAACGAACTGCCAGTTTCGATCCCACTGTTCCGGCGTGACCGCGGCCAGCGCCTTGCGGACCTGCGCGCGCTCGCGGTCGAACTTCTCAAGCAAGGCCGTTTTGCTGGCCGGTACGTACTGCTCCCACTTGTGATCGGCCGCAAACTCCAGTTTGTCTTTGGTGAGCGTGTGCAGCGCCCAGTCGCCGGTCATATCCGCGACATGTCCCGCAAGCCGTCCCAGGGGCATGGATTTCTCGTGCGGTTTGAAGTTCATATCGGCATCGGCCGGGATGGCTTCGAAGAGCTTCCGGGTCCGGCCGGCTTCCCGGTCATATTCGGCGATCAGTTCGTTTTGAAAGTCCATGCAGCACCTCCAGTGCCGTCAGGCCAGCATAGCCTATCGTCGATGAAAAGCGAACAAAAAGCGATAAGTTTTCTCCTACTTCATTTGCTCCCTGGCGTGCGCTGCATGCGCCTGCGGAAGGGCGAATGCCACGTATGCCGCTCCCTGGGGCCCTTTGGGATTCCGGCTTCCGCTTGTGGCAATCACCACATACTGCCGTCCCTCGGCCATGTACGTGGATGGCGTGGCCACACCGGCATACGGCAGATCCGTTTCCCACAGCAGCTTCCCTGTCCGCGTGTCGAAGGCCCGGAACTTCCGGTCGTAGACCGTCGCGCCGATAAACAGGACTCCGCCTGCCGTGACGATCGGCCCGCCGTAGTTTTCCGACCCCGTGTTCGCCCAGCCTTTCCGGGCCAGCTCAGGGTACTCGCCCAGCGGAATCTTCCAGAGATACTTTCCCGTTTGCAGATCAATGGCATTGAGCGTGCCCCAAGGCGGCGCGATGGCAGGATAGCCCTCGGGGTCCAGAAACTTTCTGTATCCGGTAAAGGTGTAGGCATCCGCACCAGCCGTCCCCACCGGTCCCCGGAGTTCTTTTTCCGCGCCGGTGTGGGATTCGTCTCCGTTCCGCAGGTACTGGATCAGCGCGGTCATGTTTTCGCCGGCGATCTGGGGGAAACCCGGCATCCGGCCGGTGCCCTGCCGGATCGCGCTGACGATCTTGGCCGGCGGCATGCGCGTAGCGACGCCCACCAGCGAGGGGAAGGCGGGCGGCGATCCGGCGCGGTCCTCTCCATGGCAAACCGCGCATTGTTCCTCGTACTCCTGTTTACCCTGGCTCGCGCCGCGCTGCGCCACGGCCAGCCCGCCGGTCCAGGCCATCTCCGTCGCGTTCACATACAGCACCTTGCTCACGGGATCAATCGCCGGCCCGCCCCACTCCGCTCCGCCGTCGAACCCCGGAAACACCACCGTCTGGCTGCCCACCACAAACGGCAAAAACTGCCCTCCATTACGGAAACCTCTGAAGGTCTTCACCGCCCAGGCGTGGGCTTCCGGCGTGCGCGTGGTAAGCATTTCTTCCGTCAGCCGCTGCCGCGCATAGGGCTCAGGCCAATCCGGCTTTGGCTGCGTTGGCGAGGTAACTTCGCCGGGAACCGTGCTGACCGGGTAGGGATGCTCGTGCACGGGGAAGAGCGGCTCGCCCGTGACCCTGTTGAAGAGATAGAGGTAGCCCTGCTTGGTCGTCTGCGCCAGCCCTTCCACCGTCCTCCCCTGTTGATGGAGGGTAAAGAGCGCCGGGGGCGACGGAAAATCCCTGTCCCAGAGGTCGTGATGCACGCCCTGGAAGTGCCACAGCAGCCTGCCGGTGCGGGCGTCGAGCGCCAGCAGCGTATTGGCGTAGAGGTCGTCTCCCACGCGGTCGCCCCCGTAGAAGTCCATGACCGCCGATCCGGTGGGGACGTAGACGATGCCGCGCTTTTCGTCCAGCGCCATGCCCGCCCAGTTGTTGGCGGCTCCAGCCGTTTTCCATGCCCCCGGCGGCCATGTACCATAGCCCGGCTCGCCCGGACGCGGAATGGTGTGAAACACCCAGCGCAACCTTCCCGTGCGCACGTCGTAGGCCCGCACATCGCCCGGGGGCGCCGGATGGGTCTCCGGATTGCGTCCGCCCAGAATGATGAGGTTCTTATAGACGATTCCGGGCGTGGTCAGCGCAATCGACTGCTTTTCCGGATCCCCGCGCAATCCCTTGCGCAGGTCTACACGCCCTCCGTCGCCGAAGCTCCGAATGGGCTGGCCGGTCATCGCGTCCAGGCAGTAGAGGAAGTTCATGATGCCGGCCAGGAGGCGCCGGTGTTTCCCGTCGCTCCAGTAGACCATGCCGCGCGTGGGCTGCGCACCCCCGGCACCGGAGTCGAACTTCCACTTCAGCTTCCCAGTGGCCGCATCCAGGGCCACAACCGCCTGAGCCGGCGTATAGGCGTAAAGCGTCCCAGCCACGATCAGGGGGTTTGTCTGCAGCCCGCCCTTTGCGCCGGCGTCAAACTCCCAGGCCTTCACCAGGCGGCGCACGTTGCGCCGGTTGATCTGGTTAAGCCGCGAGTAGTGGTCTCCGTTGGATCCGCCGTTGTAGACGGGCCAGTCCGCAGCGCGCTGCGCACGGCACACCCGCACCGCCGGCACGCCGGCCAGCGCCACGGCGGCCAGCAAGCAAAAAGCTGCTCTTTGCCTCATTGGATGGGCAACCCCCTTCAGCCTGGCGGCTGCGCCGTCAGGCCCCCATCTTTCCATGTTTCTATGGAATGTTCCGCACCCAGATATTTCTGTAGCTGATCGGTTCGCTCTTGTCGCCGTGCGCCTGCAGCTTGATGGGCGCCCGGTCGTACTCTTTATAAAACGGCTTGCCGATATAGAGTGTCTGCCCCTTGAGTTGGAAGTGGTTCTCCACCAGCACGCCGTTAAAGAAGACCGTGACGTAGGCCGGCGTCTTCAGCGAGCCGTCGGCATGGAACTCCGGGGCCATCCAAACGATGTCGTAGGTCTGCCACTCGCCCGGCTTGCGGTTGGCATTGGCCAGCGGAATCGCCTGTTTGTAGATGCTCCCCGCCATCCCGTTCACATAGGTCTTGTTCTGGTAGGAGTCCATGACCTGCAACTCGTAGCCGTCGTCGCCGGGGCCCGTGGAGGCGAGAAACACGCCGCTGTTGCCGCGGGCCTGGCCGCTGCCGGTAATGTCGGCGGGAATCTTCCACTCGACGTGAAGCTGGTAGTTCTTGAACCGCCGCTTGGTCTCGATGTTGCCCACGCCGGGCGCCTTGCGCACGGTCATGACGCCGCCGGCGACGACCCAGCGCGCCGGCGTATGATCCTGCGCCGAGACCCACTCGTTCAGGTTCTTCCCGTCAAACAACACCATCGCGTCCGACGGCGCCGCTCCGCATGTTGCCCCCGGCGTCACCACCGGCGGCTCCGGCGACCAGACTTCCGTATCTTCGGGCTTAGGCTTGCCGGCCTGTTGCGCCGAGACGAAAGCCGCTGTTGACATCAGGACCGCTAAGACCAACAACTTTCCATTCCGCACGAGTCTCACCTCCCCAAACCAACGCTTTACTTTCTCCTGCCGGTCCCTCCGCCGTCCAGTCCCGGCCGCCTCGGATGGCGGACGCAGGGAAAGACGCGGACCAAAAAACCGGCAACGGGATTAACGTTTCAGGAGGCGGCCTTCGCCACCTCACCCTCCGGCATCGAGGGAATCGGCCTCTTCTTCCGATCGCTCGCAACCAAAAGCCTTACCATCTCAAGCGGGCTTTTTCTCCAGAAACCGCTCCATAAATTTCGTATCGAACTTGCCGGCGCGAAAATCCGCGTCGGCCACAATCGTCTGGTGCAGAGGAATCGAAGTCTCAATGCCGCGCACGATGAACTGGCTCAGCGCCCGCTCCATCTTCGCAATTGCCTCGGCGCGGTCAACTCCGTGCACAATCAGCTTGGCGATGAGCGAGTCGTAGTAGGGCGGCACCACGCCCTCGGCATACTGCGCCGTATCCACGCGCACGCCGTTGCCTCCCGGCACATGGAAGGCCGTAATGGTTCCCGGCGACGGCGTGAACCTGACCGCATTCTCCGCGTTGATGCGGCACTCGATGGCATGGCCGCGCATCTCCAGCTTCAGCGGAAGAATCGCATCCAGCCTTTCACCGGCCGCGATGCGCAACTGCGCCTTCACAATGTCCACGCCGGTGATGGCTTCCGTGACCGGGTGCTCCACCTGAACCCGCGTGTTCATTTCGATGAAGTAAAGCTGGCCGTCCTCGTCCATCAGGAACTCGACCGTGCCCGCATTCTGGTAGCCGATCTTCGCGAGGCAGCGGCGGAGCGTCTGTGCGATCTCCTCGCGCATCCGCGGCGTCACCTGCAGGCTGGGCGCTTCCTCGATCAACTTCTGATGGCGCCGCTGAATCGAACATTCGCGTTCGAACAGCGTTTCCACGTTTCCGTGTTCGTCGGCCAGCACCTGGAACTCGATGTGGCGCGGCCGCTCGATGAACTTCTCCATGTAGAGCTCGCCGTTTCCAAACGCGTTCTCCGCCTCTGCCCATGCCTGATGGAACAGGTAGGGCAGATCCTCGGGCTTGCGCACAATGCGCATGCCCCGCCCGCCGCCGCCGGCCTTGGCTTTCAGAATGACCGGGTAGCCCACCTTTTTAGCCCACGCCAGCGCCTCGTCGGCCGAGCCAAGCACGCCGTCGGAGCCCGGCAGAATGGGCACGTTGGCGGCCTTCATCGCCTGCCGGGCCTTTTCTTTTTCCCCCATGAGCCGCGTCACCTCGGGCGGCGGCCCGATGAACTTGATGTTCGAGGCGCGGCAAACTTCGGCAAAGTTCGCATTCTCGCTGAGCAGCCCGTAGCCGGGATGGATGGCGTCCACGTTGGCGATCTCGGCAGCCGAAATGACCGCCGGCACGTTGAGATAGCTGTCCGCCAGCCGCGGAGGGCCGATACAGATCGCCTCGTCGGCAAAGCGCACATGCAGCGAGTTGCGGTCGGCCTCGCTATAGACCGCCACCGTCCGGATGCCGAGCTCGCGGCAGGCATTCAAAACACGCAGCGCAATCTCACTTCGATTGGCGATGAGAACTTTACGAAACATGCATAACCTTTGGTTAAGATCCCCGGTAAACTACACCCGGCTGATGACTGTACGCCGGGCCTGCCGGAGCCGGTCCGGCCCTGCCCGCCTTGCTTAACGCAGCCGAATGGCGAAGAGCGGCTGCCCAAATTCGATCGGCTGCCCGTTCGACACAAGGCACCTGACCACTTCACCGTCGGCGTCCGACTCGATCTCGTTCATCAGCTTCATGGCCTCGATGATGCAGAGCACCTGCCCTTTGGAGACCAGGTCGCCGGGCGCCACGAACGGTTCTGCTCCCGGGGACGGGGAGCCATAGTACGTGCCGACAATCGGCGACTTCACCAGGTGCAGTTCCTCCTCGGGTTGGGCGGCTGGCGCGGCTGCCTGCGGCGCAACGGGAGCGGACGCGGACGCGGCGTGTCCACCCGCCGTCTGGTGTGCCGAAAGCATGCGGGCAAGATCGGCCAATCCGGCCGCCGAGGTTCCGGGCTGGTTGAATTTGAGCCGGATCTTCAAGTCGCCGCGGTCCAAGTCGAACTCTGCGACCTGATTCTCCTTCAGGAAATCGATCAGTTGCTTCAGATCTTCTATGTCCTGTGGTTTCATTCGTTCCTTGCTCTGCCGCACGCTGGCCGGGCTGGCCCAGTGCGGCTTCGGGATTTTAAAGCTCGATCAATGCCTTGCTCGCGGGCGTCAATACCTGTCCTCCGCTGGGCGTTACAGCGACCATGTCCTCAATGCGCACCCCAAACTGCCCTGCCAGGTAGACTCCCGGTTCAATCGTCACCACCATCCCGGTAAGCAGCCTGTTTGACTGGCCCGTTCCGATTCTCGGCGGCTCGTGAATCTCCAGGCCTACGCCGTGACCGGTGGAATGCGTAAACGCCTCAGCCAATCCTGCCTTCCGCAACACGGTCCGCGCAGCTTCGTCCACCTCTCCGCAGCTCACTCCCGAAACCACCGCGGCCACGGCGGCCTCCTGCGCCTCGAGCACGGCGTTGTAAATCTGGCGCTCATTGGTTTTTGGCTTGCCCAGGTAGACGGTTCGGGTCATGTCAGAGCAATAACCATTGAGCATAACACCGAAGTCCATGGTCACAAATCCACGCCGCGGCAGCCGGGCGGTGGTGGCTCTTCCATGAGGCAAAGCGGAGCGGGGACCGGAGGCCACAATGGTTTCAAACGACATGCCCTCCGCGCCCAGCAGCCGCGCCCGGTGCTCCAGTTCCGCGGCTACCTCAATCTCGGCCAGTCCCGGCTGGATGATGCCCAGAACATGCTCGAAGAGGTTGCAGCCCATCAGGGCCGCCTCAATGATCTGCGCCAACTCGTCTTCGTCCTTGACCACGCGCAGGCTCTCGACCAGCGAAGACGGGAGCGCGGTGAGAAAATTTCTGCGCAGACGCGGCGGCAACTCCGCCCTCCATCGCGCCAGCTCCGCAACCGAGGTCCAGGCCGGATCGAAGCCGGCGAACTCCATCCCCGGCTGGGCTGCCAGCCATTGCACGGCCGCCGCGGCAGGCGAGCTCGAAACGATCTCCACCCGCGCCGCATCCACTTCTCCTGCGGCCTGCGCGCTATACCGGCCATCGGTGAACAGACGCGCGGCCCGCCGCGTGACCGCCAGCGCCCCGCTCGAACCCGTAAACCCAGACAAATAGCGCAGGTCGGGCAGATGCGTGACCAGCAGGCCCTGCAGCCCGGCACGGGTCAGACGGCGGCGAAGTTGTCCTATGCGGCGGAAGTGGTCCACTTGGGAAGGATAAACTACCGGAGCGGCGCAATGCGGCTTGCACAATGGGTGCCACGGGCCCCCGCATCCACCACCAATCGCCCTCCAGTCCCTTGGTCCCTGCCTTTTACATCGCCGGCTTCACCGGCTTTTTCTGCTGCGGGTCCAGTTCCGCTCCGGCCGCCTGGAGGTCCGATTGGCGGTCCATCCACTCGTCGAGCCGCGAGCGCTTGAAGCGCCACCGGTTCCCCAGCTTGAAGGCAGGCACAAACCCCTCCGACGCGTACTTGTAGAGGGTGTCGGGCGAGATGCCCAGATAGTCCGAGGCCTGGCGAATGTCCATGACCTCGCGCACTTCGGGAACAAGCAGGTTGGAGCGGGCGGCGGCGTTGCGCATAAAACTCTCCTCACCCTGAGCGGGCGAATTCCGGCAGAGCTACCGGTAATCTTGTATATAGCGCGGTTTCGCCTGCGGATTCAAGGAATATCAGGCAGTTAGGGGAATTTAACGGCAGTCGTTCCCTTCTTTTCCAATGCGGCAGACGCCGCATCGAAGGTGTGCACGCATCCGGTTGTGCGTTTGATCTACGGCCATCCAACTGCTTGGGTTGTTGGAGCAGATGGTGCAACTACTTCCGATAACGGCGGACGCGCATGCCGGCAGCGGCGTGAAAGGAGATTCAGAGCGCCGGTCTTGCATCTGCGGCAGGACCTATCCATTTGCCGGTCGCGCCTGCTCCTCGATCACCCGCCTCAGATCTGCCGGAGAATAGGTAGGCGACTTGATCACCTTTCCGTCCTCGCGCTTGTGCAGCTTGAGTACCGCCTTCCACGCCGTACCGTGCTCCCCGCCATTCTGCGGATGCGCCAGATCGCCAGCCTCGTTTTTCTCCAGGACGACATCGCACTCGCTACAGTGGGGCCATGCTTTGCTCATATTGCTGCGCTGCACCTCATCCCAAGCCGGCTGCGCTTTCACGCCGGCCGCATTCAGCGCCCCATAGGTCACCACAAGTTGGTCGATGCAGGCGTCTACATACTCGACAAAGTCCGGCTCGACCCGCGCATCGGGCACCACGACAACGTCGTCCATCACGTTGCTCCCCGCTGCCGCGTTTTTCGTCAGTTGCAGAGCGCAGCCGCACCCTTTCACAAACTCAAGCGCCTCTTCGAATACCAGCCGGGCGCGCAACAAACGCGTGGCGGCATCGGGCAGCTCCGGCGCCGCTTTTACCTCCTGCTCAAACTGCCGCATCAGCGTGACGATGTCTTCCTGCGGGCGGTACGGTTTTTCCGTCATTCCATCCTCTTTCACTTCGTGATTGAAATCCAGCAAGCGGCTCTGGGGCGGTCCTTTTCGATTCACGCCGCGACTTCCCGTCCGGCGATAAAGACCCGTGGGCGCACCGGCGCTCCTACAAAGTACGCAATCTCGCGGTAATCCTCAAACTCGTGGATGAGGAAATCGGCCTGTTTGCCTGGTTCCAGCGATCCCGCCTCCGCGCCCAGTCCCAGGCTCCAGGCGGCATTGAGCGTGGCGGCCGTGAGCGCTTCCGCCGGCAGCAGCCCCATCTGCAAACAGGCCAGAGACATGGCAAACGGCATCGACGGCACAGGGGACGACCCCGGATTGAAGTCCGTCGCCAGCACGATCCCCAACCCCATCTCCACCATCTTGCGCGCGGCCGGGTACTGCGTACGGCGGAGGGCAAAGACAGAGCCGGGCAAAAGGACAGGCTGCACGCCTGCCGCGCACAATGCCCGCAACGCCGGCTCGTCAGCCGCCTCCAGATGATCGGCCGTGGCCGCGCCCAGTTCGGCGGCCAGCGCCGCGCCCGTTCCCGGCCGGAACTGCTCGGCGTGTACCCGCAGCTTGAGTCCATGCCGCCGCGCCGCCACAAGCACCGTCCGCGCCTCTTCGGGAGTGAACGCATGCTCGTCGCAAAACGCATCGCAATAGCGCGCCAGCCTTTCCCGCGCCACCTCGGGAATCAGCTCTTCGGCCACCCACCGCACATACTCCCCGCGCCGGTCAGCAAACTCCGGCGGAACGGTATGCGCGGCCAGCAGCGTGGGCACCATGCGCGCTTGGCCCTCCTCGCCCAGCCGCCGGATTACGCGCAGCATTTTCAGTTCTGTTTCGTGGTCGAGCCCATAGCCGCTTTTCGCCTCGATGGTCGTGGCGCCGCCGCGCGCCATCCAGTCGCGATGCCGCCGCGCCGTCTTCAGCAGCTCCTCCTCGCTCGCCGCGCGCGTCGCCTTCACGGTGCTCAGAATGCCGCCGCCCGCCGCGGCAATCTCCTGGTAGGCCGCCCCTGCCAGCCGCTGCTCAAACTCCGCCGCCCGGTTCCCGGCAAACACCAGGTGCGTGTGCGCATCCACAAATCCCGGCGTCACACAGCAGCCCTGCGCGTCGATCAGCTCCGCATGGCGCGGAACGCTGGCCTTTACCTCGGCCCAGGGCCCCGCCGCCCGAACCCGCCCATCCTGCACCAGCAGCGCCGCATTTCGCACCAGACTCAGTGCGCGCAATTCGGCGCCCACACGCGGCCGCGCCGGCCCCGCGAGCGTGACCAACTCCCCAATGTTCACCACAGCCGTACTCATTGCGCGTCAATCCCAACGAAGAAGAATGGACCTCAGGTCTCTCATTCCCTTGTTCCCTGCTTCTACCCCATCGGCGTCCGAATTCCCTTCTCCTTCGCCGTCTTCCTGGCCAGCTCATAGCCGGCATCCGCATGCCGCACCACGCCCAGGCCGGGATCATTATTCAGCACGCGGCCAATCTTCTCCGCCGCCAGCCTGGTTCCATCCGCCACCGTCACCTGCCCGGCATGCAGGCTGTAGCCCATGCCCACGCCGCCGCCGTGGTGGAAGCTGACCCAGGTGGCCCCGCTCACGGCGTTGAGCGCGAAGTTGAGCAGCGGCCAGTCGGCCACGGCGTCCGAGCCGTCCAGCATCTTTTCCGTCTCGCGGTAGGGGCTGGCCACCGAACCGGTATCCAGGTGATCGCGTCCCATGGCGATGGGCGAGGAGATCTCGCCCTTCTTCACCAGGTCATTGATGGCCTCGCCCATGCGCGCCCGCTCGCCGTACCCCAGCCAGCAGATCCGCGCCGGCAATCCCTGGAACGCGAACCGGCCCCGCGCCAGCTTGAGCCAGCGGGTCAGAATCTCATTGTCTGGAAACAGCTCCAGCGCCAGCTCGTCTGTGCGGTCAATGTCTTTCGGGTCGCCGCTCAGCGCCACCCAGCGGAAGGGCCCCTGCCCCGTGCAGAAGAGCGGGCGGATGTATTCGGGCACAAAGCCCGGAATCAGGAAGGCATCCGCGCACCCGGCATCAAAGGCGAAGCGCCGGATATTGTTTCCGTAGTCGAAGGCCACGGCGCCGGCCCGTTGCAGCGCCAGCATGGCGTTGACGTGCTCCACCATGGTAGCCATCGATTGCCGCACATACTCTTCCGGATCGCGCTTGCGCAGTTCGAGCGCGGCTGCCAGCGGATCGCGTCTTTCCCGCCGTGCCGACTCCGGCAGCAGAGACATCCGCGGGATATACCCGTTCAGCGGATCGTGGGCGCTGGTCTGGTCGGTGACGACGTCCACCGGCACGCCCCGCCGCACAATCTCCGGCAGCACGTCGCCGCAGTTGCCGACCAGGCCCACAGAAAGCGCCCGGCCCTCCTTGCGCGCCGCCTCGCACAGGGCCAGCGCCTCGTCCAGATCCTCGCTCAAGACGTCGCAGTAGCGCGTGGCCACGCGCCGCTCGATTCGCGAACGGTCCACGTCCACCGCCAGCACCACGCCGCCGTTCAGGGTAACGCTCAGCGGCTGCGCGCCGCCCATGCCGCCCACGCCGCCGGTCACCACCAGCTTGCCCTTCAGGCTGCCGCCAAAGTGCTTTTCCGCCAGCGCCGCAAAGGTCTGGAAGGTTCCCTGCAAAATTCCCTGCGTCCCGATGTAGATCCAGCTTCCCGCCGTCATCTGCCCGAACATGATCAGGCCCTTGCGGTCCAGCTCGTGAAAGTGCTCCCATGTGGCCCACTTCCCCACCAGGTTCGAATTGGCGATAATCACGCGCGGCGCGCCTTCGTGGGTGGGGAAGACCGCTACCGGCTTGCCGCTCTGCACCAGCAGCGTCTGGTCCATCTCCAGCCGTTCCAGTTCGCGCACAATGGCGTGATAGCACTCCCAGTTCCGCGCCGCTTTGCCCATCCCGCCGTACACCACCAGATCCTGCGGCCGCTCCGCGTTCTCCGGGTCGAGATTGTTCATCAGGCAGCGCAGCGCCGCCTCCTGCTGCCAACCCTTGCAGCGCAACTGCGTTCCCCGCGGAGCGCGAATCACCGGTGCGGTTGTTGCCATGGACATTACCTCTCTGGAGATGGCCTGTCTGAAGCGGCGGCCATCGCTTGCCGCTTCAAAGGATACTCCTCGGGGGCGCCTAACACAGGGCGCCAATTCCGGATTCTCCGGCGGGACGATGTGACTCTTGTTTGCGGCAGAAGAAGTGACGGCGCGAAGCCCAGGGCCGGGCAGCAGAGCGGACAGGGAAGCTCCGATGATGCTTCCCCCAGGGGAACTGAAGCCCGGCTCATTTTACGGACATTCCGGCACGAGGCAAGGCGCGCCCCTTCACAACCGGCATTTGCCGCCAGCTATGCCTGCGCCTTCTTGCTGCCCGCTGGCTGGGCAGCTCTGCGGGCGGCCGCCTGGCGCTTGCGCATCTCTTCGGGCGAGTACATGGTTCCGCGGCAGTTGCCGGCGCCGCAATTGCACCGGGCCTCGTCGCCGCCTCCGTCGTAGAGGCAGTAATCGTAGGTAATTTCCTCGCCCGCGGCGATATTCCGGATCGCCCTGATCCAGACGCGGCCGTTCTCCTCGCTGGTTTCGCAATTGGCGTCGCAACTGTGATTGATGAACATGGCCATCGAGTGCCCGTCGATCACCTTCGAGCCATCACCCAGTCCAAATAAATAGGTAATGGGAGACTCCTCGCAGGCCTGATCGGCCTCTGCCTTGCTGAGGCGGCGCCCGGTATATTCGATGACGCGCGCGCCCTTCCGGATGGGGCTCGTGGTGTAACAGCCGGCGGCATGAATGGCGGAAGAACGAATGATGAGTCCCATGCAGGTATGCGAGGCCTTCTCTCCGGGAGTCTAATATGGAAACGATGCGGGCGGGCTTGTGCCGCCGCTTGACTCGCATCGTACCATTGAAAGGGCCGTGGAAGGACAGATCGAGAGAGTATGACCCGTTTATTCTGCATTGCGCCGCTTCTGGCTTGTCTGGCGGCCGCGCCTTTGTCCCTGGCCGCGCAAAGCTCAGACGGCAGTCCGGCCACTTCGCCGGCGGGGCAAACGAACAAGCCCGGCGTTCCGCAGCCCTCCGGCGCCAACCCGTTTCCTGAAGACACAAACGCGATTCCCGTGCTGCCTACGCGCAGCTCCGATCTGCAGGGGAACCCCGGCGGATCGGATGCGGGCTCTGCCTATTGGAGGGCGGCCGTGCCAGTGGCGGACTACGATCCGGTTCGCAGCCCGGACGATGCCCTTCCTGCCAGCAGTTCCAGCCAGGGCGAGGGCTGGAGTTCGAGCCAGAGCGAGATTGACAACGCTCTGCCGGCCTCCGCACTGGATACCAGCGAGCCCGAGAAGAAGAAAAAGCGCGGGCGGCCTGAAAAGGTAAAGACGCAGCAGGAAGTGGCCGCCCACAACATCCGTGTGGGCAGCTACTATCTAGACACCGGCGACTGGAAGGGAGCGCTGTCGCGCTTCGAGTCCGCGCTGGTGCTCGATCCGGAAAATCCAGACGTGTATTGGGGACTTGCCGAAGCCGAATATCATCTGGGGCAGTATGCCAACGCGCGCGCGCATTTTGAGAAACAGCTCCTCTATGATCCCGACGGAAAGCATGCGCGCGATGCGCGCAAGGCTTTGAAGGAACCCGTCCTGGCGAATGTGCAAAGCGCTGTTCCCGCCGGCAATCCCGCGCCGGGGCCCCAGTAGAAGCTGGCGGCGGAATCTCCGCGAAGAAAAACTGTGGCCCGGCGCGAAATAGCCGATATATTCTTTGTTGAAGTCCGGCTCAGAGAGGGCCAGCCGCGATTCCCAGGCAAGGGCCGGACGGCGGGGGGGAATCATGCATCCGGTGCTTGCCGATGCGGTTTTTCCGTTTGCCGGGCAGATTGCAGCCGTTACGCGCGACGAGGCGCAGAGGCCTCCCGATGGCGACCCTGGGCGGTGGTGCGGGCAGGCAGTGGTCGAGCATCTGATCCTCGACTTTCATCGCTCGCGGGACGAGCTGCAAGCACACCTCAAAAGCAGAGACTCCCCTTCGCGCCAAGCAAGTCCCCTCCAATGGATCCTGAAGATCCAGACATGCCTCTTCGCCTGGATGCCGGATGGTCTCCCCACGCCTCCGGGCCTGCGTCCGGGCCGCTTCATCCCGCAGGATGGGGCGGGGCTTGCGTCGCGGTTGACTGAAGCGGCTGAGCAGTTGGATGCGGCCTTGATCCAGTGCCGCATCCTCTTCGGGATGCGTCCATGCGGGTACCACCCCATGTATGGTCCCCTTCGCGTAGAGGAGTGGCGGGTCTATCATGCAGCCCATTGCCGCAGTCATCAGCGCCAATTTCAGGAGGCCATTGACGCGGCGCGGCGGCAACGGGTAGCCGCATCGTAACGGGGACGGCGCTGAAAGCACGCGGCGTCCGCCGGATCTCCCATTGTGCTCCCGGCTTTCGCTCAGAAACCGCGCCAGCGCATGTAGAGCGCAATGATCTGCTGGCCCCACAAGTTGCTCACAGCGCCGCCGATGCAAAGAAACGCACCCAGAGGCAGTCTGGCCGTGGCCCAGCTTTCCTGTTGCCCTGCGGAGCGGGCCAAAGCGGCCAAGGCGGCGAGAAATCCCAGCGTAACGCCCAGCACAAAAGCCACCAGCGCGCCGGGCAAGCCGAGCCAGGCAGCCAGCATGGCCATCAGTTTGGCGTCTCCCAGGCCGACGCCCTCCCGGCGGCGCAGCAGCCAGTAGGTCCAGCGGATGAGCAGCACCAGGCCCGCGGCGGCAAACACGGCGAGCAGCCGCCGGCCCGCGATGTCGTAGAACCCCCAAGGCGCTTTCTCCAGCCCCGCGGTCAAAGGAAGTCCCGTGAGAGAAGCCAGTTTCTGCGCGGAAAACAACTGCCCGAGGAAGAAGAGGTAGCCAATGACCGCGCCGGACAGCGTGAGCTTGTCGGGCAGCCACAGGTGCTCGGCGTCGAGCACGGCCAGCGCCGTCAGCAGCCACAGGAACAGGAGCGCGCCGGCGGTCTTGGCAAGCTCGTAAAAGACGAGCGCGGCGGGCATGCGCGGGTCCAGAGCCATGGCGAAAAAACGCCATGCAGAGATCGCCCAAAGGACGCCCACGGCCAGTTCCGCCAGCGGATACCGGCAGCCGATCCAGCCCCGGCAGCCGTGGCACCGGCCACCCAGCGCAAGCCAGCTCGCCAGCGGCACATTCTCCCACCAGGCGAGCGCGCGCGCGCAGGAACGGCAGTGCGAACGCGGGCGCACCATGCTCTCTCCCGCCGGCCAGCGGCTTGCGCAGACGTTCAGAAAGCTGCCGAAGGCCAGCCCGAGAATGCCCGCGAAGATGGTTCCAAGAACACGAATCATGCGCGAAGTTGAGTATACGGCGCGGCAGCAGCGCCCCCGGCCGCCGCCGCGAAATTCAACTTCCTCCGTGTGCTTGCGCGCTAGACTGAAGGTGCATGGAAAGGCCTTTGGAAACCTCCGGCGCTCCAGTCCCGGCGCGGCGCACCCCTGCGGACTCGGCAGAAGCCGCGGACCGGTTCAAGCAGTCGGTCGAGATTATGGCCCGGCTGCGCGCGCCGGACGGCTGCCCCTGGGACCGCGAGCAGACCTTCGACTCCATCCGCAAGTACACCCTGGAAGAGGCCTACGAGGTCTTTGACGCCATTGAGCGGCGCGACTTCCCGCACCTGGCCGAGGAGCTGGGCGACCTGCTGCTGCAGGTATTGTTCTATGCCGAGATGGCGGCGAACGAGGGGTATTTCACCATCGCCGACGTATTGGACCATCTGAACCGGAAGCTGGTGCGGCGGCATCCTCACGTCTTCGGCCACGAAGCTTCGCTGGCGGCGGGAAACAGCGCGGATGTGGACGCGCAGGTGAACGGCTCCCCGGTGGCGGTTCTGCGCAACTGGGAGCAGATCAAGCAGGCCGAAAAACGGGCGGCGGCCCAGAAGGAGCAGGACAGGAACGCCGAACCTTCCTCGCGTCTCGATGCCGTGCAGCGGGCGATGCCTGCCTTGTACGAGGCGGCCAAACTCGGCGCGCGCGCGCGGAAAGCCGGCTTCGACTGGGCGCACTGGCGCGATCTGCTGCCCAAGCTGGCCGAGGAGACGGCCGAGCTTGAGGCAGAGGCGGCGTCCGGCGATCCCGCGCGCCAGCCGGCGGTCGAGGCCGAACTGGGCGATCTGCTGTTTACCGTGGTCAATCTGGCCCGCCATCTCGGGGTGGATGCGGAGATGGCCTTGCGCGGCACCAATCTGCGCTTCCGGCAGCGCTTCCGCGCCATGGAAAAAGCCGCGGCAAAACCGCTCGAAGAGTTGACGGCAGAGGAGCTGGAGGGGCTTTGGGCGCAGGCCAAGCGCACGCTGGCGCAAAGAGAGGCGGACCAGTGATCGCCATTCGCAATTGCAGCGGCTTGGACGAACTCGAAGCCTGTGTCCGCCTGCAGATTGAAACCTGGGGATACGACGAAAGCGATGTGGTTCCCCGCAAGGCGTTCAAGGTGGCGCAGAAGATCGGCGGCCAGGTGATGGGCGCCTTCGACGTGGAGATTCCCGGAATGCCCGCCGGCGGCGGACCGGAGTCGATGGTGGCGTTTCTGTTTGCCCTGCCCGGCGTGAAGACCGTCAACGGACAGCCGCGCGCCTACCTGCACTCTCATATGCTGGCGGTGCGCGAGGCCTACCGGAACCGGGGCCTCGGCGCCAGGCTCAAGCTCGCCCAGCGCCATGAGGCTCTGGCGCGCGGCATCCGGCATATCGAATGGACATTCGACCCCCTGGAGATCAAGAACGCTTTTTTGAACATTCACAAGCTGGGCGCGATCGCGCGCGCGTACGAGGTGGATTTCTATGGCGCATCCTCTTCCCGGTTGCAAGGGGGACTGCCCACCGATCGCCTGGTGGCGGAGTGGCAACTCGATTCACCCAGGGTGCATGCCATTCTGGGGGGAAACCAGCCCGCGCGCCCGCGCATCGAGGAACGCATCCTGGTTCCAGCCTCCATCTATGCATGGAAAGCGAACGGCCAGGAT
This sequence comes from Acidobacteriota bacterium, assembly GCA_021846985.1. GTDB lineage: Bacteria > Acidobacteriota > Terriglobia > Terriglobales > Acidobacteriaceae > Telmatobacter. Next base: position 53,409 of record JAJZVX010000002.1, on the reverse strand, counting down.
CGCGCGCGCGCCCTGGCCGCGCAACTGGAGAACCGCCGCAGATTTCAGCAGGCCTTCGCGCGCGGCCTGGCCGTGCTTGGCTTCGCCCGCGACCGCGAAGGAAATGGAATCTTCGAATTGGGCCTGCCTGCCGCGGCAGATCTGGAGTCAAGTCCCGAATCGCATTCCAGCAAAGGCGAGAAGCTATGAAGATCGATGCCATCATCCTGCGGGAATTGCACATGCCCCTGGTGCGTCCCTTTGAAACCAGCTTTGGCGCGACCCGCAACCGGCGCGTGCTCCTGGCCGAAGTCCAATCCGAAGGGCTCACCGGCTGGGGCGAATGCACGGCCGGCGAGCGGCCGTTCTTCTCTTCGGAGTCGACCGACACCGCCTGGGTCACCCTTCTGCAGGAGCTGGGCCCGATGCTGGCGGCCGCGTCGCCGGAGCACGGCGGTGAATGTCCCCGCATCTTTCGCAGGGTGCGCGGCAATCGCATGGCCAAAGCCGCGCTGGAGAACGCGATCTGGGATCTGGAGGCGCAACGCGAGGGCATGCCGCTGTGGCAATTGATCGGCGGCGTGCGCACCACCATCCCGTGCGGCGTTTCGCTGGGCATCCAACCCTCGATCCCGGAGCTGCTGGCGATCATTGCAACGGAACTGGCGGCCGGCTACCAGCGCATCAAACTGAAATGCAAGCCCGGCTGGGATCTTGACGTCTTCGAGCAGGTGCGCAACCGCTGGCCGGAGATCCTGCTTAGTTGCGACGCCAACTCCGCCTACCGGCTCAGTGACACCGACCATCTTCTTTGCTTCGACGCTTTCCATCTGCTGATGATCGAGCAGCCGCTATGGCACGACGATTTTTACTACCACTCCATGCTCCAGAAGCGGCTGGAAACTCCCATATGCCTGGACGAATCCATTCATAATCGCCGCGATGTCCTGGCCGCCACCGAGATGGGATCCTGCCGCATCATCAACATCAAGCTGGGACGTGTGGGAGGCTTTTCCGAGGCCATCGCCGTGCATAATGCGGCGCTGGAGCGCGGCATCCCCGTCTGGTGTGGAGGCATGCTGGAAACCGGCATCGGCCGCTCTCACAACATTGCCCTGTCTAGCCTGGAAAACTTCAGCCTGCCCGGTGACGTGTCGGCCTCGGCGCGCTATTGGGCCGAGGATCTCATCGATCCGCCGGTGACGGTCACTTCTGCGGGTGAAATCGCGCTCACTGCGGCTGCGGGACGGGGCTATGAGGTTCGGACCGGGCTGGTGGAGCGCCTCACGGTGCGCAAGGAAACTGTCCGGTCCTTCGACCAGGCCTGAGCCGGCGATGGCCCCAGACGAAGAGGTAAGCTGTCGCCGCTGAGGGCCGCGCGCCCTGGTAAAACACGGCTCGGCGCGCCGCTCAGGACTCCACGCACAGGGAAGGACAGGCCGGAGCCGTCACTTGCGGCTCGGCCAGTTGAACCTGCGGCCCAGAATGCCCTTCACGATCCAGTGGTCCGTGGCTGCCGTTGGCCCCACGCCCACGCCAAAGTTGATCTCCCAGTCCGGCGAGACGTTGAGATCCACCGCCGGAAAGATCTGCTGCTGCTGATCGTGCAGGCTGGCGATGTCGGTCAGGCTTCCGTAATCCGCGTAGTACTCCAGGCCTCCCGCGATGACTGGCGTGAAGTTGAAGCTGATCTTCGCGGCCGGCGAAAAACCCACGCCCTGCGCCACGTCAGGACCATGCCAGGTTCGTTCCAGGGCCGGATTGATGGCGAAATACCATCGCCCCTTCTGCTTGTCGATGATCGGCCGGATCTCCCAGGTCCATGTGTCGGGCGAAAACATGGCACGCTGGTACCCCATCTCCATGGAAAGGCTTGCGCCCACCGGCCAGTGCCAGCTATCCGGAACCCTGACCCGGGGCCGGATATGGTCGCCCACCCACTGCACTCCCGAGCCGTCGCGTTCCGAAGTGAAGACGTAGAAACCAACCTCCGACCACTTGGTCAGGCCCTGCGTAATCTCAAGGGTTTCGTGTTCGGCATGGTTTGTTGGTGCGACGCCGTCAATGGTCAGCCGTTGCCCAACGGCAGTGTAGTTCGAGTGCAACTCCACCATGGTGGTTCGAGGAGGAACTGTATCCGCGCCGTAAACCTGAATCTCGTAGTTGCCCTGGGCCTCGGCCAGGGGAGCAAAGACGGTTAAAACGGCAACCAACAGCAAGAAGGGGAAGATGAATCGCAAAGAAACTCCTCGCCGGATTGCGGAAAAAACCCGCAAGCCTGCTTTCCGCTCGCACCAGTGATTTCAGAACGGCCATACCCTCAAAACAAGAACGCCTGGCTCAAATCCCGGTCCTCCCATGATGGTCACGGAAGTATGATGAAACTGCTTTTGATTCCATAGACAAACCAATCAATATGGCCTATTGTCTCCGCCTAATAGAGGCACTCTTTTCGTAAGATGCAAACGGCGGAGCCGCGTCTCACTGGAGCGTACGGTTCTCCTCTGAAGACAAGATTTATCCTATCCTCAATTAACTTCTTGACATTGAAGACAAGATGGATATTTTCTGTACATACAGATTCTTTTTGATCTCTTGTGAATTGTCTCGTTCTTCGCGGAACGGGAGTTTCTCTGCGTTGTGACCAGGGGAGCGGCTAAGACACAACGAGAATTGGTTCCCCTGGGCTGATTGACAGCCCGGCGCGGCGCCAGTTGCACGGGCCTCAGCCATCTCTCAAATTGCCTCAGGCATCTCCGGCTTTGCTCCGGAGAGTTGGAAATTTTTGCCTTTTTCGGGGGGCTCGTGGTCAAACGCAGCGTGGATATTCTGTTTGCACTTTTTTTGCTGATCGCCGCACTTCCAATTCTTCTTCTCGCCGCAATCCTCATCAAGCTGGATTCCGAGGGGCCCGTCCTCTTTCGCCAGACGCGTGTCGGCCAGGGCTTTCGCCGCTTTCAACTTGTGAAGCTGCGCAGCATGGCCTATGGGGCGGATGGCTCCGCCTACACTCTCGGCGCCGATCCCCGGGTGACCCGAATCGGCTACTGGCTGCGCCGGCTGAAGGTAGATGAACTGCCCCAGCTCTGGCATGTGCTGACCGGCGAGATGAGCCTGGTTGGGCCGCGTCCCGTGGTGCCCGAGCTTTGCAAGCAGTACCGGCACGCCTATCGGCGCCTGCTGACGGTTCGCCCGGGGCTCACCGACCCGGCGGCGATCAAGTACTGCCAGGAGTCGGATGTTCTGGCACTGGCCGCCGATCCGCGGAGATACTTTCACTCGGTTGTCATGCCCGACAAACTGCGCATTTCTCAGTTCTACATGAACACAGCCTCGGTGAGGAGCGATCTGGGCGTACTGGCGCAAACCATATTTGCCCTGCTCCATTCATGGAGGACTGCGGATACACCCGCCCGCCCGGACAAGGCGCGGCACGACAGCCGGCTGACCCGGCGCCAGCCTCCGCGGCGGCGCGCCATTGCGCAGGCCGCAGCCGGTTTGGGCGATTGGGGTATGCCCGCGCCGTGGGCGCGCGCGACGCACTCAGCGGCTCAGGGCCTTCAGTGCGGCGGCGCGGGCGCGCGTCTTCACGACAAAGGCTTCTTCTTCGGCTGAACCGGGCTTGATGGTTTCCAGATTCACATCGACATTGGCCAGTGCACTAACCAGGGCCGCCTCCGCCAGAGTGATGCCGGTGGTCAAATCAGAGTACATTCCGGGTGCGGAGATAGGTTTCAGGTTGGTGGCGATTTCCAGGACGGCTGCGGTCTTCTCGGCGACGGACAGGGGAACGCTGGTGGCCTTCATAAGGCCGGCGGCGACGGCCCGGGGCCGTTCCGGGTTGTCTTTGGGCAGCCTGTAGGCTTCCATTACCTGGTTGTAGGAGGCAGCGTCGGCATCGATCGCCGACTTCAGTTCCTCCCGAAGACGATCAAGTTGCGAAAGGGCGGCCAGGTAGGCGGCTTCGTGCTGGGCATAGGCTTTTTTGGCGCGCATGAGGCCCGCCACCATGTAGGCCAGGCTGGCCGCCATGGCACTGGCGGCAGCGGCCGCGCTTCCACCGCCGGGGGTCGCGGTGGCAGCCGCCAACCGGTCCAGAAAGGGTTCGACGCCGGCGCGGAGACTGGCGTCACCGCTCGATGAGCTCATCGCCGTGGCAAGCCGTTCTTCGAGAATAAGCGAGGAATCGAAGTTCTCGATCTGCAGAAACCACTCTGCGGCCTGCTCCAGCGCCCGCTTCGGAATCAGTCCCACAATCTCGCTGCTGACGGGCATGACGCCGTATCGCGCGGCCTCGCGGCGGATGAACTCGAAGACGCGATGAAGCGGGGTCAGCTCGAAGTCCGTGAGGTTCATCGAGACCTGGGCCTGGCCCCGGACGAGAAAGCCCGCGGCCTTGACATAGCGCAGGCCTCCGGACGAAAAGCGCACGGCCTTGGCGATGTTTTTGGCAATGGCCACATCCGGGGTGTTCAGAAAGACGTTATAGGCGATGAGAAACTTGCGCGCGCCCACGGCCGTGGCGCCAGCGGTGGGATGAACGCGCAGCTCTCCAAAATCGGGCTGCCGCGCGGAATGGGTGGCGATTTCGTCGCGAATGCCTTCAAACTGGCCGTGGCGGATATTCTCCAGGTTCTGGCGCTCGGGGCGCGTGGCTGCAGCCTCATAGAGATAGACGGGGATGGCGTAGCGGCGGGCGATCTCCGCGCCCACGTGACGCGCCATGGCCACACAGTCGTCGAGGGTAACGCCCCGGATGGGGATAAAGGGAACCACGTCCGCGGCGCCCATGCGCGGGTGAGCTCCTTCGTGCCGCGTCAGGTCGATCAGCTCGGCGGCCTTGCCGACGCCGCGAATGACGGCTTCCTGAATGGCTTCCGGGGCGCCGGCAAGCGTAATCACGGAGCGGTTGTGGTCGGCATCCATCTCGCGGTCGAGAATGTAAACGCCAGGAAGACGCATGGCTTCGGCGATGGCGTCAACGATGGCCGGATCGCGGCCCTCGGAGAAATTCGGAACGCATTCGACTAGAGTGGTGGACATGAACCAGAGCATAGCGAGAGGCGCGGCTGAAGGGCAAACCATGGTTTCACGGAATCTGTGTTTGGGCCGCGCTTCCATCATTTCCGGCCCGATTCGAATTTTACGCACCAGCAGAATCGGCTCTGCGGCGCATGCAACTTTCCCGCGGCGGGTAGCCGTGAAGCGAGGTCTAGGGTAGACTTGAGGACAGGGCAGAATCCGCTTCGCCGGACAATTCTTCCGGAGCAGCGGGTGGTTCCAAAGCCATGGGCGCGTAAGGGCAAGAGCCCCTCCCGGTTCCATCGTCATCACCGATGAAAATCGAGGAATGCGTCCGGCGTGAAGACAGAGGGACAGGCGGATCGTCCGCCGGCTGTCGCGCCACGCGAAAACCGTACTCAGCGAGAGCTCGTAGCTCAGTTGGTAGAGCAACGCCCTTTTAAGGCGTGGGTCCTGGGTTCGATCCCCAGCGAGCTCACCATCTCGCTCCGTGGTGCGGTATTTTGGCCAGAGCCGCACAGTTTGCGCGGCTTAATCTCTCGGCCAGAAATGCTGTTCTGAGCAGTCGCGCAGGCGCTGGGCCGCGCCCTCGGGAGTGATGTCTCTCTGCGGCATCCCCAGCATCTCGAATCCCACCATGAATTTTCTGACCGTTGCCGAGCGCAGCAAGGGGGGGTAGAAGTGCGCGTGAAAGTGCCATTCGGCGCGCGCCGCGCTTCCCGGGGCAGGCTCGTTCACGGGCGACTGATGAAAGCCCATGGTGTAGGGGAAGCTGGTTTCGAAGAGGTTGTCGTAGCGCGTGGTGAGCCGCTGGAGGGCATCGGCCAGCGCGGCGCGTTCCGCGTCCTCCAACTCAGGCATGGCGCCGAAGTGACGGCGGGAAACCAGCAGAACCTCAAAGGGCCACACCGCCCACCAGGGAACCAGCGCGGTGAAATGCTGGTTTTCAAAGACGATTCGCTCCCCGGCATTCTGCTCGGTCCGCAGGTAGTCGCACAAAAGGCAGCGTCCGGTGCGGTCCATGTACGCGCGCTGGGCCTCGGTTTCGGCGGCGGGCTCGTCGGGAACAAAGCCGGTGGACCAGATCTGGCAGTGGGGATGGGGATTGCTGGCGCCCATCATGGCTCCGCGGTTCTCGAAGATCTGCACATAGCGGATCCAATCCAGTGCGGAGAGCTCGCGGCATTCGGCCATCCAGGCATCGACCACGCGGCAGATTTCGGGCCGGGTCATGCGAGCCAGGGTGAGGCTGTGATCGGGATGAAAGCAGAGCACCTTGCAGAGGCCGCGGGCGGGTTCGGCGGCAAGCAGCGGCGAGGCTGGCGCGCGGGGGGCAACGGGCTGGGGCAGCAGGGCCGCGTAATCGTTTACAAACGAAAACACACTCTCATACCGCGGATTTCTGGCACCGCCGGCGCGCGCGTTGCCGGGACAGAGATAGCATTGCGGGTCGTAGGCGTCGCCCGAGAGCGCGGCCTTGGGGCTCACTTCGCCCAGCCAGGGGCGCTGCGTACGCTGCGGCGAAACCATCACCCACGCCCTGCGCAGCGGATTCCACCGCCGGTGCGGACCCTCATTCTTCGTCATCCTGTTGCCTCCCTACTTGATTCTAAAGGAGCAAGGCTTTCCCCACGGCTGCGGCGGTGCGTTACAATGCGCACGAATCCATTTGGCAGCAAAGCCTCGTTCGCGAACGTCCCTTCCTCGGCAGCGCGCGCCGGCAGCCGCCAGCATTTCAGGAAAAAACAAGGAGTTCACCGATGAGAACGATTGACCGGATCGCCCCATTGCTGGCGGTGCTGCTCGGCTCGCTTTCGCCTTCTCTGCTATGCGCGGCGCCCCCCCCACCAGGCGCGGACCAGATCGTCTTTCAGATCGGGAACTTTGACCGTTCCTCAACCGACTTCAATTCCGGCGATCCCACGGCCAGGGTGAACTTCATCGTCTCGCGCGACAACCCGGCCAGGGACTGGTTCAGCCAGCATCCGGCGACGCTGGCCACGGCGCAAGGCACGCAGCCGGCCAGTGTGGCGTCGGCGCCGCGCGCCATCACCTTCACGCTGGATCATGCCCCGGCGGCGGCCTACCGTCTGCACGTGGCGCTGCTGGTGGAATCGTCCAGCGTGCCCGCGCTGCGCGTGGAGATCAACGGCCGGACCGGCGTCTTCTATCTGCACCCGCAACACAACTACGACAGCGGCGACCAGACGGATTCCTTCGATCCCGCCTATGCCGCCGCCGACGTGGAGTTCGCCTTTCCGGGCAGCTATCTTCGCAAGGGCGCCAACACCCTCCGGCTGCAGCCGGTGGAGGAGGCCGCCGAAGAGGCTCCGGATGCCGCGCTGACCTATGACGCCATCGCGCTGTCGACCGCCGCGTCCGCGCCTTCCGGGCGCCTGCAACAGGCCATGCTGGAGCCCACCATCTTTTACGTGATGCATGGCTCGGAGCTTGCCGAGTGCGTCGAGGCCTACATCCGCTACGGATCGAGGGTAAACGCGGGATCGAGCGCCGAACTTACGCTGGCCGGCAAGCAGTATCGCCAGGCGCTGCGCGGAGGCAACGACTTTGGCGAGGAAAAGGTCGAGTTTCAGGTGGCCGCATTTCCGCCGCAGACCGAGGCTAGCCTGAAGCTGCAGATCGACGGCCATGCCGAGCGCTACCAGCAGAAGGTGAGTCCGGGCAAGAAGTGGACGCTCTTCCTGGTGCCGCACATTCACGTGGATATTGGCTACTCCGACTACCAGGCCAAGGTTGCCGCCATCCAGAGCCGCACCGTGGATGAGGCGCTGGACATGATGGCCCAGCATCCGGAGTTCCGCTTTTCGCTCGACGGCGAGTGGGATCTGATGCAGTTCCTCCAGTCGCGCACGGCCGCCCGGCAGAAAGAAGCCATTGAGGCGATCCGGAACGGCAAGCTCTTTCTGCCCGCGCAGTACGCCAATCTCCTCACCGGCATTCCCACCGCCGAAACGCTCATCCGCTCGCTTTATCCCAGCGCCGCGCTGAGCCGCAAATACGGGCTGGCGGTGAACTACGCCAACATCACGGACGTGCCCACGTATACATGGTCCTACGCATCCATTCTGGCCTCGGCGGGCCTGCACTACTTTGCGGCGGCCGGCAACAACTACCGCGCGCCGGTGCTCATGCAGGGCCGGCTCAACGAGAATTCGCCCTTCTGGTGGGAGGGGCCTGACGGCGGCAAGGTGCTGATGTGGTACTCGCGCCACTACATGCAGATGCAGTTTCTCTTCGGGCTGCCGCCGCTGGTGGATGCGGGCCGCGAGATGCTGCCCATTTATCTGCAAATGTACGAGCGGCCCACCTACCGCGCCAGCGCCGCCATCATCTATGGCACGCAGGTGGAGAACACCGACCTGTTTCCGCAGCAGGCCGCGCTGGTGGAACAGTGGAGCCATGCCTACGCCTACCCGAAGCTGGAGTACTCCGGCTTCCACGACGCGCTGGCGGCCATTCAGAAGCAGTTCGGCGACGACCTTCCCACCGTTCGCGGCGATGGCGGACCCTATTGGGAGGACGGCGCGGCTTCCGACGCTCTTTACCTGGCCATGGAGCGCTGGAACGAACCGCGCGCCCAGACCGCGGAGAAGCTGGCCACGCTGGCGCCGTTCCTGAACCCCGGACTGCGCACCAACACCGCCGAGCTGAACCGGATGTGGACCGCCATGGTGCAGATGGACGAGCACACGTGGGACTCCTACAACAGCGTGACCGACCCCTCCAGCCACGAAGCCGCCGACCAGCTCGCCGTGAAGGAGCAGTTTGCGGTGGACGCGAAGATGCAAGCGGACTTCATCACCCGCCGCGGCCTGGCCAACCTGGCCAACGCCATCCCGGCCGGTACGGGAAGCGTGATTGTCTTTAACAGCCTCAACTGGAAGCGCAGCGGCGCGGTTACGCTGGATTTGCCCAAGGGCATGGAGCTGGTGGACACCACCACCGGGCAGGCGGTTCCGGCGGCGGCGGTTGGCGGCGGCGCGGGCTTCACGCGGCTGCGCTTCCTGGCCGTGGAGGTTCCGGCGCTGGGCTACAAGGTGTATGAGACGCGCAAGGCCGCGGAACCGGCTGCTCCGCCCGCCAAGGCGGAGGGAAGCGTGCTGGAAAACGCCTACTACAAGGTGGAATTGGACGCGGAGACCGGCGCCATCCGCAGCATCTTCGACAAGCAACTACAACGCGAGCTCGTCAACCAGCAAAGCCCCTACCGCTTTGGCCAATATCTCTACATCAGCGGCGGCGATAAGGCGCCGAACACCGTCCTGCGCTACGGACCGATGTATCCGAAACCGGAGCTTGAGACGCACCCCGCCAGCGGCGGCACGATTGTTTCCGTTGAGCGCACTCCCCTGGGCGAAGCGGCGGAACTGGAAAGCCGTGCCCTGAACACGCCGTCGATCCGGACCCGGATCCGCCTGTTCAACAACGAAAAGAAGATCGAGATTGTGGAGGAGGTAGACAAGACCGAAGTGCTGACCAAGGAAGGCGTCTACTTCGCCTTCCCCTTCGCCATCGAGCATCCGCAGTTCCAGTACGAAGTGCAGAATGGCGTGGTCGATCCGGCCAAAGACATGTATCCGGGCGCGGGCCACGAGTGGTTCACCGTGCAGCACTGGATTGCGGTGCGGCAGGGGAGCCTGTCGGCCGCGCTGATGCCTCTTGATGCGCCGCTGGTGACCCTGGGCGACATTAACCGCGGCGCATGGCCGTCGAAGTTCGGCGACCGCGCGGGCACCGTCTTTTCCTACGTGATGAACAACTACTGGGATACGAACTACCGCGGCGGACAGGGCGGGCACTTCACGTTCCACTATGTTGTGGCCAGCGCCGCTGCGACAGACCCCGTCGCGCTGAGCCGCATGGGATGGCAGGAAGCCACGCCCCTCGAACACGATTTCATCACCACTCAGGACAAGGCCCTGGGGCCGGCACAGGCGGCCGCGCCGCAAAGCCCGGCGGGCGCGCGGCAACTGAATGCAGAAGAGCAAAGCTTTCTTGAAATGGACGATGCCAGCCTGCTGCTGGAGACCTGGAAGCCCGCCGAGGACGGCAACGGCACCATCCTCCGCTTTCTCGATCTGGGCGGGCCGGAGCGCACGGTGAGCGCGCGGATTCCGCTGCTGCATCTGGCCCAGGTGACGAAGACCGATTCGCTGGAGAGAGGCGGGGAACCCGTGCCGCTGGCGGGCGGCGGAGGGTTCCAGTTCACCGTGGGGCCGCACCAGATTGTGACGCTGCGGCTTGTGGAAGCAGCCCAATAAGGGTGCGCGGCGGCCCCAAAGCCGCTGCGCGGCCTCCCGGAGATTAGGTTCTGCACAAGCGCGGCGAGCTGCCCGCCTCAGGCGCGGGTTGCAGCCTCTGCGCCAAGTGCGCGCTGTATTGCGCCACCAGGTGCTCGACGCGTTCCGGGTTTGTGGACCGCACGATCACACCGGCGGAGTGGTTCTCGTTCAGGCGGGCTACGACCTCCGGGGCGTCAAAAGCCGCAGTATCCGCGGCCACTTCGCCGCCCTGCCACAGAATGCTCCCGGCATAATCTTCGCGTGAAGGCGAGGGCAGGTAATCTTCGCCGCGCAGGTGGGCAACCTCAATCCGCGCCCACTCGCGCCAGAGATTGACGCCGGTCGCCGTTTCCACCAGGCTGGCGGCTTGTCCGCCTCCCACCCGGGCCGCGATGCCAAGAAAATAGAATCTTCCGTCCGCGGCCGACTTGAGGTAGCGGGCATGGGTGACGCCCCGCACCATGCCCAGCGAGGGCGCCAGACCGTTGTTGATCGCGGTAAGCTCGATCCACTCGCGGCCGGCGCGATCGACGGTACACGCCGTGAAGACAGACGGTCCCGCGTCCGGCGGCTCGATCTGTTTGCCGCTCTTGTGGACCACGGAGAAGATGACCTGGCGCCCGCTTAGAATCGACTCCACATGGAAGATGTCGCCGGGCATGAACTGCTCCAACAGGAAATGACTCTGCAGGTCGCCCAGCTCGTCGAGAGACCGCCACAGGCGCTCGGAGTCTTCCAGCCGGCGCATCTCCTGGCCCAAAGCCGCGGTGCGGGGTTTGAGAAGCCAGGGCGCGGGCACCCGCTCCATAAACTCACGCATCTCGTCGTAATTCAGCACGCGGCAGAACGCGGGAACCCGGAAGCCGGACTCGCGGGCGCTGATGCGCATGGCAAGCCGGTCGGAGTAGTAGCTGGCCGTGGTAGTCCCCATGCCGGGAACGCGCATGTGCTCACGGATCTGCGCGGCCGTTTCCATATCGCGCTCGCTGAGCGCAATCACACGGTCGAAGCGCCGCCCGCGCGCCATCCACGCGACCGTGTTCAGAATCTGCCGGCTACTGAGGCCTTCCGGCATGACGGCAACGTCTTCCAGCGCTTCGCGCGGCCAGGCGGCATCGCGCAGCCGGTCCACGGTAAGCAAGGTGGGCTTGACCTGCAACGCTGCGCACTGCCGGAGAAACTCCTGCCCCGTCTCTTCAGTGGCAATGCAAAGAAACCGCTCCCTTGCCTCTGGCATCGTTCCTCTCTTGAGTGGCTCTCTGCCGCTGTCGCTGCCGCTGCCGGAAGAGCCCGCCGCCTTCGACTCCCGATGAGGATAGTTCTACTATAGTTGGGGCAGGCAAAGCCCGCCGGGGACAAAGAGAGAAGGATGTTCAGGCCGGAAAAAGTCGCCGCATGGCACGACCTGCTGACCCGCGCGTGGCATCTGCCGGCGGAAGCGGACGGTCCGCTCTGCGCGCTTTCCGATGAGGCCCCGTGGCTGGAGTTGGTCGCGCGCCAGCATCGCGCCAACTTTGACCTCTGGCACATTGAAGACAAGGCGCGGACACCGGGCGCCCCGGATGAGGCGCTGGCCCGCGTCAAGCGCCAGATCGACCAGACCAACCAGATCCGCAACGATCTGGCCGAGGAACTCGACCGGCTGCTGCTGGCCCGGTTGCAGCCGCAGGGGCTACCCAACCCGGCTGCCGCCCTGCACTCCGAGTCACCCGGGCTGATCGTTGACCGGCTTTCCATCCTGGCTCTGAAGATCTACCACACGCGTGAAGAAAGCGCGCGCGCCGATGCGCCCGCCGGTCACACCGAACGCAACCGCGAGCGCCTGGCCATCCTCGAAGAACAGCGCGCCGACCTGGCCGGCTGCCTGCAAGCCCTTTGGCGCGAAACCCTCGCCGGCACGCGCCGCTTCAAGCTCTACCGGCAGTTGAAGATGTATAACGACCCATCGCTCAACCCCGCAATCTACCGGGCACAGGCCAGCCCGGCGGAGCAGTGACTCCCATTTTGTGAACTGCCCATTGACGGAAAGCGGCGTTGTGCGTATAAAAGTGGCCTGAGCAGCGAAAAAACCAACACCCGGTTTCTCCGGCCGATTTCGCGGCAGAACTCCGGTGCTGGAATTCGCGCGTTGGCAAACACATGACGCAAGAGGCCCACTCCGCGGCTCCTGGCCGCAAACATACTCCGCCCCCGGCTCCCAAGTCCTCCAGACATGCAGGCACGGCCGCCGGTCCCGCCTTCCAGCAGTACCAGGCCGCGGTGCAATTGCTGCAGCAAGGCAAGTTCGACAAGGCGCTCGCCGCCTTTGAGAAGCTGTTGCCCCATGCTCCTGCCGAAATTATGGAGCGCTGCCGCATGTACATCGCCACCTGCCGCCATCAGGTCGAGCAGCCGCGCCTCGCCTTCCTTACCCCGGAAGAACACTACGACTACGCGGTCTCGCAGTTGAACACCGGGTACTACGAGGAAGCGCGCGAAGAGTTCAACAACATTCTGACCGCACATCCCGGGGCGGACTACGCTCTCTACGGACTGGCGCTGCTCGATGCCATCACCGGACGTCCGCAGGAGTGCCTGGAAAATCTGGCCAGAGCCATCGAGCTCAACCCCAGAAACCGGTTGCAGGCGCGCGCCGACAACGATTTCCAGAGCATGGCGGACGATCCCCGCTTCACCGAGTTGTTGTATCCGGAGATGCCCTAACTCGGGACGCGGTAGGCGCGCACCACTGCTGCGCGGCAACCGGCGCGATTATGATGAAAGACGAGTTGCCCGTTCGTACTATGGAAACCAGGCAATCCCCCACTTCACCGGCCGATACCACCGTCCGCAGCAACCAAGCGCTCCATCCCCTGCGCGTAGTGGCTATCGGCGGGGGGACAGGCCTCTCGACGTTGCTGCGCGGGCTGCGCCGCCACGTCGCCACTCCCGGCTCAGCAGGCGCTCCGATCGCCGACCTGGCCGCCGTGGTGACGGTGACCGACGATGGCGGATCGTCCGGCCGGCTGCGCCGCGATTTCAATATGCTGCCTCCGGGCGATCTGCGCAACTGCATGGTGGCGCTCAGCGAAGAAGAGGATCTTCTGGTCCAACTCTTTTCGCATCGCTTTCGCGCCGGCGACGCGCTGGAAGGCCATAACTTCGGCAATCTGTTTGTGGCCGCGCTCACCGAAGTCACCGGCGACTTTGGCCATGCCATCCAACTGGCCTCGAAGGTTCTTGCCACCCGCGGCCGCATCTATCCGGTCACCACGGCCAACGCCACGCTGGTGGCGCGCATGGACGACGGATCCCTGGTGCGCGGCGAAACCAACATCACCGCCAGCCGCCGGCGCATTGCCGAGCTCATGCTCGATCCGCCCGGCGCCGCGCCGCTTCCGGAAACTCTCGAGGCCATCGAACGCGCCGACCTGATCACGGTGGGGCCCGGTTCGCTCTACACGTCGCTGATCACCAATCTACTGGTCAAGGACATTCCCGAGGCCCTGGCCCGCGCACGCGGCGTGCGCGTGTACGTCTGCAACCTGATGACCCAGGCCAACGAAAGCCTGGGCCTGACCGCCTCCGAGCACATCCAGCGCATCTACGAACACACCGGCGCGCCGGTCTTCGACTATGCGCTGGTGAACACCCGGGCCTTCTCGCCGCAGACGCTTTCCCGCTACGCGGCCGAAGGCGCCTCACAGATCGAGCCCGACATCGAGCGCATCGAGGCGCTGGGCGTGCGTTGCATACCCGGCGACTTCGCCAGCGAAGAAAGCGTGGCGCGCCATGCCTCGGGACGCGTCACCGACGCTCTGCTCGAGCTTGGCCAGGCAGCGCTGGCGGCGCGGCGCTGAGGCCATCGCGGCAGCCCGATACAGCACTGTAGATTCAGAGTTGCGGTGGCATGGCTCTGCATTTCGCGCGGAGGATGCGGCCTGGCGGCATTCGGCAACGTATGTAGAATGGGCCATCGTGGAAAGAGTATCTCGATTTTTGGTCTGGTACTGGAGAGAGGCTGGCATGAGAACGGGGATCCGGATTGCGCTGGGCTTGGTGGCGGCCGCGGTGTGGCTGCAAGCGGTAAACGCGCAAGTGGTGGAAACGGAGTACGGCAAGGTGGCCGGGGAGAAGGATGCGGCTACCAGCGTGGAGGTGTTCAAAGGAATTCCCTACGCGGCGCCGCCGGTGGGCGAGCTGCGGTGGCGCGCGCCGGAGCCGCCCAGGACGTGGGCGGGGGTGCGCAGAGCCGGCCAGTTCAGCGCGGCCTGCATGCAGCGGATATCGCCGAAGCAGCTTGGGCCGTGGACGGTGGAGTTCCTGACCGTAAACAAAGTGAGCGAGGATTGCCTCTATCTGAACATCTGGACGCCGCAGGCCTCGACCGGGGCGGACCTGCCGGTGGTGGTTTTCATCCACGGCGGGGGATTCACGAGCGGAGCGGCGGATGTGCCGGTATATGACGGCGCGCGCCTGGCAAAGAAGGGACTGGTGGTGGTGACCATCAACTACCGGCTGGGCGTGTTTGGGTTTCTGGCGCACCCGGAGCTGACGGCCGAGTCGCCGCATCACAGCTCGGGCAATTACGGATTGCTGGACCAGATCGAGGCGCTCAAGTGGGTAAAGGCGAATGTGCGGAACTTTGGCGGCGATCCCGGGCGCGTAACCATCTGGGGGCAGTCGGCGGGAGCATTCAGCGTGGGCGCGCTGGTGGCTTCGCCGCTGGCGGCAGGGCTCTTTGAGCGCGCGCAGGCCGATAGCGGACTGGCGATCAGGGGGTTGGCGGTGCAGGATCTGAAGGCCGGCGAGAAGAACGGAGTGGCCTTTGCGGAGGCTCATCATGCGGCGACGCTCAAGGAACTGCGGGCAATGAAGGCCGAGGATCTGCTGCCGGCGCCGAACGCCATGGGGATGGCCTTCGTGCCGATCGTGGACGGATGGGTGGTGCCGGATACTCCGCAAAACCTGAACGCCAATGGCAAGGACAACGACGTTCCCATGATTACCGGCTACGAAGCGGATGATTCTTTCACGTTTTTTGCGCCCGTGACAACGCCGGCGGACTACATGAAGATGGCCGAGAAACAATATGGCGGCATGGCGGCGGAGTTCGAGAGGCTCTACCCGGCCGGCAATGCGGACGAGGTGGCGGCCATGGTGAAGCAGAGCAACCGCGACCGCGATCGCGTGGCGATGTACCTGTGGGCCAGCGAGCGGGTGAAGAGCCACAAGGCGCCGGTGCGGACCTATTTCTTTACGCGGGCGATTCCCTGGCCGCAACAGCCGCAGTTCGGAGCGTTCCACACGGGCGAGCTGCCGTACTTCTTTGAGAATCTGCGCGTGCTGGACCGTCCGTGGCAGGCGGTGGACCACACGGTGTCGGATACGGTGTCGTCGTATCTTGAGGACTTTGCCGCCAAGGGCGATCCCAACGGCGCGGGGCTGCCCGCGTGGCCGCAGATCCAAGCAGGCCAGCCGCAGACAATGGAGCTGGGCGCGCACATGGGTCCGATACCGCTGGCCGACAAGACGCGCCAGGCGTTCTGGATGCGGTATTTCCACTCGCCGGAGAGCAAGGACGCGCCGATCTTCTAGAGCGGTTCAGGCCGCAGCCTCGAGGGCCGCGACAATCGCATCGGTGGTGCGGACGCGGCCCATGCGGGGGAAGATGCGCTCCAGGGAGTTGGCGTGGCCTTCGGCATGGATGCCGGTCATGGCGTCGCTGGCAAAGACGAGCTCGTAGCCGCGCTCGTAGGCGTCACGTGCCGTGCTCTCGACGCCTATTTCGGTGGCAATTCCGCAAAGAACGATGGTGGCAAGGCAGCGGCGGCGGAGCTGGAGGTCGAGATCGGTGCCGTAGAAAGCGCCCCACTGGCGCTTGAGGATGACGATGTCGGCGGGCTGGCGGCCGAGCTCGGGGATGAGGTCGCTCCAGTCGGGCGCGGGTGTGGCGGAGCGCTGCATGGACTGATCAGCGGCGGGATGGAGGCGGTCGGCTCCATCGGGCGAGCCGCCCACGTGGACCAGGATGGGCTGAGCGCCGGCGCGGCGGGCGGCGGAGAGCAGACGCGCCGCGTTGGCAATCACGGTGGCCGAGGCAATGGGCGCACCGGGCATGCGGGCAATGCCTTTCTGCAGATCGATGACGACGATGGCGGTGCGGCGGGGATCGAGATTCAATTCATCACTCATGGCTGGACTCCGGATGGGGCGGGGGATTCGGCGGGCAGGATGCCCATTTCACGGTAGATGGGGCGGATGGCGCGGCGCAAGGCGGGCAAGCGCGAGGCGAAAGCTGCGGCGCCCAGGACGACCACGGCTCCGTTCATGATGACGGTCCAGGGGGCGCCGATGGCGCTGGCCACGGTTCCTGCGAGCAAGCTGCCGAAGGGCGCCATGCCCACGAACGCCATGGTGTAGTAGCTCATCACGCGGCCGCGCTTGTCTTCGGTGACCAGGGTCTGGATGACGGTGTTGCTGGCGGCCATGCCCTGCATCATGCCGGCGCCGGCGACAAGGGCCATGAACATGGAGAGCCAGAAGAAGCGCGAGAAACCGAAGCCGATGAGGCCAAGGCCGAAGACGGCAGCAGAAAGGGGAATGATGCGGACCAGGCCGCGGACGGTTTTGCGAGCGGCGAGCGAAAGCGCGGAAAGCAGCGCGCCGACGCCCATGGAACCCATGAGGAAGCCGAGGGTATGCGGGCCGCCGTGGAG
Organism: Acidobacteriota bacterium; assembly: GCA_021846985.1. GTDB lineage: Bacteria > Acidobacteriota > Terriglobia > Terriglobales > Acidobacteriaceae > Telmatobacter. The sequence continues at coordinate 36,407 of JAJZVX010000002.1, read as the reverse complement.
GACTTTGGCGGCAAAGACGGGCATGAGGACGACGAAGGGCATTCCCATGAGGCTGACTACAGCGAAGAGCAGCAGGATGGTGCGGACAGGGACGAAACCGGAGACGTAGGTCCAGCCGGCCTTGAGCTCGGCGAAGGTGGACGTGGCGGCGCGGGGGACGATGGGCGCGTGGAGGCGCATGCGGAGCAGTGAGGCGATAACGGCAATGTAGCTGACGCCGTCGATAAGGAAGCACCAGCCCTCGCTGGTGGCGGCGATGAGCAGGCCGGCGAGCGAGGGGCCGGCGAGGCGGGCCATGTTGACCATGGAGGAGTTGATGGCGATGGCGTTGCCGAGGTCGCGCTTGTCGTCGACCATGTGAACCAGGAAAGACTGGCGGCCGGGCATGTCGAAGGCGTTGATGGCGCCCTGCATGGCGCTGAGGATGAGGAGCAGGGGAATGGTGATGTGGCCGGAGAGGGTGAGCGCAGCAAGGGCGAGCGACTGGACCATGGAGAGGGCTTGGGTGCAGACGAGAACCTTACGGCGGGGGAGTCGGTCGATCCAGACGCCGGCGAAGGGAGCAAGAAGAAAGGTGGGGATCTGGCCCATGAAACTGACGGTGCCGAGCAGAAGGGCGGAGTGGGTGAGGCGGTAGACAAGCCAGGCGGTGGCGATGCGCGTCATCCAGGTGCCGATGAGGGAGATGCTCTGGCCGCCGAAGTAGAGGCGGAAGTTGCGATGGCGCAGGGCGCGCCAGGCATGGGAGACGCCGGCGGCGTCGCGGAGGGGCGCTGCCCCGGGTTCTGGTCTGGTCTCTTTTGCGGCAGGCTTCAAACGGCGTTCCTTAATAGCGGCAACTGGATGGCGGCAATCTTCGCCGGGATGCGGTTGAGCACCAGCTTGATTCCGGTTGAGCTTTCCCGCACTCCGGCGCCATGGGCGGGCAAGTCCTGCTCCGGACTGCACGGAGGTCTATTCGTCAGACGGATTTCTGGGCCGGGATGTTGCATTTGCGATGGGTGGCGGCGCTGGACTATTGTTCGAGACGAGAGCTTGTGACCAAGCCGCCCTGGCCGCGAGCCGCGGCGATGCGGCGCGAGCGAGGCGCCCCACGAGTTGGAGAGCGAAGGGAGAGTTCACGGAATGAGCGTTTATTGCGCAGCGGGCGGTGTGGATGCGGATCTTTCGCTGGAGCAGTTGCGGGAGTTGCTGACCGGGGCGCTGGCCAAGCTGGGGGTCAGAAATCGCGTGATAGCGGTGCCGCCGGACCAGAGCCGTGAGCACTCGCGCGCCGGCGAACTGACGCGGTATGTCTTCGACTACTATGGCGAGCGGCTGAAGGCGGTGATGCCGGCGCTGGGCACGCACACGCCCATGCGGCCCGATCAACTCGACCAGATGTTCGCAGGGGTGCCGCACGAGCTCTTCAAGGTGCACAACTGGCGCACGGACGTGGAGACGCTGGGCGAGGTTCCGGCGGAGCTGATGCTGGAGCTTTCGGAGGGCAAGCTCGACTTTCCGTGGCCGGTCGAACTGAACCGGATGATCACGCAGGGGGGATTCGACCTGATTCTCTCCATCGGGCAGGTGGTGCCGCACGAAGTGATCGGAATGGCCAACTACAACAAGAACATCCTGGTGGGCGTGGGTGGACAGGCGAGCATCGATCGCAGCCACTACCTGAGCGCCGTCTACGGCTCGGAGCGGATCATGGGCCGCGCCGACAACCCGGTGCGGCGGCTTTATAACTACGCCGCTGACCGCTTCCTGCGCCACCTGCCTATTGTCTATGCCATGACGGTGGTGGGCCGGCGGGCGGATGGCAGCCTGGCGGTGCGCGGGTTCTTCATCGGCGACGATGTGGAGGCGTTTCACCGGGCGGCGGAGTTGAGCCTCAAGGTAAACCTGGAGATGCTGGAGGAGCCGATCCGGAAAGCGGTGGTGTATCTCGATCCCAAGGAGTTTCACTCGACGTGGATCGGGAATAAGGCGGTGTATCGCACGCGGATGGCGCTGGCCGATGGGGCGGAGCTGATCGTTCTGGCGCCCGGAGTGAACACCTTCGGAGAGGACAAGGCCATCGACGGAATGATTCGCAAGTATGGGTATTTTGGGACGCCGGCGACATTGAAGGCCGTCGAGGCCAATGCGGACCTGGCGGCGAGCCTGGGCGCGGCGGCGCACCTGATCCACAGCTCGTCGGAGGGACGCTTCAGAATCACCTGGTGCCCGGGCGGGCTGAGCAAGGAAGAGATCGAGGGCGTTGGATTCGAGTATGGCGATCTGCAGGCCATGATGGCGCGCTACGATCCCGCGAAGCTGAAACAGGGCTACAACCGCGTGGAAGGCAACGACGTGTTCTTTGTCGCCAATCCGGCGGTGGGGCTGTGGGCGCTGCGGTCGCGCTTCGAGCCCGGCGCGGCGCCACGGTAGCGCGCTTTATGATGGGATTGATTCGTTTCTATGGCGAATGCAATCTTGGAGCGCGGTAGAGGAAAGGAAGAAAAAGACGGATGGAGCGCGGGTTGAAGATTCGCGAAGAGGGCGAGCTGGATTTTTTGGCGCTGGGCGCGCTGGTGAACCGGTTGGATCCGGGGATTATTCCCTTTCGGAAGGCGACGCAGTGCGCGATTCACGTCAGCGGGGCGGAATATAACGTCGCGGCGAACCTGGCGGACTGTTTCAGGATGCGGACGGCGGTGGTCAGCGCGATGTCGGACTATCCGCTGGGCGAGTTGATTGCCGAGCGGGTGCGCTCGATGGGCGTGAAGGGGATTTACAAGCACTTCAAGCACGACGGCGTGAACGGGCCCAATATGGCGACGGTCTATAGCGACCGCGGGTACGGGCTGAGGGCGCCGGTGGTGTTCTATAACCGCGCCAACGAGGCCGGGGCGCTGCTGAAGCCAGGCGACTTCGACTGGAAGGCGATCTTAGCGGGCGGCGTACGCTGGGTACACTGCGGAGGGCTGTTTGCGGCGCTGTCACCGACCACGGCGGCGCTGGCCGCGGAGATGATGAAAGCAGCCAAGGCGGCGGGCGCGGTCACTTCGTTTGACTTGAACTACCGCGAAAAGCTATGGAAGATTCAGGGCGGCGAGGCCAAGGCTGTGGAGACGCTGGGCCGGATCGTGGAACATGTGGATGTGCTCGTGGGCAACGAAGAGGATTTGCAGAAGGGCCTGGGCATCCCTGGGCCAGAGATGGCGGCGAAGTCGAAGCTGGACCCGAGCGCGTTCTTTGGGATGATCGACAAGGTGGTGAAGAAGCTGCCGCAGGCCAAGGTGGTGGCCACGACGCTGCGCGAGGTGCACTCGACCAACCGGCACAGTTGGAGCGCGGTGGCGTGGATGGACGGCAAGACCTATACGGCGCCGACGGCGGAGCTGGAGGTGCTGGACCGCGTGGGCGGCGGCGACGGATTTGCCTCGGGGTTGATTTATGGACTGCTGAGCGGCGAGCCGATGGAAGAGGCGCTGAAGCTGGGCTGGGCGCACGGCGCGCTTCTGACGACTTTCCCCGGCGACACGACCATGGCGACGGTGGAACAGGTGCGGGCCTTTGCGCAGGGCGGTTCGGCGCGGATTCAGCGATAAACAGGACTTCAGGAGACAAAATGGCGGACGCGACGTGCGACATGGGGCTGATTGGCCTGGCGGTGATGGGCCGGAATCTGGTTTTGAACATGAACGACCACGGTTTCAAGGTAGCGGTGTTTAACCGCACCGTGTCGAAGGTGGACGATTTTCTGGCCCACGAGGCCAAGGGAACGCAGGTGGTGGGGGCGCACTCGCTGGAAGAACTGGCCAAGCTGCTGAAGCGGCCGCGGCGCGTGATGCTGATGGTGAAGGCGGGCGAGACCGTGGACCAGATGATCGAGCAGGTGCGGCCCTATCTGGAGCCGGGCGACATTGTGATCGACGGCGGCAACTCGCTGTTTACGGATTCGAACCGGCGCACGAAGGATCTGGCGGCGAAGGGAATTCTATTCATCGGCACGGGCGTTTCCGGCGGCGAGGAAGGCGCACGGCGCGGCCCTTCGATCATGCCGGGCGGCAATCCGGCGGCGTGGCCGCACGTGAAGGCAATCCTGCAGGCCATCGCGGCCAAGGTGGAAGACGGCACACCGTGCTGCGACTGGGTGGGCGAGGACGGCGCCGGGCACTACGTGAAGATGGTGCACAACGGCATCGAGTACGGCGACATGCAGTTGATCTGCGAGGCCTACGACCTGCTGCGGCGTGGACTGGGACTGACGGCCGATGAGCTGCACGAGGTCTTTGCCGAGTGGAACAAGGGCGAACTGGACAGCTACCTGGTCGAAATCTCGCGCGACATCTTCGCCAAGAAGGACGAGGACGGGCAGCCGCTGGTGGACAAGATCCTGGACGCGGCGGGACAAAAGGGCACCGGCAAGTGGACGGTGATCAGCTCGCTCGACCTGGGGCAGCCGGTGACGCTGATCGGCGAGTCGGTGTTTGCGCGATGCCTGTCGGCGCTGAAAGAAGAGCGCGTGACGGCATCGAAGATCCTGAGCGGGCCGGCGAAGGCAGCTGCGGGTGAGCGCGCTGCGTTCATCGAGGATGTGCGGCGGGCGCTTTACTGCTCGAAGATCGTCTCGTACGCGCAGGGCTACATGCTGCTGAAGGCGGCGGCCAGGGAGCACGGGTGGAACCTGAACCTGGGCGGCATCGCGCTGATGTGGCGGGGCGGATGCATCATCCGCAGCCGCTTCCTGGGCAAGATCAAGGAAGCCTTCGACAAGAATGCGGGGCTGGAGAACCTGCTGCTCGACAGCTTCTTTTCCGGAGCGCTGAACCAGTACCAGGCATCGTGGCGCAAGACGCTGGTGCACGCGGTGGAGATGGGGATTCCTACGCCGGCGTTTGCCACCGCGCTGGCGTTCTTCGACGGCATCCGCACGGAGCGGCTGCCGGCCAACCTGCTGCAGGCGCAGCGCGACTACTTTGGCGCGCATACCTACGAGCGCGTGGACCAGCCCCGCGGGCAGTTCTCCCATACCAACTGGACAGGGCACGGAGGACGGGTTTCATCCACGACGTACAACGCGTGACGGCGGCATGCCGCCGAAAGCTGTTCGCTCCCGGCTTGTTTTCGGGCGGGCGAAAGACGATCGCCCGCCCGGCGCAAGTGCGCGCCAGAACGCGCAGTCGTGCGCGGCCATATGCGGCAGGGCGAAGAGGGGCGACTAATTAGAGCCTGAAGTTGATCTCCACGGTGACAAGCACCGGCACGGGTTCGCCGTCTTTCATGGCCGGTTTGAAGCGGTATCTCTCGATGGCTTCCGCTCCATTTTCATCCAGCGCCGGATCAAGGGACCTGATCACGCGAATCCGCCGCGGCATGCCCTGGCGATCGACGATCACCGTGTATAAACAACTGCCCTGAATCTCCTTCGAGCGTGCTTCGCTGGAGTAGTGAGGTTCGACCCGATTGAGCAAAACGGGAGACGTCACCGGGCCGCCGATCCGGAAGAGGCCGTTGCGCTGCGAGTCCTTCTCGAGCCAGGAGGGTTCGTTGTCCACGAGGATAACTGCCGCGGGCGGCGGGAATACGGATCTGTAGGTTCGGACCGGGTTTGACCGGAGCCGCAGGGTGTGGATCTTCTGGCCCGCCGGATCCAGTGACTCGTCGATGCAGCCTCGCATTTTGACGCCGGCCGTTTCCGCCACGACGACTGGAATGCCGTTGCTCTTTGCCGGCGTAAAACGCTCCGACTCGACGACCTTGAGGGCAATCCTGTCGAGGTCGTTCCCGAGGGGACGGAGAAATATGAGGTTGCGCGGGCGGCCGGTTGTGTCCACATAGAAGGAAAGGACGGCGGTTCCGTTGAGTTTCTTCCGGCATTTGGAGGAGACGATGGGCAGAAGGTTGGTGGGAATGGTCCTGGGGGCGGTGACCCATGGGCCGATGGAGTCGACCGCAACCGGCCCCGGGGCGGAGTCCCGGGGCGTGGAGAGCGGGGTCGAGCTGATTTTTTGATCCGCTGCCAGCGGCGCGGCCAGCGCGGCCAAAATAAGAACCGTGATGGACAAAGTGCGCATGCAACCCCCGGCCGCGTGTTGGAGCCACTCTATCACACGAGTTCGAGCTGCCAGAGGAGGAAGGCGTAGTCGAGGGCGATTTCTTTGAGATAGTCATAGCGGCCACTGGCGCCGCCGTGGCCGGCCTGCATGTTGGTGACGAGTAAGAGGGGGTTGTTGCCGGTTTTGAGGGTGCGGAGTCTGGCGACGTACTTGGCCGGCTCCCAGTACATGACCTGACTGTCGTGAAGCGAAGTCTTGACTAACATGGACGGATAACTTGCCGGTTTGAGATTGTCGTAGGGCGAGTAACTGAGCATGTAACGGAAATAAGTCTCTTGGTTGGGATTGCCCCACTCCTCGTATTCGGGGACGGTGAGGGGGAGGGAGGCGTCGAGCATGGTGTTGATGACATCGACAAAGGGGACGTGGGAGACGACGGCGCGGAAGAGATCGGGCCGGAGGTTGACGACGGCGCCCATGAGCAATCCTCCCGCCGAGCCGCCCTCGATCGCGACGCGGCGCGGGTCGCCATAACCGCCGGCGACAAGGCCCTCGACACAGGCAATGAAGTCAGTGAAGGTGTTGCGTTTGCGGAGCATTTTCCCGGCGTCGTGCCAAGGCTCGCCGAGATCGCTGCCGCCGCGGATGTGGGCGTAGGCCATGACCACGCCACGGTCGAGGAGGGAGAGGCGGTTGGAGTTGAAGCCGAGGGGGAGCGCGTAGCCATAGCTGCCGTATCCGTAGACGTAAAGAGCATTGCGGCCGGGCTGGCGCTTGTCCTTTCTGTAGACCAAAGACACGGGAACCTGGACGCCACCGGGGGCGGTGGCCCCATCGCCGCCAGGCGCCGAGACGAAGATGCGCTCGCTGGCGTAGAGCGAGCGGTCGAAGCCACCGGGGATTTCGATCTGCTTGAGGAGGGCGGAGGCGCCGGTGGTGGTGTCGTATTCAAAGACCGAACTGGGCGTGACGAGGGACTGGTAGGCGTAGCGGAAGGTTGGGGTGTCAAAGATGCGGTTGATGTGGGGGTGGGCGCTGTAGGCCGGTTCGGGGAAGGCGATTTCACCGGCCGGAACGGCCTGGGGGCCGTCGCCGGAGAACTGGTAAAGGCGGAGGCGGGGCAGGCCGTCTTCGCGTTCGCAGGCAACGAAGAAACCGGCGAAGAGGTCGATCTCCTCGATCATGACGGCGGCGCGGTGGGGGATGAGCTCGGTCCAGTGGTCACGGCCGGGGGTGACAACGGGCGTGGTGACAAGGCGAAAGTTGCGGCCGCGGTCGTTGGTGCGGATGAACCAAAGGCCGTTGCGGTGATCGACCGAGTACTCGTGGTCGTCCTGACGGGCGGCGATGAGGCTGAAGGCGGCGAGGGGCTCGGCTGCGGGAAGAAACCAGCACTCGGTGGTGATGTGGCTGGCGGATTCGAGAACGATATAGCGGCCGTCGCGGGTGCGGCCGGCGGCGATGTTGAAGCGCTCGTCGTCTTCCTGATAGAGGAGGACGTCCGGGGCGGCGGGATCGAAGCAGTCGTGGCGGAAGAGCTGAAATTGGCGCTTCTGCTCCTCGTCTTCGAGGGTGTAAAAGAGCGTGCGGTTGTCCACTGCCCAGACGACGGAGCCGGTGCGCTCGGCGGTGAAAGGGAGGGTTTGGCCGGTGGCAAGATCCTTGATGTGGAGAGTGTACTGGCGGAAGCCGGTGGTGTCGGTGGAGTAGGCAAGCAGGCGGCCATCATCCGACACATCCATTGCTCCAATGGCGAAGAAGGCATGGCCCTGGGCGAGCTGGTTGCCGTCGAGGATGACCTGCTCCGGTACGGTTTCGTCCGGTCCGGCGGGAGTGTGGGGACGGCGGCAGTAGATGGGGTACTGGAGGCCCTCCTCGGTGCGGGACCAGTACCACCACTGGCCCTCGCGGTAGGGGACGGAGACGTCGGTCTGCTTGATGTGAGAGAGCATCTCGGCGTAGAGGTCTTCGCGGAGGCCGGTAAGGGGAGCCAGGATGGCTTCGGCGTAGGCGTTTTCGGCTTCGAGGTAGGCGGTGACCTCGGGGTTCTGCTTGTCGCGGAGCCAGGCGTAGCCGTCGGTGAGCGTGACGCCGTGCTTGTGCGTTTCGGTATGCCTCTTGGGAGCAACCGGGGGCGTGGGATGCTGGTTTTCGGTCATCTTGTTTCCAGTGTAGGACAGAAAATTTCAGCTTTCAGCTTTTCGCTGCGCGCGGCGGGTACGGCCGGCAGGGGCGATCGGGCCTTCCTGGAAGGCGCCATGAGGGGTGGCCGGCGAGGAACTTTCTGGAGGCGGCCCGCGTACAATGGGAAGCGATGAGAGGTATGCGCCGCGCACTTTGGACCGCTTCCCGGCTGCTGACGGCCGGACTGATCGCCGTTTTGACGCTGCCCGTCCTGGCCGAGCGGGTACAGGATCTTCCGCAACCCACCGATTATGTGAGCGACTTTGCCCACGTGCTTTCACCCGAGGCAGTGGCGGAGCTGGACAGCTTGTGCAGCCAGCTCGACCACTCGAAGGCCAACGCGCAGATTGCCGTGGTAACGGTGAAGACGCTGGACGGCGAGGACGCGGCGGACTTTGCCAACCAGCTCGAAGACAAATGGAAGATGGGCAGGAAAGGGTCGGACCGCGGCGTCCTGGTGCTGCTGGCGGTGGACGATCACCAGCGGCGGATCGAGGTGGGCTACGGGCTTGAGGGGATTCTGCCCGACGGCGAGCTGGGCGATATTGGCCGGGAGATGGTGCCGTATCTGCGCGCTGGGAACTACGACAGCGCCGTGCTGCTGGCCGTGGGCAAAATGGCGCAGGTGATTGCGGCCGACGCACATGTGACGCTGACCGATCAGCCGGTGGCGCCGGCGCCGCCGGTAGAGCATAGCCGGATTCCAGGGAAGCTGATTCTGCTGATTGTGCTGCTGTTATTTTTCGGCGGGGGCCACCTGCTGCGGTTCCTGCTGGGCTGGGGGCTGTTTTCCGGCATGGTGGGAGGCGGTCCGTGGATGGGCGGAGGCGGAGGCTTCGGCGGAGGCGACTCGGGCGGAGGCTTCGGCGGCTTTGGAGGCGGAGGGTTTGGCGGCGGTGGAGCCGGTGGAAGCTGGTAACAACAGGAATTCGCCTGGGGCTAAAGCCGGAATCAGGGAAATGCCCTCCCTCAGGCTAAAGCCGCATTGATTTTGCGAGGCTTACGGCACGGCGGAAACTGTGCCCTTTCAAAACGGGACTTTGACCCCAGGCTGAGAGGTTAGGACGGAGGAGGAGAGAGCCGTATGAACAAGGCACTATGGGTGGTTCTGGGAATTTTCGGCGTGCTGGTGCTGGCGGCGCTGATGGTGTTTGGCAGCTACGTGAGCGCGAGAAACCAGATGGTGGCCAAGGACCAGGCGGTGAAGAGCATGTGGTCGGAGGTGGACGTGCAGATGCAGCGGCGGGCCGACCTGATTCCGAACCTGGTAGAGACGGTGAAGGGCTTCACGAAAGAAGAGAGCACCGTCTTCGGCGACATTGCCAACGCGCGCGCGGGGATGCTGAACGCGCAGGGACCGTCGGCCAAGATCGCGGCCAACGGACGGTTGGACTCGGCGCTGGGACGGCTACTGCTGCTGACGGAGAACTATCCCCAACTACGGTCGAGCGACCAGTTCATGCGGCTACAGGACGAGCTGGCGGGAACGGAAAACCGGATCGGGGTGGCGCGCAAGCGGTATAACGACGCCATTCAGGACTACAACACGTTTATTTTGCAGTTCCCGAACAACATCTGGGCGGGTATGGCGGGATTCAAGGAAAATACGGCGTACTTTAACGCCAGCCCCGAGGCGCAGACGGTGCCCAAGGTCAAGTTTTAAGCGCGGGGCTCGCCTGCAGAAAGGGCCATCCGCGGCGGATGGCCCTTTCTGCAGGTATCCTGAAGCATGGTCTACTTGAAGGAGGCGATGCCGCTGGCCTCGTCGTCGTAGATGTCGAAAACGGTGTACAGCTTGGTAAGCTGGAGCAGGTCGTGAACCTTCTTGGTGAGGCTGAGCAGCTTGACGCCAGCGCCCTGGTTCCTGGCCGTGGTGTAGGCGCTGACCAGTTCGCCGAGGCCCGAGCTATCAATGTAGTTCACTTCGCCCATGTTCAGCAGGATGTTTTTCCGTCCTTTGCTGATGAGTTCGCGAATGGCATCGCGCAACTGTACACTGCCCTCGCCGAGAGTAATACGCCCGCTCAGGTCCAGAACGGCCACGCCGTCCACCTCGCGGGAAGCAATCGTAAGTGCCACGGGAATTCCTCCTTGTTGGTACAACGGTTATAGCAGGTTTGCAGCCGGTTGTGGCGATCACTTCGCCCTTGGCCGGACAAAACACCCGGAACTCATCCGCGAGCCGGCGCCAGACGTTTGACAAGCGTCAATTCGGTTCCGGGGTGCAGTTGTCGAAAGTGTACCTCATCCATGAAGGATCGGATAAGGAAGATGCCGCGGCCGGTGCCGCGAAGCAGGTTTTCCGGAGCCAGAGGATCGGGGAGGGTTTCGGGGTCGAGCCCCTTTCCCTGGTCGGCGATCTTGAAGACGAGGGCCGAGCCGGTATTTTCCAGTGTCGTTGTGAATTTCTTGGCGGGGTCGTACTCGTTGCCGTGAAGGACCGCGTTGATGGCGGCTTCGCGCACGGCCATGGCGATGTGGAAGCGTTCTTCCTCGTCCAGTCCGGCCTCGCCCGCGAATCTGTCGGCGGCGGCCTCAACTTTGCTGACGCATTCCATGGTCGAGTTCAGCGTGAAACTCAGCCGATGCAGCTTGGATTCACTCACCGGATACTCTCCGCGCAAGACCGGAAGGGGGAGATTCCGCCCGGGCTTTGACTGCCTAGCAGGCAGTTTCATCGCTGGCAAGGAAATGTGTCAAGCAGGCAGGTCACAGATAGCAAAGCCGAACGCGGCGCGGACGCCGATGGAAACGCGCCCTCGGCGGGCGCGCCGGACAGCAAGCCCGCGGAAGGCGATACACTCTCTAACATGCAGTCCCGCACACGAGCGCGCGTGAGTCTGACGGCCCTGCTGGGCACCCCGGTGACGGATGCGGGCGGCCGGCTGCGGGGACGGCTGAAGGATATTGCGGTAGCTACGGGCCCGGACGCCGGCAAAGTGGCGGGCCTGGTGCTGAAGATGCGGGACGGGCAGTTCATGGTGCCTTCGCGCGACGTGATGGAGACCCCCGCGGGCACGCTGGAGCTACTCTCCGCCGACTCGCTCACACCGCTCGACGACCAGAGCAACTTTCTCTACCTGCAACAGGATCTGGTGGACCGGCAGATTATCGACATTCACGGGCGAAAGGTGGTGCGGGCCAACGACGTGGACCTGGAGTGGATGGGCCAGGGAGCGGCGCACCTGCTGCGCGTGGCCGAGGTGGAGGTGGGTCTGCGCGGAGCCTTCCGCCGGGTCTTCAAAGGGCTGCTGCCGCGGGGCACGCTGGAGAAGCTCTCGCGCAGGTTCAAGGCGAACGGCATCCCCTGGCAGTTCGTGGACGTGATCGAGGTGGACCCGGCGCGGCGGGTGAAGCTGCGTATCGAGTACGAGCGGCTGGCGGAGATTCACCCCTCGGACCTGGCGGATATTCTGGAAGATCTGGCGCCGGCCGAGCGCGAAGCGGTGTTTACCTCGCTGGACGAAGAGGTGGCCGCCGAAACGCTGGAGGAAGTGGAGCCGAAGCTGCAAAAGGCGCTGCTGGAAAAGCTGGACGAAGAGAAGATCGCCGACATTGTGGAGGAGATGGACCCGGGCGCGGCGGCCGACCTGCTGGCCGAGCTGCCCGAAGAGCAATCGGACGCGATTCTGGAAGAGATGGAGCCGGAGGAGCGGCAGGAGGTGGAAGACCTTCTAGAGTTCGACGAGGACTCGGCCGCCGGCTGCATGACCACGGATTTTGTTTCGCTGAAGATGGATGCCACGGTGGCGCAGGCCGTGGAGGCGCTGCGCTCCTTCGACGGCGATCTGGAGAGCGTGACGGAAGTCTATCTGCTGGATGATAAGCGGGTGCTGCGAGGCTCGATTCCAATGGCGCGGCTGGTGATGGCGCAGGCGGAGACGCGGCTGGCGGTGTTGACCGAGGCGCGCGTGCTCTCGTGCCCCGCCGACCTGCACCAGAACGAGCTGGCGGAGATGTTTGACAAGTACAACCTGCGCGCGCTGCCGGTGGTGGATGCGCAGGCGCGGATGGTGGGCGAGGTGAAGGCGGACCACGTGATCAGCTTCCTGCGGGATAAGCTGTAGAGCCGGGGCGGCTCGCTCGGCCCTCTGGATCGGGTCCACGGAGTGCGTCTTTCCCCTATTCCCGCGTCCGCTTGCGGGGTGGCGAGACCGGTTGCGGGCGCTGGGGCGGGGACGATCTCCGGTTTTGGGTGACAAACTCCACTCTTCTGCTCATAATTACCGGAGATTTGCCGAAATTTGTGAAAGAATCCAAGTTATATGCAGTTTCCCAAGATCATCCAGGGCGGGATGGGCGTGGGTGTGTCAAACTGGCGCCTGGCCAATGCCGTCTCAAGACTCGGCCAGTTGGGCGTGGTGTCCGGCACCGCACTCGATCAGTTGTTTGTCCGCAGGCTTGCGGATGGCGACTGGGGCGGACACATGCGCCGCGGCCTGGAGGCGTTTCCCTTTCCTGAGATGGCGAAACGGATCTGGCAGGAGTATTTTGTGCCCGGCGGCAAGCCGGCCACGAAGCCCTACCCGGTGGCGCCCATGCACCAGAAGCGCGATCCGCGCAAGCTGGTGGAGTTGTGCGTGGTGGCGAACTTCGTGGAGGTGTTTCTGGCGCGCGAAGGCCACAAGAATCCGGTGGGCATCAACTTTCTGGAGAAGGTGCAACTGCCGCACCTGCCATCAATTTATGGCGCCATGCTGGCGGGCGTGGGCTACGTGCTGATGGGCGCGGGGATTCCCATGCACATTCCGGGGGTGATGGACGCGCTATCGGCTCACCGCCGGGCCGAGTACCGGCTTTCGGTGACCGGCGCGGCAGCAGAGCAGGACACGGTCATGCAGTTCGATCCGGCGGAGTTTGCCGGGGAAACGCTGCCCGCGTTGCAGCGGCCGCGGTTTCTCGCCATCATCTCGTCGAACACGCTGGCCAGTTCCCTGCTGCGGCGGGCCAACGGGCGGGTGGACGGATTCGTCTACGAGTCGCCGATTGCGGGCGGGCACAACGCGCCGCCGCGCGGCAAGCCGCAACTGAACGCGGCTGGCGAGCCAGTGTACGGCGAGCGCGACCGGGTGAATGTGGAGGAGCTGCGCGCGCTGGGAGTGCCTTTCTGGCTGGCGGGCGGCTATGGACACGCGCAAAAGGTACGCGAGGCCCTGGACCAGGGGGCCGCGGGCGTGCAGGTGGGCACGGCCTTCGCCTTTTCAGAAGAATCGGGGCTGCGCGCGGACCTGAAGCAGGCGCTGCTGCGGCAGGCGCTGGAAGGCCGCGGGAAAGTCTTTACCGATCCACTGGCGTCGCCAACGGGATTTCCTTTCAAGGTGGCGCAACTGGAGGGATCCTACTCCGATGCGGCGGTGGCCGCGGCGCGGACGCGCGTCTGCGACCTGGGCTACCTGCGGGAAGCCTACGCCACCGAGGGTGGAAAGATCGGTTACCGCTGCGCTGCGGAGCCGGTTGCCACCTACCTGGCCAAGGGCGGCAAAGAGGAAGAGACCGTGGGACGCAAGTGCCTGTGCAATGCGCTGATGGCCAACATTGGCTACTCCCAGATCCGCAAAGGCGAGGAGTTGGAGCCGCCGCTGGTAACGGTGGGCGACGACCTGAACACCGTGGCGCAGTTCCTAGAACCGGGACGCACGAGCTATCGCGCGGCTGACGTGGTGCGGTTGCTGCTGAGCGCGGACGCAGAGGCAGAGGCCCACGAACCGCTGGCGGCCTCGGCCCTGACGTAACAGCGCGGACGCACGTTTTCACGGCGCGCATGCGCCGGTTTGGCGTAACAATCCCAACAGAATGACCACCCGGACGGGTGGTCATTCTTGTTTTTGACGGCTCAATTGTTAGAAGCGACATTGGGTGAGGCCACGAATAAGCCAGCTTTGGAAGGACGCAGCCTGGCCGTGCCGGAGAGGACCCTTATCTGGAATTCAGTTTGGAGCCCATAGAAGAAAGAGAGGAGGTTCAAAAGAAAGATTGAAAAGTTATTGATCCGGCATGGAAGGAATGCGATCAAGCGGCATAGCAAACATCTCCTGCAGCACAAAACAGCCATGCAGCCATGCAGCCATCAGCCATCAAAACAGCCACCAAATAAAAAACGTTACCTGCCGCCGGCAGCCAGTTTCTCTGCACATTATTGATTTATTTGGTGCCCGGAGGGGGACTTGAACCCCCACGACCTTGCGGTCTGCGGATTTTAAGTCCGCTGCGTCTGCCAATTTCGCCATCCGGGCCGGGTGGCGCTGCGCTCGATTCATGGTAAACGATGGAGGGATGCGCCGCGGGAAATTGCGCGGGCGCAGGCCTGTACGGGGCGAAGCAAATAGACCAGAAAGCGCACGGACCCCGGGGGACAGGGCCTTGTGCCGCGGGGCGCTCACTGCGCCTTGCGGAAGCTGATGGTTTCGCCGTCCAGGCGGTACTCGGCCGAGCAGGCGTCGCCGCCGCAGATCATGGCTTCTCCGCAGATGAGCTGACGGCGGGTGATGAGGCCCATGGTTCCGCAGCGCGGACAGGACATGACCGCGACAAAGGGGTTCTGCGCGTGACCCAGCCGCGGCTGATTTTCGAGAACGAAGATCGTGCCGGGGTCCATTCTTTCGGGAATCCATTCTTCAAGGAACTGCAAGTCGGCTGACATCGTGCCCTCCGATCCCGTTGACGTGAACGGAGGCGGCGCCCTGTGCACGGCGGCCTCCGTTGGACAACAAACGCAGCTACGAATGGCGCCCGGGCCGATGCGGCCTCGAGCCGAAACCAGTGTTGTCTTGGACGGGTCTGGAAGTCAATGGGAATCAAGAGCGCAAGGACTCCGGAAGTTGCCTGCGGGGACCGTGACGAGCCTGGCGCTACTCCGGCGCGGCTTCGGCAGCCGCGCGGCTGCTGGCGCCATCGATGGAGTCGATCTCCCTGTAGGTCTCCTGATTGCGGAGGATGGCCTCGACGTAGTCGCGGGTTTCAGTGAAGGGGATGGACTGCACGAACTCATCGAGGCCGTGGTAGGGCCCGGCGGTCTGCCAGCCGGCGACGCGGTAGTCACCGGCGTTGTAGGCGGCGAGGGCGTACGCGGCGACGCCGCCGAACTTGTCGAGCATGTGGCGCAGGTAGAGCGTGCCGAGGCGGATGTTGATTTCCGGATCGAGGAGCTGGTAAGTGGCCAGGCGGCCCATGCCGGCCTCGCGCGCCATGGAGCGTCCAACGGAAGGCAGCAGTTGCATGAGGCCGTAAGCATTGGCGCGGGAGACGGCCAGCGGATTGAACTCCGACTCCTGGCGAATGAGCGAGGCAACGAGGTAGGGATCGAGGTTGTTGCGGGCCGATTCGACGCGGATGGTGTTCCACCAGGGCTGGGGAAAGAGAATGCGCCAGTAAGCGAGCGGGATGGAGCGGATGGGCGCGGTGGAGGCAAAGGGAACGGCGCGTTTGATGGCGCGCAGGGCGCGGAAGGTTTCGCCGTAGGAGGCGTAGATTTGCGCCTCGACGAGCGAACTCCAGGAGGCGGCGGCGGGATCGGCGGCGATCTCGCGGGGGACGTACTCATTCAGGCCGGCGTTGGCGACGAGGCGGGCCTTGACGAGGTGCGGGCTATCAGGGGGAAGGCTGGCGTTGAGGGGCGGCACGGGCTCGGGCTGGAACTGGTCGAGCAGCGGCAGGCGCGCGGGCTGGGGGTTGCCAAGCGCGGCCAGGCGCTGGAGCGCCATCTGCGCCCAGAAGTAGTGCCGGAAGGCGCGCACAATGGCGCGATAGCAGGCCGCGGCGCGAGCCGGATCGCGCTCCTGCGTTTCATAGAGGCGGCCGCGCCAGTAGAGGGCGGAGACGGTCTCCGCGGCGGAGGGGTAACGGCGAATCTGCTCATCGAAGAGCTGGGCGGCCTGCGTGTAGAGGCCTTGGCGATAGGTGAGCCAGGCGGCGCGCCAGTGAGCGGCGGCCGCGTGGCGATTCTGGGGGAAGTGAGCGGCGAGGTAACCGTAGTAGCCGGCGGCGGTGGAATAGTCGTTGCGCAGCAGGTACATGTTGCCGCTGGAGAAGAGCGCTTCGGCCAGCCAGGGGCTGAAGGCAAAACGCGATTCCATCTGAGCCACGATGGACTGCTGCGCGGCAAGGTCGTCGCGGTCGCGGGCCAGCTCCATCAGCAGATAGAGGCGGCGGGCGCCGTTTTCGTCGCTGGTGTCGGGGAGGGCCTCGGCCTCGGCGCGGGTCAGCCGCTTGAGCTTCAGCTCGGCGGCAGCGGCCTCGACGGCGAAGGTGTTGCGCGCGGAGTCGTTGAGGCCGGGCTGGCTGGCCAGATCCTGGTACTGCTCGGCGGCCTCGCCGTAACGGCCACCTCTATAGTAGGCGTCGGCCAGACTGCGCAGGTCGCCGATGGTGAGGCTGGATTGTGCGCCGAGAGCCATCAGCTTGCCGTGCGCGACCGCGGCCTCGGGGCTGAGGGGGTGGTCGAGCAGCACCTGCCGAAAGGACGCGGCGGCCTGTTGGGCGCGGCCCAGCGCCAGCGCCACCTGGGCCTCGGCGAGCTGGAAGCCGGGGCGATCAGCGGCCGGATCGTTGGCCGCGGCGGCCAGAACGCGCTGGGCGGCGGCGGGGTTGTTCATGGCCAGCAGCACGTTGGCTTCAAGCTCGGGCGCTTGGTCGGCAAAGATGCTGTCGGGATAGCGATCGGTGAATCCGTGGAGCAAGGCTTCGGCGGCGGCTTCGTTGCCGGACTGGTGATAGGCCTCGGCGCCGAGGAAGTCGGCGTAGTCGGCCAGTTGCTGGCCGGCGTGGCGGGCGCGGCCCAGGCTGGCTTCGGCCTCGTCGTAGCGCCTGTCCATCAGGTAAGCGTGGCCCAGGGCCAGATAAGCCGCGGCGGCGGCTTCGCCGGTGTTGCGGCGCGCAAAGGCGGCCACGGCGGCATAGGCCGCGGCGGAGCGGGTGGCGGCTAGCTGCTGGGCCATGGGGCGCAGCTCGCTGGAGGTGACAAAGGCCCGGCGAAGCGCGGCCAGCCGCGCGGCACGGGCGGCGCGGCTGCCGGCGTGGCGGCGGCGTTTGGGCTTTTTGCGGGACGGGCGCTTGGCCTTGTGGGACTTCTTGTGAGATCGGGATGCGGCGTGGCTGCCGGAGTCCGTGGTTGTGTCCGCAGAGGAGCCGGCAACCACGGGCATGCCCGCCACCAGCACGGCAAACGCCAGGGCCAGGGCCAAAGTGAGCCGCCGCGCCAGTCCACCCAGGATGCCCATTGCCGCCATACTTCCACTGTATGACTGTTTACCGCGCCGCGCCTCCTGCCGAACCACTTCCGTTACCTTGAGGCCCCATGCGCATGCTGCGCGCCGCGGCCGGTCCCGCCATGAAGCCGCGGACGGCATTCTGGCCTTTGCCCGGTCACCGTCCATTACACTGGAAGACAGAACCGCGAGCGGTGCGCCAACCGGGCAAGAGGATTTCCCGCAACCAACCCCGATGTCAACCATCCAACCAAGTGCAGGTGAATTCGAGCCGCATCCCGACGTGGTCCTGGTGGACCGGGTGCGCGGTGGAGATGTGTCGGCATACGACACGCTGGTGCGCAAGTACGAGCGCCAGGTCTTCCGCATTGCCCAGCACATCACGCAGAACCGCGAAGATGCCGAAGACGTGATGCAGGACGCGTTCCTGAAAGCGTATGAGAAGCTCGATCAATTCCAGGGGAACTCGAAGTTTTACACATGGCTGGTGCGGATCGCGGTAAACGAAAGCCTGATGCGGCTGCGCAAGCGGCGCACAGGCAAGATGGTCTCGATCGACGAGGAGATCGAGACCAGCGAAGGCAGTGTGTCCCGCGACTTGGCCGACTGGGCGCCCGATCCGGAGCAGAACTACAACCAGACGGAACTGGGCAGGATTCTGCGCAAGACCATCCGGGGACTGCCGCAGGGATTTCGCATCGTGTTTGTGCTGCGCGACGTGGAAGGTCTTTCCACGGAAGAGACCGCGGAGACGCTGGGACTGAGCATTCCGGCGGTAAAGTCGCGGCTGCTGCGGGCGCGCCTGCAGTTGCGGGAGCGGCTGAGCCGCTACTTTCACCGCAAGACGCCGGCCTCCGCCAGACCAGGAGAATCGAGGACTGACAAGTGACCTGTAAAGAGTTTCTCGCCCTTCTCGACGACCTGATCGACGACACCGTGACGCCGGAGATGCGCGTCGAACTGGAAAAGCACCTGGGCAAGTGCGGCCATTGCGAGGTCATCTTCAACACCACGCGCAAGACCATCGAAATCTACCGTTCGCACGAGATTTACCAGTTGCCCTCGGGCCTGCGCGAACGGCTGCACGCGGCCATCATGGCGCGCTGCAAGAAGGGCTGCTGAGCCGCACGGCTCTTGGGCGGCGCAGAACACTCCAAAACAATTGAAAGACATGCTTTCGCGCGAGGCGCCAGAGGCAAGATCTCCGCCGGCAGACGGCGTGACCGTCCGGTCTGACAAGCCGTGCAGCTCGACCGCACTCTCTGGCCCGGTGCGCGGCGCATGATTTACCCTCAGAGTGGGTATGAAAAACAGCTACAAGATCGCTCTTCCTGCGCTGGCCGTGGCTTTTGCGGCTTGCAGTTTCTTTCTGCTGCGCGCACAGCAGACCGGCAAGACGGCAGACGACGATCTGCCCGACGCCCCCGATGCCACCGCGGCCGTGCTCACGGTTCCCAACGGGCCCACCGTGGTGATGGATACTTCGATGGGCCGGATCACCTGCCAGTTCTTCCAGAAGCAGGCGCCGCAGGCAGTGGCCAACTTTATCGGACTGGCGGAAGGCACGCGCGACTGGACCGACCCAGGAACCAACAAGCTGCAGCACCACAAGCGCTTCTTTGACGGCACCACCTTCCACCGGGTGATTCCAGAGTTCATGATCCAGGGCGGCGACCCGACAGGGACGGGGATGGGCGGACCGGGTTACGCCTTTGCCGACGAGATCACCCCCGATTTGACCTTTGACCGGCCGGGACGGCTGGCCATGGCTAACAGCGGACCGAACACCAACGGCAGCCAGTTCTTCATCACTGAGGCGCCTTATCCCACGCTCAACATGGGCTACACCATCTTTGGGCAGTGCGACGATGCGAGCGTGCAGGTGGTGAAGGCCATTGCACGCGTGCCGCGCAACAGCGACGACAAGCCACTGACGCCGGTGGTGCTGAAGAAGGTGACGATTGTGCGCGAGGGACAGCCGCTGCCGTGAAGCGCTGCCAGCCTTCAACTCGAGGGCTGCAAGCATGGGCAACCACAAAAAACCGGGATTTGACAGCCAAGAGCTGATCGCTCCCTGAGGAGAATCTATGGCACTCGCAAAAGGAACCTACGCCATTTTCGGCACCACCGAAGGCCAGATCACCGTGCGGCTGTTCGAGACCGAAGCGCCCGTCACCGTGAAAAACTTTATCGAACTGGCCGAAGGCACAAAGGAGTGGACGCACCCGGCCACGCGCGCCAAGTCGACCAGCAAGCTCTATGACGGCACCATCTTTCATCGCGTGATTCCCGACTTCATGATCCAGGGCGGCGACCCGACGGGCACGGGCATGGGCGGACCGGGCTACCGCTTCCCGGACGAGACCAAGGGCTCGCCGCACAAGTTCGACAAGCCGGGCAAGCTGGCCATGGCCAACAGCGGACCGGACACCAACGGCTGCCAGTTCTTTATCACCGTGGCGCCCACGCCGTGGCTCACCGGCAATCACACCATCTTCGGCGAGGTGGCGGAGGGGCAGGACGTAGCGGTGAAGATCTCGCTGGCGCCGCGCAACGCGCAGGATAAGCCGCACAAGCCGGTAGTGCTGGAGTCGGTGACCATCGAGCGGGTGGGATAAGCAAACGAATCAGCGGACGGCAGGCGGGGATTCACGCGGCCAGCCGCGGGAACTTCCCGCGCCGATTGGGGTTCTCATGCCCGTCAGAAAAGATTCACATCAAAGCCGGCGATGAAGTGTATCCCTGGGACCTGCATCTTTTCAAGCGCGGCGTCGTGCGTCCGGATCTATTGCCGAATCGTCTGCGCATTGCATCTTGTGAATGTGCAAGCGCTACAGACATAACATATTTTCCGTCATAGAACATCAACTCAGCTTCCTGTGAGCAGCCCCAGGATGGCCGCGCCGAATTTTTCCGCTTTGGCGGGGCCCATGCCGTCCACCTCGAGAAGTTGGCGAGGATTGGCTGGACGGGCCACGGCCAGCGCGGCGAGCGTGCGGTCGTGGAGGACGAGGTAGGGGGGAACGCCCAGCCGCCTGGCCTCGGCCGTGCGCCACTCCCTGAGCCGGGCGGCAAAGGCCTCGGCCTGTGGCGTGAGCTGCGCCGGAGCCTCCGCTTTACGCGGGGACTTCGCCCGGGCCGCGGTTTTGGTCTTGCCGGAACGCGGGACGCTGGCGGCAAACTCATCGGCAATGCCATCGCCAATCAACAGATGGGCGGCTGTGGCAGGCCCCAGATCGAATCCCGCGCCGGTGAGCCGCACCTTGCGGAAGCGGATGACGCTGCCATCTTTCTCGAACTCCGCCTCTTCGATCTCGACCCATCCGGCGCGCACCATGGCGTCGAGCAGGGCGTCGAAGTCGCGGCGGTTCACATGGCCCTCGGGGTCCACCGCGCGCTGCAATGTGCCGGCAGCGCGATAGTCCACCAACCGCAACTCGCCGGCAATCTCCTGCGCCAGGGCGCGCTCGCGCGCGGTGGGATGCCGGAACTGGCGCAGCACGGCGCCGGCGGGATCGCAGATGTCGCACTGGCCGCAGGGCCGGCCAGCATCCTCCTCGTCGCCAAAGTGGCGCACCAACGCAGACATACGGCACTCCGGCGAGGCGGTAAAGCGCAGAACCTTTTCAAATTGCCCGGCGCGGTACTGGGCCTGGATGGTGTACGCCTTCTTCCATCCTTTGCCGCCAATGGAAACGCCGCCGCCAAAGTCAACGCGCGCGCCGCCGTGGATTTCTAGCTTTTCGAGGGCCTTGTCGAACTCCTCCTCGCTGAGCCGGGAGGCCGCGCGCATCTCCTCGACCGGCTGTGGCTGTTCGCCAAGCGCGCGGTAGACCGCATCGAGATGGTCCGCGGGCGGATAGTCCCGATTGAGGAAGAAGTCGTGGGTGCGCTGGTCCGCGTAGGAGTGCATCAGATAAGTGCGGCTGGGCAGGCCGTCACGGCCGGCACGGCCAATCTCCTGATAGAAACCCTCGAGCGTGCCGGGCAGGCCGGCGTGGATGACGGTGCGGATGTCGGCCTTGTCGATGCCCATGCCAAAGGCGATGGTGGCCACCACTACTTCGAGTTGGCCGTCCTGGAAGGCGGTTTGCACGCGCTCGCGCGTCTCCGCGTCAAGCCCGGCGTGGTAGGCGGCGGCGGGAACGATGCGGGAAAGCTCCTCAGCCAGCCGCTCGCTCTGCTTGCGCGAGATGGCGTAAACGATGGCCGGCCGGCGCTGGGGCTGGCTGAGCAGACCGCGGATGGCGGCGGGCCGCTCGGGCATGGGGACTTCAACAACTTCGACGGCCAGATTGTTGCGGCGGAAGCCGTGGGTGAACTTGAGCGGGTCGGCCATGCCCAGTTGGGCGAGGATGTCGGCCTGGACGCCGGGGGTAGCGGTGGCTGTGAGCGCCAGCACGGGCGCGGGACGCAGCGCGGGCACATACTGGCCCAGCATGCGATAGTCGGGGCGAAAATCGTGGCCCCATTGCGAGATGCAGTGGGCTTCGTCGATGGCGATGAGGGCGAGCTTCTGCTTGGCCAGCATCTCGGGGAAGCCGGGAACGCGCAGACGCTCGGGGGCGATGAAGAGAAAGTGCAGATCGCCGCGCAGGTAGTCCGCACAGGCCTGACGGGCGGCGGCGCGTTCCATGCCGGAGTGGACGCGCGCCACGCGGAAGCCAAAGGCGGCAAGCTTGGCCACCTGGTCTTCCATGAGCGCGATGAGCGGGCTGACAACCAGTGCCGTGCCGCCGCGTGCGATGGCGGGCAACTGGTAGCAGAGCGACTTCCCTGCCCCGGTGGGCATCACCAGCAGCAAATCGCGGCCGTCGATGGCAGCCCGGCAAACCGCTTCCTGGCCGGCGCGGAAATGGGAGAAACCGAAGGCGGAGCGCAGCAGCGCGGTCAAATCGCGCGAATTGGAGGAGGCGGTCACCGGGAGAACGGCGGACGCGGCGAGCGAGGGCGCTCGCCGATAAGCCGCCACTCCCAACTTTACAGGAGAAAGAGGCACGGCAGGGCGAGGGGCGGCTTGCGGGGCTGACCGCGCTTGCCGCCCGGTTCGCCGTTGGCGTTCGGCGGGAACGGAAAGGGCGGCCGGCCTGTGCAAAAAGCGGCCAAAACCCGCGTCAACACGGCCCGCGCGCAATAACAGCGCGAGAATTTGAAAGAAGCCGAATTCCGGCCTCGCTTATCCACAAGAACGCGCCCGCGGCACGTTGACCCTGCCCCGCTGTCTGCTTAGAGTCTGTAAGCGAAGGGCTGTTTTTGCGCAGGGCCGTGCACATACCGGGCGGCAAGGCCGCGCCAGAAGGCCCAGCCTCAGGAATCCGGAGAGACGATGCTCAAACTGAAGAAGATCCACATCCTCGGCTTCAAAAGCTTCTGCGACCGGACGGAACTGACCGTGCCCGGTACGGGCGTCGCCGTGGTGGTGGGGCCGAACGGCTGCGGCAAGTCAAACATTCTCGACGGCGTGAGCTGGGTGCTGGGCGAGCAGAGCGCCAAGAGCCTGCGCGGCGCAAATATGCAAGACGTGATCTTTGCCGGAACGCGGGATCGCAAGCCGGTGGGGATGGCGGAGGTGACGATCACGCTGATCGATCCCACGGCTTACGAAGGCCCCGTGCCGGTGGAACCGGAAGTAGCGGTGGACCACGACGAGTCGGCCGAGGACTGGGACGAGACAGAGCTGCAGCGGCAACGCGCCGCCGAGACGGAAGAGATTATCGCCAGCGAGCAGCCGGGACAGGTGCCGGAAGAAGAATCCGCGGCGGATGCGGCGCTGGGCGCAGGCGAAGGGCCGCAGCCCGTGGTGCTGAAAATCCGCCGGCGCAAGTTCCACCGCACGCCGCAGAAGGGCGAGATTGTCGTCACCCGGCGGCTGTTTCGCACCGGCGAAAGCGAGTATCTGCTGAATGGAAAGCTGTGCCGGCTGCGCGACATTCAGGACATCTTCATGGGCACGGGGCTGGGCCCGGAGAGCTACGCGATTATCGGTCAGGAGCGCGTAGGGCAGATTCTAAGCTCGAAGCCGTACGACCGGCGCGCCATTATCGAGGAAGCCGCCGGCGTAACCCGCTTCAAGACCAAGAAACGGCTGGCGGAGCTGCGCCTGGAGAGCGCCAGGCAGAACCTGGCCCGCGTGGACGACATTTTTGAAGAAGTGACGCGGCAGATGAACAGCCTGAAGCGGCAGGCCGCCAAGGCGGAGCGATTTGCCGCCGTACGCGAGGAGCTGCGCGGACGGCTGCGCGTGGTGCTGGCCAGCCGCATGGCGCAGATGGACGAGACGCAGGCGCGGCTGAGCGCGGAGATTGCCGCCCTCAGCGAGCGTATCAACGCCGACGCGGCGGCCATTGCCGAAGAAGAAGCCAGCCAGCACACGCTGACCGAGCGCGGCTACGAGCTGGACCGCGAGAGCAAGGAAGCGCAGACGCGGGGCAACGAAGCTGCCGTGGAACTGGAGCGCGCCGCGGCCCGGGAGCGCGCCAATACCGAGCGGGTGGCCGAACTGGAGGCGCGCATTGCGGCTGCGGGCGCGGAACTGGAGACCACGCGCACGCAATTGGGCGGCATTGCCGAGGAACGCAAGCAGCAGGGCTCGTTCCTGGAGACAGCAGCCGGCGAGGCGCACGCCTTCCGGCAAAACGTGGAGGAGCGGCAGCGCGCCGCCCGCGCCGCAGCCGAGGAGGTCTTCAGCGCGGAACGCGAACTGGAGGCCAACCGGCGCCACGCCATGCACCTGCTGACGCTGGCCGGCAACGCACGCAACCACATTGTGCACGACGAAGAGAGCCTGGCGGCGCTGGAGCGCGAGGCCGAGCGGCTGGACGCGGAGATGGACCAGGCCCGGAACGAACTGGAAAACCTGGGCGTGCAGAGCAGCCAGGCGCGAGCCCGTTCCGAGGCAGCGGGCGACACGCTGCGGCGGCTGGAGAGCGAGATTGCCGCGCTACGGGAGAGCCTGCAAGCGCGCCGCGCGGAAGAAAACGCCCTGCGCGCCCGCGCCAATCAGTTGCGCAGCGAACAGGCCTCGCTGGCCGGCAAGCGCGACTCGCTGGGCTCACTGATTCGCAACCACGGCTACTCGACAGACACGGTGCGGCGGCTGCTGAAGCCGGGAGCGCTGGCCGAAGGCATGGCGCCGGTGGGCACGCTGGCCGACTTTATCGAGGTAACCGGCGCGTACGAAGGCGTAGTGGATGAGTTTCTGCGCGAAGAGCTGAATTATGTGGTAGTGCAAAGCTGGGTGGCGGCCGAAGAGGGCGTGCGCCTGCTGAAGTCGGGCGTGGATGGCCGCGCCACGTTCCTGGTGCATCCCGCCGAGCAGGGCGCGCTGTTCGCGGAGGCGCCCGACGCCATTCACGCTCCCGGCGTGACTCCGCTGAAGGACTCGATCCGCATCCTCAACGGCTTCAACGGCTCGCTGGAGGCAATTCTTCCCAAGCTGAAACACGGCTACCTGGTGGAGGACTCCGCTCTGGCGCAGCGGCTGGCGGCGCAGCACGGCCATGCCTACTTCCTGACGCGCGAGGGCGAGTGCTTCCACAACGCCACGGTGACGGGCGGCAAGCCGGCCAGCGAAGGACCGCTGGCCCTGAAGCGCGAACTGCGCGACGCCGAAGCCAGGCTGGCCACGGTGGAATCGGCCCTGGTGGCGGCGGAGAGCGAAGCCGCGGCCCTGACGCGCTCGATTGAAGAGATGACGGCGCAACTGGAGCGCAACAGCGAAGAACGGCGCCTGGCCGAGCGCGAGGCCGCCAACCTGGCCGCCACGCTGAAGCAGATGGAAGCCGAGAGCCAGCGCGTGGAGCGGCGGCTGCAGGAGTGGACGGCGCAGGCGGCGCGCAACCAGGACGCGCGCCAAACGCGGAAGACCGCCATCGACCAGAAACGGGAGGAATCGGTGCGGCTGGAGGGCGAGCGCGCCTCGGCCGAGGCTGGACTCGATGAGCTGCAGGCCAGGCTGGCGCTGCTGCGGCAGAGCCGCGAAGAACAGCAGCAGGAAGCCGCGCGCCTGACGGCCGAACTGGCCGGGCTGGAGGAACGGCGGCGCGGCGCGGAGGCCGCCTTCCAGCGCATCGACCGGCTGCACGCCGACCTGGAGCGGCGCGTGCAGTCCATCGAGCAACAGCGCGCGGCCGCTGCGGCGGAGCGGACGCAGCGCATTGCCGAGAGCGCATCGCTGGCGCAGCGCCAACAGGAATTGATCGCGGCGCGCGCCGAGGCGCTGGCCCTGGCGCAGGCCTCCTCGGCCCAGTCGCAGGCCCTGCGGCAGCAGTTGGCTGCGCTCGAAGCCCAGCTCAAGACGGGACGCGCAGCCCTGGACCAGTTGCGCGAGGAACGCGCCGCGCGTTCGAGCGAGCTGGCCAAGCTGGGAGCCGACCTGGAGCACCTGGAGGCAGGCTGCCTGGCCGAGGTGAACGTGGAAGCCGGCGTACTGCGCGCCGACACGGAGATCGCCCGCCTCGCCGGCGAAGATCTGGACACCGAGGAAGAAACCTGCCGCGGCCTGCGCCAGCGCATGGAGCAGATGGGACCGGTGAACATGATGGCCCTGGACGAATACAAGGAGATCGCCGAGCGCCACGGATTCCTGGAAGCGCAGCGCACCGACCTGGTGGAGTCGATCGAGAACACACAGGAGACCATCCGGGAGATCGACCGCATCTCGAAGACCAAGTTCGACGAGGCCTTTGCCCGCATCAACGAGAATTTCGGCCAGGTCTTCACGCGGCTTTTCAAAGGCGGCCAGGCGTTTCTGCGGCTGACCGACCAGGAGAACCAGGAGGAGAGCGGACTGGAGATTGTGGCCTCGCCGCCGGGCAAGAAGCTGCAGAACGTGCTGCTGCTTTCAGGCGGAGAAAAGGCCCTGACCGCGCTGGCGCTGCTGGTGGGCATCTTCCAGTTCCAGCCGAGCCCCTTCTGCATCCTCGACGAGGTGGACGCCCCGCTGGACGAAGTGAACGTGGGCCGCTTTGCCGACCTGATGCGTACGCTGGGCCAGGAGACGCAGTTCCTGGTGGTGACGCACTCCAAGCGCATGATGCAGGCAGCCGACCGCATCTATGGCGTGACCATGCAGGAGCCCGGCGTCTCGAAGGTGGTGAGCATCCGCCTGGGCGGACAGGAGCAGCAGCGGGCCACGGCCTAGTTCAGAGACGCCGCGGCACGCCTCCGCGAGGCAGGCCCGCGCCCGGCAGAAAGCGCAGAGGCGGCAGCCTTGCCGTTGCGCGCAAACCAGAGCTTTCTCGCGAAAAAACGCCCCCGAAGGATCACGTCACTTCGGAGGCTCTTGTCTTGCAACAAGTTAAAGACGGGGACCAGTAGCCGACACTGGAGGTCGGTAGTGCGCGGCTACTG
The DNA here is from genome assembly GCA_021846985.1 of Acidobacteriota bacterium. Taxonomy (GTDB): domain Bacteria; phylum Acidobacteriota; class Terriglobia; order Terriglobales; family Acidobacteriaceae; genus Telmatobacter. The sequence continues at coordinate 9,640 of JAJZVX010000002.1, read as the reverse complement.
GTGATCCCTGCACAACGAAGCTAGCTGCGGCTTCCCCTTTCCACGGCTGCCTCGTGCCGGCCCGCTCAAAGAGAGCAATCGAATCCGCCCTCCGAACCATGGCCGACAGATGGAGTTTCGCCCATTGTCGACGCTCGGTCCGTGACGGCCATCACAGGGGTATGTTCTCTTTCGGAAGCCCCCGAGAAGCCCCCAAACCGTCCCTCTATGTGGATTTTCAAGGCGCTGGCAGACCCGTTTCCGGCCCCATGGAGCGGCCCGATGTTGACGCGTACCATAATGCGCAAGACGATTGACAAAGCAGGGCGCACGCTCGAAAATCGGAGATTCAGTTCCATCCGAGGCAGGATCTTCCCATGACTTCACTTCTCAAGACAGAGCTGGGCGCAACGCCCCTGATTGGCCGGGGTAAAGTGCGCGATTTGTATGCAGTGGGCGAGAATCTACTTCTCGTGGCCACGGACCGCATTTCGGCATTTGACCATGTACTGGGCACCGGCATTCCCGGCAAAGGCAAGATTCTCACCCAGATTTCGCTGTTCTGGTTCGATCTGCTGAAGGACATTGTTCCCAACCACCTGATCACCGCCGATGTAAGCCAGTTCCCTGCCTCGCTGCAGCCGTACACCGATCAACTGCGCGGCCGCTCGATGCTGGTGAAGCGGGCGCAGATGTATCCGGTGGAGTGCGTGGCGCGCGGATACCTGACGGGATCGGGGCTGAAGGAGTACCGCGCCGGCGGCACGGTATGCGGCATTCCCCTGCCCGCGGGGCTGGTGGACGGCTCACGGCTGCCGGGACCGCTCTATACGCCCTCGACCAAGGGCGAGGCGGGCACGCACGACGAGAACATCAGCTACGCGGCGACAGAAAAGGCCGTGGGGCCGGAGGTGGCCGCGGAGCTGAAGCGGCTGACGCTGGCCATTTACAACCGAGCCGCCGAGCACGCCGAGTCGCGGGGCCTGATTTTGGCCGACACGAAGTTCGAGTTCGGCGCCACCCCGCGCGGCATGGTGTTGGCCGACGAGGTGCTGACCCCGGACTCGTCGCGCTTCTGGGACGCGACCACGTGGAAGCCGGGCGGCCCGCAGCCCTCGTTCGACAAGCAGTTTGTGCGCGACTACCTGGAAGAGATCCACTGGAACAAGCAGGCGCCCGCGCCCAGCCTGCCCGCCGAAGTGGCGGAGCGGACGCAGGCCAAGTATCTGGAGGCCTTCCGCCGCCTAACCGGACGGGATCTCGAACTGTAATCAGACAACAGCGGAGCGCGCCATGACGCCAGTGGACTGGGTCATCGTGATCGTGATTGTGCTGGCCGTGGCCGGGGGCCTGTCACAGGGCCTGCTTCGCTCCGTCTTTTCCCTGGGCGGGCTGTTTTTCGGATTTTTGCTGGCCGCCTGGAACTATCCGCGGGCCTCGGCGCTTCTGCTGCCAGTGGTGCGGATTGAGGCGGCGGCGAACGCCGTTGGGTTCCTGGCCATCGCGCTGCTGGTGATGGCGCTGGCGAACCTGGCCGGAACCATTTTTTCCAAAGCGGCCCGTCATCTGGGGCTGGGTTGCCTGGACCGGCTGGCCGGCGGCGCCTTCGGATTTCTGCAGGGCGTGCTGCTGGTGATGGTCTTCATTCTGGTGGCGGTGGCGTTTTTTCCGCAGGCGCACTGGCTGGCGGAGTCGCGTCTGCCACGGATGTTTTTCGGCGCCTGCCATGTGACCACGCACATGAGCCCCGCGGAACTGGCCGGCCGGGTGCGGGAAGGCCTTCAACGGATCGAAGCGGAAACGCCGGCATGGATGCATGCGGCGCCGAAAGCATGAGAATTGGCCTTACCCAGGTCTGCCGGATATGGCAAGCTAGAATGAGCAAGAGGACGACGTGAGAAGAGAACTGGACAGCCTGGTGACGCACATGCATTCCAGCGGCATCCGCTACGAGGAAGCCGTGCGTGAGTTCAAGCGGCAGTATCTACGCGAAGTGCTGATGACGCACCGGGGCAACCAGTGCAAGGCCGCCGAGGAGCTGGGCATGCACCGCAACACGCTGAGCCGCGCCATGGCTGAACTGGGACTGAGCCTGCCTGAAATTCGCGCCAGCCTCAAGCGTCCGCCCCGCAGCGAACGTCCTGTATACAGCCTGGCGCACCAGAGGCTGCGCCAGGGCTGATCATCGGCGCAGGAAATGACAACAACTTCAGAAAACGGCACGGCGCGTGTAGCCATGGAGCCGGGGTTTGGCTGGGACCGGCAGGATGCCTACCTGTTTGACATTGACGGTACACTTTTGCGCAGCCGCGACCGCGTGCATTACGAGTCGTTCACCCAAAGCGTGAAGCGCATCATGGGCTTTGAGGTGACGCTGGCCGGGATTGTGATCCATGGCAGCACCGACACGGCGCTGCTGCGCGAGGCCTGCCGCCAGGCCGGCGTTCCCGTCGAGGTTCTGGAGCCGCAGGTGGAAACGCTTCTGCAGGCCATGTGTCAGTCCGTGGCCGAGCGGCGCGGCGAGCTGAATCCGGTGCGCATGCCCGCGATTGAGGAGACGTTGCGTCATCTGGCAGGACGCGGAGCCCTGCTCGGCGTGGCGACGGGCAATCTGGAGGCCATCGGCTGGATGAAGATCGAGGCCGCCGGGCTGCGCGAGTGGTTCCGGTTTGGCGGCTTCAGCGATCGCTTTCCGGATCGCGCCGAACTGGTGGGCCAGGCGGCGGCCAAGGCCCGTGAGCTGGCCGGCGCGGCGGCGACGGTCTGCGTGGTCGGCGATACGCCGCGCGACATTGAAGCCGCGCGCGCCAACGCGCTGCCCGTCATTGCGGTGGCCACGGGCCACTACGGATTTGACGAACTGCTGACCCATGGTCCGCAGGTTTGCGCTTCCTCGCTGGCCGGCCTGCTGGCGCGGACGGAGGCCGATTGAGGCGCGGAGCGGCCTGCGCTGCCCTGGCAGCCGCGACGCTGCTGGCGGCGGCACGCGCGCAGAACGCGGCTTCGCCAGCCCCACCGGCGCAGCAGGCGCAGGCCGCGCAGCCTGCCGCCCGGCCTGAACCGGTGATTTCGCCCGGCGCGCAGCGCCGCGCGGCTAAACTGTTTCTGCGCGCCAGCAAGCTTTACGCAAAGGGAAGTTTTGAAGAAGCGCTGCAGGACTACAAGCAGGCAGCGGCACTGGACCCTGCCAACCGCGATTACCCGCTGGCGGCGGAGGTGGCGCGCAGCCACGCCGTCACCGCCCTGCTGCAGGAGGCGGCGCGAAGCAAAATCCGCGGCGATGCGGAGAGCGCCCGCGCCATGTTGAGGCACGCGCTGGCGCTGGACCCGAAGAACCTGCAGGCGACCGAGCATCTCTACGAGTTGCAGCCCGAGCCGCAGGTGGAGATGCGCAATCCGCTGTACGACGAAGGAACCGCGGAAACCGGCGAAGCCCTGGAGCTGGAGCCGGCGCGCGCACTGCAAAGCTTTCATCTGCGCACCGACCAGCGCACCATGCTGCAGCAGGTCTTCCGCGCCTACGGCATCCAGGCCACGGTCGACATGAGCGTGCGGGCCACCCACATCCGCTTCGACCTGGATCGTGCCACCTTCGAAAAGGCAGCGCGCGCCGCCACGCTGGCCACGGGCTCGTTCTATGCCCCGCTGGACGCGCACCGCGCGCTCATTGCCATGAACACCCGGGAAAATCGCGAGCAGTTCATCCGCCAGGATCTGGAGACGGTGTACCTGCCGGGGCTCACGGCGATCGACCTGACCAACGTGGGCAACATGGCGCGGACAGTCTTCGAGGCCTCGCAGGTGGCCGTGGAGCAGACGGCGAGCACGATCACGCTGCGCGCGCCGCGGGAGACGCTGGACGCCTTCAACGAAACCATGCGCAAGCTGCTCGACGGACGCAACCAGGTGATGCTGGACGTGCGCATGTTTCAGTTGGCCCACACCAACGAGCGCAATACAGGCGTCCAGCTTCCTCAGCAGATCGGCGCCTTCAACCTTTACTCCGAGGCGGATTCGATCCTTACCGCGAACCAGAGCCTGGTGCAGCAGATCATCGCTTCGGGGCTGGCGTCGCCGACCGACTATCTTTCCATCATCGCCATCCTTCTGGCCTCGGGGCAGGTGTCGAACCCGCTGCTTTCAAATGGCTTTGCCACCGTCGGGGGTGGCGCGATCTCCACCTTCGGCGTGGCGCCGGGCACGGGAGCGGTAACACTGAATCTGAATTCGAGCGATTCGCGGGAGCTGGACCAACTGCAACTGCGCCTGGGCGACGACGAGACGGGGACACTGCGCTCGGGAGTGCGCTACCCCATCCAGACCTCCTCCTTTTCGAGCCTGTCGGCAACGGGGATCAACATTCCCGGCCTCACCGGCGCAGGCAGCTCCAGCGCCCTTTCATCGCTGCTGGCATCGATGACCGCGGTGCCGCCCATTCCGCAGGTACAGTACCAGGACCTGGGCCTGACGCTGAAGGCCACGCCCAAAGTGATGCGGGGCGGAGACGTGGCCCTGACCATCGACATGAAGATCGACGCGCTGGCGGGCACCTCGATCAACGGCAATCCGGTGCTCAATAACCGCTCCTACTCCGGCGTGGTGACGCTGCGCGAAGGCGAGGCTGCGATCATCTCCAGCGAGATCGACAAACAGGAGAGCATCGCCATTAGCGGAACGCCGGGACTGACCGAGGTTCCGGGGCTGAGCAACGTGACCGGCAAGGATGTGAGCCAGGATTACGCCACCCTGCTGATCATGATGACGCCGCACGTCATCCGGGGAACGCAGGCCGCCGGCCACACGCCCATGATGCGCATCGAACCGGCCGCCGGGCCGCGCTGAGGCGCAAGCGGAAACCCCGGACGCGGAGCGGCTCGTGAAACGAACCGCAACTGCCTGTCCGGGGTTGGTGAGCCACTGCGCGACGGCTTACTGAGCCACGCCGTCTTCTTTGGCCTGGTAGGCCACAACCTGTTTAAGGATGTCGTAGGGAACGCCGCCAATAAGAATCGAGCGGCCGTTGATCATGAGCGTGGGCGTCTCGTTGACCTGCAGATCTTCGGCCAGTTTCTCCGAAGCCTTCACGGACTCCTCGGTGGCCGGCTGCGCGGCGCAGGCCCCAACCTTGGACGGATCGAGACCAGCCTTGGTTGCCGCGCTGTTCAGAGTCATGGTGGCGCCATCCGGCGTAGACAGGCCTTCCTGCGCGTCGTAGACTGCCGACGCGAAGGTGAAGAAGGCATCGCTGCCGCCTAGTTTGGCTACGCACACGCCGTATTCTGCCGCCAGCTTGGACTGCGGATGAACCCGTTCGCTGGGCAGAAGCTGAAAGACGATGTGAGCCTTGGGAAAATCGACGGCCAGCTTGTCCATGTTGGCCTGCACCTGCTTGCAGTGCGGACAGTCGAGATCGGCAAACTCCACCAGTTCCAGATCCTTGGCGGCCGGACCGCGATAGGGACCGTTGGCCCGGCTCTGCAGCACGGCGCGATTGTCGGCAAAGGGATGCTCGCCGAAGGGCATGATATTGTTGTTCGCGATCACGTGCTTGCCGTCGGGAAGAGTGAAGAACTGAACCACGCCCGGCTTCTGCTTGCCCGACTTGTCATTGATGAAAACAATCACCTTGCTGATGCCGGGCACCTGGGTTTTCAGGATGGCTTCCACCTGCCAGATGCGGTTGCTGTCCCAGCCCAGGGTGGACTGCAGAAACGCATTCACCTCTTCCGTGCTGGGCGAGGCCGCGGTGAAGTTGGCGGGATTGGGCTTGGGAAACACCGGCACGGTGTGGGGCGTAGGGGCTGAAGGCTGCGGCGCGGGGGTGCTGGCCGCCTGGCCGGACTCAGCCGGATTCTGGCCGGGCGCCGGAGGCACCGTCTGCTGAGCAGTGGCAGCCACCGCGAACAGGAAAAAAGACGCCAGTACCACGGCGCTGGCGAAACGGGCTGAAGGTTGAATCAAGCGTGTACTCCTTGCCATGCGGGAAGGCTCCCGACTTATAGCTTATACCTGAATTTTGACGGCGATGGGAAATCTGCGGCCCATGCCAAACGACTTGGAGGTAACCTTGAGCACCGGCGCGGCCTGCTGCCGCTTGTATTCGGAGCGCTCGATGAGCCCCACCACCTGCTGAACGAGCTCGAGGGGAAATCCGTTCTCTCCCGCGATGCGCTCCGGAGTTTCGTAGCGCTCGACGTAGGCCTCCACAATGGGGTCGAGCACCTCGTAGGGGGGCAGCGAGTCCGTATCCTTCTGCCCGGGGCGCAGTTCGGCCGAGGGCGCTTTGTCGAGGATGGCCTGGGGAATCACTTCCCCGTTGCGGTTGAGCCAGCGGCAGACGGCATAAACGCGCGTCTTGACCAGGTCGCCGATAACCGCCAGCGCGCCCACCATGTCGCCATAGAGTGTGCAGTAGCCAACCGCCATCTCGGACTTGTTGCCGGTGGTGAGCACCAGCGCGGAAAATTTGTTGGACATGGCCATGAGCAGGCCGCCCCGGATGCGCGATTGGATATTCTCCTCGGTGGTGTCGGGGCGCGTGCCGACAAACACCGGATCGAGGGCGCGGCGATAGGCGTCCACCAGGCCGTGGATGCCGATCACTTCAAAGCGGATGCCGAGGTTGGCGGCCAGGCGCCGGCTGTCATCGATGGAACCGGAAGACGAGTAGGCGCTGGGCATGCCGACGCCCACAACCTTCTCCGCGCCCAGCGCGTCGCGGGCCACGGCGGCCACCAGGGCAGAGTCGATGCCGCCGCTCAGACCCACGAGGGCCTTGTGGAATCCGCACTTGCGCACGTAGTCGCGCGTACCCAGCACCAGCGCGCGGTAGGCGTCCTCGGTAGCGGTATCGGTATCGGAAGCGGTAGCGGAAGCGGCCGGCGGGGCGGCCAGGAGATCGACCACCACAAGATCTTCCTCGAAAGGCCGCGCCTCGGCCAGCAGCCGGCCCTGCGCATCCAGGGCCAGCGACGAGCCGTCGAAGACGAGACCGTCGTTGCCGCCAACCTGGTTGACCATCAGCACCGGCACGCCGTGGCGTCGCGCAATGGCGGCCAGCATCTGGCGGCGCAGCGCGCGCTTGCCGTGCCAGAAGGGCGAGGAGGAAAGGTTGATGAGCAGGGACGGCCGCCGCGCCATCAGTTCCTCGACGGGATCGACAGTGTAAAGGCGGCGCGGCCAGAAGTTCTTGTCGTTCCAGGCGTCTTCGCAGATGGTGATGGCCAGCGGCTGCCCATCAAGCTCGGCCATGCGCTGCGGTCCGGAAGGGGCAAAGTAGCGCTGCTCGTCGAAGACGTCGTAAAAGGGCAGCAGGCGCTTGTGCTGTTCCAGCAACACCCGGCCGCGGTCGAGCAGCAGGGCGGCGTTGACGGCCGGCTTGCCGGTGGCGGGATCGGCGGCCAGGGCCACGCCGGCCAGCACGGCGGTGGGCAGATCGGCCGTGGCGGCGGCCAACTCGTCCACGGCGGCACGGCACTGCGCCAGAAAACTGGGCTTCTCCAGAAAATCGGCCGGAGGATAGCCACAGAGAACCAGCTCGGAAAACACGGCCAGCCGCGCGCCCTGGGCGGCGGCGCGGCGGCTGGCCTCAATCGTCTTTTCGAGATTTCCCTTGAAATCGCCGACGGTAGGGTTGATCTGGGCAAGCGCGATCTTCACCTACCCAGTTTACCGCCCGGCGCGGCGGCCTCAGGAGCCCGTTCCCGCAAAGACTACGGCGATGGTGCGCAGAATGATCTTCAGGTCGAGCCAGAGGCTCCAGTTCTCGATGTAGGTCACGTCGAGGGAGATATAGCTGTCGAACGAGGGATCCTGGCGGCCCTGCACCTGCCAGAGACCGGTGACGCCCGGAGTCACGTCCAGGCGGCGCAAGTGGCTGAGCTTGTACTCGCGCACCTCGCTGGCCAGCGGCGGCCGCGGCCCCACGACGCTCATGTCGCCACGCAGCACGTTGAGGAACTGGGGCAGCTCGTCGAAGGAATATTTGCGCAGGAAGCGGCCCAGCCGGGTGATGCGGGGATCGTTGGAAATCTTGAACAGCACGCCGTCGCGCTCGTTCATGTGCATGACGTCGACGCGGCGCTGGTCGGCGTCCTGCACCATGGTGCGAAACTTGGCGCAGCGGAAGACGCGCCCCTTCTTGCCGATGCGCTCGGAATAGTAGAGCACCGGCCCCGGAGAATCGAGCTTGATGGCCAGGGCAATGACGGCCAGCACGGGCGAGAGCACGAGGAGCGCAAGGGAGGAAAAGGCAATGTCGATGACCCGCTTGAACAACAGGGCTACCTCGGGAATCTGCCCGCGGTGCAGCGGAATGGTGGGAAACTGCCCGATGTATTCCACGGGAGAGTTCCAGGCCAGACCGTCGTAGAGGTCGGGCACCACGCGCAGGTCGATGCCCTGCCGCCGGGCCTGCTCCAGAACTCTGTGGATGATGCCTTTCTCGCAGGGCGTGGTAAAGAAGATTTCGTCCACAAACTGCTTGCGCGCCTGGACAAAAAGCGTATCCAGAGTCCCCACCACCTCGCCGGAACTCGCGGCAAACTGCGAACAGCAGCCGGGCGCCTGGATGAAGCCCTTGAAGCTGTAGCCCAGATGGCGGATGCTCTCCAGATGATGCCGCAAGGCATGCGCTTCCGGCCCGGTGCCCACAATCAGCACGTTGCGCGTATTGAGCCCGCGATCGAAGCGGCGGTACATGAGCATGCGGTAAATAAAGCGGCGCACGCTGAGTATGACCGTCACCAGGCCCACGGTGATCAGCACAATGGCGCGGGGAATGTCCTCGGCATGCACCAGGTAGAGGGTGCCGGTGAGCAGGAGGCCCGATGTGAGGCAGGCCTGCAGGCTCAGCCGCTGTTCATTAAGGAAGTTGGGCAGGCGCGCCGGGGAGTAGAGATTCAGACGGCGGCTGGTCAGGATGAGGACAAGCGTGAATCCGACCACAAGCTCCAGCAGAATGGGCATGGGGCGGCCCCGAAAGAGCGTGCCATGCCAGAAATTCTCGGCCATGGCCACAGGGCTGGTGCGCAGCTTATAGATGGTGGCCAGTGTCGCGGAAGCCAGAACCGCGGCGGCGTCCAGCACCATCCAGAGTTTGGCCACGCCTTTCGCCCGATGCGCCGGACGGGCTTGCGCCCCGCCGGCCCATTCCGGAGCCGAAGACACGGAAGTAGAAACTCTTTGCCAGAATTCCGACGTCGCCATGTTCTGCACGCAGACCTCAAATGCTTTCAGCGTCTCGCCGGGAAAAGATCAGCGCCCTTTCCCCCGGCAAAGACATCATCAAGTTTCGTGCGGCTGGAGCTTTAAGCTTTGTTTTGACGGCCCGCAGACATGATTCTGCTCCAACGCCTGCCTGCGAACCGCGCGCTCCTCCGCACCATCCGGCCTTGCCTGCTCTTCATGCAGGCAGGACTCCATCCCTGACGGATAAACTGCGGACCCCGGTTGTCCGACTTTGAAAGTTGCCGCGACATCCACGCCAACCCGCCGCGCGGCAATCCAACACTTGAATCCAGCGCCTGACTTTTCCAGGCCGTTTCCTGCTCGCAGGGCCGACGCATATCAAACCCCCAGTAATTTCAACAGGTAGGCGTGGTTCCAAGCGGCCTTGAGGCGTTTTCCCTTGACTCCGCGTTTGAGCGATTGTTCTTGTTTA
>JAJZVX010000032.1 GCA_021846985.1 Acidobacteriota bacterium | reverse complement strand
GCGGCAAGCACCATCCATATAGGTAGGAAGTCTGCTGCTTTTTCGATCATGCGACTTTCTCCTGAGAAGGCTGCTCGTGGAGTACGCGGTGGACGGTGGCCCGGGAGATCCGGTGCGTCTTGGCGATCTGGCCCAGGCTGTGGCCGCGCTGGCGGTCGCGGAGGATGGCTTCGCGGTCGAGAACGAGAGCCGGCCGGCCGATGGAACGCCCTTCGAGCCTGGCCCGCCGCATGCCGGCGCGGACCCGCTCGATGATCAGATTGCGTTCCAGCTCGGCGATGGCCCCGACGATGATTACGATGGCGCGGCCCAGCGGCCCGCCGGTGTCGATCTGCTCGCGGAAGCTGACGAACTCGATGTTGAGCCGGTTCAGCTCGTCCAGCACGTCGAGGAAGTGCTTTACGCTCCGGGCGATCCGGTCCGAGGCCCAGACCAGGACCACGTCGAAGCCGCCGCGGCGGGCATCCCGCATCAACTCGTCCAGTCCAGGCCGGCGTGCTTTGGCGCCGCTGATCCGGTCAGTATATTCGTGCACGATCTGGTAGCCGCGCTGGGCGGCCATCTGACGGAGGTCGAGAAGCTGGGTCTCCGGGTGTTGATCCAGGGAGGAGACCCTCATATATAAGGCGGCGCGCCTCACTTGCGCCGCCCTTTCGGTTTCAGAGAGTACTTCGTGACGTAGTTCTGGATAAACTCCAGCAGCACATCGGTCATGTTCTTCCCCTGGCCGGCAGTGACCGACTTGAAGCTGTTGTGGAGTTCGATGGGGACGTTCAGGTTCATTCTCTTTATCCTCTGTTCTTCAACCTTGCTGATCTGACTCACCTCCTTCCTCGGAGATGAGGTTATCTGGTTATGAGTACGGGGCGCCAGCGGCGCCGGTCACAGTTCCCATGCCTCGCGGCAGAGAAAGACCCAGTTCATGATCTTCTCGAAGTTGATCTCCATAGCCCCGGCCATGGCCCGCAAACGGTCCATCTCCTGGGGAACATGCCCATCTTCGATCGCCATCCACTCGGAGAGTTCCATGCCGGCCAGGTCGGCGGCCCGCTCGAGAGACAGACCGGCCTCAGTACGGGCGGCGCGGATGCCGAGACCAAAGAGGCGGCCCCAGCTGGCGCGGCGCAGTTCGGGAAGATGGGTGGACGGAAGAGGGCGGAACATCCTGTGAATCGTTGTGCTCATATACTCATTACTCCTGATAGCCCGACATGTCAAGCAGTCCGGACCATTTCGATTGAATTACAAGGTAAGTATGTACTCATTACGGATAACAACCAAAGCCCCAGCCCATCAACTACTCGGTCACCCGTGAGAAGGCGCCCGTGTACACGATGGGCAGTCCTGACGCCCGTGCCTACTCGCGTAACAAGCGTGGTATCGCCGGATCTCTGATCTGGATCAATTACGATCGTCATGCATTTCTGAATCTCATCCAGCAGTGCGCCGGCACCTTCGTGGCCGACGTCGACGAGATCCGTCCCCAGTACTCCCAGGTCAACCAGGGAGGCCAGGTGTTCTCGTCTTCGGTGGTGCGCTCCGCCGGTCCGTCGATCGGGTCGACGATCGACAACCTCGACGCCATGACCATCACCTCCGCCGGCGAGCAGAAACAGGTGGCCAGCCCCTGGTACTCCGACCAGGTGCTTCCCTTCGACATCACCCTGTCGGGAGCCAACGAGTACGGCGCCATGTGTGCGGCCAAGATCTTCGGTGTGGAAATCCTCAACGAAGGATTCGGTGTCTCCATCGACGATGCCGTAACTGAGATGCACATCAAACCAGGATTTTCTTTAAGGAATGCCCTATCCGCCATCATCGAAATCCGCTACGGAAGCTCGGCCATCACATCCATATAAGTCTCATAAATATAAATAGATATGCCTGCATCACTTATGGCTCATACGATGTCATCCCTGGCTGGCCGGCAGGACGGCTCTTCGCGCGCTTAAAACTGCGCCTCCTGTGCAGGATGAGATCTGTGCATCTTTCCAACTGCACCCCTGAGATTGCTCCATGCTTCAAACTGCGCCTGCTGGACCGTCTTTGCTGTCACTCCTGTTTATCTCTCTGGATGTCTCTCTGTGGCCGGTGCGCTTGTGAATGGGAAAAGGATGTACTGATCTGTCAGGATCTTTCTCTTGATATCTTTCTGTGCTTTTACTGGAATGATCCGGTATGGGGAAGAAATGGGGATTGGTTGAGTCCTTGTCTTTTGCGCCCCGCCCTTCCGTCCCTTTGCCGCCCGCTCACACCGTGAGGCGGCTACCCGCCTCGCTCATCACGGCTGAACGAACAACTGGAATGAAGGTTTCTAAATACGACCCTGTCGGGCAATGGCCTTGGTCTACCAGCGGACCTGATTGCCATCGATCCATGACTGCTGCTCCTGAACACCGACTGGATTCGTCTTCAGACACGCTTTCGCTTGATTGACGCGGGTTCGATCACAGCAATGCGCTTGACGGATACCACATCAACGTAAGTGCCCGACTCCCGCACGGACTGGTATTCAGGTCGGCGACCCTGATCCACATTGGGGCCGGCTGCTGATTTGGAGCATCTCGTCTTCCTCCGTGTTGAGAGAGAACAACCTCGGTTTCGGCCGGGGCATCTTCATTTTCTGCGGGTGCATCGTGGAATCCCGTGCTGCCAACTTACTGTCCAAATTTACTGTCCAAATCGTCTACAAACTGCCCCAAACTGGCAAAGTTGGACAGTAATGCCCAGGTATGGCGATGTTCTCCATCCTTATGATTTCGCGGGTTTTACAGGTAATTTATTGATTCAATAGGAGAATGTAAAAGGACGTCAAAACGAAGCTGACGTTCTACCACTGAACTACTCCCGCCCATTAAAATCAATCATCTATCTTTGCTGACCATCTCGACTTGCTGCTCGATTCTATCGAACCGGCTCATGCGAAACGATCCGGCTCTCCGCCCTCGCACTTTGGCTGTGAGCGGTTCAGCACCCGGCAGTAACAGCTATCAAGCGCTGCATCCAACCTCAGGAAGTATACCAAAGCAGGCAATGATGGGCGCTTCGCTTCCGCTCTGAAGCAGAACGGCGCACACTGCGCCGGCGCGGTCATGATCGACGTGACTGACCGCTCGCACATGTGTCCGCCGCTGCAATGGCACGGTTGAAGCTCTTTCCGGGCCGATCTTTGCTGCACCGTGAGCGTATCAGGCCCATTGAAGCGTGTGGACGGAATCGGCCGGCAGATCGAGCTCGATCGCCTTCACTCCCAGCACAAGCTGAACGCGCTGCTCCTGGCCGCGATTGGCCAGCACCACAACGTGGCTGCCGTCGGGGTTGCGGAAGCCGGCGTGCGAAACCGCGGCGGAGTTGCCTCGCGGGCCGCCGATGCCATCGGTGCGGAAGACCTTTGCTCCGCGGCGCACGTGCCGGCAATAGTGGGCCAGAGCCCAGTATTGGCCGCTGCGCGTCACCCTGTGGGTGCCGTTTTCAACGGTGATGACACCGCCGCATGGGAAGGGGCCGATATTGGGCTTGCCCTTCTCATCGAGGGCCAGATTCCACGCGGTGATGGAACGCGCCCAGTTGCGGAGAATGCCGTTGAAGGTCTCGGACCATTGGGTGAAATCGGTCTGGTAGCCGGGGTCGGTAATGTCGGGGCCGCCCTCGGTCCAGTAGGCGTTCTTCTGCGGGAAAGCATCGTGGACGCGGGTCATGGCCGAGGGATCGCCGCCATAGCCGTGCCAGGCAACACCGTCGATAAACTCGGCCGCCCCGGGCACGCTCAACTCGTCGATGACGCGGCCCCACAGATTGTAATTGTGGTCGAGAATCCAGATTTTGGCCGGGCTGGCGGCCTTGCGCAAGGCGGGGCCCAGATGGTTCTGAACAAAGTCAATCTCGTACTCCTGCCCCCAGAGACAGGCGGGCATACGGCCATCCTGGTCGGTATCCACTTCGTTCTGCACGGTGACCGCGTCGATGGATACGCCTTCGGCTTTGTAGGCATCGAGGAAGCGGATAAAGTACTGCGCGTAGGGCGCGAAGCTGTGCTTGCGCATGGAGCCGCCCAGCATGGAGCCGTTGAACTTCATCCATCCCGGCGGACTCCAGGGCGAGGAGAAAAGAAACAGTTCCGGGTTCTGTCTGCGCGCGAGACGAAGAACCGGAAGGATGTAGGCGCGGTCGTGCTCGATGCTGAATTTGCTCAGCTCCCGATCGGGCGTGGCGCTGTCGTCATAGCTATAAACGGCGAGAGAATAATCGCTCGAGCCGATGCAGGTGCGGCAAACATTAAGCGCCATCTCGCCGGGATCGAAGAGGTCGTGCAGAACCTCCTGGCGCTGTGTCTCGGGAAGGTTGTGCAGAACGTAGCAGGCCGCATCGGTCAAAGCAGCGCCAAAGCCGAGTATCTGCTGCCGGGTGGTTGCAGGATCGAGCGCGATGGCGTTGGGCGCGACACCGGTCGCGGGCTGCCAGGCAAGCGGCTCGCCTTCTGCATGACGGCGGTCCCGGCAGGTAGCCCAAATCTTCACCGGTCCCGGGACGGCTGTCTGCGCCCGGAGCGGGACAGAACCCGCCACCACCGACGCCGTGGCCGCGGTCGAAACGGCTTTCAGAAAATCCCTGCGCGAATGGCCCGTCATAGGCACTCCCCCCACAGAACGATCTTTACGCCGTGAGAATGATAGCAGCGGAGGTGCCGCGGGCAAGCTGACGGCGCCGCGCGTTTAGCGAGACTCCAGCGCGGCGAGGATTTGCGGGGTGAGCTGGCTGACGCTGCCGGCGCCGAGGGTGAGAACGAGGTCGCCTTTCTGAGCCTGTGCGGCAACACGGGCCACGGCACTGGGAAAATCGGCGGCAAATTCCACCTGCGGCCCCTCGATGCGGGCGGCGAGGCGCTCCGCGGTGACGCCGGGAATGGGCTCCTCACTGGCCGCGTAGATGGGCAGAACGACAACGGTGTCGGCGTCGGCAAACGCGCCGGCGAACTGATCAATGAGGTCCTGGGTGCGGGTGTAGCGATGAGGTTGAAAGATCACATGAACGCGGCCGCGGCCGCACTCGCGGGCGGCGGCCAGGGTGGCGCGAATCTCGGTGGGATGGTGGCCGTAATCGTCGACAACCGTGATGCCGCGCGCCTGGCCACAGAATTGAAAGCGGCGGTCAACGCCGCGGAAGTGGGCCAGACCTTCGGCGATTTTATCCGCGGGAATCTCAAGCTGGCGGGCGATGGCCACGGCGGCGGTGGCATTCAGGATGTTATGACGGCCGGGAACATGCAACTCGAAGGGACCGAGCGGCCCCTCGGCGGTATGAACGAGAAAACACGCGAAGCGCCCCTGCCCGGCCTCGATTACCTCGAGGCGAAAGTCGGCCGCGGCGGCCACGCCATAGGTGAAGACGCGGCAGCGGACGCGGGGCAGAATGGCAGCCAGCAACGGATTATCGAGACAAGCGGTGACGGAGCCATAGAAGGGCACGCGGTCCATGAAGTCGAGAAAGGCGCGCTCGACGTCGGCCATGTCGCGATAGCAGTCCATGTGCTCGCGGTCAAGGTTGGTGACGACGGCGAGGATGGGCGAGAGCTTGAGGAAGGAGCGGTCGCTCTCATCGGCTTCGGCGACGAGGTAGTGCGTGGTGCCGAGGTGCGCATTGGAACCGAGAGCATCGACGCGCCCGCCGACGACGACGGTGGGGTCGAGGCCCCCGGCCGTGAGGACGCTGGCCACCATCGAGGTGGTCGTGGTCTTGCCGTGCATGCCGGCAATGGCGATTCCGTATTTGAGGCGCATCAACTCGGCGAGCATTTCGGCACGCTGAATGACGGGGATCTTGCGCGCGTGCGCCTCAAGAACTTCGGGATTGGAGGTAGATACTGCCGAACTGGTGACAACGACGGTGGCGCCGGCGACGTTGGCGGCGTCGTGCCCCTGGTAGACGGTGGCGCCGAGCCGGACGAGGCGATCCGTGACAGCACTGCGGCGCAGATCGGAGCCCGAGACTTTCATGTCGAGGCTAAGCAGGATTTCGGCGATACCGCTCATACCGATTCCGCCAATACCGATGAAGTGGGCGTGCTGCCTGGTTGCGAACATGGGATTGAAATTCCAATGTACCATTCAGACGCTTCCGAAGCCTGGCGGCGCTCGGGGGGGAACAGAGCCGGGGCGGCATGTCTCCCAAAATAAATAGGGCGCGGAAGCGCGCGCGGCGAGCAAAACAACGGCGGAGGCGGCGTGAAGAACAGCGGCCATAAACCCCGTTTCCTGAAAAAGTTGCAAAAACTATTTCGCGCCATCCAGCGCAACATCGCGGCGCGCCCGCGGTTCAAGCAGAGCAAAGACGGCCGGTTCCGAGAAACAAATCAGCCTGGGATGCAAGGACGCCGCCAGAAAGAGAGGAACCATGGGCAGCATGCGGAACTGGATGTGGGGAGCGGCATTGGTGGTGGGCGGATTGGGAGCAGGCGCCGCCACGGCCCAGGCAGCCGAGTGGGGCGTGTATGTGGGAGGGCCGGCAGCCTACGTTCCGCCCTGCCCAGGACCAGGATATGAATGGGTGGCAGGCTACTATGCGGATGGCTACTGGGTTCCAGGACAGTGGATCTTTGCTGGCGGCGGCGATTGGGATCACGGCCGCTTCTGGCGGCACGACGGATCCTGGGATCACGACCGGCGGTGGGAACGCGAACGGCGCTGGAATCGGGACGGCGAGCAGGGTTGGCGCCGCGATGGACATCCAGATCATGTCCGGCGATAAGAGATACAGATGCAGCAGCTTGCGGCGGCCTTTCCTTCACGGAAAGGCCGCCGCATTTGCGCCGTAATCTCCGTGGAGAACCAGAACGAAATTCGCAGCTTGCTGGCCAGACGGTATGGTCGATAAATCTTTTGGACGGACCGCAACTAAAAGAGGTAATCATGGTTTGAGTGAACAGACGCCGGATGGGAAAAGAAGCCCGGAACCCGGTGGGCGCCGAACAGAGTCCGGCCTGAGATCCAGAAACCACTACGCAGCAGATGGATCCGGCGGGTTCGGCACAGGGAGGACGTGATGCGGAGTGTGCGACTGGTTCTGTTGGCGCTGCTTCTTGCTCTGCCGTTTGCCGCCAAGGCCAATGCGCAATGGAGCATAGGCATTGGAATTGGACCGGTGGTAGCGCCAGTGCCCATGTATTACGGACCTCCGGCCTGCGACTGGGGCTACTACCCCTACTATCCCTACACTTGCGCGCCTTACGGCTACTACGGGGCGGATTGGTTCATGGGCGGCATGTTCATTGGCGCCGGGCCGTGGTTTAACCGAGGCTGGTATGGCGGCGGCTGGGGCTGGGGCGGTCGTGGCTGGTATGGAGGCGGTTACGGATACGGCGGCCGCTGGGGCGATGGGCGAGGCGGATACGGCTACGGGCGAGGCGGATACGGCTACGGGCGGGGCGGATACGGCTACGGCAACCGTGGCTCCTATGGCTATGGAGGCCGCGGGCCCTATACTCCCCGCGCACCTTATGCCGGCGCTGGCAGCCGCGCCTATGGCGGCGGAACGCTGCGGGCCTACGGCGGTGGCGGCTTTGGATCGAGAGGCGGAAACTATGGCTTCCGCGGCAGCGGAGCTGCTCCGCATAGCTTCGGCGGAGGTGGGGGTGGCTTCCGCGGCGGCGGTGGTGGCTTCCACGGCGGCTTTGGCGGCGGCGGCGGCGGATTCCATGGCGGCGGCGGCGGATTCCATGGCGGCGGTGGCGGATTCCATGGCGGCGGCGGACGCCGCTAACCGCAGGCGCTGCGTCAACCACATCCAGATGAATCGGCATAGGGGGAGCGGTCACCCGCTCTCCCTTGCTACGCCACCGGACAAGCGGGTCCGCATCCGGCGGTTCGATCAGTGAATCCGGCCGGTCAGCCTTCCGGCTGGATGTTCGTTACAGCAAGTCGCCAGCGGGCATCCCTTCTCCGTGAGCATCCGTCGCAGGGGCTTCATGCGCCCAGTCCACGAAGGCCCGCCAGTGCAGGATGGCCAAGTGCATTGTCCTCATCAAGATCCCCGGCACGACTGATCCTCCCTGTCATTCCAGCCTTCGTCCTCCCGGATGGCTGCGCCCTCGGCTGACTTCTGCGGCACGATCAGGGCAAATCGCTTCGCTCTCCGTCCCCATGCCGGAACATGCAACCGGTCTCCCGCGATCAACCTGACCGCCTTTTACGCGCGCCGCCGAATGTACCGCCAGCACCCTTGATGGTTGTGAACATCGCGATCGCCTGCTCGCTTGTCCGGCGCCGCGGGCCTCCCATCCGATTCTCGTCCATCGGCTCGCGCCTCTGCTCCACGCTTCCTTCAAACCCCGCCTCGCGGTGATGCCCTTGCGCTTCGCTATCGCTTTTCCCCACCAGGATGGGAAGAGGACTTCCACCTCCAAGCGGTCATTCATGCACAGCGCACCAGGAAAGGCCCGTCCGCTCTGGCAGACGGGCCTCTCTGCGGGGTCCCTTTTTCTCTAGCTCACGCGGATGGGCGTCTCGCTGCGGCGCGGCAAAGAAAGAGAAGCCAGGCGATCGGCAATGCGTTCAGCCGCGCCCGGACGGGCCATGGTGCGGGCGGCGGCGGCCATGGCGGCGAGTTGTTGCGGAGATGCGAGCAGGCGGGTAAGAGCGGCGAGGAGCTGGCCGGAGATGGCCAGCTCGGACTCCTCAAGCATGAGGGCCGCACCTGCCCGCACCATGGCTTCGGCATTGCGCTTCTGGTGGTTGTCGGCGGCGGCGGCAAAGGGAACAAGCAAGGAGGGCCGGCCGGCGGCGGCCAGTTCGGCCACCGTGGAGGCGCCGGCTCGGGCCATGATGAGATGGGCCCAGGCAAAGCGCTCCGGCATGTCGGTAAAAAAGGGCTCGACCTGCCACCTGGCCGGATCGGCGCCGCTGGCGGTGTAGGCCTCCTGGGTGGAGGCGGCATGGCGCATGCCGCTCTGGTGCAATACGGTGAGACCGGGAACGGCGTCGAACAGATCACGGACAATCTGCGGCAAATGGACGTTGAAGAGTCGCGCCCCCTGCGAACCGCCAAAGACAAGAAGGTGGGGTGGTGGACCGGCAGGGGGGGGAATGGTGAAGAATCCGGGACGCACAGGAATGCCGGTGACCTCCGCGCCGTGGAACCATGCCGCCGCCGAAGAAAAGTTCAGCGCCGCGGCCTCGACGCGCTTGCCGACCAGGCGGTTCGCCAGGCCGGGATAGGCGTTGGGCTCGAAGACCATGGCCGGTACCCCAAGCTCCAGAGCCGCGGCCATGGCGGGGCCGGAGGCATAGCCGCCCACGCCAAAGACCACATCGGCGCTGAATTCGCGGATGAGACGCCGGCAGGCCAGAATACCCCGGGGCAGCCCCAGAAGGGTACGCAGGCGAGTCACAACAGAGACATGGTTGAGCGGACCGACGTCGATGAGCCGAAGATTGAAGCCGGCCTCTGGAACGAGCCGAAGTTCCAGCCCGCGCTGCGTGCCGACAAACAACACCTGCGCGCCGTGGCGCGCAACCAGCTCCCGCGCCACGGCAAGAGCTGGAATGATGTGGCCGCCGGTGCCGCCACCGGCGATGAGAACACGCAATTCCGCCAAGCTCTTTACCTTTCAACCAAGGAAAGCAGAGACGCGTCGCATGGAAGCGCAAGCCCCCGAAAAGAGACTGCCCAACTGAAGATATCTTACAGCGGTTCCGGAGTTATGGTATTCCGGGAGCAAATCGTCCCGATGGCATGCTCCCTGATGAAAGGCATCTTGCCCGGCACGGAAGAACATGGTGATGCGAAACCCTCCAGGCCGGCCGCACAAGATGGACGCGCCGCGGGGCAGAGCGCTCAATCGGCCTTGCGCGTGATGTTGAGCAGGATGCCGATGCTGGCAAGGGTGCAGAAAACCGATGTGCCGCCGGAGGAGATGAAAGGCAGGGGTATGCCCTTGGTGGGCACCAGAGCCAGAACCACGCTGATATTGAAGAAAGCCTGAAGGAGGATGGTGGTAGTGATGCCGAAGGCGACCAGGCGGGCGAAGAGATCCTGAGAGCGGAAAGCGGCGCGAAAACCACGTATGCCGAGCACAACAAAGAGCAGCAAAATGGCCATGGAACCAACAAAGCCCAGCTCCTCGGCGATATTGGCAAAGATGAAGTCGGTATGCGCTTCAGGCAGAAAAAAGAGTTTTTGCACGCCCTCCATGTATCCGCGGCCCCAAAAACCGCCCGCGCCCACGGCGATGAGGGACTGGTTGATGTGAAAGCCTGCGCCCTGCGGATCGGAGTTGGGGTTGAGAAAGACCAGAATGCGATGCCAGCGCCAGGCGACAAGATAGAGCAGGCCAGCCAGAAAGGGCAGCGCGGCCACGGCCGCGCCAACCAGGTAGCGCCAGCGAATGCCCGCCAGGAACAGCATCATGCCGGTAACGCCAGCCAGAACAAGCGCCGTGCCCAGGTCCGGCTCGCGAATCACGAGAAGGATGAAAATCACGGGCATGGAGGCGGCGCGAAGCAGGGTGCCCTTCCAGTCGTCCATGGCGTCAAGCCGGGTGTGGAGAAACCAGGCAAGAAAGAGAACGGTGACGATCTTGGCGACCTCGGACGGCTGAAAGGAGACCGGGCCGAGACGAATCCAGCGATAGGTGTGGTGCGAGACAGGGAAAAAAAAGACGGCGACAAGCAGCACCATCGTGACGGAGAGAGCGGGATAGATAAAGCGGGGGGATTTGTAGATGCTGTAGTCGATGCGCATGAGGCCGAGCATGAGGAGAACACCCAGCACGGTCCATCCAGCCTGCTTGCCGACGAAGGTGTAGGGAGAGTGATAGCGGGCCTCGGCAACAACCGCCGAGGCGGAGAAGACCATCACCAGCCCCACAACGACAAGCAGCAGGGTGGTGAAGAACATCCACTTATCAACCCCCACGAGCTTGGCCATGCAGTCACACCTTCCAATTCCTGCACTCGTTCACAAGCTGCTTGAAGACGCGGCCGCGGTGCTCGTAGTTTTCAAACTGGTCGAAACTGGAGCAGGCGGGCGCCAGCAGAACAACCTCGCCGGGGCGCGCGGCGGCAAAGGCGGCGTTGACGGCCTTTTCAAGGGTCTCGCAGGAGTGCAGGGAGACGATGCCACGCAGATGCGATTCGATCTTGGCCGCGGCGGCGCCGATGGTGTAGACGGCAGAAACGCGCTCGCGCAGCAGATCGGCCAACTGGGTGTAATCGGAGTTCTTGTCTTTGCCGCCAAGAATGAGGTGAACCCCTCCGGAGAAGGCGGCAATGGCCTTGGCCGTGGCATCGACGTTGGTGGCTTTGGAGTCATTGTAGAATTCAACGCCATTGTGAGTGGCGACGTACTCCAGGCGATGCTCCACCGCGTGGAAGTTGCGAATGGTCTGGGCGATGGATTCGGCGCCGGCGCCGGCCAGCCGCGCTGCGCAAACTGCGGCGAGGACGTTTTCGACGTTGTGCGAGCCTTTGAGCGGAATGGCGCTGAGGGGCATGATGGTCTCCACCGCCGCGTCACGCGAAATGCGGCAGACAACGAAGCCCTGCTCAAGCCATGCGCCCTGATCGACGGGATGCTCGACGGAGAACCAGTAGACGCTGGCGGCGGTGCGGACTGCGGCGGAGGCAGCGGGGGTGTTGTCGGCGTTCAGAACCAGGCAGTCTTCGGAGGTTTGGGCGGCGAAGATGCGTTCTTTGGCGCGGGCATAGTTTTCGAAGGTGCCGTGGCGGTCGAGATGGTCGGGCGTTATGTTGAGAATGACAGCAATGGCAGGATGGAAAAGCTCGGTACTCTCCAACTGGAAGCTGGAAACCTCCAGCACGGACCACGTCTGATCGCTGCTTTCCTCGATGAGAGCTACGACGGGAACGCCGATGTTGCCGCCAACGAGGGTGGCCAGTCCAGCCTGCTTGAGAATTTCGCCCACCAGAGCAGTGGTGGTGGTTTTGCCGTTCGAACCGGTGATCGCAAGAACGCGGCCGCGAAGAAAACGGGCGGCGAGTTCGAGTTCCCCGATCACGGGCAGACCAAACTTGCGCGCCTGCACCAGCTCGGGCGTTTCGAGAGGCACGCCGGGACTGACCACGATCAGATCCTGGCGGCGGAAGGTGAGCAGTCCGTGGCCGCCCGTCTCAACCATAACCCCCTCCTCGAGCAGCGAAGGAATGTCATTGGCCAGGGCTTCGGCGGAACGGACATCGGAAACCGTCACCTGCGCGCCACGGCGGCGCAGAAACAACGCAGCAGCAAGACCGGACTTCCCCAGCCCCACCACGAGAACTTTCTTGCCTTTCAGGTCCATCGATTCATGCTCCCACAATCCGCGACTTTTCTATTCTGCACCGGAGAGTGCGTGGCGCGGCGGTTTCTAACGGAGTTTGAGGGTTGTGAGTGCAAACAGTGCAAACACCAGCGCGCCAATCCAGAAGCGCACAATGACTTTCGATTCATGCCATCCCAACTGCTCAAAATGGTGATGCAGGGGGGCCATTCTGAAGATACGCTTTTTGTTGCGCAGTTTATAACTGCCCACCTGCAGCATCACGGAAAGCGCTTCGAGAATGAAGATGCCGCCAATGAAGGGCAGAAGCAGTTCCTGGCGGATGATCACGGCCACTGTGCCAATGGCGCCGCCCAGCGCAAGCGAGCCTACATCGCCCATGAAGACCTCGGCAGGATGGGCGTTGTACCAGAGGAAACCAATGGAAGCGCCCACCATGGAACCGCAGAAGACCGCGAGTTCTCCCACCATGGGCATGCGCTGGAGTTCGAGGTAGTCGGCGAAGACAACGTGGCCGCTGACGTAGGTGAGGACCGCCAGCGCGCCCGCGGCAATGATGGTGCAGCCAATGGCCAGGCCGTCCAGCCCGTCGGTCAGGTTCACCGCGTTCGAGGTGCCCACCAGCCACAACGTCACCCATAAGATAAACGGCAGGAAGGCCAGCAGACTCAGGTGCGGAACCGTGCTGGGCCAGGCGTGCCAAAGCAGATCGGGACGCCACTGCTTCACAAAGGGCACGGTAAGACGGGTGGAAAAAAGGTGAAACTGCTGGAGCAGAATCAGAACAACCGCCACCGAAGCGCCGGCAAGACCCTGCCAGAAGAGCTTGCCGCGGGCCGTCAGACCGAGACTGCGGCGCTTGACGACCTTGGTGTAGTCGTCGGCAAAACCGATGGCGCCAAAAGCCATGGTAGAAAAAACTGTGATCCAGACAAAGGGGTTGGCCGGATCGGACCAGAGCACCGTGGGCAGAAGGATGGCAATAGCGATCAGAACGCCGCCCATGGTCGGGGTCCCGGATTTCTTCAAATGCGATGCCGGCCCGTCTTCGCGGACAAACTGGCCAATCTGGAACTCACGCAATTTCTGGATCACGAAAGGACCGATGAGGAGCGCGATCAGCAGAGCTGTGAGCGAGGCAAAGGCGGTGCGGAAGGTGAGGTAGCGGAAGATCCGGAACGGGTGAAAGAACGGAAAGAGTTTTTCGTAGAGCAGCCAGTAAAGCAAGTGGCCTCCAGAGCGGAATAGAGCGGGTTTGAGCTTGATTTTACAGGGAACGGGGTGTGTACAGGCGTGGAAATCGAGGCGTCAACGGCGGCTACGGAGCCAGCAGGGCCTCAATGGCGCGCTCCAGGTGAACGCCGCGCGAGCCTTTCACAAGGACGGCATCGCCGGGCTGAAGATTCTCACGAAGCCACAAACCCGCCGCGTCCGCATCGGGAAGAAAGATGGAAGCCACACCGCCCGTGCAAGCGGCTGCAGCCAGGTGCCGCGCGTTGCCGCCCACGCCGGCGACAAGATCGAGGCCCGCCTCGGCCGCGGCCTGCCCGCAACCGGAGTGCAGGGCAGGACCGTGCTCGCCCTGTTCCAGCATCTCGCCGGCCACCAGAATGCGGCGCCGGGCGGGACGCGCCGCAAGAGTGCGGATCATTGAACGAAGGGCTTCGGGGTTGGAGTTATAGCTGTCATTGAGAATCGTGGCGCCGTTGTGCTCGATGATTTCACCCCGCTTATCGCCCGCGGTGAGGGCAAGGAGAGCGTCAACAGCGGCATCGAAGGCAACCCCTGCCTCGAGAGCAACCGCCAAACCGGCCAGCGCATTGGAGGCGTTGTGCGCGCCCAGCAGGCGCAGCGTGGCACGGCGCTGGTGCTGGCCGGCGCGGAAGGTGACATGCAGCCCTTCCAGGTCCTCGGCCAGGTCGAGGGCCTGAAGATCGGCGCAGGGACCGGCGCCAAAGTAGACCGTGCGGCCGGCAAATCCGCGGCCAAACTGCGAAACGTAGGGATCGTCCATATTCAAAAAGGCGATGCCCGTGGCGGGCAGGGCCGCCACCAACTCGAATTTGGCGTGGGCTATGCCGGCCTGCCCGTCGGGAAAGCTTTCAATGTGTGCGGTGCCAACGTTGGTGACGACGCCCCAGTCCGGCGCGGCGATGCGGGCCAGGAAAGCAATCTCGCCCGCATGGTTCATCCCCATCTCGATAACCGCGTACTCGTGTTCGGCTTCGAGCCGCAGTAGCTGCAGAGGCAGACCAAAGGCGTTATTCAGGTTGCCCTGCGACTTGAGTACATTAAACTTCGCGCCCAGCGCCGCGGCCATCGCTTCTTTTGTGGTGGTCTTCCCTGCCGAGCCCGTTACCGCGACTACGCGCTTGCCCCAGCGGCGGCGCACGTGCGTGGCCAGGGCCTGCATGGCCAGCAGCGAGTCTTCGGCAACCAGCAGGGGCAGGGCCAGCGCGGCGTTGGGCAGCGTGGAAAGGCGCCCGCGGGAAACGACAGCCGCCACCGCGCCGCGGGCAAGAGCAGAGACAATGTAGTCGTGGCCGTCAACGCGCTCGCCACGAACAGCAAAAAAAAGCTCTCCCGGCGCAATCGTGCGCGAATCAATGGAGTAGCCCGCGGCCTGGAGAGCCCCGGCATTGGCAAAACTGGCCGGCGCCTCCAGCACCGCGCCTGCGCCGACCGCCGCCTCTGCAAGGGTCAACTTCATTGCATTTCACCGTAACCCAAATGAGCCAGCATAGAAAGTGCAACTTGCGCGTCGTCGAAAGGAATGGCGCCGTGGGCGAGAATCTGCTCCTTCTCGTGGCCCTTGCCGGCGATAAGAACGACGTCGCCGGGCGCGGCCTGCTGCAGCGCAAGATGGATGGCCGCCGCGCGGTCGGGCTCGATGATGTAATGCGGCGGGCCGGAGCGGCGAGCGTCTTTGAGACCGGCCTCGATTTCGGCCAGGATAGCCAGAGGGTCTTCCGAGCGGGGATTGTCGCTGGTGGCAATGACAAAGTCGCTGCCCGCGGCAGCGGCCTGGCCCATCTTGGGGCGTTTGGTGCGGTCGCGGTCGCCGCCGCAACCAAAGACCGTAATCACGCGCTTGCCGCCAGGCGCGGCTACCTGGCGGGCAAGAGCGGTGAGGTTGCGCAGGGCGTCGTCGGTATGGGCATAGTCCACGATGACGGTGAAGGGTTGTCCCGCATCGATGGGCTGGAAGCGTCCAGGAACAGGACGAAGACCGGGAACGAACTGGACAAGATCGGCAAAGGGCACGCCGCGGGCATCGGCGGCGGCCAAAGCTGCAAGCAGATTAAGAATATTGACCTCGCCGGCCAGATGCGAGGTTACCTGCGCGGAGCCGGCCGGCGCTTCCAGGTCGATTACAGCGCCGCCGGGAGTGAGCGTGTGACGGACGGCGCGCCACTCACCCTTTCCGATGCCATAGGTGCGAATCTCCGCGCCGGCGCGGGCGGCGGCCACGGCCAGCTTCTTGCTGTAGGGATCATGCTCGTTGAAGACGGCAACCCGCGGAGGCGGATAGACAACACCATCAAAGAGCAGACGTTTGGCGGCAAAGTAGTCTTCCATGGTGCCGTGGTAGTCGAGATGGTCGCGGGTCAGATTGGTGAAAACCGCAACATCGAACTCGATGCCGGCCATGCGTCCCTGATCGAGCGCGTGGCTGGAAACTTCTGTGACAAGTTCGGTAGCGCCGCGCCCAACCCCCTCTGCCATCAACTCGAAGAGATCGCGGGACTCGGGCGTGGTATGCACGGAAGGGCGAACCTCTCCAGCCACGTGATACTCGATGGTGCCAACCAGCACGGTGGCGCGGGCGGCGGCGTTGAGCAGCGACTCGGTGAGGAAAGCTGTGGTGGTCTTGCCATTGGTGCCGGTGATGCCGGTGGCGGCAAGGCTGCGTTCGGGATGACCGAAAAACGCGGCGGAGGCCTGCGCCAGCGCAAGACGGCCCTGCTCGACCTCCAGCACAGGAAGACCGGGGTGATAAACGAGCAGATGATCGAAGGTCTGGGATGAGTCCGTGATGATGCCCCCGGCGCCAGCCGCAATCGCTTGGTTAACGTAGCGGTTGCCATCGGTGGAACCGCCTTGCATGGCGACAAAGACCGAACCCGCGTGAACGCGGCGTGAGTCGTACTCGATGCCGGCGACGAGTTGCGACGAACCACCGCCAGAGGCAATGGCCGTAATCTCCGCGACCAGTTCGTTCCAATCCATATCGGGTTTGATTGTAGATTGCCGGGGCAGGAAAATTCCGTGATTGTAGACAGACCCTAACGCGCGCAAACAATTTGGATGCGGGCGCCGGGTTGAACCAGGGTGCCGGCCGCGGGTGTTTGCTGGCGGACAATGCCGTGGCCGTCGATCTGGATCTCGAATCCCGCCGCAGAGGCCACTTCGATGACTTTACGCACCGGCAACCCAGTCAACTGCGGTACGCGCACCTGCCCGGCCGAGGAAAGAACCGCGCTCTGAGCGGCCGGCGCCGGCGTCCCCGCGGAGGGTGGGGAAGCCGGCGCCGAGGACGCTGCGGAAGCAGAGGGAGAAGTACTGGAGGTGGAGGACTGGGAAGTGGAAGCGGCGGAAGAAGCGCGCAAAGGATCGTCGTCGGGCAACTCGCTGGCCGCGGACTGAAGAGCATTGAGGTTGCCGGGATGGTCGCCGGCATCGTCTTCGGTAAGACGCGTGTTGGACGTGGCGCGGGGGCTCGCCGGACGGACCGGTATGTCGTGCGACACGCCGAGATATTCGAGAACCTGTTGCGCAACTTCGGCAAAGGCAGGCGCGGCCACCTCCGTGCCGTAGTAGGCGCCCTTGGGCGAATCAATGATGACGGCCACGGAGAGAACCGGATTGTTGACGGGCGCGAAGCCGGCAAAAGAAGCAATATGGAGGGATTTGTTGTAAAGATGGGTCTGCGGGTCGATCTTCTGCGCCGTGCCGGTCTTGCCGGCGGAGGAGTAACCGTCAAGCTGGGCGGTCTTTCCGGTGCCGTAAAGAACCACACCCTCCATCATCTGACGCATCTGGGCCGCGGCCAGCGTGGAAAGTACACGATGGGCGCCGGAGGGCAGAGGATCGGGCAGATCCTCGTCGGCACGGAAGGGCGAGGACTGAAGTGACGAAGCCTGGCCCGGCTTTCCGTTCGATGGGCCGGGCATGAGGATGTGAGGAGGCAAATAAACGCCCCCATTGGCAATGGTGGAAACCATGGTGGCCAGCTGGATGGGCGTAACGGCGACCTCCTGGCCGATGGCGACGTAACCAATGGAGGCCGGGTTCCATTCCTTCACGGGGCGGAGCAGACCGCGCGTTTCCGCGGGCAACTCAATGCCACTGCGCTGACCGAAACCAAAGTCGCGGATGAAGCGGTAAAGCCGGTCCGGACCGAGCTTGAGCGCCACTTTGATCACACCAACGTCGCTGGAGCGCGCCAGCGCTGTCGCCACGGTAACCGTCCCTAGACCGCGGTCGCTCTGGTCGTCGTGAATGATGTGGCCATAAAGATCAATCTGCCCGCCCTGGCAGTTGATCGGAGTGCTGGGCTCCACGAGGCGATCCTCGAGGGCGGCTGCGTATGTGACCAGCTTGAAAGTCGAGCCGGGCTCGTAGACATCGCTGACCGCATGGTCGCGAAGCAGTTCGGGCGTGGTATGGCGGAAGAAGTTGGGATTGAAGGTGGGACGAATGGCGAGAGCGAGAATCTGGCCGGTGTGGGGATCCTGGATGACGATGGTCCCGTCTTCCGCGTGGGTGCGCTCCATGGCATGATCCAGCGCGTGCTCGGCCATGAACTGAATATTCTCGTCGATGGTCAGTTGGAGGTTCTTACCGGGCTGCGGATCGCTCTCGCTGGAACCCAGCACATGACGCCGGGCATCGAACGCCTTGCTGATGTGGCCTGGAATGCCGTGAAGCTGCTTGTCGAATTTCAGTTCGAGACCGCCCAGCCCGTTATCGTCAATCCCAACGTAGCCCAGTATTTGGGCGGCGATCTGATTGCCGGGATAAAAGCGCTTGGCTTCCTTGAGAACGTAAAGACCCTTGATGCCGAGAGCCATCACGCGGGCGGCCACATCGGGAGCGATGCCACGCACCAGCCGGATCGAACTGTGGGGAGAGTTAAGACGGGCTACGAGCTGCTCTTCCGAGGTGTCAACATCGTCCGGGTCGCCATGCACGAGAGCCGCCAGCCGGCGCGCGGCGTCCTCCTTGTCCGCAACGTCGGCGGGAACAGCGTAGATGGAATCCACCTGAACGGTCACGGCCAGTTCGTGCAGATTGCGGTCATAGAGCATGCCGCGGCGGGCAGGAACCTCGATGGTGCTCTGCTGCTGCCTCTCGGCCCGCCCCACAAAATCGGCGTGCCGGACAATCTGGAGCCAGAAAAGCCGCGCGGAGATTACGCCCGCCCAGAAGAAAAAAAAGACGCAGACCAGCCAGAATCGGTAACGCTTCAGAAGCAGGAAGCGCGGCGGTTGGGAACTGAGGCGCTGGGCTCGGGGGACTGACTGCATGACCGGCGGCTCCGGAAAACGGCCTTCAGCCCGGCTATGGCGCGGCAAGCGCGGGCGGAGCAACCTGGGCAAGAGCAGGAGCTCCGGAATCGGGCGAGGCAGAGGGATGAACGATTTGGCTCGGTTGCGGCTCGGCCAGGCCTAGCTGCCGGGCCAGGGCATCAATGCGCCCCGGATCGGAGAGTTGCGCCTCGGTGAGACGCAACTGGCGGTTCTCCTCGCGAAGTTTGTCGCGCGTCTGCTTTTCGGCCTCGACCTTGTAGCCGATCTCGATGGCGCTGAAGTGCTGGAGACCGTAGATCATGATCAGCGAAAATAACACCGTGACAGCGGCGGCAAAGATGCGCATCTGCCGGGTACGCACGGGATCCGGAGTCTTGATCAGACGGCTATTGTCAAAGTGCTTCGGAAAAAAGAACTCGGGAGTGCAGGCGTCGCGCCGCCGCCGCCGCTGGCGTTCGAACAGCATCCGGTTGCGCTCCGCCACGCGGGGAGGCCACGGACATCCGTCATCGAAGTATGTGGTTGTACATGCCGCCATGGCGAATCTCCTCACCGTTACCCACAGTCCCTGTTCAGCCGCCGGCTCCCTTGCGCGGAAACGGAAATGGCGGCCCTCTCCCTATCCCCTGCGCTCCGCCGCCCGGAGCCGCGCGCTGCGGGAACGGGGGTTCCGCTCCACTTCAGCCTCGCCGGGACCGACCGGCTTCTTCGTCAAAATCTTCCAGATTCCCTGGCGTGCGCCTTCGCGCAAACTGTCTTTCGCAATGCGATCTTCCAATGAATGAAAACTGATAATAGCCAGCCTGCCGGAGGGCTTAAGCAATGTGGGCGCGGCCTCCAGCAACGCTCGAATTTCGTCCAGTTCGCGATTGACGTAAATACGCAGGGCCTGAAATGTCCGCGTCGCAGGATGGATGCGATCCTGCTTCATTGCCGGGGCGGCTTGGGCTACGATCCGTGCAAGTTGCGCCGTGCTCGTAACCGGCCGCCCGCGAACAATGGCTCTGGCGATTCTCCGCGACCTCCTTTCTTCTCCATACTCGTAAATGAGGTTTGCCAACTCGCGTTCGCTTACCTCGTTCACCACTTGTTGGGCCGTCGGTCCTGCGCGCGTATCCATGCGCATATCAACCGGTGCATCGGCCTGAAAACTAAACCCTCTGTGGCCCTGGTCAAACTGCAGGCTGCTGACGCCAAGATCGGCGAGCATCCCGTCGACAGAGGCCGGCGGCAGGTGGCGGGCAATGGAACTGAAGGCCTCATCCACCAGCGTGATCGAGGGCGCCTGGCCGCCCAGTTCGCCGCAAACACGGTCGAGCCGGGCCTTGGCAAGAACTAGCGCCTCGCAATCGCGGTCAAAGGCAACCAGGCGTCCCGCGGAGCCCAGCCGCCGGACTACCGCCTCGGCGTGGCCTGCCAGTCCAAGCGTGCAATCCACATACGTTCCTCCGCTGCGTACCTGGAGAAACTCCATCGCTTCTTCTAAAAGAACCGGCACATGGCGCTCCCAATGGCTCATCATGTGCTCCCCCTGAGGGGCGATGACGGTCAATTGCCCCGTCGCAGCAACGCTGCCAATGCCTGGCGATTCTCGGCCGTCAGTTCGTTAGCCGCCAGATTCTGCTCGAAGATCGCCTTGTTGTGGACTTCAAGGTAGTTCATCTTGCCGATGACCGTGACCTCCACGTCCTTGTCCAGTTGCGCCTTGCCGCGAAGAATCTGGGGCAGCAGAACGCGAGCCTGTGTGTCCATCTCTACCTGCTGACCGTAATAGCCGGTCAGGTTGAGATACTTCTGCACCGCCTCGTCCATGGTGCTGAACTCGGAAAGCCGCCGCTCCACCTTCTCCCACTCGGGCAGCGGCCAGATCTCGGCGCTCCTGCCGTCGGCGCTGGTGATGTAAAACTGGCCAACATTCGCCGCATCCAGCAACTGCTTGAAAGCGGAAGGCATCTTGAGCCTTCCTTTTTCGTCCACCTTCGCCGGATGGTTGCCACGAAACATCGCCCTGCCTCATCGAACGCCGGAGCGGCAAGCCGTCCGCCTGCCGGGTCTGCTTCTCTTCCCTGCTCCCGCTTGCCCTTGCCAATCGTGGTGCGCCGGCAGCTTTGCCTGCCCCGAATCGCCGCAAACGAGAAAAATACGAGTAAACTCAGTCTGAAACCAGTAAATCTGGCGCTCCAAAAGCCACTTTGCTCCACTTTTGGCCACCACATCGTCGATAGTACAGCGGTTCGCTGTCCATGCCAACAAAAAAATAGATTGCCAGGGTGGGGGCGCGAGTGTGGTTCCTGAAACAGGTGCTAATGGGCCAAATCTAAACCAATGCCACTAGATGTAGTGTTTACCGGTTGGATGCCTGGGCTGGACATGCTCCTACGCCAAGTGATAGAGAACAAAAAGCGAATACTGAAAACTTACCCGGCCTGCTTTCATCGCGCACTCCTGCTTGCGCGCCCCCCATGCCCTCCGCCCCACGGCACTCTCGTGAGCAGCCGCATCCTTGGGCCGCCAACGCCGCCTCGCCGCGCGCTGGCGCGCAACTCAGGAATCGCTCTCGCAGGCTTCCGTCTCTTCCCGGCCCTCGCGGGCGGCGTGGTAATGGATGCGCTCGCTCACCAGCTTGAGCAGATAGGAAAAAACGACCAGGTTGACAACCAGCAGGCTGACGCGACTCACAGTAAGCCGCTTGAAAATCTGAAAAAGCTCCCAGGGCAGAAAGGAAGCGGTGATGAGAAGGGTGAGGAACTGGGCCCAGACTTTCTCAAGGTAAAGACCAACTCCCTCAATGAGATCAAGGCCCGCGTAGATGAAAACCACGGTGCCAATGCGGCGAAGCAGGCGATCGTCGAGCAGGGAGGCGTAATCGAGAACAAAGTTGACGAAGCGCGACTCGGGATTGAAGCGGAGGTGATCGGCGATCTGGGCCAGTTCGTCGCCCACGTCCTTGTGCAGAAAATGAAGAACGCCGAAACCAACCGCAATGAAAAATACGCCCTGCGCCAGCTTGAATAGGGCGATGAGAAAAAGCCAGCGGTTGCGCCGGCGAGGCGAGGATGCTGAGTTTTCGGGGGAGAAGGTCATGACCGTGGATGGACGCCCACCAGAACGCCTGTCTTTAAGGGTATCTGAATTGTGGCGATCCTGCAGACTGCAACCGCGAGGCGCGCGTAGCATCAATGCATGGTTCAGCGCTTTGAGACCAGCCAGTGGGTCGCCTATCCTGTGGAACTGGTGTTCGCCTTTTTCGCCAATCCTGCCAACTTGCCCCATCTGATGCCCCCCCAACAGAAGGTCCGGATGGACGGCGCGCAATTGAAGCCGCCGCCGCCCAGGCCGGTAGCGGCGGACCCTGCGCGGCGGTTTGCGAGCGTGGCCGCAGGCGTGGGCTCGGAGATCCTGGTCAGTTTTCAGCCTCTGCGCTGGATTCCCAAACGCCTGAAGTGGCTGGCGCGGATCACGGAGTTCGAGTGGAACAGCCATTTCTGCGACGTGCAGGCGCGGGGCCCTTTTGCCTCATTTCTCCATTGCCACCAGATGGAAGCTGAACGGCGGGACGGTGAGGAAGGGACGCGGGTTACGGACAGAATTGCGTTTGAGTTGCCCTTCAGAGCAGCAGGACGCATGGGGGATTTGATGGCGCAGCGGGCCATGGCTCAACTCTTTGCCTACCGCCAAAGGCGGCTGCCGGAGATCCTGGCGGCGGCGGCCCGGCAGGCGGCCCGGCGAAGCTGAAGAGGACGCTACTTCTTGAGATGGAGCAGGGCGCGGCGATCCAACACGTTGCCGCCGGCTATGAGGGTGGAGATGCGGCGAACGTTCCAGATGCTGACCGTGGGATCGCCATCCACAACCAGAATATCGGCGCGCCGGCCGGGAGCCACGAGGCCAAGCTCTTTCCAGCCTAGCTGGAGGGCATAATTGTTGGTGGCGGAGGCCAGAGCCTCGCGGGGAGAAAGACCAAGACTGACCAGCATTTCCAGCTCCGTATGGAGAGAGATGCCGGGCATGGCGCCCATGACGGACGCCCCGGATGCGGCCAGGTAGTGGGGATAAGCGGCAAAGATGGTCTGGTTGATGCGCCACAGCCGCATGGCAGACTGCTGGCTCTTGCGGACGTTGCTCTCTTCCAGCCAGCGCTGGGTCATGGCGGGAAGAAACCGAAGCCAGGAAGGAACGGGATAGGCGAGTTCGCCGGTATCGGGATTGGAGGCTTGCGCCATGCGGGAGGGATCGAGCAGCGTGGCGGCCGGCTCCTGCCAGAGGTTGCGGTGTCCGGGCAAAAGCAGGTAATCGAGGCTGAAGGTGGGCATCAGCGCGGCATGGTGCGTAGCCAGAAAGCGCGCGTACTCGCGCAGGTGCGGATCGGTGGGTGGAAGACGCTCAGCGTAATCGTAGGCGGTGTTGGCCGGTGCGCCGTAGGGCTGGTCAACCAGAGGTTGCTGCAGTTCGCCCGGTATGACGCCTACCTCGTAGCGGCCCATGTGCAGAAGCACGTCAACGCCGGCCTCCACCCCAACTCGATAGGGAGTGGAGAGAAACTCGCCATAGGTGGCTAGTCCCATCTGGTGGGCGCGGGCAACAATCCACTGCGTGTTGACCGCCGTCAGACTGGGGCCCAGCCAAAGAACGCGCGTTCCAAGCCTGGCCGTA
This sequence comes from Acidobacteriota bacterium, assembly GCA_021846985.1. Taxonomy (GTDB): domain Bacteria; phylum Acidobacteriota; class Terriglobia; order Terriglobales; family Acidobacteriaceae; genus Telmatobacter. The sequence goes on along the minus strand of JAJZVX010000032.1, from coordinate 16,058 downwards.
TCGGCCAGCTCGCGTGCGGTGTCCTGAGGACTGAGTTCGGCGGGATGCGAACCCTCTTTCAAGGTGGCGTGCCAGCCGGATTGTTCGAAAAGGCGGCTGTCGTTGTCGGTGGTGCCAATCGAATCCACCGGATAAATGTGCGGACTGGGATTAGCGGCAAAGTCGATGGGGCCGCGATGGTCCCGGGCAGTGGCGGCCACGGTCGTAACGCCCATGTAGAGGTTGGCGTTCGCCTGCCCCTGGGAATTCATGCCGGCAAAACCGTCCACCAGCCCGGGGATGATGAATTTCCCTGAGCAATCGATCACGCGCGCGCCCTTGGGAATGGGCAGGTCCGCGCGAGATCCGACGGCGGCGATCAGCCCCTCGCGCACAATGACAACCGCGTCCTGCAAGTCCTTGGCCGAGTGTCCCCAGTCAGTGACATCGACGACCGTGCCGCCGGCAAGAACCAGGGGCGGAGCGGTCTCGGCACTCGGCGTACCCGCCGGCGGCGGCTGCGGGCAGGCGAACGTAACCGCCACAACCGGTCCGAGGACACCGAGGAGCGCGATTCGAAGAGGACGCATGCGGGATTCGGTCTTTCAGGAATTGTCGCACAGCGACTGATGGGGATGTTTTCGATTGGCTCCCCGGTACCGGCGACACGGCAAGAGTTGAGTCATTCTGGGGCGATCCGAATAGCGACCTGCCCCAGCCCGACATTTGCGCTGGAACACCGCCCTCGCCCGGGCGGGCCGTTGCGAGAGTGCTGTCTTCAGGAGCGCGGCGATTCTGGAACCGCATAAGCTAAGACGCGCACCGGCTCAATGCCGGCGAACAACGTGTCGGGCTCAGAAATGATAGACCACCCCGAAGGACGCGCGCGGGTTGCCGCGTGTGTGGGGCGAATAGCCGAGTTGATTGGGATCTTCGGCGTATGCGGAGAGGATTTCGTCGCCAGCGGCGCGCAAGGAAAGGCGCTTGTTAAGTTTGTACTCCATGCCGCCGCCGATGCCGCCCGCGAAGGCGAGTTTAGGATACTCGTTGGCGCCGCCCGTGTGCTCGCCGCCGATGAAGCCACGCAAGAAGCCGCTATAGGGACCGAAGAGGTCCATGTGAACGACGGGGCCGAAGAGCACGGTATCCATCTTGGCATTGACGGGATTTCCCGATTTGAGGGCGCGGAAATAGAAGGATCCATCGGCGATAAGTCCGAAATACTGGCCGAAATCGCGGGTCAGTGAGACGTTGACGCCTTCGAGGCCATAACGCGACTGGTTGACCTGATTCAAGCTGGTGTAAGCGTAGCCCACACCGCCTTCCCATTTATAGGTTGTTGTGGGCTGCGCGGCCGCGGGGGGGCGATCGGGGGCAACCTGACAGGAGGCCGCCAGCGGCATCAGGGCGGCCGAAAGCGCGGCCAGGATTGAAAGCAACCAATTCCTCTTCAAAGTAAGATTCTCCTCACAAAAACCGAGCCGGAACCACTGCGCTGCTTCCCAATGAATCCAGAGGGCAAGGCGTCAAGGCTGTGTCCGGTACCTCACATAGACTACCCTCTTTACCCCGTTCCTATGAAGTCCGGGAACCGTACATTCCCACGGCGGAGCGAGCGGTCAAGGAGGAAAACCGCTCGCCTGCCGGGGGATCAGACCGGCTATGGCGATTGTCAGCAACCCGCCGAGCTGGCCGGGACTCGCGCCGCAGATGGGTGCAATGCCCGCAAAGCCCCGTCATTGGCGGATCTTGGGCTCAAATTGTGCGTGAAGGCAGCAACACGAAAAGCCCTCTGTGCTAAAACCCGTTGACGAGACCGCGCGCATTTCCTCCGCCCAAATCGGCGAACAACTGGGTATCCAGGGTGGTGCTGAGAGAATGGGTCTGGATGAACCGAGAGTCGGTTGCCGTCCCCGTCCATCAGCGGCAGTTTCCGAAGCTGCTGACCCTTGGAGCAGGGATTGGGATGATTCTCTTCCTGATCGGCTTGTTCCTGTTGCATCTCTGGCTATCCGTTGCGGGTGGGACCGTTGCCGTGCTGGGCAAGCTGTGGTTTGCCGATCGCATGGCGTAGCTTTATGAAGAGATGAAGGATGCTTCGCCCGAGTATCGGCGCTGGCTGTACTGAGAAATGACCGGTTGCCGGTGACATGGCAAAAGGGGTCTGATCAACGCCTGGTTCGAAAGGCTCAAACGTGAGAGGAATCACCAGGGGATCGAGGCCGCGGTGCTATAACGAACATGATGCAGGGCGAGTGGACAAAGCCCGCCCAGTGGGATTAATATCCAGCCGTTTTTTCGCGCAGGGGATGGAGCGTAATCGAAACACGGCGCTCGCCCCAGCCGGTTGTAAATTGTCGATCCAAGGAGGCGATATATGCAAAAGGTAAAGGGAAGCTTTCTGGCCGTGCTGGCGCTGGCGATGTTGGCAGCGACCGGATGTGACCGGCATTCGAACAAGGAGGTCTACTACCTGATTTCGGCCAACTTGTCGTTGCCGTATTGGCAGACGGCGCAGGAAGGGTTCAATCAGGCGGCAGCCGAGTACAAGGTGACAGCGCGAGTGGATGGGCCGTCGAACGACGATCCGGGTGCGGAGCTGGGCGCAATGCAGAAGGCGATTGCGGCCAAGCCGGCCGGAATTCTCATTTCCGTTGCGGACAGCGCGGTGCTGACGCCTGCCATCAACGCGGCGATCGCGGCGGGAATTCCGGTGATCACGATGGATTCGGACGCGGCGGACAGCAAGCGGCTCTACTTTATCGGGACCAACAACCTGCAGGCGGGGCGCATGGACGGCCGGCGCGTGGCGGAGAAGCTGAACGGCAAGGGAAACGTGGTGTTCTTTACGGTTGCCGGTCAGTCGAACACCGAAGAGCGGCTAAAAGGATTCAAGGATGCCTTTGCCAGCTATCCGGATATCAAGATTGTGGATGTCATCGATGTGAAGGAAGATGCGCGGACGGCCTTCGACAAGGCGCAGCAACTGGTGACGCTGACGGGCGCGAAGAAGATCGCTGCGTTTATCAGTCTGGATTCGGCCTCGGGCAAGCCTCTGGCGGACGCGGTGAAGCGGTTCAGCACGGGAGGGCAGTTTGTGATGGCCTGGGACGTGAACCCCGATGTGCTCAACGCCATCAAGTCGGGCGAGATTGATGCGACCATTTCGCAGAAGCCTTACACGATGGGGTACGCGGGTTTGCGGGCGCTGGACGATATCTTCCACGCGCCGCCGGCCAAGCTGGACAAGGACTATAGCGCGGATTCCTTCTCGCCCTTCCCGGTATTTGTGGATACGGGCACGGATATGGTAGACAAGACGAACGTGGATGCCTACCTGGCCGCTGCGGCGCAACGGGCAAAGTGAACGCCAAGCGGTCACGATGGCGAGAAGGCTGCGAAGCCGGCTGATGAAAGGCCCACGTCTCGACTGCGAGAGGCGTGGGCTTTTCTGGGTTTTGCGGGGATGCGGCCGCAGGGAAGACGCGGACACGTGGAGGCGGAGAGCATGCAGGAAATTTGCCGAAGGCTTGGCATGGCGGGCCTGGCGCTGGCATCCCTGGTGTGGCTGGCGAGCGGGAGCGCGGCCTGGGGCGGGCAGCAGGCGCCAGGCGTGGGCGACACGCCCCAACAGGCAGGGCCGCTGGCGACCGATCTTTCGCCGGCGATGACGGCGCAGGACGTGGCCAGGGCAATGCGGAAGGTGGGGGACTGGGAACTGGGGCGGGCGCGAATGGATTTCGGCCAGGACTGGACCTTCGCGGCGCTCTATCGCGGACTGCTGGCGGCCGGCGAGTCGCTGCCCGACACCCAATACACAGACGCGCTGATGGCAGAGGCGAAGCAGTTCGACTGGAAGCTGGGACCACGGCAGACTGAGGCGGACGACCAAGCCGTGGGCTATGTCTACCTGGCTCTGTATGCGAAGTACCACGATGCAAAGATGCTGGCGCCAACCAAGGAGCAGTTTGACCGCATTGCCGGATTGCCGGATGTGTGCACGGAGAGCTGCCCGCCGTGGCACGGGCGGGCAACGCCGGCATGGTGGTGGTGCGACGCGCTGTTCATGGCCCCGCCGGTGTGGGCAGAACTGGCGCGTGTTACTCGAGAAAAGAAGTATCTGGACCGCATGGACCAGGGATGGTGGGCCACCTCGAAGCTGCTCTATGACCCCCAAGAGCATCTCTACAGCCGGGACCAAAGCTACCTGAACAAGCACGAAGCCAATGGCAAGAAGGTCTTCTGGTCACGGGGAAACGGGTGGGTGATGGCGGGTCTGGCGCTGGTACTGGAGCAGATGCCCAGGAATTATCCGGACCGGGAGCGCTACGTGCAACAGTTCCGGCAGATGGCGGCGCGAGTGAAGTCGATCCAGGGCGCGGATGGGCTCTGGCGGCCGGGCCTGCTCGATGCGGCGGCCTATCCACTGCCGGAGGTTTCCGGGTCGGCGTTTTTTGTGTACGCTCTGGCATGGGGCATCAACCACGGCGTGCTGGACCGCGCTTCTTATCTGCCCGCGGTACGCAAAGGCTGGGCCGGTCTGGTGGCGCACATCTATGCGGACGGCCGGCTGGGATGCATTCAACCCATCGGCTCGGCGCCGGATGCGTTTAAGCCGCAGTCCAGCTACGTCTATGGGGTCGGTGCGTTTTTGCTGGCTGGCTCCCAGGTGAGGGATCTGGCGCGGAGCGCCCACTGAAAACAGAAGAAGAGCGCGGAAACGCAGTTTTCCGGAGTCGGCGGTTAGGGAGAAGACGGAAGAGATGAAGAGGCGGGAGTTTCTGGCGGGAACGGCAGTGGCGGCCGGATCGTTTGTGATCCTGGGCAAGGGCATAACGGCATGGAGCGAAGTCGATGCGGCAAGGAGGGCCAAACTGGAGCGGATCGCGATTCTCAGCCTTTGCTTCAACCCTGTGCTGAAGCGCGCGGAGCATCCCGACGACGCCAACAGGACGCTCGACATTCTTGATCTGCCCGCCATGGTCGTCGCGCGCTACGGCGTGCGCCGCGTGGAGTTCCAGCACACGGATTTCGCTTCCACAGAGGATGCCTATCTTGCCGAGTTCAAACACCGTATGGAGCAGGCGCGCGCGCAGTTCAATCAGATCAATCTGGAGTTCCGCGAGTTGAATGTCTCGTCGCCGGACCCTGTGTTGCGCGCCGAGTCGGTTGACCTTTCCAAGCGCTGGGTGGACCACGCGGTGCGGCTGGGCTGTCCCCGGGTGATGGTGAATCCCGGCCGCCTGGAGCCGGAGGTGCGGCCGGCGGCCTTCGCGGCGTTGAAGGCCATCGCGGCCTATGCCAAGCCGAAGGGCGTTTTCATTACGCTGGAGAACAAAGACAACGGCAACCCCAGGGCGCCGCAGGCAAGTTGGCAAGTGGTCGTGGAGGCAATCAAGGCCGCCGGGTTGTGGGCCAATCCGGATGTGGGCAATTTTCCCAACGAGAAGGAGCGCGAGGCTGGTCTGCGCGTGCTCTACCGGCTGACCGCGGGCAGCAGCCATTGCCACTATGACCCCGCCAAGTACAGCGAAGCCATGGCCATCCATATCTCCAAGGAAGCGGGCTACACGGGGATCTATGCGGTGGAGGCCGATGCATCCATCAACGGTCCCGATCCTTACGCTTCGGTGAAGACCATCCTGGAGGAACTGCTGCGCGATATCTAGTCACGCCGCAGAATGGAACGTGCAGGCTGACCTTGCACAGGCGCTCTGGCGAAGCCGGATGCAGGTCAGAATCGCGCGGAAACCGGAGTTTTCATTCCGCGCAGCCCGGGACGATTCCAGACCAACACTCCGGCGCCGCGCCCACGGCCCTTTATCTTGCCAGAAAACAGAAACTTCGACGCGCAGCAGATATCTGGTGGGCCCGGAGGGATTTGAACCCCCAACCAAGGGATTATGAGTCCGGCCCCATCTCTGTAATGACTGGGTTTGCTACGCTTCCCGGGCGGCCTCGGCTTGCCGTCTCCGCCGCAGCTCCAACTCCACCACACGGTACATCTCCGCCTCTGGTGCCGGCTTGCCCGTCCATATCTCGAACTGCCGCGCTCCCTGCTGCACAAACATCTCCAGCCCGCTTACCACGGCCATGCCGCGCTCGCGGGCCAGCTTCAAAAGCGGCGTCTCCAGCGGGTTGTACACCATGTCGAAAACCAGCCGCGCATGCAGCTCGTTCGCTTCGACCGGCATGGCCTGCTTGCTGCCCGTCATGCCGCATGGAGTGGTGTTGATCAGGACGTCAAACTGCTGCTTCGCCAGTTGCGCGTGCTTCAGGGCCTTGGCTTTGGCCTTCCGCGCCAGCGCCACCGCCGTCTCGTGCGTCCGGTTGACGATGTAGACTTCCGCTCCCTGCTCCACCAGGCCAAAGACCGCCGCCCGCGCCGCGCCGCCCGCGCCCAGCACGCCAATCTTCGCTCCCCGCAGCCGCAGCCGGCGCTCCAGCGGACGCACCACACCCGCCACATCGGTATTGAAACCGTAAATCTTCCCGTCCGCGCCCGTCCGCAGCGTGTTGCACGCCCCAATCCGCGCCGTCAGCGGATCCATATTGGCCAGGTACGGCAGCACCTCCTGCTTCAGCGGCATGGTCACCGCCACGCCCGCCAGCGGCAGTTCACGCACGATCTTTAGCAGGTCATCCACCGCCCGCGCCCGCAACGGCATCATCGCCGCGTTCACGTTCTCCCGCCGGAACGCGGTGTTGTGCATCAACGGCGAAAGTGAGTGCGCAATCGGGTTGCCCGCCACGCCGAACAGCCGCGTAGCCTGGTCCAGTTGCTCGAAGCGGTAGAGATCGATGAGCGTGCGCGCGCTCACTTGTCCCGGCGCTGTCTCCGCTCCCTCGGCAAACGAGGCAAAGGTGAACGTCCCGCCCGCTCGCGGCCCCAGCACGCGGCTCAGCAGACCCTCTTCGCCCATCGCCATCGCCACCACGTGCAAGGCCAGCGAACGCTCCTCGATGAGCCGCAGCACGGCCAGATTGTCGGCCAGCGACCGCGCCGTGGAAACCACCTTCACAAAATCCGGTGCAAAGGCCTCGATGCGCGCCGCCGCCGCTTCCAGATCCTTGGTGCGCGAAAAGTCATGGAAGCTCACCAGAAGCGCCGCGCCTGCCGCCGCCAGCCCGGCGCGGAACTTGGCCAATTGCCCGGGCTTCGCTTCCTCGGCCGACTCCACCTCCAGATCGACAATCTCGCAGCCGCTCTCGGCGGCCCTCCGCAGGATCTCCAACTCCGCTGTCAGCGCGCCGCCAAAATTGCCGCCAAACTGCTTGCGGCGGCAGGTGGCAATCGCCGTCACCTCGCGGTGCGCAGCCAGAAACTCCGCCAGCAGAGGCAGTACCGACGCCGGTTTCGCCAGCCAGTCCAACCGGAACTCCAGGAAGCGCGAGTCGCGCAGCGCCGCCGACGCCCGGTCCATCATCTCCCGGGGCGATGCCGCCTGCACGGCCACGCACAGCTTTCCCAGGCGGGGCCGCGGGGCCGGGGCTCCGGCCAGCTTTTCGGGCGCAATGGGGTACGGTTGATCCATTCCCGTCAATTGACGCATCTTAAAGGCGTTGCTCCCAGGATGCAACAGAAGATATGCGCCGCCGCGACGAAGGGTGGCCAAAGCGCCAACAGGCTTGCCTGTGGCACCCTAAAATCTGGAGGTTAGAGCCAACCATGCCGCAGGAAAACAACGCCGCCGCCCAAAGTGTGCCTCTTCACGCCTGGGAGGCCGGCGGAGCCGCTTCTGCCGAAACCCTTGCCGACTGGGTGAGCGCGCGACTGGCCGCCCACCAGGCGGCGCTCCAGACCCTCCTGGCCGTGGAGGGTCCGCGCACGCCAGAGAACTCGCTGCGCCTCTACGATGCCGCCGTGCAGGAGCTGAACCTGGCCGGCTCACAAGCAGGCGTGCTCAACTCCGTGGCCACCCGCAAGGCCGTGCGCGACCAGGCCCAGATCGAGGCCCAGCGGATCGCCCAGGCGGCCAGCGCCCTCAGCCTGAACCGGCAGGTTTATGAGGCTCTTGCGGCCATCGCACTCGACGGCGCCAGTCCGGCCACCCGCCACTACCTGGAGCGTACCCTGCTGAGCTACCGGCTGGCTGGCGTGGACAAGGACCAGGCTACCCGAGACCGCTTGCAGGCTCTGCACGAGAAGGCCACCCGCCTGGCGCTCGACTTCAGCCGCAACATCCAGGAGGGCGCCAAGACCATTGAAGCCACCGCGACCGAGATGGACGGTCTGCCCGCGGATTATCTGGCGTGCCACCAGCCGGATGCCGGGGGCCGCATCCAGCTCACAACCGACCAGCCCGACATGCTGCCGGTGATGACGTTTGCCTCCAGCGCCGCCCTGCGCGAGCGCATGTTCCTGGCTTACAATACCCGCGCCTACCCGGCCAACCAGCCGATTCTGCTCGACCTGCTGGCCACCCGGCAGGAGATCGCCACGACGCTGGGATTCCGTAGCTGGGCCGACCTCGCCACCGCCGACCAGATGATGGGCTCCGCAGCCAACGTGCGCAGCTTTCTTGCCCGCCTCGACACGGCCAGCCGCGAGGGCGCGCGCCACGAGCATGAGCTGATCCTTGCCTTTGCCCGCCGGAGCCAGGCGGACTTGCATGCCATCGACATGGCCAGCCGGGCTTACTGGTATGAGCAATTCCGCCGCTCGGCCTTCGACTTCGACTCGCAGTCCGTGCGTCCCTATTTCCCCTACCGGCAGGTGGAAGAAGGCGTGCTGGCCACGGCGGCGCGGCTCTTCAAGATCGAGTTCCGGCGGTCGGCCGTCCCCGCGTGGGATCCCGCGGTTTCGGTCTACGAGGTCTTTGAGGAGGGTGCGCTGGCAGGCCGGTTCTATCTCGACATGCATCCGCGCGAAGGAAAAGACAAATGGTTCTCCGCCGCGCCGGTTGTGACCGGAGTGCGCGGCGGCGCCCTGCCGGAAGCGGCGCTGATCTGCAACTTCCCGGGCGGCGAAGACAGCCATCCGGGCCTGCTGCAGTATAGCGACGTGGTCACCTTCTTCCACGAGTTCGGCCACCTGATGCACGCCATCCTGGGCGGGCACACGGAGTGGGCCGGCCTTTCGGGATTCGCCACCGAGGGCGACTTTGTGGAGGTTCCCTCGCAGATGCTCGAGGAGTTTTTCCGCGACGAGAAGCTGCTGCAAGCTTTTGCCCGCCACTACCAGACCGGCGAGGTTCTTCCCTCCACCACCATCCGGAAGATGAAGCTGGCGGGGGCCTTTGGCCGGGCCGACTGGGTGCGGACCCAACTCTACTACACGACGCTCTCGCTCGACCTGCACGACCACGACCCTGCGGGACTCGACCTTGACGCCGCGACCAGGCAGCTTCATACCCGCCTGCTGCCCTGGACATGGCTCGACGGCAACCACATGTATGCAAGCTTTGGCCACCTCACCGGTTACTCCTCGAACTACTACACGTATGCCTTCGACAAGGTCATTGCGCTGGACTTTTTTGCGCAATTTGATCCCGAAGATCTGCTGGACTGCGAGGCGGGAGCCCGCTACCGCAAGACAGTTCTGGAACAGGGCGGGTCGAAACCAGGCCGCCAGATGGTGCGGGATTTTCTAGGCCGCGACGAGGAGTTTTCAGCCTTCAGCCAATGGCTGAACGAGGAGTTTGAAGGCGAATTCGCCGCGCATCCGTGAGTGCACCGGTACGAGGGATGCTCCGCAAGGAGGAAGCCGCTATGGCAAGGACGAAGGAATTCGATGGTAAATGGGCGCTGGTGACAGGAGCCAGCGCTGGAATTGGCGCGGCTTTGGCGCGAGAACTGGCTGGCCGTGGCGCCAAACTCGTCCTCACGGCGCGCCGCCGTGAGCGGCTCGCGGCGCTGGCTGCCGAGCTTGCGGCTCAGGGAACTGAGACGCGCGTGGTTGTGGCCGACCTGAACGATCCGGAGGCGCCCCAGCAAATCTACGAGGCGACCGAGGGCACGGGCCTGGCGGTGGATGTTCTGGTGAACAACGCGGGATTGGGACAGTATGGCGCCTTCCATTCCAGCCCGGTTGAGCAGGAACTGAGCCAGGTGCGCGTGAACTGCGAGGCCATGGTGCGCCTGTCGCGCCTGTTTGTTTCGCGCATGGTGGAACGGCGGCAGGGCTGGGTGCTGGTGGTGGCTTCCACGGCCAGCTTCCAGCCGCTTCCGTACTTTGCCACCTACGCGGCAAGTAAGGTCTTCGACCGCTACTTCGCCCTCGGGCTGGCGGCGGAAGTGGCGCGCTACGGTGTGAAGGTGACGGCCCTTTGTCCCGGACCGACGGAGAGCGAGTTTTTCGCTGTCTCGCGCGCGGAAGTCTTCAAGGCACGAGGCGTTCAGCCGGTTGAAGATGTGGCCCGCCGTGCTGTTACGGCCCTTGCCGGTGGCCGGCGCCTCATCGTTCCCAATGCGAGCGGCACGCTGCTCTCACTGATCGTCCGTTTCCTGCCCACGGGTCTGATTACTTTCTTCGTCGAGAAGGGAGCGCGCCCTCGGAGCACCCCGCATTGAGCATGACTATGAATGCCCGGCAAGCGCCCGATGACGGAAAGAGAACTGGATCGCCAGAGTCCCGCATCCCGCTGTCAGGTGTAACTTTCCGGTCTGGGTGCGGGTGCCGTCCCAGGCCATTCCAGGATCAGGCCGGAGGCAACGATTCGGGGATGCTGCGGGATCTGAGGACGGTGAAAGAGTTGAAAAATCGCAATACGTCCTGTTCGCGGCGCACATCGACCGAGGGAAAGGCCGTGGTGAGCATATAAAGCCTCCGGCCGACAAGAACAAGACGCGTATCCAGAACACCGCCGCCGGCATTCCGGGCCACAATGTCACGGGCGGGGAAACCGCTGGCCATCAGCTTTGTTTCCCCGGACAAGGTGGTTTGCGTGCGTGTCAATGCCTCATCGCGGGCCATATCCAGAATGCGATCGGGCGTCTGTCCATTGACGCGTACGACCGGTGGGTTATCGGCCCATGCCACGGAAAAGGTGATGTCGGCCGCAGGGTAGGCAAAGAGCATGTTGACTTGATCGGTCCCGCCGTTCTCGTTGTATGCGGGAACCTGAATTTCCTTGCCGTCCACAGGCATTTCTACCCTGAATCCGGCATTGGGGCGCTCCACGGTTGTCCAGTTGATGCGTGGAGGATGAAGAGAAGCGATGGATGCATTTCCGCCCGACCCGTCGCCGACACCGGAAGGCGGACCCACAAGTCCCAGGTCCTGGCGATGAAGATAGATGTAGCCAATCCCCAGCAGCAAGAGTCCCGCAAGCACGATATAGTACCAGCGCTTCACAATACTAAAGAGTGCCAACTCCTTCCAGAATATGCAACTTAATAATTATCTTCCCCTGTACGCCGCATGTTCCCACCAGCTTCTGGAAGACGGCAGGCATTGGCATGCATTCAGACATCCGGAGCACGAACCACCACGGTTTCGGGTGGATGCCAACCTTTTTGACGTCCATGCATCTAATCAAGTAACCAGCAGAGGCTTTCCCGAAAGATACCCTTCCAAGAAAGGTACTCACTCCTTCTCTAGGGTCCGAAGTTGGACCTCTTCTCACTATCCCCCCTGGATCCTCCTCCCTTCAATGCCTCTGGAGCGGGCCCGCCGGAAGGCGGGCCCACCTGCTCACCTGCCCAGCCCCGCCAACTCGATACAATCGAGAGGTGAAGACTCCCTCTTCCCAAAATAGTTCCCTGGCAGATATTGAGCTGATCGACGCTCTTTTCAAAGAGGCCGGCCTGGCGCATCATCCGCGCGGCAGGGCAGCAGCATCCGCCCGGCGCAAGATCTTCGAAAAGAAATCTCCCCATGAGCTTTGCCGTAAATCCGCTCTTCCCCGGGAAGCCGGAAACGGCGTGCACTGGCTTACCGCTGCCGGCTGGAGCAGGTTTTCGTGGCTTTGGCACGGCTTCAGCACCCGCAAGGGAGGTGTGAGCCGCGCCTATTGCGCTGAGGATGCTCACGGCGAGTTGAATCTGGGCTTCACCGCCGAGGATAGCCGTGAACTGGTAGCCGAGAACCGGCGCCGGTTGGTCAAGGCCGTCACGGGAGATGCCGCCGTGCCGCTCGCGACGCTACGTCAGATCCACACCACGCTGGTCCGCGTCATCGGCACAGGCGATGCTTCCCGGGAAACGCAAATGCTCCCTACTGCTCGCGGGGATGGCTTCATGACGGCGGAGCCGGGAATCCTGCTGGGCATCCAGACCGCCGACTGTATCCCTGTTCTGGTGGCCGACTGCAAACGCCGCGCCGTGGCCGCCTTCCATGCCGGCTGGCGGGGTACCGTTCAACGCATTGTGGAGAACGGCATTGGGCGCATGCGGTTGGAATTTGGCTCCCGGCCCGAGGATATGGTTGCCGCCATCGGTCCGGGAATCGGCCCCTGCTGCTACGCCGTCGGCGAGGAGGTTCTGTCGGGCTTTGAGTCGCAGTTTGCCTACTTTCGCGACCTGTTCCACGAAGTGGATGACAGCGATCCAATCCGCACCATGTATCCAATGTTGTTTCTGACCCAGCGAGCGCCTGGACACTCGCCGATTGGCCCCAGCCTTCACCTGGATCTTTTCGAGGCCAACAAGCGGCAACTGCTGGATGCGGGCTTGCGGCCTGCGGCTATCAAGCTGGTGGGAGGCTGCACGAGTTGCCAGCCAGAGTTGTTCTTTTCGCATCGCGCTTCGCGAGGCCGGGCAGGCCGGATGCTGAGTGTCATCGGGATCCGCGGAAGCACTGGCTGAAGAGGAAATTGTCCCCGGGATGGCAATCTGGACACCAGAGAGAAAGAGCCGGACCGCGGCGGGATTGCCGTGCCGCGGGAATCTATCGTCAAACCCTTGACGACAGATCCGTATGGGGAGATTCCTGGATAAGAGCAAGCCCCCGCGGCTGTTTTTCAAGGAATGAGAAAAACCCTGCTCAGGAGGCGCTTGCCGCCTCGTCGGGATTGACCAGGTCGCGCAATTCCTTCGACGGCTTGAAGTAGGGTACGCGCTTGGCGGGGACGTCAACGCGTTCGCCCGTCTTCGGATTGCGTCCGATACGCGGATTGCGCTGACGAATGCGAAAAGACCCGAAACCGCGAATTTCGATCTTGTCTCCGCTCTGTAGAGCTCCGATCACAGAATCGAAGATGGTCTCAACAATGACCTCTCCGTCGCGGCGAGTCAAATCTCCCAGCCGGGTCACTTTCTCGACCAGATCTGCCTTTGTCATATCGTCTAGGCCTCCGCTTTCAGGATAACCGGATTTGGCGGAAAAGGTCGCAAAAAAGAGAGGACAAGATGGATGGGGCCTGATGGATGGGGCCTTTTGACATCAGCAAGATGGAAGCGATAGCCCGTTTTGCTCTGCCGCGAAGGAAGACGATCTCTCTGCGCACGGCGTCAAAGCCTTTGCGGATTCGCCGGTGGCTGGTAAGATAGAAAAGTCGTGGGGCTGTAGCTCAGCTGGGAGAGCGCCTCGTTCGCAACGAGGAGGCCAGCGGTTCGATCCCGCTCAGCTCCACCAAAGATTCAATGACTTGCGGCATACCCTCCCAGGGCTGCCGCTTTTTTGTGTCGTTGTTTGTGTCGTAACCCTCCGCTGTGTCCTTTGAATCCCCCGTCTGAGCCGGTCTCATCGATAACGCTTCCAGTGCGCTACGCTTCGCCTCCATGCGAACGTGCGAGTAGTGCTGAAGCATTTTCTTGGAGACGTGACCGGCAATCCCCATGATGGTTTGATCGCTTGCCTTGGACTCTGCCAGTTCCGTGATGGCTTGGTGCCGTAGATCGTGGAACCGGAATCCGAGGAATGGGCTTTTCACGTCCGCCGTGTCCGCCTTGCACTCGGAGCAGGTATCGGCGGGGTCTTGCAGCAGCCCGCATTCCGGGCATTGAATCGCCCGCGTCAGCCGCCGCCATGCCGTCCGCCAAGTCTTCATCGGGCGCGTAGGGTCGATCTTCTCTTTCTTTCTCTCGCCGTCGCCTTGCTGTCCTTCCTTGCGCTCGCCCTTGAGGGCTGGAAAGAGATAATGCCCCGGCTCGAAGCCGCCCAACTGCTGAGAGCGCCTGTAAAGCGCCAGAATGACCTCCCAGGCGTCCGCATTGAGCGGGATGACCCTTTCCCCTGCCTCTGTCTTGCTGTGCCGCACCGTGAGCGCCCGCCCGATCATGTCCACATCGCGCCAGCGTAGTCCTTTAAGCTCGCAGCCGCGCATCGTGGTATTCAGAGCCAGCCGCGCCGCCCATGTCGCCGTCTGCCACTCAGGACGCGCCGCAGCCCGTTTGAGCAGCTTGACCTTTTCCTCATAGGTGAGCGCCCGCCCGATATTCTCCCGAACCGGCAGAGGGCGAATCTCATCCGTAAAATGATGCCAGCGTTTCGCCCGCTTGAGTACACCGCGAATAATGTCCAACTCCCGATTGAGAGTCGCATTCGACCGGCCCGCCGCCTTGCGCTCCCGCAGATAGGTGCGAACCTGTTCCACAGTCAGCCGCCACACGGGAACGCCGCCGATCCGCGCTTTGATGGGCTTCACCCGCTCTTTCTCCGTCTGGACGCTGCGAGGGGCGAGACGCGGAAGCCGATCCGCAATGAACCTATCCGCTGCGTCACCGAAAGGAAGCCGGGAGAATTCGTCTTTGGACGCGGCCAATTTCCCCGCCTTGGCTTCGGCAATCAACTCCCGCTCTTTGCGCTGCGCTTCCCGCCAGTCGCTTGTATCAAGCGATTGACGGAACCGTTCTCCGTCCACAAAGAAATGCGTGTGCCAAGTGTTACCGCGCTTTTTGAGTGCCATGACGCTTTCCACCCTTTCCCCGCTTTGTGGCCTTCCGTTTTTGTTTGTCTCGAAATCGCGCTACGCGATGCGCTTCTCTGTGTGCTGGACAGCAATACTCTTGATTCGGTCGTTCCTGAAAGAACTGCTCTCCGTCGTAAGGACAGATACGAAAGCCTAACCCGCCCACCGGCGCAAGGAAAAACGTATGAATGTACAGGGCGGTTTTTGCATCCGGGCAGTAAATCGCGGGCCGGAATTCACCATTTATCCACCAGAGGACGACCTGTGCATTCTCAAGAGGGAACCCAACAGCCTGAGACACCTCGTAGGAAAACCATCTTTGCGGATTTGCCTCCGCACTGGGGCCTGGGCGCTTACCGCTTATGTACTTGCCCGCTTCCTCCGGTGGCAGTCCAACTCGGTCAGCAATTATCTCGCCAAGGAATCGCTCATAGTCATCCTCATCAAAGTCCGTTATCTTTGGTTTCTCGGCTTGCCGGAGCCGATAGAACTCTTTCATGCGTTCCTTCGCGGTACTCAGCGCCAACTGATCGCGGCTCTCCAGCGCGCCTCTAAGGGATAGCAAGGCATCGAAGCGAGCCGCCTCTGCTCCCCGTAGCTTTTTCGCCGCTGCCTTTACCTCATCCAGCGTGATCGCTCGAACATGGTGAACGCGGTCAGCCTCCGATAGGAATGTTGCCTGACCCATCGCTTCCGACGCCAAAGCCGGAACTAAGATCGCAAATCCGGTAACGGTTTTGTATCGGTCACGGTTCATGCAAATACTGTAACTGATACTGTTGTTGCTGTAAAGGAGAAAAATCGATGGCAGATCGTGAAATTACCGTTGCTGAAGCTGCTCGCAGACTCAAAGTCACACTTCACCATCTCTATAGCTTGCTTTGGGCAGGACGGTTAAAAGCCCGAAAGGACAAGGGACAATGGCGAGTCTCCGCCGATGCGGTCGAAGGCCGCCGGAAAGAGAGGGGCGCGTAATGGCTGACACCGCGCGACTGTTGACCTTAAGGGAGGTGGCGGACTTGTGCCGGGTCAGTCCTCACACGGTACGCAAATGGACTCGTACCGGTCGCCTCCGGCCAACTCACCTTTGCCGAAGATTGTTGTTTGCGCCCGAAGAGGTCGCCCGACTGCTCTCGGAGGCTAAGTGATTCTCAATTCCGGGGAGAACTGGCTGATCTGCGCGGAGCGTGTCAACGACTTTGAGACAGGTTGCGTGAGAGTTTAGTGTAGATTTCCCTCTGTGGCATGTGTCGGAGTGGGTGGGTTGATCCAGACCGCGGTGGGCTG
>JAJZVX010000007.1 GCA_021846985.1 Acidobacteriota bacterium | reverse complement strand
AGCTTCGAGGTGGCGCGCCAGTCGTCGGTCGCAAAGACCGCGGGATAGATATCCCGCGAGGCAACGCGGGCCGAATACGACGTGCCGCCGCTGCTGTAGTAACCCAGCATGTACGAGGCCACGTCCATGCCGCCGGTGGCCGCGCCGATTGCCGTCGAAGACGTCCAGCCGCCGTTCCAGTACCAGAGGCCGGCACTGGTGTTGGTCTGCGCGTAGTTGAAGTTGTTCAGCACATACTCACCACCGAACTTCAAGGTGTGGTTGCCCCAGAACCGGGTCAGAGAGCCCGCCACGCGGTAGGTATCTTCAGCCTCGATGATGGTCGAGTCGGAGCCCTGGCCGCCGAACAGCGAATACGATCCGGGATCGAAGGAAGGAACGGAGAACGACGCCGGGCCGGGAAATTCAACCAGGTGCGCGTAGTCTCCCCAACCGAACTGAGAGAAGTCGAAGCTGGTGTTGACAGGGGTGCGGTTGTAGACGTAACGGCCAAAGCTGATCCGCACATCCAGAATGGTCTTCGAGGACAAGGTGGCCGTGTCGTCCAGGACGCCGTTGTGCACGAAGTAAGTCTCACCGCAGGCGCCGTTTCCGCAGATGCCGGAGTGCTTCGGAGCGAAAACGTCCACCGGCAGGCTGATGTTGTGCCAATGCGTGTAGCGGCCCATCAGGTGGTTCTTGTCGTTGATGTCGTGATCGACCTTGGCCACAATCTGATAGTTGTTGCCGCCGCCGCTGGCGTTGTAGGTGTAGTTGCCGATCAGGTTGGAAGTATTCGTCGGGTTCGGGAAGACGTACTTGAGATAATTCAGCGACGTCGGGTTGATGCTGTTCGAGTAGCCCGAGGTGGTCTGGAACTGGTACGGCGTATAGCCGGCGATGTCCCAGCCGATCGGCTGACGAGCGCCATACGCTGTTGCCGGCGCCACGTAACCAACCGAGTTGGTCAGGTAGCCGGCCGAGCAGCCGCTCGGGTTGGTGCAGGTGGTCAGAGGATCGTAAACCCCCGGGTTGCCGTCATTGGTGGCCCACGGGGAGAGATTGCCGCCCAGGAACGTCGAGTTCGGAACGGTGGTGGTGTAGGTCTCGCCGATGCGCAGGCCGAAGCCTTCCCAGTTCACGAAGAAGAAGGTCCGCTTCCGGCCGTCATACAGATGTCCCAGCCAGACCGGGCCGCCGATGTTGAAGCCGTACTGGTTCTGCGTGAACGCCGGACGAGCTACACCCGCGTGGTTGGCAAACCAGGTGTTGGAGTTGAAGATCTTGTTGCGGATGTACTCCCACGCGTTGCCGTGGAAGTCCTTGGTGCCCGACTTGGTGGTGAACTGGATGGCGCCGCCCGCCAGCCGGCCATACTCAGCCGTCAGGTTGTTGGTTTCCACCTTGAACTCGGCCAGTGAGTCCTGGGTCGGAATGATTTCGATGTTGTGGTCGTAAATGCCCCAGTCAGGCGCGCCGTCGATAAAGACGTTGTTCTGACCGGCCATGCCGCCGCCGATCTGGTAGTTGCCCCACGCGATGGGGTTCACGCCGGTCGGCGTGCCCGAGGTCTGGCCCATCGGAATGACCGACGCTACCAGAGCAGTCAGGTTCATCGGGTTGCGGCCGTTCAGCGGCAACTCATTGGTTTCGCGCTGGTCGACCACTGTGCCCAGGGAGACGCTGTCTGCCTCGATGAGAGGGCTGGCCGCGGTCACCTCGACCGTTTCCGTCGAAGCGCCCACCGTCATGGAGAGGTCAACTTCGATGCGGGCCATCGTTTGCAGAACGATGCCCGGCCGGGTCAGCTTCTTGAATCCCTGCTTCTCCGCCACGATCTCGTATGTTCCCACCGAAACATCGACGAACTGATAGTAGCCGGATCCGTTGCTGGTTGCCTGCAGTTTGGTCCCCGTTCCCTGGTTCACCAACTGCACAACCGTGTCTGGTAGCACCGCGCCCGACTGGTCGGTGACCGTGCCGAGAATGGTACCCCGCGATGTTTGAGCATTGCCTGTAATCGTGGCCATGCAGAGCATGAAAACCGCAATCACAGCGAGCAAAGCGATGCGCTTCATGGGCGGACCTGTCAGGTCGCGTTTTTCGCCTCTTTGCATCTGTTCCTCCTAAATTTCTGCAGAAATCGAGTCGCTCAGTTGTGAGGGCTGGCAGCTCTCCCTGCTGCCCTGCCTGCGCAGGTCAGCGGAGATCATCCAGCGCCGCAACTCACGCGTAGAAGAAGCGGGAGATCCGGCGCAACCAGAAAAGGAAGCTTGAGCCTGCCCTGGGTTCTAATCGAGTTTTCGACGCCATGGCGATCCAGAGACGAAGGTATCGAGAGCTTGGCAGGCAGAGCTTTGGACGCCGGCCCTGGTCTAGCCGGCGGCGCCTCGGCGCGTTTGCTGTGGCCCTGCTCTGAGAACAACCGTCTGAGGAATTCACTTTGCTGGAATGACAGAGAGATGAGCGCAGCGACGTCACAAGGACGTATACACTCTCCTTTCACGGAAGTGAGATCGCCGCGCGCGGACATCCTCCACCTCTCCAATAAAATGAATGGCGGCCACTCTATTGCGAATGGATTGGGAGGGGAAACCGCAATTTCGCCGGTGCTGCTATCGTTTGATGGAATAAAACGCTCACAGCTTCGCCAAGAGGTGATTAACGATAAGATATTTCAATATCATTCGTTTATTTCAATAAGATAGAACATTACTCCTTCCGCATCGCGCAATTTCAAGCCATCCTACCGATCTGCCAGAATCGTTTTATTCGATCAAATACCGGGGGATCATCGTGCGCCCATCCACGGAATTCCGCCCCATCCGCACGGATGGATCTCTTGGACGTTGCTTTTAGGCAAAGCAAATGCCGCTTTCAATCTGCCGCGGGAAATTCCTTGCCACGTCCCTGTTTCTTCACGTGGCGGCACGCGCTGTGCTCATGGAGAATCGGCGCAAAGCGAATCATCGCTTATCCCGGGGAACGGAGAAGTGCGGCACGAGGATCGTCGGCGTGAGGCTCAGGAGATGGCGGGGAGATTCTCTGTGCCCGGGATTGTCCCCGTCTCTTCCGCCGCACCGGTTCTTTCCCCATGACATACGCGCACAAGAATACCCGCAGCCTGGGTCCAGGCCTCTTGGGTATTTGCGCTCAATTCTGCGCACGATAGGCGATCCGGCCTTCGCTGATCGTCCACCAGACCTTGCCTTGCATCGTCCATCCGTCGAACGGTGAATTCCGCGACTTTGACTTGCTCTCTGCCGCGCGATAAACCCACTCCGTTTTGGGATCGAAGACCACCACATCGGCAAAGCTGCCCACAGCCAGGGTTCCCCGGCCTTTCAGGCCCAACACGGCCGCCGGCTGCGCGCTTAGCAGGCTCAGCACCCGCCCCAGCGGCATCTTCCACTCGGCATGGAGCCAGTGCAGGCTCAGGCCGAGCGCCGTCTCCAGCCCCAAAATTCCGTTGGGCGCACGGTCAAACTCCACTTCCTTCTCGTGGATGGCATGCGGCGCGTGGTCGGTGGCAATTGCATCCACCACGCCGTCCAGAATGCCTTCGATCATGGCATCGCGGTCGGCTGCCGCGCGCAGCGGCGGATTCATCTTGGCGTTAGTGTCGTAACAGCCGACATGCTCTTCGGTGAGCAGGAAGTGGTGCGGCGCCACCTCGCAGGTTACGCGCAGCCCGTTCCGCCGCGCCTGCCGTACCGCGTTCAGCGTCGCCGCCGTGGACACATGCGCCACGTGCAGATGCGGCCGCTGCTCACGCAGTTCCATCACCAGCCGGATATCGCGCTCCACTATGGCCGATTCGGCTTCCGCCGCCATGCCCCGCAGCCCCAGCTTGAATGAGACCGTTCCCAGGTTCATGCTGGCGCTTGTGCCGTTGGTCTGCGTCATTCGCGTGTCTTCGGCGTGTTGGATGATGCTCAGGCCCACGCGAGCCGCCGCGGCCAGCGCCTCGCGCATGACGCCTTCCTTCAGGATGGGGTGGCCGTCATCGCTGACCGCCGCGGCCCCGGCAGCCTTCAGCGCGGCATAGTCGTTGATGGCTTCTCCCTTGGAACCCCGTGTCGCCGCGGCAATCGGGAAGACGCGCACCACCCCGCCTCGTTCCGGCGCCTGCATCCAGCGCGTTGTCTCCGCCGAGTCGTTCACTGGGGTCGTGTTGGGCATCGCCGCCACGGCGGTGAATCCGCCCACGGCGGCTGCCGCCGTGCCCGTGGCGATCGTCTCTTTGTGAGTCTGTCCCGGCTCGCGCAGATGCACGTGCATGTCGATCAGGCCTGGCGCTACCACCAGCCCCGTCGCATCCAGCGCCTCGGCCCCGTTGGCGCCCTTCAGCTTGCCCGGCCCGGCGATCTCGGCCACGTGGCCGTCCTGGAGCAGAATGTCTTTCTGGGCATCCACGCCTGCCGCAGGATCGATCAGATGCCCGCCGCGAATCACCAGTGCCGTCATGCGCGGCCTCCTTGCTCTGCTGCCGTCAGCGCCCGTTCCACCACGGCCATGCGAATCGCCACGCCGTTCTTCACCTGTTCCAGAATCGCCGATTGCGGTCCATCGGCCACTTCCGCCGTCAATTCCAGGCCGCGAATGATTGGGCCCGGATGCAGCACCACAGCCTTGGGCGCGAACTTGGCCAGCCGAGCGCTCGTCAGCTGGTAGCTGGCGGTGTAGCCGCCCAGGTCGATCTGCATTCCGGCCAGCCGCTCGGCCTGGATGCGCAGCATCATGGCTACCTGCGACTGCCCGAGGGCCGTTTCAAAATCGCGTTCCACCGTCACACCCGGTCCTGCCTCGGCGGCCAGATCCGGCAGCAGCTCTTTGGGTCCGCACAGCACCACCTGCGCCCCCAGCCGCGGCAGCAGCAGCAGATTCGACCGCGCCACGCGGCTATGCAGAATGTCGCCCACAATCGCCACCGTCACGCCCTTCAGCGTCTCCGCATCCACCGTCGCAATCCCCGGCCGCAGGTGGGCCAGAATCGTCCGCAGGTCGAGCAGTCCCTGGGTAGGGTGCTCGTGCATGCCGTCGCCGGCATTGAGCACCGGCAGGCGCGTTTCGCGTTCCAGCAGCCAGGCCGCGCCGGAGGCGTTATGCCGCAGAATAATCGCCTCGGCTCCCAGCGATCGCAGCGTCAGTCCCGTATCCTTGAGCGTCTCGCCTTTCTCGATACTCGATGAAAGGCTTGAAATCAGCGCCGTGTCCGCGCCCAGCGCTTTGGCCGCGAGCTCAAAGCTTGTCCGCGTGCGTGTGGACGATTCATAGAAAAGCAGCGCCACCTTGCGCTTGGCCAGAATGCGATTCCGCACCAGCGGATCCATCTGATCGAGTTCCGTGGCGCGTGCCAGCAACCGGCTCACGCCCTCCAGGCTCAGGTCCATTACCGAAAGAAGAGAACCGGGATTGTAGGGAAAGGGAGAGGCGGGAACGGGCGGTGTGGCATGCTTGCGACGAACAATGGTTGAGTTCATAGATCCCAGCTTCTTGCTTCTTGCGTCCATCTGTAGCCATGGACTCTGCTTCAATCGGTACGCTCGACCAGCAACACCTGCTCGTCGTTGTCAACTTCGCGGAATTTTACCTCAATTATCTCGCGGCTGCTGGTGGGCACGCGGCGGCCGACATAACCGGCCTCGATGGGCAGCTCGCGGTGACCGCGGTCGATCAGGACCGCCAGTTGCACCCTGCGCGGACGCCCGTGGTCGAACAGCGCATCCAGAGCTGCGCGCACCGTGCGCCCCGTATAAAGCACATCGTCGCAGAGCACCACATCCCGTCCTTCGATCTCCGTGCCGATGGCTCCCGGAGTCACCACCGGCCGCGCACCCACCGTCGCCAAATCGTCCCGGTAGAGCTGGATGTCCAGCACCCCCGTCGCCACCGGACGTCTCTCGATGCCCGCGATGAGGTGTCCCAGCCGTTCGGCCAGCAGGACCCCGCGCCGCTTGATGCCCACCAGCACCAGATCCTCGCAGCCGTTGCTCTTTTCGACAATCTCGTGCGCCAGGCGCACCAGCGTGCGCTCAATCTCGGAGGCAGACATCAGTCTACCTTTGACGCGGAGGGTAGCTTTGTTTTTTGCTTCGCTCATCGGAATTCTTCTGCCGCTCAACCTTCGCAGGATAGAGAAGGCGGCTCCTTCCCGGCAAGCCGGGCAACAAGCCAGTTGTGGAGAAAGCGTCCTGCAGCGGGCTTCCATCCCGCAAAATGGTCCGCCGGAACTGCGCTAAAGCCCCGAGCGCCGCATACGCGCCAGCCAGCGGGCCCCCAGCGCTCCGCCTCCCGCGGCAAAGAAGAGCAGCAAGAGCGCGTTGATGGCAAATCCCAGCGCCTCAACTCCTGCATGGCCCCACGGAGAAAGCATCCAGGCCTGCTGCTGCTCGCGCGCGGTCCTGGCTTGGGAGGCGCTGGCGGACATCAGACCAGATGTCCATTGCTGTGCGGCCTGTTCGCTCATCTCGACGCGGCTCTTCCAGTCGGCGTCGATCTGGCTGGCATGATGCAGCACGTACCGCTGTACAAACAGCGCCCCGCCGCTGACACTGAAGGCCAGCCACGCAGCCATCAACCCCGTCACCAACCCAATCCGCGCTCCGGCGCCCATCGTGATCCAGGGCGCGCGCTGCCTGCGCACGTAGACGACCACTGCCAGCGCCGCGCCCAGCGCTACCCATAGCATGCCTGTCATCCCCAGCGGTGAAACATCGCTCGCCAGCAATCCCGCCGGAACCGCCAGCAGCATGGCCGCCCGCAAGGCCGGCTTCCAGGCTACTGTGCCTGCGTCCAGAAGGCCCTCGCTCAATAGCTCCAAATCTTCTGTTCCCGCCGTCCCGTCTGACTCGTAAGTCAGCTGCGGCATGCCGCAGTAAGAACAGAAGCAACTCTCGGCCTGGACAGTCCGGTGACACCGTGTGCAAGTGGTTTCCATATGAGTAAAAGCCTATCGCATGGCGGTAAACTGCGAAAACACACCACAGTAACGGAGTTTTCAGCGGGGCGTTGGCGCCGCGTCTATCCGCTCAGTCACAAGGGCTTCCGCCGCTTGCAGCACTTCTTCCAGCGTCATGTGGGTCGTATCCAGAAGCACGGCGTCCGCAGCCGCCCGCAGCGGCGAATCCACCCGGTTCCGATCACGCTCGTCCCGCGCCCGCATCTCCCGTATCACTTCCTCGGGAAGCTGATCGGGCGTTGGACCCAACTGGTCAAATCGCCTCTGGCCTCGGACTTCTGGAGCGGCGTCGAGAAAAATCTTCACCTGGGCCCCGGGAAAAACCACCGTCCCAATGTCGCGGCCTTCCATGACCACGCCGCCGCCTTCCCCCAACTGCTGCTGCAGTTTGACCATCCACGCGCGAATGGCCGGAAAAACGCTCACCCGCGAGGCCGTCTCGGTCACCAACGGATCGCGCAGCAGTCCGGTAACATCCTCGCCGTCCAGCAGGACCCGATTGCCGCTCTCTCCGGCTTCCAGCCGGATCGTGGTTTCGTCTGCCAGTCTTTCCAGTGCGCTGCTTTCGTCCAGCGGCATGGCGGCCCGCAACGCCTTGAGGGCATACGCCCTGTACATGGCGCCTGTCTCGATGTTCAGCAACCCGAAACGCTGGGCAAGATGACGGGCAATGGTGCTTTTGCCGGCGCCTGCCGGTCCGTCGATGGCGACAATGATGCTGCTGCCCGGCCGCGCCAGCTGCGATGAGCCTAGTTTCTCGCTCATCCGCGTTTCTTGGCCCCTTGCTTAGTCCTGGAAGCAAAGCGAAACCGCTTGTTATTACCTGATTTTGCCCCCGCCGACAGCGGCTTGCTCCGGCCGCGCGCCGGACGGACTTCCTTGCGTGCAGAGCTTCCGCTGCGGCTGCTCACGGCCGCCTTGCCGGTCGTCTTGACGCTGGTTGTGTGTCCGTTGCGCTTGCTCCAGGCCGAGCCGGTCCCTTTGGCGTTTCCGGCGTCATTGCCACCCGGCCGCGCGCCGTTTGATCCCCGCGGGCCATTGCGGCTGCCGTTCAGGCGGTGACTGGCATTCGCGGGCTTGCCTGCGCTTCCGTTCCACCGCGCATTTGCCGGTCTGCGCTCTTCTGCAGCCTGGCGCCGTGCGGGGCGGTTCTTGGCGGCTGCGGGTTTACGGTCGCGGCCATGCGCCGCAGTGCGGCTGTAGTGCGGGCGAGCCTTGGCGTTTTCGCTGTGGGCCGGTTTCCGCGGCGCGTGGGCAGCGGCCTTGCGCGCCGGTTCCGGCTCTGGAGAGGGAGCCGCCTTCGTGGCCTCCGCCTCCGGCGGTTTCTCTTCACGTTCGTACTCGCCCAGGAAATAGGCCGAGGCCGGCATCTGTACGCTCGCATACACCGTCGGTGCGGAGGCGAACTCCGGCAGGGTTCCAGCCACATAAAAGTGCGGTGCATGGCCCATCGCAATGGTGTGCACCTGGCGCGTGGCCACCAGGCCCCGCACCACCTCGCGCACCTTGCTCCGCGCGGTCAGCGGCGCCAAAAACAATTCCACGTCTTCCATGCTGGCGGCAATCACAGCCTGCAGATAAATGGACGCCAGCACGGAGATGGCCGTCACCTGCGATGTCGATGCGCCCTCCGCGATCGCTTTTTGAAAGCGCACGCGCAGCAATTGCCACCGGGCGGGCTGGCCCTGAGCAGGCACCACGGGGATAATCCTGAGTTGTTGCCAGAGTTCGGTAATCGCGCGCAGAACCGCCACTTCGCTCACTTCACGGCCGAGGGCATATTTCAGCGCGGCAATGGTCGCTTCGCTTTGTTCAAGCAGCTTATAGGCCTGGACCGCCAGCGGCGAAACCTGCCGCGAACCCGTCAACTGCGGGCTGCGTCTCCAGTCGCGGTCGCCTCGCAGGGCATACACATAGGGGAGCACCCAGGCAGCCACCACGTAATCGGGTTGCTCGCCGGGCTGGCCCTGCAGATTCAGCCGCACCGCGATGTTCTCATGCTCCAGGCGGACCAACAGATCCTCGGCAACTCCAATGAGCCTGGCATCGGGAGTCGGATTCCGCACTCCACCTATGGCCTCCACAAAGGAGGGAGCGACGCCTTGGGAGAATTGCCGCCGCGGCAGGAACAAGCACAGTCCGGTCTCTTCAATCCACGTCCGGGCGTCCTCTAACGTGAGGGCCCCATGTCCGTTCAGGCGCATCCTTTCGGCGCGCGAAGCTTCCAATTGCTCTGCTGTCAAAGAAAAACCTCACTTCCAGGTTGGCGTTGGCGCCGGACGGCTCCTTCCCCCTGGGGGGAACGGCCGCCACCTCCCAAACGTGTCTAAATACGGTGGAAGGCCCGCTGGATCTCCTTCCAAGAATACAGCAAAGCGATTGGACGTCCATGCGGGCAACTGGTTGGGTGGCTGGTTTTTGCCAGTTCTAACAGTAACCAATCCATTTGTGCCGGGTCAAGGGCGGTATTCACCTTGATTGCGGCATGACATGCGATGGAGGCTGCAATGCGTGTGCGCAGCGCCGTAAGATCCTCATTCTGCGCAGCTTCTCTGCCGTCTTCCGTGCTGGACTGTTCGATGACCTCCGCGAGCATCCGCTCCAGGGCTGCGCCCTCCAGTCCCACCGGCGCAGCTTTTACCGCAAGTGTCTGCGGACCAAAGGGTTCCACCTCAAATCCGTTTCGCTCCAGTTCTTCCGCAATGCGCGCGAAGACCACCATCTGCCACGGCTTCAGTTCAACCAGCAACGGCATCAGCAACCTCTGTCGCTGCACCTGTTCCACCTGCCGGTCACGAAGAATCTTCTCAAAAAGCACTCTTTCGTGGGCAACATGCTGGTCGATGATCCACAATCCATCGTCTCCAGTGGCCAGAATGAACGAATCGCGCAATTGCCCGAGCGGCCGCAGAGACCCCAGTCCGTTCAGATTCGTTGCCGAGCGTTCCGCCTCCACCTGGGCCGTGGCCCGGGCTGCCTCCTTGTCCATGGCAGCGGCGCTGGAGACGCATCCTGTTGTTCCTTCTCCCGCAGGAGCAAAGAGCGCCTTCGCCGCGTCGCTCCATGCATTCCGGTCCATCCACCCGCCGTTGTTCATCGACGTCTGGTCGAACGGCAGCCGTATCGGAATCGCCGGCGGCGCCTGTTCCGTCAGGTGGAAGCTTTCCGCCTCGCCGGAGGCATAGCTCGCGCCCTCCGAATCCGGCAGCGGCGTGGAAACATTCCCCTCGGGCGAGCCGGGCAGAGGAGAGGCCGCCGGCGGCATCAGAGAGGGGCTTGCGCTGGGCGCCGCATCCAGCGCCGCGAGGAACCCCGCCGCCGGACGCGACTGGATCAGCGCCGTCCGCAGGCTGTCGCGCACAAAGTCATGCACCCGGCTCTGCTGCCGGAAGCGCACCTCGGTCTTCGCCGGATGCACGTTCACGTCCACCTCTTCCGGAGGCATCTCCAGAAACAGCAGCACCACCGGGAAACTGGTAGGCGGAATCACGTTCCGGTAGGCCTCGATAATCGCGTGCAGCAGTAGACGATCCCGTATAAGACGTTTGTTCACAAAAATATAGATCGAATTGCGGTTCAGCTTCTGCAGTTCGGGTTTGGAGTAGAAGCCAGAGAGCCGCAGGCTGCCGGGCTGCCGGGCTGGAGCGTCCGGATCGCGCTTCCAGGGAGGGGGCTCGGGCAGTCCGGCATGCTCCAGCGGCGTCTCCGCCGCCACCGGCAACAGTGCCGCCAGCGTCTCCTTGCCAAAAATTTGATAGATCCGCTCCGCCGTCCGCGCCACGGGAGGCGCTAGCACGAGTGTGCCCGCCGACGAGACCAGTTCGAAGTGCTTTTCCGGATGCACCAGGGCATAGTGCGTCACCAGCGCCGTCACATGCGCCAGTTCCGTCGCCTCGGCCCGCAGAAACTTGCGTCTCGCTGGGGTATTGAAGAACAGATCCGCCACCGTCAGCGTGGTTCCGCGCGGCAGCGCCGCATCCTCCACGCGCAGAATCTTCCCACCGGCGATCTCCACCCGGGTTCCCGTGCCGTCTTCGCCGGTGGCCGTCTCCAGCGTCACCCGCGCCACCGACGCAATCGAGGGTAGCGCCTCGCCCCGAAACCCCAGCGTCGCAATGGCCAGCAGATCCTCCGCCGTTCGCAGCTTCGAGGTGGCGTGCCGCTCGAAGGCCAGAAGCGCATCGTCGCGGTTCATGCCACAGCCGTCGTCCGCGATGCGGATCAGCCGCCGGCCGCCCGCCTCCACCTCCACGCGGATGCGATTGGCCCCTGCGT
This sequence comes from Acidobacteriota bacterium, assembly GCA_021846985.1. Taxonomy (GTDB): domain Bacteria; phylum Acidobacteriota; class Terriglobia; order Terriglobales; family Acidobacteriaceae; genus Telmatobacter. Next base: position 121,349 of record JAJZVX010000007.1, on the reverse strand, counting down.
CCAGTGCGTTCTCCAGCAGTTCCTTCACCACCGATGCCGGGCGATCCACCACCTCGCCCGCGGCGATCTGGTTGGCCACCTGGTCTGAAAGTACTCGGATGCGCCCCATAACGTCCTAGGTTATCGCAGAGTTCGATCGCCGCGCCTTCTATTCCAGGCTCTGGCTCTCCCGCCAAGTGCACAGCCCCTCGGCATAGGCGGCGCTTCCGTCGCGCAGCCATGCGTCCAGTTGGGCCGGCTCCTTGAGCTGCTGTCCGCGCACGCGCGGCACCTCCACAAAGCGGCACTGCAGTTCCGGCAGGGCCGTCATGTCGCCCCACAGCTTTTCAAACTGGGCCACGGGAAAGACGTCTTCCTGTCCCTTTCCCCAGCGCTTCTTCACGTCCTTCAGGGTGACATAGGTTGGCATGCGCATGGCCAGCGCCCGCACCGCCGCGTCCACCTGTGCCGCATCCTCAAGCATCGCCCGGGTCAGCCCAAAGGCCGCCAGCAGCTTGTCTACGTCGATCCAGTAGGTGGCGCTGTTGTAGTAGCGCAGCCGGCTTTCCAGTTCCTCGCGGGGCAGAGCCAGCCCTTCGACCAGCCGCACACGGCCGTCCACGCGCGCCAGTCCGCCGCCGCGATCCTCCAGGTGGCGCGCAATCACCTCGGTGGTCATGCCCGCGCCGCTGGCCAGGTGGACGCCCAGCACGGCCGCATCGACGCTCGCCCCCACAGTGTCGATGTTATGCACGAGGATGGAGCGAAGCCGCGGCCGGATCGCGATCAGCTGGAGCAGGGTGCCGTTGCGCAGCAGGTTGGCCACCTCAAACCAGTGGCCCACAGGGTGCAGGCACTGCAGGGGCAGGTTGGCGGTGTAGTCCGAGCCCTCACCGGCGCTCCGGGCCCAGGCGATCAGGGCCGCGTGCAGCCCCTCGCGCTGCTTCTGCGCCTGTGCGTCCAGCATCTGCTGGGGCGTCTCCTCCCAGGCGAAGCGCAGGTCGCGCTCCATGGGCACCATGCGCAAGCCGATGGTGCGTCCCGGGGAGAGGAGCAGCGGGCCGGGATAGCCGTAATTCGCCTCTGCATCGAGGTGGGCCGCAATGGCTTCGTGGGTCAGGTAGCTGGTGGTGATCACGTGGGGGATTTCCGCTCCGTACTGCCGGCTGGCGCGCAGGCTCTTGGCGAGGTGCACCTCGAGGAAGTTACGGTAGCGTCCGCCCAGTTTGCAGAAGGGATGGAGCGCCTTGACCACGCCGGCGCCGCGGGTCCAGCGCGTGCCCACGCCCCCGGCCAGCGAAACCACGGCCACCTGGCCGACGGCCAGAGCATCGATCCCCGTCTCGCGGTGACTCTCGTCGAGCGGGTCAGCCTCCGCGTCTTCAATGAGGCTGGTGTCTGGCAACCGGTTCTGGGCCAAGCCGATGCGGCCCGCGCGCAACTCCTGGCGAATCTGCTCGTGCTGCACGCGATCGAAGCCATAGGCTTGCAGCAGATCTTTGAGCGACTGGCCCGCGCCGTCCGCCGTCATCTGGCCAGCCGGCAGCAGGTGGTCAAAGATCGTTTCGACCATACCGGCATACTCGGAGCGGGTGCGGCATGCCGCCGTAAAGCGCTCCAGTTCCGTGCGCCGGACAGCAGAAAGCCGCGGCATCCGGGTTCGCACCAGGGGCGGCACGTGCAGGGTGTAGTAGGCCGCCGGCATCAGGGCTTCGGCGTCCCGGCAGAGCACGGCCTGCGATCCCTGCTCGTTGATGGTGAAGTCGTAGACCACCGGCTCCATGGCGAAGGGGACGCAGTGCTCCATTGCCCGGCGCGTCTGGCTCATCATGGTCTGCATGCGCGTCTGCGCCTCGGCCTTGCGCTGGGGGTTGAACAGGAAGCCCATGCCGCCTCCGCTCATCCCGCCCAGCATCCAAAAGCCCCAGAAGTCCTCGCCCCACTCCCTGCGCGCTCGTTCGATGAGGGTATTCGTATAGAGATTGGCCGCCCAGGGAATGATGGTTTGCAAGGGGCCTTCGAAGTTCCGCTGCAGGCTCGCGCCCAGCGCGCGCATGTCACCGCGTTGCAGGTGCCCGGTAATCTCGTCCAGCAGGCGGATCGCCTCCCGCCGCCCCTGCCACTCCAATTCACTGCGCAGCAGGTACTTCTCCGTCACCATTTCGAGGATCGGTCCCACGTCCTGGGCCATGCCGCCGTGCACCAGCACGAGGCTGGCTTCGAGTTTTTCGCGCGTCGCGGTCGGAATCTCCGTCCGGCTGAAGACCTTGTGATCCGGCAGCAATCTTCCCCGGCTGATGCCATACTCCGGATCGCCCTGCGCCGCGTTCACGCCGTGGATAAGCTTGATGCCCGGCCACACGCCGCCCGAGTCCTGCCAGCCGCCGCCGCTGCCGCCCAGCCACTCGCCCAGAATCGCCCTTGCCGCGACGATGCGGCGATCGGCTTCCTCCATGCCGCCGGTGAGGGTGCGAATCTGTGCGGTGGCGCGCATGCACACCGCGATGATCGACGCCAGCAGATTGGTGGAGACTGCCAGCCGCGATCCCTTGGGGATATCGTTGACGCAGGTCACAAGCTCGATGCCGTGGCCCGTGCGGCCCGTGAGCCGCTCCAACAGCGGCTCGAGCGGCTCGGTGGATCCCTCGATCCCCGGCGGCACCAGGCCGCTGGCGATCACGCCTGCTTTGAGCAGGCCCAGATAGTCGCGCGGGAAATCGAAGACTTCGTCAAACGAGCGGACATCCGCCGTGGCTTTCAGGTCCACGCTGGTGAGCCGGATCACCGGCTCGTCGATCACCCGGAACCAGGCCTCCACGGGGGGCCGCGGGCTTGGCGCGCTTCCGCCGGCTCCGTGTACGGCCAGGTTGATGGACGCGTTCACCACGCGCGCGCCCTCGGGAAAGTCCATCCCCAGGAAAAAGATGTCGCTCCACCCGCTGTGGGTGAGGTCCATCCGCACCGGCGTGGCCTCGCGCAGAATGGGAAAGGCGGGCTCGCCCTGCAGCAGTTCTTTTCTGAGCCGCAGCGGATAGTTTTCTGTGTGCCCGGCGCGAAACATCCACTGGTTGCCGCGCACGCTGCGCACGCTGCGCCGCACCTGATCGGCCAGCGTTTGAAAGCCCAGCGCGCGGTAGCTGGCGGCCAGGGCGCTGGAGATGGCCGCACTCGCGCCTTCCCGCTCCTGCGCGGCCAGAAACACTTCGATCGCCTCTTCAAACCGCCGTTGCAGCAGGTTTTCGTAGCCGTCGAAAGGAATCAGCCGCGGCGCGTCTCCCACCACCCGAGGCAGATGAAAACGGTGCATGGCATAGAGAAAGAAGAGCGCCCGGACGCGTTCGTAGAAGCTGTCAGTCTCGCGCCGGAAGCGCTCCATCGCGCGGCACTCTTCCAGCAGCCCGGCAAGGTCCAGTCCGCGGCACACCGCGTCGAGCGCCAGGTCGCGCTTTTCTCCGCAGCTCGTGATGATGCTGGTTAAGCGGCTCACCGTGCCGCTCCTGCCTCGCTTCGGGCCAGTTCGCGGTCGGCCATCAGCTCCAGGATCTGGCGCAGCACTTCGGTCCGGTCGCGCCCGCTGAGCGCCATGGCCAGTTGCGCAATCAGCAGCCCGTAGGGATCGCCCAGGTCGTACCGCCGGCCGGTGTCTTCCACCGCCAGGTACTGCTCCTGTCGCGCCAGTTCCGCCAGCGCATCCACCAACGTCACCGGCTGGCCCTTGGCCTCCGCCAGCTTCCGTCCCAGAATCTCCATTACCTTGGGCGTAAGGACGTGGATTCCGAAGAAGCAGAGATAAGAGCCGGTGCGAATCCCCGGCACCAGCAGCCGCTGTTCGGCTTCGGTCGGCGTTGGTTTTTCGATGACGGTTTCCACGCGATAGAGGTCGCTGCGTCCGGACACGCGCCGTCCGCCCACCGTGCCATAGCGCGGCAGCAGGCTCTCCCGGGTCGGCTGCACACCGCTCACCGAGCAGCGTTCCTGGCCGGCCAGTTCCACCAGACGCCGCGCCGAGGGCGTCGTTCCCGTGCTCACATACAGGTGGTCGCCCACCATGTGCAGAAACGGATCGCTCCCTGTGAACTCATGCCCGCAGTAAAGGGCATGACCGTAACCCAACGGCTCGGGCTGCGGAATGAACGTCACGCAGGCGCCGTGCGGTCCTGCCGCCTGCGCATACGAGGTCTCGTCGCCGGGGAAGACCACGACCGCGATCTCCTCCACTCCGGCCGCGAGCGACTGCTCGATCAGAATTTCAAGCAGCGCCTTTTTGTTTCCCTCGCTGTCGATCAGGGTTTGCAACGGCAAGGCGCGCTGCGTTCGAGCCGCCGCGGTAAGAATGGCTTTCCGTACCTGCACACTGGTCCTCTCTCCGCACTTCTGACGGCAAGCTTACCATGCAGATGCCGCCAGGCGGCCCCGGTTCCCGGCTCTTCCGGAGACGCCGGCGGCGCACTCCAAAATGCAGATGCCGCCCACGGGCGGCATCTGTCAAACTCCTGGTTATACCGTTCGGGCCTAAATGCCCACGCCGTATTCGCCGGTCTGGCGCTCGCTGGCGCGGGAGTAGAAGTCGTAGGGAGTCCGTTTTTTGAACTTGTAGCGGCTGCGCAGCTCGCGGCCCAGCAGAATGCCTGCGGCGGCCACTGCCATGCCCACGGAAAACCATGTGATGACCTGAAGAGCGCTGGACTCTTTTGTTTCTTCCGCGGCCTGGACGGCATCAAGCTCGGCTGACATGAAAACTTCTCCTGCATCCGATGATACCCCAGTTTTCGTCGCGGCTGATTGCTGGGGCGCAGGCCGAAATCCAGATTTTGTTTACTGCAAAGAGTCGATTTGGGAAATCCACGCAGTCTTTTTGGCTTCAGGAAGGAAACTTGCTCGCATCGAGTTGCGCGCCAGATCGCGTAACTCCTCTGGCGTGAATCCGTGGTTGCGGTGGGCCAGCCGGTACTCGTTCTCCACATCCGACGCGAAGAAGGCCGGATCGTCGGAATTGAGTGTCACCAGCAGTCCCGCATCGTAGTACCGCCGGAGGGGATGCTCCGCATAGGAGCGGCAGAGGCCGGTGCGCACATTCGAGGTCATGTTCAGTTCCAGCGGAGTGCGGCGTTCCTTGATCTCTTCGATCAGGTAGAAGTCCCGCTGGGCCGAGAGCGCGTGCCCGATGCGCTCCGAGCCGATGCGCAGCGCCTCGCGGATGGCCTCGGGGCCGGTGGTTTCGCCAGCGTGGTTGGTGAGGCGCAGCCCGGCGGCGCGCGCCTCGGCGAATAATGTCCGGAACGGCTCCGAGCCGGTGCGCCGCTCGTCGCCGCCGAGGCCGATGCCAATGACCGACGGGTGCGCCGCTTTCAGCTCCGCTGCCTTGCGAAAGACCCGCGCCGCCTCCTCGACCGTAAAGTGCCGCACAGCGTCGAAGATCCAATAAACGGAGAGGCCGAGCTCGTCCTCGGCCCGCTGCCGCGCCCGTTCGAGAGCCGCGAAGATGGGCTCAAAGCAACCTTCTTTGTGTTTGCGCCAGAGATAGATGACGCCCACCGAGACGAAGACCTCTGCGTGCACCACGCCCTGCTCCGCCAGCCGCTCCATCATGCGCCAGGCGGCCAGCTCGTAGTCGCCAGGATCGGCGAGCAACTCCGTGACCGCCTTGAAGGCATTCAGGAACCCGGTGAAATCGGTGAAGCGGTAGAGGGCTTCAGCCTCGTCGAGCGCCATCGGCCGCCCGCGGTGGCGCGCGCTCAGCTCCACCAGCGTGGAGGGCAGGACGGTTCCTTCCAGGTGCAGATGCAGTTCCGCCTTGGGCAGGCGGCGGATGAAATCCTCAATGGCAGTCACTCTTTCAGTCTACCGGGCGATAGCCGCCGGCCATCTCGTGTCGCCCAAGGTCTGGGCCCACGCTGGGCTTCTCGCTGTTGCCCAGGCCGCCGGCGGCGTCCCGGGCACCTTCGATCGCGATATGGCCCGCCGTGGCGCGCAGTGTCTGCTACCCGGGCAGGGTTGACCCGACAGGTGTACGGCGCACGACGTGAGGCAAAATGCGGCGAAGTTCTGATCGCGGTTATTCGATTTTGTTGTGTTTTGCGAGATTATGCCGTCCACAAAGGATCTGGATGTTTTTCGGATCCTTTGATGAGCCACCCTTCGAGAACGGAATGATGTGGTCAAAATGAAGGCTAGTGCTAGCGCCGCATTCCCGACACTTCCCTTTGTCTCGTTTCCATACGGCCTGTTTGACCCATGATGGGATGATGCGATCATCTTCTTGCTCTTGTGCAGAAGATTGCACCGTCGAGAAGGGACAGATTGCGTGGACCAGCTTGAGCTTGAACTTAAACACACGACGACCAGACGAGTCATCGATCCAGGAATCGACCAAGTCGAATATCCCGTTGTAGACCCAGATCCCGGCTCTGATCTTTTCGAAGACCCTGACCTTGGCCGGAGGGAGCCCATCTTTCGTGTGATCTCTAGCAGCCGCCGCGAAGAGACCGTTCTCTGTGAGAGTACCCTTCGGGGATCGTTCGGGTTGATCGATCCGCTTGGGAAGAGGGCAATCTGCTGTTCTAGAGCAATCGTGTCCTTCGTAGATCAACGTTTCGCCTGACTCGTCTACGTGGTCATCGTAGGGCGCTCCGCGTCTTCTGCTCATGAGAAGGATGGGGCCCCCACGGAGTCTGAAGTTCATTCCCTTTTGCAAGCTCACACCGACAGCAGAGCACATGTCGTGGTGTGAGATTACTTCGCCAGGCACAAGTTCCTCAGTCATTGCCGTCCAATTATAAGTCGATCTACGCACTGTCTCGCACGGATCGTCGGCAGATCTGAAAGACTTGCGCGCTCGAGCCACAGCCCTACAACCCCGCGAACTCCGACCGGTGGCGCGAATAGAAGAAGTAGACGAGCAGGCCGGTGGCGAGCCAGAGGAAAAAGGCCATCCAGGTGAGCACTTCCAGGCCCATCATGAGAACGATACAGAAGACAATGCTCAGCAGCGGAAACACCGGCCCCAGCGGGGCGCGGAAGGCGCGATGGCGCTCCGGCTCGCGATAGCGCAGGATCAGCACCGCGATGGAGACCAGCACGAAGGCAAAGAGGGTGCCGATGTTCGACAGGTTCGAGACCGTGCCGATGTCGAGCACGCCGGCGGGAATGCCGACCAGGAAGCCGGCCACCCAGGTGGCCACCGCGGGGGTGCGGAAGCGCGGATGAATCTTGCCGAAGACGGGGGGCAGCAAGCCGTCGCGCGACATGGCAAACCACACGCGCGCCTGGCCGAGCTGGAAGACGAGGATCGAGGAGATCATGCCCATCAGGGCGCCGATGAGGACAAAGAGCCTGATCCAGTGCAGGTGGGCGCCGGCCGGGCCGAAGGAGAGGCGGCGCAGGGCGTTGACCACGGGCGCGGCGTCGCCCATCACGCTTTGCCACGGCACGATGCCGCTGAGGACAATGGCCACGCCGCCATAGAGCAGCGTGCAGGCGACCAGCGTGGCCAGAATCCCGAAGGGCAGATCGCGCTGAGGATTTCTACACTCTTCGGCCGCCGTGGAGACCGAATCGAAGCCGATGTAGGTAAAGAAGATGATGGAGCCGCCGGTGAGCACGCCGGTCCATCCATTGGGCATGAAGGGATGCCAGTAGTGGGGTTTGATGTAGCTGGCCGCCGCGAAGATGAAGACCAGGATCGCGGCCATCTTCACCAGCACCATGATGTTGTTGGTCCGGGCCGACTCGCGGATGCCCCGCACCAGGATCACCGTCAGCAGCATGACCACCAGGAAGGCCGGGATATTGAAGCCGAAGTGCCAACCGGGCGCGTAGATGTTTTGCCCGGCAAGATCCTGCAAGCCCGTAGGCAGATAGGCCGGCGAGATCCATCGCGCCGGCGGGTGCAGGCCGAACCAGTCCAGAAGGTCCACGATGTGCGCGGCAAACCCCACGCTCACGCTCATGTTGCTGAAGGCGTACTCCAGGATCAGGTCCCAGCCGATGACCCACGCCACCAGTTCACCCAATGTCGCGTAGGTATAGGTGTAGGCGGACCCGGCGATGGGGATCATCGAGGCCAGCTCGGCGTAGCAAAGCCCGGTAAAGACGCAGACAATGGCCACCAGCACCAGCGAGAGGGCGAGCGCCGGTCCGGCGCCAGGGCGGCCGTCCAGCGCGGAATGAAAGAGTAGATAGTGCAGCAGTGGCGTATTGCTGATGGAGGGCACGTCAAACTTCTGGCCCGCCATTGCCGTCCCGATCACCGTAAAGATGCCCGAGCCGATCACGGCGCCTATGCCCAGCGCCGTGAGCGACCAGGGGTCGAGCGATTTCTTGAGAGAGTGCTCCGGCTCCTCCGACTCGCGGATCAGCTTGTCGATCGACTTGCGGGCAAGCAGTTGGCGGACCAGTGCGGTTCTCCTCGTCCCGCGCGTCGCGGGGTCTTGAGCCGCCGAGGCCGCGGCGTTTGCCGCCGCGTCACCTGGCCGCACCCGATCCCTGCGCGCTTGTGCCTTGACTGTTCTGTAGGTTGGCGCCTCGCATTCCCTGCAGGCCGCGCACGCGCTCTATTACCCACCCGCCGGAACGGGAGGGAAGCGGCGCCGGCGCCGGGGTCTCTGCCCGGCGTCCGGCGCCAGATTGTCAGCGGTTGCCGCCTGCTCTAGCGCTTCGTTTGGCCGCGCACCATCTTCTTCACTCTTTTCTTCTTCGAGCCACGCGGTTCTGTCCGTTTCGCCTTTGGGGGAGCCGCTTTTCGCGCCGCCCTTTTCAGTTTTTTCCGCTCCTGCTTGTCCTCAATCTTGGTGGTATCCGCCACTGGTAACCTCTTTCACAGCAATCTCTTTCTGGATTTCCCGATTTTCGGGTAGACGTAACCCCTATGTTAACAGGGATTTTCGTCTCGCGAAAGCGCCCCACGCCCCGTCTCCGCCATGGTCCTCTGGCACGACGGCGCTACCCCCAGCGTACAATAAAGACAGACTGGGAATCGAAACCACTTCTTTTGGGGCACGAGAAGCCTGCTCGGCTTTTGCCTTTTAGATCGCTTCTGACGAGCTCCGTTCCGCACGCGACATCTACCCTGTTTCCCGGAGTCTCTCTATGCGTTCCAACCAGATTCATCGTGCCCTCGCGCAGGGCTTGAATCGTTTTGAGGTCTGCGTACTGGTTTCCAAGGGCGTTCAAGCCACGCACAAGACTGGCTCCCGCTTCGAAGATTCCATCAACGATGTGCTGCAATACCTGGGCACCCACGACACGCCTGCCGGAAGCCTCCACCCGGCCGCGCCGACGGAGAGCCCGGACGGGCTGCGCACCGCCGCATAAAGCGGTTCCAGGGTCAAAGTGTCCCTGGCGCTTCAGTGCAAAGGGGCGCGCCGGAGCGATGCCACTTTGCCTCCCGGTTTCGGGATAAGCAGCGCTGGCAACGCCGAAGCGCCCGCAACGAGGGTGCTTCGGCCACCCCAAATGCACAGAGGGACGGCTCGTTGGCCGTCCCTCTTCGGTTCTCTGATCCCGAACTGTTTGTTTCAGAATCTTTGGCCGACTGCGCCCAGCGCTTAGATCACCTGGACGTTCTCTGCCTGCCAGCCCTTGGGGCCTTTGGTCACGTTGAACTGAACCCGCTGGCCTTCCTGCAGCGAGCGGAATCCGTTCGACTGGATGGCGGTGTGATGGACGAAGACGTCCTCGCCGTTCTCACGGCTCAAAAATCCGAACCCTTTGGCATCGTTGAACCACTTCACTGTACCTTGTTCCATGTACTACTCCTTCTGATACTGATTTACCGCGAACGCAATGTGGAAGTGTTTGCGAGTGTGCGGTAACACGGAACAGGCAATGACTTCTAAATCGAATTCTACGATTATCTAGAGTGTAGCACGAATTACCGATATTCCGCGGTCAATTCTCCCCTGGGGCCAGGGCCGACGCGTTTTAATTCTCGATACCGAGCAGGCGGAACAGGTAGGGATGGTCCCATGCGGCTTTGAGTCGTTTTCCCTTGATTCCACGCCTGAGGGAGGTCTCGCGCTTCGGCATATTTAGGGCGATGCGGTTGAGCAGAGAGAAGTTCTGAGCGGCGTTTCCGGCGCGTTTACGGCTCAGATCCTCACCCAAAGGCCACATCCAGCACCCAGTGCAGCTTGTTTCCAATTCCCCAGTGCTGGCGCACCAGCGTGTTGATCGGCGCGGCCTGGGGTGCGAGGCCGTTGATGTAGTAACGGATTTCGCGTTCGGTTTTGCCGGTGGCCTTGTGATAGCGTTCGGCCTCGATGCGCACCCGCGCGCGTAGCCCCTCCCAATCGCCGGATTGATCGAGCAGCGTCCGATCGCCCACCACCGAGCCGCGCCCGCATTTCCACCCGCCCGTGCCACAATCGACTTGCTCATCGACCGATTCGGCGGGGAGCATCTTGAAGGAATCCTTTACGTCCTCAAGCCGCAAGGGCTGGTTTTCCTTGACCGCCAGAATGTAGTTGGCCTTCTTCGACGATCTTTCCGGCAATCGATTTTTGGCACCCCATGGCGTCGATGGTCACCACAGTTCAGCTCAACTCCAGAGCCTCGATCAGATCGGGGATGGCGTTGATTTCATGCGACTTGTCTTCGACCTTGCGTTGACCCAGCACCAGGTTGTTGGCCCCGGACCAGGCTGGAACCATTTGAACAAGCTGCTTTTTGCCTGCCTGACGTGTGCCGCACAGGGTCTTGCCATCGGTGGCCACAACCTCACCCGCCGTCAGCCGGGCGATGGAGGTGACCCAATCGGCAAAACTCTGCTCAAACTCTGCCGGATCGAGCGCGGCAAAGACCCGGTTGAAGGTGTCGTGCGAGGGAATACCGCAGGGAAGATGAAGGAAGATCTTGAGCCACTCCTGCTTCGACTCGCCGTAGTCCGCGATCTCGTTCCAACTCTCGGCCCCGCTCAATACCGCCGCGATAGCGATCAGCAGGATCTCTTTCAGAACATCTTCGCGCGTCCGCTCCACGCGCGGATCCGTCAGACGGGAAAAATACCGCAATGGACTGCACATAGGCCCATCCAACCCCCTGACTGGTCCTGTCGCATAGAGCAATTAAGATGCGTCGGCCCTGGCTCAATCCCCAGCTTCTCCTGGACTTCCGGGCGGATAGCTTATTCTGGCAGCAATGCATCCCATTCTGGTCCACATCGGAGCGCTGGTGATTCCGTCGTACGGGGCGGTGAGCGCACTGGGCGTTCTGCTGGGGCTGTTGCTGGCGGCGCGGCTGGCGCGGCTGGCGGGCGTGGACGCGGACCAGGTGTGGAACCTGTATATCGTGTCGCTGTTTGCGGCGCTGGTGGGGACGCGGCTGCTGCTGGCGGCGGCCAACTGGAGCATAGTGCGGGTGTATCCGCAGTGGCTGCTGGGACTGGCGATGATCCATCATCCGCTGGTGACGGCCGTGGGCGCAGCGGTGGGCGGCATGGTAGGGTTGGCCTACGCGCGGGCGCACAAGCTGCCGCTGCGGGCAACGGCGGACGTGCTGGCGGCGCCGCTGGCGCTGGCCCTGGCGATCGAGGAGGCAGGATCGCTGCTGGCCGGGTCGGGCTATGGCACGGAGACGCATGTGCGGTGGGCGGTGATCTATACCGATCCGTTGACGGCGCTGTGGAGCGGGACGCCGCTGGGGATTCCGCTGCACCCGGTGCAGGCCTACGCGGCGGTGGCGCTGCTGACGCTGGCGCTGTTTTTGTGTTTCTGGCTGCGGCAAAAGCAGAGAGAGGGCGACGTAGCGGGACTGGGACTGCTGGGCGCGGGGATCGCGGTGTTTGTGACCGAGCTCTGGCGGGATCCGGCGGGGCGGGGGCGGCTGCTGGGAGGAGCGCTGGACGGTCCGCAGGCGGCGGCGGTGGCATTGGTGCTGGCGGGCGGCCTGGTGCTGCTGGAGTGGAAGCGGCGGGACGAGGCGCGGCATGGCTGAGGCGCGGAGGATCACGGTACCGGCGGAGGCGCGCGGCCAGCGGCTGGATCAGTTTGTAGCTTCGCAACTGGAGGGGGTGAGCCGGTCGCGGGTGCAACTGCTGATGGAGCAGGGCGGCGTGCGGGTGGACGGGGCGCGGGAGAAGCCGAGCCAGAAGCTGCGCGGGAACGAGACCATCACGATTACGGGCGAGCCGCATCCGGCGCCGCTGCGGGCCGAGGCGGAGGATATTCCGCTGGAGGTGGTTTTTGAGGACGCGCATCTGGCGGTGGTGAACAAGCCGGCGGGGATGATGGTGCACGCCGGGGCGGGAGCAAGCGAAGACGCGCGCAACCGCGGGACGCTGGTGAATGCGCTGCTGTACCGCTTCAAAAAGCTGTCGCAGACGGGCGGGGAACTGCGGCCGGGCATTGTGCACCGGCTGGACAAGGAGACCAGCGGGCTGATGGTGGTGGCGAAGAACGACCGCACGCATCTGGCGTTGGGCGAGATGTTTGCGAGCCGACAGGTGAAGAAGACGTATGTGGCGCTGGTGCAGGGGAAGGTGGAGCGGGCGCGGGGGACGATTGCGGCGGCCATCGGGCGGGACCCCGTGCGGCGGACGCGGATGACGGCGCGGCCTACCGAAAATGCGCGCGCGGCTGTCTCCCACTATGAGGTGGTGCGGAGGTTGGAGACGCGGTTCGGCCGTTTCACTCTGGTGAAGGTGAGGATCGAAACGGGGCGTACGCACCAGATTCGCGTGCATATGGCGTCCATAGGCCATCCAGTGATGGGCGACACTCTGTATGGAGGCGCGGGACAACTGACGGACCAGGCGGCGGCGCAGCTGGGGCGGCGCGGAACGGAGCCGGAACGGCTGCGGCTGGGGCGGAATTTTCTGCACGCGGCGCGGCTGGAGTTCTGGCATCCGGCAACGGGCAAGATGCTGGAACTGGAGGCGGAGCTTCCGCTGGAGTTGAGGGCGTTCCTGGAACGGTTGGAAGCGGCGCCGGCAGAGGGCGGCAGGAAGCCTGGAAAATGAGGGTTGGGCGCGGGCGCGATTGATAAGATGAGGGAGTGACGATGAAGATCCTGGCTCAATGGGCGGTGGCGGCGGCATGTTGCGCGGCCGTTGCGCAGGCGCAGCAGGCGGCGCCTGCGGCAAAACCCGCGGCGGCAACGCCTGCGGCGGCGGGACAGCCGGCCGCAACGCAAGCAGGCATGGGGCAGCAGGCGGCGCCAGCGGGCGCGAACGAGGCGCCGACGGACGTGGGCACGCCGACGATCCGGTTGGGCGTGAACGAAGTGAACCTGATCTTCACGGTGACGGACAAGCATGGGCGCTATGTGCCGAACTTGCGGCAGAGCGACTTCGCGCTGCTCGACGACCAGCGTGCGCCGGAGCGGGTGAACTCGTTTCACCAGCAGATCAACCTGCCGCTGCGGGTGGGGATCGTGATTGACACCAGCTCGTCGATCAAGCGGCGCTTTCAGTTCGAGCAGCAGGCGGCCGTCGATTTTCTGCTGCAGATCATTCGGGCGCGGACGGATCGGGCGTTTGTGATGGAGTTTGCGGAGACGCCGAGGGTGTCTCAGGACTGGACGAACAACCTGGACGCGCTGGAGGCGGGGGTGAACCGGCTGCGGCCGGGAGGCGGCACGGCGCTGTTCGATGCGGTGTATACGGCGTGCCGGGACAAGTTGCAGGACATTTCGCGCGGGCAGGAGCCGGTACGGAAGGCGATGGTGCTGCTTTCCGACGGCGACGACGACCAGAGCCGGGTGTTCGAGAGCGAAGCGATCAAGATGTGCCAGCGGGCAGACACAATCATCTACACGGTGAGCACGAACTGGACGCCCAGCCGGGGCAAGGGCGACCAGGTGCTGAAGCGGATGGCCGAGGAGACGGGCGGCAAGGTATTTTATCCGCCCTCGGAGGAAGACATGTCGAACTCGTTTGCGGGGATCGAAGAGGAGCTGCGCAGCCAGTATTCGCTGACGTATACGCCGGCGGACTTCAAATATGACGGCCGGTTCCGGCCGATTTACCTGTTCTGCACGGACCGGCGGTATATTGTGCGGACACGGCAGGGGTATTTCGCGCCCACGCAGTAAGGGCGAGAGGCTCGGCTAGCCGGAGGGGGCAGGAGCCCGCCGCAGAAATCGAGTGGGAAGAAAGGACGCGCGCCGCGGGGAAGCCGGGGCGCGCGTTCCATTTGAGGACGTTCCCACGCTGCGATTGTCCGAAATTGCTTCACATGCATAATCTTTTCTTCCGTGGCTCACCGATTTGCGGTGTTGGACGATGAAATGGGGGAGAGCGAAGAAGCATCTCACCCGATCCGGCATCGGCCGGGCCGCGGGCCGGTTATTTTTTCCGGAAAGCGCGGCGGGCCGGTGGAACCGGGTGGGGAGGCCGGCGGAGCGATCCGCGCGGACAGGGGGAGGCGGCTGTGATCCGGCAGGCGATATCCTGCGACATTTGCGGCACAGAGAAGAAGCTGACCAACCACTGGTTTGTGGCCTACGACCAGGGCGGGGAGTTGCGCGTGAGCGGGTGGAACAGCAAGAACCGTCTGCGGGCAGGGTCAAAGCACCTGTGCGGACAGACGTGCCTGCACAAGCTGGTGGATGAGTTCATGGCGCGGACGCTGCAAATGCGCGCGCCGCAGGCGGCGGAAGATGCGGAGACCGAGGTGGTGGCGCCGCTGGCGCGGGAGACCAACGCGAGCCTGACGTCGGCCGCGGCGTACGAAGAGGTGGGTTCGAGCGCGCGGCTGCTGACTCCGGCGGAGGTCCCGGCGCGGCCGGTATTGAAGGCGCCGGTGGAACTGGTTCCGTCTGCGGCGCGGGCGCGGGGCCCGGAGCCGGAGCGGCTGGACGAGACGCCGGTCTTTATGTCGCGGCAGTGGCGCGTGGAGGCATGGGAACGCGAACGGGCGCGAGAGCTACGTACGGCGGAACAGCATCCGGAACTGGCGCTGCGGCGGCGATCGAGCTGAGGGGCGGCCAGGAAAGGGGCGATGTCGCGGCAGGAGGCGACCAAGCTCGCCGACACGCGAGTCTCCGGCAATTCATTCAATTCGGGTTCCCCGCGCTTGGCGACTCAGTCCACGACACGATACGCATGAAATCGCTTTCACCAAGGATACGGATATGTTGCCCCTGGGCGATGAGCCGCTCAGCCTTCATGTTTTTTGAGCTCTTTTCGTGGCCTGCTCGCCTTCGCAAATCCTGATCGCCTACAACAAGCATTGTCGTATGCTTTGTTACGCCGTCGTCGACGCGGCACCCTGCTGCTGCCGCCGCATCCGCGGCTTCCTGCCGCGGGATGGACAGAGAGCCAGTAAATACAAGAACTTCGCCAAACAGGTCACCGTTTGGGTCTCCGCTTCTCTTCGCGGAAGGTGGAAACTCATGAAAGCCATTATGCGCGTGATTGTCCAGATCGATTGGATGAGCGGCGCGGATGACCCATTCTTCGGGGCCAAGACCGGTCTCAGCGACTGCCCGGAGCAAAATCATTCCGGCACATCGAGCATCTTCTAGCGCATCGTGTGCTTGATACGCTATGCCGAAACGCGCCGCTACGTTTGCAAGGCCATACCCAGACCTCAAAAACTCTGGCCAAACCATCCTTACCACCCTCGCGGAATCGAGCCATGTGCAAGCGCACGTCGACAAATCGTAGCGGTTACATGCCCGCGTCAAGGCCACTCGGTCGAAGGGAGTGTGGCTTACGACAATTCTGTCGTGCAGCCGAGAATTGACCTGTGGAAGGACTTGTGCCCATGTCGGGGCGTGCAAAACTTGAGCCTCATCTATGCCGTGAATGGAAACATTCACGGCACTAAAATAGTCTTCCGGGTTAACCAGCGACACCCATGAGTCGGCCAATTCTCTATCACGAAACGACGCGATACCAATTTGGCAGATGCTTGATAAATTCGCGTTTGCGGTCTCAACATCAACGACCTCAAATTCCATTCCAACATTTCTCCTCGCGTTGGGGCGGCTCGATTGTATACCAACCGCCTGCTACGCCTGGTCTGGGATCGCTCCATTTTCGAGCAAAGCCAAAAGTTCAGCTTCGTTAAGAACCCGAATCTTCAGTTCCCGCGCCTTATTCAACTTCGATCCAGCCTCTTCGCCGGCGACGACGTAATTGGTTTTCTTACTCACCGAACCTGCGGTCTTGCCGCCCGCGGCCTCAATCATCCGCTCGGCTTCATCACGCGTTAGTGTCGGCAACGTACCGGTCAAAACAAATGTCAGTCCTGCTAGTTTCTCCGACCGTCGTTTCTTTTCCGCAGTCATGCCCACCCCTGCATCCTTCAGGCTATGGACAAGAGCTCGGTTAGCCGGCTGCGCAAAAAACTCCGCTATTGCCCCTGAGATTTGCGGACCCACCTCTTCTACTCGTTCAAGCTTTTCGGGGGCAATTTCTGCAGCCCGCTGAAGCGCATCCATGTCTCCGAACTCTCCCGCTATGAGTTCAGCAGTTCGTTCACCCACATAGCGAATGCCCAGACCCATCAGCACACGGGCCAATCCCGCGTGTTTTGATTCTTCAATCTCACCCAGAAGCGCCGCCCTAGCCTTCGGGCCAAGCAAATGCTCTTTCTTCGGGGCCTTGTTTGGGCGTGTGACTTCTTTTTCAAGCGTGAGCAACAATGAATCGTTAAGCCTATAAAGATCGGCAACGCTCTTTACCAATTGCCGTTCGAGGAGCTGCTGGACCACGGCTTCGCCGAGGCCTTCGATGTTCATGACTTCGCGGCGGCCGAAGTGGAGCAGTGACTCGCGCAGCTTGGCGGGGCAATCGGCGTTCACACATCGCCAATCCACCTCGCCCTGGACGCGGACCACGGCAGATTTACACTCAGGGCAAACCAAAGGAAACGAGAAGCTGAGCTTCCCGCGGGGATGGTCGCTGTCGTGGACGACTTCGACAACCTTGGGGATGACGTCGCCGCCGCGCTCGACTTTTATCCAATCCCCGATCCTCAGTCCAAGACCAGCAATAAAATCGGCGTTGTGGAGGGTGGCGCGGCTGACGGTGGTCCCGCCGATGAAGACGGGATCGAGCTCGGCGACGGGGGTGAGCTTGCCGGTGCGGCCCACCTGGACGGTGATGCCGAGGACGCGGGTGACGCCGGAGCGGGCGGTGAACTTGTAGGCGATGGCCCAGCGCGGAGCGCGGCCGGTGGAACCGAGCCGCTGCTGGGTGGCGTAGGAATCGACCTTGAAGACAACGCCGTCGATCTCGTAGCCCAGTTCGGCGCGGATGGATTCGGCCTGCTCGATGAAGGCGGTCATCTCGTCGAGGGTAGAGACGAGCTGGCGGTGGGGGTTGACGTGGAAGCCGAGGGCGTCGAGGGCGTCGAGGGTGGCGCGCTGACCCTGGGGCCAGTAGTCGCCGTCGACGAGCAGGAAGTAGGCGTAGAAGTCGAGGCGGCGGCTGGCGACGATGCAGGGATCGAGGGTGCGGAGCGTGCCGGCAGCGGCGTTGCGGGGATTGACGGCGGGGGGCAGGCCCTGCTGCTCACGCTCCTCGTTGAGACGCTGGAAGGCAGCCTCGGACATGACGGTTTCGCCGCGCACCTCGAATGCCTCCGGCAGGGAGAGCTTTTGGAGGAGTTCCCGGCGAATGGAGAGAGGGACGCTGCGGATGGTGCGGATGTTGGAGGTGACGTCTTCGCCGGTCTGGCCGTCGCCGCGGGTGATGCCGGCGGCAAGGCGGGCGGCTCCGTTGGGTGCGGGCTCATAGCGGAGGGCGGCGCTGAGGCCGTCCATCTTGAGTTCGGCCATGTAGGCGACGGGCAGGCCGGCGGCCAGTTCACGGACACGGCGGTCCCAGTCGGCCAGATCCTCGGCGGAGTAGGCGTTATCGAGCGAGAGCATGGGCCGCGAGTGGGAAGCCTTGCGGAAGCCCTCGGCGGGCTTGCCGCCGACGCGCTGCGTGGGCGAGTCGGGGGTGACGAGCTCGGGACGGGCGGCTTCGAGGCGCTTGAGCTCGTTCATGAGGGCGTCGTAGGCGGCGTCGGAGATCTCGGGGGCGTCGAGGACGTAATAGAGATGCTCGTGGCGGACGAGCTCGGCGCGGAGCTCCTGGATGCGCTGGGCGACGTTGGGAGCGGATGGAGCGGGCTGGCTCATGGGGTGGATTATAGGGGCTGGGGGATAGGATCAGGCGTCAAGTTCGGTGCCCGGATGGCGCTTCGGCGCGAAAGGCCGCCGCGCGTCGCGGGGCACCGGCTGGAATCGGTATGATCGCAACGATATGGAACCTGTAACGCATTTATTGACGGGCGCGTGCATTGGGCGCGCGGGGCTGAACAGGAAGACGGCCTACGCCACGCTGGCGGCGGTGCTGGCGGCGGAGGCAGCGGACCTGGACGTGTTGTGGGGCTTTGCCGGGCCTGTGGAAGAGCTTAAGCATCACCGGGGGATCACGCATACCTTTGTGGCGGCGCCGGTGGTGGCGGCCGTGGTGGTGGGCGTGGTGTGGCTGCTGCACCGCTGGAGCGAGTCACGGAGGAAACGGAAACAAGCCACGGTGGAGGTGGACCCGCGGGCCCCGGTGCGAAAGACGCGGCAGCCGGTGGTGTGGCGATGGGTATATGGGTCGGCGCTGGCGGCGGCGCTGAGCCACTTGCTGCTGGACTGGACGAATAACTACGGACTGCGGCCGTTTTTGCCGTGGAACGGGCGTTGGTACGCGGGAAACCTTGTGTTTATTGCCGAGCCGGTGCTGTGGGCGCTGCTGGCGGCGGCATTGATCGCTCCGTGGCTGGCTGGGCTGGTGAGCGGCGAGATTGGGGCGCGGCCGAAGCCGTTCGCGGGGCGCGGGTGGGCGATTTTCGCGTTGACGGGGATGGCGGTGCTGTGGGGCTGGCGGTGGTCGGAACACAGCCGGGCGCTGAAGCTGCTGGCGAACAACGAGGTGACGGCGGACCCGGTGCTGCGGATGACGGCGGAGCCCTACCCGGTGAATCCGTTCCGGTGGCACGCGCTGGTGGAGACGCCAGGCTACTACCAGACGGCGGAGATCGATACGCGGACGGGCGCGATTGTGAGCGACCCGCGGCGCGACGTGCTCTACAAACCGCAGCAGACGGCGGCCGCGAAGGCGGCAGAGGGGACGTTTCTGGGGCGGGTGTACATGGACTGGGGACGATGGGCGGTGGTGGAGGATCTGGGCAAGGAGCCGATTGCGGGCATGGTGCCGCCGCGGCTTCCCCAAGGACGGGATTGGACGACGGTGCGGTTCACGGACCTGCGGTTTGCCTACTCGTTCCTGGGCGGAGAAAGGACGGTGGAGCCCGCGCCGTTGAGCGGATGGGTATATATCGTCGACGGGCGCGAGGACGCGGGCGAGGCGATGGGCGGGCGGGAGCAGAGGTAGGCGGGCGACTCTGCTCCTTGTCCGGCGCTACCGCGGCAGTTGGGTGGTATCCCAGCCGCCGCCGAGGGAGCGGACGAGGCCGACGCTGGAGACGAATTGGCGGGTGGCGATGTCGATGGCGGAGCGCTGGTTGGCAAGGAGGGCCTGCTCGGCGGTAAGGACCTCGAGGTAGCTGGTGACGCCGCCTTTATAGCGCTGATTGGAGATGTCGAAAGAGTTCTGGGCGGCGGTGACGGCTCTCTGCTCGGTAGCGGATTCGTGTTGGAGGATGCGGAGGGAGGAGAGTTGGTCTTCGACGTCGCTGAAGGCGAAGATGACGGTATTCTTGTAGGCGGCGACCTGGGCCTCGTAGGCGTGGCGGGCCTGGCTGGTGAGGGCGTGGCGCTGGCCGGCGTCGAAGAGGAGCTCCGTGGCCTGGGCGCCGAGGCTCCAGAGGGAGCTGGGGCCCTGAATCCAGGTGCCGGGGTGGGTGGTTTCGAAGCCGCCGGTACCGCCGAGGCCGATGGTGGGATAGAAGGCGCTGATGGCGATGCCGATTTGGGCGTTGGCGGCGGCGGTGCGGCGCTCGGCGGCGGCGATGTCGGGGCGGCGCTCGAGGAGCTGGGAGGGGACGCCGAGGGGAACCTGGGGCAGGGCGAGGTCGAGCGGCGAAGGGGGAATGGAGAAGGTGGAGAGGTCGAGATTGGCGAGGGCGCCGATGGTGTGTTCGAACTGGGCGCGGGCGACGCCGATATCGACGAGCTGGGCGCGGACGGTTTCCAGTTCGGTTTGGGCCAAGGCGACGTCGGCCTCGGTGGCGACGCCGCCGGCGAGGCGGCGCTGGGTGAGGCTGAGCTGGTGTTCGAGATCGGCGACGGTGGCGGTGAGTAGGCGGGCTTGTGCGTCGAGGCCGCGCAACTGGAAGTAGTCGGAGGCCATTTCAGCGTGGAGGCTGAGGTCGATGGTGGCGAGGTCGGCGGCGCTGGCCTGGGCGGTGGTGCGGGCGGCCTCGATGGAGCGGCGGATGCGGCCCCAGAAGTCGGGCTCCCAGGTGGCCTGGCCGGTGAGGAGGTAATCGCTGCGGGCGTTGGGATTACCGGGGGCGTAGGCGGGTCCGTTGGTGGAGACGCTCGAGCGGGCGGCGCCAAGACCGGCGGAGAACTGGGGATAGAGGTTGGCGCGGGCCACGGCGACCAGGTCGCGGACGGCGAGGTAGGTTTCCAGGGCCTGGCGGAGGCTTTGGTTATCGGTGGCGATGCGGTCTTCGAGCTTGTTGAGCTGCGGATCCTGGTAGATCTCCCACCATTTGCCGCGCAGCATGCCGTCCGAGGGCGAGGCGGGCTGCCAGGCGCCTCCCTGGGGATTGGGCGGCGGAACAACGACCGAAGTGGCGCCGGTTTCCTTGTAGTCTGCGGGGGCGGTGTAGACAGGGCGGTTGTAGTTGGGGCCTACGGGTTTGCAGGCGGTGAGGGCGCAGGCGGCGAGAAGGAGGGCCGCGCGATGGGGGACGCGGCGCGCCGCGCTTTGGCAAAAAGCGCGCAAGGATGGGGCGCTCAAGGGTGGTGGGCTGGCCGGTATGCCAAGAGGCAAGCGCCGGAGCTTTGATTCAACCGCTGCGCAGATGCGCCGAGGAGGACAACTGCTTCGGTTCGCCGGCATGGTTATTTGCCTCCCGGGGTTTCATGGGAGGAGGAGACGACGGTGACTTTTTCGCCTTCGATGAGGGAATCGGGCGGATCCTGAATGACTTTGTCGCCGGCCTGGAGGCCGCTGATGATCTGGACGGTTGCGCCGTCGTCTTCGCCTACGATGACAGGAATCAGACGCGCCACGTTCTGGTCATGCTGGTTCTTTACCACCGTTCCCACGCGCAGGCCTTCTTTACGGAAGATGAGCGCGGCGACGGGCACAACATAAGTGGCCGCAATGGGAGGCACCTTGAAGTGCACCTGCGCCAGTGCGCCCGGCATCAACGTGCCGTTTCTGTTGTTCACGTCGATTTCGACGAGCAGCGTGCGGCTGACGGGGTCGATGGCGTGGGCCGTGCGCACCAGCGTTCCCCAGAAGATTTTGCCCGGGTACTCGGGAAAGGCAAGCGCGATCTTATCCCCCCGCTTGACCGATTGCGAATAGATCTGCGGCACGTTGGTGTAGACGCGCAGCACAGAAAGAGCCTGCATGTGGAAGAGCTCGGCGCCGGCGCCGGAATTGATTAATTGGCCGGTATCGACGTTGCGAGCGGTGACGACGCCATTGAACGGAGCGTACACCTTTTCGAAGGACTGCAATTCTTTGAGGCGTTGCACGTTGGCCTGCGCGGAACGCACCGCGGCGGAGGTGGCCGCGGCTTGATTGACGAAGGTATCGGTATCCTGCTGCGAAACCGCGTCGGACTTCACGAGATCGGTGTAACGCCTGGCCTGGATGGAGGCGATGTTCGCGTTAGCCTCGGCAGTGTTCAGGTCCGACTCAGCCTGGCGAAGCTGCTGATCGAGTTCCGGGGTCGAAATCTCGGCGAGCAGGGCGCCTTTCTTCACATGCGCGCCGATGTCGTAGTACCAGTGCAGCAAGTAACCGTCGGTACGGGCATAGATGGGCGAATCGGTGTACGCCGTTACGTTGCCGGGCAGGGTGAAATTGTCAGTAGGAGCGCCGAGACGGGGAGGCGCAACACCAACGGTAGGCGGGGCCAGCAAATTGGTACGTTCCGCGAGCACGACGTTGTCATGGCGCCGGTGCAGTATTCCGACGACCGCGAGAATGAGGAACACCGCGAGGACGGCCAACAGGCCCGCCACCGCACGACGCACGGGGATGGAGCCTTGCCTGGCTGCGCTGGACTGATTTTCAGGCGGTTGGGAGTTGTGGTTGGTTTGGTTGTTCATGGGCATTACTCCGGTTTTTCGTCGAACTCTTCAAAATTGGCAGGCAAGGGGCTGCTCAGGGCACGGCGCCTCCGCTGCAGGTGGCCATGAATGAAGGAAAAGAAGGAAGGAACAAAAAACAGCGTTGCGACGGTGGCCAGCAACAGGCCGCCAATTACGGCGCGGCCCAAAGGTGCATTCTGCTCGCCGCCGTCACCGAGTCCCAAGGCCATGGGAACCATGCCGATGATCATGGCCAGGGCGGTCATGAGGACGGGGCGGATGCGGACAAAGCCGGCGTTCAGCGCCGCCTGGCGCGCGTCGCCCACCAGGATTTCCATCTCTTCCCGCGCAAAGCTTACCACCAGGATGGAGTTGGCGGTGGCCACGCCCATGCACATGATGGCGCCCGTGAGAGCAGGAACGCTGAGGCGGGTATTGGTGAGGAAGAGGAACCATACGATGCCAGCCAGGGCAGCCGGCAGCGCAGAGATGATGAGGAATGGATCAAGCCAGGACTGAAAGTTGACGACGATGAGCAGGTAGATAAGCAGGATGGAAATCGCGAGGCCCGCCAACAGGCCCACATAGGAGCGATACATGGTCTCGCTCTGGCCCCTGAGAATGAAGTGCGAGCCGCGGGGCAGGTCATTTCCGTGTTCGCGGACGATGCGCTCCATGGCGCGGGTTACGGAGCCGAGGTCTGTGCCTTCGACGTTGGCATAAATGTCGATGACCGGCTCGATGTCGTAATGGCTGACCTCGCCCTGCTCAGTGCCGGGGACGATGGCGGCCAGGTTGCTGAGCACCTGTACCGGCCTGGGCGCACCGGGGGCGGCTGTGGAGGCCGCGCCGGGGGCAAGCGTGGAGGCCGTGCCGGGGGTAGCCAGCAACGCCGCGCCGGGTGCGGACGTCGTGGCCGCTGCGCCGGTTTGGAGCACGGAACCCGAGCCGGTGATGGGCAGGCTCCTGAGGGCGGCCATCGTGTCCACCCGGTATTGCGGCGATTGCACGGCGATGTTGTAGGAGACGCCGTTGCGAGGATCGAGGAAGAACTCGGGAGTGGTTTGGAAGCTGCCGCTCAAGGCCACGAGCAGGCTTTGAGTCACATTCAGTTGGGTCAGCCCCGTATCTTCGGCGCGGGTGCGGTCGACGTCGACGGTGAGATTGGGATAGTTGAAGGGCTGCTGCACGCGCACATCAACGGCGCCGGGGATATACCGCACCTCATTCAGGATGTGCTCGGCCAGGGTGCGATTAGCCTGGAGTTTGTTGCCGACGATCTGCAGGTCGATGGGCGCCGCCAGGCCGAAGTTGAGGATCTGGGTAACGATATCGACGGGTGTGGTGTAGAACATCACGCCGGGATAATCGCGTTCCAGTGCCTGTCGGACCTTCACCACATATTGCTGTGTGGGGTGATGGTGGGGAGCGAGTTGCACCTGGATGTCAGCGTCCTCGGGTCCGACAGGGGCGGAGGTGGAGTAAGAGAGGTTTAGCGAAGAGGCCGGCAGCCCGATATTGTCGAGGATAGTGACCAGCTCTTGGGGGGGAATCTGCTCGCGGATGGTCTGATCGACGCGGTCGCAGAGCGCGGCGGCCTCCTCAATGCGCGTGCCGGTATGGGCGCGCACGTGAATCTTGAACTGGCCGGCATCGACAGCCGGGAAGAAGTCCTGACCGAGCTCGGGCGCCAGGCAAAGGGAGGCAGCGGCGAAGAGGAGGAACAGAATCATGAAAGTTCCCGCGTGGTCGATGCAGATGGTGAGCAGGCTCAGATAGCCGTCGCGCATCTTCGCGAAGCCTGCTTCGAAGGCAAGCTGAAACTGCACCAGCGGATTGCGGCTGGTCTTCCTGCGCTGGATTTCGGTATCGTCATGCTCGTGCAGCAAATAACGCGCCATGGTCGGCACCACAGTGCGCGAGAGCAAATAGCTGGCCAGCATGGCGAATACCACGGCCTCGGCCATGGGAACGAAGAGGTAGCGCGCCACGCCGCTCAGCAGGAACATGGGCGCGAAGACGATGCAGATGGAGAGGGTGGAGACAAAGGCGGGAATGGCGATCTGGGCGGCGCCGTCGAGGATGGCCTGCTCGATCTCCTTGCCTTCTTCCAGGTTGCGATTGATGTTTTCGATCTCGACAGTAGCGTCGTCCACCAGGATGCCGACGGCCAGCGCCAGGCCGCCCAGGGTCATGATGTTTACGGTCTCGTGCAGCGCGTAGAGCGCCGCGAGCGAACAGAGAATCGCAAGAGGGATTGAAACCGCGATGATCAGTGTCGATCGCCAACTTCCCAGGAAGATTAGAATCATCACCGCGGTGAGGCAGGCGGCGATGATGGCTTCGCGCACGACACCGCTGATGGCCGAGCGCACGAAGATGGACTGATCGGAGACGGCGTTGATCTTCAGCGTGGGAGGCAGTTCGCCGCGGATGTAGGCCAGCTTGTCACGCACGCCTTTGATGATGTCGAGCGTGGAGGACGAACCGGTCTTGAGCACATTCATCAGCACGGCGCGGCGGCCGTCGACGCGGACGATGTTGGTTTGCGGAGGATTGCCGTCGCGGACGTGGGCCACATCATGGATGTAGATCACGGTCCCGTTGACTGCCTTGATGGGAAGGTTGTTCAGCGCCTCCAGGACCGTGGGGGCGGAGTTCGTCTCCACCTGGTACTCGAAGCGATTGATCTTGATGGTGCCCGAAGGGGCGATGATGTTCTGCGCGGCCACGGCGTTGACGACGTCTGCCGGCGAAAGCCCCCTGGCCTGCAGCGCCGGCAGATCGATGTCCACCTGAATCTGCCGCACATTGCCGCCATAGGGATACGGTATCTGGGCACCCTCGATGGTGGCGAGCTGGGTACGAATATTGTTGGTGGTAAGGTCATTGAGCTGCTGCTCGTTCAGCCCCCGGCCGGAGAGCCCGAGTTGCAGAATGGGTACGCTCGATGCGTTGTACTGGATGATGAAGGGGGGGAAGGTGCCGGGCGGCATGGAGCGCAGTTCCACCTGGCTGATGGCCACCACCTGGGCCACAGCATTCCCAATATCGACGTGGGGCTTGAAGTAGACCTTGATGATGCCTACACCAACCAGCGACTGCGACTCGATATGGTCAATGTCGTTGACGGTGACGGTGAGGCCGCGCTCGGCGTTGAAGATGATGCGGTTCGCGATCTGGTCGGCGGAGAGGCCCTGGAATTGCCACACCACGGTGACCACCGGAATATCGATGTTCGGAAAGATATCCACGGGCATCGATTCGATGCTGTAGGCGCCCAAGATGAGGATGAAGAGCGCAAAGACGGCAAACGTATAAGGCCGCCGCAGCGCAAGCCGGACAATCCACATAAAGTAGGTACTCGCTCCCGAGCAGGCCCGGCGGAGAACGGAGGAAGGTTAGCCGCATCCGACAGGGGCCGGCTCTTCGGTTTCCGGGGTGCGGCAGGGAACCGCCGCGACCCGAATCAAGGTGAAGGAACCATGGTAGCCGCTAATGTTCCATCGTAGCTGAAGAAGGTGGTCCGATGGGTGGCTGGGCTGCGAAGAAGCCTCGGCATACAAAGAATAGAGATGGGCCGGGGCGGGCGGAAGATGCAGAAAAGGCGTGTGAAAGCGGGGAAACGGGCGAGGGTAAACCTGGTATGGGCGGAATTCGTCCAACCGGCATAAGCCGTCTGAAATCGACCGTGGGCGAAGGGGAACGGGAGTCGCCAGCGCGGTACTGGCTCGCCTGGAATAGACACGTCACAACGCGCCGAGGGTGAGGAGCCGGAGGCGATGCGGACAGGGGAGGAGATGGCCGAAACCTTTGCCGTAACTAATTCGTCCTTAGAAACGTAGCAGGCAAATTTGGAGTTCTGCGGCTCAGTCTGTCCAGAGCGCTTGCCAGGAATCGAACCATTGAAAAACGACAGGAACCATCCATATGTCCATTGAAGACACGCAGAAGCACACCTTGTCAGCAGGCACGGCATTCGACCCGCCCCCAGCGCGGAAGAGCATTCTGGTGCGCCTGGTGGTTTACGCAATTCTGTTGGCTGCGCTGGGCTTCATGGTGTGGCGGATCTACGAAAATCAGCAGGCGGCCAAGACCCAGGCGAATCGCCAGGCGGCGGCGCTGATGAGCCGGCCGGTGCCGGTGCAGGTGGCGGCAGTGGAAGAGAAGCCGATGCCGATCTACCTGACCGCGCTGGGCACGGTGACGCCCTACATGAGCGTGACGGTGAAGGCGCGGGTGGGCGGTGAGCTGTTGCCGGTGAAGTTTGTGGAAGGCCAGCAGGTGCGGCAGAATGAGACGATCATGAATGTCGATCCGAGGCCTTACCAGGCGGCTCTGGACCAGGCCAAGGGGACGTTGGTGCACGACCAGGCTCTGCTGGTGAATGCGGAGGCGGAGTACAGGCGGTACAAGGCGCTGTACGAGGCGGGTGTGGTTTCGAAGGAGACGCTGGACGCCGACGAAGCGGCGATGGGGCAGTACCAGGGCGCAATCGAGTCGGACAAGGCGGCGGTGGAGAACGCGCGGCTGCAACTGGACTGGTGCACGATCCAGTCGCCCATCAATGGGAAGATCGGTCTGCGGCTGGTGGATCCGGGCAACATTATCACGGCGAACACGACGAACCTGGTGGTGATCAATCAGGTAGAGCCGATTGCGGTGTACTTCACGCTGCCGGAGAACGAGCTGCCGCAGGTGCTGCGACAACTGGCGACGGACCGGCAGATGGTGGCGGACGCCTACGACAGGGGCGACGTGCACAAGCTGGCGACGGGGTACCTGCTGGCGACAGACAACCAGATTGACACGACCACGGGGACGGCGAAGCTGAAGGCCGTTTTTGACAACCGGGATGGGGAGTTGTTCCCGAACCAGTTTGTGAATATTCACCTGATCATGCAGGACCGTATGGACGCATTGGTGGTGCCATCGGCGGCGATCCAGAGCGGGCAGCAGGGCGCCTTTGTGTGGGTCATCGAGACGGATGCAAGCGGCGCGGGGAAGGCGCGTATTCAGACGGTGAAGGTGGCGCTCTCCGAGGGCCAGGTGACGATTGTCGACAGCGGCGTGCGCAGCGGCGATAAGGTGGTGGTGGATGGCGCGGACCGGTTGCGGCCGGGCCAGGCGGTGGAGATCAGCGCGGGGCCGCAGCGGAGCGGACCGGCCGGTGGCGCGGGCCAGACGCCGGGCGAGAATCTATTTTCAGCGCCGCAGACCGGCGCGCCGCCGGCCATGCGCCCGATGGGGAATGGGCACCGCGGAAGCGATAAGAGGAAAATGAAGTGAGCCTGAGTCCAAGCCGGCCCTTTATTCTTCGCCCGGTGGCGACATCGCTGTTGATGGTAGCCATTCTGCTGGCGGGGTTCGTGGGCTACCAGCAGTTGCCGATCTCCGCGCTGCCTGAGGTGGATTATCCCATCATCGAGGTGCTGACGTTCTATCCGGGAGCGGGGCCGGAGGTGATGGCGTCGTCGGTGACGGCGCCTCTGGAGCGGCAGTTCGGGCAGATGCCGGGACTGAAGCAGATGACGTCGGTGAGCTCGGGCGGCGGATCGGTGATCACGCTGGAGTTCAATCTGGACGAAAACATCGACGTGTCAGAGCAGGAAGTGCAGGCGGCGATCAACGCGGCCACGAATTTTCTGCCCACGGATTTGCCCAATCCGCCGATCTACAGCAAGGTGAACCCGGCGGACGCGCCCGTTCTGACGCTGGCGCTGTATTCGAATTCGCTGCCGCTGGACAAGATCGAGGACGCCGCGGACACCAATTTGGCCCAGAAAATCTCGCAGGTATCGGGCGTAGGGCTGGTGTCGATTGCAGGTGGTCAGAAGCCGTCGGTGCGGGTGCAGGCGAATCCGGCGCAACTGGCGGCCTACAACCTGAGCCTGGAGGATCTGCGCACGGCGCTGGCGGCGGCCAATGTAGACCAGGCCAAGGGAACGCTGAATGGGAACCGGCAGGCATACACCATTGGAGCCAACGACCAGCTGCAGTCGAGCGCGGACTATAAGCCGGTGATTGTGGCTTACCGCAACGGGGCCGCGGTGCGGGCCTCGGACGTGGCCACGATTGTGGATGCGGCGGAGAATTCGCAGCAGGCGGCATGGATGAACCGGACGCCGGCGGTGATCGTGAATATCCAGCGGCAGCCGGGCGCGAACATCATCGCCGTGGTGAACCGCATCCACAAGCTGCTGCCGCAGTTGAAGGCCAGCTTGCCCGCCAACGTGCAGGTACAGATTCTGACGGACCGGACGGAAACGATCCGGGCATCGGTGAAGGACGTGGAGTTCGAACTGATGCTGACCGTGGCGCTGGTGGTGATGGTCATCTTCCTCTTTCTGAGGAACCTGGCGGCGACGATCATTCCCTCGGTTGCGGTGCCGCTGTCCATTGTGGGCACCTTCGGGGTGATGTACCTGCTGGGGTACAGCCTGAATAACCTGACGCTGATGGCGCTGACGATCTCGACGGGATTCGTGGTGGACGACGCCATCGTGATGATCGAGAACATCTCGCGCTTTATCGAAGAGGGCGACAGCCCGATGCGGGCGGCGCTGAAGGGCAGCGAGCAGATTGGATTCACCATCATGTCGCTGACGGTGTCTTTGATCGCGGTGCTGATCCCTTTGCTGTTCATGCGGGATGTGGTGGGACGTTTGTTCCGCGAGTTCGCCATTACGCTGGCGGTGACCATTCTGGTGTCGGCGTTTGTGTCGCTGACGCTGACGCCGATGATGTGCTCGCGCATCCTGAAGGACAAGAGCGTAGCGCAGCAGACGCGCTTCTATCACTGGTCGGAGAAGATCTTCAATACCATCATTGCCGCGTATGGGCGGACGCTGCGGGTGGTGCTGCGCTACCGCTTCACAACGCTGCTGGTGACGATCTCGACGCTGGTGGCGACGATTTTGCTGTTCCTGGTGGTGCCCAAAGGTTTTTTCCCGGTGCAGGACACGGGCGTGATTCTGGGCATCAGCGAGGCGCCGCAGACGGTGAGCTTTACCAGCATGGCGGCGCGGCAGCAGAAGCTGGTGGACATGATTCTGCAGGACCCGGCGGTGGACAACGTGTCGTCGTTCATTGGCGTGGACGGCACCAACACCACGCTGAACTCGGGGCGCATCCAGATTACGTTGAAGCCGCTGGAGCAGCGCGGGATTTCCGCGACAGAGGTGATCCGGCGTCTGCAGCCGAAGGTGAACGCGGTGCAGGGCATTCAGCTTTTCCTGCAGCCGCTGCAGGATCTGACGGTGGAAGACCGCGTGAGCCGGACCCAGTTCCAGTATTCGCTCGAGGATCCCAATCCGGATGAGTTGGCAAAGTATACGCGGTTGATGGTGCAGGATCTGAAGCAGGAGCCGGCACTGACCGACGTGGCCAGCGATTTGCAGGACCAGGGGCTGGGAGCGCGGCTGGTGATCGACCGCGACACGGCGGCGCGGCTGGGCATCGCCATGGCCGACGTGGACAACACGCTCTACGACGCGTTCGGGCAGCGGCAGGTCTCGACGATCTTCACGCAGTTGAACCAATATCACGTGGTGATGGAGGTGGCGCCGAACTTCCAGACCGACCCGACGGTGCTGAGCGATCTTTATGTGAAATCTTCGAATGGGACGCAGGTTCCGCTGAGCATGCTGGCGCGCTGGGAGCAGGCGAAGGCGCAACTGTCCATCGGGCACCAGGGGCAGTTTCCCTCCACGGTGATCAGCTTCAACCTGGCGCCGGGCAAGGCGCTGGGCGACGCGGTGGCGGCAGTGCAGCGCGTGGAAAACCGCATCGAGATGCCGGCGGCGATCAACGCCAGCTTCCAGGGCACAGCGGCGGCGTTCCAAAGCTCGCTGGCCAACGAACCACTGCTGATCCTGGCGGCGCTGGTGACGGTTTACATTGTGCTGGGGGTGCTGTACGAGAGCTATATACACCCCATCACGATTATCTCGTCGCTTCCGTCGGCGGGAGTGGGAGCGCTGCTGGCGCTGCTGATGACGCACAGCGAGTTCAGCGTGATTGCACTGATCGGCATCATTTTGCTGATCGGCATTGTGCAGAAGAACGCGATCATGATGATTGACTTTGCGCTGCAGGCGGAGCGGCAGGAGGGCAAGAGCGCGGATGCGGCTATTTTCCAGGCGTGTCTGCTGCGGTTCAGGCCGATCATCATGACGACCATGGCGGCGCTGCTGGGCGGACTGCCGCTGGCGCTGGGCGGCGGCGTGGGCGCGGAGTTGCGCCGTCCTCTGGGCATCACCATCGTAGGCGGGTTGATCTTTTCGCAACTGCTGACGCTCTATACGGTGCCGGTGATCTATCTCTACTTTGACAAGCTGGCGCGGTACATGCGGCCGCGGACGGCGGCGCCGAGCTACGTCGAGGAAACGGCAACCGCCGACTGAGGATCAGGAGCCATGCATCTTTCCGCACCCTTTATTCGCCGGCCGGTGGCCACCTCGCTGCTGAGTGTGGCGCTGTTGCTGGCGGGCTCGGTGGCTTACTCGCTCCTGCCGGTGGCCTCGCTGCCGGACGTGGATTTTCCTGTGATCGGCGTGAGCGCGGGTTTGCCCGGAGCGAGTCCGGAGACCATGGCTTCCTCTGTGGCCACGCCCCTGGAGCGGCAGTTCGGGCGGATAGCGGGCGTTAACCAGATGACCTCGACGAGCTCGCTGGGGGCGAGCTCGGTGATTCTCCAGTTCGACATCAACCGCAACATCGACGCGGCGGCGCGGGACGTACAGGCGGCCATCAACGCGGCGCGGAACCAGTTACCGGCGTATCTGCCGCAGAATCCGGGTTACCGGAAGGCGAATCCGGCGGATTCGCCGATTCTGATTCTGACGTTGACCTCGGATGTGGTGCCGAAGCCGGAGATCTACGATCTGGCGGATTCGATTCTGGCGCAGCGGATCGCGCAGATTCAGGGTGTGGGGCAGGTGTTTGTCGGTGGCACGTCGCAACCTGCGGTGCGGGTGGAATTGAATCCGATGCAACTGGCCAACAACGGGGTAGGTCTGGAGGCGGTGCGGACCGCGCTGGGCGCTGCCAACGCCAATCGGCCGAAAGGCTCGTTCCAGGATGCGGCGCATCGCTGGCAGATCAGCGACAACGATCAGATCTTCAAGGCGCGCGACTACGAGCCGATCATCGTGGGCTACAACCAGGCCACCGGCGCTCCGGTGCGCGTGGGAGACGTGGGCACGGTGACGAACAGCATCGCCGATATTCATACGGCGGGAGTGTCGGGCATCAATCCGCCCAAAGGCCCGCCGGCGAAGCTGAAGAGCGCGGTGCTGATCATCATCTTCAAGATCCCCGGCGCCAACGTGATTTCGACGGTGGACAGCGTGATGGCGGAGATGCCGCGGCTACAGGCGGCGATCCCCCCGACCATCCACATCGACGTGGCGGTGGACCGCACGACGACGATCCGGTCGAGCGTGCGGGATGTGGAGATCTCCCTGTTTATCAGCGTGTGCCTGGTGGTGTTGGTGGTGTTCCTGTTCCTGCGCGAGGTGTGGGCGACGATCATACCGTCGGTGGCGGTGCCGCTCTCGCTGGTGGGCACCTTCGGGGTGATGTACATCCTGGGCTACACGGTGGACAACCTGTCGCTGATGGCGCTGACGATTGCGACGGGCTTTGTGGTGGACGACGCGATCGTGGTGATCGAAAACATCACGCGCTACCTGGAGCAGGGCTACCAGCCGTTCGAAGCGGCCATGAAGGGGTCCAAGGAGATCGGCTTCACAGTGCTGTCGATGAGCATGTCGCTGATCGCGGTGTTCATTCCCATTCTGCTGATGGGCGGGATTGTGGGCAAGCTCTTCCGGGAGTTCGCGGTGACGCTGAGCGTGGCCATTGCGGTGTCGCTGCTGGTGTCGCTGACCACGACGCCGATGCTGTGCGCAAAGTTTCTGAAATCGCGGGACGAGGCGCGGCACGGGCGGATCTACCGGGCGAGCGAGCAGGCGTTCAACTGGCTGCACAACGAGTATGCGAGCGGGCTGCGCTGGGTGCTACGGCACCAGTGGCCAATGCTGCTGGTGTTGATTGGGACGTTCGCATTGAATGTCTATCTTTACATCGTTGTGCCCAAGGGGTTCTTCCCGCAGCAGGACACGGGCAGGCTGGGCGGCCAGACGGTGGCGGCACAGGACATCAGCTTCCCGGCCATGCGGGACAAGCAGCGGACACTGGCGCAGATGACGCTGGACGATCCGGCCGTGCGAACGGTAACGGCGTTTGCCGGCGGGGGACGCAACAGCAATAACGTGGGGTTCATGTTTGTGGACCTGAAGCCGCTACGCCAGCGGCCGGGGCGCGTTTCGGCCGACCAGGTGGTGAACCGGCTGCGGGCCAAGTTGAGCAGCGTGCCGGGGGCGCGGCTTTATCTGCAGACCTTTCAGGAGATTCAAATTGGCGGACGCGCCAGCGCGGCGCAGTTTCAGTACACGCTTTCCGACGAGAACCTGAAGGAGCTGAACACATGGGCGCCGCGGCTGGAGGAGCGGATGCGGCGGATGCCGGAGCTGCGCGACGTATC
Source organism: Acidobacteriota bacterium (assembly GCA_021846985.1). GTDB lineage: Bacteria > Acidobacteriota > Terriglobia > Terriglobales > Acidobacteriaceae > Telmatobacter. Next base: position 88,654 of record JAJZVX010000007.1, on the reverse strand, counting down.
GAGCGACCAGCAGGACCAGGGGCTGGCAGCGAATCTGGTGATCGACCGGGACACGGCATCGCGGCTGGGCATCACGGCCACGGCGATCGACCAGGTGCTCTACGACGCCTTCGGGCAGCGGGAAGTCTCGACCATGTACACGGCGCTGAACCAGTATTTTGTGGTGATGGAGGTGGACCCGCAGTACCAGCTCAGCCCGGACTCGCTGAAGGGAATCTTCGTCAAGTCCTCCACGGGGTCGATGGTGCCGCTTTCGGCGATCGCGAAGTATCAGACGCAGCGAACTTTCCTGACGGTGAACCACCAGGGGCAGTATCCAGCGGTGACGCTGACCTTCAACCTGGCGCCCAACGTGGCGCTGGGACAGGCAGTGACGGCGATCGAAAAGATGGAGCAGGAGATCGGCATGCCGAGCGCGGTGCACGCCAGCTTCCAGGGCACGGCACAGGCCTTCCAGGACTCGCTGAAGAACGAGCCATACCTGATCCTTGCAGCGCTGCTGGCGGTCTATATCGTGCTGGGGATTTTGTATGAGAGCCTGATCCATCCGCTGACGATTCTGTCCACGCTGCCGCCGGCGGGAGTGGGGGCCATCCTGGCGCTGCTGCTCACGGGGACGGATCTGAGCATCATTGCTCTGATCGGCATCATCCTGCTGATCGGCATTGTGAAGAAGAACGCCATCATGATGATCGACTTTGCGCTGCAGGCGGAACGGGACCAGGGGCTGCCGCCCATGGAGGCCATCTACCAGGCCTGCCTGCTGCGCTTCCGGCCGATCATGATGACGACCATGGCGGCGCTGTTCGGCGGCCTGCCGCTGGCCATCGGCATGGGCGTGGGCTCGGAGTTGCGCAAGCCGCTGGGCATTACGATTGTAGGCGGGCTGATTGTGTCGCAGATGCTGACGCTGTTTACCACGCCGGTGGTGTATTTATTCTTTGACCGGCTGCAGTGGCACGTGATGAAGCTGCACCGGATCGGCTCTGAATTGGAAGATGCGCCCGGAGATTAAAGGCCGTTCGTCGTTCACCGTGGCCTGGTGCAGGCCGCGGTTTGCGGAGAAGCTCGCAATGCCGGGCAAAAGCCGCAAGAGAGTTGCGCTGGCCTGAAGGCCGCATGGATGCGGAGACATGGACGGTGCGGCTGAAGCCGGACTTTTCCAAAATCATGCGTCTTTCCATGGTCTGCCAGGCCGCGCCTCTTGAACGCAGCAGATTTCTGCGCCGCCCGTAGCGCCTTAATCGGCGAAGGTTTCTTCGCGGACGGATTCTCTTTCGGTGAGGGTCACGGGATAGTAGGCGTTGCTGTTGTACTGACGGACCATGCGGTTGGTATTGAAGAAGGAGCCGTTGAAGGCGATGGTGGCGCGCATGAGGCGCGCCCAGCGCCGCGGGTCGTGGCGGAAGAGGGCAACGACGTCGCCGGCGAGTTTGTCATAGAGGGAGCTGGCCTCTTCGGCGTCGTTGACGCCGTCTTCGATGGCCCAGCCGGTGACGCCCTCGATGCAACCCTCGATCCACCAGCCATCGAGGACCGAAAGGCTGGGAACGCCGTTCAGGGCGGCCTTCATGCCACTGGTTCCGGAAGCCTCGTAGGGGCGGCGGGGGGTGTTGATCCAGACATCGACGCCGGAGGTAAGCAGGGCGCCGAGTTCCCAGTCGTAATTTTCGATGAAGACAATGCGGAGCAGATCGTTGGAGAGCCGGGCGGCGTCTTCCACCACCTGGTGGATAAGGGCCTTGCCGGGATCGTCCTGGGGATGGGCCTTGCCGGCGTAGAGAATCTGAAGGCCGCCAGCCTCGGCGGCAATGGCCTGCAGGCGCTGGGGGTCAGAGAACATGAGGGTGGCGCGCTTGTAGGTGGCGGCGCGGCGGGCAAAGCCGAGGGTGAGCACGCTCGGATTGAGGAGGTGGCCGGTGCGCGCGGCCACGGCGGCAAGCAGCTCTTCCTTGGCGCGGGCATGGGCGGCAAGGACGGTGTCTTCGGGCAGATCGATGGCGTTGCGGAGACAGAGGGTGTCGCGGCGCCAGCTGGGAATGCGCTCGTCAAAGAGCTGCTGGAATGGTTCGGCGATCCAGGTGGGGGCGTGGACGCCATTGGTGATGGAGTCGATGGCGAACTCGGGGAACATGTCGCGCGAAACCTTGCCGTGCTGGAGGGCGACGCCATTGGCGTAGCGGGAGAAGCGGAGGGCAAGGAGGGTCATGTTGAGCATTCCGTCCCGGAAGCAGCACTGCTGCTCGAGGCGGGCGGTGCGGTCGCCGCCGAGGATGCGGATGGCCTGCTCGTTGGAGAAGCGGTCGTGGCCCGCGGGAACCGGGGTGTGGGTGGTAAAAACGCACTTCTGGCGGACCTGCTCGATGTCGGCTTCTGTGGCGGCGCCGAGCGGTCCTCCGCCGAGCTGGCGTTCGAGCAGGGCGAGAGTGAGCAGAGCGGCGTGACCCTCGTTCATGTGGTAAACGTTGACGCGGTAGCCGAGGGCATGGACCATGCGAACGCCACCCATTCCGAGGACGACTTCCTGCTGGAGGCGGTAGTTGCTGTCGCCGCCATAAAGGTGGTCGGTGAGGCCGCGATCCCAGCCGGAGTTGGCATCGAGGTCGGTGTCGAGGAGGTAGACGGGAACGATGTGGCCATAGCGGCCGGCGAGATCGTAGCGCCAGGCGCGGAGCTGGACGGTCCGGCCCTCGATGGAGACGGTGACGCGAGCGGCTTCCTCGACGCAGAAGTCGGCGGGATTCCAGGGCTGGACGTCTTCTGTCTGGATGCCAGCGGGATCGATGTGCTGCTCGAAGTAACCTTTGCGATGAAGAAGGGTGAAGGCGACAAGGGGGACGCCGAGGTCGGCGGCGGAGCGAAGGGTATCACCTGCGAGCATGCCGAGACCGCCGGAGTAGGTGGGCATGCCGGGGCAGATGGCGATCTCCATGGAGTAGTAGGCAACCACGCCCGAGGCGGGAAAAGCTTCATAAGAAAAGGGTTTAGACGAATTTGGCTGCATATTTGGCTATTCTCCGTGGCTTTGGCGGGGGCAAAGCAGTGATCCGCTGGTCTGGGGTCATTGCCGGATCCGGGTTTGCCCTCCCCTTCCAGACATTATCGGGGCAAACATCTTCCAATTTTAACAAGGACCCGGTAAATAGCGAGGGGTAGACAAGGGATGTTCCGGGAAGGGGAAGTCGATTGGGGGCGAATTTGAAGTGCAAGGAAAAAGATTGCGTGAGATGAAAAGACGGCCGGACTGGATTCGGCATGATGAAGGGATCCGGCCATGAGGGCGAACGGGGTAAAAGGCTCCTACTCCAGTTGGCGCGCGCCGTCGGAGGCGTGGCAGATGTGGATCTCGGGCACGATGGAGGTGCGGTCGGCGTAGCGGCGGCCGAGCTCGGCGGCGAAGGGGCTGGCCTGAGCCTGCTCGACGAGGTTGATGGTGCAGCCGCCGAAGCCGCCGCCGGTGAGGCGGGCGCCAATGAGGCCGGGGATGTCCTGGGCGAGCTCGACCATGAGATCGGCCTCTGTGCAACTGCCCTCGAAGTCGATGCTGTAGCTTTTGTGGGCTTCAGCCATCAGGCGGCCGAGCTCGGCAAGGTCGCCTTTGAGGAGAGCCTCGGCGGCGGCCACGGTGCGGAGGTTCTCGCTAATGACATGGCGGGCGCGCATGAGCGATTTGGGCGCCATCTCATAACCCCACTTGTCGAGATCTTCGAGGGTGGCGTCGCGGAGGAAAGGCACGCCGGGACGGTGGCTGGCGATCACGGCGCAGGCGGCCTCTGACTCGCGGCGGCGGGTGGGATAGTCGCCGCCGGCGATGGAGTGCTTCACCATGGTGTTGGCGATGACCAGGGCGAGATGGGAGGGGATGGGGGCGAGGCGGAAGCTGAGGTCGCGGCAGTCGAGCAGGAGGGCGTGATCCTTTTTGCCGTTGGCGGAGATGAACTGATCCATCACGCCGCAGTTGGCGCCGACGAACTCGTTCTCGACACGCTGGCAGAGGCGCGCAAGGACGGGGCCCGGATAGCTGGCGCCCAACAGCGAGAGCATGGCCAAGGCGCTGGCGACCTCGACGCTGGCGGAGCTGGAGAGGCCGGAGCCCAGAGGGACATCGCCCCAGAGGGTAAGGCTGAAGCCGGGGATCTTGTGGCCTTCGCCGGCGAGGATGGAGACCACGCCGAGAGGATAGTCGGTCCAGTGTTTGGAGGGCGCGGGCGGGAGAGCGGCGTCGAAGGCGCGTTCCTCGCCGAAGTTTTCGGAGTAGAGTACGAATTTGCCGTCGGAACGGAGCGAGATGGCGGCGAGGGTGGCAAAGTCGATCGCCGCGGGCATGACGAAACCTTCGGCGTAGTCGGTGTGCTCACCGATGAGGTTGACGCGGCCGGGAGCGACGAAGACGGCGGGCTCGGCGTGGAAGCGGGCACGGTGCATGGAGCGGAGAAGAGCGGGATCATGCATGGAGAGATGCCACCTCAGATGGATTCAATTTCAACAATCATGGGCCAGGAGACGGACTGTCCGGGCGCGAGCGTGTGGGACCAGGGGCCGGTTTGGGCGAGGGAGTCGACGGGCGCGGTGGCTGGTTCGAGGGCGACGCAGGTTTGTTTGGTTCCGGGGCGTGCCGGCCAGCCTCCGTAGCAGATCCAAAGGCCGAGATAAGGCGTGGCCATGGGGTTAAAGCGGACGCGGATGCGCAGGCCGAGCCTGACTCGCTCCAGGGCGCACCAGTTTTCGCCTGTTTCCAGAGGTCCGGCAAAGAGCTTGTCGCCGATGGCGGACTCAGGGGGCTGGGCAAGGCTGAGGTCAGTCTGGCCGCCGGTGGCGAGGGTGGCGACGGGCCAGGCGATGCGATCGCCGGGCTGGCCAAGGCGTCCGCCGCCGGAGCCTTCAAGGCGCAGCGCGCGGATGGACGCGGGCAGGAGGATGCGGTCGCCGGCTTCGGCGGTAAACAGTGGATGGGCGGCCCAGGACCAAGGCACGGGTACATCGCCAGTGTTGGTGAGCAGGTAGTCGGCGCGCAGGCGCCAACCGGACTCGGAGGTCAGCAGCGTGGTGGCGCGGCGGAGTTCGAGGGGCAGGGAGAAACAGCAGGCGCGGAAGGCAGCGCACATGGAGCTCGAGTTGAGAAGCTCCCAGGGGACACGCCACAAGTCGCCGTGGTCGGGAATGGAGACAGGGCCGGAGGGAGTTTGAATGGCGCAGGAGGCGACGGAAGGCAGGCACTCGTCCCAGCCGCTGGCATCGCTCTCGTCGAAGGGTTGGGTGGGCGTGCGCGGAGCGCAGGGAGCGAGGGGCGGCTGCAGCAGCTCGTGGCCGCGGACGGAGATGGAGGCGATTTTGCCGCCCAGACGGGGATTGATGGTGACGGAACAGTCTCCGTTGGAGATGAGAACGTTTTCCAGAGGTGCGGTTGAGACCGGATGGTCTGCCATACGCCTTATCCTCTCAGAACTTCGGTGGTTGCGGCGCTGAGTTTGTCCCAGATCTGGCCGAGCCAGGCCTGGTGTTCTGGCTTCATGAGCACGGAGCGCAGGCAGGTGACCGTGCCAGCGCCAGCCCCGGCTTGGAACCAGGTCAGCGGCAATTCTACAAGGGCAAGATGAAGGTCGCGCGCGGCGCAGGCGGCAAAGACACTCTGCGCGAGCGCGGCAGCTTGCCGGGGGGTGGGGGCGGCTAGCTTCCAGACGACAATATCGAGCTCGGGCGGACCGGCGCGGAGGGGCTCGAAGCGGGCATCGAGGCGCAGGCGGAGGTCCAGATCGAGGGTGGCTGCACGGCCCTGGCCGAGACCGCGGGCAAACTCGCCGTGGGGCAGCAGAGGCAGGAGCTGATGGGTGGCCCACAGGGCGACAGCAGAGGCTCCGGCGCGGGAACACTCAAGGCTGATTTCTCCAAGATGGAGCTGGTGGGAGGTGAAGTAGGTATAAGGGGAGTCGTGCTTGTAAAAACGGCCCACGGAGGGATCGCGGAAGAGGATGCAGCCGCAGCCGTAGGGCTGGAGCCCATGCTTGTGGGGATCGACGACGATGGAGTCGGCCTGGTGGAGGGCGGCGTAGGCAAGGCGGGCGGGTTCGTCGAGCGCGGCGGAGATGAGGCGGAAGTAACCCCCGTAGGCGGCGTCGACATGGATGCGAAAGCCGTAGCGCTGGCGGAGGGCGAGAACCTGATGCAGAGGGTCGACGGCGCCCATGGCGGTGGTGCCAAGGGTCACGACGACGGCACCGACATCGCCGCGGCGCAGCTCATCCTCGAGGGCGTTGAGATCCATGCGGCCGCGGTCATCGGCAGGGATGGGCGTGAAAGGAAGCTTGAGGACGGCGGAGATGCGGTTGTGGGTATAGTGGGCCTGCGCGGAGGCTAGAATGCGCTTGCCGGGAGCGGAGAGTCCGGCGACCCAGAGCGCCTCGAGGTTGGCGAGGGTACCGCTGGAGGTGAGGTGGCCGAGGCATTCCGTCCAGCCGAAGAGTTGGGCGATGTGGCGGACGGCCTCGATCTCCATCTCGGAGCTGGCGCGTCCGCCGTCGCGGGCGTGGTTGTTGGGGTTGATGGCCATGGCGAGCGCGTAGGCGGCGCGGGCCACGGGATGGGGCGGCTTGAGCATCTGGCCGGCGTAGAGGGGGTGGAAGTAGGGGTAATTGTCGGCGAGGCGAGTGGCCACGGCCTCAAGAACCTCTTCGAGGGCGGCTTGCGCAGCGGGCGCCGAGCCGGGGCCGGGTGTGGCGGCAAAGTTGCCGGTGGAGGCGGCGAGCGGCGGAAGCGAGGCGAAGTGGCGCTCGAGGCGCTCGGTGGCGCGGGCCAACAGAGCGGGAACTGGATCGAGAGGCATGCGACCTATTACAGTATCACAGCCTGGAGTCTGATTTTAAACATATATATATCAACATGTTCCAGAAAAGAAACAGAGAAATAGGGGCGAAAGGGAAGATTTTTTGTCCGTGTTTTCCAGAGCAATGCTACACTACGGTCAGCGTTAGAGCGGAAGCGGGCGTCAGCAGTCCTCGCCCAACCAAGCAAGATTCTGCCAGTGGTCGCTCCGAGTCATCCAGCGCAATTCAATCCAGGAAATACGAACAAGATGGAACAAGGTACTGTGAAGTGGTTCAATGACGCGAAGGGATTCGGTTTCATTTCGCGCCAGAACGGCGAAGATGTGTTTGTGCACTATTCTGCAATCAATTCGAGCGGTTTTAAGAGTTTGCAGGAAGGGCAGGCCGTGCAGTTCAACGTGGTGAAGGGGCCCAAGGGATGGCAGGCTGCCGACGTGCAGCCGCTGTAAGTTGAGGGCCGGATTCCGGCAGAATCGAGCAAGCAAACGCGAGGGCTGGGAGCGATCCCGGCCCTCGCTCTGTTTGCGGCGGACTGGCCTGCGGGATGAGGAGAAAATGAGTTCGCGCGCGGATTACGTTCCAGGCGGAGCCCAGGCTGGAGTATCCTGACCGGTTCCAAGCTTCGGATGCGCTTTGATGGCTGTGTCTGCTGCCGCGCGGGCTTTTTCTTGAAGCGAGGCGCCTGGCTTCCGGGCCGCCCCGCCGCATTCGGGGGTGCGGCAGCCTTGTGAGCGCCCAAGGGCGCGAGGGGGATGGCCCCGCCAGAACGATTCTGCTTGCACGGGGCCCATCGAGTCCCGGTGGAGCGCAACTTCGCGGCGCGGGGGTGAAACATGAACAGACGCAAGCGGCAGTGGACGCTGCGAATCGGGATTTGCGGGGCGCTGGCCATGCTGGCGGTTGCCGCGGCCGGACCGTTGAGCGGGCAAGAACATTTTGTTACGCGCACGGGTACACGGCTGATCCTGGACGGCAAGCCCTTCCGGTTTGCGGGTGGCAACCTGGACTACCTCGCGCTGGCCAGCGACAGCTTTGGGAAGATCGGCGCGAAGGATGTGTACCGGCCATCGCACACGATGGTCGATAACGCCTTTGCGGCGCTGAAACAGATGAACGGGACGGTGACGCGGGTATGGTCGTCGGCGAGCCAGGGGTGTGCGTTGTGCGTGGAGCCAGAACTCGGCCAGTTCAGCGAGGCGGCCCTGCGGCAACTGGACTACGTAGTCTATTCCGCGGGCAAACACCATGTGCGGTTGATTTTGCTCTTTGTCGATCCGTGGGGGTATTACACGGGCGGCATCGAGCAGTACAAGAAGTGGCGCGGGGGTGGAGACTTCTTCCGCGATCCCAAGCTGATCGCCGATTACAAGCTGTATGTTTCCACGCTGATCAACCGCAAGAACACCTACACCGGGGTGCGATACCGGGACGATCCAACGATTCTGGCCTGGCAGCCTGGCAACGAGCTGCGCGAGGCTCCGGTGGAGTGGGAGCGGGAGATGACGCGGTATATCAAAGAGCTGGACCCCCACCACCTGATCATCAGCAGCAATGACTTCCACAGCCTGGAGCCGGCCCATGCGGCGATCCAGCAGATCGACATTCTGAGCCGGCACTACTATCCCTTCTTCGGCAAGGAGTACGTGTGGAATCTGGAACACGATGCGGCGCTGGCCAAGAGGGCCAACAAGGTGTTCGTTGTGGACGAGTTCGGATGGGATCGCGGGAACGTCTCGGTGGAGCAGCTGAAAAGCAATCTGAATGCGATCCTGGCGGATAAGGATATCGCCGGCGACCTGTTCTGGGCCCTGCGCGCGCCCAGAGACGACGGAACGCCGATGGCGGTGCCGGGGGCGGGCGGGGACTGGTGGGCGCTCTACGATCCGGCGCGGAAGACGCCTCTGAACACAAAGGAAGACATGCAGGCGCGGACGCTGATCCTGCGCAACCATGCGGGGGCGATGGCGGGCCAAGTCGCGCGGTAGAAACGGGGCCGGCTCTGCGGCCTCCGACCGCGGAAGCAAGGAGTGAAAGGAACGATGAGTCCACGAGAACGATTTTTGACCGCGCTGACCGGCGGCACGCCCGACCGGGTGCCAATTGGCGATTACATGTTCAGCCGAAACCTGCTGAAGAAGGTGCTGAACCACACGCCGGTGCTCTATGAGGCCGACAAGCAGGTCGAGCTGGCAACGAAGCTGGGCGAAGACTGCATGTGGGTGGCGATCAACGGGTTTTGCGGGCTGGAAGAAGAGCCGCACGCGGAGGGGACGAAGTATCAGGACGAGTGGGGTGTGACCTACATCAAAAACGGCTGGCCCATCATGGCGCAGACGGACACGCCCGTTAAGAACCGCGCGGACTGGGAGAAGTACAAGGCGCCGTCGCCGGCGGCGCCGCACCGGTTCACGATGTTGAAAGCGGCGATCAAGGCCAACACTGCGGACCTTGCGATCAAGGCTGGTCTTCTGGGGCCTTTCACGATGATGTACTGGTACCTGATGGATATCGAGACGCTGGCCTTTACGATTCATGACGACCCGGAGTTGGTGCGGGAGATGGCCGACGCCTTTGTCGACTGGGCGCTCAAGTCGGCCCAGGGCGCGAAGGATCTGGGAGGGGTTTCGGTGTTTGAGATATCGGACGACTGGGGCGGGACAAAGTCGCTGCTGATGTCGCCCAAACACCTGCGCGCGTTCTTCGTGCCGCCGTTCCGGAAGCTGGTACAGGGTCTGAAGAGCCTGGGCATGCCGGTGGTGATGCACAACGACGGGCGGATTTGGGATGTTCTGGACGACCTGGTGGATACGGGAATCAATGGCTTCCACCCGGTGGAGCGGGCGGCGGGCGGCGACCTGAGCTGGGTGAAAGAGCACTACGCCGGGCGGCTTTGCCCCATCGGGAACGTGGACAACAAATACGTGATGAGCACAGGGACGCCGGAAGAGGTGGAGAACGAGGTGAAGGAGTGCATGCGCATCGGCAAGCCGGGCGGAGGATACATCCTGTCAACCGACCACTCGATTCACGACGGCATGCCCTATGAAAACGTGATGGCGTACCTGGAGGCCGGGAAGAGGTACGGCGCGTACGCGTGACCGACCAGGGGCGGAAAGCGATCCGGCGGTTTCTGGGAGCGGACTCGGCAACTTAACAAAGGTCGTGGTAACCGTCTGATATTCTACGGAAACCTGTTGGCGGAGCGGGGCGGGCGATAAGGGTAGCTTTTTCCATTCAGGAATGGAGCTTCGATGAAGAATCTGCGCTTGTGGGTTCTGTTTGTGGCATGTTCGATCGTCTGGCTGATTGCTTCACTGTGGATGGCGCCCGCGATGAGCGGGGGCGACGTGTTCATTTTCCGGGACGCGGGATGGAATCTGGCCGCCTATGGACACTTTGAATCCGCTGGACTTCTGTACATGCGGGATCTGGCGCCGAAGCTCTATTCCCATTACCCTCCCATCTTTGCGTTGTTGTTCTCTGGTTATGCCAGCGTGTTTCCGCGCAATGCGTATGCTGGAACGGTCTTCAACCTTCTATTGGGCCTACTTGCCGCGGGAGTATCGCTCTATTGGGTGTTGCGCCAGCCGCCAAGCTGGCTGCGGACAGGGACAGCATGCGGTATCGCAGTCCTGCCCGTGGCATTTGTTTTTATGGATCGGCCCGAGCCGATCGGCCTGGTGTTATCGGTTACGGCCCTTGCCTTGGTAGCCAGGGACCGTGTGCGCCCGGTGTGGATCGGCCTGCTGATCGCGCTGGTGTTTCTTGCGCATCCGTTCGCCGCGGTGGCGGAAAGTATCTGGGCAGTGGCACTTCTGCTCTCGAGGAACTGGACGGCGGCGGATCGCTGGCTGAAAACGCTAAAGGAAACGGTGATCACTGGGCTGGTTTGCATGGCCGCGATTGGCTCCGTGGCTCTTCTTTATTACCACATTGACCACAATTCTCTGCGTCGCTTCGCAGCACACGCCTTTGGAAAACATAGCGGAGTGGGTGCGGCGGGGGTTTCGCCATTGGGCCATAGCCTCATTGCTGTGATACGACATGAGGTGGCGTTCTCGATGCTGGCCGCATGGATGTTTATGGGGACGCTAGCGACGTTTTTCTTCCTTGCCGGCTGGTTGCTGCTGCGCCGCAAGGATATGCAACAACGGGACTGGCTGACGGCGGGCGCTGGCTTGGTATGCGGGATTGTCTCTTTTGGTTTTTTCCCGACCCAGCCGGGCTACCTGATGCTGCTTGCATTCTTCATCCCATTAGGACTGTTGATTACAGGCGCTCCGGGCGGCAAGCTGGCGAGTGCCGCGGTGGCACTGCTGGCGCTAGCGATTTTTGTGCGTATTCCGGCCGTGGTGGTGGACGTGATTCAGCGCGTGGAGCAGAGGGCGTCGTATGCCGCAGCCAAGGGCCAACCTGCTTATCTTCTGGCTCGCCTTGCCTCGCCCGATGCGGTAGTCGGGTTAGCTGGAGGGAGCGGAAGTTACGACCTGTTCAAACCCAAGTTCCGGCATCTAGTGGCCATCGGATACATGGGCAACGACGCCTATAGCGGAATAGCAGGAGTGGCCAATTGTTACGCGTCGTTTCATGGTGCCGATAAGGCACAGATTCCGCTGCCGGAGGTGTTGGACGCCTCAAATTTCGAGATCATCCAGCCGGCCCCGCAGCACATGTGGATTACGCTGTTTGGCCATCGCGTGATGCGGGCGCAATGGGGATACGGGTGCGATTTGTATGTAAGGAAGGGTGAGGTACGAAGCGTCACGCAGCCGCGGCCCTGAATGAAGGGACTGGCGCCACCGATATCGACCATTCGCGGCAGAGTGCACGCTGTCTCCTGAAAGGACAGATGGAAAACGCATGAAGAGAGGCACAGCCATCATCATCGGCGCCGGGCCGGCGGGGTTGACGGCGGCGCTGGAGCTGGAGCGGCAGACGGGCATCAAGCCGGTGGTGCTGGAGACCAGCCATGAAATCGGCGGCATCTCCCGCACCGTGGTCTATAAGGGCAACCGGATGGACATTGGCGGGCACCGCTTCTTCTCGAAGTCGGACCGGGTGATGCAGTGGTGGCTCGATCTGATGCCGGTGGAGGCGGGAGCGCACAAGGACGGCGAACTGCGCTACCAGGGCCAGCAGCGCACAGTGCCCGAGGCGGGGCCGGGCGCGGACCCGCGCAGCGACGACCTGGTGATGCTGGTGCGGCAGCGGAAGAGCCGGATCTACTTTCTGCGGCGGTTCTTTGACTACCCGATCCGGCTGACAGCGGACACGCTGAAGAAGATGGGCGCGGTGCGCACCGTACAGGCGGGAGTGAGCTACCTGCGCGCGGCGTTGCTGCCGCGGCGGCAGGAGCGTTCGCTCGAAGATTTCCTGATCAACCGCTTCGGCAAGCAGCTTTACCTGACGTTTTTCAAATCGTACACAGAGAAAGTGTGGGGCGTGCCGTGCCACCAGATCAGCGCGGAGTGGGGCGCGCAGCGCATCAAGGGATTGTCACTGAAGGGCGTGGCTGCGCACTTTCTGAAGAAGGCGTTCGGGGGTGGAAAATCCGGCGGGCTGGCGCAGAAGAATACGGAGACCTCGCTGATCGAGCGTTTTCTTTATCCCAAGCTGGGGCCGGGCCAGTTGTGGGAACACGTGGCGGGGCTGGTGCGCCAGGGCGGCGGCGAGATCCGGTTTGGCATGCGGGTGGACCGCGTGAACGTGGAGGGCAACCGCGTGACCTCGGTGGAAGCTGTGAACGGCGCGGGCGCGCGCGAGCGCTTTGCGGGCGACTACTTTTTCTCCACCATGCCGGTGCGCGACCTGATCCGCGCGGTGAATGGCAGCGTGCCGGCCGAGGTGAGAGAGGTGAGCGAGGGGCTGATGTATCGCGACTTCATCACCGTGGGGCTGCTGGCCAGGAAGCTGAGCGTGACGGAGCCGGACGGCGCGCCGCTGAAGGATAACTGGATTTATATTCAGGAGCCGGATGTGACGGTGGGGCGGCTGCAGATCTTCAATAATTGGAGCCCGTGGCTGGTGAAAGACACAGAGAAGGTATGGATTGGGCTGGAGTATTTCTGTAATGAGACGGACCCCATCTGGAAGCTTTCGGACGAAGAGATGACGCGGCTGGCGATCGAGGAGGTGGCGCGGATCGGAATCCTGAAGGCCGGGGATGTGGAGGATGCGCATGTGGTGCATGTGCCGAAGACCTATCCGGCTTACTTTGGCAGTTACGACCGCTTCGAAGTGATACGCGGCTATACGGACAGCCTGGAGAACCTGTTCCTGGTGGGACGGAACGGAATGCACAAATACAACAACCAGGACCACTCGATGCTGACGGCGATGACGGCGGTGGAGAACATTGCCAAAGGCGTAACAGCAAAGGAGAACATCTGGGCCATCAATACGGAGATGGAATACCACGAAGAGAAGGCGGCAAAAAGCGGAGAGGCGTGAGACGAGCCTGGCAGGCTTCGCACCGGTCCTTTGCGGGCGCGGCTTGCGGCGCACTCCAGACAGCCGTTGGCCGTTTCTTTAGAATGGAGTCGGATAGAGCTGCCGCCCAAACGCCTCACCGGGGCCCGTCAGCTCGAAAGGGAATCCTTTGGCCGACCAAGACCGCATCGCCTCTCCCGATTTTTCCAACTGGTCCTGCCCCCTGCCTCTGGCCGACTATCCCGCCATCGTGATGGGCCACGGCGGGGGCGGCAAGCTGGGCAACGAGCTGGTGGAGCATCTCTTCCTGCCCGCCTTTCGCAATCCCGTCCTGGAAAATCTTGGCGACGCCGCCCTGGTCGATCTGGCATCGGGCCGCCTGGCCATGTCCACCGACTCCTTTGTCGTGCAGCCACTCTTCTTTCCGGGCGGATCCATCGGCGAACTGGCCGTGAACGGCACCGTAAACGATCTTGCCGTCTCCGGCGCGGAACCGAAGTATCTTTCCGCCAGCTTCATCCTGGAAGAAGGCTTTGCCCTCAACCAGCTTGCCGCCATCGTTCAGGCCATGGCTGCCGCGGCTTCCAGCGCCGGCGTGCGCATCGTCACCGGCGATACCAAGGTGGTGGAACGCGGCCACGGCGACGGCTGCTACATCAACACAGCGGGCGTGGGCCTGCTGCGCCCCGGCATCGAGGTCGGGCCGCGGCGAGCCCGGGTGGGCGATGCGATTCTTGTCTCCGGAACCCTGGGCGACCACGGCATGGCCATCATGAGCGTGCGCGAAGGCCTGGAGTTTGAAAGCCCCATCCGCTCCGACTGCGCCGCGCTCAACGGCCTTGTCGCCCAAGTCCTCGCCGCCGCCGGCCCCGCCGTCCACACCATGCGCGACCCCACGCGCGGCGGCCTGGCCTCCACGCTCAACGAGATCGCATCCTCCTCCGGCGTGGGCATCGAGATTGACGAAGCGGCGCTACCCGTGCGCGCGGAAGTGCAATCGGCCTGCGAGTTACTCGGCCTCGATCCCGTCTACGTCGCCAACGAGGGCAAGGCCGTCTTCCTTGTCGCGCCCGAGGCCGCCGACCGGGTTCTGGCCACGCTGCGCGCGCATCCGCTGGGCCGCGACGCCGCCCGCATCGGCCAGGTCACCGCCCAGCATCCGCGCATGCTCGTAGCCCGCACCGCCATGGGCGCCAATCGCGTCATCCCCCTCCAGATCGGCGAGCAACTGCCGCGAATCTGCTGAGAGCCTAACTGCGCACGGCGGTCACTTCAAGCACCTCAACCGGCTGACCCTCCGGGAACCGTACCGCTACGCCGCCCGCCCAGTCCGCCTGGCTCACGGTGCCCACTTCCACCCCCGTAATTACCGAACGCAGCCGGTAGGCGCCGGCAGGCAGCAGCGGCAGCTTCACCCGCGCCTCCGCCGCATCCGATTCGTTGCGGAACAGCACAATCACCCCATCCCCGTTCCGCGCCATTCGCGCAAACCCATCCCACGCCGCCGCCGTCACCTGCCGCCAACTGCCCAGCGGGAAAAAGCTCTCGCTGATCTTCGTCTTCCGCCGCAACGCTTTGAACCACCCGGTCTTCTCGTGGTACCAGGCGCGGTCCGCCGCGCTCAGCTTCCGCAGGTCGCCCAGCAGCAGCGGCGCCGAGCCGATGGCCGTAGCAAAGCTCTCTTCGATGGTGGGCAGCTCCGCGTGCAGGTTGCCGATCAGCATGGCCTCCGCCGGCATCGTCGCTGCGCGCGCGTAGAGCAGTTGCCGCGCCTGCCGCGGACCCGCCGCATCCCGCGTGCGGTCGTCCACGTTGCTCATCCAGTCCAGGTCGCCCGCGGCCAGCAGGCCGGCATCGATGATGTGTTTCTGTCCCCATAACTCGAAGGTAAGATCGAGCAGCACGTCCGGATGTTTCTCGTAAACCTTGGCAGTTACATAGGAGATGCCTTCATAGATGCGGATGAGGGACTCGGCCCAGCCGGCGTGGTAGTGGCCCTTGGCCCAGCAGCCGGGCGCTTCTCCGTAGGCATTGAAGATGGTGGTCAGGTCGAGCTTCACGTAGGCCAGGCGGAAGCGCTCGATGGCGTCGTTGATGCGCGCGGCGGCGCGATCGCGATAATCGGTAGCCATGCACATCACCGTCATCTGGCCGGCCATGGTGCCGGTAGTCTTGGGGTTTCCCTGCTGGTCGAGCGCCGCCCACTCCGGCCGGTAATCCGCGGCCGTCTTCGCAATCGCCGCCATCGGAATCCACAGGCCCAGCCGCATGCCACGCGATTCGACGGCCTTGAGAATCGGCTCCAGCCCGCCCGGAAACGAGCTGAGGTTCACGGCGTTGCTGCCGTAGTCCTGTTGCCATCCGTCGTCGATGGTGAAGATCTCCATGCCCATCGCGCCGGCGGCCTCGATCAGCTCCAGCGCCTTGTCGCGATTGATCCCCCGCTCGAACGGCTCCCAGGTGTTGTAGATCCACGGCGGACCCTCGCGATCCACCCGCCGCTCCAGCACCTGTGCGGTGTAGGACGGCAGCGCCCAATGCGGATCGCGGAAGCCGTCTCCGTTCCGGAACGACACCAGCGAGGCCGCCGCGGTGGCAAACTCCTCTCCCGGCTCGATCATCCGCTCGAACGGCATCAGGTCCGTGTCGTACATCACGCCGATCCGCACCGCGTCCGGGCTGTCCCACCCGCCGATCTCCGTGCGCTTCATGTACCCCGGCACCTCGCTGATCACCGCCATCCCCTGGCCCGTCCGCCCATTCGCCACCAGCAGGCCCGCGTCCTCCGAGCGGCCGGTGTAGAAGATCTCGCGCGGGACTGCCCCATATTGTGTGAGCAGCGTGAGCTCGTTTTCCGGGCCGAGAGAGAGGTCGAGCGCCTCCACGTTCAGATGCGAGAGATGCAGCGGCTCCGTCCCCGTGTTCCGCAGTACGAGGTGCTTGCGCGTTGCTGCGTGACCGTCGTAGACGCTGTACACCGCATCCACTTCCAGCGGCAGTTTGCGGTGCCGCAGCCGCACCGTCAGCGCTTTACCCTTCGGCCATGTCGACAGGCCGCCGCTCACCAGACCGAAGGCTCGGTTGGTTCCGGCGCACCCCTGGCCGTTACACAGAAACGAGAACTCCTGCCCCGCGCTGCGGCCGCCTCGGCCCGCCGTGACCAACTGCGCGCCGGTTTGCAGATGAGAAAAGCGGCTCGTGTACAGGCCCCGGGCGGGATCGAAGGTCAGCGTCCTCTCAATTCGATCGTTGCCGATCGTCCAGCTTGGTCCCGCAGGTTCTTCGGCCGCCGCCTGCCAGCCCCAGGGAGCGGCGGCGGCGCCTGCCGCCAGCAGTCCGCTCTGCAGCACCCGCCGCCGGCTGATCCATCTCTGTTCCGCGTCTTTCATCGCCGCCTCCGTTCCGGTGCCGCTTCGCCGCGCCGCGCCGCCGTGGCCCCACAAGCATAGCAACTCCAGCGCCTCCTGCCGTCCGTTTCTCATGGGCTCGCTCGTGTCCTGTCCTGCGCGGAGGCCGGCTTTGTTTGCGCCTGCAAAAGAACAAACGCGGCAAGGGTTCGCGCTGCCCCATTGCCGCCCATGTTTTCTTCTTTGCCTGCCGCGTTCAGTTCAGCAGATCGAACGCCTGCCCGATCCGGGCGCTCACCGTCTGCGCATCGCCGTTCTGCTTCTGGCTGATCTCCAGCACCAGGGCCGGCGCGGGGTCGATGGTCTTGAGCGCCTTGACCGCCGCCGGCCACGCGATGGTTCCCTCGCCCGGCCACAAGTGCTCGTCCTTCACCCCGTGGTTGTCGTGCGCATGCACTGATACAATCCGGCTTCCCAGCGTACCGATGGCCTCCGTCACGCCCACACTCACATGCGCATGACCCAGGTCCAGGCATACGCCCACATGGTCCATGTGGCCAATGCGCAGAATCTCCATCAGGTGCTCGGGGGTGGTGGGCTCGCTCATGAGGTTTTCCACCAGCACGCGCACCCCCAGCGGGCGGGCAAAGGCGCCCAGGTGCTCGAGGGCGGTAATGGCGTACTCGATGGTGCGCGGCGACCAGGTGTCCATCGCTTCGCCCAGGTGCAACACCATGTTGCGGAAGGGAATGGAATCGGCCGCCTCCAGGGCGCGCTTCACGTCGTCCATGGCGTCGATGCGCCGCGCCTTTTCCGGGTGCAGTACGTTATTGGCCGGCCCGCCGCCTCGGCCCATTTCGCGATCCGGATAAAGCGGCGCGTGCATGGAAAATGGCTGCAGCTTGTTTGACCGGAACCACCCGGCCAACTCGGTTACGTGCTCGCGGTCGGTGTAGTCGAAGTGCTGCCGGGCGGCGAAGATCTCCACCGCCTCGGCTCCGGAGCGGGCGGCAAGCTCCAGCAGGCCGGGATGCAGGCGCTGATTCAGAAACAAGTGTGTCGAAAGGACACGCAGCATGATCAAGGGTTCCCCCGGGACCGGCTGGTTCTCGTCAGATGGCCGGCCCCTGCTTTCATTTTCTCATTTCCGCAATCCCGAAGCGGGCGAGCAAGCGGATGGGCGGTTGCTTCGCGGGTACCGATGGTCGCGCGCACCGAGGCCCAAGAATCTTGGACACGAAGGCGCCGGGCTCCCAGACCGGGGAGTTGGGGAGCAATCCATTGTGCAAGTGGAGGGCAGGGAAAGCCCTTAAGGCTGGGTGCAGGCCCATGCGCGATGTGCACGAGCCTGTACCCCAACAACGCTGGACGGGGATGCCACCTCAGATTCTGGCAATCTCGCCCCAGGAACACGGTCCCACAGTTCCTTTGCTCCCGGCGAGTGAGAGGCCCTTGGGCCCAATGCGCGGAGCGGGCATCGGATGCCCGTTACAGTCTCCGTGCGCGGTTCTGAGACGGCGCACGGCCTGCCGCCTTTACGCAAGGTAGCCCTCTACGTTCGAAAAGTCCATTCAAAAATTGATAATAAATATAAATTCCGTATAAATTTTTGTTTTATTAAAACCGATCATTTATATGTTCGTATCTCTCATTTTTATCCACGCACGGCCGAGGTGGGGCTGTCCGGTCTTCCCCTGTCGGCGCGAGCCGCTCCTCAGGTGAGGCGCCGAAGCTGTGGAGCCTCCAGGCGCGCTGGCGGCAGCGCTTCGGAAACAGCAGAGGCTTCGCCGCTGGCGCGGGTCCAGGCTGTGGTACCGTTGCATTACGGCCTCTCAGAGCCGGGCCGGGGACGACCGGCCGGCTGCAAAGCTCCCTGTCCAGGCAGGCATCGTGAGCGCCGCGTATAGACTTTTGAAGATGCCCCAGCAGCCGGAGTCCACTTCGCCTTCTTTTGCCGTGAGCCCGGCTCGCGAACCCGGGCTCACGCCTCGTCCGCCGCAGGTTGCCGGCCCGGAGCCGGTTGTTGGCCGCATGCCCCATCGCATTCCTCGCTGGCTGGAGCGTACGGAGCTGTTTCTCCGCGTTCTTCTGCGCATGTACATCGGCCTGGCGGTCTGCTATGCGCCGTGGTCGCGGATGTTCTGGGACCAGAATCCGCTTTTTGTGCAATTCCCTACCCTTTCCATTTATGCCGCTAACGGAGCGGTGCGCGGCATCGTCTCTGGATTAGGCCTTTTGAACCTGTGGTTTGCATTTCGCAGCGCCATCGGCCGCGACGAGTGAGGCAGGTACGCATGCATCAGGAGAGCAACGGAATCGGTCAGGCGCAGCCACATTCAACCCCCGAAGCTGCCGTCCCGCCGGCCACCCATCCCGGCAATGGCGCGCTTGCGCCTCTGGCCAAAGCGCCTCTTGCCTACGAAAATCCGGGCTTTCTGAACAGCGCGGATGGGCGCCTGATCCGCATCGTCTCCGAGTATATGGAGCCGCTGGCGCGTTTTCGCCGCGAACAGATTCAGGACACGGTGGTCTTCTTCGGCTCGGCGCGCTTCCGGCCCCGCGAGGAGGCCGATCACGCTCTCGAACTGCTGGAAAACACCGGCTCGGCGCGCCTGGCCCCGGGCCACGAGCAGCCTGCCGGTCACCCGGCTGCCGATGCCGAGCCCTCCGAACTGCAGATGAAGCGCGCCGTGGCCGCGGTGAAGATGGCGCGCTACTACGAAGACGCCCGGCGTCTGGCCCACATGCTTACGGCCTGGTCTAAAAACCTTCCTTCGCTTCGCCACCGCTTTGTGGTTACGTCAGGGGGCGGACCTGGCATTATGGAGGCCGCCAACCGCGGCGCCAGCGAGGCCGGCGGCAAAACCATCGGGCTCAATATCCGGCTTCCTTTCGAGCAGTTTCCCAACCCCTACATCACGCCCTCGCTCAACTTCGAGTTCCACTACTTTTTCATGCGCAAACTCTGGTTTGCCTATCTCTCCAAGGCCCTGGTGGTTTTTCCCGGCGGTTTTGGCACGCTGGACGAGATGTTTGAGATTCTCACCCTCGCCCAGACGCGCAAGCTGGCCAAGAAGATTACGGTGGTGGTTTATGGCGCCGACTACTGGAGCAAGGTTTTGAACCTGGAGGCGCTCGTCGATGCGGGCACCATTTCTCCCAAGGACTTCGATCTGTTCCAGTTTGCCGACACGCCCGAGCAGGCCTTCGAGATTCTGCGTGGCGGCCTTACGGAGAACTATCTTGCTCCCGAGGCCGAAGCGGCCCAGGCCGCCGGCGTGCGTCCGTCGATTCTCAACAAGGAGCTGCTGGCGGGCATCACGGTCGAGGAGTTTCTGGGGCCAGAGATCGCCAAGACGAGCAAATAGAAAAGATTGCAGAAGGCGCCAGGAGAGTGGCCCACTCGCGCGCGCACCCCGCTTTTCCCATTTTCATCCCTTCATCCGGCCCGCTTCTGCTAACGTTAGGTCAGGATCCTGTTTTTCGCTTGCATTTCAGGCCTTGGGTTCCTGCCCCGCGGTTCCGGCCGGTCTTTCGCAGTTCGCAAACTGCGGCCTCATGCAAATCTGACAGGTCGCCGACTCTTATGGCCCAGTTGTCCATCTCTTATCTGTGGCGCGATCGCAGGGCGCACCATGGCTTCCGCGCGGGCGTCTCGCTGCACAGCCACACCAATCAGTCCATCGAGCCGCTGTCGTTTCTCTCCAAGGTGGCGGACCAGTATCCTTCCATGCGCCGCCTGAAGCTGTGGATCGAGAGCCACTCCGAGGCCAAAGACGGCCAATGCATCGACTACGCCGCCGCCTACTGGACGCCGCCTCTCATGCCCCGCCAGGCCTTCGACTTGGAGCGCGAGCAGATTGAAAAGCTCGGCCTGGAGGCCATGGTCTCCCTTACCGATCACGACAGCATCCAGGCGCCGCTGCTGCTCAGCACGGTTGCCTCCGCCCGTCCTATCCCCATCTCCGTGGAGTGGAGCGTTCCCTACGGCGAGCAGTCCTTCCACCTCGGCATTCACAACCTGCCCCCGGCCCGCGCCGCCGCCTGGATGGCCGCGCTTGCCGATCACACGGCCGATCCCGGCGATGCCCGCCTGGCGCAGATTCTCGCCGCCCTCCATGCCGAAGACGATGTCCTGATTGTCTTCAATCACCCCATGTGGGATCTCTACCTGATCGGCCGCGAGAAGCATCGCTTCCTGGTGAACGAATTCCTGCAGAAATTCGGCAGCCACTTCCACGCTCTCGAGCTGAACGGCCTGCGCAACTGGGAGGAGAACCGCGCCACCTGCAAGCTGGCCGAGAGGTGGCACACGCAACTGCTCTCTGGCGGCGACCGCCACGGCCTTGAGCCCAGCGCCAACATCAACCTGACCAACGCCTCTACCTTCACCGACTTTGTCCACGAGATACGCGACGAGCGCCGCAGCCATATCCTCTTCCTGCCGCAATATGCCGAGCCGTGGAAGCTGCGCATGCTGCAATCCGGCATCGACGCCGTGCGCTACTATCCCGACTTTCCTCACGGCTCCCGTGCCTGGGACGAGCGCTTTTACCATCCCGGCCCCGGCGGCGCTCCGCGCCCGCTCGGCGAGCTCTGGCTGAAAGGCGCGCCGCCCTGGGCCATCCGCTCCAGCGTCGCCCTCTTCCAGTTGATGGGCCGCCGCCTTGTCTCCGGCGGGTTGCGTATGGTGTGGAGCGACGCCGACCAGTTGCGGCTCGCCCTGGGCGACCGCGACGGCTAGACCGCCCCTGCAAGGCTTCCCAACGACCGTTTGCGGATACGCTCGACTCGTCCCATGCCGGGAGGGGGCGGTTCCGGACGATTCTCTCTGGAACCAGGTGACTTCCTTGATTCTCCTTTGAATTGAACGGCCATTCGTTCCTCGTTAACCCAGTGTTTACTTCCACTTTCGATACTGACTATGGGTATTCCAGCCTAAGTTTGGAAACCCTTCAGGCATTCGAGGAGCGGATATGGCCCACTCGATCATCTCGTATCTCTGGCGCAACGCGCGCGCTCATCAGGGCTTCCGGACCGGCGTCTCGCTGCACAGCCACACCAACCAATCCAAGGAGACGCTCGACTTTCTCGCCAACCTCGGCAGCCAGTATCCCGTGATCCGTCCGCTGCTTTCGCGGCTGGAGGCGCGATCCGAGGCTAAGTACGGACTGCGCATCAACTACGCGGCTGGTTATTGGACACCGCCGATGACGCCGAAGCTGGCCTTCGATCTTGAAACCCGCCAGATTGAACAGCTTGGTCTGGCTCCCATGGTTTCCATCTCCGACCACGACAACATCAAGGCGCCGATGCTGCTGCGCACCGTGCCCAGCGCGCGCCAGATTCCCGTCTCGGTGGAGTGGAGCGCTCCGTACGGCGAGCAGTCGTTCCACCTCGGCATCCACAATCTTCCCAGCGCCCGCGCCACGGAGTGGATGGCCACGCTGGCCCATTACACGGCGCACCCCGATTCCAAGCGGCTCACCGAGATTCTTGTCGCGTTGAATGAGGAGCCCAACGTTCTGGTTGTCTTCAACCATCCGCTCTGGGATCTTTACCTGGTTGGCACCGCGCGCCACCAGTTTCTGGTGAACGAGTTTCTGCAAAAGAATGGCGCATGGCTCCATGCTCTGGAACTCAACGGTCTGCGCAATTGGGACGAAAACCGCGCCGTGCGCCGCCTGGCCGAGCAGTGGCACATGCTGCTCGTGGCCGGTGGCGACCGTCACGGTGTTGAGCCCAACGCCAACATCAACCTGACCAACGCCGCCAGCTTCACCGAGTTTGTTCACGAGATTCGCCGCAAGCGCCGCAGCGACATGCTCTTCCTGCCCCAGTATGCCGAGCCGTGGAAGCACCGGATCCTTCAGTCCACCATTGACGCCGTCCGCCACTACCCGGAGTTTCCGCAGGGTTCGCGCACCTGGGACGAGCGTGTCTATCACCCCGACGCCAACGGCGTGGTGAGGCCGCTCAGCGAGTTGTGGTCGAAGGGCCGCGCCCCGCGGGCGCTTGGCTTGACGATCGCCGCGGTGCAGATGATGGGCCGGGGCTTTGTTTCCGGCGGGCTCCGCATGGCCTGGCGGGATTCGCATCAGCTGCGTCTGGCGCTCGGCGAACAGGAGGGATGACCGGCACCGCTCCATCCCGCCATGCGGCGCTCCGGAGCGCGTGCGCAAGACGTTCCGGATGAGAAACCCGGCCGCCTCAACCCCGCCGGCGCGCCCGATGGCGCTCACACGGCTTCGCATGTTGTATCCTGACCCATTCATGCGCGAAGACTCGCCCCGCGTGGCCTACTTTCCCGACTCCTTCCACGAGGTCAATGGAGTCGCCCACACCAGCCGGCACTTTGAGGCCTTTGCCCGCCGCCGCAATCTTCCCTTTCTCTGCGTGCGCGCCGGTTGCCGCGTGCCGGCTTTCAAGGAAGAAGGCAACGTGTGGACGCTGGAACTGCCCCGCGGCCTGCTCTCCTTTGCCCTGGAAAAGGATCTCCGCTTCGATCCCGCCTTCCTCCGCCATATTCCGCTGATCGACGGCGTTCTCGAGCGCTTCCATCCCGATCTCGTGCACATCACCGGTCCCAGTGAGGTGGGCATGCTGGGCGCCGGCCTCGCCCTTGATCGCGGCCTGCCGCTGGCGGCCAGTTGGCACACCAACTTGCACGAATATGCCGCGCGGCGCGCGCGGCGATTTCTGCGCCTGCTGCCCCAGGAGCCGTCGGCCCGCATCGGCCACTTCATCGAAGATGCCGCCATGGCCACCGCAGCCCGCTTCTACTCCGTCGCCCAGATCCTCTTCGCGCCCAACCCCGGCCTCTGCGCGCTGCTTCAAAATGCCACCGGCCGCCCCTGCCATCTCATGCCCCGCGGCGTCGATGCCGAATTGTTCAACCCCGCCAAACGCCGTCGCGATCCACAGGACCGCGATTGTGTTCTCGGCTTTGTGGGCCGTCTCTCCGTGGAGAAAAACGTCGCCCTGCTGGCAGATGTTCAGAAGGAACTCGACCAAACCTGCAAAACATTCCGTTTCCGCATCGTGGGCCACGGCGGCGAGGAGTCCTGGCTCCGCGAGCGGCTGCCTCGGGCAGAGTTCACGGGCGTGTTGCGCGGCGAAGCCCTTGCCGAAGCCTGCGCCGGCATGGATCTTTTCGTCTTCCCCTCGCACACCGATACCTTCGGCAATGTCGTCCTGGAAGCCCTGGCCAGCGGCGTGCCCGCCATTGTCACGCCCGACGGCGGTCCGGCCACGATTGTGCAAGACGGCGTAACCGGCCGCATCGTACCCGATGCCGATTTCGCCTCCGCCGTCTCCGGCCTCCTCGCCGACCCCGCCCGCCACGCCCTGATGCGCCAGGCGGCCCGCGCCCACGTGCTCTCCGCAAGCTGGGACGCGGTCTTTGAAGGCGTCTACACGGCCTACCGGCGGATGCTTGGCGGCAGGAGGCGCAGCATCTAGCTCTTAGCCGATTTGCCGGCCCGTGCGCAGTTCGACCGCAAACGGCGTCTCCCGGTCGTTCCTCATCTCCCATCTCGTGCCGCGCGCCACGCCGTTCTCGACGGCCGTGAGGGTTACGCCCTCGTCGGAAAGCTTTTCCGTCTCCCACGCCAGGCCCTGCGCGCCCCACGCCAGCATGCGATGATGTCCCACAAACAGAAGTAGCCCGGCCTCGGGCACGGCGCGCACCCCCATCACCGGCCGGTAGGCGAGCATGGTGAACCGCTCCGGCGCCGTGGTGTCGATCAGGTACGCGTACCCGCCTGCCACCGCGCAGAGCGCTGCCGGGCACGGCGCCGCCCAAATGCCGCTCGGAACCACAACGTCGCGAAACCCCAGCGCGCACGTGGCCAGGAACGCCTCTGCGCCCTCGGGCCGTACCAGCAGCTCCAGTGCGCCGCGCTCCACCTCCTCCGCCGCCTGCGGATAGACAAAATGCCGCCGCGGCAGAATGGCCAGCCGCGCCGGGAGCGCTTCCGCGTTCCAGTTGTGCGCAAAGCTCAGGTCGATCTCCGTCTTCACTGCGGTCTCGCTCCCATTGCCTCCTCCACAAGCCGCAACCCCGCCCGCGGGTGCGCGCTCACGTGAAGTGCTCCCATCCGCCGGGCTGGAGCGCGCGGCGGCGTCCGGCCGCAAGCAGCGTGATGTGCGGTTGTCCCGACCGGTTCTTCATCGTCCGGCCGATGCGCGTCACGCCAATCCCGCCGATCCTGCGTGGCAGGCGTGCGCTTTCCGGCGCGGTAAACAGCAACTCGTAGTCCTCGCCGCCGTTGAGCGCCTGCTCCAGCGTGGCTCCTTCCGCTACCGGCAGCGCATCCGCGTCTACCTCCGCCGCCAAGCCCGACTCCGTGCAAAGGCGCGCCAGGTCCGTCGAGAGTCCATCGCTAAGATCCATTGCGGCCGTGGCCACGCCGCGACGGGCGAGCCAAAGTCCCTGCTCCACGCGCGGCTGCGGATACAGGTGCCGGGCCATGGCCTGGGCCGCTTCGTCGCTGATGCGGCCGCGCGCGCCGTTCCTTTTCGCCAGTTGCGCCAGCCCCGCCGCCGCGCCGCCCAGCTTGCCGGTTACATACAGCAGGTCGCCGACCCGGGCGCCGGAGCGCAGCAGGGCCCTCCCCCGCCGCGCCGCGCCCACCAGCACAATGTCTGCCACTGGCAGCGCCGATCCTGCCAGATCTCCGCCCGCCAGCGGAACCTCATACTCTTTGGCCAGCGCCAGCAGACCGTCGAAAAATCGCTCCACCCACGCGGGCTGCCCACGTTTGTGCCGCGTCAGCTCGGCGGGCAGACCCAGGGAAAGGAAGGCCGCCACGGGGCGCGCGCCCATGGCCGCCAGGTCGCTGAGCCCCCGCGCCAGCGTGCGGTGGCCAGCCGCCTCCGGCGGATGCCAGTCCAGCCGGAAATGCTCTCCGGCGATTGAGAGGTCCGTGGTAACGGCCAACTCTTCTCCGGGCCGAACGCGTAGCAGGGCGCAGTCGTCGCCGATGCCCAGACGCACGCCAACGGCGGCTCCGGCCGCTCTGCGCCGGATCTGCTCGACGAGGGCCAACTCGCCGCTTGCCGGGGTGTTTCGAGTCTTTTCTTTACGTTGCATTCCTTTGAGCATAGGTTAATCGGCAGGCGGCGGTGTATTCACGAATAAAAAGCGAACCGAATCTCGATGCGCGATGGATTGGCCGGACCGGATTCGCACGCGGTTCTCTTCCGGTTCCATCATCGACGGAGCCACTTATGCGCAGCGAATTGCGTTGACCCGCGCACGGCCGCTTTGCTAGCCTAGGTACACGTTCCGTGGGAGTTGCAAGTCAGGCTGTGGGGGGGATATTGCAGCCGGGGCGATGCTATTGTTTTTGCCGTTCTTGCTTTGAGCTGATTTGATCGGCGATTTGCGGCCCTGGATGTTTGCAGGGATGAGAGGCCTTCATGCTGCGCAAGCGCTATTACATTCTCTTTGTTGCCAGAGATGAAGACGGGCGGGTCCGCAAGATCTCGCTTCCGTTGCGCTATGCCTATGGTTTCGTGGCCGCGGCTCTTGTGGGCGCGTTCACGATTGTCGGCCTCGCGGGCTCCTATACCCGCATGTTGCTCAAGACGGAAAGCTTCAACCAGATGCGCCAGGATCGCGAGAACCTTCGCCGCGATTACAAGCACATGGCTCAACTGGCGCATGATCGCGACATTCAGGTAGCGTCTCTCGGCGCCCTGGCCAGCGAAGTTTCTGCCCTCTACGGTCTTCGCCAGAACAAGCTCACCGCCAAGCCCGCCGCTGAAGCTGTGGCAGCCGCGCCCACCCCCAGCAGCCTGGCCTCGACGGACAACGTGAGCACGCAGGACGTGAAGCTTTCGTTCAATCAACTCTACAGCCTGCGTGCCGCGGCCCTCTCCGGCCGTGTTTCCCGCGCCATCGAGAGCGGTCTCACGCCTTCGTTTATCGGCGACTGGACTCAACTGGCCGATGCTCCCTCGATCTGGCCTGTTGTCGGCCGCATAGGCTCCAGTTTTGGCGAACGCCAGGATCCCTTCAATGGGGAAGGCGCATTCCATGCCGGCATCGACATCGATGCGCCCATGGGGAGTCCGGTGCGCGCCACGGCCGACGGCGATGTGGTGGATGCCTCCACCGTGTCGGGCTATGGCCGCGAAATTGTGGTGGATCACGGCCACGGCGTCTCCACTGTCTACGGCCATCTTTCCCGTATCGGCGTGATCCCCGGGCAGCACGTGATCCGCGGCCAGATCATCGGCTACGTGGGCGAGTCGGGCCGCGCCACCGGTCCTCACCTGCACTACGAGGTGCGCGTTCACAACGTGCCGGTCAATCCCCACAAGTATCTGCGCAGCACCTACGGACAGGTCGCCAGCGACGACAATACTCCCTCGCTCGGAGGCTCCGAGTAAGAAGCCACTTCTTCCTGCCGAAACTGGCGCCGCCGGCTCCCTCGCTCCGGGAGCCGCGCTTGTTTTAGCGTCCTATTTTGCCTGTTTCTCCACCATGCAGCCGTCCAGATCGAAGTTGAATGTCCCGGCTCCCGCCACGACCATCTCCACCCGCGATGGCAGGGGAATCGCCTCCACGGGCTGGTACTGAACACGCACATGCATCTGCTGCGACGGACCGCCCGGCGCCCCCTGACGGAGGGTGGCGTCAAAGTTTTCCACCAGCCATCCTCCCGGCGTGGCTTCGTACGAGGGAGACAGGCGCACCGATGCGTCCTGCATTTCGATATCGTACGTCTCCAGCAGAAGGCTGCTGCTGAACCGCTCGGTCACCTCGGTGCCGCTCGCTTTCGAGTGCAGCCGGTAGCCGTCTCCGGCCGGCGTGACCTCAATCCCGTCGGAGTTCGGCGGTATCACCGCTCCGCTGACAAACTGAGACCAGAATTGCACGAACCCTCCGATGGTTTGCTCCGTAGCCTGGTGCATCTTGTCGAGCAGCGCGGTGTCGTCCTGGCTGGGCGCGCCGTCCGGATCCGCGGCCGGCTGCCAGTCCAGCGTGGCGCTGCCATCCATGCGCGCATGCAGGATGATTCGTACTCCGTTGAGCAGAACCACCCGGTGGTCGTCGCGCGCAATGGTGCTGTTGGGGTTGGCCGCCACGAAGACCGCGTACCAGTCCGGATGAATCGAACAGGCAAAGCCGCGCACTCCGTCCCTGGCCGTCGAATAGTAGAGTTTGGCGGTTCTGGCCAGCAAGGCATCGTTCTCGGGCGTTTCCGGATGTGCCCCGGCGGGCTTCAGAGACGCGGTCGCGGCGGGGGCTTCTGCTGCCGGCGATTGCTGGGCCTGAGACGCCCCCATCCAACATGCCAATGCGCCCGCGGCCAGCCATCCGGCCCGTTGGGCAGTGATGCGATCGAGCATCCAGGTGCCCGCCTTCCGATAATGCTGAGCCATTGTGCCAGTGTCGCGCGCTGGCCGGCAAGTCATCTGATTCGCCGGTTCCGTGGTATCGTGGCCACATTCGCATTTTTATCTTCCGGAGGTTCCGTGTTGACCGTTCGCACATGGCTGCCCGCCGTTCTGCTCGTGCTTGTCCTGCCCGCCGCCGCCCAGGATCATGCCGCCGCGCTCCGCACTGCCTTTGCCCGCGCGCAGCACCTCCGCCACGGCATCAATGCCTCCGAGTGGTTTGCCCAGTCGCCCGGCGACTACTCCGCCGCGCGCACCAACCGCTACATCGACGCCCAGGATCTGGCGCTGATGGCGCGGCTGGGCTTCGACCATGTCCGCCTCAGCATCGATCCCGTCCCGCTGGAACAGGAGCCGCACGGGCCCGAGGGCTTGAACGCCGGTTTCCTCGACCGCCTCGACCGCGCCGTCGATACGATGCTGGACCACGGCCTTGCCGTGCTCATCGACATCCACCCCGAGGACAGCTACAAGCAGCAGCTTTTCTCCGGCGAGGCCGGCGTCACCCGCCTGGCCATGACCTGGCGCCGTCTGGCCGCCCATTACGCCACGCGCGATCCGGATCTGATCTTCTTCGAGATCCTCAACGAGCCCGAAGTGCACGACGCCTACCGCTGGGCCGGCATCCAGGCCCGCCTGGCGGCCGTCATCCGCTCCGCCGCGCCGCGCAACACCCTCATCGCCACCGGCCCCAATTACTCCGACATTCCCGACCTGCTCGCCATGCATCCGCTGGCCGACGGGAACGTGATCTACAACTTCCATTTCTACGACCCGCACCAGTTCACTCATCAGGGCGCCGGCTGGGGCGAGCCCTGGTGGCGTTATACCCACGGCATCCCCTATCCCGCCACCGAGGACTCCATGCAGCCCCTGCTGCAGCAGGTTCCCGAACCCGCCGATCGCTTTCAGCTTGAAAACTACTGGCTCGACCACTGGGACGCGCGTCATATCCGCCTGCTCATCGACGAGGCCGCCGCCTGGGGACGAGCCAATAACGTCCCCCTCACCTGCAACGAGTTTGGCGCCTACCGCGAGCACACCGATCCCGCCGCGCGCATGAACTGGATTCGCGACGTGCGCACCGCTCTCGAAGCCGACGGCATTGGCTGGGCCATGTGGGACTATCGCGGCGGTTTCGGCGTAGTCCACAAGCAGGACGGCCAGCCCGCTCAGACAGACGAGAATGTGGTGATGGCCCTGGGCCTGCACAAGTAGCCGTTACGGCCATCTGCGCCGATATGCATCGGATCTTCGCGGAAGGAGCGATGCGCGCCTCTGCGCACCAAGGCGCTTGCCAGGCGCTGGGCAAGCATAGCCTGGAAGCTGGAAGGGGGAATGAAAAGTGGGTGTCTTTTTGGCCACCCCCGGAAAAGCCCGTCTGTAAGGTTGCAGACTAAGATGATCCCGGCGGAGGGATCGGGCATTCCGGAGGCGACCCAACGCAGTCTGTGGAAAGGACGTGCTGCAGGGAAGCTCGCAATTACTTACTTGGATGGAGTGACCTGTGCAGGGGGTTGCGTGGGGGGCAACGAATTTTCGCTTTTCGCGAGTTCTCCCAGAATGGAAGGGGTTAAACGCGCGGAAACCGTCACGCGGTTGCGTTTGAGCGTCACTTCGGCGGTTCGCAGCACCTCTTTGAGCCCGTTGTTGGCTGGGGTGGGCCCCAGTTGGGCCGTAACGCCCCGCGCCAGAGTGACCAGGGTCGCCAGCGCCGCCGCCTGGCTGGAGGCCAATTCCTCGCTGGAAGCAATCTCCTCTACCCGGATGTTCAGATCGCCTCCCATGGAGAGGGTTGGCGTGATGCTGGCGACGATGGTCGAATCCGCCTCCAGGGGCAGGGAGGAGCCGAAGATCCGGATTGAGCCGCTCTCGTTGAACGGCAACCCGATTTCACCGAGCCCCCAGGCCAGCGAGAGCAGAGGCACATCCCTGTAGTGCTGGGCCAGCAGCGTGGAGCCGGCGAAGGGCAGGGCCGCGGTCCGATGGCGATCCACGATGGAGTGAATCTGCTCGGGTGTGGGCGCGTTGGACACGGCGAGCATGTCGTAGCCGATCTGCGTGACCCGGACGGTACGTCCCTGCGAGGGGATATCGTAGATGGTGTTGCCGGCGTAGCTTTCGTGCGCGGCGGCGTGAGCCGCCAGCCAGGCATTCAGCTTTTTGCCGGTGAGGTTGCCTACCAGCACCATCGAATAGGCCACCGGGCCGTTGGGTCCGTTGGGATTTGCCATGCGGTGCAGGCCGATTGCCACCTGGTCCAGGTCTCGCTCCCAGTCGAATCCCGTGGCCTCGACGAACTGCTCATACTCCGGAACCCGCTGCGGCGGCTTCAGATCCTTTTTGAGGAATCTGTGAAAGGGCTTGAAGTTAACGTAGATGATGCCGTCCGACTCCGGCAGCAGGCGCGCCGCCTCAGGCGGGGCCTTGGAGCGCAGGAAAACGGCCACGGCCAGCAACAGCAGGACCGCGGCCACGATCCACAGCGTTCTCCGCGTGCGTCTGTTCATGTTCTCCGGCCGGCTTGGGCCGCCAAGCTTTACCCTACCATCTTCCGGCGGCCCACAGGCACGGCGTTAGCGGCTGCGCAGGCACGAGCACATCGCCCGGATATTTTCCGGCGGCGTATCCGCCGGGATCGCGCAGCCGGCGTTGAGGATGAAGCGGGGCGTATCCGCAAAAACGTCGAGCAGCTCGTCGGTCTTCTGCTTCACCAGCTCCGGCGTTCCCCGCGCAATCACCTCGCTGGGATCGATATTGCCCACGAACGTCAGCTTGTCCTTGAACGTGTCGTGCGCCATCCGCATGTCGGTCTTGTAGTCGATCTCCAGGCCATCGGCGCCGATCTCCAGCATCTGCTTCAGAATGCGGTCGGTCTTTCCGCAAATATGCAGCAGATAAGGCAAGCCCAGGGCGTGCGAGTGCTCCGCGACCCGCTGCTCATAGGGCAGCGCAAACTCCGCGTACAGCCGCGGCGAAAGCACGTCCGGCCCCGCCGGGCTGTCGCCGTTCGAAAGCATGTGGCATCCGGTCTCCGCCATCATCGAGAGGAACTGGTTGGTGATGCTCGTGCAATACTCGAGCAGCTTGTGCACCAGCTCGTCGTTCTCCCGCCCGGCCACGTCCATCAGCCAGTGGTCCATGCCGCGCATGGAGGCTGCCAGCGAGAAGGGGTCCTGGTCACAGTTGCCGCGGATGAACCGTTCGCTGCCGTAGTCCTTGACCAGCAGCCGCACCGCCTCCACCCATACCTGCGCCCGCCAGTACTTCCTTACGTCCGCCGGCTCCAGGTCGTTCACCTCTTCCAGCGACTTCATGAAGCCGCCATGCGAGCGTCCTGGATTGTCTTCCGGCAGGTCTACCTCCACGCCCACCGCGCCGGACAGAGTTACGGTATCCACGTCCACCATGACGCTGTCCAGGTCGTAGCGCTCCATCGATTCGCCAAAGACCCGCGCCATCACCACGGGATCCTCGCGAAACTGCTTCATTGTTACGCCGGCCTCGCGCGCGGCCATCATGAAGTTGTGCAGCATGATGGGCGTGCGGTCGGGCCATTCTCCCTTCAGCGCCGCGTCGATTCTTTCGCGTCCGTTCAACTTGCCCATCCTTTCCCGGCGCATGCACCGCATCCGCCGGCGTCAACCGATTATATCCAAGCCCGTGATCGACGGGCTCCGCTCAGGCCGCGTCTTCCGCGCCATTCCCCAGAGACGCATGCGCCAACGCGGCGTTCTCGCCGCCCTCGCGAAGTTGTGCAGCATGCCCGGCGATTGGCCATGCGGATCGTTCCTCAAGGCCGCTTGATTCTTTGCTGCCCGTTCAATCCGGAGTTATCTTTCCGGGACGATTGATGAGGCGGCGGATCAATATATTATAAACAGACAAATTGTCCGCGTTTACCATTTCGTTCTGCGGGCCACGCGAGGGAGACGGCGCCCTGAGACTACAATCGGGGCATGAGCAAAACAATGGTTACAACCAGCAAGGCGCCCCTGCCGATTGGCCCGTATGCGCAGGGGATTCGCACAGGCAATCTGGTGTTCACCGCGGGGCAGGCGGGCGTGGATCCGGCCACGCAGCAGGTCGTGGAGGGCGGTATTGTGGAGCAGACCGTCCGCACGCTCGAAAACCTGAAGGCCATTCTCGAAGCCGCCGGGACCGGCATGAGCCGGGTGGTGAAGGCCAGCGTTTACCTGAAGGATCTGAAGGATTTTGCGGCCATGAATGAGGTGTACGGGAAGTATCTGGCGCCCGAGGGCGTAACGCCGCCGGCGCGCACGACGGTGGAAGCGGCGCGGCTGCCCAAGGATGTGCTGGTCGAGATCGACCTGGTGGCGGAGATCTAAGGACGATCGAGGATATTGAGAGGCGGACGCCGCTGCCCATCCCCGGCATGTGCCATCCAGCGGGCAGGCGGCGAACGCGGGCAGGCGGCGAACGCGGGAGGCGGCGATGAGCGAGAGTGCGGAGAAGGTGGAGCGGAGTGACACCGCGTGGAGGGAGCTGCTGACGCCCGAGCAGTATCGCGTGTTGCGGCAGAAGGGGACGGAACTGCCGTTCACGGGGGTGTTGACGGAGAACCGCGCCACGGGCAGCTACCACTGCGCGGGCTGCGGGGCGCTGCTGTTTGACAGCAAGGCGAAGTTCGAGTCGGGCTGCGGGTGGCCGAGCTTTACGATTCCGGCGGAAACTGCGGCCGTGGAAGAGCACGAAGACCTGAGCTTGGGAATACGGAGGGTGGAAGTGACGTGCGCGCGCTGCGGCGGACACCTGGGCCACGTGTTTCCGGATGGGCCGCTGCCGGATGGGCTGCGCTACTGCATCAACTCGGCGTCGCTACGATTTGAGCGGGCCAAGGTGCCGGGAAGTTAGAGCGCGGGCACAACAAAACCCCGTCCGCGGAGGGACGGGGCAGGTTGCCGATGCAAAAGGGGCAGATGGCCCAGGGATGAAGGAAGCTCAGCCCTTGGTGACCTTGCCGGCCTTGATGCATGTGGTGCAGACGCGCAGGCGCTTGGGCGCGCCGTTGACGATAGCCTTGACGGCCTGCAGATTGGGGTTCCAGCGGCGGCGCGTGACGTTGTGCGCATGGGAGACGTTGTTCCCGTAGCGCGGACCTTTGCCGCAAATATCGCATACCTGTGCCATGACATTGACTCCAGAGTCTGGGTGTTTCGTGCCGCGGAATCAGCCACCTGCGGACACGATCGAGGCGCGTCCGCTCCGGACCTGACAGCCGGGGCGGCCATTGGGGGCCTGTAAGGAGATACCTCCAGCGGCTTGCCGAATCTCCAGTATACAGGGAAGACGCGGATTGGCCAAGGACAGCTCATCTTGTATTGGACAAGAGTCAGGTTTGACACCGTGAGGAACTTCCCGTAGGGTAGAAGAAGATGTTGCGCCGCCTCCATCACGGTCATCGCCACCATCACAAGACCTGTGTGCCGGCGGACTGCCATGGCCTGATCTAGAAGGCCAGAGAGATCCAGAGAAGCTGAAGCCCGCCGGCAACCCAAGCCGGCGGGCTTTTTCGCGCTTGAACAAAAAATCCAAACCTAAGGTCGGGAAAAGTGACTGAGACAATCGATTTCGACAAGATGGAAGGCCTGGTTGCCGGCATCGTGCAGGATGCCGGTACAGGCCAGGTGCTGATGTTGGGCTTCCTCAACCCAGCCAGCTATGCGAAAACCCTGGAGACAGGCTACGTGACCTTCTGGAGCCGCACCCGCCAGAAGCTGTGGATGAAAGGCGAGAGCAGCGGCAACCGGCTGCGCGTTGTTTCCGCCTCGACAGATTGCGACAACGATACCCTTCTGTTCCGCGTGGTTGTGGAGGGTGACGGTCTGGTTTGTCACGAAGGAACCGTGAGCTGCTTCACCAAACCTCTCGCGGTGGGGCCGACCGGCCAGCCGGGCGAAACGAAGGAGGCCGCGCGTGGCTAACAAACTCAGGCTGGGCCTTCCCAAGGGTAGTTTGCAGGATGCGACCATCGCCTTGTTCAGGCGCGCCGGATGGAATATCTATGCCGACGGGCGATCCTACTTTCCCTCCATCGACGACAGCGAGATCGAGTGCATGCTGATCCGCGCGCAGGAGATGGCGCGTTACGTCGATCACGGCGTTCTGGATGCGGGGCTGACGGGCATCGACTGGGTGGTGGAGAGCGGGCTGGAGGTTACCAGCATCACCACCCTCACCTATGCCAAGCAGAGCCGGCGCAAGGTGCGTTGGGTACTGGCGGTTCCCGAGGACAGCGGCTATACCCGCGCCGAAGATCTGGAAGGCAAGATCATCGCCACGGAGCTTGTGGAGGTGAGCAAGCGTTATTTTGCGGCGAAGGGCGTAAACGTGAAGGTGGAATTCAGTTGGGGAGCAACGGAAGTGAAGCCTCCCATGCTGGCCGACGCGATTGTCGAAGTGACTGAGACGGGCAGCTCACTGAAGGCCAACCGGCTGAAGATTATCGATACGGTGATGGAGAGCGAGACGCACCTGATTGCGGGCAAGGCGGCACTGGCCGACCCGTGGAAGCGCCAGAAGCTCGATCAGATCGCGACCATGCTGCGCGGCGCGATCGACGCGCAATCGCAGGTGGGGCTGATGCTCAACGTGAAGCGCGCGGATCTGGAGGGGGTTCTGTCGGTGCTGCCGGCGCTGAATTCGCCTACCGTTTCGCAATTGAGCAATTCCGAATGGGTGGCTGTGAACACGATTGTGGAAGAGCGCGTGGCGCGCGATGTGATTCCTCGGCTTAAAGCTGCGCGCGCCGCAGGCATTGTCGAGTATCCCCTCAACAAAGTCGTTCTCTGATCGGGTGGCAAGCATGCAACTGATCCGGATGTATGGACCAAGGAAGCGGCAGGCGGAAGAACGGATGGCCGCGCTGGAACGGCGGGGAGGCGCGGCGCTGGACGCCGTGCTGCCTGCCGTGCGGCGCATCGTGGCTTCAGTACGGCGCCATGGAGACCGCGCTCTGCTTCGTTATGCCGCGGAGTTTGACGGGCTGTCCGGGGCGAAGGCGCTGCGCGTAACCCCCGGAGAGATGGCAGCCGCATGGGAGGCCGTCGATCCCGCGCTGCGCGCATCTCTGCAGACGGCCGCGGCGCAGATTCGCGCCTTTGCTGTGCGGCAACTGCCGGAGTCGTGGAGCGATGCGCCGGTTGAGGGGCTGACGACGAGACAGCTTGTGCGCCCGCTGGGCGCGGTAGGCTGCTATGTGCCAAGCGGCAGGCATCCGCTGCCTTCCACGCTGCTGATGACGGCCATTCCCGCGCAGGTGGCAGGTGTAAAGCGGATCGCAGTGGTTTCTCCGCGGCCTGCGCAGGAGACGCTGGCCGCCGCGCATTTGCTCGGCATTACGGAGTTCTACCGTCTGGGCGGCGCGCAGGCAGTGGCCGCCCTGGCTTATGGCACGGCCAGCGTTCCACGCGTGGACAAGATTGCGGGCCCTGGAAACTTTTATGTGACCGCGGCCAAACGGCTGGTTGCATTCGACTGCGCCATCGACATGCTCGCGGGTCCAACAGAGATTGTCGTGACCAGCGAGCGCGGCCGCGCCGATTTTATCGCCGCCGACCTGGTGGCGCAGGCCGAGCACGACCCCGAGGCGCTGGCGATTTTTGTCACCACCAACAACACCCTTGCGAAAGAAGTGATGGCCGAAGCGAAACGGCGCAGCCGGAACAACGTGGTGGCGCGGCAGGCTCTCGGCGGGAACGGACTGGCGGTTGTGGCGTCTAGCGTGGACGAGGCGCGGAAGATCACTAACCGTCTGGCGCCGGAGCATCTGACCGTGGATGCCCCCAGCGATCTGGAATGGGTGGAGGATGCCGGCTCGGTATTTATCGGGCGCTGGTCCGCGCAGCCCATGGGCGATTACATCTCCGGCCCCAACCACACGCTGCCTACCGGTGGCATGGCGCGTGTGCGCGGCGGCTTGAGCGTGAACGATTTCGTAAAACTGATTACGGTGCAGGAGTACGCAGCCAATGGGATGCGCACTCTGGGACCACAAGCTGCACTGCTGGCCGAGGCGGAAGGGCTCACCGGCCATGCCGAAGCCATCCGCGCGCGCCTGGGCCGCACGCCACACACTAGGAGGCCTCGTGACTGAAGCCGCAACGGCGCTGCACCCGCTGCCACGCAGGCGCGTGCAGGCCATGAAGGAATACCATCCGCCGCTTGGTTGCCGCGATGCGTTGAGGCTGGACTTTAATGAAAACACGCTGGCCTGCTCGCCGAAGGTGCGCGAGGTGCTAGCTTCCGTCTCCGCGGGCAGCTTGACGCGCTACCCTGAACGCGAGCCGGTCGAGGCCATTGTGGCCGCGCACCTGGGCCTTGCTGCGCCGCAGGTGGCGCTGACAAATGGCGTAGACGAAGCGATCCACGCGCTCTTCGAGACCTTTCTCGATGGGGGCGACGAGTTGCTGTTGCCGGTGCCGACCTACACCATGTACGAGGTTTACTCGTCGGCGACGGATGCGCGCGTCGTGACGGTGCAGGCCGGTGAGGATATGCGGTTTCCTTTCGAAAGCTTGCTGGCGGCAATTACACCACGCACGAAAATCATCGCCGTCGCCAATCCCAACAGCCCGTCAGGGTCCGTGGCTACGCGCCAACAGATTGTTGAGATTGCTCGCCGTGCGCCGCAGGCCATTGTCCTAATCGACGAAGCCTATTTCCACTTCTATGGCGAGACGGCCGTCGACCTGATCGCATGCACTCCGAATCTCATAGTGGCGCGGACTTTTTCGAAGGCTTACGGGCTAGCGGGTCTGCGGCTGGGCCTGCTGGCCGGGCCGGTGGAGATCATGCGCTGGATTCGGCGCGTGCTCTCGCCCTATAGCGTGAACTCGCTGGCGCTGGCCTGCCTGCCGCCCGCACTTGAAGACTCAGCGTATCTCGACTGGTATGTCGGCGAAGTGCTGGCCGCGCGCGGCGAGTTCGAGGTTGCGCTCGACGCGGCGGGGGTGCGGCGCTGGCCGAGCCGCGCGAATTTTGTGCTGGTAGAGATTGGGCCGCGTCATGCGGAGTTCACACGGAGGATGCGCGATGCGGGCGTGCTGGTACGCGACCGGTCGAGCGACCCGGGCTGCGACGGCTGCGTGCGCATTACGATTGGAACGAGAGAACAGATGCGGCAGGCAGCCGCCTCTCTGAACGAGACACTGGCCGCGCTGCGGGCGGCAAGCGAGGCGCCATGACAGTAACCAGGAAAAGCCGTGAAGGCCATGTGCTGCGCACGGCCGCCTTCGAACGTAACACCACGGAGACGCGTATTGCCCTTAAGCTCGTCATCGAAGGCGAAGGCAGGTACAAAATCGCCACCGGCATTCGATTCTTTGATCACATGCTGGAGTTATTTGCGCGGCATGGCGCGTTCAATCTGGAACTCGCCTGCGATGGCGATCTCGATGTGGATCAGCACCATACGGTGGAAGATGTAGGCATTGCGCTGGGCCAAGCATTTGACCGCGCGCTGGGCGACAAGCGCGGCATTCTGCGCGCGGGATATTTTGTGATGCCGATGGACGAGACGCTGGCCATTGCCGCGGTCGATCTGAGCGGACGCGCGGCC
This sequence comes from Acidobacteriota bacterium, assembly GCA_021846985.1. Classification (GTDB taxonomy): domain Bacteria; phylum Acidobacteriota; class Terriglobia; order Terriglobales; family Acidobacteriaceae; genus Telmatobacter. The sequence continues at coordinate 51,068 of JAJZVX010000007.1, read as the reverse complement.
TTTGCCGTGGACGCCAAGGTGCGCACGCGGCTGGTGGGCGACCTGCAGACGGAACTGGTGACGGATTTCTTCGAGGGTTTTGCGCGTGGGGCGCGCGCCAACGTGCACGTGAAAACCATGTACGGACGCTCGAACCATCACAAGATCGAGGCTATATTCAAAGCGTTCGCACGGGCCATGCGCGTGGCCTGCTCGCGCGACAAGCAACTGGGGCAGATGCTGCCTTCGACCAAGGGGCTGCTCTGATGCGGGTCACGGTGATTGACTACAAGGCGGGCAACCTGACTTCGGTTGTGAAGGCGCTGCGGCACCTGGGGGCGGAACCGGAAGTCACCGATGGCGATCTGCCGCTTGTGGAGCGCGCCGAGCGCATTGTGCTGCCCGGCGTGGGGCACTTTGCGGCGACAGAGCGGCTGGACGCGACCGGCCTGACCGGCGCGATCCGCGCGGCTATTGCGCGCGGGGTGCCGTTTTTGGGCATTTGCGTGGGCATGCAGTGGTTGTATGCGGGATCGAGCGAGGCGCCGCAGCAGCCGGGGCTGGGACACTTCACGGAGGCATGCACGCGCTTTCCCGAGTGCGAAGAGAAGGTGCCGCACGTGGGCTGGAACTCGCTTGAAGTGCGCGATGGCTCGCGCTTGCTGGCCGGCATTGAGCAGGGCGCGCACGTCTACTTCACGCATTCTTACAGGGCTCCGGTGAGCGGCGATACGGCCGCGGTGACGAGTTACATCGAGCCTTTTGCCGCTGCCGTGGAGCGGGGCAACGTGATGGGCGTGCAGTTCCACCCAGAAAAATCGGGGACGACGGGCCTAAAGATTCTTGGCAACTTTCTCGCCTGGCAGCCCAAGGAGGCCGCATGCTGACCAAGCGCATTATCGCCTGCCTCGATGTGCATGGCGGACGCGTTGTCAAAGGCGTGCAGTTTGTCGATCTGGTGGATGCCGGCGATCCGGCGACACAGGCGGCGCGGCATGCCCGCGAGGGCGCAGACGAGATTGTGCTGCTCGATATTACTGCGACGCACGAGGGGCGGCAGACGCTGCTCGATACGGTGCGGCGCACGGCACGCGAGTTGTTTGTTCCCTTTTGTGTGGGCGGGGGCATCCGCACGGCGGACGATGCGGAGCAGGTCTTCGATGCGGGCGCGGACAAGGTCAGCGTGAACTCGGCGGCGCTGGCCAACCCTGCATTGATTGACGCGATCGGCCGCAGTTTTGGAGCCCAGGCCGTGGTGGTTGCGATCGACGCGCGGCGCGACCCGGAGGCCGCCGATGCGGTGCGCGATGCGCAGGTGTTTGTGCAGGGCGGACGCAAGCCCGCCGGGCGCCGCGTAGTGGAGTGGGCGCGCGAGGCGGAGGCCAGAGGCGCAGGAGAGATTCTGCTTACCTCGATGGACGCCGACGGAACGCGCGCGGGCTTCGACTGTGAACTGACCGCGGCGGTGAGCGCGGCGGTGAACATTCCGGTGATTGCGTCGGGCGGCGCGGGGAGGGTGGAGCATTTTGTGGATGTCTTCGGGCGCGGCAAGGCCGATGCGGCGCTGGCGGCGAGCATCTTTCACTTTGGCGTATCGAGCGCGCGATCGCTCAAAGAGGATTTGACGCGGGCAGGCGTCTCTGTGAGGTTGCCATGCTGATTCCTTCCATTGATTTGCTGGGCGGGCGGATTGTGCAGCTTGTGCAAGGCGAAAAGCTGCGCCTGGCCTTTGACGACTTCGAGTATTGGATTGGAAAGTTCTCGCGCTTTCCGCTGGTGCAGCTTATCGACCTGGATGCGGCCATGCGGCAGGGCGACAACTCCGTATTGGTGGCGCAGATCGCGAAGCGCTTGCCCGTCCAGGCCGGAGGCGGGATACACTCCATTGAGCGCGCGCGGCAGGTTCTGGATGCGGGCGCCAGGCGCGTGATCGTCGGCTCGGCGCTGTTTTCAGAAGAGGGCAGGGTGAACGCCGCTTTTGCCGGGGAGTTGGCCGCGGCCGTGGGCCGGGAGCGCGTGGTGGCCGGAATTGACACCAAGAACGGCCGCATTGCCGTAAAGGGATGGAAGGCGCAGGTGGAGCTGACGCCGGACGATGCGATTCCGCAGCTCGATGCGCACGCGGCAGCATTTCTTTACACGCATGTGGACGGCGAAGGCTTGATGAAGGGCTTTCCGGTGGACGTAGCCGCGCGTCTGCGCAAGCTGACGCAGCGGCAACTGATCGTAGCCGGCGGCATCCGCAGTCAGCAGGAGGTGGACCAACTGGACACGCTGGGCGTGGATGCGGTGGTAGGCATGGCGGTCTACACAGAATTGCTGGCGGTCTGATGCGCATTGCCCAGGGCGCGGCAGGTTTCCACGCGCGAGGCGCGCAGTAGGCGGGCTAACTGTTTGAGATGCAGCTGGACCGAATACGCGCGCAGAATCTCAGCTTGCGAGAATGTTTGGCTGGTAGGGCGCACCGCGGCCAAGCGCGCTTCAAGGCGTGCAATGTCCTCTTCCAGATTGATTGTGGACGGCGCTTTGTCGAAGCGCCAGGTGTGAATGCACGAAGCTACGTAATGAAATCCGGTGCGGATATCCAGGGCCAGTTGGCTTAGCTCCGGCTCCAGTTGCTGCGCGTAGGCATCGCCATGGCTGTCGCGCACGGAGAACTCCAGAGCCACGAGCACATCGTAAAGCGAGCGGCCAAACTGGCTCAGCATCCCAAGGCCCTCGCGCGAGCCGGGGTCGCCGACGGGCTCGTTGCGGGAAGCATCGAGCAGTTGGTCGTTGGTGCGCAGCCTGTTTGCGGCGTCGTCGCGCAGCGAGGGCAGATTGGCTAGAGGAGCGCTGCGAAAGCCGTTCAGAATGCCCTCGAAGTATGCACCGAGCAGGAGATATTCCTGCGCCAGACCCTCGCGCAGGCGCAGGCGTGCCCGGTCAGGAAAGATCAGCGTGGCGACGGCGATGGCAATGAGGATGCCGAGCAGGACTTCGAACACTCGATCCAGGGCGAGCTCCCATCGTGGTCCTGATTTGCCCACCAGCATGACGATGCTGATGGTGACGCCGGCCAGGCGGGAGCTATTGCGCAAACCCAGCAATCCGCAGACGATCACGGCCGCTAACACGGCCAGAATGTAGTTCCAGGGCAGCGCGCCAAAGAGTGAAAACGCGAAGCCGAATACCGCGCCCATCAGCGTACCGAGGATGCGATCGCGCGAAGCAGAGACGGTGGCGCCGAAGTTTGACTGCAGCACGATGATGGCGGTGATTGCGCCCCAATACCCCTCGCGCAGGCCGAGGCTGAGCGCCACCCACCAGCACAACCCGGCCGCCAGCGCGGTCTTGGCGGCGTGAATGAAGATGCGCCGCCGCTCCCAGGTGAGGAAGACCGGCTGTACCGGCTTGGCCACACGCAGCTTGACTGCGAGCTGATGCTGCGACCAGGTTTTGTCGGGAAACAGGCGCATATATGATTTTGCAGTGTTCGCGGAGCCTACTTAACTATCATGACGCAGAACAACGATGCGCGAAAGGCGTCATTCTCACAGAGTGCGATGCTGTGCCATCGTTGGCGGCCGGCGGTTACGTTAGCATAGGACACAAGGGCTCCGCATGGGGCGGACCAGATGAGGCTTATGCTGCGCGTTGGATATCCGGCGGTATATCCCGCCGAAATGTTAGCCGGTTTTCCGGACGGAATCGAGCTGATTCCGCTGCCTGACGATCTCGATTACGACATAGACATTGACGTGTGGATCCCCGATCCCTATCCGGCGCGCGCCATGCGCCTGTTCCCCCGGCTGCATGGAGTTCGCCTGGTGCTCTCGTTGATGGCGGGCACGGAGTGGATGCCCGGAACGGTGGGTCCGCACGTGACCATCTGCAGCGGCCGCGGCGCGCACAACATATCCACCGCGGAGTGGACGCTGACGGCGATTCTTGTCATGTTGAAGCACTTTCCCTTTTTCATGGATGTGCAGCGCTCGCGCGCATGGAAGCGGCGCTTCGAGGCCAGCGCCCACTACGCCGAGATGACCGGTGATGCGCGGCCTCTTTATCCGCCTGTCATGCTGGAGGAACTGACCGGCAAGACGGTACTGCTCGTGGGTCATGGAGCTATCGGCCAGGAGATCGAGCGCATGCTGGCGCCGTTCCGCGTCGAGCTGGTTCGCGTGGCGCGCCGGATGCGCACGTCCCCAGAAGTGCATCCGGGGAGTGAACTCGACCGCCTGATTCCGCAGGCGCAGGTGATCGTGCTGATTCTTCCGCTCACGCCGGAGTCGCGCCACCTGATGGGCGCACGGCAACTGAGCCTGATGCAGCAGGGCGCGCTGCTGGTGAATGCAGCGCGCGGGCCGATTGTGGACACCGATGCGCTGGTCGAAGCATTGCACTCGGGCCGCATTCGCGCGGCGCTCGATGTCACCGATCCCGAGCCGCTTCCGGAGGACCATCCCTTGTGGAGCTGCCCCAATCTGCTGATCACCCCGCATGTTGGCGGGTCGAGTCCGGAGTTTGGTCCGCGCTCGCTGCGCAATGCCGCCGAGGAGTTGCGGCGCTACTTGAAGGGAGAGCCGCTGAAGAACGTGGTTCAGTTGGCGGTTTGAGCGGATTGGGCACGGCTCCAGTCGCGCAGGCCCAGGATGGCCAGCGCAACCAGAAGAACGGAGAGCACGGAGGTGAGCCACAGGCGCTTCCAGGCGTACTCTCCGATGTAAATTCCGTCAATGACGATCCAGGCCCACCAATTGGCGATGTTTTTGCGCGCCTGCCACCAGCTTGCAAGCAAACTGAAGCAAGTGAGCGCGGCGTCGAGATAGGGCAGTGAGGCATGGAGCCTGGTCATTTGCCAGCCCAGCACGGCAGATGCAAAGACGCTGATCAGAATGCCGATGGCAAGGGCCTGCGCGCTGAGCGGTTCGATGCGCACATCGCCTTCCTCGCGCACTCCGCGCCACCAGTTCCACCAGCCATAGAGGGTGAAGGCGATGAAGAAGACCTGGAGCAGCGTGTCCGAGTAGAGGCGTGCCTGAAAGAAGACGATGAGATAGAAAATATCGGCCGCAAGCACCACAGGCCAGCAGATAAGCCAACGCCTGGTGGTGAGCCAGATGCCCGCGGCCGTGGTGACGAAGCCCGCGAGTTCGACCCAGTGTGCAAGCAGCCAATCCAGAACAAGCGTCTTCACCGGCTGGCTCCTGTGAATTGACGGATCGCGTGCAACAGCGATTTTCCCTGCGCGGAACGAAACCACCGCGCGTGGCCCACGAGGTAATCGATGCTGGCCATGCGGGCCTTCTCCGGCGCATGCAGCGCGGTAAGAAAGTAGTCGGCCTCGGTGAGCGCAAACTCCGCGTGGCAGAGCGCGGTCATGGGCGCCAGAGCGGCCGCTTCTTCGCGAGAAAGCGGACGCGCGGACTGATAACCATCGAGAAGCGCATGCAAGTGATCGAGATGAACAGAAACGTCGTTAGCGTGGTTGGGATGGCGCACCAGCGTCAGCCATTCCACAATATTGCGCTCGATGGCATGAGCCAGATCGTGAACAGTGTTGGTTCGATCCGCAAGGCCGAAGTCGATGATGGCAGTGCCCGTGGCCTGGAGGCCTTGATCGCTCCAGAAGAGGTTGGAGGCGTGCAAATCGTTGTGCGTCCAAAGCGGCGGCAGCGCGGGTAACAGAGGCAGGAGCTCTTCATGAAAAGGCGCGAGAATCTCGATCGCCATCCGGCCGCCACGGCGGGCATCGGGATCGCGGCAAAGCGCGGGGCGTGCTGCGAGATAGGTTTCAAGAGCCTCGGCGGGGTCGGAGACGGAGAAGATTGTAAAGCTTGCCACCAAGGGACGGGGATTGCGGCGCGGTGCTGCGAAGCCTTCGGATGCCAGGTGCAGCCGCGCCAATGCTTGTCCGGCCGCATGGGCGTGCGCGGCAGAAAAGAACGGCGTCCACGAGACAGCATCCTCGTAGAGATCCACGCCGTGCGGCACTTCGTGAACCTCGTACGTCCATTCGCCTGCTTCGACCGCTGTTTCTCCCGATGCCGCCGCGTAGACGCGCGGCACCGAGGCCCCGCGCGCGCGGAGATGCGCCATGTAGCTGTGCTCTTCGCGCAACCCTTCCGCGTCGCGTACGGAGCGATGGTGGCGCTTGACAAAGACCTTTGCCTCTCCGCTGGCGACCACGCCGGCCGCTGAAAATGGCCGCGGGCTCAGGGAGAGGATCCGGAGCGGCTCGGCAGCGCGGGCAAAGCGAGTTAGAAGCGCGCGCACCTCTTCGAGAGTCAGCGGCGGCCAGTCGGGCTCGACCCGCGAGCCATCCATGCCGTGTGTTATTGCCGTTGTGCTCAACGTTAATGTCCTCTTTGTCTAAAATACGTAGTGCGCCGAAAGCCGCACCGTGGTGGGCGCGCCCAAGTGGATAAACGTGTCGCCATAGCTGGCGCCGGTGTCTTTCCAGTAGCGCTTATCGAAGATGTTATCGGCATAAAGGCGGAAGGTCACGCGGCCGTTTTCGCCCCCTGGCGTGTAGCGCGCGCCGAGGTTGAAGAGGTTGTAACCGGAAACGCTGACCACATCGTCTCGGGTGGCTTCTTTGCGCGAGGTATAACTCCAGCCGGGCATCAGGTACAGCCCACGGGCATGCGGCATCTGAATTTCCGCGAATACGGTGGTGTGCAGGCGCGGTACGTTGATCACCTGTTTGTTGTCGAATGCCGGGGTGCCGGTGTTGCTGGAGATGGCACTGATGGCGGCGGCGGAGCCTGAAAGCTGCATCCAGCTTGTCACTCTGCCTTGCGCGCTGAACTCGATGCCATCGTGCGTCTCATGTCCGGCAGACTCAAAGCACAGGTCGCCCGGCTGAACGGGGCCGCCGCTGCTCAGATTCGTCGTGCAGAAGCTGTCGGCGCTCTGAATCACCTTTGGATAGATGAACGGCTGGCGCATCCGGAAGAGCGATGCGGTGAGCAGCACATGACGCTCGTATTTGGCGCCAACCTCGGTTTGGCGCGTCTGGTAAGGATCGAGGAAGAGGTTCGCATTATCCACCCACCAGGGGGCCTGATCTCCCAGGGAGAGCAGCACTCCATAGTTGGCGTACAAGGTAAGCGAACCGATGCGATCCGCCAGCGGCTTTGGCGTATAGGTTACGGCGTACTGCGGCAGCCACAGCATGCGCGCGGCTGTGTAATTGAAATCGGCAACGCGCGTATACCGTCCGCCTGCCAACAGCGTTACGCCGCCGGGCAGGTGTGCGCGGTCCTGGAGGATGGCGGCGGTCTGGTGGTTAAAGTCGGCAAGTTGCGCCGGTCCGGCTTCCTGGTAAGGGCTCTCAGGCGCGTAGTGGATGTCGGGCTGATAGATGTTCTCGACGCCCAGCGGCGTATAGACGATCGTCGGTGAGAGGTCTACGGAACGCCGGAAGAGCGAGCCTCCGGCGGTGATGTCGTGTGCGATGGCGCCGGTGTTGAAGTGGCCCATGACCATTGCTTCGCCCACCGTGTCGATGCGCAGCTCGCCGGGGCTGCGGTAGTCGTAGATTTCGTAACTGCCATCGGGGCAAAAGAAATAGGCGGGCGAATTGGGGCAAAGCGAGTTGCCGTTGGCATCGAGCGCCGCGCCATAGGGCCAGATCACGTTGTCGTCAATGAGTGAGTGGCTGAAGGAGCCGGAGATCCGCGCCGTCCAGTGCGCATTGAAGGTGTGCATGAGGCGGGCGTTGGAATTGAGCGTATCGAAGGTGTTTGGTTTGGACCAGGGCTGGTCGCCGAGCATCACGGAAGGATACACCGGCGAGGGGACAACAGCGCCGCCGAGAAGCTGGTATCCGGCCACGGAGCGCTGGACCTTGTGCTGATATTCGAAATTGGTGAGCAGGAGCGTGGACGCATTGAGTTGCCAGGAGCCGTCTGCCGTGCCCACAGCGCGCCAGCCGTTGGCATCCTCCACATAGGTATGCATATTCTCGCCGGCCAGGTTGATGCGAAGGCCCGATTTCTGCTGAGCGCCGAAAAGCCGCCCGATGTCAACTGCGCCATAAGAGGTTCCGCGGTGGTCGGTGGCCATGTCCACGGCGTGGACGGTGAGAACCGGCTTGGTGACGTAGTTGATGAGTCCTCCGGCCGAGGCCACACCGCTCTCCACGCCGGCAATGCCCTTGATGAACTCGATGCTCTGTTTATTCTCGAACGGTACATCCTGCTCACCAGCCACGGTCAAGCCGTCGATCTGAATTCCGGTGGCCAGGTCGATGGGAAAACCGCGAATCTGGAAGTCGCCGTAGTAGCCGACGGGAGCGTAGTCTTCGCCAACGGAGGCGTCAGCCTTTGCCACGTCGGAGAGCAGGCGTGCCTGCATGTCGTTCAGCAGGGCCCGCGGCGCCACAAAAACAGAGAGCGGCACATCCTTGATGGGCGTGAGCTCGCCTCCGATATTGCCAAATTCCAAATCGCCGGTGTCGTAGCTGTCGTTCAGATTGCCGCGGACAACGACCGTTGTTGTCATCGGCGGAGGCTTTTGTATTGCCGGCTGCGTTGGCTGCGCGGGCTTGGGAGTCGTTGCCGGAGGAACCGGATTCTGCGCGGGCGCAAGCGAAGTGAGCGACAGCCAGCAGATCAACAGCACCAGGCCGATCCACGCGTGTCGAACCCCACGAACGGAAGCCGGCGGGCGCGCCTCTTGCCGGCGGCTTGGTGGTCTGGATGGGTTGAATGAGATGCTGATCGGAACAAAAGACGTGGAACCGCGCATGACCCTCCCTCGTTTCAAACGTTCTGAAACAAGGGCGCGCACCGCCAATCGAGGAAGAGGGCATGTGAGCCCGGGAAACTTCCCACGCCGGTATTATCCGGATCGGGTTCGAGGGTATTTCTCAGCCCCACCCTGGTGGAGCACCCCTGTTTCAATACTCTGATTGAACCACTTCCGGGGCCGGTTGGCAAACCGGGAGGAGGTGGATTTCGCAGATTTCTGTTCGTGTGAAGCCTGCAGGACTGGGCTTGTGGCGGGTCGGTATGGTTCAGTCCGATGCGCGCGTTTCTGCGCAGGTGGCGTTGTCAAGATGCGAACCGCTTGTCTTCCGGTTCCCTGTAACCTGCGCAAAGTGGATCGAGGGCGCTGTACGCGGCCTGTGCTCTATTTGCCGGCGCCCTCGGTGAGAGTGATGATGCGGTCGATGCCGGGTACGGTGAAGTGCTCGATTTTGCCGCCGGGCCAGTGCACCTCGATGTCCTGAACCGTGGTTGCCTGGCCGAGACCGAAATGCGGGCGGGGGTCGTTGTTGGAGAGATAGCTGCCTCCAGAAAGAACGTCGCCCCGCTGCTTCATGCCGTTCGCCGTGATGTAGACGGTGGCGCCGACGGCGTCACGGGGGCTTTTGTCGCCGCCGATGAGCTTGAGCTCGATCCAGTGGTTGCGGTCGGGACTGACGTTGCGCAGCAGGACCGGGTGGCCGTCCATCACATTGATCACGGCGTCGAGCTTGCCGTTGTTGAAGAGGTCGCCGACGGCCATGCCGCGGCCGGCGATGACCAGGGCGAGGCCGGTACCCTCGACCGCCGGGACGGGCGCGAAGCGCTTGCCGTCGAGGTTGTGGAAGAGCATGGGACGCTCGGCCCAGCTTGTGCCCCAGTTGTATTGGTCGGCCTGCGGGTAGACGTGGCCGTCGGACATGAGCAGATCCTTGTAGCCGTCGTTGTCGTAGTCGAGGAAAGCATCGCCCCAACTGAGGAAGGGCGTGGAGACTTCGGCGATGCCGAGCTGGTCGCTGATGTCGGTGAAGTTGCCGTCGCCCTCGTTCTGGTAGAAGGGCTTGTAGCTGTCGGAAAAGGTGGTGTTAAAGACGGCATTCTGGCCGTTGTTCTGGTAGTCGCCCACGGCCAGGCCCATGGATGCGGTCTCGCTTCCGGCGGAGTTGACGGCAAATCCGGAGGCGTAACTGTCGTCTTCAAAGGCGCCGTCGCCCTTGTTGATGTAGAGGTAGTTGGGCGTGGAGTCGTTGCCGACCAGCAGGTCGGGCTTGCCGTCGTTGTTGACGTCGGTGAAGACGGCGCCGAGGCCGTAGTAGCCGGGCTTATCGGCCACGCCGGCTTTCTCGCTGACGTCGGTAAAGGTGCCGTCGCCGTTGTTGTGGAAGAGGTGGTCGGACTCGCCCTTGAGGCCGCGCGGTCCGCAGGCCACGGGCTCGCCGCGGAAGGTGCAGAAGGCGTTGGTGGCGCCGCCAGGCGAAGCCGGCAAATGGTTCCAGTCCCAATGGACGTAACCGGCGACGAAGAGATCGAGGCGGCCGTCGCCGTCGTAGTCGCCAAAGGTGGCGCCGGAGGACCAGTTGCCGAGCTGGACGCCGGCCTTTTCGGCCACGTCGGTAAAGGTTCCATCGTGGTTGTTGTGGTAGAGACGGTTCTTTCCGACGTTGGTGACGTAGATGTCGGGCCAGCCGTCGTTGTCGTAATCACCGATGGCGACGCCCATGCCCCAGCGGTCGTTGGTGACGCCGGCTTTTTCCGCGACGTTGGTGAAGGTTCCGTCGTGATTGTTGTGGAAGAGGGCGGCGTGCGGCGGGGTGACCTTGCCGGTGAGGGCGTCGACCGTGGAGCCGTTGACCAGATAGATGTCGAGCCAGCCGTCGTTGTCGTAGTCGAGCAGAGCGACGCCGGAGCCTTTGGTTTCGACAATGTAGTTTTTGGCGGGGGTGCCCATTTTGTGGGTCCAGGAGGTGAGGCCGGCGTGGGCGGAGTCGTCGCTGAAGATGACGGGGCCGGAGGCGACAAAGTCGCCTTCGGTGATGGGGCGGCGCTGGGCGTCAAGCTGAGCGGGCTGGGGCGCACCGGTGGCCTGCCCCGCAGGGATCTGGGCCGGGGTTGCAGAGCCGGCCGGCGCCTGCGCAGAGAGGAGCAGGGACGATCCGGCAGCCAGGAGAGCAAGAAGGGGGGGGAAGCGAAGGGCGGCCAACATGCAGCCCAGTATACGGGGACGAAATCCGGACTAGAATCGTTCAAAAGGTGGAGTCAGAGCGCCGCAAGGAGTTCTGCGCGCCGGCGGTTCATTTCCAGGCGCCGTACTGGCCCGATGTCTGCTTTCGGAAGAATCCAATTTCGAAGCGCGGCGAGCGCCCTGGTGAAGAGAGCCGGGGCGCGGTTGCGCGGCTCCCGCATGGCGAGGAAGCGGTGATGCAAGGGACTTTTTTCTTCCTTTGGAGAGGAAAAGGCCCGGCGCGGGAAGATGGAGGCCCGACACCCGGCAAAAGCTGCACAAACAGGCGAATTTTGGGTCAAAATGTACCGCATCGTGATAATTGTACGGTTCTTATTCCTTGTTTTCAATCATTTACCAGATACCCCCTGGGGTGGGAGGGGGGTAGGGGGGGGTATTGCATTTGTTTCTGCTCTTTGCCGGGGTTGCTCCGGCTCGGGAGCCGGTTCTTGCGGCATGGATCGAAGCCATTTTCCCATGGCGGGGCGTAATTTTCTGCAAGACGGGGCGGGCGGGTGTTTCTTTCCGTGCGCAGGAGGCGGGATGGCGGGCGGGCGGCGGCTGACTGTCGTCTGGAGGTTGCTGGTTGTGGGTGGCTGTTTTTTGCGGGGATGAGGAGAAGAGCAACCGCAGATGCTTCCGCTTCGCTCAGCGTCAGCATGGCAGCGGTTTTTTGGTTGACGCTTCTGATCACTCCACTTCCAGCACCAGGCACTTCAGATATTCGGTTTCCGGCAGGTTGAGCACCACGGGATGGTCGGGGGCGGCGCCGCGCCTTTCGAGCAGCCGGACGCGCCTGTGCGCATCGGCGGCGGCCGCGGCCACGGCGCCCTCCAGGTCAGTCCAGCCTACGTGATGGGAACACGAGCACGTGACAAGCAGACCGCCTGGGCGCGCCATTTTCATGGCGCGCAGGTTCAACTCCTTATACCCGCGCAGCGCGCCCGCAACGGCGCGCTTGCTCTTGGCAAAGGCGGGCGGGTCAAGGACGATGGTGTCGAAGCTCTGGCCGGATTCCGACCAGTCGCGCAGAACCTGAAAGGCGTCTCCCTCCAGCCAGTCCACCTGTGCGCCGATCGCGGCGCGGTTGGCTGCGAGGTTGCGTTCCGCCACTTCCAGCGATGCCCGCGACTGGTCGATGCCCGTGACCGCGCGGCAACTCCGCGCCAGATGCAGCGCGAAGCCGCCCTGGTAGCAGCAGACGTCGAGCGCCCGGCCGCTGGTTTTCAAACGGCGCGCCCAATCGGCAGCGGCGGCATAGTTCATGCGCTGGTCAAGAAAGGCGCCGGTCTTCTGGCCGGAGTTGGCATCGTAGTGGAAGGCGAGGCCATGGAGATGGAAGGTGGCGCTGCTCGCGGCGCCGTCTTCCGCCGCCCACAACGGTCCCGTCTCGGGCGCGGCCAGCCCTTCCAGTTCGCGCATGCGCGGATCGGGACGCTCGAGAACGGCACGCGGCGCCAGCTCCTCGCGCAGCACGCGCGCGCAGGTCTCTCGCACCGCCGCCGAATCCAATCCCTTGGCCAGAAGTTGCAGAATGATGAGGCTGCCGTACTTGTCGGCGATCAGCCCGGGCAGTTCGTCCGCCTCGCTGAAACAGAGGCGGCAGGCGTCGTTGGCTTCGTCGAGGAGCGGTTCACGGCGCTTGATGGCGGCGCGCAGCCGCTGTTCGAGCAGCGCCAGCCAGGCGGGTTCGTCGATCGCCTCCCGCGCCACCATGCGCAGCGCGATTTGCGAGGCGGGGCTGTAAAGCGCCGTGCCCAGCAGCAGACCGCGATTGTCTGCCACCGCCAACAGCGCCGGAGGCTCGCCCGCGCCCGGAAGATGGAGAGCTTCAACCTCTGAGGCGTACACCCAAAGATGCCCTGCCCTCAGCCGGTCGGAGGCGCGGCGGCTGATCTGGACGCCCCTCGCGGCTTCAGCCGCGACGCTGCTCTGGGGCGTGGCCAGCGGAGTGTTCTGAGCATCCTTCCGCTTTGCGCGGTGATGGGGAGTGCGTGGCTGCGACATAGGCTCCTTGATTCTGGTTCATCATACCAAGCTCGATGCCGCGCCCTCTCAGGGCAATGCCATGAAGCAAACGAAGCAGCTTTGACCATCGTTTTGGATGGTCACGGCCTCAGCGCTGCCGCACATGCGCGATGAATGTGAGGGCTTGAGCCCCTGAGGGGCCAGGGCAAACGCATTTGGATTTCAATTCGCGAGCAGAAGCAACTTTGAAAGGGCGCGACTGAAGTCGTGCCCTTTCAAAACAGAATCATCCCGCAACTTGAAATGCGTTTGCCCTGCCTGAGGGGCGGTTTCCCCGCAATCTCGACTTTCACCCCCGGCCCCTATGCGTGTTCGTGCCATGGTTCTGCCTCTGTGCGCGCGCGGGTACGCCGCAGACACAAGCGGCCTATAATAAAGCATGGCGACTGTCCGCCAATCCATTCCGGCCGAACTTTCCGGCGCTTCCCGGCCATCCGCAGCCGGTGATTCCCCTGACGCCCCGGAGGTGAAAGCGCGCTTTGAGGCGCTTTTGCGGCAGGTGCAGGCCAACCGCCCCAGCGAAGATACGGCCATTGTGCGCAAGGCGTGGGATTTCTGCGTCCGCCATCACCGGGGGCAGTTGCGCGCTTCCGGAGAACCGTATATTGTGCATCCTCTCGAAGTGGCCGAGGTGCTGGCGGAGATGCGGATGGATGCTTCGGCGATTGCCGCGGGCCTGCTGCACGATTCGGTGGAGGACACGGCGGCTACCAGCGAACAGATTGCCGAGGAGTTTGGGCAGCAGGTAGCGCACATCGTGGAGGGCGTGACCAAGATCGAGAAAATCCAGTTTGCCAACCGCGAGGACCGCCAGGCGGAAAACGTGCGCAAGATGCTGCTGGCGATGGTGACGGACGTGCGCGTGGTGCTGATCAAGCTGGCCGACCGCCTGCACAACATGCGCACGCTGGAGCACCTTCCGCCCGACCGCCAGACGGCCATTGCGCGCGAAACACTGGAGATTTACGCGCCGCTGGCGCACCGGCTGGGCATGGGCAAGGTGCGCGGCGAACTGGAGGATCTTGCTTTTCGCTACACCGATCCGGTGAGTTTCGAGAAGGTCTCCGCGGCCGTGGAGGCCCGCCGCATCGAAGGCGAGCAGTTTCTGCGCGGCGTGGAAGACGTTCTGGTCGAACAACTGCGCGAAAACGGCATTCTTGCCCGCGTGGAGTGGCGCATCAAGCGCCTCTACTCCATCTTCCAAAAGATCGAGCGCTCGCGGGTTTCCTTTGACCAGGTTTACGATCTTCTGGCGATTCGCGTGATCACGCAGGATGTGGCGGCATGCTACGCGGTTTTCGGTCTCATTCACACGCTCTGGCGGCCGGTGCCGGGGCGCATCAAGGACTTCATCGCCATTCCGCGCGCCAACCGGTATCAATCCCTGCACACCACGGTGATGGGCGAGGGCGGACACCAGTTCGAGGTGCAGATTCGCACCGAGGAGATGCACCGCATCGCCGAAGAAGGCATTGCCGCGCACTGGAAATACAAGGCGGGCGAGGGTGCTGTCCATCCACGGGACGAGGAACGGCTGAATTGGATCCGCCAGCTCGTGGAGTGGCAGAAGGAGATGACCGATCCCAACGAGTTCCTCTCCAGCCTGAAGATGGATCTCTATCCCGACGAGGTTTACACCTTCACGCCCAAGGGCAAGGTCGTAGTGATTCCGGCCGACGGCACCCCCGTCGACTTTGCTTACACCATTCACACCGAGGTGGGCCACACCTGCGTGGGCGCCAAGGTGAATGGCCGCATGGTGCCGCTGCGCACCCGGTTGCGCACCGGCGACATTGTCGAGATTGTCACGCAGAAAGAGCACAAGCCCAGCCGCGACTGGCTCACCTTTGTCAAGAGCCCGCGGGCGCGCAACAAGATCAAGCACTGGCTGAACGAGGACCAGCGGCGCCGCGCGGTTGAAATTGGCCGCAAGCTGCTGGAGCGCGAGGCGCGCAAATCCAAGGTGCCCGTAAGTCACATTGACGACCACGACCTGAGCCGCATTGCCGGCGAATACGGCATGGCGACGGCGGCCGACGTGCTGGCCTCCCTTGGCCAGGGCAGGCATTCGGCCCATCAGGTGCTCAACAAGCTCTTTCCGGGATATGCCAGCGCCGAGGCCAGCGAACAGACCCCCGACGCCAAGCCTCCCGGCAGCGTCGAGTCCGCCATGTCGGACGCGGTGCGCAAGCTGCACCTGACCGGCTCCGACTCTCTCCAGGTCGAGGGTCAGAACGATCTGCTCGTCTATCGCGCGCGCTGCTGCAACCCCATTCGCGGAGAGGCTATCGTCGGCTACGTCACCCGCGGCAAAGGCGTGGCCGTACACGCGCGCAGTTGCCCCAATGTTCAGAACCTTCTCTACGAGAGCGACCGCCGCATCGCCGTCGAGTGGTCCCAGTCCGCCGGCAGCTCTTCGGCGCATGCGCAGCGCTATCCCGTGAAGATGACCGTCTACTGTGACGATCGCGCGGGCATGTTGAAGGAGCTGACGGCGGTCATCTCCGACGACAACACCAACATCCGCGGCGTCGATCTGCGCCCCGGGGAAAACGGCGAGGCGGTGATCGAGTTTGTTGTCGAGGCCGAGGATCTTCACCATCTGAACCGTATGGTGCAGGGACTGCGGCGGGTGAACGGCGTGCGCTCCGTGCAGCGGCAGCAGAAGCTCTGAGCCGGCGAGACGCGCCGGCCGGGATCCGCTTTCAGCGGCGCTGTGGACTGAAGCCGGATGCCAGAGGCCGGGAGCGGAGGCTAGTCCCACAGGCCTGCAAGGGAACAAAGCCTCCGCAAACTACCATCTTCCTACTGGATCACGAACGTGAATTGCGTGGTTGCCGCCGGGATGCTGGCGGAGGATGAATCCTGTCCGGTTACGTACATGGTGTACGTTCCGGCCGGCGGCGGAGGAGAGGTTCCATAACCGCCGTTGTTGTAGTAGGAATTGCCCATGCTGCTGCATGCGGTAAGGGCCATGCCCGCAGCCAGCAGAACCACCAGCCCCGCCAGCGTGGCAAACTTACGCGAGTAGCGGCCCAGGAAGCCGACCAGCAGCAATCCGGCAAAGGCGATGGAGGCGGGCAGGGGGTTGAGGGGATGATTCTGGGCGGTGGTGGACTTGCCCAATCGGCGCAACTGCGAGCTGCCCTTTCCGGGCACGGCGAGGCCGCAATCGGAAGGCTGCGTGTCCAGCGTCAACTGCGTGGTGACGGGGCTTGTGCCGGTGATCGTTACCGAGCTCGTGCTGCTCGTGAAGCTGTAACAGAGGTTCGTCAGGGCATTGTCATTTGACGAACCCAGCGTGAGTTGCACCGTACCTTTGTAGCCGCCGGCCGGGGTGACCGTGAGCGTCTCCGTGCCGCTGCTGCCCTGGGAGACGGTGAGAGTGGCGGGCGAGGACGTCATCTGGAAGGTGCCGGTGCCGGAACTCGTGCCGCCAACGCTGACCGTCACGACGCCGGAAGAGGAGGCGAAGTTGGTGTCGCCGCCGTAGTAGGCCACGATCTGGTGCAGGCTGGCGGTGGAGAAGGAAGTCTGGAAGGTGGCCGTGGCCGTGCCGGGGGTGTTGCTGGCGGTTAAGGCCACCGAGGCGGTCGTGCCGCTGCTGCTGTAGGTTGTTCCTCCGCCATCAATGGAAAGATTGACGTTGCCGGTGGGCGTGGCGGTTCCGCTGGCCGCCGCCACGGTGATGGTGAAGGTGTCGCTCATGTTTGCCGCCGGAGAACCGTTGACCGCGCTGATGGCGGTGGTGGTGCCGGTGAGCGTGGTTCCGCTGGCGGTCCATGCCGTGCCCAGGTTGGCCACGTCGATTGACCCAAGCCCCGTCACCTGGTCGTAGCCCGCGGCGGTTGTGTAATGGGTGGTGCTGCCGCTGCTGGTGCTGCAATACTGCGATCCGGCTACGCACTCATTGTTGCCCGACGTGATGTCGTGGAAGATGGTTCCCGCCGAGTAGCTGCCGGCGCTCGTGGCCAGGCTATAGAGCATGGGGTTGACGTTTCCCGACCCTGTAATGTAGCCCTTTTCCTGGTTGATGAGGGCCAGCATGCCGGCAAAGATGGGCGTTCCGAAGCTGGTGCCGCCGGCTACCGTGAGCAGATTCGAGGAAGAATCCCGGAAGCCGCTGTTGCAACTGGCCTGCTGACCGCTGCTCCAGTTGCTTTGATCGCTGGTGCAGTAGAGATAGCCCGGAACGCCCGTGGAGGTTCCCGGGGAGGCGTAGAGGGAGATGTCGGGAACATCGCGCGCGTTGTCGGCCGGGGTGAGCGCCGCCTGCCAGCTTGGCTTGGCAAAGAGCGAACTGGCGCCTCCGCCCGTGGCGCTGATTCCGTTGCTGCTGCTGTCATCGTTCCAGGCAATCTCGGGGATGTACTTGAGGAGCGAGGTGGTGAGGTCGTTGCCGCCGCTGGCCGCCGCCCAGTAGCCCGAACTTGTGGTCGAGTTTGCCGGGGTGATCTCCGTACCGCCGATGCCCGTGACGTACGGGCTGCTGGCGGGATAATTGACGGCAAGCTCCTGCTGGATGGTCTGGGTGGGACTGGTGGTTGTCGGACTCACGTAGCAGGCGGTCGAGCCGGCGTCACCCGAGGCGGCAATGATCGACTGACCCTGGGCCGCGGCCTGCTGGAAGACGGATTCCATGGAAAAAGTGCCCAGCGTAGGCTCGCAGGCGCCATAGCTGGCGCTGAGGATGTCGGCGATTCGTTCGTCCACCGCGTATTCGATGGAATCGAAGACGCCATTGCTGGTGCTGCTGCTGCCGGTATAGACGAAGAAGATCTGCGCTCCGGGGGCCATGGCGCCCGACCACTCCAGGTCCAGATCGGATTCAGCCTGATCGCCGCTGTAAAAGGCCGCGCCGCCCGTGGCCGGAACCAGGACCATGGTGGGATCTTTCACCGGCAGGCCGGCCGCGTTCTGAAAGTTTTCAATATCGGTGACCGAAATTGCGGACTGGCCCAAGACGGCAATCGACTGGCCTGCGCCGTTATAGCCGCCGCTATAGAGAGGCTTGACATCGTACATGGTGGCCACGTCGCCGGGGGCAAAGAAGACACTTCCGGTTTGGCCGGAGGTAAAGGCGGCACGGGGCTGGGCCTTGTTGGGAATGATCTGAGCCGTGGGGCGGAAATTGTCGAGGTTGTGGACGGCCAGGACCACCGAGGCGAGCGCGGCCGGAATGGAAAGATCGGTGGAGGGAGCGATGTGGCGCACGCCTCCGACGTTGAAGTAGTGCAGTTGGGTGGAGAAGGCCTGCTCGGCCTGGGCCGCCGTGCCCGAGAAGCGCAGCATGGTGCGGCTGCGCGCCACCCAGTCGACGGAGAAACCCTGCTGCTGGAGCCAGCTCTGCACCTTATCCAGATCGGCCTGGGTCATGCCAAAGCGCGCCGCAAACTGGTCGGGGGTGAGCCACTGGTGGAAGAGCGGTGAGGCCGGATTCTGCTGCGCGGCAAGCAGGGCGTTCAGATCCGCCTGCTGCGCCGCCGACCGGTTGAAAAGGATGCTCATGCCCACCAGGCGGGTGTTCGCCGGAACCGCCCCGGCGTCGAACTGCGGCAGGGCCAGGGGAGGGCGCGAGCCGCGCAGGGGAACCATCTCCGCACTGCTGATCTGCGATGGGATGCGGGGAGCCACCGTCTGCGCCATCAGGGTTGAAGCAGCCATCACGCCGGCAGCCAGCCAGGCGAAGGTGCGGAGGCGTCTCTGCTGTCGAGGTGCAAGCGTCGTCTTCATAACCATCCTTGTCGATTTGAGTAGAACAGTGCCGGGATCCGCGCGTCGATGAAACTGCCGGACCCCGATGGATTGAACAGGCGGCACTCCATCTGCCCAGAGCCGTCGTTCACTGAGGGAGAAGCCAGAACAGGTCAACGGCACGGCTCTCTGGCGCCGCCCTTCAGCAACCTTCCTGGCGCTACTTCGAGTCTATCCCTGTTTGGACAGATCTACGCCAAAATAGACTCCGGAATCGGCGCAAAGTTGCGCTCAGTTACAAAGCTTTCTCTGAAGCAGATTTTGGCCTCCGCTGCCGGAAAAGCAGGCGGTTGCGGGGGCGGGGTTTGCGGTTGCGCCCGTGGCAAAAGTTTCGTTTTGAAAGTGCGCGGTTCAGTTCTTCCGGAATTGGCTCGAGAGTCAGTGCCACTTGAGCCGCGGCGGGATGTGATTCCGAGTTTCAGCAAAGCCGGTTAGCCCTGGCCTGCGGCGCCAGGCAGCAGTTGGAGGTCCGCTGTCCCTTTGCGGCGTGCGACAAAGCCGCCCGCTCGCCAGGCAATGGCCAGCTTCTCGCCGCTGAGGAGCCGGTGAATCTGGCTGCGCGCGTGGTCGGCCCAGGGGCCCTGGTTGTCGAGGGTAACGTAGGCCTGCCAATGGCGCAGCGCACGCCTGCGTTCGCCTTTTCGCTCGTAGGCGAGGGCCAGGTTATAGTGGGCATCGCCGTACCGGGGGGCAAGCCGCACCGCGTGAAGATAGGCGGCAATGGATGCATCGGGCCGCTGCAGCTCGTCCAGAACGTTGCCCAGGTCGAAGAAGGCCAGCACGTAGCCGGGGTCTACCTCGGTGGCGCGGCGGTAGAACTGCTCGGCGCGGTCGAAGCGGTGAAGATGGAAGTAGATGGTGCCAAGATTGATCAGAGCGGGGGCATAACCGGGGTCGAGGGCCAGAATCTCCTCATAGATCCGGATGGCGTGCTCCTTTTCCCCTGCCTCTTCGGCCTGGACAGCGGCCAGAAAACGGGTTTGCACGCCGCGCTGGTTGCCGGGAACCGGCTTGCGGAGAGGACACGGCTCAGAGGCGGCCGACGGACCATCGGCCCGCTCGAAATCGAACAAAAGCTGGCGCCGGATCGGATCCACAACCGCGCCGCGATGCCTGAAGGCCAGCCGCGTGCCGGTTCGCACCAGGCATGCCTCCTGGAGCGGGTTGGCCATGCCCGCCACGGCTTTCATGGCGACAATCGAATCCCGGATGGAGGCGGCCGGCACATCGTCTTCGCGAAGCGCGCGAAGAATCCTCAACTGCCCAAGATCCTGAAAGCTGTAGCTCTGTTGCGGAGCAACGAGATGGGCTCGCTCCCACCCCTGCAACTGGCGGGCGCTGATCTGCAAGATGCGCAACACGTCGTGGCGGCTATAACTGGTCACTCTTCATTGCTCCCGCAGGTGGCCCGGCGGATCACTCGATAGGGAGGCGGCATTCGTCGCAAGCCCCTCTGGATTCAGCTTCCCTATCTTGTTGATCCCCGGACTCGGCTCTTGGAACAGTTATGGAGAAACCGCTCTTGCTGCGATTATGCCAAGAGTATGCGTGGATAAGCAGACAGGAACTACCGGCGCAACAAAAAATTGGTGGATAACGGGTGCCTGACTTGGTTCCAATGCCGCTGGCGGACAGATGTCTTGTGGAAAAAAGGACAGAAATATGAAATTCTCTGCCAATTCCACGGCCAGGCCGGGCAATGCCCTCTACCGGAAACCGATTCAGTTCGGGCCGGGGCTGCGAGAGTGGATTCTATGCGCTGGGTTGCCAGCGTGCGAGGCCCGTCGTCTTATATGCTGGAGCCGAAGATCGGACTTGAACCGATGACCTGCTGATTACGAATCAGCTGCTCTACCAACTGAGCTACTTCGGCTTGCTTCTCAGATTGTATCGTTGCAACTCTGTTCGGTAAAGCGCGGCTGGCTGCAAGTCTCCGGTTATGGCATCCTTACGAAATCGAGGGCAACGGGCATGGAACTGAGATTGACGATTCTGCTTGCATTCAAAATCGCAATCGTGTGGGCGGGAGGGTTCATTCTGGCCACCGCCATTCGCGCGTTGTTGCCGGACCAGGCCGGCTTCCATTTCTTCGGCAGCCACGGAGAGGTTTTTATCCCCTTCAGCCGCGTAGGCTTCTGGACCTGTCTGCTGGCGGCGGTCACGGTGACCGGGCTGGTGATCATCCGCGCCATGCTCGCCGACTTCGGGTGGACTTCCTTCCACATCTGAAGAACGAAAGGCGCCGCCCGGCTTCGCATACAAGAAGAGAACGTGACGGCGCAGGCCAAGGAACGCCGCGTGTGTGGCGTCTTGCCGTGCGCGCCTGCCAATCGCCGAGCAACGCGGACAAACAGTGGGGCCAAAAGCGCGTAAAAACGGAAAGAGCCGCCCGGCAACAGGGCAGCTCCTTCCTCAGGGAGAATAGTTCCAACGGAGGCAAAACCATCAGAACTTTCTGGCTGCATAGTAGGGGCGAGGGAAGTGAGTGTCAAGGAGAAATCGGAAGAGAAATAAGAGTTTATATTTCAATAGTTTGCAAGATGCTCGTTGATCGAAAGCGGAGACAGGGTTTCGTCTCTTCTTCGTCTTTTCTCCTGCCGGTAATTCCGTGATTTTGGGGTGTTTTAAGGGGTTTAACTCTCGTTTCCCATGGATTTGGTCTGTCCCTTAACTCTTCGGGTGCGGGGGGCCTGTTTCCTCGATTTTTTCCTTTTGCCAATCTCGCAAATTGAGACTGATGAACTCCATCTCATACAGAGAGGAGGCCGGCTTGCCATGCCAGATGCGGTAAAGAGCGCGGCCGCCCCCGAGGGAAAAGCCAAGGAACAGGGCGCTGACAACGCCGATCAGAACCAGGGCCGCGATGCCCATCAGAAAGCGGCTGGTTCTGGCCACTTCGGATTCGGAAGGCAGAGGAATGGAGGTCAGGTCGGCCTGATAATTGACCGAATCGAGCAGCTTGTGGCTTTCGTCGGGAATCGCGTCCCCGCTGACAAGCGCCACGAGGGGGCCGCTGCGGCGCACCTCAAGCGAGGCCTGATCGGAGTCCTGCAGAGGCTTGGGCCACGACGGCTGGGCCTTGGCGCCTGCCTGGATGTAGGCGCGAATGGCGCTTTCCTGCGCGGCGGCCATCTGTGGGGTGGGGTAGTTGATGATGGTGAGGGTGGCCACTCCCGAGGGCAGGTTGTAGTTGGCGGTCACGGTCTCGGCGCCGCGGTCGAAGCCAACCAGGCCGGGCGGCAGAACGCCGCCCGCGCCTGCGTAGCCGGCGGGCCCCAGCGCGTAGTGCGTTGTCATGGACGCAAGCGACGTTCTGGGAAGATTGCCGAGAATGGGCGGGGCAAGGGCCCTGATTCCGCGCGGAACGGGAATGTGGCTGGCGAGTTCGCGCAACTGGGCCGCCGACATGGGGCCGATGCGCGAAAAACTGGCGTCCACCAGCGTATCGCCCAGCCAGAAAAGCACCCGGTTCTGGCTGGAGGCGGCGCCTGTGCCGATTTCGCCGCGCGACCAGCCGTTGGGCCGGTAAAAGGAGTAGGCGCCGTATGCCCCACTGTCGTCCTGAAAGCGCAGAAGGCGCAGCGAGAGCGTGTCGTCTCCCTGCCTGTAGGTGGCAGTGGCGCCCTCCACAAAGTCGTACTCCTTCAGAGCCGCCGCATTGGACGCATCGGCCTGGGCGGGATCGGTGAACTTTCGCGGCGGCACGGCGGCGGTCCAGCCGGCAAACGACGGAGGCAGCAAGGGCTGGGGCACGGGCGGAAGCGTCAGGTGCGTTACGCCCTGCGAACCTTCGGTCTTCGCTGGCCCGGCTTGCGCCTCGACGGCAGCCGCACTTCCAGCCAGCGCCACGGAACAAACCACAATCGGAATCCAGCGCATTGTTACTCTCCATCTTCAGGGTACACGGTTGCGGGGCGGCGCGTTGGGAACGCGGTTTTCCATCAGGCCGCCAAGACCCAGCGGCCGCGTGAAAAGAGATCTGCGCGGCAAGGGAGGCGCAGTCCGCGGATGACGTTGGCGTTTCGCGGCCTGCGCGCGTCTAAGAAGCATGGCTTCGCGCGCGAGCCGTTTCGACCGCACCGATCAATGCCACGCGCGTACAGCCCTTTTTCATGCTGAACCGGGAAACTCGAACGGGTGGAACCCGACGCGACGCTGCTGTGTGAACGGCAGATCCAGAGGAGAATGCAGATGTCGAGATACGAGCGCGCCGCCCGCCGCCTTTCATGGAAACGAACCATCGAAGACAGGCTGGGAGCCATTCTGGCCCTGGCTGTCTTCTTGCTGGGAGCGCTTCTGCTGCGAGCCCATCACGGCCGCGCGCCCTTTGACACCGCGCGCACCGTGCGCATGCAGGGAACAGTGACCGGCTTGAACTGGGTAAACCCTCACGCCATTGTCTACGCCAGCCTGAGAGACAAAAATGGCCAGACCGCGAACTGGCGCCTCGATCTCGGCAGCCTGCGCACGTTGACCCGGTATGGCGGGTGGACCGAAAACACCGTCAAACCCGGGGAGCCCATCATCGTGCAGGGCTATCTCGCCAAAGACGGGTCGCCGCGCCTCTCGGTCCAGCGCATCTGGCTTCCCGGCGGACGGTCGCTGGCGGGCAGGCCCTGACCGCCTGCATTGAAAAGCAAGGCCGCGACCCTGTTTGTCATGACGTTTGCGGGCCAGAGGCGTGCCAACTTCAGTTGTGTCCTTGCAAAGCACGTCACAGCGGATGGATGGCCGCGCTGGAGTGGGCCGAAAGGCAAGCGCGGATCCCTCACTTCGCGTCAGGATGACAGCAGAATTGCGGGGTTCCGAGGGTGCGACCGCGCGACTGTCAATTCCATCGGTCCGGCCTGCGGGTGGATGATCCGGCACACTTCCCAGCCTTACTGGCGGCGGCATGGTCTTGTCTTCGGTGAGGGGATTGATTGCAAAGCGCAATGGATGCGGTTTCCCTTCAAGGCGGGAGTTTTACCACAGGCGTTTCAGCCACGCGAGCCGGCGGCTTGCCGTGCCAGGCAGCACGGGGGGCTGTTCCCTGGGGGCGGTCGCCGCCTTCAACTGAGCCATGGTTTCCTTGACCATGGCGCGCAGGTTTTCGGCCTCAAAGGTGCAGGAACGCAGATAGGCGGAAACGGTGAGCCCGGCTTCGGCGGCGCGCCGGTGCAGTTGATCGGCTTCGTCCTGGCTCATGCGGATGGTGACGCTGGCGGTTTTGTTCCGGGCGCGCGGCAGAGAGGCCGTGGCGGGCGCGGCGGCTTGCCGCGCAGGCGGGGGTGCATCGGCCGGAGCCAATTCATAGAAATCCACGCCAGGTTTTTCCGCGGCAGGGGAACGAGGGTCGTCATCGGCGGCGCGACAGCGGGAGTGCGCGCGCAGAGCGCTCTCATAGCTGAGCGTGGCCACATCGTCGGGCAGATCGTCGTCCTCCCAGGGGGCGGCCGGTTGGGGAGACGCAAGAGCTGCCAGCATGCTGGCAAAGTTGCCCGAGGAGGGGGAGGGCGTGGAGTGGGTTGCGGGCTGCATGGGTGGAGCATAGCGCCGCGCGAGGAGGGGGCGTGAGGCGATATCTCTCTGTCCTACGCGGTTGCGGTTCAGATGGGGAAAGCTGGCGGCGGTAAGACTGAATTGGGAAGGCGTGTAAGACAGTCATGTTAAGGGTGCGGCGGGCCAGTGTTCGCAGAAGACGCGGGTCCGGTTTGGAGCGCGGATGCGGTCCGGGGCTACGGCGGCCGCTCCGCGCTTCGTTCAACTGGCGGCGCGGGCAGGTTCGAAGGCGGGAAGCACGCGGCCGGGGAGGTGCAGAAGCGGAGTGATGGCTTCGACGGTCATGGGCCGTGCGAACAGGAACCCCTGACCGTAGCGGCAGCCAAGCTGGCGAAGGAGGTGGTACTGTTCTTCGGTTTCAATGCCCTCGGCCACCACGCTCATGCCAAGAACGCGCGCCAGATCAAGGATGGTGCGGACGATCTGCAGGGGTTGTTCTCCCTCGGTCATGCGTCCCACGAAGGAGCGGTCGATTTTGAGAACGTCGAAGGGAAAGGTGTGCAGATGGTTCAGTGAGCTGTAGCCGGTGCCGAAGTCGTCCATCAGCAGGGAAATGCCGAGTTTGCGGAGGTTGCCCAGAACCTCGACGGCGGTACTGGGATTGGGAATGAGGCTGGACTCGGTCATTTCGAGGCCGAGTTGGCGGCTGGAGATGCCGGTTTGCAGGAGGAGGGCCTCCACATGGTCGGCGAGGCCTTCGCGGGCAAACTGTCGCGCGGACAGGTTGACGCAGACGCGCAGCGAACGCTGGCTCGGGTCTTCGGCGCACCATCTTTGCATCTGCGCGCAGGCCTCCGCAATGCCCCAGTCGCCAATGGGAAGGATGAGTCCCGTTTCCTCGGCCAGGGAGATGAATTCCCCGGGAGGAATCAAGCCGCGCTGGGGATGACGCCAGCGGATGAGGGCTTCGAGCCCCACAATCCGGTGGGTAAGGAGGTCAATTTCCGGCTGGTAATACAGCACAAACTCGCGGCGGTCCAGGGCCTGATGGAGATCGAGCGGGTCAGGCCAGGCGTCGCCCCGGCGCGCAGGGGGGACAGGCCGGGGAAGGTGCGCCTGGAATTCGTTGCGCAGGCGGCGAAGTTCCAACTGGGATGCGGCCAGGCCGGCCAGGCTCTCCAGCACGCGAAGCTGGTCAACGACCATGTTCAGCCGCGGCTGCTGGCCGAAGAGAAAGAGGGCGCCGAGTATGGCGCCGTTTTCGGCGCGAACCGGAACCCCCGCGAAGGAACGGACGGCAAGGCGCCGCAAAGTCAGGCGGCATCTCTTGAATTGCGCATGCAGCGAGGTATCGGGGACGACGACGGGGCCATCGTTTTCGAGAATCATCTCGAAAATGGAGTGATCGCGGGGCAGTTCGCCCACGGCCTCTCCCCAATAGGACTTGATCCACACGCGGCTTGCGTCCACAAAACCGAGCAAGGCCGTGTCGGCGCGGAAGTACTCGGCGGCCAGCCGCGTAATTGCGTCGTACTCGGGCTCGGAAGGGGTGTCCAGAATGCCGGTGGAAAGAAGCTCGGCCAACCGATCTCTCTCTGCCCTTCGATTCGATCTGGCAGTATCCCTCTCGGTTTGAATCATCTCGACTCCGGACACGCGGCTTCCTTGCGGAATGGGCGCAAACGGAACAGGCGTTTTGTCCAGCCCGGCAGCCTTTCAACGGCCTGCCGTGGAGTCCCGCATAACATGGAGGGGGCTAACCCGGCGCGGACCGGATGCAAGAGCGGCTCTTTGGTTCCGTACTTTCCTTATCGGAAGCATCTCCTCAAACATGAGGGGACGGACATGCGGGCAGGGGGGGCTTTGGCCGCGGATGCCTCATGGGGGCCGCGCGGGCCCTATCGCGACGCCGGGGGCGCGCCGGTCTCTGTCCAGAGAAAGGCAAGCTGGTCGGCATCATCCTGGATCTGCTGATCGACTCCCACGCCGGCGGAGTGTCCCCCGGCGAGACTGTAGTGGAGCAGAATGGGACGTCCGCTGGAGGAGGACGCCTGCATGAGCGCGGTCATCTTCCGGGCATGTAACGGGGCCACGCGCGTATCGCTGTCGCCTGTGAAGAACAGCACGGCAGGGTAGGCCGTTCCCTTCTTCACGTTTTGATAAGGCGAATACTGGAGCAAATAGGCCCACTGTTTCTGGTTGCCGGAGGAGCCGTACTCGGTCACCCAGTAGGAGCCGACCAGGAATTTCTGGAAGCGCAGCATGTCGAGCAGGGGATAGCCGCAGAGGATGGCGGCAAACAAGCTGGGGCGCTGCGTCATGGAAGCTCCCATCAGCAGGCCGCCATTGGAGCGGCCGGTGATGGCGAAGTGCCGGGGTGAAGTGTAGCGGTTCGCAATCAGGTACTGGGCGGCGGCAAACCAGTCGTCGAAGACGTTTTGTTTTTTCTCAAACATACCCTGTTCGTGCCAGGTTTCGCCGTACTCGCCGCCGCCGCGCAGGTTGGGCAGGGCGAACCAGCCGCCCTGCTGGAGCCACCAGGCCCAAGCGGGGTTCCATTGCGGGGTCATGCTGATGTCGAAACCGCCATAGCCGGTCATGAGCAGGCGCTCGGAGCCGTCGCGTTTGAGGCCTTTTTTGCCGGCGATGAACATGGGGACGCGGGTGCCGTCCTTGGACTTGTAAAAGACCTGGATCAGCCGGTACTGGCTGGAGTCGAAGGGGATGCGGGGACGGGCGAAGACCTCGCGCTTGCCGGTCACCGTGTCCAGACGATAAATGGTGGGGGGCTCGATAAAGGAAGAGAAGGTGAAGTAGCCGTAGCGGTCGGTGGTGCGGCCCGCCAGGCCGGTGGCCGAGCCGATGCGTTCATAGTCGATGCGGCCCGCCGGCTTGCCCTCCAGCGTGAACACGGAGGTCTCCGATTTCACGTCCTTGAGGCGCTCGACGTAGAGTTTTCCGCCGATGATGCTGAAGTTGTCAATTGCGCGGGCGGTTTCGGGAACAACGGTCTTCCAGGCCTCCGGCCGGACGCCGGGCTCGGCCTTGAGGATGGCGCCGTTGGGCGCGTGATCATCCGTTTTCACATACCAGCCGCCTCTGGCGTAGATGGCGGAAAAGCGCGCATCGACACCCCACACCAGAGACTCAAAACCGGCGCCGGGGCGGGTAAGGTCGCGGAACAGAATATCTACGCGCCTGGCGGGAACGCCGCGGTCGATCTGGATGACGAGGTCGTGCCCGTCGTCGGTGACCCAGGCGCTGAACAGGTCGTCGGGGCCGAGGGGCTCTCCGCGGAACTGGTGGCCGAAGAGCAGTTTGTCCGCGCTGCTCCGTGTGCCCAGCACATGCTCGTAAAGAAGCGTGCCGCCCTGGCCGGAGCGCGTGTAATAGAGCCCCTTGCCGCCGGGGGTAAAGACCACGGAGAAGTAGCGCGCGGCGGGCAGTTCGTCGTCCAGAATCCGGCCGGTTCTGGTTTCGACCATGTGGACCGAGGCTTCGTCGGCGCCGCCCCGGCGCACGTGATAGGCAAGCAGCGAGCCGTCGCGCGATACGTCGAGGATGGCCACCGAGGTGTTGGGATCGTGGCCCAGTTTCGCGGGATCGATCAGCCGTTCGTCGTTGCCGGTCCATCCGTGGCGGGCGTAGATTGACGCCTGTTGTTCGCCGGCCATCCGCTTCAGAAAAAAGTAGGCGCCGCCGCGCTCCACGGGGATGCTCCATTCCGGAACATCCACAAGCGGAGCCAGTTCCTTTCCCACCTGCGGCCGGATGCGGTCCTGGCGGAAATAGCTCTCGGTATACGCGTTTTCGGCTGCGATAAAGGCGCGCGTCGCGGGGCTTTTCGACTCTTCCAGCCAGCGGTAGTTGTCGCTGATCCGGGTTCCGAAGTAGTTGTCGGTTACCGGAACCACGGCGGCCTTGGGCGGTGCGGGCAACTGGATGCCATCGCGGCCATGAATGGCCTGAGCGGCGGCCGGGAGAACACCAAGACTCAACGCGACGGCGCAACCAGCGGCGAAACGGAACATGCACATCCTCCACCGGACAGCATACGCGGGCCGGCGGGGTGTACCGCGAAGATGCGGACGGGGCCGCGGAGAGGCTCTGCGCGCGCCATGCCGGTAGAATCAAGTCCAGCGGCCTTGACACCTGCGCGACAAACTCGCAAGACGGCGCGCCTGGCGCGCATGCTGGGGATACTGCGCCCCTCCCATGCCCACTCGGCCTTTTCCGCCACCGTGGTCCTCATGGTGGCCACCTTCCTGTCGCGCATTGTCGGACTGGTGCGCGTGAAGTATATTGTGTGGCTTTTCGGGCGCGGCATGCAGGCAGACGCCTTCAATGCCGCCTTTGTGCTGCCCGACATGATTTCGTATTTTCTGGTGGGCGGCGCGGCCTCGATCACGTTTGTCACCATTCTCACGCGCTACCGCGAGACGGGACGCGAGGCCCAGGGGCACCGATCGCTTTCGGTCATCCTCACCACGATGTATCTGGTGCTGGGGGCAGCGCTGGCGCTGGCCGAAGTCTTTGCGCCGTGGTACATCCACTGGTGGTTCAGCGGATTCGACGCGGCCAAGGCGGCTCTCTGCGTGCGGCTCACGCGGATCCTGCTTCCGGCGCAACTGGCTTTCTTTGCCGGCGGCGTTTTTGCCGCGGTGCTGCTGGTGCGGAAGCAGTTTAACGTGCAGGCGGTGGCGCCGCTCATTTACGGACTGGGCACCATTGTGGGCGGGGTGCTGCTGGTGCGGCGGCTGGGGGTGGAGTCGCTGGCCATCGGGACGGTGGCGGGGGCGTTCGCGGGACCGTTCTTTCTCAACTGGCTCTTTGCGCGGCGGGCAGGCACGCGCTACCGGCCCATTCTGGACTGGCGGGACGAAGGCCTGCGGGAGTGGGTGCGGCTTTCGTTACCGCTGATCGCCGGTGTTTCTCTGGTGACGGCCGACAACTGGATCATTGCCCACTTTGCCTCCAGGATCGGGGGCGCGGTGTCGCTGATGAGCTATGCCAAGCAGCTTTTTACCGCGCCCATGGCCGTGCTGGCGCAGGCGGCGGGGGCGGCGTCGCTGCCCTTTTTCGCCAGTCTCTGGTCGCAGCAAAAACGCTACGAGTTTGCCACCGGCGTCGCCGACGCCGTCTCCCGGGTGGCCTCTCTGGGTCTGTTGGCGGCGTCTGGCATGGTTGCTCTCGGCGCGCCGGCCATCGACCTTGTTTTTACCGGAGGCCGTTTTTCTCCCGGCGATGCCCGGCTTTGCGCGGCCTACTTTTCCATTTTCTCGATTTCTCTCTTCCTCTGGTCGGCGCAAGCGATTTATTCGCGCGCCTTCTATGCGGCCGGCAACACGATGACCCCGATGCTGGCCGGAACCATCGTTACCGTGCTCTCGCTGCCGGCTTATTCCATGCTTTTCCGCTGGCAGGGCGCCATGGGGCTGGCCGTGGCGTCGGATCTGGGCATCGCGCTGCAAACCGTCACCATCGCCGTGCTGCTGCACCGTCGGCGCATGGTCTCACTGGCCAGCCTGGACTATGCGGAGATGGCGCGCTGCCTGGCAGCCGCCGCCGCCGCCGGCGCCGCCGTGTGGCTGGCGCTCACCTGGCCGCACGGACTGCTGGCGCGCGTGGCCGGCGCGCGCATGGCGCTGTCATCGCGAGCCATGGACCTGGCGGTGCTCGGCGCGGGAACGCTGCTGTGGGCCGTGGTGGCCCTGCTGGTTCTGCTGAAATCCGGATCGGCTCTGCCGCGCGTGGCCCTGCGCCGGCTGCGGTTTGCGGCGGCTTCCGAGGCGGAATAGGGCGCGCCACCGTCCCTCGCCCGCCCCAACCGCCATACGCGGTGCCCATCGCTCTGCACGGAGCAGCCGGCTGGAGTCACTCGATGAGATGGCCTGTCCGTCTTCTGCGCAACGGCGTTTGGGGCCAATTCTCTGTTGCCGCATTCCTGAAATACATGAATCCCGCGGCGTTTCGTCCAGCAGAGCACCCCCCGCATCCGCTCTCGAAAGCAACCATGGCCCCACCATAAGTTTCATCCGTGGACGGTTTCGGTGTGGAATCCCGTTTCGCCCGCCCCATGGCGCGGGGATTCTCCTCCCGTCTGTCCATGCGGATAGCGTTTGAGACAGGTTTTAAGACAGGCCGGACTTCGCCGTCTTGATGCCTTGCGGCGGGGTCTTGGCGGCCACTTTGCGCACGTCGATGGCGCCCTTGAAAAAGGCCCCATCCTCGATGCTGAGTCGCGGCGTGGAGAGATTTCCAAGCACGCCTCCCTCGGCGCGAATATCCAGGCGGCCTGTGGCAGTCACGTTGCCGCGCACCTTGCCGATGACCACCACTTCGCGAGCGGTAATGTTGGCCGCGGCCTGTCCGCCGCGTTCCACGGTCACGCGATTTCCGTCCAGGTGGATGCTTCCCTCCACACGCCCTTCAATGACCAGAGAATCGGTTCCGCTGATTTCTCCCCGGACAACGATGCCCTTGCCGATGATTGCAACCTCGCCCGCGGCAACGAGAGACGAAGGACGGGGCGGCGCGGAAGACACGGAAGACCGGCTATGGACGGCGGGCATCGCGGAGATGGAATCGGCGGAAGAAGGATCGGATGGCTCAGGTTTCCACATAACGCATCTGCTCTTTTCGGTCCCCAGCGGACGGCAAAGTTTTCGTCAGCGAGATTGCACCCACGAGCCGCCTAACCGAAGCAAATTGCCACTGGTGCAGCCGGTGCTTTGTTGTGGCACGAACGAAAGGGCTCAGACTCACGTGAACCGTGAAACATCCTGCCCGAGCCGCCAGGGCTGGACTGGTTCGACAACTCCGGTCCTCCAAGCCCTGTCTGGCTGGCCCTTGCGTGGAGGGCGGTTTCTCTGCCGGCGGCCGCCTGCGGGGAGACGGCCGATGGGCATGCGGGACTAGACGGATTTGGGTTCCTCCGGCTTGGCGGGAGGCCTGATTTCTCCGGTACCGCGGGTTTCCGCCGTTGCGCCGTTTTCCGCCTTGGCGCCGGGTTCGGGTTTGCGGATGTCGATGCCTCCCTTGAAAAAGGCTCCGTCTTCAATGCTGATGCGGGCGGCGCTGACATCGCCCGTAAGCGCGCCTTCGGCGCGGATCTCCACGCGATCACTTGCCGAGACGTTGCCGTGAATTTTGCCCATTACGACAATTTCGCGGGCGGTGATGCAGACTGCCATGCTGGCGGATACCTGTCCGTGCTGCCCCACGGTCACCCGGTTGCCGGGCAGGTTGATGCTGCCTTCCACCTTGCCGTCGATGAACAGAGATTCGGTGCCCGTGATTTCGCCTTTGATCACGAGGCCCTTGCCGATCGTCGCCTGGTCACCGGTGGTGGGCACAACACGCGCCCGTGCAGGCTCGGAGGTTGGAGTTGGAGGCGCCGGACGAACGGGCTCTGGTGTAGGCGCGGGCGTTACGGACCCGCTATGGCTTGGTTTCCACATTGCGCACACGGTAGTCTTTTCCTTTCCTGGGAGTCATTCGACAAGGCGTTCCGGCCCTGATGGGCCCAAGTGCTTCAACCCTCCGGCCGCCGTATCACGGATGCCGGTTGCAGCCATTGAGACCACGCGCATGATGTGGATCCTTCCTGGTTCCGCGCGGCCCGGCAAAAACATCTCAACTCAAAATTGTATACGCGGTCTTGCGCCTTCCCGGCATGCACCCTGGAGAAAAGCGATCCACCGTCCGAAACGACCGGCAAGGCTGCCTCGATCAGGCATCCTGCGCCAGGCGCAGGCAATGCGGTTCGCAGCGTACTCTTAACATATGACCGATCGCGAGCTGGTGGCAAGAATTGCCCGCAGCGCCGGCCAGAGAGCCGGATACAAGCAACTGGTGCGCGAACTGGGACTGGCCGGCGGTCGCGAGCGGCGGTTGCTGCTGGAACAACTGGCCCGGCTGACGGTACGCGGCGAACTGGCCAAAGTGGACCGCGAACATTGGTCCATTCCGGGGCCGCCGGGGAGCCGCGACAACCTGGCCGCGGGCCGGCTGGACCTGCACCGGGACGGCTATGGATTCGTGCGGCCCAACCGCGCCGGCGGACGGTCAGCGGGGGACGAGGACATCTTCATTCCCGCGGGCGAAATCAACGGCGCCATGCAGGGCGACCAGGTTCTGGTGGAGATGGAGCCGCCACGCGCCGGCGGGCGCGGCATGGGCCGGATCGTGCGCGTGATGGAGCGGCGCAATCCAACGGTGGTGGGGGTTTTTCACTACGCGCAGGCCGGTCGCATGCCGGGAAACTCCGTGATTCCGTTCGACGAACGGATGACGCAGGCCATAGTGATTCCGGCCGGGCAGGAGTTGCCCGCCATCAAGCAAAGCCAAACGCCGCATCGCGTACTGGGCAGGGAAGCGCATGCCGGCGGTCTGCACAACAGTCTGGAAGGCCTGGTGGTCGATGTGGAGATCACCTCATGGCCAACTCCGACGCGTTCCCCGGTGGGGCGGGTGATCGAGGTTCTGGGCGCGCCGGACGATTTTGGTGTGGACGTGGAGATGATGATCCGCAAGCACCGGCTGCCGCGCGTGTTTCCGGACAACGTGCTGGCGGAAGCGCGCGGCGTGGCGCATCTCGACAAGGAGGCGGCGGCGGGGCGGCGCGATTTTCGCGGGCTTTCGATGGTGACGATCGACGGAGAGACGGCGCGGGACTTTGACGACGCGGTGCGGGTGAGCGAGCACGCCCAGGGATACGAACTGCAGGTACACATCGCGGACGTGGCAGAGTACGTGCGCGCGGGAACGGACCTGGACCTGGAGGCGCGGCTGCGGGGCACGAGCGTTTACTTTCCCGATCGCGCCATTCCCATGCTTCCGCAGGAGCTTTCCACCGGCATCTGCAGCCTGCGTCCGGGCGAGGACCGGCTGGTGCTGAGTTGCGTGATGCAACTGGACGCGGAGGGCCGGATCCGGAGTTACGAGATGGTCGAGGGCGTGATCCGCTCGGCGGCGCGGATGACCTACACGGAGGTACGCGCGATTCTGGAGGGGGACGCGGAAACCCGGGGGCGCTATGCCGGGCTGACTGCGGAGTTTGAGCGCATGAAGAAGCTGGCCGTGCTCATGAACCGG
Source organism: Acidobacteriota bacterium (assembly GCA_021846985.1). Taxonomy (GTDB): domain Bacteria; phylum Acidobacteriota; class Terriglobia; order Terriglobales; family Acidobacteriaceae; genus Telmatobacter. The sequence goes on along the minus strand of JAJZVX010000007.1, from coordinate 17,774 downwards.
CGCCGCGAGGAGCGGGGATCGATTGACTTCGATCTGCCGGAGCCGGTTATCGAGTTTGACGCGGAGGGGCAGATGCGCGGCGTTACCCGCGCGGAGCGGACGTGGGCCAACCGTCTGATCGAGGAGTTCATGCTGGCGGCCAACGAGTGCGTGGCCACATGGCTTGAGGATTTGGGCGTTCCATCGCTCTACCGCATTCACGAAAAGCCGGAGGCGCGGCGGGTGGTGCAGTTTGAGGAACTGGCGGCCAGCTTCGGCTATACGCTGGGACTGGGGGCTCTGCCGGTGAGGCGCATTTTCACGCGCGGCGGCCGCCGCGCGTCGTACGGGAGCGGCCGCAATCCTCGCGCGCACGAGGTGGCCGAGGATATCGCGGTCACGCCGCGCATGTATCAGAAGCTGGCGGCCAGGATCGAAGGCAAGCCGGAAGAGCGCATTCTCAGCTACCTGATGCTGCGGTCGCTCCGGCAGGCGCGCTACTCCGAGGTCAACGAAGGGCACTTTGCGCTGGCGGCGCCCACGTACACGCATTTCACCTCGCCCATCCGCCGCTATCCCGATCTGATTGTGCATCGCATCGCGAAGTCGCTGCTGCGGGCGGGCGTAAGCGGGGCGGGCGCGGTGGAAGAAGGGCGGCAAAGCTCGCCATGGAGGCATCCGAACGAGGGGCTGCCGGCGCCGGCCGGGGGCGCGCGCAAGCCGCTCGCCGCTTTTGCCGCCGAGCCGCCCATTGCCGAACACGAGCTGGCGCAGATCGCCGAGGAGAGCAGCCAGGCCGAGCGCCGGGCCGCCGAAGCCGAGCGCGAACTGGTGGAGTGGAAGAAGGTCCGCTTCATGCAGGACCGCGTGGGAGAGGACTTCTCCGCGCTGGTGCTCAATGCCGCCAAGTATGGCCTGTTTGTGGAGCTGACCGATCTGTTTGTCGAAGGGCTGGTGCCCATCGACTCTCTGCGCGGCGACCGCTACACCTGGCGCGAGAACACGCATGAGATTGCGGGAGAGCGCGGGGGCAGGCGCTTCCGCGCCGGAGACCGCGTGCGGGTGATTCTGGACCGCATTTTGACGCAGGAGCGGAAGCTGCAATTTTCTCTTGTCGAGGAAGAACTTCCACTTTCCGCCAAGAAGACTTCCAAAGCATCGTCCAAGGGAAAGAGGCGGCGCCGCGCGGATGCCCGGAGCGCTGTTACCGGGCCGAAAAAGAAGACGGGGCGGCGCGGGCGGCGGCGATAGGGTCCGGGGCGAATCGTCCGCCTCAGGGATCTCCGGGACGGCTGATTGGCGGCGCTTTCCGGGCGCCGGCGCCGGTCAAGGTCCGGCGCCGCAGTTCGTCAATTCTTCAAGAATCCTGGCTCCGCGCGCGTATACTGAGGACACGGCGGCGGAATGCAGCCGTGTTCTCCCACAAGGGGGTGCGTCTTCCGCAGGGACTACGGTTCACTGACGTGCGACGTTCCACCATCGGAGACTTCGCGCTGGCGTGCGATCGCTCGCGTCCTCCGAAGTCCCATGGATGCGGTTAGTTGCGCCCTTCTTCCCGCTTTCTGTTCGCTCTGCGGCTTTCCTCTGCCGCGCTTCTCTTCTACGCCAATCTGCGCTGTCTGCTGGACGGAGATTCCCGTCCTCGACGGCGCCGTGTGCGCGCGCTGCGCCAATCCGCTCGAACCGGCGGCACCTCCGGGCGCACTTTGTCGCGCCTGCCGCCTTGCTCCGCCGCCTTTTGTATGCGCGGCCGCGTATGGCCTTTATCACGGGCGGATGCGCGCCGCCATTCATGCGCTCAAGTACGACCGCCTCCACCCGGCGTCGCGCCAGCTTGGCTGTTTTCTGGCCCAGGCGATCGCGCGTCTGGCGCCCGAGGCGCCCGGGGAGTTGCTCGTTGTTCCCGTACCTTTGCACCGCTCCAAGTACGTCCAGCGCGGCTTCAACCAGGCGCGTTCCCTGGCTGCCGAAGCCATCGCCTGCCTGCGCAAAACCCATCCTGGCTGGCGTCTTACGCTGGCCGCCAGCACGCTCATGCGTTTGCGCGCCACCGGCAGCCAGGCCGGCCTGACGCCCCGTCAGCGCCGCCTTAACGTTCGCGGCGCGTTTTCCGTTGCGCATGCGGCCGCGGTTGCCGGCAAGCATGTTCTGCTCGTGGACGACATTTTTACCACCGGCGCCACCGCGCGCGCCGCCTCCCTGGCGCTTCTGCAGGCCGGAGCCGTTTCCGTCCGCATTGCCACCCTGGCCCGCGCTTGCCGCCTGCGCGGCGCAGACCCGGATGCTTCAACCACCGCGCTTGAAAACCGTCCTGGCGACGGCGCTCAGGCGCTCTCCGCGCCTTCATTTTCTTTGCACGGTCAACCATCTTTTTGACGAGGAATTGAGAGATGTCATTGGGCAAAGCCATGATGCACGCACGCAAACAAAAATCCCTTGTCCGCGCCGCGGCCGTCGCGGGCGGCCACGAACAGGCCGCGGCTCAAGCCAGTCTCATTCTGCAGATGCCGGTTCTTGTTCTCAATGCTTCCTATGAGCCCATCAATATCTGCGGAGCGCGCCGCGCCCTGGTCCTCGTGCTCAAAGGCATTGCCCGCACCGAGGAGGAGCACGGCATGACTCTCCATGCCCAGCGCTCCCGCATCCCCATGCCCTCCGTCATCCGCCTGCTCGAATACCGCCGCATTCCCTACCAGACGCGCGCTCTTTCCCGCAAGAACATTCTTTTACGCGACCGCAACGCCTGCCAGTACTGCGGCGAGATTCTGCCCTCCGGCGAGCTGACGCTCGACCATGTTGTTCCCCGCTCCCGTGGCGGCGCCTCCACATGGGAAAACCTCGTTGCCTGTTGTCACGCGTGCAACCGCCGCAAGGGCAACCGCCTGCTGAGCGAGATCGACGACATGGTTCTGCTTCGCGAGCCTCGTCCCTTCTCGCTCCACACCAGCCGCCAGATTATGCGCATGCTGGGCCGCGGCGACGACCGCTGGCGCAAGTATCTCTTCTATTAGGCCGCCGTTCCGTGCGCCGTCCGTCCTACTTGTGCTCGTGCTTTTCCCGTCCGATCAGCAGCATCATGCGCAGGTTGATGCAGACGAATCGCCACATCTGCCACGGCAAGAACGTCCGCATGAACAGCGTGAAGCGCGTCGGTCGCGTCGCATATACGTTGGTGTTGATTTTGCTCATTTTCGCTCCTGACCTGCGTTGCCGCGCCTCACTCGGGAATTAGCGACCAGCCCATCCGCAGCCGCGCCTTATAGAGGAACATGTAGTGCAGGATCAGCTTGATCCAGTGCCCAGCCAGCCCAATCTCCCCGGTCGTGTAGCCCAGGTCGCGTCCGTACTTTGGATACCGTTCGTAATCCGGCACAATGGGAAACACCGTCATGGACGCGGCGGTTCCCTTGAGCAGGCTGGCGCCTGAAGAGGCCACGCAGGCCGCGCCCAGCTCTGCCATCGACGCTCTGGCCAGGGGACGCTCGACTCCTTCGATCCTGTCCGCGATGCTCCGCGCCACCACCCGCCCCATGGTTGCCGAGGGCATCCCCGTGCGCGGCGGAGTGGCAAAAATCGGCGTTCCCCTGGGACTGGCATATGGCCGCGAAATCGCGTGCGGCGGCGCGAAGGCGATTCCGGGCGCAAAGATGTTTTCGTAGGCCGGGCTCTGGTAGGTTTTGGGCCAGTCCCGCGCCTTCCACTCCTCGAATGGTTTCTTCGTATAGTCCGCGTCCACCAGCATAAAGCCGCTGGGCGCAAAGAGCCGCTGCGTCATCTCCGCCCCCGCGCGGTCAAACGCCTTCAGACCCACGCCCGCAAAGGGCGGCAGCAGCATTGCCATCTCGAACTTCAGTTCGCGTTCTCCGCCGTCCAGGGTCTCGTAGGCCAGCCGCCCCGCCTCCACCTTCTGCACATGAGCCCGGGTCACGGACCAGATGTCCCGCTCCGCCAACACCGACTCCGTAAAGATGTTTGTGGGCGTGATGTAACCGTTGCGGCGGATAAACGCGCCGCCCATCCCAAAGTCGCCCAATTCGTATTCGTTGGTCAGGAAGATCACTTCGGCCTTGTCGCGCACCCCGTGACGCCGCAGTTCGAACTCGAGGTTGACCACGTACTCGAACGCCGCTCCCTGGCAGGTGCACTGTCCGTGCCCGGTCCCAATCACAAAGCGGCAGCGTTCGCCGCGCTTCATCCGCGCCACCATCTCCATGAAGGTGCGCGCCGCCTCGACGGCGTGATCCGGCGTACACACCGAGACGCTGTGCTTGCCCGGCCCCAGCCCCTCCGTGGCGGCAAAGTTCAGCTTCGGCCCGGTTGCGTTTACCAGGTAGTCGTAGCCGAGCCGGTTCCGCTCCGCGATGCCGCCGCAGGCCTCCACCACGACGTAGGGCTCGGTGTGCTCGGCGTCCCCCTCGGGATGAATCTCGACGGCTCGGCCCTGCACAAACCGGATTCCGGCCCGCTCGTAGACTGGCGGCAGCGGAAAGGTCACCTGCGAGGTTGTCATCCGCCCCAGCCCCAGCCAGATGTTGGAGGGAATCCAGTTATACTCCGGCAGCGGCGAAACCACCGTCACCTCATGTTGCTTGTCCAGCCACTTGCGCAGGTACGATACCGCTGTATGACCGGCAATTCCCGCTCCCAGCACCACCACTCGCGACATATGTGCTCGTTCCTTCCGGCGCATCCCTGGGGGCGCGCCGCCCCGCCGCAACCCTTTTCCATCCTCGGCCTGCCATGCGGTATAGCCTTGTACTCTGCACAACGGCTGCAACCGCTGTCAAGAATCTCCCCGCCGAAAGGCCGGAAATTGCAGCGAGCCGGGTTCCGGCCCAGGTTGCGGTTCAGGTTGCGAAAAAGCAAAGTCAGATACAGGATCGACAAGGCGCGGCCGGTCACCCCGCTGCGCGGGAGATTTTTCCACCTCAATTTATCAAGATGGACATCGAAGGCGCGGAAGCGGACGCACTCCGCGGGGCAGCGGGGGAGGAGACGCGCGTTAGGGAGCGGTGTGGAGCGCGGGCTGGCGCCAGGCGTGGAAGGCGGCCAGGGCGCGCTCGCACTGGAGGCGGTGGCGCTCCTTTTTGTCGCGAACCTTTTTGCGGATTTCTTCTTCGAGCGGCTGGAGCAGGTCGAAGGTGATGTTGGCGGGCTGGAAGTTCTTTGGTTCGGCGTGGGTGATGTAGTGGACCAGCGAGCCGAGGGCGGTGGCGCGGGGGACGGGCGCGGGCTCGCGGCCGCGGACGAGGGCGGCGGCGTAGATGCCGGCCAGCAGGCCCATGGCGATGGATTCCGTGTATCCCTCGACGCCGGCGAGTTGGCCGGCGAAGAGGAGCCAGGGAGCCGGGCGGAGGCGGAGGGTTTCATCGAGCAGCGCGGGGGCGCAGATGTAGGTGTTGCGGTGGATCTGTCCGTAGCGGAGGAAGCGCGCGTTTTCAAGTCCGGGGATGAGGCGGAGGACGCGGGCCTGCTCGCCGAAGTTGAGGTGGTTCTGGAAGCCGACGAGGTTGTAGCTGTCGGCGCGGAGGTTTTCCTTGCGGAGCTGGACGACGGCCCAGGGGGTTAGGCCGGTGCGGGGATCGCGGAGGCCGACGGGCTTCATGGGGCCGAAGCGGAGGGTGTCGCGTCCGCGGCGGGCGAGGACTTCGATGGGCAGGCAGCCCTCGAAGTAGTCGAGATTTTCCCAGTCGCGGGCCTCGGCGGGCTGGGCGGCGAGGAGGGCATCGTAGAAGCGGTCGTACTCCTCGCGGGTCATGGGGCAGTTGATGTAGTCGGCGCCGCCCTTGTCCCATCGGGCGGCGAAGTAGACGCGGTCCATGGCGATGGAGTCGGCCTCGACGATGGGGGAGATGGAGTCGAAAAAGGCGAGATGGCCGGCGCCGGTGAGGCGCTCGATTTGCGCGCTCAGGGCAGGGGAAGTGAGGGGGCCGGTGGCGACGATGGTGAGGGTGGCGGCTGCGGCGTCGAGGCTGGCGATCTCCTGGCGGACAACGCGGATGAGGGGCTGAGTGGCGATGGCCTGGTTGACGCGGCGGGAGAACTCGACGCGGTCGACGGCCAGGGCATGGCCAGCGGGGACGGCGGTTTCATCGGCGATGTGGAGCAGGGCGGAGCCGGCAAGGCGCATCTCCTGCTTGAGGAGCCAAGGGGCGGTGTGGGGGGATTCGCTTTTGAGGGAGTTGGAGCAGACCAGTTCGGCAAAATCGGCGGTCTGATGGGCGGGGGTGAGGCAGGGCTGAGGGTCGAGACGGCGCATCTCGAAGAGCTCGACGGGGCAGCCGAGGCGGGCGGCGGTGAGGGCGGCCTCGGAGCCGGCGAGGCCGCCACCGATGATGCGGATGGTCACGGGTGGGCCTCCGGGTTGCGGGGCGAAACGGGATCGAGGCCGGCCATGCGGAGGAGGGCTGGGCCGCTGACGCGCATGTTGCGCCACTCATCGAGGAACTCGGCGCCCATGGCGCGATAGAAGTCGATGGCGGGGGAGTTCCAGTCGAGGACGGCCCACTGGAGGCGGCGGCAGCCTTTTTCGACGGCGATGGCGGCGACGCCCCGGAGGAGGGCCTTGCCGATGCCGAGGCCGCGGAACTGGGGGTAGACGAAGAAGTCTTCGAGATAGAGGCCGGGACGGCCGACCCATGTGGAGTAGTTGAAGAAGTAGAGGGCAAAGCCGGCGGGGTGGCCATCGAGCTCGGCGATCAGGCAGGAATAGAAGGGATTGGGGCCGAAGCCATCGCGGAGGAGGCCGGCTTCGGTAGCCTCGACGGCATCCGGCTCGCGCTCGTAGGCGGCGAGGGCGCGGATGAAAGCGAGTATCTGCGGAACGTCGGCCGGGGCGGCGGCGCGAATGGTAGTAGCCATTCTTTTCATTTTAGGGGTTTGGTTGGGGGGAGGAGGTTCCATGGTGTGATCTACGCCACACGCGGGGGATTTGGAGGCGCACTACCATACAATAAGGTCAGGCGCGGCTGGCACGGTTCGGCGTGGCGCCGAGGGCCGGCTGGCCCAGGGATCTCCGCATCGGCGGCGATGAAGTGGAGCCTTGTGCAGAGCGGGTGATTGGATTTAACTTTGGTTTTGTTCTGGAGTGCGGCGCGGACGGGTCTGGATTCCAGGCCGGGGCGTGGCACGCCGGGGTGTATGAGGCCGCTGGTGCACAGAGGGCGCCGGCACGAGCAGTTTATTGAGCGCGCGGGCAGGCTCGTCCGCGCTGCTGTCAAGGAGAAGAAGATGAAGCGCACCATTTCACTTTGGTTGGGCGTGCTGGCGCTAGCCGCGATGCCCGTGTTTTCGCAGGTGGCTGAACAGATGGGCAAGATCCACGGCACGGTGACGGCGCCAACCGGGGCGCCGGAGACCGAAGGTACGGTGGGCCTTTCGACGGACGGGGGCCGCACGATGAAGTACTCGTTCAAGGTGAGCCCGGCGGGCACCTATGCAGGCGAAGCGGCCGCCGGCGCCTACACGTTGATCTTCCGTCTTCCCGACACGCCACCGGGCAAGATGGTGGACCAGTTGACCTCGGATGTACACGTCATGGCGGGGCAGGACGTGGAAGTGAACGACGACATGACGCGCAAGGAGTTTATCGACGCGCTGCCGGAGGAGACCCGGAAGCAGCTTGAGGAGGTCAAGAAGAAGAACGCCGACGCGATGAAGGCCAATGTGGTGATCAAGGCCATCAACGCGGACATCATGGTGGTGGTGGAAGACTTCCGGCAGGCCAACGAAGCCCGGCAGACGGCGATCAAGGAATTGGGCGCTTCGGCCAGCAAGACGGATGTGACGAACAAGGAAGCGGAGATCCGGACGGCGAAGTACACCGAGGCCGAAACCCTGATGCTGAAGGACTCGCAGCTGAAGCCGGATGCGGCGGTGATCTGGGCGCAGTTGGGCGAAGCGCAACTGGGCCTGAAGAAGTACGACGACGCGGAGGCTTCTTACAAGAAGGCGCTGGATCTTGAATCCACGGCGAAGAAGCCGAACCCGGCGGTGCAGGCCGCGGCCAATGCGGGTCTGGGCGAGATTTATGCGCGCACGGGCAAGGCCACAGATGCAGAGGCGGCCTATGACGCGGCCGCCAAGCTGGACCCGACGCGGGCGGGCTTCTATCTGCGGAACGAAGCCGTGATTTTCTCGCAGATGGGCAACGCGGACGCGCAGGTTGCGGCCGCCGAGAAGGCGATTACCGTCGATCCGACGCAGGCGCTGCCCTACTACCTGAAGGGGCAGGGACTGATTCAGAAGGCGACGGTGGACGCGAAGACCGGGAAGATGATTCTGCCTCCGGGTTGCGAGGAAGCGTATGAGAAGTTTCTCAAGCTGCAGCCGGATGGCGGATTGGCCAACGAAGTGAAAGGCATTCTGGCGCAGGCGAGCCACCAGTAGATCGAACGGGCTTCCAAAGGCGGCCAAGCTGCCGAGAAGAAGTCATCGGCAGCTCCGATGTGTTGAATGGGGAAGGGCGCTCTCTCACGAGGGGGAGCGCCCTTTTCTCATGTGAACGAGCATGAGCCGGCCTGCCGCCACCTTCTACAATGCAATTGATGAAGCCCGCAACCTCAAGTTCCGGTCTATTGAGCTACGATCAGGCCGCGGCGCTGGTGGCCGATTATGCGGCGAGGCGGGCGGAAGATCCACCGGTGCAGGACGAGATACGGCTGGAGCAGGCCCTGGGCCGCGTGCTGGCCCGGCCGATTGTGGCTGACAGCGATCAGCCGGCGTTTGCGCGCTCGACGCGGGACGGCTTTGCTTGCCGCGCAGCGGAGGCGGCGACGCATGCGCGGCTGGCGATTGGCGGCGCCACGCACGCGGGGTTGGCGCCGGGCGGTCCTTTGCCGCCGGGGACGGCGTGGGAGATTATGACCGGAGCGCCCGTGCCCGCGGGGGCCGATGCGGTGGTGATGCTGGAGCATGTGGAGGCGACCGCAACGCATGTGCGGCTGCTGCCTCCGCGCGGCGTGGAAGCGGGCGAGAATATCGTGGCCCAGGGAGCGCAGGCGCGCGCGGGAGATGCGCTGCTGGCTGCGGGCACAGTGCTGCATGCGGCGCAGATTGCGCTGGCCGCGGCATGCGGCTATGAGCGGGTTTCAGTTTTTGCGCGGCCGCGCGTGGCCATTCTGTGCACGGGCGACGAGCTTGTTGCGGTGCATGCCGCTCCCGCGCCGGGGCAGATTCGCAACTCGAACGGCCCCATGCTGGCGGCGCTGGTGGCGGAGCATGGAGGAGATCCGTGGCTGCTGCCCGCGGCTCCGGACCGGGCCGAAGCTCTGGACGCAGCGCTGGCGGAGGCGGCCACGGCGGATCTTTTGCTCGTGACCGGGGGCGTTTCGGCGGGGAAGTTTGACCTGGTGGAACCGGCGCTGGCCCGGGCGGGGGCGCGGTTCCACTTTACCGGCGTGCGCATGCAGCCGGGCAAGCCGGTGGTTTTTGGCGATGTGCCGCGCGGTCCGGGATCGCACGCGGCGGCGCTGCCTTTCCTGGGCCTTCCGGGGAATCCGGTTTCGTCGGCGGTGACGTTTTTGCTTTTTGGCGCGACTATTCTGGCCGCGCTGGCCGGGCGGGGCGAGCGCGGTCCGCGTTTTGCGCTGGCGCGGATGGCGCCCATCGTGGACCGGCGGGGCAAGGCGGGCCTGACGCGCTTTTTGCCTGCTTATTGCAGCTTTAGGGGGCCGGAGGGCGCGCTGCCGGAGGCTGCCTTTGTTCCCTGGCAGGGGTCGGGAGACCTGGCGGCCATGGCCCGTGCCAACTGCTTTCTGGTGATTCCCGAGGACCAGCGCAGCCTGGAGGCGGGCGCGACGGTTCGCATTTTGCTTCCGTGAGGGATGAGATGAGTGAACGGGCGCCAACACGGCTTTCCCACTACGACGCCGCCGGCCAGGCGGCCATGGTGGACGTGAGCGGCAAGGAGGCTACGCGGCGCACGGCCACGGCCACAGCTTTTGTGGAGCTTTCCGCCGCAGTGCTGGCCGCGCTGCCCGCCAATCCCAAGGGCAATCCGCTGGAGGCGGCTCGCTTTGCCGGCATCCAGGCGGCCAAGCGCACCTCGGATCTGATTCCCATGTGCCATCCGCTGGCGCTCACGCATGTGGACGTGCAGGCGGAGATTGCGGAGGACGGCGTGCGGATTACGGCAACCGCGGCGACGGTGGGCGCAACAGGCGTGGAGATGGAGGCGCTGACCGCCGCCGCCGTGGCGGCGCTCACCGTCTATGACATGACCAAGGCGCTGGACAAGGCGATTGTGATTCGGCGGATCCAACTGGAGCATAAGTCCGGGGGCAAGAGCGGCGATTTTGCGCGTGCCGGCGATGGCGACTGAAGGGGGCGGCGGGCGGCTATCGGCCGGGCGCGATTCTAGCGGTTCCAGAGTTGCTGTACCCAGAGACCGTGATGAAAGCGGCATTTTCCCCAAGAAAATGCCACCTCGCACTGAAGCAACAAGGGCACGTTGACGCTGAAACCGCTCTAGCGGCGTAGCACGGAGCCGACGGTGGCGATGGTGCCGTGATAGAAGTATCCGCCGAGGCCGAGGGTGAAGAGCCAGCCGCCGTAGAGGGCGTGCTCGAAGCAGGAGGCAGCCAGCGATCCGGTTTGCGCATAGCGTGCTGCGAAGAGCAGGCCGCCGGCGAAGGTGAGGGCCGGCGCCAGCCAGTTGCGGAAGACGATATGGAGAAAGGCGAAGGCCGCGGCGCTGGCCAGGATCAGGGTCCACTTTCCGGGGAAGAGCGGGGCGTAGCGCGCGAAGAAGAAGGCGCGGTAGATCAACCCCTGGGGATAGACGGAAAGCACCGGATAGGCCAGCATGACAATGGCCCAGAAGGCGGGATGCTGGCGGACGAAGCTCCATTGCAGTTGCGGAGCGAAGAGGCGCACGCCCAGCCAGAGGAGGAAGGCGGCGGCGGCAAAGATGAGAAGGATGGAGGCGAGATGGGCCGGCAGCGGGGCGGCGTTCCAAAGCTGGGCGCGGCGGAAGGCGGCGTTGCGCATCAACTGCCACCACGCATAGGCGGCGGCGATCCAGAGCAGGGACAGGGCGGGGATGCGCAGCGGCGAGAAGCGATAGGCGAGGGGGAGGGCGAAGAAGAGGAGGAGGAACTCGGCGACAAGCTCGATGCGTGTCATGGCGCGGTCGGTCCGTGGCCAGAATACACGGCGCGTGCCGGCATGCCGGTTAAATTTGAGCGGTCCCGGCGGGGGAACCACTTGGGCGGGAGCGAGCGAGAGACCTGGACGAGGAGGATGCGGGCGGGGATGTGGGCCAGGGGACCGACGACGGCGGCAAAGGGGGCGAGTCCGCGGCGGCGAGGTTGACACCGGCGGGAGGCCTCTCCTATGGTGAGGCGGCCGAGCGGAACGAGAGCGGAGAGCGATTTGCCAGCGGCTGCCACCGCGGGGTCGCGCCCTGTTTCGGCTGGACGGGGGATATGAGGATGCGCGCGATGGGTTGGCTATTTGCCGGGAGTCTTTTGGTGCCGGCGCTGGCGCTGGCGGGGGCGGCAAAACCTGCGCCGGAAGGGCCGGTGGCGAGGGTGGACGGGGGCATGGTGCGCGGCGCGATGCAGGGGACCGCCGCAGTATTCGAGGGGATTCCCTATGCGGCGCCGCCGGTGGGCGCGCTACGCTGGCGGGAGCCGCAGGCGGTGAAGGCGTGGAAGGGCGTTCGCGATGCGACACAACCTGGCGCCTCGTGCTTCCAGAGCGCGGCGGGCCTCGACCCGTTTTTCAAAGTGCTGGCCGGGAGCTATGGCGCGACTTACACGGGCGAGCCGGGATTGAATGCGAGCCAGTCGTCGGAAGACTGCCTTTATCTGAATGTGTGGACGCCGGGCTGGCCGGTAAAGAAGGCGCTGCCGGTGATGGTGTGGCTCCACGGCGGCAGCAACATGGTGGGCAGCGGGACGCAAGCGAGTTACGCCGGTGCGTCGCTGGTGGCGCATGGGGTGATTCTGGTGACCATCAACTACCGCCTGGGCGTGATGGGTTTTTTCGCGCATCCGGAGTTGGTGGCGGAGTCAGCGCATCATAGCGCGAGCAACTACGGCATTCTGGACCAGATCGCAGCGCTGAAGTGGGTGCAGCGGAACATTGCGCAGTTGGGCGGCGACCCGGGGAACGTGACGGTTTTTGGCGAGTCGGCGGGGGCCGTCGATTCGGGCATGCTGATGGCGTCGCCGTTGACCACGGGACTGTTCCGGCGGGTGATTTCCGAGAGCGGACCGCCGTTTGGGCTGGGTCCGATGCACACGCTGGCCGAAGTGGAAAAGCTGGGCGCGGCGATAGGCAAAGCGGCTCCGGGCGCGGGAGCTTCCGATGTGGACAAGCTGCGCAAGCTGCCCGCGGGGGAAGTGGAGAAGATTGCCGCCGGGGTTCTGCTGACGCACCCGGAGTTCAAAGGGCTCGATACGCGCTCGACGATCGTGGATGGCTGGGTGATGCCGCAGACGCCGGCGAAGATCTTCGCGGAAGGCAAGATGCAGAAGGTGGATTTGCTGGTGGGGCTGAACGGGCGGGAGTTCAGCGCCTTCCGCATGGCGGCGGCAGCGGCGGCAAAACAAAGCGGGGCCAAGACGAGCGCCACGGATTCACTGCGCGCGCTGGCAGAGGCCGCGCGTCCGCTCTATGGCGGATGGACGGATGCGGCGGTGGCGTACGCCGTAATCGAGATGCTGGTGCACAAGGAAGCGGGGGTGGACAAGGCCGCCAACGAGATGCTGGCGGGCTGCCCGATCGGAGCCATGGGCACGCTGGTAACGGCGGCAGGCCGCCACAGTTATATCTACCAGTTCGACCGCGCCATTCCCGGCCAGGGCGCGAGCGTGCTGGGCGCGTTTCACAGTCTGGAGATACCGTTTGTGTTTAACACCTTTGGCGATCGGGCGTGGAACTGGCTTCCCTTTACGGCGGCCGACCACCGGCTCTCCGAGGCGATCGAGACCTACTGGACGAACTTTGCCAAGACCGGCAATCCCAACGGAGCGGGCCTGCCCAACTGGCCGGCATGGAACAACGGCAACGAGCCATATATGGAGTTCAGTCCCGGCGCAACGGCGGGAGCGAAAAAGGGATTCTCGCCGCATTTCTGCGATCTTGCGCCGGAGCGGGTGAAGCAACTGCTGAGCGCAAACTAAGTTGCGGCGGCGCTGGTCCGGCAGCGGCGCTGCCGTTATGCTGAAGAGGCAACGCGGCCGCACGCAGCGCACGCGCGGCGGCGTTGCGCGCGGAGGAGTGTCCGGCTCCGCAGGAAAGGTCGAATGCGCATGAAGCGTTGGCTGGAATGGGCGGCCGTGGCACTGGCGGCGGGAACGGTGGCGGCGTACGCGGGCGACTGGGCAGTGTACAGAATGCGCGGTTCACCGCGCGCGACGGTGACCGTGAATAGCTACGTAACGATTCCGCTGAAGGGGCGCAAGCAGGAGTTTGACTACCAGGGGACATACGAAGCGCCGTGCGTGGAGGCGCTGTTTCCGCGGGACGGGCTGAGCCCGTGCTGGCGGGCGCGGCGCGCCGCCGCCCAGGGCATGACGATGTGAGGGGGGGGCCGGGCGCGAGGGGATCACACGACGGAGAAGCGGCTCACGGGGTTGCGTGACACAGGTCACTCCGATAGGCACGAAGAGTGGCTAGGATCGAAATATTCCGCACATTCCCCGAGGAGCAATGTACAGCCGCACGCAAAACGACAATGGCACGTTCAACACGCGCTGCCTGTTCTGCTTCATGACGATTGCATCGTGCGTGGAGCTGCCGGAAGAACTGGATCGGCTGGAGAAGCGGCACATTTGCCCGGAGCGGGCATTGGCCGAGCTGCAGGAGCAGGCGAAGGCGAAGGCGCAGCCAGGCCGCCCAAGCGCTGGTGCTGCCGGGTGACGCCGATGGCATCGAAGAAGGGGATCTGGCCGATGTAGCGGATGCGGTTGCGGGCGATGGAATCAAAGAGGCCGATGCCGCGGCCGGAGCGTAGGATCAGGCGGATGCGGGCGATGCGCTTGCCGGGCATGAAGTGCGCGTGACCCTTGAGGCCGGTTTCAGGGAGATGAAGGCGCGCGCTTCCTCCGCCGCAGACCCGAGGCTTTGTTACGGGTCGCCTAGACCTTGAGGAAGATGCGTTTGCGGTAGAGGATCCAGACGGGGACGAAGCAGACGGCGGTGAAGGAGACCGAGTAAGCGAAGGCGGCCCAGCCGGGGTTGGGGATGTGGGCGAAGGTGTGGGCGAAGGTCCAGGCGACGAAGTTGGTGGGATGGCCGGCGGCAGTGAAGCGGATGTTGGAGAGGGCGCTGGCGAGCAGTTCGCTGAACATGTAGGCGGTGATGGCGTTGGAGCCGAAGACCAGCCAGGGGTAAGCCAGGCCTTTGTGCTGGTTTTTCCCCCATCCCTTCTGCTCGACGGCCCACCAGGCGAGGGTGAGGACGGCGAGGGACCATCCGGCGGCGACGAGGACAAAGGAGCTGGTCCAGAGGTTTTTGTTGAGCGGGAACCAGAGGGACCAGAGGTAGCCGAGCGCGAGGCAGGCGAGGGAGCCCGCGGCGAGGCCGGCGGTTTTGGCCTGGACGGCGCGCTGGGTGCGCATCCAGAGTCCGGCGAGCAGGCCGAGCAGGGCGGTGCCGATGGCGGGCAGGTCGCTGAGCAGGCCTTCGGGATCGTGGCGGTTGTAAGGGACGAGGACGCCGGGGCGAGGCCAGTCGAGATAGAGATGGTGGGGCATGACGTGGCGATCGAGCCAGGAGGTGAGGTTGAGGGTCTGGTCCATGAAGGGGAAGTCGCGGCCGGGCATGCCGGCGCCGGGGATGGGCGTCCAGCGGAGGAGCACGTAGTAGCCGGCGAGGGCGGCGGCGAGGGCGGCCACCTTGGTCCAGACGCGCCGGTCCCACAGATAGAAGAGGCCGACCACGAGATAGCAGACGGCGATGCGCTGCAACACGCCGTAGAAGCGCAGATGGGCGAGGTGGAAGTCGGGGAAACCGTTGACCACAATGCCCAGCAGGAAGAGGATGACTGCGCGCTGCACGGTGTGGCGGGCAAGCTCGCGGCGGGTGGCGCCGCGGGCCAGGCGAGACTCGAAGGCGAAGACGATGGAAGCGCCGACGACAAAGATAAAGGTGGGGAAGACGAGGTCGGTGGGGGTGAGGCCGTTCCAGGCGGCGTGGTTCATAAAGCGCCAGGAGCCGGGCCCGCCGTTGTTGTTGACCATGATCATGAAGGCGAGGGTGATGCCGCGGAGCACGTCGAGGGAAAGCAGACGGCGCGAAGGGGCGGGAGCGAGAGTGGTCATTCGGGTTCAGGTCTCCGAAAAGGGAGGATGCAGGCTCGCCCCTACGGTACGCGCCCGGGGGGACTTTCGCCAAGTCCGCGGGCAGCCGGAGCTGGACTACACAGCTTCGGCGGGAATGCCGTACACTTCCCCTTCGGGGTTCCTGCTGCACTTTGCTTGCATTTTTGGGGAGGCTTTTGGTGCCAGAGTTTCAGCCTTTTATCTCACCCGACGACAACCGTCCGGAATTCACCGTGCGCGCCGTGCTATTGGGGGCGCTATTCGGCATTATTTTTGGCGGCGTCACCGTCTACGTAGGCCTGCGGGCGGGTCTGACCGTGGCGGCCTCGATTCCCATCGCCGTGATCTCGATCAGCGTGCTGCGGCACAAGGGCAAGCCCTCGGTGCTGGAGACGATCATTGTGCAGACTTGCGGCAACGCGGGGCAGTCGATTGCCGCAGGCGTGATCTTTACGCTGCCGGCGCTGATCTTTCTGGGTTTCGACCTGGAGTATTTTCGCATCTTCATGCTGGCGCTGATAGGCGGCTACCTGGGGGTACTGTTCATGGTGCCGCTGCGGCGGCCGCTGATTGTGGAAGAGCACGGCACGCTGCAATATCCCGAGGGCACGGCCTGCGCGGACGTGATCAAGGCGGGGGCGAGCGGGGGCTCGACGGCCAGCCGCGTCTTCTTCGGGCTGGGGCTGGGCGCGCTCTATGCCGCGTTCCAGAACGAGAACCTGCTGGGGGCGTGGCCGGGCACGCCGGAGTATCAGCCGGACTTTGGTCCAAAGCACGTGATGAAGGGCGCCAGCATCAAGGCTGACGCGACGGCCGAGTACCTGGGCGTGGGCTACATTATCGGCGCCAGGACGGCGGGCATCATCTTTGCCGGAGGCGTGATTTCGTGGCTGGTGCTGATGCCGCTGCTTTACTTTTTCGGCAAGGATATTCCCACCCCGGTCTATCCCGGCACGGTGCCGATTGCGCAGATGGGGCCGAGCGATTTGTGGTCCACCTACATTCGTCCACTGGGCGCGGGCGCGGTGGCGGCGGCGGGGCTGATTACGCTCTTCAAGACGCTGCCGACGATCTGGGGCGCGTTGACCTCGGGTCTGCGGACCATGCACAGCGGCAGGGCGGGCGCGGCGCAGCCGGTCCGCACGGAGGACGATTTTTCAGCAGGCACGGCGGTGCTGGGGTCGATCGGGCTGATCGTGCTGATGTTTCTTTTTCTTTATTTCAAGCCGATTCCCGGGGCCGAGGTGGGTCTGCTGGCCAATGTAGGCGCGGCCGTGCTGGTGGTCTTCTTCGGGTTTCTGTTTGTGACGGTGAGCTCGCGGATTGTGGGATTGATCGGCTCGTCGGCGAATCCGATTTCGGGGATGACCATTGCCACGCTGATGGCCACCAGCGCGGTGTTTCTGGTGAGCGGGTGGACGGCGCCTGCCTTTGGGGCGCTGGCGGTGACCATTGGCGGCGTGGTGTGCATCGCCTCGGCGGAGGCGGGCGACACGTCACAAGATCTGAAGACGGGCTTTCTGGTGGGAGCCACGCCGCGCAAGCAGCGGTTTGCGTTTCTGATCGGCATTGCCGTTTCCACCATCGCCATTGGCGTGACGCTGAACCTGATGAACCTGGGCATGCAGGAGTTCAAGGAAGCGCCGCGGGCGTGGGAGATAGCGGCGCCGCATCCGGGCGTGACCGTGCAGAAGAACCCGCGGGGACTCATCGAACAGTTTGCCGTGAAGGCGGCGAACGGCACGACGAGCCTGCATCACAAGAGCGAATACATCGTGCTGAACGCGCTGGGCTCGCCGGAGCTGGCCGACGGGAAGTATCTCTACTCGCCGGTGAGCAAGCGCATCGAGGTGCAGTGGATTCCGGGTATCGGCAGCGAGAAGGCCGCGGCGCCGCAAGCGCGTCTGATGGCCACGGTGATCAACGGCATTCTGACGCGGAAGCTGCCGTGGGGACTGGTGATGCTGGGGGTGTTTCTGGTGATCGGGGTGGAACTGCTGGGCATCCGCTCGCTCTCGTTTGCGGTAGGCGCCTATCTGTCGATTGGGACCACGCTGGCCATCTTTACGGGCGGCCTGGCGCGCTGGCTGGTGGACGCGGCGGTGCAGAAGGCCGGCGGGGCAGAGGAGGGCGATGTTTCGCCGGGCTCGCTCTACGCCTCGGGGCTGATCGCGGCGGGCGGCATCATGGGCCTGCTGGGGGTGGTAAACGCCTTCTATGAGACCACGTGGGACAAGCCGAATCCCATTGGGCTGCCGCACACGTTTCTGTATCACGACGGGGTTTCGGTGATGGCGTTCCTGGCGCTGGCGTTCTCGCTGTATTACTTTGCGCGCAAGCCGGTGAAGAAGTAGGCTGCCCAGGGCGTGCTGAACCTGGTGAAGAAGTACGGCGCTGCGGCTTGCGAGGATGCCTGCGCGGCGGCGCTGGAGTTGCGCGTGCCCGAGTACCGCTTCGTGCGCCGCTACCTGGAGCGCCATCCGGCGGCGCAGATGACGCTTCATCCGATCGACCCGCTCATCC
>JAJZVX010000031.1 GCA_021846985.1 Acidobacteriota bacterium | reverse complement strand
TCACCCTTTCCCCCCCCGCAAACAAGCCTCGCCCGCTACCCCCTCCCGCAACAATGCTTGAACTTCTTCCCGCTTCCGCAAGGGCAGGGATGGTTGCGTCCCGCCGTCCGCATCGCCGCCCGCGCGTCCTCGCCCGCCGCCCAGCGCATCACGTTTGCTGGAGCCCGCTGGGCCGCCAGTTCCGCCGCCATGAACCGCATATACGGGTCCACGTGCGTAAAGAACCGCTTGTATCCCGCGCATAGGTAATTCAGTCCCGGCTCCCCGTCCGGCGTGGCCGCAAACCGGTGCTTGGGGCACTCCCCGTTGCACGCAAAGCGCACCGCGCACTCCCGGCAGTACTTGGGCAGCATGGTCTCTTTCGCCTCGCCAAACGCCCGCTGCGCCTCGCTCCGCGCCAGCGCCGCCAGGCCCTCGTTCATAATGTTGCCCAGCCGGTTCTCCGGATACACGTAGTGGTCGCACGAATACAAATCCCCTGTGTGCTCCAACGCCAGCGCCGCTCCACACTGCCGCCGGAAGACGCACAGGCTGGCCTCCATCCCCGCCCACATCTCCAGACACACGTCGAAGAGCTGCACGTAGCAACGGCCCACGTCCTTGCGTACCCACTCGTCGAAGATGGCGCACAGGAACTCGCCCCACGCCCGCGGCTCCACCGACCACGGCGTCACCTCCGCCGCCCCGGCAAACTGCGGCTTCACCAGCACCAGCCCATCCGCCGTCATCGTCTGGCTGGCCCGCTCCACAATCGGAATAAACTGCATAAACCCGCTGCCGTGCTCCTTTAGGAACCGGTACACCTCCAGAGGCGCCTGTGCATTCGCCCGGTGTACCGTGGTCAGCGTGTTGAACTCGACGCCGTGCCGCTTGAGCGTCTCCATCCCCCGCAGCACGCGGTCAAAGCTCCCGCGGCCTCCCTTGTCCACGCGATAGGCGTCGTGCAGCTGCTGCGGCCCGTCGATCGAGATCCCCACCAGAAAATTCTCGTCCTTCAGGAATCGCGCCCACTCGTCGTTGAGCAGCACGCCGTTTGTCTGTAACGCGTTGTCCACGCGCCGTCCGCCGGCATACTTGCGCTCCAGCTCGACCACCCGCCGGAAATACTCCACCCCCAGCAGCGTCGGTTCGCCGCCCTGCCACGCAAACTGCACCGTCCCCTCGTGCGCCTCAAGATACTGCCGGATATACGACTCCAGCACCTCCTCCCGCATCGCCCATGCGCCAGTCTGCGGATACAGCGCCTCCTTTTCGAGGTAAAAACAGTACCGGCAATCCAGGTTGCAGATCGCTCCCGCCGGCTTGGCCAGCACGTGAAACGGCGCGTTGCCCATGCCCCGAGCATATACCAGGCCGAGCCGGCCACGGTCCGCGCCCACCCCGCGCCGCCGCATGGCAAAGTTGTAATCTTGATGTGACTTTTGACATCCATCCCCGGAGCCCGTGAACCATGACTCCCAACTCCACAGAAAGGACGCTTCCATCATGATCACGCGCCGCCAGGCTCTTGCCCGCATGGGTTCCGCCGCTCTCGGCTCGGCTTTCGCCCCCACGCTGCTCTCCGCCGAGGCTTCCGCGCCCGTTCCCGCGACTGCCTCCGCCGGCAAGCCCAACATCCTCTGGATCACCACTGAAGGCGTTCCCCTCAGCGCGTTGAGCTGCTATGGCAGCACTCTCATCCACACCCCCAACATCGACCGCATCGCCCGCGAAGGCATGCGCTTTGAGAACAGCTTCACCACCAACGCTCTCTGCGCTCCCAGCCGCGCCACGCTGCTCACCGGCAAATACAGCCACCTGAACGGCATGCTGACTAACCCCGGAGCCACCACCGGCCTCCCCAACAGCTCCACCTTCGATGCCGCCCAGGAGACCCTGCCCAAGATCCTCCGCCGCCATGGCTATCAAACCGGCCTCGTCGGCAAGTGGCATCTGCCCGCCAACCCCGGCGAAGCCGGCTTCGATTACTTCGTTTTCAAGCGCGGCGCCGGCGGCCCTTACTACGAGCCCTCCGGCTATCTTCGCAACGAGAAGCTCGGCAGCACCCAGATCGTCGAGAAGAGTTACCCCGGCTACATCACCGACAACGTCGCCAATTTCGCCATCCAGGGCATCCAGCAGTTTACCCGTCCCTTCTGCATGATGGTCCAGTTCTTCAGCGACCATCGTCCCTTCGACCCGCCCCACAAGTACGAGCATCTCTACGACAACGTCCGCATTCCCGAGCCCGGCACCTTCTGGGACGACTACTCCTGCCGCGCCTCCGCCGCCCGCGAAGCCCGCATGCGCATTGCCGAGATGCCCGACTTCCATCCCCCCGCCGATCTCACCACCCGCCAGCGCCAGCAGTGGAACTACCAGCAGTTCATGCGCCACTTTCTCGGCACGCTCCGCGCCCAGGACGACGCCGTCGGCCGCCTCCTCGACTTCCTCGACCAGAGCGGCCTCGCCCGGAACACCATCGTCGTCTTCACCGGTGACCACGGCTTCTTCCTCGGCGATCACGGCTGGTTCGACAAGCGCTTCATGTATGAGCAGGCCATCCGCGTTCCCTGGATGATCCGCTACCCCGGTCAGGCCGCTCCCGGCTCCGTCAGTCCGCACTGGGTTGTCAACGTCGATAACGCGCCTACCGTCCTCGAACTCGCCGGCATCCCCATCCCCGCCGACATGCAGGGCCGCAGCCTCGTCCCGCTCTTCAAAGGCGCCGCCCCCGCCGGCTGGCGCACCTCGTATTACTACCACTACTACGAGTTCGCCCCGCCCCACTGGGTCTTTCCCCACTACGGCATCCGCACCGGCCGCTACAAGCTCATCCACTACTACACCGTCAACGAGTGGGAGCTCTTCGACCTCGAAAAGGATCCTGACGAGATGGAAAACCTCTTTCAGTGGTCCGGCTTCAAGGTCCACCCCGGCTACGAGTCCGTCCTGCCCGGTCTCGTCTCCGAGTTACAGTCGCTCCGCGCCCAGTTCAACGACACCACCGGAGGCCCCATGAAGGTGTGGCCCACCTCCAGTTACGACTAACCCGCGGATCACCTGCCCGCCGTTTTCGCCGCCCATCGCGAAAGGGGCGGGCTGCCCGCATCCCTGCCTCCCCGCGCTATCCTGCATCCAGGCTCATCGCATGGCCGCTCTCGGCAAAACCCTCCTCGCTCTCGGACTTCTTTTCGCCCTTGCCGGAGCCATTCTGCTCTTCGCCGCCCGCCTCGGCCTTCCCCTCGGCCGTCTCCCCGGCGACATCGCCTACCGCGGCCGCCGCGTCTCCTTCTATTTCCCGCTGGCCACCAGTCTTCTCCTCAGCATCGTCCTCTCGCTGCTGTTTTATCTCTTCTCCCGCTTCCATCGCTAACCGGGTTCGGGGCGACGTCCTCGCGCCCAACGGCGCACCGCCCGGCGATCGAAAGGGCGTGGCAAGCTCCGCAGCGGCTCTATGCGCGGCGCGCGGATTGCAGACGGATATGGACGTGCACGAGGCCCAGGGCGGCGGGAGTCACGCCGGGGATGCGGCTGGCCTGTCCGATCGTTACGGGGCGGACGCGCTCGAGTGTTTCGCGCATCTCGCGCGACAGCCCGCTGATGATGGCGTAGTCGAGCCACTCGGGAATGCGGACGGCCTCGGCCGCTTTCAGGCGGGCAATGGATTTGCGCTGCTGGTCCAGATAGCCGGCAAACTTGATCTCGGTTTCCACGGCGCGGGCCTCGTTGCGCATGGCGGCGCGCGTCACGGGGTCGCCGCAGACCGCGGCGAAGCGCCCTGCCAACTCGGGATGACGTTCCAGATCGTCGCGCAGGGCGGCCAGGACAGCGTCGATGCCGACCTCGGGACGTTTCAGAATCTGTGCCCACGTCTGTCCGGCGGGCAGTTCCCCCAGCCCCGCGGCGCGCAGCTTGTCCGGAGCGGCTTTGCCCGTTGTCAGCAGCGCTTCGAGAGCCGCCATACGCGCCTGCTTCTGCTCGTATTCGACCCAGGCTTCGTCCTCCACGAGACCCAGGCGGCGCCCGTGCGGCGTCAAGCGGCGGTCGGCATTGTCGATGCGCAGGTGGAGGCGGAATTCGGCCCGCGACGTGAACATCCGGTATGGCTCGTTGATGCCCCGCGAAATCAGGTCGTCGATCAGGATGCCGGTGTAGCCCTCGCTGCGATCAAGCGTGAAGGGCGGCTGGTCCTGCAGCCAGAGGGCGGCATTGATGCCCGCCATGATGCCCTGGCAGGCGGCTTCCTCATATCCGCTCGTCCCGTTGATCTGGCCCGCAAGATAAAGCCCCTCGATGGACTTGACGCGCAGCGTGCGGTCCAGCTCGGTGGCGTCCACGGCGTCGTACTCGATGGCATAGCCGGGACGCAGCATCTCCGCACGGTCCAGGCCCGGAATGGAGTGCACCATCTGCCACTGCACTTCCATGGGCAGCGAGGTGGACATGCCGTTGATATAGACCTCATGCGTATTCAGTCCCTCGGGCTCCAGGAAGAACTGGTGCTGCGCCTTGTCGGGAAACTTGACGATCTTGTCTTCGATCGACGGGCAGTAACGCGGGCCCACGCCTTCAATGCGGCCGGAGTACATGGCCGACCGGTGAACATTTTCACGGATGACACGCAGCGTCTCCGCAGTGGTGAACGCGATGT
Organism: Acidobacteriota bacterium; assembly: GCA_021846985.1. Classification (GTDB taxonomy): domain Bacteria; phylum Acidobacteriota; class Terriglobia; order Terriglobales; family Acidobacteriaceae; genus Telmatobacter. The sequence goes on along the minus strand of JAJZVX010000031.1, from coordinate 39,377 downwards.
GACAGCTCACCTGCGGCTGCGCGATCTTCCTGGTGCGGAAGCTGAAGGGCGTGGGCTCCGCGTCGCCGGGCTGCTCCTCGAAGGCGCTCCAGTCGATGGTGCGGCCGTCGAGGCGCGGAGGCGTGCCCGTCTTGAGGCGGCAGGTCCGCAGCCCAAGACCCCGAAGCGCTTCGCCCAGCAGTACGCTGGCCGGCTCGCCCGAGCGGCCGGCGGGATAGCGCTCTTCGCCGCAGTGGATGAGCCCGTTCAGAAATGTGCCGGTGGTGATAATCGTCGCCCCCGCCATCAGAAGGCGTCCGTCGCGAAGCTTGAGCCCGCGGATGCGACGCGCCGGGCGCGTGGGGCGCGGCAGCGGCGGCTCCGCGTTCTCGCTTTCCGCATCGAGGAAAAGATGCTCGCCCGGGCTATCCGCCTCTTCGATAACCAGTGCCACGGCCTCCGCCTGGCGGATGTGCAGCCCGGGCTGCGACTCCAGAACCTCGCGCATCTTTACGCGGTAGAGCTGCTTGTCGCACTGCGCGCGGGGGCTCCACACCGCCGGACCGCGCGAAGTGTTCAGCAGGCGGAACTGGATGCCCACGGCGTCGGCGACCTGACCCATGATGCCGCCCAGCGCGTCCACCTCGCGCACCAGGTGTCCCTTGGCCACGCCGCCAATGGCGGGGTTACAGCTCATCTGGGCGATGAGGTCAAGGTTCATGGTGATGAGCGCGGTCTTCAGTCCCATGCGCGCAGCCGCCATGGCCGCTTCGCAGCCGGCGTGACCGGCGCCCACAACGGCCACGTCATATTGTTCGGTAAACACCATGCTAGTGTCCATTCTCAGGAAAAACCCAAGAAAACGCCACCCCGAACACCGCCCGGCGGTGTCCGGCGGACACCTGAAAGGACACCAATGTTTCAGAAAGCCGGTAAATTCTATGCGGACTGGCGCAACAGCGACGGCCGCCGCCTCCGCAAGTCCTTTACATCCGCACGCGCCGCTCTGCAATATGAAAACGCACAACGAGAAGCCGCGCGTCCCCACCCTCAGACGGAGGCCCAACGCTGGCGCAAATCCTCCACACCAACTACTTCCACCCAGGCCAGCCACAATGCCAACCAATCCACCAAGCAGCCAAACGGCTCATCGCTGCGACTGGTTCTCTCACGCCGCACCAACTCACCCCGGCCCAAGTCCTCGAAACCATTGACGCGCTCATGAACAGCGGCCTCTCGCGGACAACCATACACGGTTACCTGCGCTGCCTCCGGCAAATCCTCCGCTGGCTCAAAGACGCATACGACGCACCGCGCCTTGCCCACCTGGTTCCACGCACCCCACGCCCACGGCCCCGCAACGTCACAGTGTCGCAGGCCGAGCGCGCACAACTACTAGCCGCCGCGCCAGAAGACATGCGCCTCTGGCTGCTGTTCTGTGCCGACCTGGCCATACGCTCCGGCACAGCCGCACGCCTCGCGCCGCATCAGTACAACCCCGAACAGCGCACGCTCTCATTCGTGACCAAGTGGGGCGAACATCTCACACTGCCGACCACGGCCGAAATCGACGCACTCATCGCCCGATGCGACCTCACGGACCCGCGCCCATTCTGCATCCAACTCCGCGCCGTCCGATATGGCCCCACCCCAACAGACGTGGACCGCTACTCCGAGCGCTTCCGCATCCGGTTCAATCGCCTCAAACTCGCCGTCGGGATCAGACGCCGGATTGTTGCCCACGACCTGCGCCGCACCGCCGCCGTCCGCCTCTACCAGACCACACGCGATGTGCGCGCCGTGCAAGCGCTGTTAGGTCATCAGGCCCTCACGTCCACCCTCTGGTACCTCGACCACGAAACCACACCAGTCAGCCGCGCACTGCTCGAAGAAATCAAGCGGGCTGACTGGTCACAGGAGCACACAGCATGAGACTCGCCCTAATCGCACACCCGCCCTTGGTCGCAATCGACGCCCAGGCGAACCCACCCCGCGACCGCACCAGCCGCGTGGAGAAGGCCCTGGCCCACTGCAAGAACGAATGGACCCGAGCCTACGACCTGGCCCAGTCCAAAGGACTCAACGCGCCACGCGCTCTCCGCATGGCGTCCGTTGCCTACAAACTCGCCATGCCCAAAATGGACAGCCTGCCAGCGATCCGCGCCGCAATTGCGTGCATCGCCCAAGGCATCACCCTCGAAGTCTTCGACGGCCGCGACGGTTCGCAACTGCTTTATGCTGCACAGGTTGCCCTCTCGGTCCTCAACCAGAAAGGAACCAAAAAATGACCACCCCCACCCCCATGCCCGCCACTAAAGCACCCATCCACAACGCCGCCGCCGAAGAGCAAGGCCCGCTGGTGCGCCAGCCGGTCGCAGCCGCCCGGCTGGCCCGCATCCTGCACAACGCAGCCCAGGAACTGTGGGACGTCTGCACCTACACCGACACCGCGCAAATGTGGGAAGATGCCCGCGCCATTGCCTCGCGCATCCTCGCGGCCGCACCAAGCGACTAACATACCACCCCTTGTGGTTGCGCTCAGCGCCACCACAAGCAGTGGTATGCTTCCATCCATGACCAGCACACCGTCCGATGCTCTCGCAGAAGTCGGCCCGCGATCCTCAGCCCGCGATGACACCGCAGCCGCCGCCGCCGCATGGCTGAGGCACCCCGATGCGCCAGCCACCAAGCCCCACAATCTCGAACTCATCGAAGCTCTGGAACTGGAGGACGAGTACCATGACCCCGAGTGAAGCCCTCGCCGTTTGCAGACTCCGTCAATGGCATAGTGACCGCACCGCCGCCCGCGCCGGACACATCTGCAGCTACCGGAATACCGGATGGATCGAACGCCGCCAGCGTCAAACGGACGCCCGCATCGTCCGGATGCTCGACTTCGAGAAAGCCTTCGCAAGCCTCACAGACGCGGAGCAAATCATGCTGGCGAGTGCCTACGCAGACGGCGCGGTGAGCACCGACACCGCCAGAGCCGCAGGGTGCTGTGTGCGCAAGATCGCCTACGCACTCCCAGCCGCACGCCGCCACCTGGCGGACGCACTCGCGGCGCTGGACCTGCTCTAAAAAACCATAGATACAACCCGGCTAGATAAAGAAGCCTATAGCTCTACAAGGTGCTCGCGCGTCTCGTGCAGGCCGCGCGCCGCGAAAAAGCCCGCGTCACGCGTCCTGCAAACGCGCTCGGCCAGTCTCCCGCTCATCGCGCGCTCGTGCGCCCTTGCTTCGCACCGGGCGCGTCGTCGCGGCTTCGCCGCTGTCGCTCCGCTCCCGCGCTCTTCGCTTCCCGCTTCGCGGTCGCGCGGCCCACCGGGGCCGGTCGCCTCATTCCTCGGCTCCCTGCCTCGCATCCGCTCGGCTCCCCTATCCCCCGCGCGCCTGTGCGCCTTGCGGCGCACAGCATCGGGCGGAAAAGCACCGCCCTCGCCGCTCGCATAAAGAACCATAAAAGGCAAAAGCAAAGACCCGGCGTGCTGCGCACGCCCCAAGGCTGGCGCGTCATGCAGCTGTCGTGCGTTGCGCGCGCTCGAAGCATTGTCTAGCACGCCGGTAAAGGGCGCTTCGCGCGGCTGCGCCGCTTCGTCGCTGCGCTCCTCGCCCTTGACTCGGCGTGCCTGAAGTGACTATGAGCGCGCGCAAAACACGTTACCTTGCCTCTGCCTACCCTTGTGTCTGGTGCGGTCAACCAGTCGGTCGTTTTCACGTTCTGGTCGTCTCCGGATCCCGCCGGTTCCGGCTCTGCGGCCTGTGGTGCCTTCATGCGTGGTGCACGGCTGAGTTCACGGCCACCCAGCCGCCGCCTTAGCTGCGCGGCGCTCCGCGCCGCGCACTGCCAACCCACGCCCCGCCGCACGCATCCCACCACCGGACACTATTCCCAGGCGCGTGCATGTTTCCCGCCGGTGTCCACCTGGACACCGCCTCAGCGAGAAAAACAGCACGCCACGCAGCCATAAATGCGACCTCGTGACTTTACCGAACAATCGCGCCCACCCCGCCGCCGACCGTAACTCCCACAAACACCACGTCTTGCACCCCCCGAACCAGTGTCCACCCCGACACCGGACGCCGCACACATAACCCCTTGCTTTTCGGTAAACACCATCCATGTCTATTGTACGGATGCGCCGGGGAAGCGCCCGGGAAGCGCTGCGGCAAAGCGGCAATAGCCCCGCCGCGCGCCCTGCCCAATGCTCTGAAACGAAAGCCTATTTCGATTCGTCGCCCGTCAGACGGAACGTAATGGTGCCCCAGAAAAGCCGCGCGCGCATCTGGACGGGGAGATGGCGATCGTCATCGGTGTACCATATCCAGATCGCGCCGCGATTCTTCACCACGCCGGCGTCGGCCGTGGGCTGCACGCGGATAGTCTTGAAGGTGCCGAGCGGCGTGCGGATCTGTTCGCGGCCCTCCACCTTCATGGTCACAAGCACCGGGTGCATGGCATCCACCACAGGAAGAGGAAAAGTGCGGCCGAGCATCAGGGGCTGCGATGCGGCATAGAAAATTCCGGAGAGCAGGTCTGACAGGCAACCGGGGATGGACGACTCCACGTGCTTCGTCTGCCCTTTCACCACATTCTTTTGATCCAGCACCGACTTGCCGGCGCCGTAGTCGAGGCGCAGCGTCGAGTTCACCTGGCGGCGGCCTTCGACGGTCTGCTTGTCGAACTCGTACGAACAGCCGGTGTTGCGGTCCACGTTGGACTGGAAATGGTCCGAGACATGGAAAAGAAGATTGATGGCGCCTACGGTTTCGGCGCTGGCGGTAATGCGTTCGCGCCCGCCGGCGGCCTCAAAGTGAACCGTGGCCGTGCCAGTGGGAAACACGCGCCAGTCCACCGAGTAGGTGAGCGTCTGGTGCTGCGGAAAGGCAAAGCCGGCGCGCGGCGGCGCAAGAGAAGGCATCTGCCCGCCCTGCGCCCAACAGGCCAGAGGAACGGCGCAGAGAACAATGGCTGCCAGTGTGCGCATCTTCACTGTAGAAAAATGACTCCTTGACGATGAACCCGTGCGGGAACACAAACCGCTCACCGCAGCCCTTGGAAGTGTGTGGCGAGGAGAGGCCGCAGCCAGAGCAGGCAGAGATACAGCAGCGCAGCTCCTATACTTGCATTGTACTCGCGATGCTGGAGATAGAGCGAGAACGCGAAGGCGCCCCGCGCGCTTTCCCTCCTTGAATCGGCCTTGGCAAGCAGGCGCGGAAGCAGCCGGGGAACGCGCCGGCAGTAGTCGTCGAACTCAGGAAACGCGGAGCGGAGAAAGCGCTCTTCCGAGGCAATCACGGGGATGTAGATGACGGCAAAGCCCGCGGCGAGCATCAGCGCCAGCGGCCAGCTCAGAAGCGCCACGGCAAAGCCCGCGGCCATCAGCATCGAGCCCAGATAGAGCGGATTGCGCGTATACGCATACGGCCCGGTCTGGGCCAGCTCCTGGTTCTTCTTCACGTAGCCTGAGGCGTAGGCGCGCAGCCAAAGCCCGGGCAGAACCAGCAGCAGACTGGCGGCCACGGCGGCGGGCAGCGGCGGGCGCCGCCCAAGCTCAAACAGATACACGGCGGCGGTGAAAAAGCCGAGGGGCACGCGCATGCGGCGCGCCATGCGTTCCCAACCCTGCATGGGCCGGAATCTTGAAGAAGCGGCAGGCGAAGTCATCGGGCCAGCTCCGGTGCGAGGAGTTCGTCGGCGGCGTACAGCACGTCCGCAGGCTGAATGGTAAGCAGGCCGGCTTCGGGCGCGGCGTGGCGGGCGTGGTCGCGGCGGCTGAGCGGACTGCGAAGAACGCGAAACGGCACGCCAAACGGACCGTTGCGGCTGGGATCGGTGGGCCCGTAGATGCCCACCACAGGACGCCCCAGCGTACAGGCAAGATGCAGCGGCCCCGTGTCGCCGGCAATGGCAAGACGGATGCGCCGGGTAAGGGCAATCAGCTCGGCCAGCGTGCAGGCCAGCGGCGTGGCGGCTCCGCCCGTGCCGGCCTCGATTGCCGCGGCGAGCCGCTCCTCGCCAGGGCCGGCATTGGCAAATACGCGCAGCCCTCGATCGACCAGCGCCGCGGCCACCTGGGCATAGCGCTCCACCGGCCAGCGCTTGGCGCCCCACCCGGCGCCGGGGTTGATGAGCACGGCCGGCGGACTGGAGGGCGGAAGCAGCGCATCGGCCCAGGCTTCCGCGGCAGGATCGAGCGGCAGCAAAGGCGGCATGGGCTGCAGTTCGTCCCCGGCAACGGCTGAGGCGAGTTCCATATCCTGCTCGATCACGTGCATGCCCCGCGTCATTACAGTTTCCGTAAAAAAGAAACGCGCCGGGCGCTCGCGGGGTTCGGCTTCGCCGATCACGCGCGCACTGGCGGCAAAGCGCGCCACCACGGCAGAGCGAATGGCGCCCTGCAGATCGAGAACCGCGTGGTAACCCGCGTCGCGCAGATCGCGGCGAAGCGCCGCGATCTGCTGGAACGTGGCCCGGCTCAACGGCGTGCGGCGCCAATGGCGCGTGGGCGCAAGGTGGATGTGATCGACAAGCGGCTGGTGCGCGGCAGGCGTCTCCGGATTGGGCTCGGCCGCCAGCAGCGGGAGCCAGCGGGGATCGACAACCCAGTCGATGATCCATTGGGGATGAGCCTGGCGCAGCGCCGTCACGGCCGGCAGGGCGTGGAGAATATCGCCCATGGCGCCCAGGCGGACCACAAGCAGGCGAAAGTGAGACAGGTTTGGCAAACTCTGATTTTCTCACAGGCGCAGCCGGAAGAATGGCCGGCCGTGCGCGGGAATTCCGTCCGTCCTGGCCGCGCGCCGGCACAGAAAAGCAAGCCTCTCCGGCGCCCTGAATCCTGCGTCCGTTTGACCTCGAAAGATCCTGCGCTCAGCCCGGAAGCCGCACGCTGGAGGCCGGAGCCCGGTCTCACCCTGCCCTGCTCTTGTCCCGCGGCCTCATTCGCGGTTCCGCGGAACCGCCGCCGCAGCCAGATGCTCCTACCGAAGTTCGAGAAAAATCGACCAGGCATGAGCAAGCTCAACGCCATGGGCATCCGTAAGCAATGCCTGGGCATGAATCATGCGCTTATTCCGCTGCTCGATCCATCCTTTGAGGTGGAGCGGCTGGCCGGAAGACACCTGTTGGCGAAAGCGCACGCGCAGCTCCGCGGTCAGCGCGTCGATTCCGGATGCGGATACCGCCTGGGCCATCGATTCGTCCAGAACCGTGCTCACAATGCCGCCGTGCACAATGCCCTCAAAGCCTTCCAGGTCGGCGTCGGGAATCCACGCCGCCTCCATGGCGCCTTTCTCGTCCCGTTCGTATTGCAGATGCAATCCGCGCTCATTGACCGGGCTGCAAGCAAAGCAGCGTGAAGATGAGAGAGAGCCCGCTGCACCGCGCCGCTGGCTTTTCCCTGTTCCTGTTTGCATAAGGCCCCCTGGGAAACGGCGATTACCGCTGCCGCTGTCGATCCGTTACTTTGCCCTTGGGCGCTTCACCCGGTCCGGATAGCGAACCTGGAACGTGCCGTACCCGCCGGAAAGATTGCGCGCCTGCAGGCCATGCTGCGTCAGGATGCGGCAGGCATAGTAGGCCCGCTGCCCTACCCCGCAGGTCACCCATATCTCCCGCTCATGCGGCAGCTTGCCGATCTGTTCGCGCAGCTTGCTCAGCGGAATATTCACCGACCCCTGCATGGACCCCGCGCCGAATTCGTGCGGCTCGCGCACATCCAGAATCATGGCGGGAGTGGTGTCCAGGTCGCCCCAGGACGCCAACTCCACATCGCCCCGCAGAACATTGGCAGCGATCATGCCGGCAAAATTCACCGGATCTTTGGCGCTTCCATATTGCGGCGCATAACAAAGCTCCGCCTCTTCCAGGTCAAAGACGGTGGCCTTCATCTGTATCGCCTGGGCCAGCACGTCGATGCGGCGTTCCACTCCCATTTCACCGCCAACCGCCTGCGCCCCCAGCACGCGCCCGTCGGAGGTGCGGAACAACAGCTTCATATGAATGGCATGCGCTCCGGGATAGTAGCCCACATGGTGTCCGGGATGCAGATAGATGCTGGCAAAGTCAGATTTTCCGGCACGGAGCAGCGCCTTCTCCGTGGCGCCCGTCATGGCCACTGTCAGCCCCAAGAATCCACAAACCGCCGTGGCCTGCACACCGCGAAAACGCGTCGCGCGGCCGCAGATTGCGTCTGCCGCCACCCGTCCCTGCCGGTTCGCCGGTCCCGCCAGCGGAATCAGCTCCCATTGCCCGGTCAGGATGTTCTTCACCTCCACGGCGTCCCCAATCGCCCAGATGTGCGGATCGCTGGTGCGCATCTGTTCGTTCACGCGAATGCCGCCCCGCTCGCCCAGGGCCAGGCCGGCGGCGCGCGCCAGTTGCGTCTCCGGCCGCACGCCGATCGCCAGCACCACCAACTCCGCCTGAAACGTGGCTCCGCTCTGCGTCTTCACCGTAATTCCGGAGTCGTCCGCCGCCGCAAAACCCGCCACGCCGTCGCCCAGCACCAGCTTCACTTCCTGCGCCTCCAGGCGCTGCCGCGCATACTCGGCCATCTCCGGATCGAGCGGAGGCATCACCTGGCTGGCCATCTCGATCACCGTCACCTTGATCCCGCGGTGGCGCAGGTTCTCGGCCATCTCCAGCCCGATAAAGCCCGCGCCCACAATCACCGCCTTGCCCGGCTTCCGCGCCTCGATCCAGGCGCGAATCTCGCGGCTGTCGGGAATGTTGCGCAGCGTAAAAATCCCAGGCAGATCGATGCCCGGCCAGGACGGGCGAATCGGCGCGGCCCCGGGCGATAGCACAAGCGCGTCATAAGACTCGGTGTATTCGTCTCCCGTGTTCACGTCCCGCACCGTTAGGGTGCGCTGCTCACGGTTGATGGCTACGGCCTCATGCCCGGTCCGTGCTTCGATATGGAATCGCTCCTTGAACAACGCCGGAGAGGCCAGCAACAGCTTGGCTTCGTCGCGGATCACATTCCCCACATAGTAGGGCAGCCCGCAATTGGCAAAGGAAACATGCGGCCCCCGGTCCAGCACCAGAATCCTGGCGTTTTCATCCAGTCTGCGCAGGCGCGCCGCGCAGGTTGCGCCCCCCGCCACTCCACCCACAATGACAATGTTTCTGCCGCTCATCCTTCCTCGCTTGTCTCATTGGCGCTTTCGTTCGCAGCCGCGGATGCATCGCAGCGGGCCTGGCGCCTTGCGTGCCCGGCCCGCTAGGCCGGCAGCGGACGCGCGAACCATGCAGTCTCGCGCCGTTCCATGAAAGCTCTTCCTGTATTGTATCCACGGACTTCCGGCGCATCCATGCTCCGCGGTGAAAATATCTGTATTTCACATCTATTTGCACCATATGATAGGACAACAGGCTGAGCGTGCCTAAATCCACTTCTTGGGGAGATCTGGAATGCCTCGAAAAATGTGCTCACGCCATGGCAAGGATCAGCCGTGCTCCTGCGGCATGGGAAACCTCTACCGGTTCATCGAACCGGTCGTGCTCCATCTATTGCAGACCAGGGGCCGCTCCTGCGGTTACGATCTCTGCTCCGAAATGCCGAAACACGCCCTCACCGACGCCGAAATCGACAAAGCCGCCCTCTATCGCACCCTCCGCCAGTTGGAGTTGAACGGCAACGTGAAATCCACCTGGGAGACCAACCAGGGAGGCCCGGCGCGCCGGGTCTACCGGCTCACCAGAAAGGGCGAGGAGCACCTTGAAGAATGGGCCGTGGTCCTCGATAACTTGTCAAAATCCATGAAGGCCTTCGTCAGGGAAACGCGCAGGGACCTTGCCGGCGCCTCTTCCGCTAAATCCCCCACCGCATGACATATCTTCGTGCGCAATGCATCGAACGGGCAGCCTTCGCGCCGGCGCTTCTGCTGGCTTTGCCTTGACGGATGCCATGCTACACTCGCCTCCAATTCGAGGATGCGGCTCATGCACAATCCTCGCCTGATTGCCTTCCCCATTGCGGCGGCGCTTTCCCCGGGGTATGAGTTTTGCCTCCGCGCCAGGCGTCCGAAGCATGGCGCCTCCTCGCACCCAAACACCTGCCCACCAGCCTCGATTCGCTCAAAATATCCCAGAATCGCCCTTGAACATCTCCGTATTCTCAACCTGCAGAACCCGCCAGAGCAGGCCAGCCTCCACCCTGGCAGGTAAGCATCGCAGCTCGCTCCCGGGGATGGCTTTCCCCGGTTTTCCGCCGCTGCGTCGGCGCGAGTACAGAAAAGCCGTCTCCAGGGCGCCTGCCCTTCCCTCAGAACTGCACCGTCAGCCCGCCATAGAACGATCTCCCCATCCCGGGCACCTGCGCCCCCGCCTTGATGGCCGCCATCGTCGGCCCATAGTACCGGCCGCCCAGCGGCAGAATGTAGTCTCTCCCCGCTAGATTGTCGATGCCGGCATCGAAGCGCAGACCGAGCGGGTCGGCGATGCGCCGCTGATAACTGGTGCGCAGACTGGCAAGCATATAGCCCGGCGAGCGCAGTTCCAGGCGAACGCCCTGCAGATCTCTCCTGGCGTCCACTGCTTGCAGCGCAAACGCGTTGGACCAGTTCCCCAGCGCATGTTCCAGCGTCAGCGTCCCATGCAGCGGCATCATGTGATAAAGAGGCTGCTGCCCGGGTGAGCCGGGCGCCTCCGGGGCGGTGTTTCTCCCGTGCAGATAACTCAGCGTCCCGGCCAGCGAAAAGGCTCCCGCCCGCGTTGCGCCGCCCAGCGCAACGCGCGCCTGTCCGTCCACGCCAACAATTCTGGCGCCATAGTTGCCGAATTGCAGCGTCACATACGGCGTGGTGGCCAGCGTGGCCGCGGTCGCATCGAAGCGCGCCTGCGTGCAGCCGTTGCCCAAACCGTTTTCGCTGGGCGGGCAGCGGCTCACGTCGATGAAATCCTGCACGTACGTCAGATAGGGCGTAACCTTCAGTTGCCAGCGCGCCTGCCCCTCATCCTGCAGCGACCCCGAAGCGCTCACCGTGTTGGCAATCTCCGGCCGCAGATCCAGGTTGCCCGTGTATCCGTTCAGGTCGCCGAACCAGCCGTTCATGTCTACCGACATCGCGCTCTGCTTCACCCAGAGATAGCGCTCGTACAGGTTCGGAGAGCGCGTCTTGCGCGCGTACCCAAACTCGAACGAATGGGCTGCATCCCGTTGATAGCGGCCTAGCGCCGTCCCATCCACGTTGTTGTCCCGGCGGCCGTGGCGCACGGAGTTGAAGGCCGTGGCATCCGCATAATATGCCGCGCTGCCCGTCTGCGTGGGCGCCATGTTATAGCCCTGCACGTTGCCCGTATCCATAAGCACAATGTCGCTGCGCACTCCCAGCAGCTCCGTCCAGCCGGCGCCGTGCCGGCCCTCCCACTCCAGATACGTCCCCCAGCGATTGCGGCGTCCGTCCTGCACGTTCCACAGCGGATTGGGTCCCATCGGCCCAACCATTGCCATGGATGCCGGCCACCAGTCGTCCAGCGTAAAACGATGAAACTCGGTGCCCGCTCTCAGGGTATCCCGCCCCCGCAGCGGAATCTCGATGCCAAGCGAATAGCCCAGATTCGCGCCCTTGGTCTCCATGGGCATGTTCATGTTCATCACCAGCTTCTTGTCCGCCAGAAGATTCATCAGGTGCCCGGTGCGCTCGTAAAAGGCCACCGCCTCCAGCCTTCCCCACCCGGGCCGCGCGCTGTAATGCAGATTCGCATACCGCGCCTCATTCTTGAGCATGTCCATGTGCGCATTCACAAATGCCTGCGCGGGAATGTCCTGATAGCCCATCTTGAGCACAAGCGTCTGATCCGCCAGCCGCGCGCCCACTTGGCCGTTGTAGGTTCTGGACTGGTAGAGCGTGGACATCACGCGCGTCCCGTCGCCGCCGCTGTAGTCGGCGGCGTTGACGTAGGTCCCGTTGTAGGAGGCGCTCCACTGCCGGCTCGCCGCCGATACGGATAGATCCCCGCCGCTCACCACGCCGTTGGTGCGGTGGAACCCCGTGATTGCGCCGCTCTCGACAAAGCGCTCGCCCGGCGCCGCAAACTCCGGAGCGGCCGAGTCCACCGTCAAGGTGCCCCCAATGCTGTCTCCGCCGCTGCTCACCGGCGTGATGCCGGCAATCGTCGCAATCCTCGCCACGCTTCCCGGATCGACATAGGAAAGCGCTGGATTCATATGGTTGCTGCAATGCGATGCCAGCGTCATCCCATCCACCAGAATCTTCACCCGGTCATCGCCCATTCCGTGAATCGCGGGAAGGCTCGATACGCCTCCATTGGCAGCCAGAGACACTCCCGGCGCGTCTCCGAAAAGAGATGCTGTATCGCTGGTCTGCGGCGTCAGGGCCGCAAGCGCCTCTCCCGAGCCCCCCATCGCGCCTTCCGTTACCGTAATCTCCGTTTTCGTGGAAGCCACTTGCAGCACCAGATGCAGCATCGTCGCGTGGCAGGCTTCCACGGGAACATCGCGGACTGCCGCCGCCTCGAATCCCGCCGCAATCGCCGTAACGTCGTAGCGGCCGGCGCTCACGCCCTCGAATGCAAACATCCCGCGCTCATCGGTGACGCCGGTTCGCAGACTCCCCAGAGTACGATCCCGGACTTCGATCTTCACCGCCGCCATCAGAGCGCCCATCTGATCCTTCACCGTCCCTGTCAAATCCCCAGCCGCGTGATTTTCCGGGCGGCACGCGGCGGATCGGATCTCCGGCGGAGCTGCTTCAGCAGCGGGCGAAACCGCCATCCCGGCCTTCTGCTGGGCAAACATCATGCTCAGCGGCCCGGTCGCGCAAAGCGCCGCCGCCACAAGCCCATGCCACTTGCGTCTCATCGCTTCTCCTCGCTTGCAAAAAACACGGCGCTCTACCCTCCGGCAGGCACACACCCGCCGCGCCGGCAAAGCCCTTCCGTCTGTCACGCAAGGAGTGTGGGGGGACCGCGCTTCGGATGGCTCCGGAAAAAGAACGCGGGGCGCAGAGTCACCTGCGCCCATGCCACCGGCGCGGGCCGCGCGCCCTCGGCGCGAACCGTCTCTCCGCACGCGGTCTGGAAGCTTGGGGAGTGAACAGCGCAACTGCTCACCGGAAAGTAAGGGCACTTCTCGCGCGCCGTGCCGAATCGCCGCTCATGGCCGCTGGGGCGCTGCATCATCCGCATCATGCAGTGATGCTTGCCGTTTCTGCGGCAGCAAGGCGGAAGGCTGGCCTCCGCGTCCGGCGCAAACACCGGCACGATCAGCATCCAGCTGAACCACGCCAGCAACGAGAGTGCGATCACGCGCCGCATGGAGGATGCTCTGCTGCGAAAAGATGCATTTTTTCCATCATAGATGCCCGCCGGGACGGCCTGGCAAGAGCCTCCTGGCCAAACCAGCAACGCCCGTGATCCTGCCCATGTTACAGCAGCAGCGCACCCGCGGACTGTTAGCGCAACCCGTTCTTCGGCTTCCACCCAAGATAGTCCAGAAGCCACTGCCATGTGGCCTCTGTCGTCGCCTGCGCGGGCGGAGGCGGCGGCGTCCGGGACGGAACCGCCACGGGCTTTCCTTTGTAGGTTGCCGCCAGTTGCTTGAAGACCCGTCCCTGCTCCTTCACCTTGCCGTCGTTGGTCAGCAGGCCCAGGCTGTACTCCAGCGAGTTAAAGGCGAATTTGCGATTCACGTCGTGGCTGTCCCAGTACGTAAACCAGTTCACGCCCGACTCCGCGGCATCGGTCACCGCCTCTTCGAGCCACGCGGCCTGCTGCTTTTCGGGCAGCTCCTCGAAGCAGGTATTGAACTCCCCGGCCCACACCGGCTTGCGGGCATCGCCCGCGTACGCCCGCACCAGCGCCGCCATCGCCGTGATGAGGTGCGTGCTGGGCGGGTCCATCGGACCTGCGTATTTGGCCTCGCCGGTCCAGTAGGGATAGACATGGATCACCGGCAGCAGCTTGGAGGCCAGCGCGCGCGCCGAGAACGTGTTGGGGGCAAACCAGGGATCATTGTCCACGCCGTTGATGTTCACCCGGCCGGGCAGCAGGCCGTTCATCAGCGCGAACATCTTGTCCATCCACGCATCGCCGATCGAGGTTTCGGCGGCTCGCCAGCAGGTGTTCATCTCGTTGCCGAAATCGAAGCCGATGATGTTGTCGTGCTCTTTCATCACCTGCGCCACTTTGCGAATGTAAAGCTCCTGCGCCGCCCAGAGGGCGCCGTCGGTGTACATGGCCGGATCGGGCTTGTTGAAGGGCGGAAGAAAAAACCAGCCGCTGAGCTGGCCCGTAAAAGCCGTTACCAGCGCGTCCAGGCCGCGCTCCCCCATGGCGGCCAGCAACGCGTGCAGCCGGTCGAGGTGCGCCGGGCTCACCCACGTCAGATTGGGCTGGAACGACGGCCAGATGAGCATGATGCGCATGTGGTCGGCGCCCAGACCGGCAATGGCGTCCAGATCGCGCTCGATGGGATCCATGTGCCAGTCGTTCCAGCAGAAATACCAGTTATGCGAGGGCGTGTAGTTCACGCCGAGGCGATAGTGGTTCAGTGCGAGCTGCGGGAAGGCGCTGCCTGCCGCATCTCCAACCCCGCCAAGCGTCCCTTGTCCAGCCGCCAGCTTGGCCGTCAACGCCGCCCCCATTCCAGTGGCAATAAAATCGCGTCGATTCATCGCTTCTCCTTTGCTCGAAAGCCGAGTCTACATGGCGCGGCGAGCATCGGTCCATTCCGCTCCGCATCCCATACACTGGGTACATATGCGCCTGCAGCGACCCGAACTCCACGGGCCCTTCGACGTGATCGGCGACGTGCACGGCTGCCTCCATGAGCTGCTGGCGCTGATGACGGCGCTGGGCTGCGCGGTCCATTCGAGCCGCAGCGGCTTGGCGGTCGCCGCGCCGCCGGAAAGAACGCTCGTCTTTGTGGGCGATCTGGCCCTGCGCGGACCCGAAACCACCGCGGTCCTGCGGCTGCTCATGAGCATGGCGCGCGCCGGTCAGGCGCTCTGCGTAGCCGGCAACCAGGACATGAACCTGCTGGCCGCGCTCCAGGGCAAGGTCGCGCCCTCCACACCCTCATTGCGGCGCGCGCTGCGTCAGTTCGACGCCGAGCCCGCGGAATTTCGCGCCGCCGCGGTGCGCTTTCTGCGCCACTTGCCCGGCCACCTCGTTCTCGACCGCGGCAGGCTGGTGATTGCCCATGCCGGGCTGCCGGAACCCCTGCACGGCGCCGCCACGGCCAGGGCGCGCGCCCTCGCCGTCTATGGCGAAACCACCGGAGAAATGGATGAGAATGGCTTGCCGGTGCGCTTCAACTGGGCGGCCCAGTACCACGGCCATGCCCTCGTGGTCTTCGGCCACACCCCGGTGGCCGCGCCCTTGTGGCTGAACAACACCGTCAACATCGACACGGGCTGTGTCTATGGCGGATGCCTCACGGCCTTCCGCTATCCGGAGCGCAGCCTCCTGGCCGTGCCGTCGCACACCGTGTACGCGCCCGCGCGGCGCCGCTCTCTGCCCGGCCGCTCCGCCGCTACTGGGACTGCCCCGCGTTGCGCGTGAATTTGCGCAGGACAAACTCCTGAAAGATCGTGCTTACCATGCGCTCGCCGGTATCAATGAGAAAATTCTCCGCGAACAGAGCCGACCCCCGTTGCGATGCGGGATAGTACGTGTTGGAGATGGCGCTCGATGCCAGATCCCCGCCAATAGTCGAGTAGTTCGGCTGCCACTTCCCGTTGTCGCCTTTGCTCACAAACGGATAGGAAACAGCGTGCCACAGCCGCGAACTGGCGCTGCCGGTTCCCTGATAAAAGTAGCGCGGGTCCTGATGCAAAAGCGAGGGAAGAATCGCCCCGCCGATCACCAGGTCGGTCAGACCGTCGGTATAAATGGCCCCCACGCGCTGGCCGTAGCCCTTCAGCCCCTGCTGAAAATCGGGAACGTTGGCTGCCTGTTCCATCCCGGCAAAAAATACCGCGCTCGCAAAGTTCACCGGATCGATCGACACGCGCAGCGCCAGCTTGAATTTCAGTTTGGCGGTCAACGGCACAGCATTGTGGTCGTAGACAACATAGAAGTTCGGAATGAATCCGAAGAGACGCTGCTGCTCGGCAAGCCGCACCTCTTCAACCGCAATCTGCTCCGTGGATGAATAGACGGTGATCGAGGTCTCCGCCCCCGGCAGTTTCAGTTGAATGTCCTTGAAGATGAAAAATTGGCCCGGCTGCAAAACCAGCGGCGGCGCCGTCCACTCGGCAAAACCCTTGGCGCGAATGGTCACGCGATAGGGGATTGCCGGCTTGAGATCGGTTACCTGAAAGAAGCCATTGTCGTTTGCCTCCACCGTGCGCCGGTCCGCGCCGAGAGGCGCATCGAACACAACCGTGGCGCCGGGGACAAGGTCGCCATTCACGTCCGTCACGGTTCCGCTCACGTCCGCCGCTTGGCTCGCGGCGGGCTGGGCAGCGGCGCCGGCATTTTGTGGCGCGGCGGTTTGCGCCGGCCCTGCCTGCGCTTCCGGCGCCTCGGGTATCTCAACACCGGCGGCGCCGGTCAAACCCGATTCCGCATCGAGCGCCGCCAGATGCAAAGGCGGCACGCAAAGCCATGCAACAAAAAGCAGCGCCGCGGGGATAGCAGACCAACGAAATCGCATCCATTTACCTGCATCGGAAACCGTTCCGGAACGGCGGCTGACTCTCACCCCGCGCGTCCGGGCTGGAACCGCGGTTCCGGGTCAATTGCTCACACCAAGCCCTTTAGCCTCAGGCACTCCACGGGGCCGGTTTTCCATAGGTGCGGCTTGCCTGCTCGTTGGACGCGGATTGCCCCCCGGCGGATACAAAATCTCGCGCGCAATAGCCTGTTCATTTAAGGCTTTGCGGCTTCCGCCTCCGGGACTCGCCGATGGCGGTGCAAAATGTGGGCGGCAATATCGGGCCAGTATTCGCGGAACACGTTGGTCAGCGCGTCGCGGCCAAGCGCGTACGCATACTTTGCCGAAACGTCGGCCACTGTCCGGTCGCTGTTCGGGTAGTAGGAGACAGAAACGGCCTGCGCAATGCCGCGGCCCAGTATCTCGGATGTATTGAACGTGTTATGTCCTTGATAGTTCGGAGTAATCAGCACCTGGGAGGCTGCATAAATGCCCCGCTTGATGATCCCACCCCGCCCTTTGGCATAGAACCGTTCGTCCTGGTGGAAGATGGACGGCAACACGAAGAGCACAAGGTAGTTGCCATCGGCCTTATCGGCAAACCCGCGCCAATAGTACCTCCCAAAGCCATCCGGGCCTTTCCCCAGTTGCGGATGCGCATCGGTGCCCTTCGCCATTAACGATGTAACGCCGGTAAAGAGAAAGGACGAATAATCGAAGGTATTCTGCGTCGCGAGGACGAAAGCTTCGCGCGCCGTGGGCGGCGGCGGAATGACACCCGCGCTGACGGCGCGGTAGTTGGGCATGATCCCCAGAATCCGCTTGGGCTGAGGCCGGGGCAGCCCCTCATGGCCCGATGTGGGCGCGGGGCCCGCCGGGGGAGTGTTGGGCGCCGATTGGTTTTCTCGCGATGTGTCGGGCTGCCCCGCTGCGTTCTGGGGCATCGGCGCCTCGGGCAATGCCGCCTCCGCGCTTCCATCGCCCGTTGCAGCCGATGGCCGCGCTGCCGCGCCGCCGGGCAGCGCCAGCATAACCGTACCCGCCAAAAAGCAGGCAAACCTCAAAGAACTGCAAAAACGCATTCATCCCCTATCGCAGGCAGGCACTCGCCCCGCGGATCGCCTGTGGACTCCGCCAGTCCTGCTGGCGCTTATCTCCGATCACGCACATAATGGCGCGCTTGGGGAGCATGCACGACACAGGCTCACCGGTCATTTACCGTCAAATCTATTTACTTTCCTACTGGAGAATATCGGATTTCCTCTGCCATCCGCAAACGCCGGATGATCAGGCGGCAAAGTCGATAAAACCTCGCTCCGGATCGGTGGAGATCAGCTTCGCCGTCACGCGGTCTCCCACATCCAGTCCCTTCGCGCCCTGCACCAGCATGCCTTCCACGTGCGGTTCCAGCGTGCGCACAAAGGTTCCATACTGGTTCACGCCGGTCACAATGGCCCGATAGCTCTGCCCGATGTGCTTGTGCAGCACCACGGCCGCAATCCGCTTTTGCATCTCGCGCTCCACCTTGCGCGCGGCGTCTTCCATCTCGGTGCAACGCAGCGCAATGGCATCGAGCGCCTCTTCCGCATAGGGCTGCGCCTTGCCCCCGAGCCATGCCTTCAGCAGCCTCTGCGTCACCACGTCAGGAAAACGCCGGTTGGGCGCGGTGGAGTGCGTGTAGTCTTGCACCGCCAGGCCAAAGTGGCCGGGAGAAACATGGTTGGGCTTTACCAGAACGTACTCGCCCGGTCCCATCAGCTTCACCACGGAAAGCGACAAGTCAGGAAAGTGGTCCGGGTCGCGGCGCTTCTCGGCCAGCAGGAAGTCGTTCAGCGCCTTCGAGTCAGGCTCAGCCGGAAGAGCGGTTCCCAGCCGCCGGGCCACCTCCACAATGCGATCCCAGCGCTTGGGCGTGCGCACCACGCGGCGGATCGACGCCACGCCCGCCTGTTCCAGGGTGCGGGCAATCACGCCGTTGGCCGCCACCATGAACTCCTCGATGAGCGAGGTGGCCCGGTTCTTCTCCAGCCGGGCAATCTCCACCGCCTCGCCGGCCAGCATCACCGGACGGGTCTCAATGGTTTCCAGGTCCAGCGCCCCATGTTGGAATCGTCCGCCCACCATGCGCTGCGCGGCTTCATCCTGAAGCCGCAGTTGGGCGGCCAGATCGGCGCGGGCAGACACCTTGGCCGGCGCCGGCCCCTTGCCCTCAAGCCACGCGCCCACGCTGTTGTAGGCCAGTTGCGCGCGGTTGCGCACCAGCGCGCGATAGGCCCTGCCGTCCGTCGCACCCCCCGCCTGGTCCACGGCAAACTCGATGACCAGCGCCGCGCGGTCCTCGTTTTCGTTCAGCGAGGTAATCCCCTCTGAAAGCTCGGCCGGAAGCATGGGAAAAACTTTTACGCCGGTGTAGACCGAGGTCGTCTCGCTCCGCGCATGATTGTCGATCGCCGTGCCCGCACGCACGCGCGCATCCACATCGGCCACGCCCACCCGTACGCGAATCCGGCCGTCGGGCAGCGCTTCGGCCCACTCGATCTGGTCCAGATCCTTCGACGTGTCGTTGTCGATGGAAGACCACAGCAAGCCGCGCAGGTCTTTCAGTCCATCCACGGCGGCCATCTCGGCATGCGCTTTGATCGCCGCCAGTTCGGCGCCGGTTGCGGCGGGAAAGTCCGGCTGAAAGCCGTGCTCGATCATGGCCGCGTGCGCCGCGGCAACAAGATTGAAATGAAAAGCGTGGCTGGATTGCATCCGGTGTTTTCGCTCCTTCCAACTGAAACGCCAGCCTATCACGCCCAGGGGCGTTGCAGCGCAGCGGCAGGCCCTGCCCGCCTGCATCGACACCGGAAAAGATCTGCCCCACGCGCTGCCGGCTCCCCGGTGCAGGCTGGGAAACTTGCGGAAGAACTCGTCCGCGCCGTGGTTCCTGAAAGCGCGGGCTCCAGCCCGTACGCGCGGCGCGCATCGCTCTTCCGCAAGTGCTTAGGGCACCACATTCACCGTAAGGTAGACACTGCGGCTGAAAACCGTATTGTTCACGTAATCCGAGGCGGTGATCTTGAGCGTGGAAACCCCCAGCGGCGTCCCGCCTGAGGCGCTCGATGTGCCCTGCAGCGCAACACTGCTGCAGCCCATTCCCACGCCGCCCAGACCCACAAGCAACAACAGCAGGATGCCGAAGCGCCGCGCCGATTTGTCCGCAAAGATGTGCGCGCGCCGCCCAAACGGCAGGAAGAAAAAGGCCAGCAAAGCCAGCGCCGCGCCCCCCGCCGCGCGAGGCCAGAACGGACGCTGTCCCGGTCGCGTGCTGGCGGTCGCCCCGCTGGCATAGGTCTGAATCACGAAGGTCACCGTGGCGTTGGGCGTCACCTGCTGCGGACTGGGCGTGCAGGTCATGGGAAGATCGGTGGCCGAAACCGCGCACACCACCTGAATCTGGTTATTGAACCCGCCCAGGCCGGTTATATCGTAGGCCGCGGAGCCTGACGTGCCTTGCACCAGAGTCAGGTTCGTCGCCGGGTTCGAGGGGTCCGGCGTGATCGTGAAATCCTGAATGGTCAGCGTAAGAGAGTTGGAACTGCCCGCATCGTAGGACAGATCGCCCAGGTACGTCGCCGTGATCACATCCTGACCGCCCGGCAGGTTGGCCAGCGTCAGCGTGGCCACCGAGGAGTTGGTCAACGCCACTGCGGCCAGCGCCGATTCGCCCAGCACGGTCGTGCCGTTGTAGAAAACCACCTCGCCGGTCGGGTTCTGCTCCACCGTGGAAGCCGGCGGCGCCGTGGGCGTCACCGTTGCGGTCAGAATCACCGCCTGGCCCGGAGACGCGGTCGTGACATTCGCGGTCAGTACAACCATGACCGGAAGCGTCGTCGCGGTCAGCACCAGCGGCGTCGATGTGGTGCTAGGCAGCCAGTTCACATCGCCCGAGTAGACCGCCGTTATCGAGTGGTTCACATTGTTGGCCAGCGCAACGCCGGAAAGCGTGGCCACATTGTTGATGAGGCTGGCCGTGCCCAGAAGATGGGAGCCCGAATCGTAAAAGCTCACCGTCCCGGTGATCGTGTAGATGGTCCCGGTCACGGGATTGATGGGGGTGACGGTCGCCGTCAGCGTCTCGTTCATGCCCGCCGTCAGCGTGGCCGGCGACGCGGCCAGCGTGATGGCCGTCGGCCCGCGCGAGGCCACAAGGTTCACGCTCGATGTCGTGGATGAGGCCGCGTAGTAGTTGTCTCCGCTGTAGCTCGCTGTCAGCACGTGATTGCCCGCCGTCAGCATGGAGATGGGAATGTTTACGGTGGAAGGAATGCCGGCTGCCAGCGTCGCCGTGCCCGCGCTGGCGCCGTCCATCAGAATGGTTACCGTGCCCGAGGGACCGCTCGATCCGTACGTCGTCGCCGTCACCACCGCCGCGACCCGCAGGATGCCCCCCACCGTGGGCGCGTAGCTGGCCGGGGTAATGGTAATGGCCGATGGGCTCTTCGGCACCGTGATGGTCACCGGCGTCGATGTGGAGGTGGCATAGTAGGTGTCGCCGTTGTAGACCGCCAGAAGAACATGCTGCCCCGGCGTTATCGAAGCGGCAGGAATGGTGATGGCTGTGGTGGCCGGCGATCCCGAAACCACCGCGCTCGAGCCGATGCTGGCTCCGTCCAGCGTGAAGGTGACCGTGCCCGAAGGAAGCGACGGCAGCGTGCTGGCGGGCGATACGGTCGCGGTGACCACCAGCGGCGTCCCGGCCGACGGGCTGCTGGTGGCCGGAGAAATCGCCGTCGTGGTCACGATCTTGGCCACCGATACCGCCGCCGGCGGCGAACTGGAGGCGCTAAAGTAGGCATCTCCGTTATAGGTAGCCACAAACGTGTGCGCGCCATACATCGGCATGGTCACGGAAAGCGTGGCCGTCGTTCCCGAGACCACGGCAACCGTCCCCTCCACCGTGCTCGAATCCATGGTGAAGGTCACGGTCCCGCTCGGCACCTCTGTCCCGGGATAGCTGGCGCTGATGGTTGCCGTCAGCATCACGGAGCTGCCTCCGGCCGGGTTCGTGATGCTCGGCATCAGGGTCACCGCCGTCGGCGTCTTCCCGGCAACAAGGGAGGCCGCCGGGGAGGTGATCCCCGCGTAATTCGTATCGCCGCTGTAGCTGGCCGTAATCGCATGCTGGCCCAGGGCTGGCGTGTTGATGGTCAGCGACGCCGTGGAAGGCGATCCCGGAATCACAAGAACGCTCCCGCCCGCGGCAATGCCATCCACATAGAAAATCACGGTCCCCGTCGGCGGCGTCGTGTTGCCGGCCGGCGGAGCGATGATGGCCGTCAGTTGCACCGTGCCGCCCACGACCGGCGCGGAGGGCGAGGCCGTAACCGTCACCGTGGGCGCGCTCGTGGGAACCGTCACCTGCACCGGCTGGGACGTCGAGTTGTAGTAGTTCGTATCTCCAGAATAGTAGCCCGAAAGCTGCACCGCGCCCGCCGTGTTCGGCATGGTCAGGTTGATGCTGGCCGTTGACGGCGTCCCCTGGATCACCGGCTCGGTTCCCTTGATCACGCCGTTCATCAGGAAATTGACCGTGCCCGAGGGCGGCGAAGCCCCTGCGCCCGCTGTCGAGGAAGTCACGGTGGCCGTCACCACAAGCGTGCTGCCCGGGTTGGGCGTATACGTGGCCGGACTGATCACCGTGCTCGTCGAACTGGGCTGCACCTCCACCGTCACCGGATTCGGATCGGTGGCGACCGCATAATTCGTGTCCCCGCTGTACTGGACAAAAATGTTATGACCGCCCTGCGTCAGAGCTCCGGTAATGATCGTCGATGCCGTCGCGCTGGTTCCGGAACCCGGAACCAACGTCACATTGGAAAGGTCCGCTGAGCCGTTCGACTGATCCAGAAAGGCTACCGTCCCCGTCGGCGCCGGATCCCCCGTCGGCGCCGTCACCGTGGCGGAAAGCACCAGCGAACCCGAAGGATTGATCGTCTGGCCGGGAGGGATGGTGTTCAGCACCGTCACCGAGCCGGTGCCCACCTGGGCGCGCGGCCACTGCCTCGCCAGCGCCTGCGCGTTCACCGTTCCCAGCCCGCTGGTCATGTCGTATCCGGCGGCGGCGGCAAAGCCAATCTGCCCCGTTGCGGTGCAGCCCGGGCTGCCCGCCGCGCAAGCCAGTTGCGCCGTTCCCTGCTGCACATCGCTGAAGATGCTGCTGGCCGCGCTGGATTCACTCAGCTCATAAAGCCGCGGCGCCAGGTTCCCCTGCGGCCCATATTCTTGCGCCAGCAGCGCCGCCAGGCCGGAAAAAAGCGCCGCTGCGGCCGAGCTGCCGCCTGCCTGCACCGGCGTGCAGGTGGTGGCCGACGCATCGCCGCTCATGCAGAAAGCCAACCCGTGATTCTCGACCGAGTCGATCGCCGTGGGAAGGGACAGGTCGGGAATCAGTCTGTAGCCCGAAGACAACCCCGCGCTTTTCAATTGCTGCAGCAGGCTTGTGGCGGCTGCCATCGCTGGCGTTGCCGCGCCCGTCGCCATTTGCGCCCTTGCCGGCAGGCTTCCGCCGGGCGCCGGCTGCCATCCCGGAGCCGCGTAGACCGCGCTCGATCCCCCGCCGCCGGCATAGGCCGTGTCCGCCGCGCTCACCGGCGACCACGCCGCCAACCCGGAGACTCCCGCTGCCGGTCCCGCCGTCCCAAACGCATCCGCGCCCACCGCCACATTCCACGGCGTGGAAGCCAGGGCATTAACCCCATATCCGCTCGTCACCGGGACCGTGCTGCCGGCCGCATAGCAGGCCGCGGAACCGCTGTCCCCGGCAGCCGCGACCATCGCGATTCCTTCGGCCGCCGCCTGCCGGTAAAGCGCGGCATAGAATGCCTGGTGCGCCTCGCTCATTCCCGCCTCGCACGCCGAATACCCCACCAGGACAGTGTGCGCCAGCGCCTGATCCACAATCGCCGCCAGGCTCAGATCCAGGCCGTCGGTTGCGCCGGTCGAGGCCGCCGGAACCAGCACGACCTGCGCGCCTGGCGCGGCCGCGCCCGCCCACGAGGCCTCCAGCAACGCCTCCGCCTCGTCCGCTGTCCGCCCCGGATCGGTCCCATTGAGAACAATCTGCGGCGCATTCGCCGGCAGCCCAAAGGCCGCGCGAAACGCTACCACATCCGCCAGGTTCACGTTGCTGCGCGTGGCAAGGGCGATGCTCTCGCCCGCACCCGTCGTTCCCGCCGCATGCAGCGCGTCAAGCTGAAGCAGATTGGTCATCAGTCGCGGAGTTGCCGCCGCGGCCTGGTCGAGTGATGTCGCTGCCGCAAGCTCGGCCGCGGTCGCGCTCAGCGGCTGCGGCGTGGTCATCGCGGGCGCGGAAAGCACCCCGTCCAGCGATACCAGCCCGTAGATCACAGGCTGCAGCGCACCGGGAACCGAAATGTCTCCGGCCAGCGCCGCGCGAAGTCCGCTGGCCGTCGGGACCATCACCACATGCGTGCCGAAGGCCTGCTCCACCTGCGCCACCGTGCCGGAAAACTCGATCCAGCCCCTCCCCGCGGGCAGCGCAGCCACGTCGAATCCCTGGCTGCGCAGCCAGTCCCCCACTGCGGACACATCCGCGGCGGAGTTGCTGTAGGCCACGGCAAAAGCCGCCGGGCTCAGCCATTGGTGATAGGCGCTCGACGACGGGTTCTGCTGGCTCTGGATCACCGCCGTCAATGCCTGCTGCTGCGCCGCCGAGGGCTCCAGCAGCAGAATCATCCGGTCCAGACGCGCATTGGCCGGCGCCGCCCCCAGTGTTGTGGCAGACACCGCCCCGGAGAGCGCGGGCGCCCGGCTGGCCGTGATCGTCACAGGCGGGGAACTCCGCCAGTTGCCCGCCAGCCGGCTGGCGCTGGAACCGGCCACCGGCGTCTGGGCCGCCGCTGCTCCCATGCTCACGAAGAGAAGCGCCGCAAGCCGCAGGCCGATGCGTTGTCTGTGTGCCATGTTCCCCTTTGTACACGAAATCCATCGCACCTGCGCACCGGCCGCTCCCGGCAGACTGGGTAGCGCTCCCCCATCTTCCTGGGGCGACCGTTCTCCCCTGTAGCCCCGAAAGGAAACAGGCTTGAGGATTCAACAGGTTTCGCACCGATTGTATAGCGGGTGGAGGGGTCTCCAACAGTAGATTCTTGTGGATGGCCCGCCGGTCCGGCCGCTTTGCCCCGCGCGCGCCTCCGCAGCCATCCGGCGCCCGGCCATGGCTCCCCATGACCGGGTGGCAATTCCGGCGGGCGCCGGCCTTACCTTATTGCGTCTGAATGCCCAGATCCACGAGAACCTTCGGCTTGGACTCGTCCACCGCCAGCAGATTGTGGCACACCGAACAGTCCTGCGTAATCGCGCTTCCGTCCTTGGCGCTGTGATCGCCATCGTGGCACCGGAAGCAGCCCGGATAGCTCATATGCCCGATATGATTCGGATGTGTTCCCCAGGTTACTTTCATCGACGGAAAGACATTCTGGCAGTAAAGAGTCACTAACTCGCCGGCGGCTTTCTGTTCCAGGTCCGCCTCGGAACTCATCACCTCGGGATGGCTGCCGCGATAGAACGCTGCAAGCTGCTGGGGAATCTGCGTCCGCGCCTCGGCCTGGCTGGCATAGCTGGCCTTCAGCAGTTGCAGCCCTTCTTTATGCACCCAGGGCAGCTTCGGGCTGATGGCTCCGTCCGCCATGGCCCGGTTGATCGCCTCTTCCGCGGTCACAAACGTGTGCGCCGCGCGGTTGTGGCAATCGATGCAATCCATCACCCGCCGCTCGCCCTGCGGAACGCCCTTCACCGAGGACGACTCAAACACGGTCTCCGTGCCGTCCGCGTTCCGCCTCTGCACCCAGGGAATCGTGGTGCGGCTCGTATCGGTGGTGATGTACTCGATGTGACCCAGATGGACGCCATGAATGCCGATGCGGTGCGAGAGCGAGTCCTCGCCGCCCAGATGCAGAACCAGCACCGTCTGCGTTTCGGTGTTCTGCTCGTCGTCGGCAAAGCTCGACTTCACGAGCAGCTTGTCCCCGTCGAACCGCGTGGGCGTGTGGCACCCTTCGCAAATCACGCGGGCCGGCCGCAGGTTCGTCACCGGCGAAGGAATCGGACGCGGATAGCTGTCGAAGGCCACCTCCAGCACTTGCTTGGTCCCATTCACCTTGGCTTCAAAGTACGAGGCCGCGCCCGACCCAATATGGCACTCGACGCACTCCACGTGCGAGTGAGGCGATATCTTGTAAGCCGTATACTCCGGATTCATCACGTGGCACGACGCGCCGCAGAACGAAGGCGAATCCATGTAGGTGGCGCCGCGATAGCTGGCCATCGACACCACCAGAAGGTTCGCCACCGTCGCCACCAGTACAATATCCACGCCGTGGCGGAATACGTGATCGTTGAAGTCGATCTTTGGAAACGCGGAGGGAATCAGGCCCGCTTTGAGCAGCTTCTTGCGCCGCACATATACGCCGATCGGAATCAGCAGCAGGCCGATCACAAACAGCGCCGGCAAAAACAGGAAGAAAATAAGACCGAGATAGGGATTGTGGCGAGGCGTGCCGAAAATCTCCGCGAGCCAGTAGATGACCAGCGTTACTCCAGATGCGCTGGTGATGGCGCCGCCCGCAAGGCTGATGGGATTATTCCCGAAAAAAAGCGCGGGGCGTACCCAGTTCTCACGGAATCTCTGCATCAGTGCCACGTTATCCCCCCCTCATTCAGTAGGTGGCCCGCCCCCAATGGCGGGCCTCTGCCTGCTCTGCTTCCCGGCCGGACTTCCTACTTCAGGCCGCGATAGTAAAGAACCGCCGACTTGATCTCCGCGTCGCTCAGTCCCTTGATCGGCTTCATCTTGTTCTTGCCGTTCTTCACCACCGCCATCATCTCCTCCACCGTCAGCTTCTTCACGGCAGGATCGGTCACGGACTTGACGCCCAGCAGTTTGGCAATCCCGGCATTGGGAATGCCGGCGCTCCCATGGCAGCTCTGGCATCTGGCCTTGTACGTCGCTTCGCCCGACTGGGCAAAGCTCACAGCGCCGGCCATCGCAAACGCGAGTGCCAGCACCACCTGGGATCGAATCGTCTTGGTCATGGAAAAGCTCCTTCGGTTGTTCCGGCCGTCGCGCAGTCGTTGAGCCTGCCGCATCAGCCGTTGTTCTTACTCTTTCCTGCGGTCCACGCAGTGCCGCCAAACTCCTCCGGCACTGACTGCGGAGGCCATCTTATACCCCCGCGGCCGCGTGCGGACAAACGAGACTTGCTCGATTGCAGGCATCCGGATCCCCGCGCCACCGGTGCGCTCTGGACTCGCCATCGGCTTGCCGCGCCGGATGCGAAACCGCCGCCTGCCGGCCCCGCGGGCTTCGCGATGCCTGCTGTCGATTGTAGCGCCCTTCAAAAAGAGGGGGTGAACCGGGCTCGTTCTCCGCATCCGGCTCACCCCATCGAAGTTCCTCAGCAACCGTGGTTACGGTTAGAACTCGTAGTGAACTCCGAGCGTTACGTTGTTGGCGTGGAAGTTCCGCGGCGCGGTGAATCCGTAAGCCGGCGTCCCCGAAGACATCGCGGTATTCGCCACGGAGCTGCAGGGCACTACCGGCACCGGGCCCGTGGTGCCTATCGCAAGACCTGGGTTGTCGTTGCAATACTGCGCCCCCGAAGGTCCACCCTCGCCGTAACCGTAGTAGTCGTATTCGGCTTTCCAGGTCAGTCCCGGATGAACCGTCCACGCCACCTTCACAAACGGAGTCTGGTAGGCCGACACCAGCGAGCCGTTCACATCGCTGGCATCCGTAAAGAACCGGCTGCCGTTCACGGAGCTGATGCGGTAACCGACGCTGGAGTGGATCTTGTCCCCCGGATTCAAGGCCAGCGCCACCGACGCGTACTGGGTGGGAGCATCCTCGAAATCCCGGCCCAGGAAGAGAACCGTATTCGCTCCATAGCCTCTTGCGACCGGGTAGCAAAGCTGTCCGGTCGAGTTTGCCGCAGCAGGCGCCACGGTGCCTCCCGGCATCACGCTGGCCGCGCCCTGGAAGCAGATATTCGTGGCCGTGTACACGTCGTTGTACGCGTAGCTGAAATCGAAGCCGTAGTGCTCGTTCGGCATCAGATCGGTGGACAGACTCACCACGCGGCTGTGATCAACGTGATTCAGAGGGCCGTCGTACGTGGCTGTGGGCAAACCGCTGGAGGTGTACGCCGCACCCGTATTGTTGGTGTTGTTGTGCCGCTCCAGATCGTTATAGGAGCCGGAGATCGTCGCCCACGGCTTGGGACGGAACAGGGTGTGAATCCGGTAGTGCTGCATCTCCCGCGGCGCAACCGGAGTCAGAACGTTGTCGTCGTAGATCGCTTCTGCTGAACCATTGATTTCCCAGTTGTCCTTCGGCCGCAACGCTACGTTCAGGATGCCGCCATTCTCGTGGATCGTGATGACCGTCGCGCCCGTCGTCGCAGAGGTCGTATTGGGAGAGCCCTCGGTGATGTCGTGCGCGCGGTAACGATAAGTCAGCGAGAACGTGGCCCGTGGCAACGCATCCCAGGTCACCGTCGCATTATTCACCACGAACTTCTGGGCGAAATAGTTATACGTCGGCGTGCCGATCGCGGGGCTGCCTTCAAAAGGCGCGGTCCCGCTGGGCACGGGATTCGGGGTCAGTCCGGTCAGGTTGTTGATGGTGGCCGGGCCGGACGTGATCGACTCCGTGGTCCCGCTCAGAAATTCAGCGGTGCCCGGCTGCCTGGCATTCGAGTAATTCACCTGGTCAGAGAGGCTGATGGTCTTGGTCGCCTGCCAGACGATGCCGTAATCCACGGCGATCACTTCCCGCTTGGCGTTCGCGTCGCCGCTGTAGGTCAGCTCCCGGGTCGTCTTATCCAGCCCCTGGTAATCCTCGTAGTAGTTCGGCAGGTTCATGTTCGCCTTGGTGTAGCGGACATTGCCGTTCATCGAGACGTTCTTGATGCTGGTGCTTTGCATCCGGAAGATCTCCGTGGGGAAGATCGCGCGCGTCGGCTGGTAGCGGACGTAACTGCTGATGACGTTGCAGGCCGGATCGATGATCGGCATGCCGCCGTTGGGGTTGGCATACAGGATCGTGGACGAGTTGATCATGCTGCTCAGATTGCAGTTGCTGGCCGGGGAAAAAGCCCCGGTGGCGCCGTTGTAGCCATACGGCAGGAAGCTCTGGTAGCTGTCCAGCAGTGCCACCTTGGTTCCGTCCGCCTCCTGCACGGTGTAGTCTTGGGGAGCCATGGTGAAGTAGGAGTCGCCCTTGTAATGGTCAACCTCCTGCTCATAAGTCAGCTTGGTGCCTCGAATAGGCTTCCAATCGATGGCGCCCGTGAAATCATCCGTGCTGTTGCGCTGGTATTCCTGCAGAATCACTTCGGAACCGGCTACTGAATTGCCGCTCGGGGTCAGGCTCGGACCCTGAAAGATGTTCTGCGCATAGCCGAAGCGGAACGTCACCTTCGACAGCGGAAGCACGGTCAACTGGTTGTCCGTCATCCGGCGCACCGTGTTGTACAGGAACGGCGATTGCGTCACCTGCGGCCATGCATAGGAAGTCGTCGATCCGCTGATGGGAATCGAATACCCGCTGGGGATGCCCGGATTGCCCAACAGATCGTAGTCGAAGTACTGACGGTCGCGGCGGAACATGCCGGAGTACTCGTAGTACTTGCTCTTGTTTACCTGCAACGTGGCAAAGTTGTTCGGATCGCCGCCAAAGCCGTTGCCAAAGGCCTTCACGTAGTCCGCCCAGATGTGTTTCTTGCCCGGCAGCGCGCGCATCTCGAAGCTCTCCCCCAGAACGCGTGGCCCGGACTGCATGTTCACCAGCGTGTCGTACATCGCATTGCTTCCCGTCATGCCGGACATGTGCCCGCCCAGATCCACCGTATGATGGGCCGTAAACCCATCCGGGATCGACATCTGTGTGCCCGTGTTGGGAAGCTGCGCGACCGCGGCGCTTGCCGTCATCAGCAGGAATACCGCCACCGCAACGCCCCATGCCATGGGCCGGGCCGATACCGGAGCGGGCTGCTGCTTCGACAGCCTGGAAAACCAGCCTAATCTTTTCATATGAAGCCTCACTTGAAAAAAACCTCGCTTACCCCAAAATCTTGAATCCGCCTGCGCGTTCTCTGCGGCATCCGGACCGCCCGGCAGGACGCGGCCCGGATGTCAAACCATTACCGGAGAAAGGCCGCATTCATGTTCGAGCCATGAATGTAGGTGTGGCAGCTCGTGCACGGCACGCTGTCTGACGATCCCGCGTTCATCCCATGCACCGTATCCGCCGCAACCTGGCTATGGCACTGGTTGCACAGAACGTTGATGTTCGGCATATTCAGCAGCCGCGCATTCTGCGAGCCGTGCGGCGTGTGGCAGCCCATGCAGCCTTCCGCCTTCACCGGCGCGTGCTCAAACACAAAAGGCCCGCGCACGTCCGTGTGGCACTTGGTGCAGATCAGGTTCTGATCCACCGTGGAGCGCAGGTTGTTCGGCAAGAAAGTGCCGTGTACGTCGTGGCAGTCACTGCACTTGATCAGGCCCTCGTCCACCCGGTGATGAAACGGCATCGCGAACGACGGTTTCACGTCCGTGTGACACTGGAAGCACAGCGTCGGCTGCGAAGCCTTCAGCAGGTGATCCTTGCCCGCGGCCGCATGCACGCTGTGGCACGATACGCAGCTCACATTGGCCTTGGCGTGCGGCGAACGCTCGAAATCCGGATGCGCCCCCGCATGGCAGCTCAGGCACTTCGCATCCACCACTTGGGCCGGCGCCTTGGCGGGATCGAAAATCTTGGTCACATCCCCCCCGCCTTCCACATGGGCCTTCCCCGCTCCGTGGCAGTTTTCGCAAGTGATGCCATGGTCGCCGTGCATCAGGGTCATCTTGGTGTGCGGATTCGTGGCAAAGCCCTTGACCACGTCTTCGTGGCAGGTGGCGCAGGTCTCCGCGCCCACAAAATCATTGGCTGTTGTCGCACTCGCCGGGGAGGCCGCCGGCTTCTTCGCTGCTCCACCCCAGGCGCTGGCGCATAGCAACCCCGCGCCAAGCAACATCAGACACGCTCGCAGCCCCGGCCGCTTCCCCGGCGCCGCACTCTTCGAAATTTGCGTTACAGGCCCATCTTTATGCATTGAAAAAGCCACCTCATGTGCTCTCATTGTGTTTCTTCCGGGGACCATTGTACCTGCGTCCAAAAACCGCCCCCGGTTCGGACTGAACCCCCATCACCGGCAGAGCAGATGGAACACTGGAGCAACATACCGCGAAAGATGCCCTTGTGTGGAGCATCACTTCATGCCATGCATCCTACGATTTCGCTCTCGGGCTTACGGTGACGTTCATCACACAGCTATCAGAGCAGATATAAGATAGGACATCCTGTATCACTTAGCATCTTTATTGACCCACTTAGTCCGAATCAAATGCAGGCTGTATCTGCTGGGTCGCCGGCCTTCCCGCCGCTTCCCGCGCGGCTCAACCTGCGAATCCAGCCTCCTTTCCGCCGTCCGCTCGTCACCCCCGGAATCACGAATTTTCGCATGAGGGACGAATAACGTGAGGCCCATCACATTCATTTCCCCACTTCTCCGGCACACTTTCTTTTAAGAGAGCCTGTTTTTCGAAAGGCCAGGGGAGTTTCGCGCGGGGCTGTTCCTTGTCGGAACGCAGAATTTTCCGCTCACGGTCCGGCTCTGACAGCGATTCGACATCTGCAAGCAAGGCGCGACTACGATGCAAACAGCGATCACGTCGGCAGAGCAAGCTCGCCCCAGGCACATCACCCGCCAGGTTCCTACGGGATGTGCCGCCTGTGCCAATCGACGCCCCGGCTGGTTTTGCTCGCTGGGCAGCGCCGTCCTGGCTGACCTCGAACTGGCCACAAGCACCATCTCGCTGCCCGCGCAGGCAGCCCTCTTCACCCAGGGAGACGACGCCCGCTGCCTCTATCTCATCTGCGGCGGCTATCTCAAGCTCACCGCCGGCCGGCCCCAGGATAAGCAGATGATTGTGCGCGTTGCCGGCCCCGGGTCCATGCTCGGCCTCTACGCCGTTCTCTCCCACGGCGTCTACGAAGTCTCCGCCGAGTCGCTCACCCCGGCCCAGTTGCGCCCCGTCGAGCGCGACCGCTTCCTCAGCTTCCTGCGCAGCCACAAGGAGGCGCAAATGCGCGCCGTCCAGTGCATCTGCCAGGAATACCGCTTCGCCCTGCAGGACGCCTGCCGCATTGCCTTGGCCGAAACCGTGGCCGCCCGCCTCGCCCGCCTGCTGCTGGAACTGGCCCACCAGATCGGCGAGCAGTTGAACGAGGGCGCCTATCGCTTTCCTTTGCTGCTCACCCACGAGGAGATGGCGTCGATGGCCTGCACCACCCGCGAAACCGTCACCCGCACCTTGGGGCAGTTCCGCAAGGATGGCTGGATCTCCATCGAGGAATCCGTGATCACCATCCATCACCCCGACCAGTTACAGCACCTGATTTAGTCCGCGGAAT
Source organism: Acidobacteriota bacterium (assembly GCA_021846985.1). GTDB lineage: Bacteria > Acidobacteriota > Terriglobia > Terriglobales > Acidobacteriaceae > Telmatobacter. Next base: position 7,247 of record JAJZVX010000031.1, on the reverse strand, counting down.
CCCGCCGTTGCGGCGCGGCCCCGCTGCTTCCCTCCGCCTGTGCCTGCCGTCAAAACAAGGGGCTCTTCGCCTCGAAGCAATCCCGGATATACCCGGAAGTTCATCAGTCTGTCCCCCATGCACATGGCCGCGCGGCTTCCCAACGCGCGCGGCAAACTGAACCTGGGCGGTCAGCCGCCAGCCTCTGGCGCGTTCTCCCGGAGAATACCGTAAAATCATGGAAGGGAGTTTTCGTTGTCCATGAAAACCCGTTGGATCGCTCTTTTCCCTTTTCTGCTGGTTCCCTGCTGCCTGGCCCTGGCCAATCAGGCTCCTGCTCCCGCAACCGCCGTCACCTCCACGGAAAATTCGGAGGTCCAGCAGTTCCAGAAGATTGAAGACACCTGGTCGAACGCCATCAACCAGCGCGATCAGTACAGCCTCGAGCTGGTGCTCTCGCCCTTGTTTGTCGATGTCTCCGCCCGGGGCGACATCACCACCCGCAACCAGCAGTTGGCGCGCGTCATCTCCGGCGACGACAAAACCATGAGCATCGAGCAGCGCGTGATCACGGTGCGCCTGCTCGGCGACATCGCCGTGGCCAGCGGCACCTACGAGTTCCATCACCGGGTTGACACCGCGCAGGTGGACGAAAAAGGCGTGTTTACCCACGTCTTCGAGCGCGTGCGCGGCAACTGGATGTGCATCAACTCGCAGCGCACCCTGGTAAAGGAAGATCAGACGGCAAAAGGAAAGCAGTCGAAGAAGCGCAACGACGCGCCGTCGCCCTTCCATCTCCCCTTCTTCGGGAAAAACGAAAAATAAAGCCGGCGCCTGACCCTTTCTCAGCCTCGCTGAAGATCCGGCCCCGGCTCAGGCCATCGCCTCGCGCCCCATGGTCTCAAACACAAGCTGGCTCGAGGCGCGGTCCACGCCAATGCGCACATGCGCGCCCTGCAGAACCTCGCCGGAAAGAATCTTGATGGCCAGCGGATCCTGCACCATGCGCTGCAGAGCGCGTTTCAGCGGCCGCGCCCCGTAGGCCGCGTCGGAGCCTGCGGCCAGAATCAACTGGCGCGCCGGCTCGGTCAGTTCGAGCGAGATGGCGCGGTCTTCCAGCAGCTTGCGCACCTCGTTCAGCCGCAGCTCCAGAATCTGGCTCATCTGCGCCGCTCCCAGAGGGCGATAGATCACGATGTCGTCCACCCGGTTCAGAAACTCCGGCCGGAAGTGGTCGCGCAGCGCCCGCATGGCCGACTCACGCGCCATTTCCGCATCGTGTCCGGTCTTCAGCGCGTCCCCGGCCAGCATCGCCGCGCCCAGGTTCGAAGTCATGATCAGCACGGTGTTCTTGAAGTCCACAGTGCGCCCCTTGGCGTCCGTCAGCCGGCCGTCGTCCATGATCTGCAACAGCACATTGAAGACGTCGGGGTGCGCCTTCTCGATCTCGTCGAACAAAACCACCGCATAGGGACGGCGATGCACCGCCTCGGTCAACTGGCCGCCCTCGTCGTAGCCCACGTAGCCCGGCGGCGCGCCGATCAGGCGGGCCACGGCGTGCTTCTCCATGTACTCGCTCATGTCGATGCGCACCATCGCCTGCTCGTCGTCAAACAGGAACTCGGCCAGCGCGCGGGCGGTTTCCGTCTTGCCTACGCCCGTCGGCCCAAGAAAGATGAACGAGCCGATCGGCCGGCGCGGATCGCTCAGGCCGGCGCGCGAGCGCCGGATGGCGTTGGCCACCACCGCCAGCGCCGCATCCTGGCCAATCACGCGCTCGCGCAGACGTTCCTCCATCTGCACCAGCTTCTTGACCTCGCCCTCCAACATGCGCGAAACCGGAATCCCCGTCCACTTGCTCACAATCGCCGCAATGTCCTCTTCGTCCACCTCTTCCTTCAGCATGCGCGCGGCCCCGCCCCCTGCCGCTCCCGCCCCTTCCTGCGCGGCATTGAGCTGCTTCAGACTGGCTTCGAGCTTGGGCAGCTCGCCATACTGGATCTGCGCCGCGCGCTCCAGCATGCCCCGGCGCGTCTGCTCCTCGGCCTCGAAGCGCAGCGCCTCGATCTTCTTCTTCAGCTCGCTCATGCGGCTGATGGCCTCCCGCTCCTTCTGCCAGCGGGCGCGCAGCGCCGTGCTCTGTTCCTTGAGCGCGGCCAGCTCGCGCTCCACGGCCTCCAGGCGCTCGCGGCTGGAGGCGTCGCTCTCGCGCTTCAGGGCAGCCCGCTCGATCTCCAGCGAGGTGGCCGCCCGCTCCAGTTGATCAATCTCCGTCGGCACCGAGCCGATCTGGATGGCCAGCGAGGCCGCGGCCTCGTCCATCAGGTCGATGGCCTTGTCGGGCAAAAAACGGTCGCTGATGTAGCGATGCGAAAGCGTGGCCGCGGCCACAATCGCCGCATCCTTGATGCGCACGTTGTGGTGCGCCTCATAGCGCTCCTTCAGCCCGCGCAAAATCGCGATGGTGTCTTCCACGTTGGGCTCGCCCACATAAACAATCTGGAAGCGCCGCTCCAGCGCCGCATCCTTCTCGATATATTTGCGGTACTCGTTCAGCGTGGTGGCGCCGATGGCGCGCAGCTCGCCGCGGGCCAGCGCCGGCTTCAGCATGTTGCTGGCGTCGATGGCGCCCTCCGCCGCGCCCGCCCCCACCAGCGTGTGCAGCTCGTCGATAAACAACACAATCTGCCCGTTGGACTCCTCGATCTCCTTGAGCACGGCCTTCAGGCGGTCTTCAAACTCACCGCGAAATTTCGCCCCCGCCAGCATCGAGCCCAGATCAAGCGCAATCACACGCTTGTCTTTCAGATTCTCGGGAACATCGCCGGAAACCATGCGCCGGGCCAGACCTTCCACAATGGCGGTCTTGCCCACGCCGGGCTCGCCTATCAGCACCGGATTGTTCTTCGTGCGCCGGCTCAACACCTGCACCACCCGGCGAATCTCGTCGTCGCGCCCGATCACCGGATCAAGCTTGCCCCGCCGCGCCAGCTCGGTCAAATCCTTGGCGTACTTCTCCAGAGCCTGGAACTTGCCCTCCGGATTCTGGTCCGTGACGCGCTGCGAGCCGCGCACCGCCGTCAGCGCCTGCAGAATGGCCTCATGCGTGGCGCCCACACCCATCAACGCCTCGCACGCTCCGTCGCCCTTCAGGTGAGCCACGCCCAACAACAAATGCTCCGTCGAAACGTAGTCGTCCTTGAAGTTCGAAGCCTCCACAAACGCCTGATCGAGCACTTTGGTGAGAGACTGGCCCAGGCTGGGCTGCGCGGCATGACCCGCCACGCGCGGCAGCCGGTCCACAAGGGCGTGAAGACTGTGCTCCAGCCGCTCCATGGGCACGCCGATCTTCTCCAGAACCGCGGGAATCACGCCCTCCCGGTCCTCAACCAGCGCCTGAAGCAGATGAACAGGTTGCAGTTCAGGATTGCCGCGCTCGGCCGCCTGCGCCTGCGCCTGCTCCATCGCCTTCTGCGATTTAACGGTGAGTTTCTCCCAGCGTATGGCCATGAAAGCAGCTCCTAACGGTCAGCTTGCACATCTCACCCCCCCTTGCCGGAACAAAGGATCGAGCGCAAACAGGTTGCGTCCATCCTGCCGGAGGACAAACGAAAAAACAAGCGCCGGGAGAAGATTACAACCCGCCCTCCCGGCGCGCCGAGCCGAAAGATCTCGCCCAGCCCCAGCAAGACAACGCTGAAAGCTGAACCCTGACAACTGCCGTTACGCCGCCAGCGACTTGCCCACGCTGACCTTGATCTGCTTGGGCTGCGCCTCCGGCTTCTTCTTCAGCTCCAGCCTCAGCACCCCGGCGTTGTAGCTCGCCGCCACATTCTCCGTGTCCACCGTGGAAGGAAGCGTGAAGGCACGGTAGAAGCTGCCGTAACGCCGCTCGATGCGATGGAAGTTCTCCTCCTTCTCTTCCTTCTCGAACTTGCGCTCGCCCTTGACCGTGAGCGTCGAGTTTTCCACGCTCACGTCCAGGTCCTTCTCCTCGATGCCCGGAACTTCCAGCTTCAGAACAACCTTCTTGTCGTCCTCGTAGATGTCCACCGCAGGCACAAAGCTGGCCGTCGTCAACGGACTCTCGCCAGCCTCATTGAAGTCGCGAAACAACGAGTTGACGCGATTCTGCAAAGCCATGACTTCCCGAAACGGATCCCAACGAGTGATTGCCATATCCATGTACCTCCAAACAGATGTTTTGATTGTGGAGCTGGGAGATGAGTCCCATCCACTCAACTTATCTGATGCGACTATATCACATGTGGATCATAAAATCTGCGTGATTTTTACTCATATTTTTAGTTTTTTATCAACCTATCTATAAACCAATAACTTAGACCAACCACTATCCACTCGGCCCCCGCCAAACCTGCCCTCCTCACCGCCTCTTCCCTGTCCCTCAGCTCAGGAGACTGCGCCCTGGCGGCGCGAAAGACCTCACACCCCTTCTACAATGAAGAGGACATGCTCCACCTTTGCGGCTTTCTTCTGGTCATCAACTGGCACTGGCTTTGGCTCATGACGGCTGCATTTCTGGCCGGACTGATGAACGCCGTCGCCGGCGGCGGCTCCTTTCTCCTCTTCCCGGCCATGCTCAGTATGGGAATGTTGCCCATCCAGGCCAACGCCACCAACACCGTGGCTCTATGGCCCGGCCAATTGAGTTCGGTCGCGGCTTACCGCGAAGATCTGCGCAAAAACCTCCGGCTGTCGTTCTTTCTGATCGTGGCCGGGCTCCTGGGCGGCGCGGCCGGCGCCGTCATGTTGCTGCACACCTCCCAGAGGACATTCCTTCACATGGTGCCGTGGCTCCTGCTGATCGCGTCCGGCATCTTCGCGTTCAGCAATCCCGTGCTGCGCTGGATGCAGAAGCGCAAAAGCGCCATGGCGCCGTCCAGCCGCCCGCCGCGTACCCTCCCCCTGTTGGTCGCCAGTGTGCTGGTTTGTTTCTACATCGGCTACTTCGGCGCCGGCGCCGGATTTCTGCTCATTACCCTCTTTTCCATCTCCGGCCGCCAGGACATTCACGAGATCAACGCCCTCAAAGTGGTGGCCACCACCCCGGCCAACGGCATTGCCTTTGTCATCTTCGCCCTGCGCGGCCAGGTGGTCTGGCACTACTGCTTGCTGGCCATGGTCTTGTCGGCCATCGGCGGCTATTCCTCGGCGCGCCTGGCCCGGCGTGTGCCCCAGCCCGTGCTGCGCGCTCTGGTGGTGTTCATCGGCGTCGGCATGGCGGCGTGGTTCTTCTGGAAGCAGTAAACGGTAAACTGGTGGCATGAGCCACGAGGGAATTCGTATTTCCAGCAAGGAACAAAAAGTGCGGGAGGCGGAGGAGAACCAGCCGCTGCCGCGCATTGCCGTCACGCCCGAGAAGGTGCGCGTCCTGCTCACCGAAGGCAAGGGCATGGAGATCGACTGGGCCGACGGACACAAGAGCAAGTGGAGCTTTGCCTGGCTCCGCGCCGCCTGTCCCTGCGCCACCTGCGAGCAAGAGCGCAAGGCCGAGGGTCGCGCGCCGGGGCAGCCGCAGCCCAGGCCGGCCGAGCTGCTGCCCATGTACACGCCCCCGGCCAAACCCGCCAGCGCGCAGCCCGTGGGGCGCTACGCCATCCAGTTCAACTGGCTCGACGGCCACGCCAGCGGCATCTACTCGTGGGACTATCTGCGCCGCAACTGCCAGTGTCAGGAGTGCGCCTTTGCCGGCAGCGAAACCTCCGGCGCGCCAAACTGAGAACCGCTGCCGGCGCATCTTGCAGCTCATTCGCCGGTGGTCGAAGTCAGATTTGATCGAGAATGGAAGGCGGATACCCTCCCTGAAGGGAACGCCGCAAGGTACAGTAGTCTCGCCTCTTGTACAAGAGGTAACTTCCAGTTCGAGCGGATACTGAGGAGGCTGGCGAACAAGATACGGGTACTTGAAGCAAAACCTAAGAGGTAATATGTTTATGGCGTATGGTGCGATCCACAGGGGCGGAATACGCTCGGCAGCTAAGTGCAGCTCGTGCAATGCTGGAGCGGCCTGTTGCCTTAGAGGTTCCCACGACCGCTGACACACAGAGATGTGTCCGATCTGTGGGTTGAATTAACTCTGTTGTCCGGGAGAGCTTCACGCAACGTACTGAAGCGGCGGCTTTTCAGAATTATGCTCCGGCAATTGATCGAGCAGGACTACATTGAGGAGCGACTTGTGCACCTGGATGCGGCGGTCGTAATCGATAAAGCCCAGCTTGCGAAAGCGGTTCATAAAGAAGCTGACGCGGGATCGTGTGGTCCCAATCATCCCGGCCAGAGTTTCCTGCGTAACAGGCGGGATGAAGGCATTCGGTTCACCCGGTTTTCCAAATTCAGCCATTAACAGGAGTATTCGCGCCAAGCGCTTCTCGCTGGAATTAAAGAGCTGATCCACAAGATCGGCTTGCATGCGCATGCTGCGGGCCAGGAGAAACCTCAAAAAGAAGTCGGAGAATGCATGCTCCTCGTGCATTATGCGGATCATCTCTGCGCGTCTGATCTCCAGTGTAGTACAGGCCGTAATTGAAACCGCGGTGGACAAGCGCAGCCCGGGCACTGTCGCGACGGACTCTTCTCCGACAAAGTCACCGGGGTAAAGAAGCGTGAGAGTGGCCTCTTTGCCGTTCGGTGAAACCACCGTGAGTTTTGCCCTTCCCTTCTGAATGTAAAACACAGAGTTTGCCGGATCTCCCTGGGAAAAAAAGGGCTGCTGCGGCTTCAGTACGATGACTTTTCGACCTAGACCAGCGTTCGCAAGAAAGGCCTCGGGGTTAAAGGTGAGATAGTTCGAAGTGCTCATAAGCATACTGCCTTTTCGCCAACGGTTTTGATAAGGATCAGTTAGTGGTGCGGTGATCGAACGACGAGGAGGAAGTGCCTCAAAGATCCATAACGACTGCAAGGCAATTGATGACCGCGCCATCGCGTCTTCCTCCGAAACTTTGACTGGCGTGTGGGCGGCTCTGTCCATAGTGAAGCTGGACTCGTGCAGCAGAACTTAAGTGTGCGGGAAATGAAATGACCTGGCTATCGGGGATTCTTCTAAAAATAAGGGCGGATGTCCGGGAAACCCTGACAAAAGCATATTGGGGCTATTGCGGCAACTACGGGACAGAAAATCCGCCTGCGTGCGTATTCCGGTCGATGTGGGCCGGTGATTCCATTGGATGTGGGCCACTGATTCCGGTGTGATGTGGGCCGGGATTCCGTTTTGATGTGGGCCGCATTTTTGGTTTCACCGTAATCGT
>JAJZVX010000044.1 GCA_021846985.1 Acidobacteriota bacterium | reverse complement strand
GGCTTCGGCGAAGACCTGGACAGAAAACGCGCCGGCCACGCCGCCCAGAACTTCTCCCTGCTCAACCGCATCGCACCTAACCTGCTCAAACAAGAACAATCGCTCCAACGCGGAGTCAAGGGAAAACCACTCAAGGCCGCCTGGAACCACGCCTACCTGCTCAAATTACTGGGGGTTTGATATGCGTCGGCCCTGCGGCGCGACCCCCCTTCCCTGCTCGCTCTGCCATGGCGGCTACGGAACACGGTACGATGAAGCGTGGCCCCCATCAAGCTGGCATGGCAATCGAAACTGGTGCTGCTCCTGGTGCTGCCCGTGGTGGCGGCAGGGCTGGTGTTGCAGGCGCATGCTTTCGCCGTCCATCTGCCCGAAGCGGCCATCTGGACGCTCGGCCTCAGTCTGCTCTTCGCGCTGATTGTGCTCAAATTGCGCGCCGCCACCGCCGACGCGGCTTTTACCGGCGGCTGCCTCACGGCCAGCCTGATGTTTGCCACTGCCCACATTCCCTACCGTCCGTGGGAGACGGCTCTGGCGCCGCTGCTCGCGGTCTTCCTCCTTTCGCACCTGGCCACGCGCCTGGGCCGCGCCCAAAAAGAGCGGCTGGGCACGGCCGAACGCCACAACGGCCGCTCCGCCGCGCAGGTGGCGGCCAACTTGGGCATGGCCGCGCTCGTCTCGCAGAACCTGGCCCAGTTCTGGCTTGCCGACACCGGCTGGTTCGGGCCCTCCTTTCCCGCGCCGCCGCCGCTCTTTATCCTCGGCCTCGCCGCACTGGCTGAGGCTGCAGCCGACACCGTTTCGTCGGAGGTGGGCCAGGTGCTCGGCGGCCGTCCCCGCCTGCTCACCACCCTGCGCGAGACCGCCCCCGGCACCGACGGCGCCATCAGCCCCATCGGCACCGCCGCGGGCCTCGCGGCTGCGGGCCTGGTGGCCGCTGCGGGCAGCTTCGCGCTGCACGGCGGGCTGCTTATGATTTGGCTAAGCTGGGCTGGCGGCGTCTTCGGGCTTTTCTTTGACAGCCTGCTGGGCGCCACCCTCGAACGCCGCGGCTGGCTCAACAACGACGCGGTGAACTTTCTCTCCACCGCCAGCGCCGCCACCGTGGCCGCACTCCTGCTGGCCGCGCTCTCCCATCGCTGATCGCGCGTCAGTGCAAATGCAGCCGCCAGGCCGTGTAGCTCAGAATCTCGTGCACGAGGCGGTCGAAATCGCTGGGGTGGCCTTCCACCGGCACCCGCGGGCGCGGCGAAGTCAGCACGTTCAGCCCCTGCGCCGCGCACATGGCGTGAATGCGGAAGAGGTGCGTCCCGTCGCTCACAATCACCAGCCGCCTGAGCCCGTTGGCGCGCGCGATCACCGCAATCCGCCGCGCCGACTCCTCGGTGCTGCGGCTCTGCGTCTCCGCAATAATGTCCGCCTCGGATACGCCCCGGCTCATCAGGTACTCGCGCCCCACCGCGCCCTCGTTGTATTGGTCGCCGCCGTTGCCCCCCAGGGTAATGAGGAGGGGCGCGATGCCGCGCCGGTAGAGCGTGAGCGCATGATCCAGCCGCGCCCGGTAAACCGGCGAAGGCCGTCCATCGTACTCCGCCGCGCCAAAGACGCCGATGGCGTCGGCCGGAGCGGCCTGGTCATGGCTGGCGTACCACTCGATCTGCGTATAGACCCAACGGCACCAGGCAAACGCGCCCACGGCCAGCGCTGCCAGCACCAGGCACGTCAGCCACAGCATCCACCTTTGCGTTTGCGATTTGCGCGGAAGCCCCATCCGCACCACCCCGTTCAGAGCCTGCAGATCAGGATGAAAGTACCAGTGTATCGCCCGCCGGCCAGGAAGAAGTTCCGCTATCGAAATGCAGAGAGCGCGCCCACACGAAACCTATCGAATCGATGCGTGCGCCGTCAGTTCCGGAAGTTGATGATCCACCTTGCCCGCTTGCCGCTGGTCGAACTGCATCATCACCGGCTTGGCGAACAAATCCGGGAACAACAAACGCTCTGCCGTGCTATTCTCTGTCACGTAAAGGCCTTTTGCGCTGCGTAAACACCGTCTAGTCAACGTGTTTGTAGCACATGAGGCCTTTCGCTTCCATGCCTTCATGAATGATTGGGGCTAGGGGAACGGAGTGTGCATGGCCGTTACCGGCAGGAAAGATCGAAGCTGGACTCTGACCGCGCTACTCTGCGCTCTGGCAGCTCTCTTCATTCCGGTCCGCGGACAAGAGGCATCCCCTCTCACCGAAACCGGCCAGATTACGCTGCACGGCAAAAAGGCGCCCTACCGCATCCGCCATCTTCCGGTCAGCTCGTTCCCTGAGATGCCGCCGGCGCTGGCCACGCTGCTCACCCAGCGGAGCTGCCTGATTCCACAAACCTACCAGGCGCGCGGTCCGGAAAACGTCATCCACGGCAGCTTTGAAGGGCCGGGCTCCTCGGACTGGGCGGTGCTGTGCTCGCAGGAGGGAACGGTCTCGCTGCTGGTCTACTTTGAAAGCGCTCCCGGCAAGCTGCAGTTGCTCGCCTCGGCGCCCGAAACCGAACGTCTGCAGGCGCACGATGTGACCGGCCTGCTGGGCTTCGACTGGGGCATCGATCCGGCCTCGCCCGAGCAGGTGCGCGAGGCCCGCGCCGGCATGGACCATCGCCCGCCGCCCACCGGTCACGACGCCCTGGCCGAAACCATCATCAACCGCCAGACCATCTACCACTACTTCATGGACCACGCCTGGACCGAGCTCGACATGCCCAACGAGTAGGCCCGCCGCCGCAGGAGGAAAGCATGCCCGAAGCCGTGATTGTCAGCGCTATTCGCACCCCGGTGAGCCGCGCACCCCGGGGCGCCCTGGCCACCACCCGCCCCGACGACCTGGCCGCCACTGCGTTGCGCGGAGCTTTGGAGCGGGTTCCGGGCCTGGAGAAGGCCGAAGTGGAAGACGTGATCCTGGGATGCGCCCAGCCCGAGGGCGAGCAGGGCTGGAACGTGGCCCGCTTTGCCGCCCTCCGCGCCCAGTTGCCGGTCAGCGTTCCCGGCGTCACCGTCAACCGCCTTTGCGCCTCGGGCCTCGAGGCTGTTGCCCTGGCTGACCTGCGCATCCGCGCCGGCGGCTGCCGCGTGGTGGTAGCCGGCGGCGTGGAATCCATGAGCCTGCTGCCCTTCGGCGGCCTCAAGGCCGCGCCCAATCCCTGGCTTGCCGAGCACTACCCGGCCGCGCTCACCACCATGGGACTCACCGCCGAGCGTGTCGCCCGCCGCTACAACATCTCCCGCGAAGATCAGGACGCCTTTGCGCTGGCCAGCCACCAGAAAGCCGTGGCCGCGCAGGCGGCCGGACGCTTCACCGAGGAGATCATCCCGGTGACCATTGTCACCGCCACGCCCGGCGAGCGAGTCGGCCAGCCAGCCGTCACCGAGCGCCTCTTTGCCGCCGACGAAGGCCCTCGCGCCGACACCACCGCCGAAGCGCTGGCCCGGCTCAAGCCCGCCTTCCACGCCCAGGGCACCGTCACCGCCGGCAACGCCTCGCAAACCAGCGACGGCGCCGCCGCCCTGGTGCTCATGGACCTCGACCGCGCCCGCGCGCTCGGCTTTCGGCCCATGGGCCGCCTGCTGTCCTACACCGTCGCCGGCTGCCTCCCCGAGGAGATGGGTATGGGCCCGCTCTACGCCGTGCCCCTGGCGCTCCAGCGCGCGGGCCTCACCCTCCACGACATCGAGCTGATCGAGCTCAACGAGGCCTTTGCCGCGCAATCCCTGGCCGTCATCCGCGAACTGGACCTCGACCCCGCGCGGGTGAACGTCAACGGCGGCGCCATCGCCCTCGGCCACCCGCTGGGCTGCACCGGCGCCAAATTGACCACCACTCTGCTGCATGAGATGAAAGCGCAAAACGCCCGCTACGGCATGATCACCCTGTGCATCGGCGGCGGCATGGGCGCCGCCGCCATCTTCGAGCGGCTGGAATAAAAATCCAGAGGAAGATCGGCGCACAAACACAAACAGCCGGGATCACTCCCGGCTGCCCGTTTCCCAATCCTTTGTCGTGATTCGCTTACGCCTTGGCCGTGACCAGCGCCTTCAGCCGCGCATTCAGGCGGCTCTTGTAGCGCGAGGCCGTATTGTCGTGCAGCACGCCCTTCTGCACGCCCTTGTCCAGCACCGACACCGTGGCGCGATACTGTGTCTGGGCGGCCTTCAGGTCACCTGTGGCCAGCGCCTCGCTCATGTTCCGCAGGCTGGTGCGCACGCGGCTGCGGTTGGCACGGTTCACTTCGGTGCGCGTTTCGGTTTGACGGGCGCGCTTCAGGCTCGAAACATGGTTTGCCATTCGTCTTCCAATCCTAGACCCTGTTGTCAGGGAAAAATGATGCGGACAGAATGCAACTCGAGCCGCATCCCTCGCAATTACCTAGTCTACGGGAAAGACACCCGTGGGTCAATCCGGACTCGGCGCCTGCAAACCGGTCCGATGCCGTGCCTTTGCCCCTTCTCCCGCCGGTATCTTCCCAGTGAACCTCTTTTGATGAATCTTTGGCTGGGTGCATTGACGGCTGGCCCATACGGCGCTACAGTCAAGCGCAGATACTCGATTTGGTAGCTATCGCCAATCCGAGACTTCGCCCCCCGCACCGGAGCTCCGGCCCAACAAGGGTCTGCGCTCACGGATTCCCTCTAAAATCTGAGATTTTGCGCCGCTCCTTGTCGCGCCGGCGCCTCGGCATCTCCGCCGACCCAACCCGCCATCCTGGAGGCTATCGAATCCTTTGAAGATCGCTCTGGAGATCACGCCCAATCTTGAGCCCCTGTTTGGGACCCGTGACGAAAACGTCAGGCTGATGGAAGATGCTCTCGGCGTTCGCATCGATCTCCGCTCCGACGCCGTGCATGTGGAGGGCCCGGAAGACGCCGTGGCCCGCGTCCGCCGCATCTTCGAGGACTTTGAGGCCCTGCGCCGTCAGGGCGTGAACCCCCACAATGGCGAGCTCAACGGGATGCTGCGCCTGGTCGTGGCCGATCCCGCTGTTACCCTGCGCTCGCTGGCCGACTCAGGCAAGCAGCGCTCCGTAGGCGTCAAGCGCAACGTGCAGCCGCGCTCCCTCAACCAGCGCCGCTATATGGAGGCCATCGAACAGAACGACATGGTCTTCGGCGTGGGTCCGGCAGGCACCGGCAAAACTTATCTGGGCGTGGCCATGGCCGTGGCCGCCATGAACGCCAAAAAGGTGAGCCGCATCGTACTGGTTCGCCCGGCGGTGGAAGCCGGTGAGCGGCTCGGCTTTCTGCCCGGCTCGCTGCAGGAGAAGGTCGATCCCTATCTGCGCCCGCTCTACGACGCGCTCTACGACCTGCTCGATCCCGAAAAGGTCGACAAGATGCTCGAACGCAATGTGATCGAGGTCGCCCCGCTGGCCTTTATGCGCGGCCGCACGCTCAACGACGCCTTCATCATCATGGACGAGGCCCAGAACACCACCATCGAACAGATGAAGATGTTCCTCACTCGCATGGGCAACAACTCCCGGGCCGTAATCACCGGCGACATTACGCAGATCGACCTGCCTAACCCGCGCAAGTCCGGTCTGCTCGACGCCATCAATATTCTCGACGGCGTGGAGGGCATCCATTTCTGCCACTTTGATGAGTCCGACGTGGTCCGCCATCCGCTGGTGCAGCGCATCGTCCGCGCCTACGAGAGCGCCAAGCCGCAGCAGCAGGAACTGCCGCTGGGCGACGCCATCGAGGTCAGCTCCCAGACGCGCCCCAGCCAGCCCGCGGCCCAGCCCCTGCATCCGCCCAAGCCGCAGTAAGACCTGCATGGCCTCCCCGAGCCCGGAACGTTCCTCGCTCCATTGGCAAGATTGTGCCTGGATACTTATCCTGACACGGGAAATGAGGGAGGCTTCAGTGTCAATGCATCGCGGAATTTCTACGCTCGTCCGTCGTCCATCTCTGGCAGGTTTTCGATCCCTGCGCCTGGCGGCCCTGCTGGCGGCCCTGGCCGCGCTGATGGCGCCTTATGCGCGCGCCGCCACGGCCGCCTCGAAAACGCAGCGTCTGGCCGCGGTCCCGCCCATGGGCTGGAACGATTGGGCCCACTATCAGTGCGGATTTACCGGAGAGACGATTCTCAACAACGCCCGCATGCTGGTGAAAACAGGACTGGCCGCGCGCGGCTACAACACGGTGACCATCGACGACTGCTGGATGCTGAAAACGCGCGACGCCCAGGGCAACTTGCAGGCCGATCCAGGGCGATTTCCGCAGGGCATGAAGCCGCTGGCCGACGCCATCCATCGCCTGGGCCTGAAATTCGGCATCTATGAAGACGCCGGATCGGAGACCTGCGGCGAGTTTGCCGGCAGCGGGCAACCGCAGGGCGGCGGCAAGGACCACTTCCTGCAGGACGCGCGGCTGTTTGCCTCCTGGGGCGTGGATTACCTGAAGCTGGACGGGTGCAATGTGTATGCGCGCACCCCGGAGGGCAAAGTCGAGGCGTACCGGAAAGCCTATGCTGCCCAGAGCGAGGCGCTGAAGAGCGCGGGCAAACCCATCGTCTTCTCCGAGTCGGCGCCCGCCTACTTCCAGGACACGCCAGCGTGGTATGACGTGCTCGCATGGGTGCGGCAGTACGGGCAACTCTGGCGCGAAGGAACCGACATGGCAAATTACCACGCCAAGAGCGCCGGCAAGCCCCGCTTCAAGAGCGTGCTCTGGAATTACGCGTACAATCTGCCGCTGGGACGGTTCCAGAGCCCGGGCAACTGGAACGATCCAGACTTTATCATCGGCGGAGACAGCGGCCTGAGCCTGGCCGAAAGCCGCAGCCAGATGGCCCTGTGGTCCATGATGTCGGCGCCGCTGATTCTCAGCTCCGACATCGAAAGACTTAACCCCGAAGCGATTGAAATTCTAGGCAACCGTGCGGTGATCGCCGTCGATCAGGATCCGCTGGGCCGCATGGCCACGCTGGTGCGGCGCACCGCAACCGTGGATCTCCTGCTGAAGCCGCTCAAGGGAGCGGAATATGCCGTGGCCGTGCTGAATCACGGCGAGTCGCCGGCGCATGTCCGGCTTGAGCCCGCCGAACTGGGTTTCGCGGGCGGAGCGCGCTGCACCGTAGATGCACAGGATTTATGGAGCGGCGCGCACGCGACGTCGCTCGCTGCCCTGCAGGCTGATGTCGCCAGCCACGACACGGCCATCTGGCGCATCCGCCCCAGCGCCGCCTGCGGCAAGCCCGCGCGCACCGGAACGATTGTCATGACGGCCGGGCGCTCGCTTGAATCGCTGCCGGGCTACACCCGCTGCCTGGCTTCCTCCGCTGAGTTGGAAGAGTGTGCGGGCGGGCCGCAGGAGCGATGGACAGTGACCGCCGGTGGCGGGCTGCGCTCCGCCGCAGGTTGCCTGGCCGCTGTTGGCGGCAAGCCGGTGCTGCAAAAATGCAACGGCGGCGCGGCGCAAAAGTGGTGCTACACGCTGTCCGGGAACCTGGTGAACGCCGGCGACAAGGAATGCCTGACCAATGGCACGGCGGTGGAAACCGGGCAGCCGCTGAGCATGCAATCGTGCGGACACAACCAGGCCAATCAAATCTGGTCGCTGCCGAACTGAGGGGAGCGGATGCCTTCGGAGACAGGGGAGATGACGGCCGAGGAGTGGCGGGCGTGGAAGACCGATCAGCGCAGATGATCCGATGCTGCCGTCCTCGTGGGACAGAGATGATCGAGGATCAGCGCCAGAACCAAGCCGTCGGCCCCGGCAGAGAGCGGCGTTTGCCCTGGCCCCTTCCGCGCCGTGGTGTCTCTATGAATGGACCGGCGGGAAGATGCGCAGACGCTCCACTTTGCGGTCGGTGGAGGCGAGGATCTCAACGCGCAGGCCCGCCTGCTCGAGAAAAACAACTTCGCCAGGGAGCGGGATGCGGCCTTCGATCTCGCTGACCAGCCCGCCTAGCGAGGTGGCTTCGTACTGTTCGCCCAGGGCGGCAAAGCCCTCCTGCTCGCCAAAGAGCTCTGAAAGCCGATCGACATCAAAGGTACCGGGAACCACCCAGACGCCGCCGGACTCGCGCTGCGGCTCCCCGGCCTCCGAGCCCAGTTCGTGCTCGTCCTCGATGTCGCCGACGATCTCCTCGAGAAGATCCTCGATGGTGACCAGGCCGGCCACGCCGCCGTACTCGTCGATGACGATGCGCATATGCTGCTTTTCGCGCTGCATCTCGCGCAGCAACTCGTAGCCACGCTTGGTTTCAGGCACGAAGGCGGCGGGATGCTGGATGGAAGCGACGGTGCGGGTGCGGGCCTCGGCGTCGGTAATCTGCAGCAGATCGTGGGCAAAGGCGATGCCGGTGATGTGGTCGAGGGTATCGGAGTAGACGGGCACGCGCGAGTAGTTGCGCTCGCGCAGCAGATTCAGGAATTCGTCGAGCGTGGTGGTGCTGGGAACGGCGAAGACCTCGGGCCGGGGCGTCATGACCTCGCGCACCAGCTTGTCGCCGAACTCGACGGCGGAGCGCACCAGTTCGCGGTCGCTCTCTTCCAGGATGCCTTCTTCCTCGCCAGCTTCGAGCAGGGCCTCGACATCGACGGCGGTCTCCTGCGCAGGCATAACGGGTTGCTCGGCCAGGGACGCCACGGAGAAAAAGAAGCGCACCAGCACGGTGATGGGCGATACGGCCCACAGCAACAGGCGAATGGGCCAGATCAGCCGCACGGCCCAACGGCCATGGGTACGGTTGATGAGCAGGAAAGGCAAGACAAGATTGCAGAAGACCACCACCAGGACGACGGCCAGAACGGCCTGCACAATCTCGCCCGCGGTGGGACGGGCCAGATGCCGTGCGCGCACAAAGAGCAGGGCCCCAAAGGTCAGCGCCGTCAGGCCCAGGGTAAGCTGCTGCAGCACGGCTGCCGCAATGCCGGCATAGTCGCGGCTGAGGCCAAGCTGCGGCTCAATGCGCTCCTCCCATGTATCGAGATTGTCCTGCTCGTCGCGGGGCAGAATCTTACCAAAGTCGGCGTAGACGCGGCAGATGTAGGAGGCCAGCGTCTCCACGGCAGCCAGAAGAACGATGAACAATGAGGCCACTGCGGTCATGGGCGATTGCCCCGCCGCGTGACCCGGGGTGTGACTGCGGCACGCTCGATAAGGCCCAGAGGCAGGCCAAGCCGCGCGCGAAGCAGCCGCTCGCGGCGAGCCATCTGGCCCGCGTCGGTCTCGTGGTCATAACCGGCCAGGTGCAGCAGGCCGTGGAGCATCAGCACCTTCAACTCAGTGGCCAGGGAGTGGCCACATGCGGCGCCCTGGCGGCGGGCAGTGGGAACGCTGATGGCCAACTCGCCAGCCATCGCTTCGGCGCCCACGCCGCCCGCGGGGAACGACAGCACGTCCGTCGGCTTGTCGATCCCGCGGAACTGACGGTTGAGACGGCGAAGAGCCTTGTCGGTGGTCAGCAGCACGGCAACTTCCCCGCGCAGGCGCACAGCCGCCTGGGCCTGGGCAAGGAAGCGGCTTAAAGCCGGTTTGGCCGGGAGCCGCATGTGCCGAGGCTCTGCTGTGCGGGCACGCTGCCCGGGGTCTGGAGCCATATCTGGATCGAGGAGGATCATCGTGCGCTGGCGCTCTGCATCAGGAACTGCTCCGGATGTTCATGATACGCGAAGCACGGATTATACTGCCATGCCCTGTCATCGGCATCAAGCGGTAGCATGCGGCCAGGGCCGACGCATATCAAACCCCCAGTAATTTCAACAGGTAGGCGTGGTTCCAAGCGGCCTTGAGGCGTTTTCCCTTGACTCCGCGTTTGAGCGATTGTTCTTGTTTAAGCATGTTGAGTGCGAT
>JAJZVX010000030.1 GCA_021846985.1 Acidobacteriota bacterium | reverse complement strand
GTGCTCGCTTGGCGCAGGGGGTAGTTGGCGCTCCTGATCGGCGGCCGAGTCCCTACTGCTTAACACACAAAGTAGGTGAGTTCAAAGGTACAGGGGGTGCATTTGTTCTCGCCGCAGCTTGCCGGACGGCGTCTCTGCGCCCCCGAGGGCGATTCTCGAAGCCATTGTCCCATGACAGGGGGTCATTTTCTGCAAGGCGGGGCGGGCCGTGCTATCCCAGTTGCCCATCAAAAGCGAGGCACATGGGCCACCCACGGCTCAAGCCGTGCCTTCTTAAAGCCTATTTTTGAAGCAGGCTCTCGTAGCCCCACGCAGGCATTTGTGGGAACGGATTCACGTGGACGCAGTCATGATGGTTCCCCGGCGCCGGGACACGGAAGCGGGTCGATTCGTGGAGAAACTCACGGCGCTGCCGCCGGGATCGGGGACGCCCGCCTTTCCAACTCGGCGAATTTCGACGGTTTCTCAGCTAAAGACGGCCGCGATGCCCACGCCAAAAAGAACGAGGATGGCCCACCAGCCGAAGACGGCGAGGTAGCCGGAAGACCGCTTGACCCCGGCCACGGCAGCGATGCCCATGGACATCAAAATCAAGGTCCAGATGGTGACGAAATCGAGCGAGCTGAACAGTGAATAGAGTGCCTGATTGGCGTCGGCGGCATTGGGATAGACAAACGCCGCCAGGTTGGTGGGCGCGAAATTTTTGATATTAAACTGCTCGGGCGGAGCGCCCATGTAGATGACAAGCACTCCGAGCAGCGCCTTGATCACGCCGGGCAAGCTCGCAAACAGTGAGACGGAAAAGACCCCGCCAAAGACCGCTCTGCCTCCGAAAAGAAAGTTGATGGTGCCGAGCAGAACGGCCGAGGTAACGGCGGTCGTCAACAACGTGAGGAGGGGGCTGGCGATGAAGGCTCCTTCGGTGAACGCAATGGAGATATTCATCTGGCCTGCACGCTGCTCGGGCGTGAGTTGCGCCATGCGCTCTTCCGCTTTGGGGTTCTGGTGGATCTGGTTTTCGGCAACCGTCGGCATGCCGATCTTGGTGGCGACGGCCGCAAACAAGATGTAACTGCAGAGGGCGATGATGACCCAGGGCAGCCACCAGCTCCGGTTGCCAAGCCGGATATCGTCGAAGGTTTTGGAGGGAGAAGTGAAGGTGTTGACGACACGCTGCCACTCGGAGAGTTTCTGCGGAGCATCGCCCGCAGCGGGAATACCCACTTCGCTCATCGATCTGCCTCGCAAGGATGGTTTTGGCCCTGCTGGCGATTGTAGCGTTCAACGGGGAAAGAACACAGACAATTCTGCGTTAAGCGCGGTGCGAAGGCGGAGAGAAGATCAGCGGCCGCGGGCTGCTTGCTGAAGCGGATCATCGGAACCCGGCTGAGCAGAAGGGGGCACCGGCCCGGTCTCGTCCGTGGAGCGGGTAGCTGGAGCGGACTGCGGGCGCATCAGGTAACTCTTATAGACGGTGACGTGGAAGCAGGTCTGCTCGAACTCTTCCTCAACGTCGATTTTCCCGGCTTCCTGAAGGGCAAGGAGGCGGCGCCGGAACCATGCGAGTTCCTGCCGGGTCATGTCGCCCTTGGCAATATCGACGGCGGCGCCCGTCACATGCGGACTGACGACTTCACCCACGGCCGAGGTGGCGTTGCCGTTGACCCTCATGAGCTTTTTCTGGTAGGCGACGGTGCGCACGGCCGAGGTGACCTCAAAGGGGCGGTGAAAGGCGGCGGCGTGGGCGCGGGCCAGGTCGGCTAGAAAACGGGCGGTCCAGGGCCGGCAGTAGCGGCGCTCGGCGGGCAGATTCTTGTTGATGGCGAGGCCGGCGGAGACGGGAACGGGCACGAGCATGTGGCTGGCGATGCGGTGCGAGAGATCGTGATCATCAAGGATGCGTTCGAGGCCGTCATCCTGGGTTCTTTCATTCTGACGGACGAGAGAAGCATAGGTGCCGCGCAGCGGAGGCGGCATGGCGGCGAGCCGGTTGAGCGAGGCGTTTCTGCGCAGCGAACGCGGCGCAAAGGGGCGCCGCTCTTCGGCAGCCGAGCGAAGGCCAGCGCGGGAACGCTTGTGGCGGAGAGGCGCAGCCACACGCGCCCGGCGGACGGTGCGCCGGCGCACGGAGGCTTTGGCATGGACTTTATGCGAGCAGGCCTTGTGTGGGGCGTGGCGGGAGGCGATGGCAGGCGCGGCATGGCGATGCGTCTTTGGCGCATGCGGCGGCGCGGCAAGGGCTGAAGGCGCCAGGAGGGCCGCCAGCAGCAACAGGATGGAACGTCTCCGGCCCACGGGGGAGTGTGCGGAGAATCGCGAGCCAGTTCAGTGTAGAGCAGCCGGAGCGAGGCACCTAGTGTCTGAAGGGATGCGGGATTGTCCGATAACGATCAATGGGAGCGGGGAGAGCGCGCGCGAGGCGAACGGCATCGAGGCGAGGTTCGTACAATGGGTAACATTCTGAAAAAGCAAGGGGGCATCGAGCGCCGTGACGTTGAGACGGAGATGGGTTTGGCTGGCGGTGGCGGCACTGCTGGCGATGCAGGCCGCGCAGATGGCGTATGTGGTGCACCGTGAGTCGCCCACCTTTGACGAAGGCGACCACGCATTTGCGGGCTACATGATGTGGAGGACAGGCGACTTCGGGCTGAATCCGGAACATCCGCCGCTGGCCAAGCTTCTGGCCGCGCTTCCGCTGCTGGGGCAACCTCTGTGGACGCCGAAGCTGGAGGGGCGGGACTTCAAGATGGAAGCCTATCTGAGCGGCCGCGATTGGCTGGCGCACAACGACGGCGGCAGCAACCGGCTGCTCTTCCGGATGCGTCTGGCGGCGGGGTTGCTGGCGCTGGCGTTTTCGGTGATGGTGTTCTTTGCGGCGCGAGAGTGGTTTGGAACCGAAGCGGGCCTGGTGGCGATGGCGCTGGCGACGTTCGACCCGAACGTGCTGGCGCACTCGGCGCTGGTGACCACGGATATTGGGGTGTCGCTGTTTTTCCTGGCCAGCGTGTACGCTTTCTACCGCTACGTGAAACAACCGACGGCGGCGCGGCTGCTGGCGGCGGGCGTGGCGGCAGGGCTGCTGGTGGCAACCAAGCACTCGGGCGTGCTGCTGGCGCCGATGCTGATGCTGCTGATGGGGTGGGAGATTGCGGCGGCGCAGAAGGGAACGCGCGGCAAGGTGGCGCTGCGTCTGAGCGCGGCGTTTGCGGCGATCATGGCGGCGGGCGTGGCCGTGCTGTGGTGCTTTTATGGATGGCGCTACGCGGCGCGGCCGGCGGGGATGCAGATGAGCACGACCCTGGCAGACTACGCGCGGCCACTGGGGCCGTTCATCTCGTCAGGGGTACTGTGGTTCGCGCACTGGCATCTGCTGCCGGAGTCCTGGCTGATCGGTCTGGTGGACGTGAAGCGGATGGCCGTGTTCTATCCGACGTTCATTTTCGGCAAGGTGTATGCGCACGGGGTGTGGTGGTATTTTCCGGCGGTTCTGCTGATCAAGACGACGCTGGGCCTGCTGGGGCTGACGGCGATGGCGGTGTTTGCCATGGCGACGGGCAAGCTGAGGAAGGCGCGGGAGCTGGCGTACATTCTGCTGCCATCGGGCTTCTACCTGATGGTGGCGATCACGGCGGGGATGGACATCGGGGCGCGGCACATGCTGCCGGTGTATACGTTCATGTTCATTCTGGCGGCGGGGGGCCTGGTGGCGCTGGCGGCGGGGAACCGGCGGTGGATGTGGGCCGGAGCCGTGTTGGTGGGGGCGCATATCCTCTCCGCGCTGAGCGTGTTTCCCAACTACATTGCGTATGCGAACGAGGCGTGGGGCGGACCGAAGAACGTGCACAACCTGCTGAGCGACGCCAATGCCGACTGGGCGCAGCAACTCTACCAGGTGAAGGCGTGGCAGGATGCACACCCCAGCGATGCGTGCTGGTTTGCGTACTTCGCGTATCCGGAGCTGGACCCGGGCGTGTACGGGATCCACTGCAAGCACCTGCCCACGGCAGACACCTTCTGGCTGGGCGGGGCGGATGTGATTCCGCCCACGATTGAGGGCAATGTGTACATCAGCGCGGGCGACCTGAGCGGGTGCGAGTGGCCGACGGACAAGATGAACGCGTATGCGAGCTTCCAGAAGCTGAAGCCGGAGGCGGAGATCGACTACGGCGTGATGGTGTACCGGGGCAGGTTCGAGGTGAACCAGGCAGCGGCGCTGAGCCGGGCGCAGAAAGCCTATCGGCTGATGGCGCAGGGGAAGCCGGCGGAGGCGCTGGCGCTGGCACGGGAGGCGGTGGCGATCGATCCGCAGGAGGTGGCCAGCCAGACGGCGCGGGGCGACATTGCCGCGGCCATGGGGCAAAAGGACGAGGCGCGCAAGGCGTGGGAGGCGGCGATTGCCCTGGCGCGGCAGATGACTCCGGAGGCACAGGCCAACTACATACCGGATTTACGGGGTAAACTGGAGAAGCTGTAAGTCCAGGTGTAAACGCGGCCGTTTCGGACGTGCGGAGCTGTTGACCGCAGGAAGGGAGCGGCCCATTTTTTTGCGCGCTTGACGGCGAGGGCGGCGGATGTTCGACTTGTTCAGGACGCAACCCCCCAAGCACTATGGAAATTCCCCCATACACTCTCTCCGACTACGAAGAAACCTTCCATGACCGGCATCTGCTGCACGGAGTGGTCGAGAAATGGGCCAGAGAACGGCCCCACGGCGAAGCACTGGTAAGCGCCGACGACGGACGCGTGGTGACCTGGAGCGAGTTTGAGCGGCGGACCGCGGCGCTGGCAGTCGAACTGCTGCGGCTGGGATTCAACAGGGGCGACTACGTGGTGACGCTGTTGCCCATGACGGTGGAGCACGTGCTGCTGGAGTATAGCTGCTTCAGGATAGGCGTGATCGTGGCTCCGCTGGATTTGCGGCTGACGGCGGCGGAGGCGCTGCGGGCGCTGGAGATTCTGCGGCCGCGCGGATTCGTGGGGCTGGGAGTGCAGGGAGCGCTCGACCTGCGGCCATTGTGGGGGGCGGTGCGGGAGCAGTGTCCGTGGCTGGAGCACGCGCTGGTTGCGGGCTCGGAGGAGCCGATTGCGGGTACGCGCTCGCTGGATGCGATTGCCGCCGCGGCGTGGAGCGGCACAGGGCACGTGGATGAAGCGATGCTGCGAGCCGCCGGGCCGGGGGAAAACAGCGGAGCGCTGGCGATCTTCACTACCGGATCGACGGGCTCGCCCAAGCCGGCGCTGCTCTCGCATCGCAATATCACGGTGCAGAACATGTGCCTGTGCGGCGCGTTCTTTGGCGGCGACCGCGGACCGCGGACGCTGGTGAACCTGCCGGCCTCGCACGTGGGGGGACAGACCGAGGCGCTGATGAGCACCCTCTTCGGCGGCGGCGCGGCGGTGCTGCTGGGAGCGTTCGACGCAGGGCGATCGATGCGGGCGATTGCGCCGCACCGCGTGGAGATTCTGGGACAGATTCCGGCCATGTACAACCTGGAGTGGATGCTGAAGGACTACGCCAGCTACGATTTGCGCACCATGCGGTTTGCGGCGTGGGGCGGCAACGCGGTTTCGCGCGCGTTCGTCGAACAACTGGGGAGAATGGCCCCGGTGATTGGGACGGGGCTGGGACTGACCGAAGCGGCGGGGTTCTGCACCTATATCCAGGCCGGCGCCGGCGAGCGCGAGGCTCTGCTCGATGGGCTGGGCGTGGATATGCCGATCTATCCCTGCACGGTGCGCGCGCCCATGGGCGAGGACGGCAAAGCGGGCGCAGAGCTGCCGGACGGCGGCACCGGGCATGTGTGTTTTCGCGGGCCGCAAACGTTTCTGGGCTATGTGGGCGATGCAAAGGCGACCGCGCAGACGATCTCGCGCGACGGCTATCTGTACACGGGCGATCTGGGATACAAAGATGCGGCGGGACTGCATTTGACGGGGCGCGCCAAGTGGGTCATCAAGTCGCTGGGATACCAGATTTTTCCGGGCGATGTGGAGCGGCACGTTTGCGGGATGGAAGCGAAGGTGGCAAGCTGCGTGGTGGTGGGCGTGGCGCATGCCGTGGCGCACGAAGCGGTGGTTGCGGTGGTGGAGAAGAAGCCGGCGGTGGAGCTGGAAGATGCCGAGCTGGACCGCCACGCGCGGGCGCTGCCCTCCTATATGCGGCCGCGGCACTGGATCATCCTGGAACACGGCACGATGCCGCTGAACCGGGCGGTGAAGCCGGATTATCTACGCGCGCAGGAGATGGCGCAGGCAGCCGTGACCACGCTGCGCGAGCGGGGCGAGTGGGACCGCGGGCATGTGAAGGCAGGAGCAAAAGCTGGACACTGAAGGGTGGCTGCCGAAGCCGCCCGGGCTGGCTCTGGCCGGGATCAACAGGACACACAAGGATGGCGCGGCCGGTTTCGACCGTGTTGCGCCCCCGGCCGCAGCCGCCCTCTGCTGCGATTTCGCGCGCGGCATTTCTCCGTGAGAACGAGGGAGAGGCAACGCTGGAAGCTCCGGGTCTCAGGGGCGGCAGGTCCGATGAATCGAAAACTCCTCTACATGCTCTCCGGGATGGTGAGATCGAGAGTCTTGCCATTGCGCCAGACGCGGACAGTTCTGGCGGCGCCGCTGCGGATCAACTGCGCAATCGTACTGGCGTCGGCGACCTCAGCACCATTCACCTGCTGGATGACGTCGCCCATCTGTAACTGCATCTGATCGGCGAGGCTTCCTTTCTCGACATGGGTGACGATGACGCCCTGCGGCTTGGAGAGCCCGGTGGAAGCCAAGTCAGAGTCCGTAACGGTACGGGCGCTGATGCCGAGGTGGAAGGCAGGCGCCGCGGCGGAGGAGGTGGGCAGCACGCCCGGCGGCGGCTCATGTTGCCGGGGAGGGCCGTTCAACTGCTGGCGCAGCGCGGCCGCATCAACGGGGACGGGGCGGTAGGTCACGTCGATCAGGAGGGGACTTTTTTTGCGCAGAACCGCGAGATGAAGCGTATCTCCGCCGGGCTTGTTGCCGGCGGCGGCAACCGCTCCATTCAGGGCGTCCTGGGTACAGACGGCTCCATTGATGGTTTGCACGATGTCGCCGGCCTCAATGCCGGCGGCAGCAGCCGGCCCTTCGAGAGAGACGCCGGAGACCTCGCACTGGGGGCGGTCAGGATGCTTGCGCAACTCTTTCTCCAAGACGGGGGCGATCGTCATGCCCGGGCCGAGGCCGGGGAGATTGCCGTTTGCCACCATAAGGGTGGCAAGAGCGTCAATGAGCTGCTGCGCGTTTTCCCTGGTGGGGACGCAGAGCAGAGTGGTGCCGGATTGGCGATTGAGCATGGCGGCGCACCATGACGACGCATCCCCGAAGTTCATGATCTGGAAGGAGGAAATGTCAGCATAAATGACGGAGAGAAGCTCCTGCTTCCGGTAAGGAACCTGGACGGTGCTGAGGGAGAGCAGGCCCGGCCCGTCTTTTTCCGTAACGCCGGATACATCGAAGTAAAAGTTGATCCCCAGGCTGTTGGCATCGTATTTGTCGAGGGTGATGGAGAGGCTGCTGGTTCTCAACGGGATGGAGAAAAGGCTGGTAAAGTGGGGAGCCATGAACTGCAGAAGATTGCCAGCGTCCTGCACATGGGCCATGTAATGCGGCTGATACCAGTAAGTTGCGGGATCGTTGCTCCTGGCGAGCAGAGGAGCGGAGGAAAGCAGAATGCCGCAGAGCGTAGCGGCGAGAAAAGCAGCCATTCGTTTCATCTTTCATTCACCTTTCCGAGCGATGCCTGTTTTACCTGGCCCGGGGTTCCGTTATCCGAACGTGCTGGGGGAAACGGCAGCGCTGCTGGGTGAACGAACCTACCCGAACTTGCTCGGAGACCATTTTAGGCACGAATCGGACAGTGGAGCAACGGAACAGTGACAGAACCTGCGGCAGGTCGAGGGTATGGAACGGGCCAGGGAGGGGCGAGCATGCGAGGGGTTTGCGGGTGGAATGGGGGAATGCGCGAGCGCCCGCGGGGGAGGGACGGGGCGGCTAGAGGTTGAACATCTCCTTAAGCCGCCGGGTCTGAGCGCGGCTGACGGGAATCTCGGTCTGGCGCTTGTCGTCCATGCGAAGCTGATAACTCGACTTGAACCAGGGGATCACCTCGCGGATGTGGTTGATGTTGACCACAAATCCGCGATGCACGCGCCAGAAGAGAGCCGGATCGAGCTGATCGAGCAGCTCTTCGAGGGTGCGGCAGCGCGAGTATCCCTCCATCCCCTGGGTTACCACGCGAATCACGCCTTCATCGATGGCCGCATAACAAATCTCTTTCTGGTTCACGAGCAGCAGGCGATTCTGCGCCTCGACCACCAGCCTGGCTGGTTGAACGGCGCCCTGCGGGCGGCCGAGCAGCCGCAGAAGCGCTTCGATCTGCGACTCGCGCGGCACGGCGTCCTGCGCCTCGACCGTTGCCTCCGCGCGGCTGCGCGCGCGCTCCACGGCCTGAGCCACGCGCCCGCGGTCAAAGGGCTTCAGCAGGTAGTCCACGGCATTCACGTCGAAGGCGCGCACGGCGTACTGATCATAGGCAGTCGCGAAGACGATTTGCGGCAGCGGCTCCGCTGCAAGGCCGGCGCTGGCGCGGGCCTTGTTGCGGTCAAGCAGGCGCTGGATGACCGCAAAACCATCGAGCCCCGGCATTTGTACATCGAGAAAGACCAGATGGGGACGGTGCCGTTCAATCAGTTCCAGAGCCTCGATGCCGTTCGATCCCTGCGCGGCCACCTCCACCCCGCCCACTTCGTCGAGCAAAAACCGGAGCTCTTCGCGGGCCAGTGCTTCATCGTCGATGATCAGCGCGGACAGGGTCATACAAACCGGAAGCTCGATTGTAGGGACGGCGGGAATCCGGGTCAATTGCTGCCCGATGAGGAACGCCTCCTCATGGCAGAGAAACCGTTTCTCAGGAGCGCACACTCCTTCTTGTCCTGCTGGCCTTTGCGACGCCTCCGGGCTTCTCTCAGAAAAGCCCTCATTGCATGCCTGGCCGCAGGCGGGCCTCCGCCATGACCCGTCAGATCGCCCGCAGCCGCGTAGGCATTTGATCGCGCGCTAGTTCGTGGCCGCACTGGGTACAGTATTCGTCCGTCGCCCGCACTGTGCGGAAGCAGTTGCCGCAGCAGGCCGTGAGCTGGTAGTTGCACTGCGGGCAGAAATGGAAGTTGCTCTGCACATGGGTCGAGCAGGCCGGGCAGCGGGAGATAACCGGCTGGCGCAGCAGGAAGTAGAGAACCGCGCCGATCCCGCCCGGCATGACAAAACAGAGCACGATCCAGAAACGGGCGCTCATGGCGCGGCGGGGAGCATCCTTGCTGATAAAGCCCACCATGAGAAAGTAGATTCCAATGAGCAGCCCCCACGTGACATTGAAGTAGATGCGGAAGCCCAGAGGTGGAGGCGTATGCGTCCGCGCCGCCGGCAACACCACCCAGAAGTAGTACTCCACCAGGACAAACGACGCCACGGCCACCAGAATTGACCACAGGGGAATCAGGCTGCCGTCCTCATTTACGGTAATGGTTTCCGGATCTCGCATAGGCTGTCCCTTATCGAGGGTCTCTCGATAGATTAAGCGTGGCTTAACCTCGCTATTGTGTGGACGCAAAGCGCCTTTTGCAAGTTGCGGCTCCGAAGAAACAAATTTCTGCTTTGGAAAAGTGTCTCCCGCCTAAGAACGGTTGCGCATCCAGCCGGCAACCAATACGGCGGCCAGGATCGCACAGGCAAAGAAGCCGCCCAGAATGGCAACCTGGCCGGCTAGACGGTCGGCAGCACCCAGGTACTCAGCCGCCCATGAGAGGAAGGGACCAAGCAATAGAATAAATAAGATGGCCGCAGCCAAGGCGACGGCGCGGACCCGTTTTCGCCCGGCTTTCTGATCCCGTAGTACTCCCATCGATGCCAGCACAACCCGGCGCGTGCGATATCCCACCGCGCACTCGCGATCGGCCCGATGCCCGGCAAGAGCTGAGATCACCTCGCGTCCGCTCTCACCGCCCGCTTTCATCCCTTCATCTCCTGCCACCATCCGCGGCTGCGCGTCAGCTTGGGCTTAATAGCCGCCAAGCCTCGATAAAGCCTCGATTTGACCGTCGAGAGCGGCGCCCGCGTCACGGCGGCGATCTCTTCGAGCGAGAGCTCCTCGTGGAACCGGAGGACCAGCACTTCGCGGTAGATCGTATCCAGCTCCATCAGCGCTATGGCAATCCGCTCCCGGTCTTCCAGATTCGAGAACCGGTCAAACGGCGTTGGTTCGTCGTCCGCAATCTCGAAAGCCATGGGCCGGTCGTCCTCACTCACCTCAAACAGTTGGTCGAGGCTGGCCAGCGTCCGCTTGCGCCGCTGGTCGATCACCAGGTTGCGCGCGATGGTGAAGAGCCAGGTGTCGAAGCGCGCCTGCCCGTTGAACTGCGCTCCCCGCACCAGCACTCGCATCCAGACCTCCTGGAAGAGATCCTCAGTCAACTCGCGGTCGCCCGTCAGATAGAGCAGATAGCGCATCAACCGGTGTTGATAGCGCACAATCAGCTCGTCGAGCAGTCCCGCGTCCTGACGCTTGAGTCCGGCCGCAACAGCAAGGCTCTCCTGCCGCACCTGCTCATCGGCGATGGTGGCGGAAGAGTGGGCGAAAAGAGGGCGAATAGACGCAGCTAAACTCATCTCACCTTGTTGGACGGCAAAGTTGCAGCACAAGACTCGGCAATTTCAACTTTTCCCCATCCTATTTTAATGGCAGACGGAGCAGACCGGCTCCTTCTAACCGTCGCACTCCTCTACCCACCGCAGCCGTGTCTGGTCTGGCTCGCGCGTCGCCTGAAAGCTTTTCGCCTGCGACCGGCGCATCTTCTTCTGGGCCTCCTCAGCCTCTGGCCTCCATCCCTGCCGGACGGACCTTGAGCGCCAGTTCGCGCGCAATCTCCGGCAGTGGAACCTCGAGAGTCGTTCCCATGACCGTGATTCAGGCACTCTTCAGCAGCTTGCCGTCTTCCGGGCTCCAGTACTCGACGCGATAGCTCCCCGGCGCCATCGCCGTGAGCGTGAGGCTCGACGACTTGACCGGCTCGATCGCCTTTTTTTCGACTGCAAGGTTGAACCAGCTCACGTCCCGCTGCCGCAGCCACAGCAGCCGCGTATGCTTGCCCGTCAGTTCAAACAGCCGCAGCGCGTCGGTGGAAGCCGCCACCGTTTCGCCGCGTACAAAAGCCTCGCGATTGAACTCGATATCCGCCACAAAATTCGCAATGGCCCTGAAGCGGAAGTAGCCGTTGTGCAGGTCCACATGCTCATCCCACCACCAGACCATCCCCGAGCCCACGCCGCCGGCAAAGAGACCGCCCCACAGCGCCTCATGGACGTGGAAGCAGGTGGTGTCCTTGTCGGCCAGTTCGCCAGCGCGGCCGTAGCGGGTCATCACCTCGCGGGCGATGCCTGTTTCGCCCACAATGAAGGGACGCCCCGTGGCATAAACGCCCGAGGAAAACTCCGGCAGAAACGCCCCCAGGTTCTGCGTGCCCTGGTCACCCGCCCAGCCAAAGTAGGGGTGGACGTCGTTCAGGTCACCGTTATCCACGCCCCAGTACTCGGGCGACCAGGCATGGTGCGCACTGGACTTGATGAGGTGATGCCAAGGGTCCACTTCGCGCAGATAGGCCGTCATCTCCCGCATCCATGCGTAGGTTCCCTCTTTCGGTCCCACCGCCTCGATCTCGTTCCAGAACTCCCAAGAGAAAATGTTCGTGGAGTAGCCCCACCGCGCCACCACGTAGCGAATCTTGTCGCGGTACATCTCCTTGCAGAGGGGGTTGGTGAAGAAGTGGTCGAAGCCCAGGTTCTCGCGCGCCAACAGCCTCCCCCAGGCCGTGTTTGAGGCGCGAAAGATGTCCATTGATCCCCCGTAGCAGCTTCCGCTGTCGCTCCGTTCCGGGTTGAAGCACAGGCAGATGTGGATGTTGTTGTTGCGCGCCAACGCCAGCACCTGGTCCAGACGCCAGGCCTTTTCCAGCTCCCACGCCCACGGCTCGCCCGCGTCGATCAGGAAGCTCTCTTTCATAAACACCCGTGCCCACGTCGCGCCGCTCTCGCCCATTCGCCCAAACCACCGCGCATAGGCTTCATCCCACGGCCGAATCGTGTCATGAATCGTCGCTCCCGGAATCGACTTGGTCACGTCGGTCGTCCAGCAAACGTCCTGCCCCACCGGAAAGTACGCCGTTCCGTCGTCGAACTCGAGATACCGCGGCGCCATCCGGCTCACGCGCAGCATGCCGTGGCGGGCCGATTTCTTCAGCGTTACCGTTGGCAGCTCCCGCGTGACCGCCGTCTGGCCCCGCACGCGTAATACTGCCTTGCCGCGGCACTCCCCGGCCTCCGGTCCCGCAAAGCGTATTCGCCACCCCTTCGTTCCCGGCACGGCCTCGGCATTGCCGTTGCCCACGGCCTTGTACTCTTCCGAAAAGAATCCCGGAACACGCATCGTCCGCCCCGAGGCCAGCGTGATTTCCGCATCGAGCGCCAGTTCCGCGGCGCGATAGGGATTCAGCCCCTCCGTTCCCGCGCCTTCCACCGGCACGTTGAATTCCACCAGATCATATGTCCCCGCTGTCGTTGTCGAAGCGGTCACCGGTCCCAGGCTGACCCCGTGCTGCGTGGATTCCGCCTCTCCCCGCCGCGCCGGATTCAGAGCGCCGAGCGCGGCCGCGCCGGCCATGGATTTCATGGCATCCCGGCGCGAAATGGCAAAGAAACTTGGTGGCAAACCATCGGCTTTCATCGCGGCAATCGCCTCCCTCCTTTGTTTGCCGGAAGTCTATGGCCGGCTGCGCGCCCGGGTCAAACCATCCGCGGACCGGGATGAGGCCTTGCCCGCTCCGAACCGCGATAGCCGCCAACCATCTACACTATCCTTTATGGAACTGCTCTATGGCGTGCATGCGGTGGAGGAGGCCCTCAAGGCCGGGCGCCGCCGTTTCGACCATGTGCTGGTGGCTCGCGAGCGGCACGACAGCCGCATGGAGCGCCTCTTGGAGGCCTGCCGCGAAGCCGGGGTCCGCGTGCGCCAGGAGCCGCGCGAGCAGTTGACCGTGCTGGCCAAAACTCCCGCGCACCAGGGGATTGTCGCCATGGTCCGCGCCCAGGAGTTTCTGGCCATCGAGGATCTCTTCGAGCCGCCGGCCGGCTCATCCTTTGCCCGCCTGCTGCTGGCTCTCGACGGCGTGGAAGACCCGCAAAACCTGGGCGCGCTTCTTCGCGTGGCCGACGGCGCGGGCGTGGACGGCGTGATGCTGACCGAGCGCCGCTCCGCCCCGCTGAGCCCGGCGGCGGTAAAGGCGAGCGCGGGGGCGGCCGAACACCTCCGCATCGCCCGCGTGGTCAACCTGGCCCGCGCACTCGAAGAGCTGAAGCAGCAGAATTTGTGGATTATCGGTCTGGACGAGCGCGGCGCCACCGACTACGACCAGTTTGACCTGACGGGGAACTGCGTTCTGGTTCTGGGCCGTGAAGGCGCCGGACTGCACGATCTTGTCCGCCGCACCTGCGACCATCTGCTGCGCATTCCCATGGCCGGCGGCGTCAGCTCGCTCAACGTCTCGGCTGCCGGGGCCGTGGTGCTCTACGAAGCCTACCGCCAGCGCCGCGCGGCAGCCGCTCGCTCCGCGGACGGCCCGGCGTCTAAACCAGGAAAGCAGAAAGGCCTGGGCTCATGAGATTGCCGATCCTGCAAAGCCTGGCCATTGCCGCCGCCATGGCCTCTGTTTCCGGCGCGGCGCAACAACCTCCGCCCGGCGGCAAGGTCATCTTTTCCCGCTCGACCAATGCCGACGGACAGACTGTGAACGGCGGCGTTGCTGCGGTGGCGCCGCCGGCCGTGCAAATGGCCACGGCTCCTTCGGTGAGCAACAACGAACGCGAGGGCGTGAGCTTCAGCGGTTACGACATGGACGTCCGGCTGCAATCCGCGTCGCAGCGCATCGCCGTCCGCGCGCTGGTGACGGCGCGCAATGACGGCACCGCACCGCTCCGCCGCATCCCGCTGCAAATCTCCTCCTCGCTCAACTGGGAGCGCATCCGCGTTGCCGGACACGACGTGAGCTTTCCCGTGGCCACGCTCAACTCCGACGCCGACCACACGGGCCAGTTGCACGAAGCCGCCGTGCCACTGCCCGCGCCGCTGGCTCCGGGTCAGAGCATCCAGCTCGATGTCTCGTACTCCGGAGCCATTGCGCCCTCGGCCCAGCGGCTGGTCGCCATTGGAACGCCCGCGGACGTGGCCCTGCACTCGGACTGGGATGGCATCGGCGTGAAGTTTACGGGCCTGCGCGGCTTCGGCAACGTGGTCTGGTATCCGGTTTCGTCGGTCCCCGCGATTCTGGGCGACGGCGCCCGACTTTTCGACGAGATTGGCGAGCAGAAGCTGCGCATTGCGCGCGCCCGCTTTCGCCTGCGCCTCACCTTTGAGTTTCCACACGGCCATCCGCCCACGCTCGCGCTGGTGAATGGCCACCCGGTCCCGCTCTCCATCACCGACGCCGGCAACGGCAGCCTGGAGGTGCCCGGCGTGGCCACCGCCGACACGGGAACCGCGATTCTGGGCTTTGAGGCGCCCAGCCTCTTTGTGGCGGCGCGCACGGCGCACGCCGCCACCAACACCACCATCTGGACCCGCCCGGATCATGAAGCAGCCGTGCCCGACTGGACCGCGGCAGCCGCGGCGGTGACGCCATTTCTGCAGAGCTGGCTAGGCCAGCGGCCGCGGGCGCAGCTCACCGTGCTCGATCCGCCCGAGGACGAAGACGCCCCCTTTGAAACCGGCGCATTGCTGGTGATGCCCATCCATCCGGCCAGCCCCGGACAACTCGACGGCATCATGGCCCACGCGCTCACCCATGCCTGGATGCAGTCGCCGCGCGCCTGGCTCAGCGAGGGCGTGGCTCACTTCATGGGAACGGTGTGGATTGAGAGGCAATACGGCCGCCAGAAGGCGCTGGAGGCCCTGGAATCCTCGCGGCAGGCGCTGGCCATGGCCGAGCCATCGAGTCCGGGAGAGAGCGCCGGGCAGCCGGTGGGCTCTGCCATCTCGCCCGTTTACTACCGCGACAAGGCCGCCTATATCCTGTGGATGTTGCGGGGCATCGTCGGCGACGAAGTTCTTTCCGCGGCGCTCCGGGCCTACGACCCGGCGCAGGATCTGGGCAAGGATACCGGCCGCTGCTCTTTCGAGCGGCTGCTGGAAAAAGCCGGCCCGCGTAGCGATCTGAGATGGTTCTTCGCCGACTGGGTGGATGCCGACAAGGGGCTACCCGACCTGACCATTGACAGCACTTACGTGGGTTCGCCGACCCCGGGCTCCTGGCTGGTGGCGGTGAACGTGACCAACCATGGCTATGCCGCGGCCGAAGTGCCCATCACGGTCCGCTCCGAGGGAAACTCGGTAACCCAGCGGACGGTGATTCCGGCGCGGGGCAAGGCCGTCCAGCGCATCCTCACGCTGGGCAGGCCGACCGAGGTACAGGTGAACGACGGAACCGTACCGGAGTCCCAGGCCAGCATCCACATCACGCGCCTGACGGACGCCCCGGAGCAGCCCGGTACATCGAGCACCTCAAACCCTCCAGCCTCCCAGTGATCCAGTGCGCCGGCAAGAACGGACTTTGTCCTTTGGCGGCAGAGTGCGCAAATTCGGCAAGGGGTGGACCCGCACGCTGCACATGTCCGCTCCGCTGTTCAGAACAGATCCGGAATACTGTGGAAGGCGATGCGCGTAGGCGCTGCTTTGAAGGCCGTAAGCATCGTGGCGGGCGCTAGCGCGCTCAAACCATATTTATTGTTGAGCTTGTCCATGACTTCGAGCAGGCGGACGCGGCTCTGTTCGTCTTCGAGACTCTCGAAAAGATTGAGGGTGTGCAGGCGTTCGGGAACCAGATTGCTCAACTGAACGCCGATGAAGTAGGGATGGGCGTACTCGGCCCCGGTGGGGCGTGAGGCCCACAAACGGCTCAAGGCGGCAATGAGGGTCTGGTTGTCCTGGCACTCGCTCAGACGAACCTCGCTCTTCCAGCCGCGGGAGGGCACGCCGAAGCTGCTGATGGGCGCGTTCTGGGAACGGGGTACGGCAAAGCCGATGGCGAGTCCGATGCCGCCGGCCCACAGATCATGGGAGCGCAGGCGCATGGCCGCCTTGTGCAGAAGCTTGTGCGCCACCGCCCAGGCCTGCTCAGAAGTCCGCATCTCGGGAGCGAGGACGTGCTGGTGACTGAGGGACTTCAGATGCCCGGCTTCAGCCATCTCGAAGTCTTCGCCGCGAAGCCAATGCCACAGGCGCTCTCCCCAGACCGAGCCCCAGAGTTCGCCGGCCTGCTCGCAGGTGAGAGCGAGCAATTGGTCCATGGTGTGAATGCCCTTTTCGTTGAGACGCTTTTCTGTGCGGGCGCCGATGCCCGGCAGATCGCGAAGGGTCAGGCGGCGCAGGGCCTCGGGAAGGATATCGAGAGGCAGAGCCACCAGCCCATCGGGCTTTTCCATGTCGCTGGCGACCTTGGCAAGGTAGCGGTTGGTGGCCAAGCCTACGGAGCTGCGCATCACCGGGCCGACGCGTTCGAGGATGGCAGTCTTGACGCGCCGTCCCAGCTCCATGGCGGTCAGCAGGGAGCGTTCGCGACCCATCAGGCGGCAGGCCATTTCGTCGATGGAAAGAACAGCCGAGACGGGAATACAGCTTTCCACTGCTTCAACAATACGGTGATGGAATTCGACGTAGATCTCGTGGCGGGCCTCCACAAGAACCAGCCCAGGACACATCTGCCTTGCTTCAGCCACCACTGTGCCGGTTTTGACGCCGAAGGCCTTGGCCTCGTAGCTGGCGGCGATGCAGACGGTGGTATCGGCCATCATGGGGACCACGGCCACCGGCCGGCCGCGAAGGCCGGGGCGGACCTGCTGTTCCACCGAAGCGAAGTAGGAGTTGAGGTCGACAAAGAGCCAGTTGAGACAGGAGCCGGAAGCGGAGGGGGTGGAAGAGCCAGACTGCATGACGGGAGCCGCTTCGGCGGGGGCAAATCGGAGTTCCTCCGGCCAGGGAGGATCGTCGGCAGCAGCCGGAGGATTGGGGTAGGGAACCATAAAGATAATTTTTCGCCTTATATTCTCCTTTTGGCAAGAGAAATCCTTGCTCTATCCCGCCCTGAGACGGGCTACTCCTTCCAGTGCTAAGATGAACTCGCCGTGAGCGCGGAGATGAGTGGAGGCGGCTAAACAGCCTCCTCAGTTGTGCGTCTAATGGAGTAGCGGGGTATGAAATACCCCTGGATATGCACAGTTTGGCACATTGGCTTACGACGACGGAGAACGCGGTGGCCGTACTGGTCACAATAGGCGTCGCTGTGTTCCTGGTCTGCTGCCTGGAGTGCACGAACTGTTCGCAGCGCGATAAGGACGATCTCTTTCGCCGCCACCAGCTATAGACCTGGCGCATCTCGTGCAGACGCGCGGGTGGTTTCGGCTTTCCGAAGAAGAATGATGGTTTGCGGCGGCGGGCACAGCGGTCTGTGCGGTACCCCCGCAAGAGCATCGCGCGCAAAGTGTTTGAGCGCGCCTCGATAAGCCGTGCAAATTCGGAGCCGTGCGGCAGACGAGGTGGCAGAGCGGGGGGAGATCGGCGGTTTCAGAGTGACACGATGCTGGAGACCTTCCAACTTGCGCCGCAGTCTCCGGAGACGGCGCCGGGCCGCGATTGCCAACGGCGTCCGGCATAATACATAAAGGGACATTTTGGGCCGTTCTTCGTCTTTACATGGAGCCTGGCCACTCAATTTGACACATTTGCCTTGAACCGGACTTATCTGGAGCCTCTTTTGATGGTCTTCGATCAGAATCTTTCTGCAGCACCCGCCCAGCGCCGCGCCAAAATTGTTGCCACGCTGGGCCCGGCCTCGAATAACGAGGCCGTTCTGCGCGACCTGGTGCGCGCTGGCGTCGATGTGGTCCGCCTCAACTTCTCCCACGGTACATCCGAGGAAAAACTGGTTTCCATCGCGATGATTCGCAAGGTGAGCCGCGACGAGCGCAAGCCGCTGTGCATCCTCGCCGATCTGCAGGGACCGAAGATCCGCACCTCCAAACTCAAGGACCACCAGCCCGTGCTGCTGAAGGCCGGCCAACGGCTCACCATTACGCCGCGCGAGGTGCCTGGCACCGCCTCGCTGGTGGGCACCACCTTCAAGACCCTCGCTGAAAACGTGGAGCAGGGCTCGCGCATCCTGCTCTCCGACGGATTGATCGAACTCCGCGTCCAAGAGGTCACGGGCGACGACGTGGTTTGCGACGTGGTGAACGGCGGCCTGCTCGGCGAACACAAGGGCATCAACCTGCCCGGGATTCCCGTTCGCGTTCCTTCGCTCACCGAAAAGGACGCCGCCGATCTGGAGTTTGCCCTGAAGAACGGCGTGGACGCTATCGCCGTCTCCTTTGTCCGCACGGCCGAGGATGTGCGCCTGGTGCGCAATCGCGTGACTGCGCTGGGCGGCGAAACATGGATCGTCGCCAAGCTCGAAAAGCCCCAGGCCATCGAGCAGATCGAGGCCATTCTGGAGGCTGCCGACGCCATTATGGTGGCTCGCGGCGATCTCGGCGTGGAGATGCCGCCCGAGCAGGTGCCCGCCATTCAGAAGCACATCATCCATCGCGCCGCCCAATTCCGCAAGCCCGTCATCACCGCCACGCAGATGCTGGAGTCGATGATCGACAACCCGCGCCCCACCCGCGCAGAGGTCTCCGACGTAGCCAACGCCGTCTACGATGGCACCGACGCCGTGATGCTCTCCGGCGAGTCGGCCGTGGGCAAATACCCGGTGGAGGCCGTGGCCATGATGGCCCGTATTGTTGCCGACGCCGAGCGCCACATCCGGGAAGACAACCTCTTCGCGCCGCAGGCCCAACACACCCGCCTGTCCATTGCCGAAACCATCTGCGAAGCCACCGCGCACGCCGCCGACGATCTGGATCTGCGCGGCATTGCGCTCTTCACCGAATCGGGGCAGACCGCGCGCCAGCTTTCCAAGTATCACCCCACCGCGCCCATTTTTGCTCTTTCGCCGGTGGAGGTCACCGTGAACCGCCTCAATCTGCTTTGGGGCACCACGCCCATCCGCTGCCCCAAGCTCAATACCACCGAGGCGCTGGTTGACTGCGCGGAGAATCTGCTCGAAAAATTCGACTACGTGCGTTCGGGCGAGGTCATCGCCATCGTGGCCGGCACCCGCACCAAATCAGGGTCCACCAACTTCCTGCGCCTGCACATGATGGGCGAGCGCGACATGGAGGGCGTCCGCTTCTACAGCGCCCGCAGCCGCGCGTCCAAACGGCCCGCGCCGCGCAAGACGAAGACCTTCGAGATTCACCCCTCGCCCAATCCGTCGAGAATCTCGAATCCGTAGTTCCGGCGCGCGGGCGGCCGGATTTGCTTTGCCGATTAGCGCGTCAAACGGAGCCGGTCGATGGTTACAGTTTCTGCGCCCGCAACACTCAGGGAGATGGAGTTTTCTCCCTTTTCGAGTTCCACCGGGATCTGCGCGGTCGCGTAGATCGCGCCGGGCAGTTTGATCGCGAGGGCCGCGCCGCGGTTTACGCGCACCTGCACCGCGTGGCGGCCTTCGCCGCTGTAAACGTAGACCAGATGCGCCATGTATTTGCCGGTCTCCGGTACGACGATGTGCCGGAAGGTGAGCGAGCTGGCGACCTCGGCGTTCCCTGCCCCGCGCAATGACACCGCGTAGCCCTGGCTGCACTCGGGGCAGGGCCGCAGCGCCGCAGCGCCGGTTCGAGTGTTTCCCGGCCACTCGGCTTCATATGTGGCCCCGCGGCTCCAGTCGAATGCGCCGGTTACCTTCAGCAGTGCCGATGCGTGCGAGGGAAGCCGCAGGGCATAGCCGTCGCGGAATGCGCCCAGATCTTTGTGAGTCCACAGATCGCGGACAGCGACAAAGCCGCCCAGGGACAGATCGGTCCACTCGACTCTGGCCTCAGCCGTCGCCGCGCCCAGGTTCACCAGCATCACGGCCTGCGCGCCGCTTCCGCTTGCGGCCAGAGGCTTGGCCCACACCTCGATACCGGCTCCGTAATCGCGCACCCTCACCGGCCCCGCGCCCAGCGGATCCTGGTCAACGGCAATGACCTCGGCATTGGTGTAAAGCGCGCGGATGGCGGCGTCCATGCGGGTCAGGTCGGTTCCGGCCCAAAGCGGAGCCGCCGAGATGGCCCACATGGAAACATGCGTCTGCGCCTCCGCCGGCGTCAGTCCCGGGTTGCCTACCTCCATCATGTCGGGATCGTTCCAACTGTCCGGGGCGTTGAAAACTGCGTGCCGGGCATTCGACTCGAAGTTCGTTACCACGTCCTCCCAGTCCACGTGGTTCTTTTCGCCGCTGATGTCGCCTTCCGTGCGCCAGAGTTGCGCCTTGCCCTGGGCCCAGGTCCACGGACTCTCGTTGCCCCACGAGCAGATGTAAAGCAGCATGGGGCGGCCCGTCTTGCGGATCGCCTCGGCCATACGCTCGTAGATCGCGCGGCCGGTCTCGCCTTTGGGCCGGTTGCAGTAGTCCATCTCCACAAAGTCGAAGCCCCACTCGGCGAAGGTGCGCGCGTCCTGGTCCTCGTGCCGGTAGCTGCCCTGGTAGGGCTTGCCCGCGCAGGTGTTGGGCCCGATGTCGGTGTAGATTCCGGCCTTCAATCCGCGCGCGTGAATGTAATCGACCAGATCCTTCATGCCATGGGGAAAGCGTTTCGCATCCAGAATCAGTGAGCCGCCGGCATTGCGCCCGGTGGTCAGGCACTCCTGAATGATGACGTATTTGTAGCCCAGGTCGCGCATGCCCGTCGAAACCAGCGCATCGGCCTGGTCGCGGATGGTCTGGTCCGTGTAGTCGCAGAAATAGTGATTCCAGCTTGCCCAGCCCATCGGGGGCGTGGGAGCGAGAATCGGCTGCGACGCGGGAGCGCCGGCCAGGGGAAAGGCGGCAAGAAACACGAGCAGGGAGACAGGCGCCATTCTTAGCGCGAAGAGGGCTTTGGTCATGATGCGCATGGTTCACTCCATCGGCGCGCGAAGCCGTTGCAGCAGGTTCAAACAGAAGGTTCGCGCCGTGGCGTTCATTGTAGCCGCTGCATGCGCCATGGTCCCGCGCCCGGCGCACGCGGCGCGCCTTTATCTGGCTGGCTCTCCAACCGTCTCCGTTCTCCGTTACCATTTGAAGTGGCTTTGGGGGCGGCAGCTTCGATGCGCGCCGCAAAACGGAAGCAAGGGAGAAACGGAAGATGTTCTTGAGCCGAAGGGAACTGGGACGGAATGCAGTGGTGGGGGGAACCGGGCTGCTGCTGGGCTCCGGGCTGATGGCCGAGCCGGCGGCGCGCGCCGGGCAGGAGTTTATGGACGTCCGCAAAGCCGGCGCCGCGGGCGACGGCAAAACCAACGATACCGCGGCGCTGCAGCACGCGCTGGATGCCGCGGCGGGAACGAGCGGAGGCGTCTTTGTACCGCCCGGAACCTACCTCACACACGAGTTGCGTGTGCCCGCCGGCGTGGCGCTCGCCGGCGTGCCGGCCTGGAATTACAGCGGCCCCGGAGGATCGGTCCTGCGGCTGGCCGGCGCCGAATCGGGCTGCCTGCTGAACCTGACCGATGCGCGCGGAGCCACCATTGACGGTCTGTCGCTCGATGGGCAGAATCTGGGCACCGGCATCCATGGCATCGCATTGAATCGCACCGTATGGGGCAAGCACGAAGATGGCTTCCGCATCGAGCGCTGCCAGGTGGCGCACTTCACGGGCGATGGAGCGCACCTGGACTGTGTCTGGTGCTTCAGCGTGCGCCATTCGATGCTGGCCTTCAACAAGGGCGACGGAATGGCTGTGCGCGGCTGGGATGGGTTCATCATCGACAACTGGTTTTCAGGCAACGGGCGCGCGGGCTATGCGGCGCGTCGCGAGAATGCTTCCATCACCTTCACCGCCAACCGCATCGAGTGGAACGGCGAGGAAAACATGGTGGTGGTGGGCGGCGACGGCTACCAGATCACCGGCAATTTCTTCGATCGCGCGGGAACGTGCGGCCTTGCGCTGCGCAAAGGCCGCCGCGGCTGCGAACAGGTGACGATTACAGGGAACTTCATCAAGCGCAGTGGAAAGCTGGCCAACGCCGAAAGCCATGACTCGGTCCAGGTGCTGCTGGAAGGAGCGCGGGGCGTGACCTGCGTGGGAAACAACATTCAGGCGGGCCGCGACGATGGCGGCACGGGGACGTATAGCCCGTCATACGGAATTGTCTACCAGGGCCTGGAGAGTTGCGTGATCCGCGACAACGTGCTGCACGACGGAGCGCTGCGGGAGTTGATGCTGGACCTGGGCGGACAGGGCGATGGCGTCGTTGTGGGCGAGAATCCGGGGCGGGTGTTCAAGGTGAAGGGCTAAAGCATTTCCGGAAATGGTGTAGACCGGCTGCGCATCTGTCGAATGGATTTTTCCTCAAGAAAAATCCACCTTCGCGGTTCTCGACAGTCCACAGTATCTCCGAAAATGCCGTAAGGCGGGGCCGGATGGAGTCATGGCGCCTCACCCTCGCTGGAGCGATCCGCGATGAGGGACAGCGAGGGTGAGGCGCAGGGACGCCGCGGTCGATTGAAAGCTACTTTGCCGCCAACTGCCGCAGCACGTACTGCAGAATGCCGCCGTGCCTGTAGTATTCGATCTCCTGCGGCGTGTCGATGCGGATGCGCGCCGCGAAGGTCTTCTTCTTGCCGTCCGCGCCGGTGGCCACCACGGTTACGGAGCGACCGTTCTCGAACTTCGCATTCAGCCGATCAACGAAACCCGCAATCTCGTAGGTTTCTTCACCCGTCAGGCCCAGCGCCTCGACGGTCTTGCCCGCCTCGAATTGCAGCGGCAGAATCCCCATCCCCACCAGGTTCGACCGGTGAATGCGCTCGAAGCTTTCGGCGATTACCGCGCGCACGCCCAGCAGCTTTGGTCCCTTGGCCGCCCAGTCGCGCGACGAGCCCGAGCCGTACTCCTTGCCCGCCAGGATGATGAGCGGCACGCTGCGCTCGGCATACTTCACGCTGGCATCGAAGATGGACATGGTCTCGCCCTCGGGCAGCAGGCGCGTGACGCCGCCCTCGGTGCCCGGCGCCAGCTTGTTGCGCAGCCGCACGTTGGCAAAGGTGCCCCGGACCATCACTTCATGATTGCCGCGCCGCGAGCCGTAGCTATTAAAGTCCGACGGCTTCACGCCGTGGGCCGATAGATAAGCCCCCGCCGGTCCGTCCTTCTTGATGTTGCCCGCCGGCGAAATGTGGTCGGTGGTCACAGAGTCGCCCAGCACCGCCAGCACCCGCGCCCCCCGGATGTCCTCGACCTGCGGCGGCGTCATGGTCATGCCGTCGAAGTAGGGCGCTTGCCGGATGTAGGTCGATTCCGGCTCCCACTGGTACACGTCGCCGGTGGGGAAGCTGAGCCCCTGCCAGTTGGCGTCGCCTTGCGTAACAGTCGCGTACTCCTTGCGAAAGCCCTCGCTGCTCACGCCTTTCTCGATGGCCTGGGCCACCTCGGCCTGCGTGGGCCAGATGTCGCGCAGGTACACCGGGTTGCCTTCCGGGTCCGTGCCCAGCGGGTCTTGGTCGAAGTTGTGTCCGATGCGCCCGGCCAGCGCAAACGCCACCACCAGCGGCGGACTCATCAGGTAGTTGGCGCGCACGTCCACATTTACGCGGCCCTCGAAGTTGCGATTGCCCGAGAGCACGCTGACCGCGACAAGCCCGTGCTCTTCGATGCTCTTTGAGACGTCGGCGGGCAGCGGCCCGGAGTTGCCGATGCAGGTGGTGCAGCCATAACCCACGACGTTGAAGCGCAGTTTTTCGAGATATGGCAACAGACCGGCCTTCGCATAGTAGCCGCTTACAACGCGCGAACCCGGCGCCAGCGAGGTCTTTACCCACGGCGGCACCGCGAGTCCCTTCTCCACCGCCTTCTTCGCCAGGATGCCCGCCGCCATCATCACCGAGGGATTCGACGTATTAGTGCAGCTGGTGATGGCCGCAATCACCACCGAGCCGTGGTCGAGATACTTGTCCGGATCGACGTTGAAGCGCTCCTTCACCGAGGCCGTGGCCTGCTGCGGCGAGGTTTGCGCCACCGCCGCGTCGGTAATTTTCTGGCGCTCCCATGGCGCGGCCGTGCGCGTGCCCAGCGGCTTGGCGGTCGGCGCCAGCAGGTTGGGCAGTTGCCCGGCAAAGCTCGAGGCCACATTCTTGAGGAGCACGCGATCCTGCGGGCGTTTCGGTCCGGCCACGCTCGGCTCCACGGTGCCCAGGTCGAGTTCCAGCGTCTGGGTGTACTCGGCCTCCGGCGTGCCCGCCGTGTGGAACAGTCCCTGCTCCTTGTAGTAGGCCTCCACCAGCGCGATCTGCTCCTCGCTGCGGCCCGTGAGCCGCAGGTAGCGGAGCGTCTCGCTGTCCACCGGGAAGATGCCGCAGGTGGCGCCATACTCCGGCGCCATGTTGGCGATGGTGGCCCGGTCGGCCAGCGGCAATTGCGTTAAGCCGTCCCCGTAGAACTCGACGAATTTGCCGACAACGCCCAGCTTGCGCAGCGCCTGGGTCACGGTCAGCACCAGGTCGGTGGCTGTTGCGCCCTCGCGCAGTTTGCCGGTGAGCCTGTAGCCCACCACCTGCGGAATGAGCATCGACACGGGCTGGCCCAGCATGGCGGCCTCGGCCTCGATGCCGCCCACGCCCCAGCCCAGCACGCCCAGGCCGTTAATCATCGTGGTGTGGGAGTCGGTGCCGACCAGCGTATCGGGATAAGCCACAGCTCCGCTGTTTGACTCTTTGGTGAAGACCACACGAGCCAGGTATTCGAGATTCACCTGGTGGCAGATGCCCATGCCCGGCGGCACCGCCGAGAAGTTCCGAAAAGCCGTCTGGCCCCACTTCAGGAAGGCGTAGCGCTCACGGTTGCGCTGAAACTCGATCAGCGCATTGGTGTCGTAGGCGAACGGGGTTCCATAGGCATCCACTTGCACAGAGTGGTCGATGACCAGCTCGGCCGGGACCAGCGGATTGACGCGCTCCGGATTGCCGCCCAGCTTCTTGATGGCGTCGCGCATGGCGCCGAGATCGACGACCGCCGGCACCCCCGTGAAGTCCTGCATCAGCACCCGCGCCGGCATGTAGGCAATCTCGCGGCTGGGCTCGGCCTTGGCGTCCCAGTTGGCCAGGAACTCGATGTCCCCGGCGGTCACGTTGACGCCATCCTCGCGGCGCAGCAGGTTTTCCAACAGAATTTTCAGGCTGTAGGGCAGGCGCGCCAGGTTGAAGCCGCGCGCGGCCAGTGCAGGAAGACGATAGATGGTGTAAGAGCGGTTGCCGGCGGTCAACGTAGCCTGGCTTTCAAAACTATTCATCGGAGAACGGCCTTTCTATCCGCGTGCTGCGGCGGATGAGATCATGCAGGAAACTGGAGGATGGCGGGCGCGGGGGCCTCGCGTTCACGGAGATTGATTACGCAGCGAGAAGTCTCAGCGCCCACGGTCGCGCCGCCCGCGGCGGAAGCGCTTGAGCAGGGGCGCGCCGGCGATGGCGAAATGGCAATCCATCTTCACATTCACAGATTTTATCGCGGCGGCACAAGGGCAAAAAGTCCGCCAACCGCTACGCCTCACTCCTCGCCGAAGTTGCGGTAGCGCGCCAGCACCTCGCGGGCGGTCAGCACGCCCACCAGCTTCATCTGGTTGGCGCGGTGCACTACTGGCACCAGGGGCCAGCGGTCCACGTAGCGCAGCACCATGTCCAGCGGCTGATCGGGATAAAGCGGAGGAATGGGCTCATCGGTGAGTGCCGACTCCAGCGGCTCCGCGCCCTTGCCTTCGGCGGTCAGCGCCTCAATCGCCTCGCGGGTCAGGCTGTACCATCCAGCAGGCTCTACGCGCACCAGAAGAATGCCGTGCGGACCCTGCGCAATCAGCCGCGCTGCCTTCTCTACCGGGTCGCTCCCTTCCAGCAGCGGCCCCTTGGGCGGGCGCATGGCGTCTTCCACGTGCAGAATGTTCTCTTCCCGCAGTTCTTCCATTGACGGCAACTCTAGCCCATCCTGCCGGGTCAGGGTGTCAAAGATCGCCGTTGGCTGCAGGGTTCGCGAAATCACGTAGGCCAGGGTGTTGGCCACGATCACGGGAAGAATGATGGAATAATTGCCGCTGACCTCCAGCACCATGAAGACGGAGGTCATGGGGGCGCGCAGGAAGCCGGCAAAGAGCACGCCCATGCCCACCAGGGCATAGGTGCCCGGCGATCCGCTCATATGGGGGAGCAGCGCGTGCTCGGCGCCGCCCACCGAAGCGCCCAGCATGGCGCCGATAAACAGCGTGGGCGCAAACATGCCGCCCGGCGTTCCGCTCACAAACGACAGCAGGGTGGCCACAATCTTGAACAGCGCCAGGATGGCCAGAAATTGCCAGGTGAACTGCCCGTGCATCGCCTGATCCATGAACTCGTAGCCCGCGCCCATCACCTGCGGCGCT
This sequence comes from Acidobacteriota bacterium, assembly GCA_021846985.1. GTDB lineage: Bacteria > Acidobacteriota > Terriglobia > Terriglobales > Acidobacteriaceae > Telmatobacter. Next base: position 19,098 of record JAJZVX010000030.1, on the reverse strand, counting down.
CCCAGCGCGGCAATGCAGCCGATCAGCAACCCCGCCACGGCAGGCTGAAAATACTGGGTCCAGGGCGCCATCTGGCGGAAACGCGGCCGCAGCACCCCCACGCCCATGGAGAAAGCCACGGAGGCCAGGCCGCCCACCAGGCCCAGGATCGAGTAGGCAATCAGCTCCGAGGGCCGCCGCATTTCGACGACCGGAATCCGGAACAGCGACTCCGAGCCGAGGAACCAGCGCATCACCACTACACTCGAGACCGCTGACAGAACCACCGAGCCCAGGATGCCGGCCGTCCACCGGCCGATCACTTCTTCGATGACAAACAGGACCGCCGAAATGGGCGCGTTAAAGGCCGCCGCCAAACCGGCAGCCGCGCCTACGGGCGCAATCAGCCGCATGCGCTCCCGCGACAGCCGCAACCGCCGTCCGATGGCCGAGGCCAGACAGGCGCCAATTTGCAGCGACGGATCTTCGGGGCCCAGCGAATAGCCCGATCCAATGGCCAGCGCCGAAAGAATGAACTTGCCTACCGCCGTCTTGAACGGGATGTAACCGTTGAAAATGTAGAGTGCGGCTTTGGTCTGGTTGACGCCGCTGCCCCGCGCTTCGGGGAAGACGTGAATGGCCAGCACCGCGATGACCAGCCCGGCCAGCGTGGGCGCCAGCAGCAGCCGCATGGGCGACAGCGACACTCCCGAGCCCAGCAGATAGATCCGGCACCATTCGATCGAAAACCGAAAACACACGACCGCGAGCCCGGAGAAGATGCCGATGAAGACCGACAGAATGAGAAAGAAGCGGTCTTCGCGAAAGATCGAGCGCAGAAGAGAGACCGGCGTCAGCCTTGCCCAGATAGGCAACGTGCCGGCCGTCACGCCTTTCGTTGCGGCCGCCGCTGGTGTATTGGATGACGAACTCAGATCAATGCTCCTCGTGCAGCTTGGCAATCAGAAGCAGCGCATTGTCCGCTTCGGTTACGGCTCCGCACCAGCCGCTGGTCTGTTGCTCGATGTTGAATGTGAGTTGCATGGCGCTGTTCACCAGGTCCGGATTGCGGCGCAGCCCATACTCCGTCACCCGGGGCTTCAGATTGTTCCATTGCTGCACCAGATCCGGCCGTCCGTGAGGCGGCTGGCCCGACAGCGCCGGGCAGGTTCTGATGCGGTCGCCGGCTGCGGAAAAGGCCTTTACCGTCATGCGATCGCGCGTGGCCGCCGAGATCTGCGGACGGAACGGATCCAATCCCAGTACGGTCTCCGTCGTCGCCAGCCGCGCTGCGCTGTCGACATCGTCCGGCGCGGCCGCCACGGCTTCCTTCAGATAGCGCTCCGCCGCCAGATAGCGCCCCTGCTCGAAGGCTGCTGTTCCTGCCCCGGCCAGGGCCACCGCATCATGCCGGTCCTCGCGCAGGGCCAGTCGGAACGCTGCCAGTGCATGCTCGTTGTCGCCTGCCTTTAGGAAGAGCCCGCCCAAGTGCGCCTGCAACGGCGACTCCTCCGGCAAGTTGGCCTCCAGGGCGATCAACTCCGCCTGCGCCTGTGCCTTGGCGCCAATGCCCAGCAGGTAATCGATCAGCTCCAGCCGCGACTTGCGCGTTTCTTCTTCCTGGTTGCCCGGCCAAATGGCGTAAATCGCGTTGTGGTAGAAGCGCAGTGCTCTCGTCGTCTGTCCACGCGAGGCGGCGATTCGCGCCAGTTCCAGGGTGACCAGTCCGTTTTCCGGTTCCCGGTCCCACAGGTTAATCAGATAGGCATAAGCCTCGTCGGTCTTCCTCTCGCCCAGCAGCGCCTCGGCCAAGTTCAACTGGTAAGAGTCATTGTCACGCGCGTACCGGAGGGCGGCTCGAAACTCCCCTACCGCCGCCCCAAATCGCTGTTGTTTAAGGTCTTCAACCCCGCGAGCCGACCAGCGTACCGCCAGCGCCTCCTGCTGGCCGTGATAGATGCGGGAGAGTCCGGTCACCGCCAGCGTCATCACGATCGCCAGCAGGGTGAGTAAGGCCAGCGTGACCGGTTCATGCCGGCGATCACGTAGAAAATCCAGCCCTTTGGACCCCGTCGCCATTCTCTCTCCACGGCGCTCGCATGCGCCCTTCCATCTGGATAACCAAGCCGGCCGCGGCCAAACCCCATCCGGCCGCGGCATCGATTTGATTCGATAAGCTTTAGAAGTCCCCACTCAGCGAATTGGCCGGTGAGCCATTCCCCGAAAAGACTCTTCTCGCGCTGCGTTCACGGCGACTGCCATCCTGCTCACCGCCACCCGTAGTGCCGCAGGGGCAACTCCACCGCCAACCCCCTCTAGTTCGGCGGCTGCATGTTGTAGAGGAAGTAGGCTCTCAACTCGATATACGGCCCATGAAACTCGCTGGGCAAGGGGGGATAATTGGAACTGGTCAGCGCGCCCCATGCGGCGCGATCCAGCGCTACATCACCCGAGCGTCCTTCCAGCACCATGCTGCCGTCCATCAGGCGGCCGTTGGGCAGAATCTTGAAGCGGATGGCCACCATTCCGGCTTTCATAATCGGCGGATTGACCTCGTCGGGAATCAGCGGATCCCAGTTGCGCTCCGTCTCGCGGTGCCAGCGCATTAGCCAGTTGGTAAAGTCCACGCCCTGCGTATCGGAAAGAATCTGGATGCCGCCGGTTCCCGCGCCGGGATGCATGGTCAGTCCCGACCCGCCGGGCAGTTGTCCGGCCCCTGTGCCCCGATCTCGCGCGGCGTCCCGCATCGCCTTACGCAACTGGTCAGCGGGGTTCAGATCGTTCATGGCAAAATTCGGCCGCGCAGGCACGGCTGCGGGCCGCGGCGCTTCCACCTGCGATTTCGGGGAGGGAGGAATCGGCGGAGGCGGTGCGGGCGCAGCCGGCTTCGGCTCCGGCGCGGGCGCGGGCGCAGGAGCCGGGGGAGACGCCTTCTTCATCTCCTCTTCCTCTTTCTTCATCTCGTCCAGCGTCTTCTGGTCGATCTGCGGCTTCTCGCGCATCGGCGGCGGCTTCGGCTGCAGATGCCGCAGCGCATCCGGCGGCATATCCAGATAGGTCAAATCCTTGCGCTGCTGGATGGCATCGATCGGATCAATCACCCGTGGAACCTTGAACACATACATGGGTATCCACGTCACCGCCGACAGCAGCGCCAGGTGAATCAGGATCGCCAGCCATATGCCCTCGCGGAAGCGCGACCAGCGGCGCTCATCCTCGAGCTCGCTGATCATCTGGAGCAGTTCGTGGGTGTCGTAGTCCACCCAGCGCGACGAGGGGCGCACCTGCGGCTCCGGCCGCTCTCGCTTCTCCTGCGCGGCGGTCTCCTCCGGGCTGGCATTCCCCGTGCCGGCCGCGGCGGGGCCCTTCGGTTCGTTCAACTCGGTTGGCGCTTCGCTGGTGGGCATTCGTCGCTGGTGAGCCACGCTCGGCGCACGATGTCGCCTCCCCCGGCTCCGGTTCGAGTCCTTCCGTTCTATTCTCTCACTCCGCGGAAGCCCTGTGGCTGCCTCATGCAGCCTCAGATATGGAAATTGCGGCGGAATCTTCCGCACTGCTCCGCCACGTACAATGGTTTCTGGTTCATAAGACGGTTGAAATCGCGGAAGGGGATATGGTTTGAAGGCTTTTCTTGCCGGAATCCTGGCCAAATGGAATCTGGTTGTTCTGCCCGCCGTGCTCAAGCTGGGATTCCTGGGAATGGGCGCGGTGGCTCTGCTCGATTCCTCCTCGATCCCCGTCCCCATGGACGTCATCATGGCCGGCTTCGTCTGGGCCGATAAGCGCCACTTCTGGCTCTACTGCCTCATGGGCGCTATCGGCTCCTCCGTCGGCGGCCTGCTTCCGTACGGACTGGGACGCGCCGGCGGCGAAATGTTCCTGCTCAAGCGCATCAACCGCGAGCGCTACGAGCGCCTCCGCGCCCGCTTCGAACGCCAGGAACTGCTGGCGCTCCTGATTCCCTCCATGCTGCCGCCGCCGGCGCCCTGGAAGATCTTCGTCTTTGCCGCCGGCGTCTTCGAGATGCGCATCGTGCCCTTCCTGCTCGCCGTCTTCACCGGCCGCATGCTCCGCTGGCTGGCGCTCTCCCTGCTGGTTCTCAAACTGGGTCCGGACGCCGTCAACCTGGTGGCCCACCATGCCCTCACCGTCGTCGTCGCCGCCGGCCTGCTGGCCGTGGCGGGCTTTGTCTGGTGGTGGCTGCGCAAAAAGAAGGCCGGCCAACTGGCCTAGGGCCGGAGACCTTCATCCTTTGTTCTCTGCTTCTTAGTTCTTTGTCGCGGCGCTCGCGGCATGCAGCTCGACATGCCGGTACGCCGCCGCGGGAATGCCGGCAAGCGACATTCCCGGGCCCTGCCACAGCAGGCGCGGCACGCCCTGGCTGTCTGAGTGCAGCCCTTCGAGATGAAACGTGTGCGCGCCCGCCCGCAGCCCCAACGAACCCAGCGCAAAGCGCACCGCGTTGCCCGGCGACCCGCACACCTCGGGAAACGGCGGCCCTGTCTGCGCCACCTCCACGCCGTCAATCACCAGCCGCGCCCCGTCGCGCGCCATCACATAAAACGTGTAGCCTCCGTCGGCCGGAATCTGGATGAGCCCGTCCCATGTGGCCGCGTAGTGCGGAACCCCGTGCGCGTCGGCGTAAAGGCCGTGTGACTCTCCGCTGAAGACGATGCGCTCCTTGGTCAGGTCGGGCAGCTCCGTCCACGTCCCCAGGTACACGCTCCACACCAGTCCCTGCACCGTGGGCCCGGTTACGTTCACGGCATCATGCCAGGTGGCCACAGCCACCACGCCCTGCGCCGCCCAGTCCTGGTTGCCTTGGTCGTCCTGCGCCTCGAGCAGTACCCGGAAGCGCCCCGAGCCGTCCAACTCTGTCCCTTCCGCGTCGGGGAAGCGGTGCTGCGCCTTTCGCCCGTGCGCCATTGTGCCGTCGCCAAAGAGCCAGGTATAGCTCACGCCGGGCTGCTTCCGCGCCCTGAAGGTGACTTTCTGCAGCGGCCTGAAGACAGGCGGAGACACCGTGAACGCCGCCACCGGCCCATGCGCAGGCGCAAACCGTACCGGCGCCGCGCCATCGCTTACCGTCAGAGGAATATCGGCGTTCTCCACGGCGCGCGTCTGTCCGTACTTCACGTTGTCCAGTGTCACGTCCTGCACCTGTCCGGCGACGGTCGAGCCGGCCAGCGGCGGCTGATCGAGCGCCCAGATGTTGTGAAACGTGAAGCCGTGCAGCAGCGGCTGTTTCTGCTCGATCTGCATCAGTGAGTACCAGTTGTCCAGAAACAGGTTTTCGAAGGTGTAGCCCGAGACATCGCCCTTTGCGCCCTTCGCGCCCCAGAACCCCAGCAGCCCGAAGGTCTGCCCGCAGGCGCCGATGCCGCCGTGCAGAATGTCGGAGTCGCGCAGCGTAAAGTTGCGCGAGTTGAAGGTTTTTTGCGGCCAGCCCGCGCGCACAATGTTCGAAATGCTGGTGGAAACCACGCAGTGCTCCACCAGGATGTTGTTCACGTCGTGACCCGGCCGCAGCATGTCCGCTTCGGTGTAGCCGTCCCAGTTGCCCTGCATGGCGAAGACATCGTCCGAAGTGCGCAGGAAGGCGTTCCGCACCACCGCGCTGCCGCCGCCCAGCCAGTCCATGCCGTCCTGGTTGGCATTGCCCGGATTGCCCCCGATTACGCGGATGTCGTCGTAGACAAAATCGGTGGAATCCTTCATCTGGATCGACCATGTCCGCGCGCGCACGATGCAGGTGAGGCCGTCGATCTCCACGCGCTGCGCATCCATGGCCCCAATGCAGTGCCAGTCGGGCTTCTGCATCCAGCCCTCATCGTTGTTGGGGTCTTGCGGGCCGTCGTAGACAATGGTGCCGCGCCCCAGCACCTTCACATCCTTCACCTTCCACAGGTTCAGGCTGCCAAAGACATAGGCGCCGGGCGCCAGGTAGAGGGTTTCGCCGCTCTCCGGATTCAGGCTCTCGTGGTAGACGCCCGCCGGCACCATGCGCACATGCGGCCCCGGCGGCGGAGCCGGCGGCGGCGGGGCGCCGAAAAACAAGAACAGCATCCGCGCCTGGTTCAGAAAATCTCCCGGCCGCGAGATGGCCAGCTTAGCAGGGGCGTTCAAGGTGAAGCGGAGAGTCTGGCCGATCCGCACCGGCCGCAGCCCCAGCCGCCACGGCTGGATGTCCACGCCCGTGTCCCAGAAGCCGGGTTCGGCCGCCGTCACCTCGACTGTGACCGGCCCGTTGGCGTCAAAGCTCGCGTACTCATAGCGCGCGGCCGCGTGCGCCACCTCCACAGGCTGACCATTCACCCGCAGGGTGAAGGCTTGCGACCGCATCTCCGGCGGCACCGGCGCCGCCTGCACGCGCACCGCCGCATGCGCGGCGGCGGGCAGCACCACAAGAACCAGGAACAACATGCGCAATCCCGGCAAGGCGGTGGACTCCGGACAGAGAAGTGGAAGAACAATTCACTTTAGCAGTTTGCCGCCCGGGCTCGCAGGCGCGGTTCCTCAGTGCCGCAGATACGCCTGCAGGCGCTGCGAGGCGCCGAGCGCCGCCCGGATCACCGCCGTCGTCGCCAGCAGCAGCAGCGCCCCCAGCACCAGCATGATGGGCGTAAACCAGAGCCCCGCCACCTCGTGCGCCGGCGGCGGCGGCGCCGGCGTAAGCACCCCCGCGCTCACCACCTGGGTTTTGGTCACCCATATCCCCGCATTGTGCGGAAAGATGGGCTTCAACACTCCGGCCAGCACCATGCCGCCGCCCATCAGGTAGCCGAATGCGCCGGCAAAGAATACCAGCATCCCAAAAACGCCTTTCGTCGCCAGCCGCAGCGCGCCACGAAGCAGCGTGACCGGCGAGCGGCTCCGGCTCGCCCTGCGGATCGGCAATCCCTCGCGGTACTGCGCCGCCAGCGCCTCCGCCGCGCCCAGCCGTTCCAGCACCGCCGCCAGCTCCGCCCCCGGCTCCTGCAGCGAGTCCTCGATGTGCGCCTCAATCTCGCGCGCAATCTCCTCGCGCTCGCCCAGCGCGACCGGCCCCAGGGCGGCGCGTAAAGCCGCCAGATACGCCTGCACTTCCTGCTTCTCCGTCATCGCGTCTCCTCCATCGCCAGCACCGGCTGCAGCAACCGGCTCAGCCCATCGGCAAATACTGTCCAGGCTTCGGCCATTGCGCACAGCCGCGCGCGGCCGGACTCAGTCAGCGCATAGTACTTCCGCGGATGCCCAGCCTCGGCCTCCACCCACTCCGAAGTCAGCATCCCCTCGGCCTTCAGCCGGTTCAGGATCGGATAAATCGTTCCCTCCGAGAGCACCAGACGCGAGTGGTTCTCGAGAAACCGAATGATTTCAAGCCCATAGAGACGGCTCTTCCAAAGGCTGGCCAGAGCGGCCATCTCCAGCGCTCCCTTGCGCAGTTGCGCCTCCCAGCGATCGCCCTGCTCGCCATCCGGCGGCAGCGTTCTTAATCTCGCCATGGCAAGATACCTCGTATAGCAATGTATTATGCGAACGAGGGGCCGGGCTGTCAAGCGGAATCGCACGGCACTCTCCGATTTATTTATGCGGGCGCGGGCGCGTCAGATGCCTTCGCCCATCGACACGTACTGCCGATGTTCCAATTCCGCCCGGTAGGCGCTGCGCTCCAGCTCTTCGGTGATAAACGTCGCCTCTGGCCGCGCCTCGCCGCCCAGCCGCGTCTCCAGCTCCTCCACCCGCGAGGCGAGCGCGATCAGAGCGTCGGAGAGCGGATCCTTGATGTCGTGCGGATCGGTAATCAGCACCCGCTCGCCATTGCGGTAAACAATGTGTGCCGGCACCCCCACCACGGTCGAATTCGGTGGCACGTCGGTGAGCACCACTGAGCCCGCCCCCACGCGCGAGTTCTCACCCACGGTGATGTTGCCCAGGAGGTTGGCGTTGTTGCCGATGAAGACGCGGTCGCAGATGGTCGGGTGGCGCTTGCCGTGCTGCTTGCCCGTACCGCCCAGGGTCACGCCCTGGTACATGGTCACGTCGCTGCCCACAATCGCCGTTTCGCCGATAACCACGCCGGTGGCATGGTCAATGAACAGCCGCCGGCCCAGCAACGCTCCGGGATGAATATCCACGCCGGTAAGGAAGCGGCCGAACTGGGACAGAAAGCGCGCCGCCAGCCGCATCTTTCTTTTCCACAACTCGTGCGACACGCAGTGAATCCACACCGCCCACAATCCCGGGTAGCACAGCATGACTTCCAGCCGCGACCGCGCCGCCGGATCGCGCTCCATCACGGAGCTCACATCTTCGCGTACTCGCTCGAACCAGGCCACATCGAACCTCGACCGAATCTTTTGAGCCGGCGGAGCCGCTGCCGCCCCGCCGGCACTCTGTTCTTCAGGCGCCCACCGTCTCGGCGGTCAGCGCCAGCGCCTTCTGGCGCAGTTGTTCAAAGAGCACCGTCGACAGGTAGCGCTCCCCAAAGCTGGGCAGAACAGCCACAATCAGCTTGCCCTTGTTTTCAGGCCGCGCCGCCACCCGCAGCGCTGCCGCCACGGCGGCGCCCGAACTGATGCCCGCAAAAATGCCTTCCTCCAGCGGCAGACGCCGCGCCATGGCCAGCGACTCTTCGTTGGTCACCTGTACCACTTCGTCGATCAGTCCTGTATCCAGAACGCCAGGGACAAAGCCCGCGCCAATCCCCTGAATCTTGTGCGGGCCCGGCTTGCCTCCGCTCAGCACGGCGCTGTCGGCCGGCTCCACGGCGATCGCCTTGAACTCCGGCTTGCGCTCCTTGATGTACCGGGCCGTCCCGGTCAGCGTGCCGCCCGTGCCCACGCCCGAGATCAGAAAGTCCACCTCGCCGTCGGTGTCGTCCCAGATCTCCGGTCCGGTCGTGGCATAGTGGATCGCCGGGTTGGCCGGATTGTCGAACTGCTGCAGAATGTAACCGTGCGGCGTCTGGGCCAGAATCTCGTTGGCCTTGGCAATGGCGCCCTTCATCCCGTTCGGTCCTGGCGTCAGCACAATCTCGGCGCCAAAGGCCAGCAGCAGCACCCGCCGCTCCAGGCTCATCGTCTCCGGCATGGTCAGAATCAGCTTGTAGCCTTTCACGGCGGCCACAAACGCCAGCGCGATGCCGGTGTTGCCGCTGGTGGGTTCAATGAGCACCGTCTTTCCCGGCATAATCTTGCCTGCCTTCTCCGCCGCCTCCACCAGCGCCAGCCCAATGCGGTCTTTCACGCTGGCCAGCGGGTTCTGCCCCTCCAGCTTCACCGCTACCGTTGCGGGCAGACCGGCCGCCACGCGGTTCAGCCTCACAAGGGGAGTGCGGCCGATCAATTCAGTCACGTTCGCTGCTATGCGCGCCATTTGAAAATCTCCTTTTCCGGGAAGGGCTCCCGGCGGTTCACTGCAAATTGATCTGGGATACGGTCGCGCCGTCAGGCGGGGAAGAATGCGCGCGCATGAGGCGCGCGACTGCATCGCGGCTTGCACCAGGACGGTGTTAGCGACATCGAGGCATGGTTTAAGCCTAGACCGAAAGGCCAAGACGTTGCAAGTCGAACTGGGCATGCCCATTCGCCCGCACCAAGATGTTTCGCGGTGCGGGGCCGGCCTTATCCAGAAATGGGGAGAGCGTTGTATTGAATGACGGTGCGGTGATTTGGAAGAATCGAGAGGCTGCGATTCCTGTTATTAATTGATTGCCGTGAATCGCCACATGGGCGTCCGGCTCATCGCATCGCGATGAGAGCCACCGATCTCATCCGCGCGCCCCCATTCTCGACCCGCTTTTACCGTCCAACTCGAAAAGGAGAGTTGTCATGCGGACCATCACCCTGGAAGAACACGCCTCCACACCCGCCTATCTGCAGGCCGTGGACGCGCGAAATCAGCGCGGCTTCACCAATGCCTACATGCACGGAGTACGCGCAAAGCTGGTGGACCTCGGAGCCGGCCGCCTCGCCGATATGGATGCCGCCGGCATCGACGTGCAGGTGCTCTCTTTGGCCGACGGCGGCATGGACCGTCTTGACTCGCCTACCGCCTCGGCACTGGCGCGCGATGTGAACGATACCCTGGCCGCCGCGGTCCAGGCCCACCGCACGCGCTTTGCCGCCTTCGCTACCGTCAATCTGCAGGATCCGGAATCTGCCGCAAGCGAGTCGGAGCGTTCCATCCGCCAACTGGGTTTTGCCGGGGTCATGGTCAACGGGGCCACCCGCGGCTTCTTCCTCGACCATCCGCGTTTCACGCCTTTCTGGGAAGCCATTCACGCCCTCGGCGTCCCCGTCTATCTCCACCCGGCGCCGCCGCCCGAGCCGGTCTGGCAAGCCTACTTCGGCGATCTGGCTCCTGATATCGCCTTCACGCTTTCCACGGCCGGGTGGGGATGGCACACGGAAACCGGCATGCACGCGCTTCGCCTCATGGCCTCTGGACTCTTCGACCGGCTGCCCGGCCTGCAGATCATCATCGGTCACATGGGAGAAAATCTGCCCTTTTCCCTGGCCCGCGCCGAGGCCGTCTTTGCGCGCGTCCCCCGACTGCAGGACCGCTCCATCGCTCAAATCTTCCACCGGCATTTCCACATCACGACCAGCGGGTACTTCACCCTGCCGCCGTTCGAGTGCGCGCTCCAGGTCGTGGGCGCCGACCGCATCCTCTTCTCGGTTGACTATCCGTTCAGCTCCACCGCGGAGGGCCGCCGCTTTCTCGATTTGTTGCCGCTTAATCCCGCCGATATGGAAAAGATTGCCCACGGCAACGCGGAGCGGCTTCTGAGACTGCCCTCAGCCGCTTGCTGAGGGAGAATGCCGCATTACCCAATCCTCCCAGGGACACGTAAACACCGGAATCCCTGCTAGGCGGTGGAGGCGCGCTTCACTGCGGTCTTCTTCGTCGCGTTGGCCGCCGGCGCGTAGGGCGCCTTCGGCATGTACTTATCCGTCAGGCGGCGAATCGCGTAGTTGAACTTCTCAAAGGCCTTGGCCCACTGGCGGGCCTCGGCGCGCGTGTAGCGGTAAAAGCCTCGGCCGTTGGAGATGCCGTTACCGCCCGATTCGGCAACCTTGCGCATCAGGGCGGGCACCTCGGGGCTGTTGGAGAGATCGGGAAGAAGATCCTTCATCACGTGGTAGTAGGCGAGAACGCCGGTGAGATCCATGTAGCGGAAGGGCCCGGCAAAGGGCATCCAGTAGCCGGGAGCGTTGCGCATGGAGCGATCGACATCCTCCATGGTGCAGACCCCGGACTCGACCAGGTTGAAGGCTTCGCGGTACATGGCATAGCAGACGCGATTGACGATGAATCCGCGCACGTCGCGGCGCAGAAGCGAAGGCTCCTTGCCCAGCTCGGCGGCTATTTTCATTACGCGGCGCGCGAAGCGGGGGGCGGTCTGCTCGCCGGCGACGACCTCCATGAAGCGCGTGACGTGGGCGGGCTCGTCCCAATGCAGACCGACAAAGCGCTCGGGATGGGCGGCGCCGCTCTGCAGCAGCGAGATGGGGATCGACGAGGTGTTGGTGGCGATGATAACGGAGGCTGAGACGTGTTTTTCGACGGCTTCAAAGAGCCGCATCTTGGCGGAAAGATCCTCGACGATGGACTCGACGACAAGCGTGCAGGAGGCCAGGTCGGCGACATCGGCGGTAAGGCGGAAGGACTCCATGAGGCGCCGGGGATGGTCCTTGAGGAGCTTTTCGCGCTTCATCTCGCGGAGCATGTCGAGGATGCGAACGGGGGAGGCGCGGTGGGCGCGCAGGTTGCGGGTGAGGCCGAGGACGGGATAGCCAGCGGCGAGAAAACAGGCCGCGATGCTGTGGCCCATCAGTCCCATGCCAGCCACGGCGACAGGCGCGCGCGCGGGAGTTGCGGGATGCCTCTGTCTGGTTTTCATGGGGCGCACCTCCTTGGTTCGGAGGGGAATGTTCGCAAGAGGGGAAGCCCCCCGGCCACGCCGGGAGACAGTACCAGTTTGACACCTTTCCTGCAGTTCACCCGGAAAACCTCTCGACGGGAGCCGACCAAAGCACACCAGGAGAGGAATCCGGATGGACGAGTATGTGAGCTTAAGCCACACACAGTGGGATTGCAAGTGCCATGTGATTTCATTCCCGAATGTCGCCGGAAGAAGTTGTACGGTGAATTGAGGAAGCATCTGGGCGAGATGTTTGGTTCTCTTGCTGCGCAGGAAGAGAGCCGGATCGAGAAGAGCCATCGGATGCCGGACCCTGTGCACAGGATGCTGCCGATCCCGTCCAAGTACGCTGTAGGCCAGGTAGCTGGATTGATCAAAGGCAAAAAAGTGCAATCCATCCTGCACGCGTCGATGGAGAGCGCAAGCGGAATTGGGTAGGACAACACTTTTGGGCGCGAGGCTACCTGGTATCCACACTAGGCCCAGACGAAAAGGCGATCCGGAAATCCATCCGGAACCAGGAAGCCGGGGACAAGCGCACCGGGCAGATGCAACTCTGGAACTGAAGCGCCGCCATCAGGCGGCACAACAGAACCTGGGCCGTGTGAGCGACCCTGCACAAGCCGCTTTTGAGCGGCTTACGCCATAAGGCCACCGGCTCTGCCGGAAGAGATGCACCTCTTATTGGGGGCAGCCTGCCTCGACAAACGCGGCGACCGCCTCGAGGGTTTCCGGGAGGTCGCCGAAGGACTCGATCCAGTGGACGCCGGGTTCGCGGCGAAACCAGGTAAGCTGGCGCTTGGCGTAGTTGCGATGGCCCTGCTGCGCGGCTTTGATTGCGTCTTCGACGCCGAGGGATTCCCGCAGCATGCGCAGTGCCTGACGGTAGCCGAGCGAGTCGAGGGCCTTGACGGGACCATAGCGGTCGAGGAGGATGCGGGTTTCTTCCACCAGGCCGGCTTGAAACATGGCGGCGCAGCGGCGGTCGAGTCTGTCGTAAAGGGCCTGGCGAGGCGGGTTGAGGCCGAAGCGTAGAAAGCGGAAGCCGGTGAGGGGATCGCGCGCAAGAACCTGCGACATGGGCTTGTGGGCGGCGAGGCAGACCTCGATGGCGCGGATGAGCTTGGGCGCGTCGTGGGCGTGGATGCGGGCGGCGGAGGGCGGATCGAGGCGGGCAAGAAGGCGATGGAGCCAGGCGCTGCCGTGCTTCTGGCTGCTGCGGCGCAGACGCGCGCGAAGATCCTCGCGGCGTTCGGGACCGGCGAACAGTCCTTCGGTAAGGGCGCGGAGATAGAGACCGGTGCCGCCGGTAACGATGGGAAGACGATGGCGGGATGCGATCTCGTGAAGGGCCTTGCGAGCAAGGCGACTGTAGGCGCCGGCGGTGAAGGGCTCGTCGGGCGTGCAGACGTCGATGAGGTGATGGGGCAGGCGGGCCTGCTCCGCGGGGGTGGGCTTGGCGCTGCCGATGTCCATGCCGCGGTAGACGGCGACCGAGTCGCAGGAGACGATTTCGCCGGCGAAGCGCTCGCCGAGAGCAAGGGCAAGCGCGGTTTTGCCGCTGCCGGTAGGACCGAGCAGAAGAACAACGAGAGGCTCGATCGGTGGGAGTGCAGGACTCACGGGCGCCACCAGCCGGGCGGAAAGATCCATTGCGGGTTGGTGCGGACAAGCCAGGAGACGAGGATGATGGCGGCAAAAAGAAGCAGGCCAAAGATCTGGTTGCGGCGAAAGAGGCGGGTTTGGGCGGCGCGGCGCTCCCCGGCGGCGGCCTGTTCGCGATGCGGCTTGATGCGGGTTTGGACCATGAAGGCTGCTTGCCGGCGCACGGGGCTTGGAATGCGCCCGCGCGTCATGGACCAGTATAGGGGAGTTGAAGGTGGTTCTGGATCGCAGGCGTGTGGCCGTAATCCGTTCCCAAGCCCCGGAGGACGCACCCAAGGGGCCGGGATGGTGCGTGCGGAGGGATTTGCAGATTGTGGTGAAAAGCGGGGGCGGGAAGCGGGTTTACCTGGCCCGCAGGGGGGTAGCGGCCGTGCGGCTCGGCGCGGAGCAATTCTGCAGAAGCTGAAGTGCGCCGGCGGCGTTGGGGGCGATCTGGAAGAGATCGCGGTTCTGCGGCCGGACGAAGCCGGCGGCAATGGCGGAATCGACAAGGGCGAGCAGCGGATCCCAGTAGGAAGCGGTGTTGACAAGAATGCAGGGCTTGGCGTGGAGGCCGAGCTGGGCCCAGGTGACGGCTTCGAACATCTCGTCCAAGGTGCCATAACCGCCGGGGAGGATGAGAAAGGCGCAGGCCAGCTCGGCCATGCGCGCCTTGCGCTCGTGCATGGTGGCAGCGCTTTCCAGGCGGGTGAGTCCCCGGTGGGCAATTTCGCGGTCTTCGAGAGCGGAGGGCAAGACGCCGATCACTTCGCCGCCGCCGGCAAGAGCGGCATCCGCCACGGCGCCCATGAGGCCGATGTTGGCTCCGCCGTAAACCAGGCCGAGGCCAGCGGCGGCCAGGCCGGCGCCGAGCACGCGGGCTTCGGCAAGAAATGCAGGGTTGTTGCCGGAAGAAGACCCGCAGTAAACGGCCACGCGGCGCGGCGAACCTGGCGAGGGAGTCATGAGATCAGGATACGGCAGGAAACAGAGAGACCGGAGGGACGGTAAACTACTCCAAGGACTCTTCCCCTCCGGACGTTGCCGTGCATCCGCTCCTTGCCCATCTGAATCCCGAACAACAGGCCGCCGTGCAAACAACCGAGGGGCCGGTGCTGATCCTGGCCGGCGCCGGGTCGGGCAAGACGCGGGTGATCACCAGCCGCATCGCGTGGCTGATCCAGGAAAAGGGCGTGGCGCCGGACGCGATCCTGGCCGTGACCTTTACCAACAAAGCCGCCAGCGAGATGGCGGAGCGTGTGGGCCGGCTGCTGGGTCACATGACCGTGGCCAAGCCGTTGATTGCAACCTTTCACTCGCTCTGCGTGCGGATTTTGCGTCGCGACATCGAGGCCCTGCAGGTGGGCGGCAAGGGGCTGACGCGGGCCTTCGCCATCTTCGACGAAAACGATCAGCAGGGCGTGGTGAAGCAGATCATGCGGCGCATGGGGCTCGACACCAAGCAACTCACGCCGCGCACGGTGCTGGGGCGAATCAGTTGGGCCAAGAACCACATGGTCGATCCCCAGGAGTACTTTCTGGAGTCGAAGGATCCGAACAGCGAGCGCATTGCGCACATCTACAACGGCTACCAGGCGGAACTGCGGAAGAACAACGCGCTGGACTTCGACGACCTGCTGCTGGAGGCGGTACGGCTGCTGAAGGCCTCGGGCGAGGTGTGCGCGCGCTACCAGCGCCGGTACCGGTACGTGATGGTGGACGAGTACCAGGACACCAACCGTCCCCAATACGAGTTGATGAAGCTGCTGGCCGGCGAACAGAAGAATGTATGCGCGGTGGGTGACGAGGACCAGAGCATCTACTCGTGGCGCGGCGCGGACATCCGGAACATTCTCGAGTTTGAAAAAGACTTTCACAACGCGTGCATCGTGCGGCTGGAGCAGAACTACCGCTCCACGCAGGTGATTCTGGAGGCGGCCGGGGCAGTGGTGGCCAACAACCTGCGGCGCAAGGGCAAGAAGCTATGGACCGATCGCCAAGGCGGCAGCCTGATCGGCTACTACGAAGCTCCGGATGGAGAGAACGAAGCGTTGTTTATTGCCGACCGCATTCAGGCCTTCCTTCGCCAGCAGGAAAGCTCATCCGAAACCCAAAACCGCGAAGCGGCGGGGCAGCACTGCGCGGTGCTTTACCGGACGAACTCGCAGTCGCGCCTGGTGGAAGAGGCTCTGCGCCGCTACAACATTCCTTACACCATGGTAGGGGGATTCAGCTTTTACGAGCGGGCGGAGATCAAGGATCTGCTGGGCTACCTGCGCCTGGTGCGCAATCCGCACGACTCGATGGCGCTGCAGAGGGTGATCAACACGCCGGCCCGGGGCATCGGCAAAACCACGCTGGAGACCCTCGAACGGCTGGCTCTGGAGACAGGCGTCTCCACCTGGGATGCGTTGGCGGCGGCGGTGCGCGACCGGCTGGTTCCGGCGCGCGCTCTCTCGGCGCTGGAGAGCTTCCGGCGGCTGATTCTCGACGCGCAGGCCATGATGGACCCCGACTTTGCCGGCAAGCTGGCGGCCGACGTCGCAGAAAGCGAGGCGGGCGCAGACGATACGGAGTTTGGATTTGGCGCGGCGCAGCCGTCGGCTGGACAAAAGCAAGAGATGGCCGAGGATCTGGAGGCGGTGACGGACTTCGGCTTTGGCGGGAACGCCGATCAGCTCAGGCTGCTCGACCCGGCAAGCTTCAATCCTTTTGCGGAAGCGCCCAGGAGGCCGTTCCTGAAGATGCCGAAGAATGCAGCCAAGGAAAAGGCCGAGGCCGCCAAGACCGTGGTCGAGAAAGAGGAGCCAATCGGCTTTCGGCGGCCCGGCGACGCGGCGACGTTGCCCGAGCTGATCCGGTTTTTGATCGACCGCACGGGCTACATCAAAGCGCTGGAGACGGAGGGTTCGCCAGAGGCCTTCAGCCGCATTGAAAACCTGAAGGAACTGGCCAACGCGGCCCACGACGCGGAGGAGCGCGAAGAAACCCTGGCGGACTTTCTGGACCACGCGGCACTGGCCTCGGATACCGACCAGTTCGACCCCGAGGCCCGGGTGACGCTGATGACGCTGCACGCGGCCAAGGGACTGGAATTTCCGCTGGTGTTTCTGGCCGGGCTGGAGGAAGGCCTGTTTCCGCACTCGCGGACGCTCAACAATCCGGAGGAACTGGAAGAGGAGCGGCGGCTTTGTTACGTGGGGATGACGCGGGCAATGAACAGGCTGGTGCTCACGCGGGCGCACTACCGCCGGCGCTATGGGAATGACGCGCCGGAGCCGACCGTGCCCTCGCGTTTTCTGGAAGAGGTGCCGCCGCAGTTGATCGAGAACCTGGGCGGCGCATCTCCAGCGTGGTCCACGCCGGCCTACCGGCCGCGCTACGGAGGCGGGCGGCGGCAAGGGCACTGGAGTGAGTTTGGCGACCGGCACTTCAACTATGAGGACGAGAGCCAGGAGATTCCCCGGCAGACGGCAGCCGCCGGGCGCGCGCAAGGCGGCAGAACAAACGCGGCGGCAGGCGTGCCGCGAAACCGTGATTCCATCGACAACATCGCGCACTTCTTTGGCAGCAAGGGAGCGGCGTTCAAGCCCGGGGCGCTGGCGCGGCCGGCCATGGATTTGCCCGAGGCGGCGGGCGCGGCGGAATTGAAGAAAGGCCAGCGGGTGCGGCACGCCAAGTATGGCGAGGGCACCGTGCTGATGCGCGAGGGCGGCGGCGAAGACGCCAAGTTGACGGTGCTCTTTGCCCGCCACGGGTTGAAAAAGCTGATGGAGAAGTTTGCCAACCTGGAAAAACTGGGGTGAAGCAGGATGCCGGATGAGGCGCAAAGTGAATGCCGGTCCCGGGCGCAATTACTCCAGTCCGATCACTAGGCGGCCGCGGGTGGCTATGGTTTGCGCCGGAGCTTGTTCTTCTTCGCGAAGGCGCTTGGCGGGCTCGAGGCCGTCGAGGACGCGGAAGACGCCTTCGGCCAGCGCCTGCAGCTCGTTTTCGCCGGGATAGACGCTGATGGGCGCAATCCACTCCAGACGCTGGCGGAGAGCGCCGACGACGCGTTCGGAGTAGGCCATGCCGCCGGTGAGCAGAAGCGCATCCACCTGGCCGTCAAGCACGGCAGCCATGGCGCCGGCCTCCTTGGCAATCTGGTAGACCATGGCTTCAAAGACCAGCGCCGCTTCCTGGTCGCCGGCCTCAATGCGCCGCTCCACCTCGCGCAGGTCGCGCGTGCCGAGATAGGCAAAGAGCCCGCCTTCGCCAAAGACCTTGCGGTCAAGCTGCTTTTGGTTGTAAACACCGCCGAAGCAGAGTTTGATCAGACTGCGGACCGGCAGCCCTCCGGTGCGGTCGGGGCCGAAAGGGCCTTCCTCGATGGTGTTGCTGTCGATGGTGCGCCCGCCCCGATGCGCGGAGACAGTGATGCCGCTGCCCATGTGGACGACGATCAGGCGGAGGCCTTCGTAAGGGCGGCCCTGCGCGCGGGCAAAGCGCTTGGCGACTGCCTTGGTGTTGAGAGCATGGCCAATGCAGGTGCGCTGCACAAGCGGCGAACCGGTGACGCGCGCGCAGGGCTGCCACTCGTCCACGGTGACGGGATCGACAATGTAGGCGTTGACGCCGGCGGCCTGGGCGAACTTGAGAGCCAGTAGCGCGCCGAGGTTGGAGGCGTGTTCGCCGTGGCGAGCCAGGCGCAGATCCTCGACCATGGCTTCGTCCACAAGGTACGTGCCGCAGGGCAGCGGTGGCAGAAGGCCGCCGCGTCCGGCAAAGGCAACAAAGTGATCGCTCGGCTGGCCATTTGCGCGGCCCATGGTGGAGTAGCCAATCTCTTCAAGGGCACGGGCGATGACGCCGGCGCGGTAATCCAGCCGGGCCATCATGGGGCGTCCCTTGAAACGTTCGAGCTCCTCGTCGCCGTGAATGAGGTTGCGCTCGATTTCGGCGCCCGCGCGGGTGTAGATGCCGAACTTAGTCGAGGTGGAGCCGGGGTTGATGGCGAGGATACGCCCGCCGGCGAGGTGCTGGGCTTGGGAATGCATGCGAGATCGAGTTTACGCCCACCGCGGCTCCTGGATAACCAGGGAGAAAATGGAGAAAAGATCCAATGCCCTCCGCTGCGTAGTGTTTCCAGCCCAGTGGGGTCTTGCAGTGCCAATAGAGCGCTACCTTTTTGGTTGTCACGTCTCTTCCCCTAGAATTGTTGTACCAAGAGTGTACAAAACGATGTGTGTCTTCTACAAATTATTGTAAATATGGTACTTATATCAACTGGCTTGCGAGTCCCCCTTTTCGCACCAATCGTTTTGTCGAAGTTTAGTGCTTTCATATAGATAACTTGAGAGTGCCGAAATCTGAAGGTGTGTGTGTCATGCGGCCAGACGCGTTGTTTCAGCTCTGGAGAGGTCAAGGCGAGAGCGGATGAATTTCACGATCATAGGGGATTGGTGTCAGGCGCGAGAAAATGCGGAAGGGTATTGCGCCATGCGATGGCCGTGACCTGTTCGGAGGGGTCCAGCCCTGGCCGGATGGTGCGTATCCAGGATCCGAAAGATTGCCCGATCAGTCGG
>JAJZVX010000006.1 GCA_021846985.1 Acidobacteriota bacterium | reverse complement strand
CTGGGTAGCGAAGTTCGGTTGTGATAACCGCTGAATGCATATAAGCGGGAAGCACGCCCCAAGATGAGATCTCCCTGAAGGGCCCAGGAAGACGACCTGGTTGATAGGCTGGGTGTGGAAGCGCAGTAATGCGTGTAGCTTACCAGTACTAATCGCCCGTTCGGCTTGTCCATAGAATTAACTCCGCGCAGTTCGAGGCGCGCAGTCTTCATGAGAGCCTTGTTTCCCCGTCTATTTCGCTGTTTTTCAAGTTGTTGGCGCTAGAATGCAGACCGCGTTCCTGTTCGGCCCGGGCGAAACCATCCGGGACAAATCAGACGCTGCGGCAGGCTGCGGGCAACCACCCGCCAGGCGCTATCAAGTTTGCCGGTGACCATACTGCGAGGGATCACCCGTTCCCATCCCGAACACGGAAGTTAAGCCTCGCTGGGCCGATGGTACTGCACGGGTGACTGTGTGGGAGAGTAGGTGATTGCCGGCAATATGTTTGCAGCCAAAAGCCATCCCTTCGGGGGTGGCTTTTGACGTTTGGCGCAGGAACGACCAGTGCTGCTCTGCACGAGTGGAAGGCGCTGCGGATTGCCCAGGGCAACGAGGGGGACGCAAGCGCAGTCTGGCCAGGAGCGCGTCGCCGCGTCCCGGCCACGGGGACCGGGCTGGCCGGCGGCGCGCTATGCTGAGCGAAAGAACCCAGACGCGATGGATAGTGCGAAGATTGCAGACGAAGATCTTGCTCAGCAGTTTGCCAGCGACAATTATTCCGGGATTTGTCCTGACGCGTGGCGTGTGCTGGAGAACGCCAATCGCGGCCATGTCACTTCCTATGGCGACGACCCCTGGACGGCGCAGGCAGCAAACGCTTTTCGCGATCTGTTCGAGACCAATTGCGAAGTATTTTTCGTTTTCAACGGGACTGCGGCCAACTCGCTGGCTCTGGCATCACTGTGCCAGTCCTATCACAGCGTGATTTGCTGCGATCAGGCGCACGTGGAAACGGACGAGTGCGGCGCGCCGGAGTTTTTCTCGAACGGATCGAAGCTGCTGGTGGCGCAGGGCGAAGATGGCAAGCTGACGCCTGACGCGATTCACGAGCTGGCCACCAAGCGCAAGGACATCCACTATCCCAAGCCGCGCGCGGCCACGATTACCCAGCCTACGGAGACGGGGCGTCTGTACGCGGTGGAGGAGATCGCGGCCATTTCCGCGGCGTGCAAGGCCCACGGGCTTCTGCTGCACATGGACGGGGCGCGCTTTGCCAACGCGTGCGCCAGCCTGAAGCGTAGTCCGGCCGAACTGACGTGGAAGAGCGGCGTGGATGTGCTCTGTTTTGGTGGCGCCAAGAACGGAATGCCGGTGGGCGAAGCGGTGCTGTTCTTTAACCTGCCGCTGGCCACCGACTTCGACTACCGCTGCAAGCAGGCCGGGCAACTGGCTTCAAAGATGCGCTTTCTGGCGGCTCCGTGGGTAGGCATGCTGGCCAGCGGCGCCTGGCTGTCCAACGCCGAGCATGCCAACCGGTGCGCGCAGTATTTTGCCGCGCGGGTGGCCGCGATCCCGAACGTAAAAATTGTTTCGGCAGTGGAGGCCAATTCGGTGTTTCTGGAGTCGCCGGACGACACGCTGGAACGGCTGCGCGCGCGGGGCTGGCGATTCTACACCTTCATTGGCGGCGCGGCGCGGTTCATGTTTTCCTGGGATACGCAGATGAAGCGGATCGACGAGATGCTGCGCGACTTGGAGGCATGCGCGGCAGAGGCGCATGCCGCGGCTACGGGTTAGGCGCGCCCAGTCGGCAGACGCGCGGAGCGCGAAGAACGGGATGAGGACAGCCAGCAGAGATGCAGCGTGCGGTCTGGACGCGCCAGGGAGAGCCCCATTTCCGACGCCACCTGACGCGCGGCCTGGGCACGATGGCAAGAGGCGCAGACGCTGGGTCCGGTGTAGTCGCGCGCGCGGGTGGAAGGGCTGTTGGGCAGTCAGGGCAGACCGATCCCGGTGGCAGGAGTCTGCGCGACGGGAGGATGCGCCCAAGCCAGGATGGATGCAACAAACACAATGCCAAGTCTTCCCCGCTGCATACGCGTCTCCAGCCGCGGCCCGTCCGGCGGGGAGTTCCGGCAGGCAGAACAACGACACCTCAGGGTATGCGCGGGGCGCAGCGGAGGTCAATCACACGCGGCGGAGAATAGGGGGCCTTTACCCGCTTCGTTTGCGGAAGACAGCCTTCAGTTCACTGCGCCAGTGTTCGGAGAGGGCGACCAGTTCCCACTCGACCTGCGGCGAGAGATAGCGCAGGACGGGCTCGTTGGCGGGATGGATGCGCAGGGCGGGCGCGGCCAGCACGAGGCGCGGATCGAGCGGCGCGACCTCGGCGCCGGGGAAATAGCCCTGGCGCTCGAAGGCCGAAAGCGGGCGGCCGCCCGCGATGCCCGCGGCGGGCTGGCGATCGGCGTTGAGGGCACGCACGCGAATCCAATAGTCGAGGGCCTGCAGGGGCAGGTGCAGATCCTCCCCGGCCTTCAGTTCGATGATGGTGAGGCGGCCGTTGCGGTCGAGGGTGAGCAGATCGAGCAGGCCGCGGTCGCCCACGGAGAGAGCGGGAACCTGGGAGTAGAGCAGGTCGCCGCGCAGTCCGGGAAAGAGCTCGGCGATGCCGGCGCGCAGGCGCGACTCCAGCCAGCGCTCGGGCTGCAAGCGGAAGAGCGGGTCGGTGTGCATGCCGTCGCTGTGGCGGCTGAGGAAGAGGCGCGCGCAGAGATCGCGACAAAGCTTCTCGTTTTCGGGTAGGAGCGGTGTTTCGTTGGCTCCGGCGCCGAAGGAGATTTCACTTTGTCGAGCGAAGGAGTGGGACGCGACACCATGGCGCACGCGCGCAAACTCCAGTCCATGCAGCCGCAGGCCGACTTCGGAGGATGAGTTGGGCCGCACTTCGACGCGCTCGCGTCCTGCGGGTGGCACCAGCGCCAGAAGGCGGTCAATGCCGTCGCGGCAGCGCTCGATGACGGTGTCGGCGGAAAAGGCATGCACCAGGCGCGATTCCAGGTTGCCGGTGTCGCGAAAATCCACCGCGACCAGTTCTTCGCTGCGCTCGTCGAGGGTGAAGAGCTGAAAATCGGCGGCCGCGTGGTTGAGCCAGGCCATGCGCTCGGCCGTGGTGCGCCAGGCATCGGCGGGCACGATTACCTTGAGTGTGCCGAAGTGGCGGCGGTGCTCGCCGCGCTGCCGGCAGTAGTCAAGCCAGAGAATGCCGAGGGAGAGAATGCCGTCTACCATGGCGGAGGACTCGGCCTGGCTGACGCCGATCACGGCTTGGGCGGCGGTTCCCTGCAACAGGCGGCCGCGCACGTAGGCCGGACCGAAGCTGTGTTCGAGGTCCATGGCCGAGCGCAGTCCGTCAACTTTGGATCCGATGAAGCTGCGCGTCAGTACGCGCTCCAGCAGGCGCTGGTAGTTGCGGCGGGCGGTCTGGCGGGCGGTGGGAGTGCGGCGGTCGCTGGCAGGCACCAGTTCGAGAGCCTGCGGACGAGGCGCGCCCATGCGGCGCGTCATCAGGCGCAGGCACTGGGCGCGCTGCTGCACCTCGACCACGGTGCGGATGAGGTTGCGTTCTTCGCTCCAGAGCTGTAACAGGCAGCGGCCATGCTGCTCCTCGACAGAGTAGCGGGCGGTGCGCATGTCGAAAAGGACTCGGCCGTCTTCGAGAATCGCGGCCGCGGGATGATCGGCCACGTAGGTTTCGATGCTGCGGGCAAGCTGCGCGGGAGAGGCGGCTTCAGCCACGGCAGCCATGGACGCTCTTACCAGCCCTGCCGGGCACGCAGAGAAGCGATGTGCGCGGTGTGATGACGCGAGTGCCATTCGTAAATGGCCAGCGTCGTGCCCAGGTCGAGCCGGCCCCGCTCGGAATGGACAAAACCCTTGTGAAAATCCTCTTTCTGGAGGGACTCGAGCAGGGCTACCCAACGGGCATGCAGGCCATCGATGAGTGCAAGTGAGGCTTCGATGGGCATGGTACGGCTGTCGGCCAGATTGGCCCAGGCAACCTCGTTGTAGGAACTGATGGTGGGCCAGTCCTCGGTGAGGGCCAGTTTGAAGCGCATATAGGAGACGGCGTGGCTGTCACCCAGGTGATGAACGACCTGGCGCACTGTCCATCCGCCCTCGCGATAGGGCGTATCGAGCTGCGTGGGGCCGAGGCCGTTTACGGCGGCGCGCAGGCGCCCGGGAAGCAGACGAAGGGTCTGGATGTGGGCGGCGCGGATGTCGGGTGTGCTGCTGGCCGGAGGGGAGAAGCGGCCAATGGGATAACGAAGATCTTCCTGCTCTGCCATGGCTTGAACTTTACCATGCCAGCTTGAAAACAAAAAATCCATTTGGTTGCAACAGCCGGGCACGGGGCGCCGGATTGACAATGGAAAGGGAGCAAAGTGGCTGCGCCTGGAAACCGCGGTGCGAAGCGCTTGTTGTTTTGCGGAAGGGCCAGAAACGCACTTATTTTGGTATGGCTCGCCGCACACATCTGAGAGCCCGCCGGGCGTAGACTGAAAGCATGACGAGTCCTCCGGTTGATTCCCCCCAATCCGGTCACAGGCGTTATTTTTTTGAGAAATTTGGCATCAGCGAGCGGCTGTTGGAGCGCTGTCTGGGCGAAGCTCTTTCGGCGGGTGGTGACTATGCCGATCTCTACTTTGAGTCGGTGGCTTCCACCGCGTTGGGCGTGGACGAGCAGATTGTGAAGTCGGCCAGCCAAGGCATGAGCGCAGGCTGCGGCGTGCGCGTGCTGAGCGGCGAACGGACGGGATACGCCTATACCGACAACCTGAGCCCGGAGCGGTTGCTGCAGGCGGCGCGCACGGCGGCGCTGATCGCATCGGGGCCGGCAAAGCAGCCGGTACAGGGCTTTGTGGAAACACCGGCCGCAAACCTCTATCCCGTGCCTCTGGGTGGATTCGATCTCGATCTGGCGGCGCGGCTGGAGTTGATACGGCGAGCCGACCGCGCCGCGCGCGCCTACGATCCACGGATTGTGCAGGTACGCGCGGGTTACACTGAATCGTTGCGGAGGATTCTGGTAGTCGGCTCCGATGGAGCTTTGGCCAGCGATACGCAGCCGCTTTGCCGGTTGAACGTTTTCGTCATCGCCAAAGAGGAGGCCACAACGACCAAAGGCTCGGCGGGCGGCGGAGGGCGCGCGGGGCTGGAGCAGTTTACCGGCAGCAAGAGCCCGGAGAAGCTGGCGCACGAGGCGGCGCGTGGCGCCATTCTGCAATTGAGCGCCATGCCCGCTCCGGCCGGCGAGATGCAGGTGGTTCTGGGGCCGGGTTGGCCTGGCATCCTGCTGCACGAGGCGGTGGGTCATGGGCTTGAAGCCGACTTTAACCGCAAGGGAACCTCGGCGTTTTCGGGGCTGATCGGCCAGCCGGTGGCGAGCCCCAAGGTGACGGTGGTGGACAATGGCACCATCGCCGGGCGACGCGGTTCGCTCAACGTGGATGACGAGGGTTCGGCCACGCATGAGACGGTGCTGATTGAGGGCGGCGTGCTGAAGGGTTACCTGACCGATAAGCTGAGCGCGCGGCTGATGGGTATGGCCAGCACCGGCTCGGGGCGGCGCGAAAACTACCAGTCGATTCCCATGCCGCGCATGTCAAACACCTACATGCTGGCCGGCGAGGACGCGCCCGAGGATATTCTGCACAGCGTCAAGCGCGGTCTTTACGCTGTGAACTTTGGCGGCGGGCAGGTGGACATCACCAACGGCAAATTCGTTTTTTCAGCTTCCGAGGCCTACCTGATCGAGGATGGCAAGGTGACCGCGCCGGTGCGCGACGCCACGCTGATCGGCAACGGCCCGGAGGCGCTGAAGTATGTTTCGATGGTGGGCCACGATCTGAAGCTGGACGAAGGCGTGGGCACGTGCGGCAAGGAGGGCCAGAGCGTGCCCGTGGGCGTGGGCATGCCCACCATCAAACTGGACCGGATGACAGTGGGCGGGACGGGACGGTAGGCGGCTGTTTTTTGTGCCGCGACGGCGATCCGGAGCAGCGATGAAGGCGAAGCGGTAGCAGGGAATCGAGATTTCTGCCGGGCGGGCGGAGTCCTTTGGAATAGTGGCTCATCTGAGAGAATAGAGACAGTGATTGCGACGCGACATTCCTTGGTTCGGCGAGTGGTGACCCCGGGGGTAGCGGCTCTGCTGGCTCTGGCCGGGGCCGGGACGATGCTGTGCGCGCAGGCGCCCAATCCCACGTCGGCGCTCAATCCGTTTTATGGCAGCATTACGTTGCGGCCGGCGGTGGACGACGCGCTGAAGCTCTCGCTGGACGATGCCGTGCGGCGGGGCCTGGACAATAACCTCGGATTGAAGGAAGCCGAGGCCGGCGAAAAGACGCTGAAGGCGGAAAGGCTGCAGGCGCTGCAGAACTTTCTGCCTATCATCAACGTGACCGGATCGAATGGCATCTACCAGCACGACCTGGTGGCTATGGGTTTCGGACCGGGAACGCTGAAGATGTTCTCGTCGCTCTTTCCCGGCGGAATGCCCGCAGGGGTTTCGCTGATTACCAAGGACGACCTGACGCAGGGCACCATCCAGTATGAACAGGTGCTGTTTTCCGGGCCGGTGATTGCCGGCTGGAAAGCGGCAGGGGCGGCGCAGCGGGCAGCCTACTTTGTGAAGATGAGCGCGCGCGGCGAGGTGGTGCAGCAGGTGGCGACGGCCTACCTGCACGCGATTGCGGCTTCGAGCGAGGTGGACAACGCGCGGGCCCTCGAAGCGGAAGACCGGGTACTGCTGGAGCACGCGCACGCGGAGCACGTGGCTGGAACCGCGGCCAATCTGGACGAACTGCGGGCGCGGGTGCAACTGCAGGCGCAGCAAGAGGCGCGGCTGGCGGCGGAAAACGCGCTCCAGAAGGATCTGATTCTTCTGAAGCGGGAGATCGGCATTGCGCCGGGCCAGAAGATCGTTCTTACCGACCCGGCGCCCTACAGCGACTTGGCGGCGCAAACGCCGGCGGAGGTGCGCGCGGTGGCGTACAAGAGCCGGCAGGACTACCAAAACCTGCAAAATCAGGTGGTGGAGTTCAGGGCTCTGCGGCAGGCGTACCGGAGCCAGCGTCTGCCCAGCCTGAGCTTCGGTGGATACTACGCGGTGAGCAAGGTGAATGGGGTTCCGTCGCGCGGCAACTTTGCCATGCAGGGTAGCCTGAACATTCCGCTTTTCCGCGAGGGCAAGCTGCGCGGCGACATCCAGACGGCGCAGGCCAATCTGAATTCCGTGCAGGCACAACTGGACGACCTGCGCGCAAGGATTGATGAGCAGGTGCGTTCGGCGCTGCTGGACGTGGGGGCTAGCAGGAAGCTGGTGCAGGTGGGGCGGTCGAATGTGGATCTGGCCAGGCAGGCGCTTGCCGACGAGATGGACCGCGTGAATGCCGGGGTGGACGACAATCTGCCGCTGGTGGTTGCCCAGGCCACACTGGCCGCGGCGGAGAGCAACCTGGTGGAGAGCCTTTACCAGTACAACGTGTCGAAGTTGGCGCTGGCCCGGTCCGCGGGGATTCTGGAGTCGCAGTATCGCGAGTATCTGGGAGAGCCGTCAGGGCAGAATTCGAATCCAGCCAGCCAGAAGTAGCAATCGGCTTTGCTGAAGTGACGAAGCCGACTCCTCCGCTGTCGCTGCCGGCAAGCTTAGATGAGGATCCATGTTTGGCCTCAGGCTCCGATTACCGGTGACAGAAGAAGAGCGGCAGTGGGTAGACGAGGGATTTCGCCGTCTGCACCGGATGGTGGGTTGGAGCCGGACGCAGAATGGCCCGGTGGTGCTGCCTACCGACGAATTTTTCCCCGACCCGTGGGAGGCGAGCGAGGCGGGAGTGGAGGCGATCTTCCAGCGGGTGTGCGGCTACATGAAAGTGCCGCGGCACGAGGTCGAGCTGACCCTGATTCCGGATGACAGCGATTTGCTGGATATGCTGCCCGCCTATCATCATGCATCGGACGACCCGGCGGGACTGCACTTTGGGAGCGACGGAGACGAGCAGCCGCTGATTGCTGTGCGGCGTTGGCTGTTAAAGGATCCTCTGCTGCTGGTGGCCACGCTGGCGCACGAGCTGGGCCACGTGATTCTTCTGGACGGCGGCCGGCTGGCGCGGGAGGCCGGGGACATGGAGCCGCTGACGGATCTGGCCACGGTGTATCTGGGGATGGGCGTCTTTACCGCCAACGCGGCGCGGCGCTTTCGCCAATACCAGGAAGACACTTGGCAGGGGTGGTCGATGGAGCGGTTGGGGTATCTGTCCGAGACGGTGTACGGCTACGCGCTGGCGCGCTTTGCCAGAAACCGGGGCGAGAGCCGTCCGGCATGGACCGGATATCTTTCGACCAACGTGAAGACATGGTTCCGGCAATCGGCGGCATGGCTGGAGCGGGAGACGCGGCCGATCGCATAAGGCGGCTCTCGCCTGGTTCCGGAAGAATGGCGCGGAACCTAAGCATCCAAAGAGGGTAGAAGCATTGGGGAGGGTGAAAGCATTGGCGAGAAAACTAGAGATCCGGTACGCCGTGGAACAGGATACAGAGGCGATGGCGCGCCACGCAACGCAGTTCATTGTGTCGAGCGTCCGGGAAGCTGCGGAGGCGCGCGGCCGGGCGCGAATCGCCATCAGCGGCGGATCGACGCCGCGCACGGTCTTTCAGATGCTCGGCGATCGCAACCGGCCGTGGCGGGCACAGATGCCGTGGGAGAAGCTGGAGTTGTTCTGGGTGGATGAGCGGTGCGTAGGTCCGGAGCATGCGGAGAGCAACTACCGGATGACGCGCGAGGCGATGCTGGATTGTGTGCCAATGCGGCCCGAGCAGATGCACCGCATGGAGGGGGAACTGGATCCGGAGACGGCGGCGGCGCGCTACGAGTCGGAGCTGCGCAACACGTTCCGGCTCGAAGGCGCAGAGGCGCCACGTTTCGACCTGGTAGCGCTGGGCATGGGCGCGGATGGTCATACGGCATCGCTGTTTCCGCATACCGCGGCGATCCACGAACTGGGACGCCTTGTGGTCGCCAACCATGTGCCGCAGAAGAACGCATGGCGGCTCACGCTCACCTGGCCGGTGATCAATCAGGCGCGCAGTGTCTTCTTCCTGATTGGCGGACGAGACAAGGCCTCCATTGTGCGCGAGGTTTTTCTGGGGCCGCGCGATCCGGAGCGGCTGCCAAGCCAACTGATCTGGCCGTCGGGCGGTATACTGACCTTGATTCTCGACGAGGCTGCTGCCGCCCTTTTACCCGCGACGGATAGGGAAGGCTGTGGGGTATTGGAGAAGGAACAATGATTCTGGCGGGCGACGTAGGTGGCACCAAAGTACACCTGGCGCTGTATGACTTTATCAATGGCAAGCTGAAGTACACGCGCGATGCGCGGTTTCCGGCCCGGAACTATGCCGGGTTGGAAGAGATTGTGCAGGGGTTTCTGGGCGGCGACAAGGCGACGGCGGCCTGCTTTGGCGTTCCGGGACCGGTGCGCGATGGCCGCCTGCGTCTGACCAATCTGCCATGGACACTGGACAGCCGGGAGCTGTCGGCCAGTCTGGGCATTGAGCATGTGTTCCTGATCAACGACCTGGAGGCCAACGGCTACGGCGTGGCGGAACTCTCCTCCGATCAGATTTTTACGCTTAGCGAGGGCGATGCCAGACAGGTGGGCAACCGGGCGCTGGTTTCAGCGGGCACCGGCCTGGGTGAGGCCATGCTGATATGGAACGGACGCATCCATGTTCCCTATCCCTCCGAGGGTGGGCACACAGACTTTGCGCCGCGCAACGAAGACGAGATCGACCTGCTGCGCTTTCTCAAGCAGAAATACAACGGCCGCATCAGCTTTGAGCGCGTCGTGAGCGGCATGGGCCTGACCAATATCTACGAATTTCTGCGCGATATGCGGGGTCTGGAAGAGCCGGTGTGGCTGGCCGAACAGATGGCGGCGGCCGACGATCCGAATGCGGTCATCACGGATATGGCGCTGAAGGCCAAGAGCGAGATCTGCGAAAAGACGCTGGACATGTTTGTGTCGGTCTATGGCGCGGAGGCGGGCAACCTGGCGCTGAAGCTGCTGGCGGTGGGCGGCGTCTACCTGGGCGGCGGCATTGCGCCGCGCATCCTGGAGAAGCTGAAGGATGGCACCTTCATGAAAGCCTTCACCGACAAGGGCCGCATGAGCCAGTTGCTGATCAATACGCCCGTGCGGGTGATCCTGGAAAGCCGGGCGGCGCTGATGGGTGCGGCGGCGTGCGCGGAGGCGCGGGCGGCCGAACTGAGCGGAATTTCGCCGCGCGCGGCCTCGGTCCGGTTCTAGAGTTTCAGGTTTTTTTGAGGTTTGGGCGAGGCGGCGTTTCCGCAGGGAAGATGCCGCCTCGCCGATCTTTTTCCTGCATGTTGCCACACGAAGACCTGTGCGAGGATTTCCGCTTTGGCGCATACCGAAAGACCGCGCCTCGGTGTCTTCCGGTTCTGTGGCCGCGCTTGTCCTGAACCCGCGCGCTGAAGCTTTCTGTCTTTCTATTTGCCCTGGGGCGGCGCGGGCGGAGCGGCGGCGCTGCCGGGCTGCGGTCCATGGTGTTCCTCGGGGATGACAAAGGGCGGTGGATCGAGACGGCCCCGGTGGCAGGTGCCGCACGTTACCGGCACTCCCGACTCTTTGACCATGGACACATAGTTGGCATTGATGTCCTCGGTCATCCGGACCATGAGCCGGGCAGTTTCCTTCTGCGGCCGGGAGTCATCGGGAAAGTTGAGCTGCGGGCGGCCATTGGGGCCGATCTTGGTTGGGTCGGCGGCGTGGCAGGTGTCGCAATGGACGCCGAGGGAGCCCG
Source organism: Acidobacteriota bacterium (assembly GCA_021846985.1). GTDB lineage: Bacteria > Acidobacteriota > Terriglobia > Terriglobales > Acidobacteriaceae > Telmatobacter. Next base: position 135,329 of record JAJZVX010000006.1, on the reverse strand, counting down.
CCCACTTTTCCATGATCTCGTGGACCTGCTCGCCGGTGAGATTTTTGGGCAGAACTTTCAGATTGACGGGTGCGGGATGGAAGTGCGCCGGCATGCCGGCCGGCGGCGGGGCGGTTTGCGTGGACTGAGCCGCGGCGGTTGCGGACAGTGCAAACGCCGCGAAAAACGTCATCGACAGGGCGAGGAGAAGCTTCGCGGTTGGTTTCAAGTCGGGGAATCTCCTGGAGAATTGGAGTTGCTCTACCCAATAGTAGACGGGAAAACGGGTCAAGGAGTTGAGTTTTCATGCAAACTGTTTAGGCCCGATGCGGTTTGAGTTGGGTGCGCGCGGCGCGCTTGGGCAGCCACGATGGAGAGCGGCTTTAGATTCACGCGCCTCGTGGCTGCGGATGGCGCATGCGGCGCGGGCCAGAGACGCAGGCGTGGCCGGCGAGGGCGAAACGCAGGGGCCAGCCGGTGGCCGCGCGGATGCCGATGCGGGGCGTGACCAGCTGTTCGCCGATAGGGTAGCCATCGTCGCGAAGTTGCAGGGGCGAGCCTTGGCCGGTGAGGTCGAGACCGTTGTGGCGGGGGCGGGTGAGGCCGAGCGCCTGGCAAAGGCGGCCGGGACCGGAGGCGAAGGCTTGCGCCGGCGCGCCGGGCGCGAGGCCGCGATGGCGCGCCATGACGGCAAGGCCGACCACGGGCTCGAGTGCGCGGAGCAGGACACAACCAGCGTGGCCTTCGGCTTCGCAGCTCACATTCATGCAAAAGTAGCGGCCGTAGATGGCGTAGACGTAGGCGTGGCCTGCGGGACCAAAGAGCACGCGGTTGCGGGGCGTGGGGCCGCGATGGGCGTGGGCGGCGGGGTCGGGCGGGATGTGGTGCGGGCCGAGATAGGCCTCCGCTTCGACAATCCGGCCCGCCAGCAGGCTGTCGCGGGTGCGATGTACCAGCAGCTTGCCCAGCAGCCGGGGCGCCACCTGGTCGGGAGGCGCCTCGAAAAAGGCGCGCGGCAGCAAGCGGCCGGGCAAACCTTGCGGCGGGCGGAGGGCAGCTTCTACTTGTGCGCCTTTTTCCATTGATTGAGCAGGGCCAGCACTTCTTCGGCATGGCCGGCGGGCGTAACCTTGGGAAAGATGTGGAGCAGGGTGCGGTCGGGGCCAATGACGAAAGTGGTCCGTTCGATGCCCCAGACCTTCTTGCCGTACATGTTCTTTTCCTTGAGGACGCCAAACTGATTGCAGACCTTCTCGTCTACATCGGCAAGGAGCGTGTAGGGCAGGCTGTATTTAGCGCGGAATTTGGCCTGAGCCTGGGGAGTGTCGCGGGAGATGCCGAGAACGAAAGCTCCGGCGGCCTGGATCTTTTTGAAGGCGTCGCGAAAGCCACAGGCCTCGATAGTGCAGCCGGGGGTGTCGGCTCGGGGATAAAAGAAGAGCACCACAGGCTTGCCTGCATAATCGGAGAGACTTACGCTCTTGTCTTCGTCGGTTTGGAGGGTGAAGTCGGCGACTTTCTGGTTCAGTTCCATGGGGAAGTTCCTCACAGGTTTCAGTAGATGGCGGATGACCGCTACTGAGTTCGATTATTTCCGAGGCAGGCGGCGGGTGTCATTATACGGCATACATTTTTCGGCGGCAGGGCGATGGGCCATGGCGGCCGCGGCGCTGGCGACCGCGCTGCCGGTGGCGGCGCAGTATCCGGGGCGCGTGGAAAAAGACGCCGGTCATACCCCCGAATTGCGCTCGATTGCCGTGCTGGAGTGGACGGGAGCGCCGGGCAAGCCCAAAGCCAGCCGCCTGGTGCCGGTGGCGGTGCTCGACGGCGGGGAACTGCAGGATGGCAGCATCTACATGGCGCGTCCCGAGCCGCTGGCCGTAGAGGCCGATGTCGAGTATATTCTGATGCGCGACGGTCAACCGGTGGGGCTTTACGATGTCAAAAACGTGGGCCAGGAACAGGGCTCGTGGGTGGGCTATGGCGTCTGGAGGCCAATGCCCAGCGCCCGGCCCAAGCCGCAAAAGGCGGCTCGGCCTAAGATAAGCGACGATTTTGACGAGGGAGACCTCCCCATTCTGCACCGCAAGCATCACGACAAGGATGAGATAAGCCCGGGCCAGAGCGCGCCGCCGCCCGATCCTGACCGTCCGACGCTGCAAGGGCACGAGCCGGCCAGCAATCGTGGAAGTTCGCCTGAAGATCCAGACCGGCCCAAGCTGAAGCAAGGCAAGAGCCAGGCGGAGGCAGACGCGCCCCATGAGGAAGGACTGCCGGGGTTTACGGATCCCGACCGTCCGCGGCTCATCCGCGGCAAGGCGAACGCGGACAAGCTGGATGTGTCGCCGAGCCTGATGGGCCTGCCGGCGGAGATGGAACAGATGGTGGCGGTTTCAGACGCCAGGAACCGTTCGCCGCACCTATGGAGCTATTCGTGGGCCAACCCGGCGGACGAGGAGAAGATGAAGGCGGAGCTGGAGGCTATGGCGCGCAAGGATCTGGGTCTGACGCCGCCGTCTGCGCCTGCCGAGCCTGCCGCCACGACAAAGCACCAGCGGACAGGGAGGCGCCAAGCGGGCAAGCCAGCGCCTCCCTGTCCGCCCTCTGCGCCGCTCGAGGACGAGCAATTCCGCGTCTTCGAGCTGGCCTATGGGTCGGGCGCGACCATGGTCTTTTCGGCGCACACCGCCGGCCCGCTGGCGGAGCAGAAGTTTATCACCCTGATCGCCCAGCCAGACCTCTACGGCAACGTGCTGGTGCTCTTCAAAAACCTGACCGACGGCGCGCACCTGGACTACACGCCGCGAATGAAACTGATCGACGCGGTGGACGCGATGGCCGACAATCGCGGCGAACTGCTCTTTGAGCTGCGCGGGACCACTGAGCGCCAGTTCGCGCTGTACCGCGTGGTGCGCGGCGAGGCCGACCGCATCTTTGTGGGTGGCGGCGGAGCCTACGGCAGCACCAGCAGTGAATAGCTCCATGGCCGTCCATCCGGCACGCAGCGGAAAAAACGACAAACCACAGGCGCAAATTCTCTAAGGTCACGTATACTGCCGCTCAAGCCTCGGGGTGGAATCAACATTCCGGGATCCAATGGAGCCGGAGCGTCATGCCTTCAGAGACCTTTTTCTGTCCACGCTGCAGTCGCCAGTTAACCAAGAGCGCGCAGGCATATGTGCTGGGCGAGATGATGGCCAGCGAGGACTCCAACGGCATCTTCATGGGCGAGATGGCAAGCACCGTCAGCTGCCCCGGCTGCGGTGCTGCCATCGACGCACAGAAGATGATGCAGGGCGAGTATGACCGGCAGGGCGGCGGCAGCTCCGGTGTTCTGGTATTTGTTGTTCTGGCCGGGGTGTGGATTCTGATCGTCGCCGAGTTCGATCAGCCGTGGTGGGTGGGGCTGATTGGCGGCTTGGCGGGCGCGGGGCTGGTGGACTGGCTGCTGAGTGCCGCCCGGAAGAACAAGAAAAAGCAAGCGCGGTAAAGCCAAGCTGTGGACGGGCATGACGGCGGCCCGGGTTTTGATCGTGCGCTACCTGTTTTTTGTTGGGTGAAGAACAGGGTTCTTATACAATCCAGGTAAGGATGGGCAGAGACCTGCCCGCCAAGGAACTTTCCCCGAATGTCCTCTTTTGTGACCGCTCCTTCCCCTGCAGCCAAGGCAGCTGCCTCTGTTTCCATCTCCGATGCCTCCGGTTGCCTGGCTGCGCCGGAGCGTGCTGAGGTGCGCATGGGCCGGGCGGCTACCGTGGGCGACGGCATCAACTGGCTCACGCTTGCCGTGATGGCGGTCTTTCACGCCGGCGCGCTGGCGGCGCTGTTCTTTTTCTCGTGGCAGCGCTTTCTCGCCATGGCGGTTCTCTACGCGCTGGCTGTGAACGTGGGCATCGGCATGTGCTATCACCGGCTGCTGACCCACCGCGGTTACCAGGTACCCAAATGGCTTGAATACGTGATGACAACCCTGGCCACGCTGTCGCTCGAGGGTGGGCCCATCTTCTGGGTGGCAACCCATCGCGTGCATCACCAGCTTAGCGACCGCGTGGGCGACCCGCACACGCCGCGCGAAGGCGGATGGTGGGCCCACGCCGGCTGGCTGATCTGGGGCAACGCTCTGCACACGCAGACGCATGTCCTGGCCCGCTATGTGCCCGACCTGATGCGCAGCCGCTTCCACGTCTGGTTGAGCAAGTATCACTGGCTTCCACTGGTGGCCAGTGGCGTGGCGCTCTTCGGGCTGGGCTGGATATGGGGTGGCTGGAGGAATGCCCTGGGCATGGTGCTGTGGGGCGGTTTCCTGCGCGTTACGCTCGGCCTGCACGCCACCTGGCTGGTGAACTCGGCCACGCACATATGGGGCCGCCGGCGCTTTGAAACCCGTGACAATTCGCGCAACAACTTCTGGGTGGCGCTGGTGAGCGGAGGCGAGGGGTGGCACAACAACCACCATGCGCATCCGGTCTCGGCGCGCCACGGGCTGGCCTGGTACGAGTTCGATCCCAACTACTGGGGCATCTGGCTGCTGGCGAAGGTGGGCCTGGCGCGCAAGATCAAACGAGCGCAATTCGATCCTGCCAATCCCAGGCCGGCCGGAGCGTGACCACCGTCAGCCGGCGGGCCTGAGCAGCCTGGCTCAAATTGGCGTGCGGTTCTGCGCGGTTGTTACGGGCGCAGCGCGGCCAGCCTGGCGCGCACCCAGAGTGTGCCAAAGAACGGCAGCGCCACCACCAGCACCACCAAAAACGCCGGAAAGCCGACCCAGAGATAGCTGTCGGCATAGTTGACCGCATGGCCGCCGCCCACATTCCATGCCAGCAGGCCGAAAATGGCCAGCGTGGTGGAGGCGAAAAAGGCGAAGAATGCCGAGGCGAAGGATAACAACAGGCTGGTAAAGAAACCAAATCCCTTCAGCGGGAAGCCCAGTATGGTGCCGCCTTTGGCGTTTGGCATGGCTGTAGATTGCATAATCCTGACGATTCTCCTGGGTGGATTTTCCGTCTGGGGAAACCGCCCCTTGGCACGGCGGAAACGGCTGGCTGCCACTTCCACCGGCGCGTGGCCGCTCTTCATGGTTTAGATGCCAGCCGCGGCCCATGGCGATGCCGTAGAATACAGATTCGATGCCCAGCAGCGCACAAATCGAGCTTTGGCCGGCGGAGAAGGTTGCCGCGGCGTCACGCGTTATTTACGCTCCCAACGGAATCCGTTACGCCTCATGGGGGGAAACACGCATCACCGAGGCGGACCTGGAGCGGCTGGTGGGCGCCGTGCCGGCCACGCTTTCTGCCGCCCTTAGCCTGCATGCCTATTATTTTGTTCCCCTGGCCATTGCCGATACCGGCGACATCCTGATCGCGCCCGCCTACACGGTGGACCTGGGTGACCGCGCCATTTGCCACCGCAACGCCACCTTTGGCGTCACAGAGGCGGTGTTTCTGTCTACGCGGCTGGTTGAGGACCGCTTCGGGCTGGCTTTTGAGTTTTTCATCAATGTGGCCCACAACTTTGTAGAGGCTGCCGGCGTGCCCGAGAGCTTTTCGGAACTGGTCTGGTCGCAGGCCGAGGCGCAGGTGCGCGGCGAGACCAGCCAGGATGCGTGGGAGACCCGCCGCCGCGCCCAGGAGCGCCGCGGCACCTCCAAGACCATCGACGAGCGTGCGCGCAGTAGCTACTTTGAGTCGGCATTTTCCGACGCGCTGGCCGTCTACATGCTCTCGCTGGCCGTGGACTTTGACTATCACGACCTGCGCGAGCGCGAGTACCCGCTGTTGTCGGCGCCGGCTCTGGCCGAGCGGCTGCGCCACGTGGCCGGACTTTTCCCCGCCAATCAGGGCTACGAGTTCCAGATCCTCTACCGGCGCAAAGGATAGCGAGGCGGGCTCGCGCAACAAGCGCGGCGCATGGCGGGGGCTTGCGGCCCGCATCGCTGCGGCGGCGATCCAGGCCGTCTTTGCGCTTTACCATCCAGAGCCAGTTTTCTGTGTGCCGGTCTCGATGTCGGGGCGGACGCCATCTTCGTAAATGCGCTACACTTGGTGCGCTGCAGCAGCTAAGCACTGGTAGTCAACACCGGGCCGGCCAGCCGGCAGGCCCGGAACGGAATATGCCTCACGAAAGTTCGATGTAGGGGGCAACCTGATGGTTCGCGACGAAGATGCACTGGAATACCACGCTTCAACACCGCCCGGAAAAATCTCGATTTCTGCCACCAAGCCGTGCCTGACCCAGAGAGATTTGAGTCTGGCCTATACGCCGGGGGTGGCGGCGCCCTGCATGGCCATCCACCGGGAACCCGATCTGGTCTACAAATACACCTCCAAGGCGAATCTTGTAGCGGTGGTATCCAACGGGACCGCCGTCCTGGGGTTGGGCAAGATCGGGCCGGCGGCGGGCAAGCCGGTGATGGAGGGGAAGGCGATCCTCTTCAAACGGTTCGCGGATATTGATGTCTTCGACTTGGAACTGGCGGCCGACGATCCGCAGGATGTTATCCGCGCCTGCCAGATGCTGGAGCCTACATTTGGCGGCATCAATCTGGAAGACATCAAGGCGCCGGAGTGCTTCCTTATCGAAGAAGAACTCCGCCGGACCTTGAAGATTCCTGTCTTCCACGACGATCAGCACGGCACTGCGATCATCTGTGGGGCGGCGCTTCTGAATGGGCTTGAGATTGCGGGCAAGACCCTGAGCGCAGCTCGCATTGTGGTGAACGGCGCCGGCGCCGGCGGGATTGCCTGCGCCGAGCACTTCATCCGGCTGGGCGCGCAGCGGGAGAACATCCTGATGTGCGACTCGAAGGGCGTTCTCTATGAAGGCCGCGGGGAAGGCATGAACATTTATAAAGCGCGTTTCGTGAGGCAAACGTCATGCCGCACCCTGGCCGACGCGCTTGTGGATGCGGATGTGTTTGTGGGCCTTTCCGCGGCGGGTTGTGTCACGAAAGATCTGTTGATGCGAATGGGGCCCAGCCCGCTCATCTTTGCCTTGGCGAATCCGGTTCCCGAGATCAATTACGAGGAGACGGTTGCAGCGCGCCCCGACGCTATTGTCGCCACGGGGCGGTCCGACTATCCCAACCAGGTGAACAACGTTCTGGGATTTCCGGCGATCTTCCGCGGCGCCCTGGATGCGCGCGCCACCGAAGTGAACCATGCCATGATGCTGGCGGCGACGCAGGCCATCGCCAATCTGGCGAAAGAGGATGTTCCGGACTCGGTGTGCCGGATCTACGGGCTGAACAATTTGCGTTTTGGCACGAGCTACATCATTCCCAAGCCGTTCGATCCGCGGGTGGTGGTGCGCGAGGCGGTTGCGGTGGTGGCGGCTGCCATGGAGTCGGGCGCGGCGCGCGTCAGCCTCGACATGGAGGAGTATCAACAAAACCTGGAGAAGCGCCTGAACATCGAGGCGGGCGTGACGCGCATGCTCATCCGGAAGGCGCGCACCAGCCCTTGCCGCATCGTCTTTCCGGAAGGAGAGGAACAAACCGTTCTGCGCGCCTGCCGGGTGCTGATTGACGAGCGCATTGCCACTCCGGTGCTTCTGGGCGACTCTGAAATCATTCGCGAGCGTGCCGCGGAGCTTCATCTGGATTTCGACGCGCTGGAGATCATCGATGCGGAGGCACCGCCCCGGCGCTCGGTCTACGTGGATGAGCTCTTCCGGCTGCGCCAGCGCAAGGGCGTAACGCGGACCGAAGCCGAAGAGCTCATCAGGGGCCGCAATATTCTGGGCGCCCTGATGGTGCAACTGAACGACGCGGACGCCATAGTGACCGGCCTGACCACGCACTATCCCGACACCATCCGCCCGTTGCTGCAGGTGATTCCGCTGCAGGCGGGGATCGAGAAGGTTTCGGGTTTGTATCTGGCCATCACGCCGCGGGGCAAATCCTACTTTCTGGCCGACTGCACAGTGAACATCGAGCCGTCGGCCGCGGACCTGGCGGAGATCGCGATCTGCGCCGCGGACACCGCTCGCCGCTTCGACGTCGAACCGCGCGTGGCGCTGTTGTCTTTCTCCAACTTTGGCAGCAATCGCCACCAGTCTCCAGCCAGGGTGCGCCACGCCGTTGAGATGGTGCGGGAGAGGCGGCCGGATCTGATCGTCGATGGAGAGATGCAGGCGGATACGGCCATTCTGCCCGAACGCGTGGAGCAGACCTATCCGTTCAGCACCCTGCGCGGCGGGGCCAATGTCCTGGTCTTTCCCAGCCTCGATGCCGGCAACATCGCATACAAACTGCTGGCCTGCATGGGAGGGGCGCAGATGATTGGGCCAATTCTGATGGGGCTCTCACGGCCGGCGCATGTGCTGCAGCGCGGCGCGTTGGCGCCGGATGTGGTGCACCTGGCGGCGCTGGCCGCCATCGAGGCACACGACCGGACGCGGTCGTGAATGCTGTTCCGGCCGTGCCGCATGGTGCGCGGTCCGAGGGCAGGACCGCGCGCGCGGCCGGATGATACTATTGCGGGCAGCCACTGTGAGCAGTCCAGGGCGCGTGCAACGGAGAAGTCCCGGCCGCGATTCTCACGAATCCGCCGGGGCTTGTTGTGTTTGAATCCAGTGCGCCCGCTTTGCCGCTGCCGGTTGAGGATTGCGCTTCCATGAGCGAACAAGCGATTCATTCTCTGCCCGAGAATGCCTACCAGCCGCTGAAACCAGGCGAAAGCTACAGACCCCTGATGGACGCCGCCAAACAGGCGCCGGAACTGACGGCGCGCGCCATTCTGTGGGGCGTGCTGTTTTGTGTGGTGTTTACCGTAGCCTCGGCCTACTCGACGCTGAAGGTAGGGCAGGGGATGGAGGCGGCGATTCCCATCTCCATTCTGACCATCGGGCTGGCGCGCCTCTACCGGCGGCGCTCGAGCCTGCTGGAGAACGTGATCATTACGGGCACGGGAGGCGCGTCGGCGGCGGTAGTCGCGGGAGCGGTGTTTACGCTGCCGGCGCTGTATATTTTGCACCTGAATCCACACCCGGTACAGACGGTTTTCATTTGCCTGGCGGGCGGTTGCCTGGGGGTTCTGTTTCTCATTCCGCTGCGGCGCTATTTTGTGCGTGAGATGCACGGCCAATTTCCGTTTCCTGAAGCAACGGCCATCACGGAAGTGCTGGTGACGGGGGAGCGGGGCGGCTCGCAGGCCAGGCTGCTCATCCAGGCCACAGCCCTTGCCGGCCTCTACGATTTTCTCGTAACCACGTTTCATGTGTGGCGGGAGTATCTGAACTTGCAGTTCATTCCCGTGATGCGCACGCTGGCCGATCGCGGACGGATGGTCTTCAACTTTGACGCCATCGGCTTCATTCTCGGCTTGGGCTACGTGATGGGGCTGCGCAGCGCGCTGGTGTTTTGCGCAGGCGGTGTTCTGGCCAACTTTGTTCTGGTGCCGCTGATCTGGTTCCTGGGCGGGCACCTGAACGCGGCGGTGTATCCGGGAACTACGCCGGTGGCGGCGATGAACGCGGCGGAGATCTATGCCAGCTATGTGCGCTTCATCGGCGTGGGCGCCATCGCCACGGCAGGCATTGTGGGGGTGGTGAAGTCGCTGCGCGTGATCGCCGGCTCCTTCGGGATTGCGTTGCGCGCCTTCCATCGCGAGGAGGCCGGCCAGGTCGAGCGCACGGATCGCGATATTCCCATGCTGACGATCCTGCTGGGCACGGTGTTGAGCGCGCTGGCGGTGGCGATCTTCTTCGGGCGTCTACAGGTTTCGTGGACAGTGCTGGCCCTGGGACTGGCGCTGACGCTGCTGTTTGCTTTCTTCTTTGCGTCTGTGGCGGCGAACGCAATCGCCACCACGGCGAACAATCCGGCATCGGGAATGACCATGCTTACGGTGATCATTGCCTCGATTGTGCTGCTGCGGTTTGGCCTGTCGGGAACCACGGGCATGTTTTTCGTCATGGCCATTGCGGGGATGGTGTGCACGGCGCTGTGCGTCTCGGGACAGTTCATCACCGATTTGAAGACCGGTTACTGGCTGGGCAACACGCCCTCGGCGCAGGAGAAGGTGAAGTTTCTGGGGGTGATTGCGGCGGCGGCCGCGGCGGGGCTGACGATTGTGCTGCTGGCACACACATTTCAATTCGGCGAGGCGGCGCTGGGCGATGCGCGCCCGGTGCTGGCTGCGCCGCAGGCCTCGATTATGAAGGCGCTGGTGGTGGGCTTCATGAGCCGGCAGCCGGTGACGTATCTGCTCTTCGGCGTGGGCGCGCTGATTACGCTGGTGCTGGAGATGCTGGGCAAATCGTCGCTGGTTTTCGCGCTGGGGATTTATCTTCCCCTGAACCTGACCACGCCCATCCTGGCGGGCGGATTCCTGTCGCACCTGGTGAACCGGCGGGCGGAGAAGACGGGCGGAGAAATCGGGCGCGGCATTCGCGAGCGAGGCGTGATTCTGGCTTCGGGGCTGATGGCCGGCGGAGCGCTGGGCGGCGTGCTGGGCGCGGCGCTGCGGCTGCTGCCTTCGTTCCGCGAGAGTTGGATCGAGACGCCGTTCTATACCAATGAGCCGGTGTCGCAGACGATTTCTGCGGTGCTGTTTGTGAGCCTTTGCCTGTACGTTTGGCTCAGGGCGCTGAGGAAGGAGAAGGCATGAATCGACTGGATACGTTGTTTGCCGATGCCGTTCTGGGCATCGACACGCTGTGGGGCGGCGATGTGATGTGCTCTTCGGGGACGGGACGGTTTATCGCCGACTCGTGGTTTTCCGGCGAGCCGCTGCCCGCGGCCTATACCCATGCGGCGGCGGCGCGGCTGCGCGCGACGGGCGGGGTGTGCGCGAAGGAGATGGACCGCGAGGCCCTGGAGACTTATGTGCGCGAGGTAGACGTGCGCGGAGCGATTGCCGGTCTGCGCGCGGAGGCTGGCCGCTGCGAGCCGCTGCGGCGGGCCTATCTACACGGGCTGGCAGTATGTCTGGAGACTATGTGGGATCTGGCCATGGAGGTTGCCGGCAAGGGTGAGCCGGTTCCGTATGCGCGCGCGGTGGAGGCCTCGACGGGCAAGCCGCCGGAGCCCTCGCGGCCCGAGGCCAAGCGTGCGCGGGTGGCGGAACTGCTGGGACGCGCAGGGTATGCGCGCGCGGCCAGCGGCGGCATTCTGGCGGCGGTGGATGCGTGGCGCCGCGACCGGGTGACGCCCATGGCTGCCGTGAAGGCGCTCAGCGCGGCGGTGATTGCGAAGTTTGACGCGCTGAGCGAGCGCAACCTGGCGCCGCATCTGCCGCCGGAGCTAGCCATGGTGCCGCGGGCGAATATTGACTTTCTGCCCATCAGGGAGGCCTGGTTTTCAGGGTCGATGAATTACATCGGGCGGGCGCGAACCAGCGCGGGCGCGCCGCTTTACGAGGCGACCTACGAGATCAACGCCTCGCTCCAGATATCCTATCCGGAGTTCGAGCAACTGATCAGTCACGAAGTGGTGCCGGGACACGTGACCACGTTTGCCTATCTGCAGAACCTCTACGCGCGCGGCAAGGCGGACTTCGAAGCTACGGTGCTGACCATGAACACGCGGGCGGCGACGCTCTTCGAGGGGCTGGCCAACAACGCCATTCTGGTTGCGTACGGGGTGACGGAAGTAGACGACTTGCCCGACGAGGATCTGCAAATCGGGGTGCTGCTGGCGCTGCTGCAGGATGACGCCAAGAACCAGTCGTCGTATCTGACCTGGGGCGAGGGCCGGGAACAGAAAGAAGTCGCAGCCACGCTGCGAAGAGATTTCCTGGTAACGGAAGAGCGGGCGGACAAGCTCTCGGGCGCGTGGGGCCGTCATCCGCTGCTCGGCCGCATGTATCTGCCGGCGTATCGCGCGGGCACGGAGAAGGTGGCGGCGCTGCGGCGGGCGTATCCGGCGGAGCGCGTGCTGCCGGCAATCTACGGATGCCATGGGCTGGTGGACATCGAAACGGTGGACCTGGTGCTGCGGTAATCGAGCCAATCGTACATCCGTGCGTCTTGCCGCGGATGGTGTCTCCTGCGGGGGGTAGGCATCTTCGCCAAGAAGACGCCGCCCTGTTTCCCGATTACAGAAGCTCCCATGCCGTTCTAGACTGGCTAGTTCAAAAAGGAGGACGCATACCATGCTGCGCAGGCATTTTCTCGCCGGTTCGCTTTTGCCACTGGCAGCACTGACCGCGACCCAGGGCCTGGGAGCCACAACCCATGAGCCGGCGGGCAGCGCCACTTCTGCGCTGGGCGAGGGTGCCGCCTCGGGGCTGCGCTTCCCAGGGCGGCAGCGGCTGGAGCTGTGCGAGGAGTGGGAGTATGAGCCGCTGGCGTGGACCGTGCTACAGCCGGACGGATCGATCGAAGCCAAGACGGCCAACCTGCCTGCCGCAGGGAAGATGACGGTGCCTTCCAACTGGCATCTCAACGGACTCAAGAATTTTAACGGCCGCGTGGCCTTCCGGCGGCGGTTCACGGTGGAGGCAGAGTTTGCAGCGGCGCCGGTGTGGCTGTGCTTCGGCGGAGTGGACTACTTTGCCGAGGTGCGGCTGAACGGGCAGACGCTGGGCCGGCACGAGGGCTACTTCGAGCCCTTTGAGATGGAAGTGACGGGCCTGGTGACGCGCGGCGAGAATGTGCTCGAAGTCATAGTGGACGCGCCGCGCGAGGTTGAAGGCGCCATGTGGCCCAACAACAAACGGCAGGTAAAGGGCATTCTGAACCAGTGGCTGCCGGTGATGCGGCAGATGGAGCCGACGGGCGGAATCATTGGCGCGGTGTACCTGGAGCGGCGGGGCGCGGCGCAGGTGCGCGCGGTGCGTTACTCGACACGGCTGGCGCCGGAGCTTCCGGAAGGCGTGCCGCTGGTATATGGATCCTATCCGGCGAGCTACCCGAAGATGGCGAAACACGCGGTGGTGACGGTGGAGGTGGAGTTTTGGCTGCGCGAGGCGGGCGCGGCGGCGCTGGAGCTGCGCGCAGGCGCCATGGCGTGGAAGGGCGCGGTGTCGGGCGAGGCCGGGCTGAACATCATGGTGCTGGTGTTGACGGTGGAGAATCCAAGGCTGTGGTGGACGTGGGACTTTGGCGAGCCGCAATTTTACGAAGCCACGGTGATGCTCAAACGCGGCGTGGAGACGGATATCTGCGCGCTACGCATGGGATTGCGCGAGATCGCGTTTGACCCGGCGCGCGGCGAGTGGCGGCTGAACGGCGAGCGCTTCTTTGTGCGTGGCAGCAGCGTGATTCCAGACAAGTGGCTGGCGCACCTGACGGAGAAGCAGATCGCCGGGGATATGAAACTGCTGCGCGCGGCCAACTTGAACGGTGTGCGGATGTGCGTGCATGTCACGCGCGACGAATTCTATGCGGCGTGCGACCAGGCGGGGATCGTGGTGTGGCAGGATTTCCCGCTGCAATGGCAGTACACCATGCAGAGCGCGTTTGTGACCGAGGCGGGACGGCAACTGCAGGCCATGATCCGCCGCCTCTATAACCATCCGTGCATTGGCGTATGGACCTGCCAGAACGAGCCCGACCCGCCCAACCGCAAAGACATGGACCCCACGCTCGCGGAGATTGCGCGCCGGGCAGACGCATCGCGCTTTGTCTTTGAGGCGTGCGAAGTCACCCAGCACCCGTACCCGGGATGGTATGGCGGAGAAATGCGGGACTTCGAGATGATTCCGGATGCGCCGGTGATTTCGGAGTTTGGCGCGCAGGGGCTGTTGTCTGCCGCGGAAATGAAGGATCTGTTGGGCGCGCACGTTTGGCCGCCGGATGAGAAATGGGTGGAGAATGGCTTTGAAATTCACACGACATTCACCATTGCGAAGATCGCGCGGGGAAAGAATCTGGAAGAGTTCATTGCCAACAGTCAGGCATACCAGGCGCGGCTGATTCAGTTTGCGGTGGAGCATTTCAGGCGGGCCAAGTACACCAGGCTGGGCGGGTTCTTCCATTTCATGTTCATGGACGGATGGCCGACGATCGGGTGGAGTGTGCTGAGCTACAACCGCGTGCCAAAGGCAGGCTATGCGGCGCTGCAGCGGGCGATGCAGCCCGTGCTGCCGATGGTGGAATTGGGCACAACCTGGCTGGAGACGACGGCACGCAGTGTTGACCTGAGCGCATGGCTGGTGAACGATACGCGCCAAGAGCTAAAGGATTGCCGCATCGTCTTCGCGCTGCGCGGCGCGGGGACGACGATTCCGCTGGGCGAGGCCAAGGCGGAGGCAGGCGTGGACAGCATTGTGCCGGTGAGCGCGCGGCCGCGGCTGCCGGATGCGGTGAAGAAGCTCACGCCGGGCCGCTACGATCTGGTGGTGACGGTTGCGGACGCGGCCGGAAAAACGCTGGGCGAGAACCTTTACGAGATGAAGGTGGTGGACATTGGCGACTTTGCGACGCAAGCATAGGAACAAGGAGGGGGAAAAAGGGTGCAAGTAAACCGGCGGCAGTTTGTGAAGTTGCTGAGCGCGGGAACAGCGGCAATGGCGGGCGCGCGCCAAGGCAGGGCGGCAACCGCGTCGGAACTGGCGCAGGATGCGGACCGGCCGGAGTATCACTTTCTGGCTCCACGCTACTGGATGAACGATCCCAACGGGCCCATCCGGTGGAAGGGCAAGTATCACTTGTTTTACCAGTGGAGTGCGCAGGCCATGTCGGGAGCGCCGATGCAGTGGGGGCACGCGGTGAGCGAGGATCTGGTGCACTGGCGGCACTTGCCCGCGGCGCTGGAGCCCACGCCGGGCGGCGCGGACCGCGACGGCTGCTGGACCGGGTCGGCGGTGGTGCAGAATGGCGTGCCAACGGTGATTTACACCGGTGTCATTCACCAGCCGGGGGCGGCCAACCACGATGACGAGTGGCGGCAGGCGCAGATGCTGGCGATGGCGGAGGACGACGCCCTGCTGCATTGGAAGAAGCTGGCGAAGCCGGTGATCGCCGGACCGCCGCAAGGGATGCGGGCGACAGGATTTCGCGATCCTTGCCCGTGGCGCGAGGAAGACGCGTGGTACATGGGCGTGGGTTCAGGCGAGCGGGACAAGGGCGGCTGCGTGCTGCTTTACCGCTCGCAGGATTTGCGCACATGGGAATATCTGCATCCGCTGGTGCACGGGAAGCGGACAGGCAGTCCGGCGCCGGATGCGGTGGACCGCGGCGACATGTGGGAGTGTCCGGATTTTTTTGAATTGGACGGAAAACACTGCCTGCTCTACTCGTCGGAGAACAAAGCGATGTGGGCAACGGGCGTGTATGACCGGAAGGAACACCGGTTCACGATCGAACGGAGGGGATGGGTGGACCATGGCGGGCTGGCCTACTACGCGCCGAAGAGCTTCCTGGCGCCGGACGGGCGGCGGATCTTGTGGGGATGGGTGCGGGAGATGCGGCCGGCGGCAGCCTACGATGCGGCGGGCTGGGCGGGCGCAACCTCCCTGCCTCGCGTCTTGACGGTCGATGCGGCAGGACAGTTACGCGCCAACGCGGCGGTGGAGGTGAGAAAGCTGCGCGGGGAGCGGGAAGATGTGGCGATCACCACAAATACACACATGAAGCGCCGGATGAAGGTGCTGCGGCAGGAACTGGGGGTTACGGCTTCGAAGACGGTGACGGTGCGGTTGCTGATGCGCGGCGTTCCGGTGTGGGAGATGGAGTTGAACGCCGATGCGGGCACGGTGCGTTGCGGCGAGACGAGCTTTGCTGCGGCGGGTTCGCGGTTGCGAATCTACTTTGATGGCTCGGTGATTGAAGCGTTTGTGGGCGGGCGCGATGCGATTACCAGCCGGGTCTATGGGCTGAAACCGGGCGAAACGGAGTTGGAAGTGACGGCGACAGGCGCTGCGGCGGTGAGCCTGTGGGAGATGAAAGCGATTTCGCGCGATCGGCTGACGACGTAGCTGCGCGAGGCGCGTGTTCGCTTGCGGCGGCCGGAAAGGTCAGAGTTGAGAATCGTGGGGATAAGAGGAAAGCAAAGATGACATTGGACCGGCGGAGATTTCTGGCTGTGTGCAGCCGGACGGGGATCGCTTCGGCGCTGCTGCCAGGGGTGCTGTATACGCTGGCGGCGCAGGCCGAAGAAAGCGGCAAAGAAAAGCCTGCACAGATTACCGCGGAGATGCTGGAGCAGGCGTGCGCTCTGGCTGGGGTGGGGCCGTTCAGCGAAGCGCAGATGAAGATGATGATCGAGGGGCTGAACGACCAGCGCGAGGCCTGCCAGACGATCCGGGCGCTGAAGATGGAGAACGCGGTGGCTCCGGCGTTTGTCTTTCATCCGCAGGCCGCGGCAAAAGCGGGCCCAAACGCTGATTCGACGCTTCCTTGTGGCCCGGCTGCCATGATTGGCATCGACAAGGTCGAGAGCACGGCGGTTGCCCCGGCGCGGATCGAGGAGCTGGCCTTTGCATCGGTGGCGGAGCTTGGCGTGCTGATGCGGGCGCGGAAGATTACCTCGCTGGAGCTGACCCAAATGTACCTGGCGCGGCTGAAGCGGTACGATTCGCTGCTGCACTTCGTCATCACGCTAACCGGGGAGCGGGCGCTGGCGCAGGCAAAGAAGGCAGACGAGGAGATGGCGGCGGGGAAGTATCGCGGGCCGTTGCACGGAATTCCGTGGGGCGCAAAAGACCTGCTGGCGGTGAAGGGCTACCCAACAACGTGGGGAGCGGGAGGATTCGAGCATCAGGTGATCGACGAAGACGCAACCGTGGTCCAGCGGCTGGATGCGGCGGGTGCGGTGCTGGTGGCCAAGCTGACGCTGGGTGCGCTGGCCATGGGCGACAAGTGGTTCGGCGGGCAGACGCGGAACCCGTGGAATCCGTGGCAGGGGTCGAGCGGATCGTCGGCGGGACCGGCGAGCGCCGTAGCCGCAGGCTGCGTGGCCTTTGCCATCGGGTCGGAGACGCTGGGGTCCATCTCGTCGCCTTCGACGCGGTGCGGGGTGACGGGATTGCGGCCGACATTCGGCTTTGTGCCGCGGACCGGCGCGATGGCGCTGAGCTGGACGATGGACAAGCTGGGACCGATTGCGCGCTCGGCGGAGGATTGCGCGCTGGTGCTGGAGGCGATCCACGGGCCGGACGGAAAAGATACGGCGGCCATCCCGGCGGACTTTCGCTGGGATTCGTCCGTCGATGTGACCAAGCTGAGGGTTGGCTTCTTGAAGAACGAGTTCGATCCGCCGCCGCCGCTCAAGCTCAAAGCCGCCGGGCAAAGCGAGACGGCGGAGGAAAAGAAGAAGCGCGAGGAGCGGAACGCGCGGATGAAGATTGCGCGGGCGCGGCGAGACTACGACCGGCGGTACGAGGCGGCGGCGCTGGAGAGGCTGCTGTCCATGGGGGCGAATCTGATCCCCGTGGAGCTGCCCAAGCTGCCCTACGATGCGATGACGCCGGTGCTGACGGCCGAGGCGGCGGCGGCCTTCGACGAGCTGACGATGACCGGTCGCGACAAGCTGCTGACCGAGCAAGGGCCGGAGGACTGGCCCAACGACTTCCGCGTGGCGCGGCTCTATCCGGCGGTGGAGTACGTGCAGGCAAACCGGGCGCGGACGCTGGCCATCGAGCAGATCTCGGCGCTCTTTGAGAAGGTGGACATCATTGTAACGCCGACGACGGAGACCCAACTGGTGGCGACCAACCTGACCGGACACCCGGCGCTGATTGTGCCCAACGGGCTGCGCGGCGGCGATGCGCCACGGCCGCCGTCGGTGGATGACGGTGAGAGCGACGACATCGGCGGACCGGGCACGCCGGTTTCGCTGACCTTCCTGGCCGGGCACTTCGCGGACGCGAAGTTGGCGGCGTTTGGATACGCGTATCAGCAGAAAGCGGGATTCCTGGGGCTGCACCCGAAGCTGGCGTAGCGCATCAGACGCGCAACGCATTCCATGCGGCTTTGGCCTGGGAGTAGCGGGCCTGGCCCAGCTCGGGGTCAAGGTCCACGTTCATGCGGATGGGCTGGTTGCGAACTTTGTCCTGGAGCCAGAGCGTGGCGAGGTTCTGGATGGCGAGCACCTGGTCCTGCGCGACGGCGTCCATGGCCAGATGGGCGAGAGTCGCGAAGGTCCGGACGTCGAGTCCCTCAGGAAAGGTCCATCCTCTGGCAGCGCTACCCATGGGTGCAACCATGGGATTCATGCGCACAATACGGCTCCCGGCTGGTGCGGGCGCGCCCGCGGAACCTCCAGCCAGCACGTGCGCGATAAAGGTGGCGACGTCAGGCGGATCGTCGAGGATGGCGCCTGCGAGCTTTTGGATGTCGTGAAGGATGCCAGATTCCTCGGGAGTGGCGACGAGCGGTGATGCGGAAGCGCCGGCGGATGCGGAAGGAAGGCAGACGGTGCCGGTGCCGAGAGCGAGTGCGGCGAGCGATTCCGGCGCATGGCCAAGAACAACCGCTTCGGTGACGGCGGCAAGGATGGGATTGTTGCATCCGGCGATGGCGCCGTCCCAGTAGCGCCGCGTGGGTTCGCTGTGGAACTGGGCCGGCTTGTCGAAGAAGAGCACGGGAGCGTTGGTCGAGGCGTGGATGGCTTCGGCCAGTTGAACTTGCGCCGGATCGCCGTTGCCCCAGCCGGGGCCGCCGGCGGCGGCAGAGCGAAAGAAGCGGCTGCGGTTGCGGTCGTAGTCGAAGCCGGTGATGAGCAGATGGATGGGCCTGCCGGTTGTGGCGCTGCGGACTTCGGCTGCGGCGTCGGCAAGGAGCCAGGCGCCGCGGCGGGGAAGTGCGGCCTGGAGGCCGAGGAGCTTCTTCACGGTCAGATATTTGGGCGTGTAAGGCAGGTGGAAGAGCTTGGGGGCGAAGACGCTCTGGCGCTTTTTGAGGCTGAGAAAGAAGCCCAGCAGGTCGCCGAGAGTCATGTCTTCAAGCAGGCCGCCGAGGACGATGCTGCCGCCGGAGTTGGCGGCGGCCAAATCGAAATCGGCGAGAACCTGGCGCCCGGTGGTCTGGGGGGAGTAGAGGTCGATGAGAGCCATCACCTGAATAAGCGCCCAGGAGCCGCCGCCGTCGAGCGCGAGAATGCGGAAGTTTGCCATGTGCGTCTCCACGCCCAGGCAGGCTTGTCCGTGGGCCGCCTGGAGCATTGTTAAATTCTTGTATCACAAGGCCGGCGAATACTCTGCAAACCGGTTACGGCGGGCGTCAGGCCGCGCCCAGGTGCGATACTGCCGTTGATGGCGCTGGTTGAAGTGGAGCGAGTGTGGAAGAGCTATCCGCGACGAGCGGGGCTAAAGGTGGAAGAGCGCGCGGTGGTGCGCGACGTTTCGCTGGAGATTGAAGCGGGCGAGACGCTGGGGCTGGTGGGCGAGTCGGGCTCGGGCAAGACGACGGTAGCGCGGATGATCCTGGGGTTGACGGCGCCAAGCCGCGGCGCGGTGCGCGTGGCGGGCGTGGATCTGGCGCGGGCTTCGGCGGCGGAGATGCGGCGGCTGCGGTGTCAGATGCAGCCGGTGTTTCAGGATCCTTATGCTGCGCTCAATCCGCGCATGAGGGTGCTGGCGCTGGTGACCGAGCCATGGGCGATTCACGGGCTGAATGGCGGGGAGAGTGCGGAATTGAGTCTGCTGGCGCGGCGGCGGGCCAAGCGCCAAAGAATGCGCGAACGGGCAACGGCGCTGATGCGCGAGGTGGGGCTGGACGAGTCGGCGCTCGATCGGCATCCACACGAATTCAGCGGCGGGCAAAGGCAGAGGATCAACATTGCGCGGGCGCTGGCGCTCAGGCCAAAGTTGCTGATTCTGGACGAGCCGGTGAGCGCGCTGGACGTGAGCGTGGGAGCGCAGATTGTGAACCTGCTCAAAGACCTGCAGCGGGAGCATGGGCTGACCTATCTCTTCATCTCGCACTCCATGCCGCTGGTGCGCTATCTGAGCACGCGCATTGCGGTGATGGAGGCGGGGCGGCTGGTGGAAACCGGCGAGGCGGAGTCGTTGTGCGCGCATCCGCGCGAGCCGTATACGCAGCGGCTGATCGCAGCCACGCCGGAGTTGCCGGCCGTGGCGCAAGCACAGGCTCAGGCAGGCTGAGAGATGCGCGCACCTCGACCGAACTCGGGTGACAGCGGACGAAATCATGCTGCCCGCCCGGATCATTCCCTGGTTGCGAACAGGGCGGCCAGCAGAGCGGTGCGTGGGGCAAGGTGGTCGATCTCGACGGATTCGTGGGCAGCATGGGCGCCTTCGCCCACGGCGCCAAGGCCATCGAGAGTAGGAATACCGAGGGCAGAGGCAAAATTGCCGTCCGAAGCGCCGCCGGTGGAAGCCTCGTCCAGAGTAAAGCCGAGTCCGGAGGCAAGGGCGCGGGCGCGGCGATAGAGCCGGACCGTGCCCCGCGTACGCTCCATCGGCGGGCGCTCGATGGCGCCTGTGACGGTAAGGGTGCAGCGAGGATCCGCGGGCCGCAATGCGGCGAATTTGCGGGCTATGCGCGGGCCGTCGGAGGCGCGTGCGATGCGCACGTCCACCTCGGCCCAGGCCTCGGCGGGCACGACGTTGGGGCGGGAGCCGCCGCCGGCCAGGCCTACGTTGATGGTGAGGCCGGGCCGCAGGCCTGTCCAGCCGCTGACGGTTTCGATGATGCGGGCAACTTCGCGCAGAGCGCTGGCTCCGGCTGCGAAGTCCACGCCGGCGTGGGCGGCCACGCCCCGCACCTGGATGCGCCATCGGCCGGTACCCTTGCGGGCAGTTTTGCAGGCCAGGCCCTGCCCGGGTTCCAGAACATAGACGGCGGAGGAGGAAGCCGCGAGGCGCTCGATGAGAGGGCGCGAGGCGGGACTCCCGATCTCCTCGTCGGTGTTGAGAAAAAGAACGATCTCGCGGTCGAGGACACCGGCCTCCGCGAGCATTTCAAGGGCGGTGAAGGCCATGGCGACGCCGGCTTTCATGTCGAGCGCGCCGGGACCGAAGAGGCGGCCGTTGGCCACACGGCAGGGCATGGCGGTCAGCGTGCCCAGGGGCCAGACGGTGTCGAGATGGCCGAGGAGAAGAACGGGGGCGGCGGAGCGGGAGCGGGGGCCGAAGCGCGCCTCGAGAGTGTTGCCCGATGCGCGTTGGCGATGGAGGCGGACGCGGGCGCCGAGGGCGGCGGCGTGGGTGGCAGCGAGCGCGACGCAGGCGTCGAGGGCTGATTTTTCGCCGGAGGGCGACTCGGCAAGAATAAGGCGTCGAGCCAGATCGAGCAGGGACGGCTGCTTGCCCCGAGCGCCGGCGAGCAGGACGCGGAGTGGAATGGCAGGCTCGGAAGGCATGGGCATCCTGGACCTTTCCGCGCGGAGGCGGTCGTCGCGCAGATGGAAGACGCTTTGATTCTACGCCAGTTACAGCGTGATGGAATCGAAAAGAAGAAGTGCGGCGGGTGGTGGATGCGGTGCAGAGTGTGGCAAAAATACCACAGTGCGGGGTTGAGGTTCTGCGTCTAATCTATACCCTGCGCCGCGATCTTCCGCAGCCGGAGCACTGTATTGATGCAATCCGCCCACATGGAACAGACCATTGCTGCCCCGCTGGAATTTTCAGGGGTTGGACTGCACTCCGGGGCTCCTTCGCGCATGCGTATGCTGCCGGCGCCGGCCGGCTCGGGAATTGTCTTCCGGCGGACGGACCTGGACAACTTTGAGATTTCGGCGACGGGCCGCAACGTGGCCAAGGTGAGTTATGCAACCAGCCTGATGCGGCAGGGCGTGCTGATCTCAACCACCGAGCATCTGCTTTCGGCGCTCATCGGGATGGGCGTGGACAACGTGATCGTGGAACTCGACAATCTGGAGTTGCCCATCCTGGATGGCAGTGCGCTGCCCTATGTGGAGGCGTTCTTACATGTGGGTATCCGCATGCAGCGGCGGCGGCGGGAGACGGTGCGGGTGCTGCGGCCTGTGGAGGTGCGCGAAGGCAATAAGTTTATCGGCGTCTATCCGGGATCGGGATACAGCATTCAATATACGATTGACTTCCCGGCGCCCATCGGGCAGCAAAGCACTTTTGTAGACCTGGCGGCGGAGACGTATGGGACAACGATTGCGCCGGCGCGGACCTTTGGGTACAAGGCCGATGAAGATCGCCTGCGCGATATGGGCCTTATTCGCGGAGTAGGACCGGAAAATGCAATCATCCTGGGAGAAAGCGGCCCGGAGAACGGGCCCCTGCGGTTTGAGAACGAATATGTGCGGCACAAGGTGCTGGACCTGATTGGGGATCTGGCGCTGGTGGGGCGGCGGATCGAGGGCCATGTTGTGGCGGAGCGGGCCGGTCATGCCATGCACACCGCGTTGGTGTCGCGGCTGCTGAAAGACCGGTCGGCATGGGAACTGGCGCGCGTGCCGGCGCGCGCGGAGAGCGAGAGCGGCGCGCCGGCAACGGCGGCAACGCATCCGCTGACCAGCGCGGCGCTGCTGGAGGCATAGCCAGAATGCGCGAAAGAGGCTTGCCGCGGACGCAGCCGCATTTAGAATGATCCTGCAGTTCGGAATCAGTTGAGCCAGAATCGAGCTGAAGAACCGACATGAAAAAAAACACAACGGGCGCTGACGCGCCGCCTGTTCTGCGGATTCCCCTGCTCCTGATTGCACTCGCAGACCTGGCGTTGCTGGCCATGCGCTTGCGCCCATGGAGCGAAGTGATGAACCTGCCCCTGAATGGGGCAACGGGCATCGATCCAGGAGTGGCGCTGCTCGGCTACATGGGACTCATCTTCTGGACCGGCGGCAGCCGGGGCGTGGAGTTGCGGAAAGGATTGTTTTCCGGAGCGCTTCTGGGACTGCTGGGAGGCGTGCTGCTGGTCGGGCAAGTGGCGTTCAATGCCGCTCCGCATCGCATGAGCGCGGTACACGTCCAATACGTGAGCATGGCGCTGATGCTGGGGGCCGTGACCGCCTGGGGAGCGTCAGCCTTGCACGCTTCCATGCTGACCAGGGATGCCACGATGGGGATGGTGTGCGGGGCGTGGAGCGCCATGGCCAGTTGCCTGCTGGCCTTCGGGGCAATTCTGACGGTCATGTTTCTATCTCCACTGGCGCCTCAGACCACCGATCCATGGAAGCTGTATGAAGGGCTGGCCATCGGCAATGCGGCCACGCAGGCGCTGGTGCAGTCGCTGAACCGGGGACTGACCTATCTGCTGCTGGGGCCGCTTTTGGGAGGCATACTAGGACTGCTTGTGGGTTTCTTAGGACAAAACGAGAAGTAGCACGGAGAATTGACGCAATGCAGACGGGCGCGGCCAGGGCCGCGCCCTTCTGCTGTGTGCGGCGGGAAACACCGCCACGCTGCTCCGCATTTCAGGCGAAAAGAATGCACATCGGCGTAGCGGCGGCCACGCTCTTGCCCGTTTCGGACAGCCGGCCGGTCTCCGGGTCGCGGGCGTAGATGTTGATATGGCTCTCGGCCTGGTTGGCGACGAGCATCCAGCGCTCGGTAGGATCGAGGACGAAGTTGCGGGGGAGCCTGCCGCCGGCGTCAAAGCGGCCGATGGGGGTCAGGGCGCCGGAGGTGAAACTGGCCTTGAAGCCGTAGATGAAGGAATGTTCGCGATTGGTGAAGTAGACGAAGCGGCCGTCGCGGGTGATGACGGTGTCGCAGCCGGCGCCCACACCCTTGTAATCGGAGGGCAGCAGGTCGATGCGGTTCACCAGGGTCAGCATGCCGGTGGTGTGGTCCCAGTGGAGAACATCCACCACGGCGGCCATTTCGTTCATGGAGTAAGCGGTGTGCCCGTTGGGATGAAAGTGGAGGGTGCGGGGACCGAAGCCGGGCTTGGTTGTGTAAGTGCCCGCGGGCGTCAGTATGCCGGTGGTGGTGTTGAGGTGATAGATGTGGATGCAGTCGCCGCCCAGGTCGTTGATGTAGGCAAAGCGATTATTGGGAGAGATGGAAGCGAAGTGGGCGTGCGCGGTGGGCTGGCGCACGGGATCGGGGCCGTGCTTTGTGTAGTGTTCTTTCCAGACGATCTGGCTGAGTTTGCCGTCGTTGATCAGGAAGCTGGCCGCGCTGCCGCCAAAGTAGTCGGCGGCGATGAGAACATGTCCGGTCTGGTCGATGGTACAGTGGCAGGTTCCGGTGCCGGCAGAGTTGCGCGCGGTGAGCTGGGTGAGCTTGCCGCCGCGCAGGCGGAAGCTGGCGATTTCGCCTGTGGGCTTTCCCTGGAAGGTGTTGAGCTCGCATGCGGCAAATACATACTCGCGGTTGGGCGACAGGGCGACCCAATCGGCGTTATCAATGACGGCGGCTACGCCGGCTGGAGTCAGGTCGGCGGTGGCGGGATTCCAATCGTAGGCGAGGATGCCGTCAGGAGAGTTGGAGGCAACAAAGACCCGTTGACGGGGAGAAGCAGCGCGGCCTTGGGATGCTGCGGCGGTAAGCGTGGCGGCGGAGGCCGTCATCACGAATTCGCGGCGAGAGGTTTTTTTCATGGTGCAAGCGATTATCGCCGATGGAGGGCGGGATGCGCCAGCAGAGAAACAGCGGTCGGGGAGAGCGGTCACAGACGGCCGCGCGCGGTTCTATATACACTGGCTGCGAGAGAACGGAGGGTGAGGAACAGGCGTGTCGCATTTCATCAGCTTTGTCCGCATACCCGCGCTGGCGGCGCGGCAGTTTGTCAAGCCGCTGCCGCGGCTGCATGTGCTGGCGGAAGACCGGATGCGGCTGCGGGTGCTGCCCAACGACATCGATCTCAATCTGCACATGAACAACGCGCGCTACCTGAGCGTGATGGACTACGCGCGCACGCACCTGCTGGCGCGAACGCGGCTGCTGGAACATATGCTGCGGTCGCGCTGGCAGCCGCTGGTAGGCGCAACGTGGATAACCTACCGGCGGTCGCTGCCGCTCTTTTCAGACTTCGTGCTGAACTCGCGGCTGGTGTGCTGGGATGAGCGCTGGTTTTATATTGAGCAGACGTTTAACGGGAACAGGGGGCTGGCGGCGGTGGGCTGGGTCAAGGGAATGCTGCGCGACGGCGCAGGAACCGTGCAACCGCAGACGGTGATTCAGCGCATTGAGCCGGGCGTGACCAGCCCGCCGATGCCGGAGGACATGGCTGCCTGGAACGAGCTCACGCGCAATCAACTGAACGGCAGATAAACGGTTAGTCGCGCTCGGCGCCGGCCGCGAGCTTGTACGCGGCGATGGCGGTGGTGGAGCGGATGGCGGCCTGCTCGGCAGGCGAGAGCCCGGCAATCAAGCTGTGCAAGGCGGAGATCCATTTTGTGTATCCGCCGGCGACATTGACCACGGGCCAGTCGGAACCGAACAGGAGACGCGCCGGGCCGAAGGCCGATAAGACGGCATCGAAATACGGCTCGAGATCCTGCTTGGTCCAGTGCTCCCAGTCGGCCTCGGTGGCCATGCCGGAGAGCTTGCAGAAGACATTTTCACGCCGGGCGAGCTCACGGAGGTTCTCGCGCCACGGCGAAACGATCCTGTCCTTGATGCGCGGCTTGGCGATGTGGTCGACAATGAAGACCTGGCTGGGATGGCGGTCGACGAAGGCCATGGTTTGGGGCAAATGGCGCGCGAAGATGAGAATGTCGTAGGCCAGGTTGCAACGCTTGAGCAGGCTGACGCCACGGTTGAAATCGGGGCGCAGGATGTAGTTGTCGTCGGGCTCGTCGTGGAGAACGTGGCGGACGGCGCGGAGGCGCGGGTTGGCAGCAAAGCGCTCCAGGTGCGCGTCGACGGCAGGATCGGCAAGCGGAACCCAGCCGACGACGCCGCGGATGAAGGGATGGCGAGCGGCGAGATCGAGCAGCCACTCGGTCTCTTCGATCGTCTGACGCGCCTGTACGGCGACGGTGGCATCGACGCCGGACGGGCCTGTGACTTGCTCAAGCTCGGGGATGAGAAAGTCGCGGCGGAGGGCATCGTGCGCATCGGTCATCCAGACGTAGTCGCGCGCATTGTACTGCCAGAGATGATGATGGGCGTCGATGAGCACGTCAGTAATCCCACTGCTTGTCGAGAACCGGCTGGAGGATCTTGCGGACCTCGGCGAGGAGTTGCATGTCGGGTGGCTGGTCGAGGCACTGCACGTTGCGAAGAACCGTTTGGGGATTGGAGGTGCTGAAGAGAGTGGTGGGGATTTCGGGGTGGTTCGCGGAGAACTGAAGGGCGAGGGTGCTGATGTTGGTTCCCTGGCGGCGGCAAAACTCGGCGGCGGCGCGGAAAATCGCACGGTCCTTCGCCGTGGCGGGATGCCACGCGGCGGGGCCGCTGTCGGTGAGCAGCGAGGAGGCGAAGGGTGAGCCGTTGATGATGCCGATGCCCTTCGCGCGCGCCAGGGGAAGCAGTTCGAGGAGCCGGGTGTCGTTGAGGCAGTAGTGGTTGTGGACGAGGGCGGCGTCGATGGGAATGGTAGAAAGGATGCGCTGCCACAGATCCATCGGGTAGATGCCGAAGCTGACGTTGCCAATACGGCCTTCGCGTTTTAATTCCTGAACGGCTTCGTAGCCTTCGCTCAGGGCCCACTCGGTGTGCGTGCGGTTCTGGTATTCGATGTCGTGAATGTGGAGGATGTCGAAGTAATCCGTGCCCAGACGGGCGGCGCTTTCATCGAGCGAGGCGCGGATGCGGGCGCGGGAGTAGTCAAGGGTGTCGTTGCCGTAGGCTTCGGGGCCGGTATACTTGCCGACCTTGGTGGAGAGGTAGTAACGGTCACGAGGGATGCCCCGCAAGGCCTTGCCGAGAACCGTCTCGGAGCGCGTGCCGCCGTAGGCAGGAGCCACGTCGAAGTAGTTGATGCCGCCATCCAGGGCGGTGTGGACGGCGGCGATGGCTTCGCTTTCGTCAACCGGATGGAAGACGGAGCCCAGGGCGGAGGCTCCCATGCTCAGGCGCGAGACGTTCATGCCGGTGGGTCCGAGCGGGTTGTAGTGCATGGTCAAGTCCGCCTTTCGAAGAAGAAGGACGCGTCGGCCGGATTATGCGCCGATCAGGGAGCTGCCTATGGCCAGGAGCACGATAGCGACAATGAGAATAGCGAGGCCGGAGTAGAGTGTACGGCGTGTGGAAGCCGAGGAGGCGGTCCACTCGCGGGTGAGGAAGCCGAAGAGATTGGCGACGAGAAGCGAGGAAGCAATGTTGACGGCCCAGCCCACGGAGGTGCCGAGGCGGCCGAGGTAGTAAGCGCCCATGCCGTAGGGAATGGTGGCGAGGAACCAGATGACGCCCATGACGATGCCCATGGTCCAGTCGTAAGAGGCGTGGGGGCCTGTGTTGTTGCGCCAGGTTCCGCGCTTGATCTGAAGGCCGCCAAACCAGAGCAGAAGCGATAGCGCTGCGCCCCAGAAGACGGGGATCCAACTGGCCAGGGTGGCGAAGACGGGATTGGCGCCCAGGCGCTGAGCCTCCTGGCCGGCGCGGCTGGTGAAGGCAAAGCCGAGATTGGCGCAGGCGCTGAGCACGCCGGAGAGTGCGCAGACCAGGAGCGCCCGGCCGAAGGCGTGGGGTGCGGGGCCCCTGGCCGCGGTGCGCTCGCGCAGCAGCCCGGCGCGGCCGCAGATGGCAACTCCGGCAACGCAGCCGGCAATGCCGGCCAGGATGACGAGTCCTCCAGGGGTGAGCAGGTCGGCGGGGGACTTGACCAGGAAGGGAAGCAGCGAGCCTACGGCGGTGTTGATGCCCATGATGGTGGCGAAACCGACCGACATGCCGGCCATGGTGACGCCGTAGCCAAAGAGGATGGCGCCAATGCCCCAACCGCATCCATAAGCCATGCCGGCAAGAATCGTGGGCGTGCCGGCATTATGAATGGCCTGCAGCCAGCCGGGAACAACGAGCGCCGCCATGAGGGTGGGAAGGATGAGCATCATCATCAGCGTGGAGGGGATATAGATATTTTCAAGCTCGAAGCGGCGGCGTTTTTTGAGGGGGACGGCCAACGCGCCGCCGGCGATGGCGGCAACAAAGACCAGGATGAATCCTAAGACCTGTCTGTTCATGCGGCCTCGGGGTGAAAATCGAAATCGCGGGGCTAAAGCTGAATTTGAACCTTGAGGGCCTGGGATTTGTCGGCGGCGAGGCGCAGGGCCTGCGCGCACTGATTGATGGGAAACACGGTGGTGAGCAGGGGCTGAAGGTTCACGCGGCCTGAGGCGACGAGACGAATGGCTTCGCCAAACACATCGGCGTAACGCATGGAGCCAAGGTACGCGATCTCTCGAACCATGAGCAGATTGGCGGGAAGAGGAATGTCGGCGGTGCCCAGGGTGCCGATTTGTACCATGGCGCCTCCGGGGCGCACGAAATCGAAGGCGGCGCGGAGCGCGGGCGGCGCGCCGGAGGCCTCGAAGACAAGATCGAAGCCGTCGCCGGTGAGGGCGCGAACCTGACGCGGGAGATCCTTGCCGGCGGGATCGAGGGCAGCGTCAGCGGCAAGGGTGAGAGACTTTGCACGGCGGGCGGCAACCGGGTCGCTGACGGCAATTGGCGTGGCGCCGAAGGCGCGGGCAGTCATGGCGACAAGCAGGCCGATGGCGCCTCCTCCGGCAACCAGCACGCGCTTGCCGGAGACCACGCCGGCGCGCTTGACGGCGTGGAGCGCCACGGCGAAGGGCTCTATCATGGCGCCGAGCGCATCGTCGATGGAGTTGGGCAGGGGATGGCACTGATCGGCGCGGACGACGACGAACTCGGCGAAGGCGCCGTCGGTGGGCGGAGTGGTGCTGGCGCTGCCCAGCATGATGGTCTTGCGGCAAAGGTTGACGCGGCCGGATTTGCAGTAGTCGCAGAAGCCGCAATTACGCGCCGGATTCACAGTCACGCGCTGGCCGGGGCGAAGAGCGTCAACGCCGTCGCCGACGGCCGCCACCTCGCCCGAGAGTTCATGGCCGAGAACAAAAGGGCGATCGGGTACAAACGCGCCGCAGCAGCCTTCGTGGTAATAGTGCAGGTCAGAGCCGCAGATGCCGACGTTGCGATTGCGGACCAAAACCATACCTGGCGCAAGCTCGGGCTGGCGATAGTCCTGGATGCGGATGTCGTTTGCGCCATGGAGTACTGCGGCTTTCATGCTCGGCTCTCTCCTTTGCGCCGGCGATGGGCGCGCACTCAGTATCCATGGCGGAGAGCACGAATGCAAATAGGCGGGAGCAATGGACGGGACGCGGAAACGATGAGTGGGGAGAGCACGCTTCAACGGGGTATCCCTGCTCTGCGTGCGTCTCCCCGGGAGGAACAAGCGTTGCCTTGCCTGCTCCGGCTTGGTTGGGCCTGTTCGGTTTAGCTGGAGGGCAGAGCTGCGGTCAGCTTGTCGCCGATGGCGGTGAAGGCGCTGTTAATGGCAGTGGCCAGCGAGCCCATGGCGGTAGTGGCGGCCAGAGAGAGCAGCGA
Organism: Acidobacteriota bacterium; assembly: GCA_021846985.1. GTDB lineage: Bacteria > Acidobacteriota > Terriglobia > Terriglobales > Acidobacteriaceae > Telmatobacter. The sequence continues at coordinate 106,068 of JAJZVX010000006.1, read as the reverse complement.
GACGACCAGGGCATACTCGACCAGATCCTGACCGTCTTCGTCCGTCATCAGGTTCTGCGCCTTGATGTAGAACTTCAACAGCATATCCTGCATGGTAATTCCCCCGAGTACGAATTTTGTTTTCCCAGAAGGTTTCTGGGTGATGCGATGGATGAAGCAAGTGGATGACCATTCTGCGTGCTGCCGGGTTCTGCGCTAAATCAACAACTTAGAGGCGGTACGCGGGATGCGGTGTGTGAACGGCCGTATACAAAGCGTTCGGGCAGGTTCGCCGGGTTTACAGGTGGCGGCGCGTGTTTGAGCGGCAGCCGGGTTAATCTGCGACGCCCAGGGCATGGGCGGAAAAAGCGGAGGAAGCTTCCTCGGCAAAAGGCGTGGAGGCAAACTCGATCCTGTCGCCGGGCTGCGTTTGCGTTTGGCGAATGGTGCCGCTGGCGAGCTCGATCACGGAGTGGGCCGTGAAGCAGGCCGACAGGCGCCACGGGCGAACGTTGCTGCGGACCTTCTTGATGTGGTGATTGCGGTCCAGGTAGATGAGGTCGATGGGAAAGCGCATGCCGAAGGTGTGAACGGCCTCGCAGGGAAGGATCCAGAGACCTTCGCCGGGTGCGAGCGTGTTGCGGCCCAGGAGGCCTTTTCTGCGTTTTTGGCCGCTGTCGGCCAGCTCGGCGGAACTGGCGAGGATGGTCCGGCGAGTAAGGTTGGAGATGCGCAGGCGGATGTCGGGTCTTTGTTTCTGGTGAATCAGCCAGGTGATGATGTGTGACAGCATCGATCTGGAGCGTTTCATTGGGTTGTCCTCCATTATGGTTGCGGGGAAGTTTGCCTTGTCAGGGGCAGTTGGGCAACGATCGCGGGGCGCGGTGGTACGGTACGGCGGACGTCGTGAGCCCGCTCGCTCCGTGCGCGGACTCATTGCGAAGAGCCCGGAGAGGAACCGATGGACGATCCGGATCCCATTGAGCCGGCAGGGCCGTTTGAAGTGTTGTCGATGCTGAGCGGTTTCTCCGGTTTCATGCTTTCAATGAGCTTTTCCACTGGCATGGTGCTGGGCGGTGGCGGCGGCACGCCGGCTGGCAGGGCATCAGGAGTGTGCATGGGAATGCCGGAGTTCGGCGGTAAAAAGGTGGCGGGGAATTTCAACTGCGGCAAAGGCCCGCCCCGTTTGATCGGTTCGACGATCTCTGGGGTAACGATGACGATAAGTTCGGTGTTGGACTTGGTCTTGTTGATGGACTGGAAGAACTTGCCGAGGATGGGGATGTCGCCGAGGAAAGGAATCTTCTCAAAGGTTTCGGTTTCGCGGTTGTCGAGCAGACCGCCAATGGCGAAGCTCTGCCCCTGCGCCAGTTCCACTTCCGTGTTGACGTTGCGCACGTCGATGGCGGGAACCTGGAAACCGGAGATGGTGATGGCGTTGGTGAAGTCAAGCGAGCTGACCTCGGGAGCAACTTGCAGACGGATGGTGCCGCGCGGCGTGATGGTGGGGATGAAGTTGAGGCGCACGCCGTACTCCTTGAATTCAATGGTCACGGAGGAGCCGCTCACAACGCCTGTGTTGCCCTGCACGACGGGATAGGGATACTCGCCCCCGGCCAGGAAGCTGGCTTGTTTGCCGTTTTGCGCCAGGACGTTGGGCTCGGCCAGCACCTGGACCAGGCCCTCGGTTTCAAGGGCTTGAATGGTGGCTCCCAGATTAAGGCCGGGGAAGAAAGCGAAGAGGTTGAGCTCGTTGGAAAGCGTGGCGGTGGCGCCGCTGGTGGCGCTGGGCAGCGCAACCGTGGGCGGAGAGAACTGGCCGGTCGTAGTGCCGCCTATGGTGTTGCCCAGCCCGGTAGAGAACAGGTTCATGCCGAGTTGGTTGCTGCGGATGCGGTCAACGCTGGCGAAAATCACCTTGAGAAGAATCTGCGGCTCGGCGGGCGGTACCTTTACATTGAGCAGGTTGACGACCTTGCCGGAGGTGGAGGCAATCTGGAGGGCGCGGTCAGAGCTGTTGAGATCGTCAGCCGTGCCGGAGAGAAAGAGAGTGTTGTTTTCAAAACTGACGCGGATGGGTTGTCCGGGAAGCTGTCTGGCAAGCTCGCGGCGGATGCCCGCGAGATGGTCTTCTGTCTGATCCGCGCCCACCAGGATCTTGACATTGAAGAACTGGCGGAGACCTCCCTGCTCCCATACGATGAGGCTGGTCACGCCGGGAGTCTTGCCGTTCACCAGGATCTCATTGCGGGTAACGGCAATCGCCTCGGCGTAATCGCCCAGACCAACCGCGACGCGCTCGATGGGGTGTGCGCAATCAATAATCACGGATTTGCCGGCAGCGACAACAAGGTCGTCGGCGCGGTCGGCGACGGGAGCCGCATAGGAATGCAGCGGCATGGTCAGAGCCTGCGCCTGAAGCGCCGGGCACATGCCCATGCAGCAGAAGGAGGCGCCGAGAATGGGCAATCGAAGATGGAAGCGGGCTCTCACTGCTTTTCCTCGTGCAATTCAAAGTTCTGCACACTGCGCTGCGCTCCGTTGAAGACAACGACGGAGTAGACCGGTGTGGACTGGCGGCGCGGATGGGCGAGTCCGGTTTTGTGGGCAGGCGCGGTCGGCGCGCCGCCGAAGAGAGTGGACATCGAAAGACCCTGCACCTTGGCGACCTGCGTGTCGAGAGGGTTTCTGAGGACAAGCTGGATCTGATAGTGGGTGTGATTGCTGGCGAGAGAAAGAACCTCGGCCTGCTCCGGCGTCACCAGAAGGTTGACTACGTGCACCTGCTGAGGCTTGCCGTCGGTGTCCTTTTGGATGTCGGTTCCGGCGGAGAGCACCTCGATGTTTTGGAGGAGGGTGCGGACCTCGGCGCCGGAAGTGGGGTTAAAGGCGCCCGGGGGATCGCCGGAGACAAGAACATCGACGCGCATGCCGGGTGTGACAAAGCCGGCGACGCCCACGACCTCATCGACCTTGACGGCAAGTGCGCGCATACCCTTGCGGATGGTGGCGGCCAAGCCTCCGCCGGAACCGAGCGGAGCAAGGCGATTGTTGAGAATCGGCTCGCCGCGGTAGAGGTCGGTTACGACACCGCGGCCGATAGCGTCGGCGGGCTTCAGGATGGCTCCTTCAGGCAGCGTACTGGCGATGTCTACGGTGGTGAGATTAGCAGCACTGAGCACCGTGCCGATCTTGATGTCAGTGGCGGCCGCTACCACACGCGTGGTGGCCTGTTTGCGGACGGAACTCACGCGATTGCCGACCATGCGGTAGACCAGAAGTGAGCTGACGCAGGCCACGAGGAACGAGATGGCGAGAATGGTAAACAGTCGTCGATTCATGCGGTTTCCTTGTGGGCGATGCGGCCCTGGCCCGGAGATGCCGGAGTGGTGATTGCAATTGCCGTGCCACAGGCAAAAGGCGGTAATCATGCGCGGAATAAGGAGATTAGGCAGGCAGAAGCCGGAACGAGTGTGAACGGATGTTTACCATGGGCGGCTCCTGTGTCGCCAACCAGACGCGACGGCGGCATGCGGCCAGCGGCAGCAGAGGCCGTTTTACCGCGCTTCCCGGGAGTTTGCAGAAAAATGGCGCGGACTGGGCGGGCTGATGGCCGCCGCGCGTGGAAGTGGCAATCGCAGTGCAACGAAGAGAGGAGTGTCTCCTGAGGCAAGGGACCGGGAGCAAGGCATTCTCGCGGATGCGCATCTGATGGACGAGGTTTGGACGTACGAAAACTTCCTCCCTGCAATCGCTGTTCGTGGACCGGCCGGAAGAAGGCGCGGGCGCGGCGCCCTATGCGCTGTCGATGGTGGTGCACGGCCTGGTGGCGGTTGTGGCGGTGTATACGCTGACGCATGCGCCGCTGGTTCGCGATCCATGGTTGAATGATCGCTATGCCGTCCGGCAGGTGGAGTTGCGTCTGCGGGAGCCAGTGGCGGCGCGCACGCCCAAAATCGGCAAAGCGCAGGCGGGTGACGGTGCGGATGTGAAGAGCCAGCCAGCGGGAGGGACGGAGCCTTGGGAGTTGCCGCAATTTGAAGCGGCTCTTCAAACGCTGGTGCAACCGGATCTGCCGCCGAATCTGAAGCTCAAGGAGAAGATCCCGGTTCCGGCGGTGGCCGTCTGGACGCCGAAAAAGAAGCTGGTGAAAGAGATTGTGCTGCCGCGGCCGCAGCCGCCATCAGCCGCTAAGGCGCGGCCGAGCCTGGTGGAACCCAACGAAGAGCTGACGTTGAGTGATGTGGGCTTGACGGCGACAGATGCGCAAGTGCCGTTCCATGCGCTGTTGCCGGGAACCACCACGCCGGTGAAGGTGGAAGGGCAGGAACTGTTGCAAATGGCGCCGTCCATGCCGTCGGAGTCGACGAAAGAGCCGACGCCGGCCGCCGCGCTTTCGCTTTCGGACGTGCGCATGAAGAAAGGCACGGCAACGCTGCCGCCGGCCAACCAGACGCGGCCGGACCTGATCGAGAAAACCAGAGCTCAGGGGCTGGTGGAGAGCAATTCTGGAATCGATGGAGGACCGGAGCAGGATGGATCGAGCGGTAAAGCGGCCACGGCGGCCAAGTCGAAGGGCTCAGGCGCCGCGGGCGCTGCGCGGCAAAGCGGCGCGCTGGGCGCGGCCGAGACGGATCACCTGACGTTTCCCAAGGACGGGCGGTTTGGCGTGGTGGTGGTGGGCTCGTCGCTGGAGGATGAGTATCCAGAACTGCTGCGGATATGGGGCGGGCGCATGGCCTATACGGTGTATTTGCGGGTGGGGCAGACGCGGAACTGGATTCTTCAGTACTCTCTGCCGGAAGCGGACGCCCGTGCGACAGGCGGCGCGGCGGCTCTCGATGCGCCGTGGCCCTACGATGTGGTGCGGCCGCACCTGATTCCTGCGCTGCTGGACGCGGATGCGATGGTGTTGCACGGCATCGTGAATCGCCAGGGGCGGTTCGAGCGGCTGAGCCTGGTGTATCCGCCGCAGACGCCGCAGGCGACGCTGGTGTTGCAGTCGTTGGCGCAATGGAGGTTCCGGCCGGCAATGCAGAACGGGGCGCTGGCTGCGGTGGAAGTGGTGCTGGTGATCCCGAACGAGACGGAATAGAGCGGCTGTAGCGGCTGCAGAGCTGCCGGGTTCGCAAAACAGGCTGGCCGGATGGCATTCCCCCCGGAGAAATGCCATGGGGCTCCATCTTCAAATGGACGTGTGAACTCCGGAGCCGAGCTATTGCGCAATGACCATCTCTGAGGTGCTCGACAAAGTGAGCGTAGAGGCGGGTACGAAGGGGATGCTGAGAGGGAACGCATATTGCACCGTGACTTCGACGAGGTTGCCGGGAGCATTGCAGGTGCCGCTGGTGCAGGAAGACCATGTGGCAGGCGGACCGGAGCTGACGGTGAGCCAGGTGGTGGTCGAGGTGAGGTTGCCGGCCATCAGGGCCGGATAGCCGAGGGTCTGGAGGTAGTTCTGAATGTCGGCGGCGCTGGCATCGCAACCGGGAAGATTGGGAGTGTTGACGCAGGAAGTGGAGCCACGGACGATGGCGTAACGCGTGGCCTCGCGCGCCGCGTCGGAAACGAAAAGGTAGGCGTAAAGAGCGAGAGTCATCTCCATCATGCCAATGAGCATGACGATCAGGAGGCTGGCAGAAAAAGCCGTTTCAACAAGCGCGGATCCGCGGTTGGCGTGAAGAAGCCCGCGGAGGCGCCGGGAACGGCATTTTGTTTGTCTGGCGAGCGCCGGGGAGGTCATTGCAGCACCTTCTGCGTGGCCTGTCCATAGAGCGTGAAGGAATTGGGCAAGCCGGGCGCATAGATGAGGGGATCGAAGGTGGTTTGCGTCTGCACCGAAAGAGTTTCTTCAATGTGCGAAGTGGGGCAGTCGGTGCGCAGGCAGGTGGAGGCGGAGCCGTCGGAGCAGATGCAGGAGATGGAGACAGTTGTGGAGCCAAGGGTGATGTCGGGCGCGCCGGCGGTAGCGGCATCTTGAACGCCGGTGGTGTCGGAGGCGGCGGTGGCGTTCTGGGCGCCGTACTGGACGCCGGCCTTGGCCGCGTCAGAGACTTCGATGGCCGCATAAGCCCCCCGGGCGAACTCGGCGGCGCCGAGTAGAAGCAGCATGAGCAGAGGCAGGGAGAGAGCGAGCTCGACGAGAGCCTGGCCATTCTCCATCGCCGGCTGGCGGAAAGAAGAACGGCGCTCCTTGCGATGGCGTACTCCTGTTTTGCGCATGGGATTACTCCTCCAATCCGATTTTTCCCAGCACGGAAGAGCTGTTGATGGTGGAGTAGTTCGTGAAGGGGGTGCTTCCGGTAAACGAGACGGAATCGACGATGAGATCGGTGTAGATGTTGGCGGAGCCGGAGCCGCTGAAGCTGAGGGCAGAGGAAGGAGCATAAATAATGCCTTGGAGGCTCATGTTACTGGAGCCGCTGATCGTGATTGAGCTGGTGTCGTTCCTGGACTGGAAGAAGAGAAGACCGTCGTCGGGGCCGGAGGTAGGCGCGGAGAGGTTGAGGCCGCTGCTTCCTGAGACGCTGGTTGTGCCCTGGGTAAAGAAGGTCACGCCGGTTCCGTTCAGGGGGCCGGAACCGCTGATGCTGAGCGAGCCAGTGATGATGTAGGTGCCGGCGCCGAAGTTGATGCCGCCGCTACCGGTGGAGCTAAAGTTACCGTTGATGGTGTAGTTGCCGGGTGTGAGCGTGAGGGAGCCGCTACCGGTGTTGGAGATGCCGTTGTAGCAGCCCGGTCCGATGGTGTGGGCGCTGCTGTCGCTGTAGCTGACTGCGGAAGAGCAGCCGCCGGTGTTGACCGCGGGAAACTGGAGCGAGGAAAGTGGATCGGCAACGGGCGCGGTGCCGGTGACGGGAGTGGGATAGATGCTGCCAGAGCCGGTTTTGCTGTAGTTGCCAACGATGCCGATGGCCTTGGCGGTGAGAGAGCCGCTGCCGGTAAGGGTGAGGGCGTTGGTGCTGTCAGAGTTGTCGAAGACCTCGCAGCCGGGGATGGAGATGGTGCCGGAGCCGGTAATGGAGATATCGCTGCCGGACTTGGCCAGAGCCCAGACACATCCGTCGCCGGGTCCGGAGCCGGAGATGGCCCGGGCGCCGATGGTGACGGAGTTGGTGTTGAGAACGCTGAGGAAGAAGGTCGGATTGGGCTGGGTGACGACAGCTTCAATGAGGCCGGCGACGCCGGCGTTGGGGCCGTCGACCGGAGGCATGTTAATGGCGACAGTGGCGCCGTTGACCCCATTGGTGACGCCGTTCGTGGATGCGGCGTTGAGCCCGGCCTGCTGGGCTGACGAGAGCGAGCCGTTAAACTTGTAATCGAGGGCCGCGCCGATGGCGGCGGCATCGGCGGCAATCTGCAATTGGCGCTTGGTGTGGAACATCACGCCCACATCCACGGCCAGCGCCACAAAGCCCATCAGCACGGGCAGGCAGAGTGCCACCATGATAAGCATTTGTCCGTTTTCGCTGCCGATCTGTTTCACGGCTCCTCCTGGATGAACCCGCCGCGGGTCAATTGATAAAGCCGGATTTGGCCGCTGCGGCTAGAGGCTCGTCCTCTTCGCAGGCGGCCGGGTCGGTTTCCGCGCGGCGGCCATGTTCCGCGTTCTCGGGCGAAACAAAAGCGAGTCCAACGCCGTCGGAGCCCCAGCGGGTCACTTCCATCTGCACGGTAATGGAGGACTCGGCGCTTTCTTCGGCGCCGTCGGTGCGTTGCAGAGTCATCCACACGCGGGCACCGAGGGGCCAGCGCTTCTCAGTGAGCAGATAGAGGCCAGTGGCGGAGGCGTCGCGAATGCCATGCACGGCTAACTCGGCTCCATCCCAGTCGTACGCCACCAGCCGGGGCCACACCTGGCGTTGCGCCTGGCGGCGATTGTGCGCAGCGCCATGGGAAAGATAGGTGGCAAACCAGTTGACGTTTCTGGATTCGTGCGTCGCTGCATGGCGGGCGGCAGGTGGGTCGAATCCGGGAGCGCCGCTAAGCTGGAAGGCGAGCTCTTCGGTGGCGCAGATCACGAGCTGATGGCCAACCTGGGTCTGGGACGAGTAAATGGCGTGGGCGGGCAGGGCCAGAACGCTGGCGGCGCCTGCTCCGGGGATCGTCATGCGAAGACGGTGAAACGACTCGACGAGATGAACAACGCGATAGTTCTTGTCGAGATAAATAAGATCGAGGGGCGCCGGCGCGGCCAGGCGGGCGCGGTGCAGTTCGCTGGAGAGCACGATCCAGAAGCCCTCGTCGTAGGGGTACGCTTGCCTGCTGGCTGATGCCTTGAGCTGCGCCGGTATGGTCTCGGTGGCGATGACGCCCAGGCTGAGGAAACATTCGCTAGCCTGGTTGTATACGCAGAATCTACGGGCTTCCATCTCTTCTCCGACACAGATACGGCATGCGCGCAGGCGCCGATTCTCGGGAACGGCTGACGGATCGCGCTAGGCAATGCGCAGCAAAGTGCGGCTGGAAGGTGCCCGAGGCACAGGCGGCCGGCCGCGCGGTGAGTACGGCGATAGCGGAATCGCAGCACACGCGCGCGGCGGGAGCCATGGGCCCGGAGGATGGCGCGGACGGCAAAGGTCGGGGCGCGGCGGGCCGCGCATTCAACCCCAGGCGCCGAACCGAGCTAGCGGACGCGGGTACGCCGGCGCTGGATCACGAATCCCAGCACAACGAAGAACAACACAGCGGAGACGATGCGAATGATTGTAACGTTGTCCATGTTCGGTTCTCCTTTCTCTCACTTGCTGAGGTATTTGCTGAACGAATCTGCCATGAGGATCGCCGCCGGTCCAAGCGTGACCAGGAACAGGCAGGGAAAAATGAAGATCACGAGCGGAAAGATCAGCTTGACGGTCGTCTTGGCGGCTCTTTCTTCCACTGACTGCACGCGCTGCGTGCGGAGGGTGTCGGAGTGAGTGCGCAGAGTTTTGGCGACGCTGGTGCCGAACTGCTCGGCCTGAACCAGCATGGATACAAAATTACGTACGACATCGACGTCGGTGCGTTCGGCCATGTGGCGCCAGGACTCGGAGCGCGGACGGCCCGCGCGCTGCTCGAGGGCAACCACGCTGAGCTCGTCGGCGATGGCCGGCTGGGAGCGGGACAGTTCTTTGGCGGTGCGGGCGGTGGCCTGGTCGAGTCCGAGGCCGGCTTCGATGCAAATGACCAGCAGATCGAGCACGTCGGGCAGCCCCAGGCGCACCTTGGTCTGACGGGACGCGATCATCTTGCCGAGAACAAAGTCGGGCACGAGAAAGCCAAGACCCAGGGAGGCGATGAAGAGAAACAGGGCGTTGCCGTGGCCGATGCCGCTGACGAGCACAAGGGCGCAGAGAGCCAGCGGGGTGATGACCTTGATGCCATAGAAGACTTTCACGGCGGAGTCGCCGCGATATCCGGCGCGAATGAGCCGCTGCTGGACGATCGAGACCTCGGCCTGAGTCTTGGGAAGCACGCGCTCGAATTGTTCGAGGACCGTGGTCAGTGAGGAGCTGGTCTGCTGAATGGCGCTGCGCAGTCCCTTCTGCTTTTCCTCCCGCTTCATGATCACGCGGGAGATGCGCTGGATCATGGCTTGGCGATAGAAGAGCATCAGCCCGCCGCTGGCGATGAGCAGGAAGATGACACCGAAGACGAGGATCGCAAGTTCCATATCAAACGTCCATGCGCACGATTTTTTGAATGATGAGAGTGCCGGCGGTCAGCATGGCGCCGGCGGTGTACAGGAGCTTGATGCCGATGGGGCGCGTCCACAACAAGCTCATGGCCGAAGGGTTGACGAGATAAAGGCCGATGCCGAGCACAACCGGCAGAAGCGTGAGAATGAGCCCGGTGAGGCGGCCCTGCGCGGTGTGCACCTGGATCTGGCGCTTGAGGCGGAAGCGCTGACGAGTGACGTAGGCGGTTTTTTCGAGGACCTCGGAGAGGTTGCCGCCGCTCTCCTTCTGAATGAGGATGGCGGTGACGGCGATGCGCAGATCCTGGATGGGGACGCGCGAGACGAGGTTTTCGAAGGCGCCGCGGAGTTCGAGGCCGAAGTTCTGTTCTTCGAAACATGTGCGGAACTCGCTGGCGACAGGGTCTGGACACTCGCGTGTGACCAGGCTGAGCGCGGCCGAGAAGCTGTGGCCCACGCGCAGTGCACTGACGATAAGGTCGAGCGCGTCGGGCAGACCCTTCTCGAATTTGGCGAAGCGCTGTTGCCGTTTGAACGCGACGTAACCGAAGGGTGCAGCGCCCGCTGCCAGTCCACACAGCAGTGAAAAGATCACGGAGCCGGTGCGCAGATGGACAAGGTAGAAGGCGCCGGCGAGAGCGGCGAGCGAAAGCAGGATGAGCTTGCCGGTGGTCCACTTGAGGCCGGCCTGCGCCAGGAAGGCCTGCAGACGTTCGGCGAGGTCGAGCTTGATGAGCCTGCGGTTGAGCCAGGGAACGGCGCTGAGCAAATCGTTCTTGCGGAAATCGAGGTTGATTTCGGCGGCTTTCTCGTTGCCGTTGGCCAAAGCCGACTCCAGAACCGCCGCGACTCTCTTGGACCGGCGCGCCGAGCCGTGGCTGAAGGCATAGGCGAGCCCTGCCGTGATGGCAAAGACACCGAGAAAGACGAGCATGAGGATCACGGCCATGAAGACTCCCCAGGGTTTAGTTGACTTCCAGCGCCTGTTCGAAGACGCCGGGTGAAAGAGTGATGCCCGCCGTGCGGAAACGGTCGAGGAAGCGGGGACGGATGTGGGTGGGCTCGAAGGCGCCGATTACGCGGCCGTCGGGCCCGATTCCTTTCTTGACGAAGGTGAAGATTTCCTGCATGGTGATGACGTTTTCTTCCATGCCTGTGATTTCGGAGACGCTGATCACTTTGCGGCTGCCGTCGCTGAGGCGGCTCACCTGCACCACGATGTTGACGGCCGAAGCTATCTGATGGCGGACGGTCTTCTCGGGCAGGTTGAGGTTGCTCATGGCGACCATCGATTCCAGCCGGGAAAGCGCGTCGCGCGTGGTGTTGGCATGGATGGTGGCCATTGATCCCTCGTGTCCGGTGTTCATGGCCTGCAGCATGTCGAAAGCTTCCTCGCCGCGGACTTCGCCGAGGATGATGCGGTCGGGGCGCATGCGCAGGCAGTTGATGAGCAACTGACGCTGGCGAATGGCGCCCTGGCCTTCGATATTGGGCGGGCGGGTCTCCAGGCGGACGAGATTTTCCTGGGCAAGCTGCAGTTCGGCGGCGTCTTCGATGGTGATAATGCGTTCGCTCTGCGGAATATTGCGCGAAAGGATGTTCAGGAAGGTGGTCTTGCCCGCGCCCGTGCCGCCGGAGATGAGAATACTCAGCCGCGCGCGGACCGCTGCCGAAAGCACTTCCATCATGGATGGCGAGATGCTCTTGAGCTGAACGAGCTGGTTGGCGGCGACGGGCCCGTTGCCGAAGCGGCGGATCGACATCGAAGGCCCGTCGAGAGCAAGCGGTGGAATGATGGCGTTCACGCGCGAGCCGTCGGGCAGGCGCGCATCCACCATGGGCGAGGATTCGTCCACGCGGCGGCCCACGCGGGAGACGATGCGGTCGATGATCTGCAGCAGATGGCGGTCGTCGCGGAAGACCGTATCCACGCGCTGCAGGCGGCCGCCGCGCTCTACGAAGACCTTGTCTCTGCCGTTAATGAGAATATCGGAGATCTTGGGATCAGAGAGCAGCGCCTCGAGCGGGCCGAGGCCGAAGACCTCGTCAAGCAAGTTGGACTGAATTTTCTCCTGTTCCTCGAAGCTGAGGGGCACGCGCTGATCAAGAATGATTTCGTTGATGAGGTCGGCAGTCGCTTTGCGAGCCTGGCTGGAGTTGACACGCGAAAGCTTCTCGAGATCGAGCTTGGCAATCAGCGTCCGATGAATATCCGATTTGTATTTTTCGAGATCCAGTACCTGCACAGGAACACCGTCCAGGAGTGAGATTGGAGCTAGCCAAAGATGCTCAAGAAGGTCTTCTTCTTTTTTTCCGCAGTTTCGACCGCGCCGCAGGCCGCCCGTGCCATCTGGCAGATGGCACGGGAGATGGGCTGGTCAGTGAGGGCGAGGGGCGAGGCCGTGGTTTGCGACGTATACGCGACGCCCCGGTCGTTGGGAATCTTCCACTGAGCGGGGCGGGTGAGGGCCTTGGCGATGTGTTCCTCGTCGACACCGAGCAAGGAGGGTTCAAAGCGGTTGAGCACGATCTCCAGCCGGGATTGCTGTCCCGGGAAGAACTCCGTGACAAGGCGATTGGAATTGCGTAGTTCGGGGATGCCAATCTGAAGAACGAGATAGACGGTGCTGGCTTCCTCGTAGACCGAGGTGCCGAACAAGTCAAGGCGCGATCCGGTGTCGATGACCACGTTGTCGAACGAGCTGCGGGCCACGGCAATCAGCCGGTCGATGGCTTCGGCGGAGGATTCGAATTTCGTGAATTTGCCGGGAGCGGCAAGGACGGAGAGGTCGGGGCTGTATTTGCGCAGAAGCTTGGAGAGAAAATTGGCGTCCAGGCGGTTGGCGTTCTGCAGGGCATCGACGGTGGAGTAGGGGCCGTCGACGCCGAGGGCGAGGGCGGCGTCGCCGAGGGGCAGATCGAGATCAATGAGCAGGGTGCTCTGGCTGGACTCGCGCGCCAGCATAACGGCATAGTTCGAAGCCAGCATCGTGACGCCGGAGCCGCCTTTGGCGCCGAAGAAAACCAGCAGCCGTCCACCGGCCTTCTTTTGCGGATGTGCGGAGGGGCGGCGCACCGACGCGCGCACAAGGGCTTCGGCCAGCGCGCCGGAAGCAAAGGGAAGAGTGAGATACTCGCGAGCGCCGGCGCGCATGCAGCGCAACATCAGCTCGGGGTCGGTCTGCGCGGAGCAAACCATCACGGTGGCCGAACCATGCGCGCAAATGCTTTCCACCAGATCGAGAGCATACTCCGGATTGCTGTCGAGATCGACGATAACGACATCGTGATTCTGTTGCATAAGGCGGGGAACCTCGTCGAGCTCTGGGTAGCCGGAGTACTCCCGTGTGTCGCAGGCGTGAGAGCCGGCCAGCGCTGAGGCCGCCGCCATGCGGCGCTGCGTATCGGGACTGATGAGCGCGACAGACAGCAGGCTGGAGCCGAGGTCGTCGAGGTCGCGGTGGGAAGCAGGTCTCACGATGCCGCCAATCCTTCCTGTGCGGGTGGCCGCAGCGCCGGAATCAATCGGCGCAGCGGGTTGCGCCGCCTCAAAATCGAAGATGGTCCAACTGCCTTGCAAAGCCGCGTTTTCTCCTTAGCGGGATAAAAAGGACAAAAGTGTGCCGATGGCGATGGCCGGAGCGTAAGGCATCTTGCGCGCCAGCGGGTTGGAGAGCACATGCACGCGCTGCAGGCTGCGCTTCTTTCCGCCCAGCAGCAGGTCGCCGGTGCTTTGGAAGAGGTCGCCAAGAAAGCCGCCCCATGCGGCCCAGCCCAGCGCCATCATGCCTCCAGCGAGGCCGGTGAGTACCAGCGCGGTGAACAACTGCACAGGCCCAATCCAGGCGCCGATGGCGGCGCAAAGCTTTACGTCGCCCATGCCCATGCCGCCCATCCAGGCCAGCGCGCCGAAGAGCAGCGCGGCAAGACCAAGCCCCGCAAGGCTCCATGCCACGCCGTGCCAGCCGTGGAGCCAGGCGGAAAGCACGATTCCCGTTACCAGGAAAGGCACCACCAGCCAGTTGGGGATGCGGCGGTTGCGCAGATCGGTGAAGATGGCAACAGCCAGAACCAGTACGGTCGGCCACCATGCAATCGAATGCATTCCCGGTCTCCCTGTTCAGTGCGTGTTGAAGTAAAACAGCTGCAGCAGCACTCCCTCGCACAGCACCGGGAGCAGCAGCCAATTGACAATAAAGCGGATACGCGACTCGGAGAGGCAGGCTCCCACGGCTGCCGAGAGCGCAATCACAGCAAGAGCGGACCATCCGGCAATCCAGTTCATCTCCGTTTTCCTCCTCTGCCAGCCATGCCAACGCCGATAAGAACAGCAATCGTCTGTCCAAAACCCATTGGCCCTTTAACGCGATTACTATGAATCACTTAGGTTGAAGAAACCAGAACGGATGTAGACGGATGTATACAGTTGCAGCGGAGGGTGAAGCAGTCCATATACAACGCGAGGCGACAGCGGGTGTCTCCGTCGCGCCCATCCTGCTCGGAGTGGTTGCCTCTGCGGTCAGCAGAGTCCGGGCGCCCGTTGGGAAAGCACCGGTTGGATAGGGAAATCAATGGACAACAAACGATCAATCAGTGAGATATGGCAAGAATCAACAGCCTGAAAACAACGGCGAGTGCAGGTAATCTCCTGGGAATGGTTACTAAAGTGTTATTAAAAGAGTACGAATAGTTGATTGACAAGATGCCTTCCGCTACGATGGCTCTACAATTCCAGCCGCACACCATACGGCGAGAGCAGGGGTTTCCTTGTTTATGACTCGTGTTTGCTTGTTTTCAGAGGACCGTGCGCTTCAGTCTCTTCTGAGTTCTGCCTTGGGGAAAGAATTTGAAGTCTTCCTGGTATCGAACGTTGACCAGATTGAGCCCGCGCTTTCTGCGCAAGAGTGCGACGTGGTTCTTCTGGACCTGAACTCCCATCACCTTCTGGTGCGGGAACGTATCGGCTTCGCGCAGGATCACCTTGGGACTGCGGTGCCGTGGGTGATTCTAGCCGATGACGGATTGCGGCGCCGGGCCGAGGAACTGGTGAGCCTGGGGGCATACGGCTACTGTCGCCGGCCGCCGTCGATCCGCGATCTGAGGACCATGCTGCGGAGGGCGCACGAAAGCGCGGCGCTGAAACAGCAACTGGAGACCGTGCAGGAACGGATGGCGCTGCCTGTCAGCTGCGACCGCATCATCGGATCGAGCCAGCAGATGCAGCAGGTCTACCGGCTGGTGCGCTGCGTGGCAGATCTGAATGTGTCGGTGCTGGTAACCGGACAGAGCGGCACGGGCAAGGAACTGGTGGCGCGGGCCATCCATAATCTGGGTAGCCGCGCCAGCCGGCCGTTTGTGGCGGTTCCCTGCGGGGCGATTCCCGAGACGCTCATCGAAGCCGAGCTCTTCGGGCACGAGAAAGGCGCTTACACGGGCACGGTGGGGTCGCGGGCGGGCTTCTTTGAGCAGGCTGGGGATGGCACTGTCTTCCTCGACGAGATCGGCGAACTGAGCCTGATGACGCAGGTTAAGTTGCTGCGCGTGCTGCAGGAGCGCGAGTTCAGCCGCCTGGGCGGCAACAAGCTGATCCCGCTCAAGGCTAGGCTGGTGTTTGCCACCAACCGGAATCTGGCGGAGATGGTGGCCAAGAGCAAGTTCCGCGAGGATCTCTACTACCGGATCAATGTAGTCAAAATCGAAACGCCTTCGCTACAGGATCATCCCGAGGACATACCGCAGATCGCCAGTCATTTTCTGCGCACCTACGCGCAGATGTACCGGAAGAATGTGGAGCGGTTTGAGCCGGAGGCCATGGCCGTTCTGCAAGAGCATAGCTGGCCGGGCAACGTGCGCGAACTGGAGAACCTGGTGCAGCGCGCGCTGGTGCTGGCGGAAGGAAATACGATCCGCGTGGCGGACCTGCCGCAAAACCTGCGCAAGGAAGAGGCCATGGCGCTCAACGCGGGGATGCCTGCGGGCAGCTTCGAGCAGCAGATTCACGACTTCAAAATCCGGCTGGCCACCGAAGCCATTCGCGAAATGCGCGGCAACAAGACGCTGGCGGCGCGCAGCCTGCATATTTCGCGAGCCTACCTGCACCGGCTGGTGCGGGTGGCCGAAGCCGGCGGATTTGAGGCTGACAGCCAGGGAATGGTAACGGAGTAAGGCGGGCCTGGCGGAGGCAAGCAGATTCGCGGCACACGCCGCCGAACGATGCAGAGCACGAGCCAGCCGTTGTGTCCGGCACCGTCTGCAGAGGGGCAGGGAACAGTTCGCTTGAGGCGCCTCCCCGCGATAACCTCGGCGCCTCGGCCAGCATCGCGACCGCTGTATCTGGATGATGCGGCCTTCTTACTCTGCCGCTGCCCGGATCGCCAGCAGCTTTTCCAGCAACCCCCGCAGCAGCTTCAGATCCAGCGCATTTGCGCCGTCCGACTTGGCGTTCGCCGGGTCGTCATGGACCTCCAGGAACAGCCCGTCGATTCCCGCCGCCACTGCTGCCCGTGCCAGTAGTGGAATGAACTCCGGCTGTCCGCCGCTCACGCCGTTCGCTGCCGAGGGCTGCTGCACCGAGTGCGTGCCGTCAAATACCACGGGCGCCATCTCCCGCATTGTCTTCAGCCCGCGAAAGTCCACCACCAGCGTGTTATATCCGAAGCTCGTTCCCCGCTCGGTCAGAAACACCCGTTCGTTGCCTGTCGATCGCACCTTTTCGAGCCCATGCCGCATGTCCCACGGCGCCACAAACTGGCCCTTTTTGATGTTGACCGCCCGTCCGGTCTTGCCAGCGGCCACCAGCAGTTCCGTCTGCCGGCACAGAAACGCCGGAATCTGCAACACGTCTACTGCCTCTGCTGCCACTTCGCAGTGCCCCGGTTCGTGCACGTCGGTCAGCACCGGCAGCCCGGTATCCTTGGCGATCCGCCCCAGGATGCGCGTACCCTCCACCAGACCCGGCCCGCGGAAACTCTTCACGCTGGTCCGGTTTGCCTTGTCGTAGCTGGCTTTGAAAATATAGGGAACTCCCAGATCGGCCGCAATGCGCTGAATCGCTTCGGCCATTCTGTGCGCATGGGTCTCGGATTCGATTACGCAGGGGCCGGCGATCAGAAACAGCCGCCCCCCGCCCACCTGTACAGGGCCGATCTCAAATGAGTCGCTCACGTACGCGATTCTAACCCGCGCGGACGCTTCCCGCTAAACGCCCACACTTTGTTCCGCATGGCACCGCGACCACTCCCACAGCGCCCGCTCCAGCGCATGAAGCGCCGTGGGCCCCGGCAACTCGCCCTGCGGCTTGATGGCCCCGCTCCCCGCCACCTGCCGGCAAAACGCCAGGTACTTCTCGTAGAAGTCCACGTCGTGCCGCGCATGCCCAAGCGCTTCCAGCGCCCGTACGTCCAGCACCATATAGCGCTCTGGATCAATCGCCGCCAGAATCGCCGATGCGACCGCAATGTCGATCCCGTGTAAGCTGGTCAGCGCATCCACCGCGCTCCGCACCGTGCTCGCCGGCGAGGCCGCCACCGCTAGCGCCTGCCGGATTGTCTCTTCGCTGTTCCCGATCAGGTAATGAACGACGCGCTCCGATTTCCAGCGGACAATCATCTCCAGATTCGCCAGCGAGTAATCCCCCTTCCGGATCGCCGCCCCGGCTTCATACGCTGCCTTCTCAAGTTCGTGTTCCTTTTCGCCGGTCTTCTGCCAATACTCCGCCGCCAACTCCTCAAGTTCCGATTTCCCGGGCTGAAGTTCAAATGTCGCCATCATTTTGAATCCTCCCTTTGGAAAAAAACGGATTGAACAATAGGCCCGAACGAAAGCGCTTGTCAATACCCGCGTGAGTCCTATTTTTTGGGCAAGCTGGCACGGCTGCCTCTGTCTTCCAAACCGTAAAACCCTCCGGAGAGGAATATTTCGCAACCTGGCGGCGCGCCGCGAGGTTGGGCTACACCGGCGGCATGATTTGCGATGCCCTGCATCCGGCCTGCGCGCGCAAGGTGGATGCCAGGCGAATCTACACCTGGAATGTGCGCCATCTTCACAGGGCCGCGACAGATTTGAAGGAACGGATCCTGCGCCATGAGCTGACCCGGCAACGCATCCAGGCCTCGAGTGCGCACCCACAGGACACGCGGGAAACGCCGGCCAGGCCAGGTTCTGCGCTTTCGATCCGTCGCGCTCAGGATATCGACGTATTGGCAAGGGCTGAAATCGCGCCTGGTTCGGAAGCGATTCGTCCTACCCGATTCTTATAGCTTGCCGCGACAAACTCCCGGAACAGCGGATGCGGCTCCAGGGGCTTGGACTTGAACTCGGGGTGGAACTGGCAGCCCAGAAAATAGGGGTGGTCCGGCAACTCGACGATCTCGACGTAGGTGGCGTCCGGCGTGGTGCCGCTGATGCGCAGGCCGGCGCCGGTCAGCAGGGCTTCGTATTCGCGGTTGAACTCATAGCGGTGCCGGTGGCGCTCGCTGATCTCCGTCGCGCCCCTGTACGCCCGCCACGCTAGGGTTCCCTCCTGCAAAATACAGGTCCACGCCCCCAGCCGCATGGTTCCGCCCATCTCTTCCACGCCCAGCAGTTCGCGCAGTTTGTAAATCACGCGGTGCGGAGTGGCCGGATCGAACTCGCTCGAATTGGCTTCTTTGAGCCCGCAAACGTTGCGTGCATACTCGATGCACGCGGTTTGCATGCCCAGGCAGATCCCAAAGTAGGGAACCTTCTTCTCTCGCGCGTAACGAATGGCGTTCAGCATGCCTTCAATGCCGCGCTTGCCGAATCCACCCGGCACCAGGATGCCGTCATAGCCATCCAGTTGCGCTTCGTAGCTGCGGTCTTCTGGCCCCTTCGACTCCAGCCCTTCGGCCTCGATCCAGTGAACTCTCAGCTTTAGGTTTTGCGCAATCGCTCCGTGCGTTAGAGCTTCTTTCAGCGACTTATAGCTGTCCTCATACTCCACATACTTGCCGACAATGGCAATCGAGACTTCGTCGCGCGGGTGGTAGCAGCGATCGACCAATTCCCTCCAGCGGCTCAGGTCGGCCTCGGAAGCGTCGATGCGCAGATACTTCAAAATGAGCGCGTCAAGGCCCTCTTCGGCAAAACGCAGCGGCACTTCATAGATCGAGGGCACCGTGGTGGCGCCAATCACCGCCCGCTCTTCCACGTTGCAGAAGGCGGCAATCTTCTGCTTCATCTCTCGACTCAAATTGCGGTCAGAGCGGCACAGCAGAATGTCGGCCTGAATGCCGATGGAGAGCAACTCCTTCACCGAGTGCTGGGTGGGCTTGGTTTTCAACTCCTGCGCGGCTGAGATCCACGGCACCAGCGTCAAATGCACAAATATCGTATTTTCGCGGCCCAACTCTTGCCGCATCTGGCGGATAGCCTCCAGAAACGGAAGCGACTCGATGTCGCCCACCGTGCCGCCAATCTCGAGAATCGTCACGTCCGCCCCGTTGGCTGAAACCTTGCGCATGGCGTTCTTGATCTCGTTGGTCACATGAGGAATCACCTGCACGGTCTTGCCCAGGTAGTCGCCGCGGCGCTCTTTCAGAATGATCTGCTCGTAGATGCGGCCCGTGGTCAGATTGTTGTCGCGCGAGAGCGGCGCATGGGTAAAGCGCTCATAATGACCAAGATCGAGGTCCGTCTCGGCGCCGTCGTCGGTCACAAACACCTCGCCATGCTGGAAGGGCGACATGGTTCCCGGATCGACGTTCAAGTAGGGGTCAAACTTCATCAGGTTTACGCGCAGACCCCGGCTTTCGAGCAGACAGCCGATGGAAGCGGCTGCCAGCCCCTTGCCTAAACTGGACACAACTCCGCCCGTCACAAAGACATACTTTGCCGACATCGATGCAACCTCTTGACTGGATTGTTTAGGTTGGCCGTACCAGGTGGGCACAATCAAGTATGGCAGTTTTAACGGTTCGAAGAAAGTGGAAAAAACGCCTGCAAAACCAGACCGAACCCTGTAAAGTTCTGCAACATGCTCAATTTGAGCGGTTTATTTATCGGTTGACGCTGTCCTTTTGCTGGCCCTGTCCCGAATCGCGGCATGCCGGAAAGGCGTTTGGCACTTGCGGCCATCCCCATCCCAGCCTACGATGCTCGTTGGCTGCAAATCGTATCGAAGGAGCAGGCGCATGACAACCCAAGGCCTCCCGATCCGCAAGCTGGGCCGTACCGGCCCTGAAGTCTTTCCCATCGCGCTTGGCTGCATGGGGATGAGCGGAGTCTACGGCCCCGCCGACGAGGCGGAAAGCCTGGCTACCATCCACGCGGCCATTGACGCTGGCATCAACCTGCTCGATACAGGCGACTTCTACGGCATGGGCCAGAATGAGATGCTTCTCGGCGTGGCCCTGCGCTTTCTCCGCGAAAAGGTGTTTCTCTCGGTCAAGTTCGGGGCGCAGCGGGCTCCCGACGGTTCTTGGATCGGTTTCGATGCTCGCCCCGCCGCGGTCAAGACGGCGTTGGCGTACTCTCTCAAGCGCCTGGGTACGGACTACATCGACATCTACCGCCCGGCGCGCCTCGACCCGCAGATCCCCATCGAGGAGACCGTGGGAGCCATCGCAGAGATGGTCCGGGCAGGCTATGTGCGCCACATTGGCCTTTCCGAGGTTGGTCCCGAGACCATTCGCCGCGCTTCGGCCGTGCATCCCATCGTCGATCTGCAGATCGAGTACTCGCTTGTCAGCCGCGGACCGGAAGCGCGCATTTTTCCCGCCCTCGAAGAGGCAGGCATCGGCGCCACCGCCTACGGCGTGCTCTCGCGCGGGCTGCTCACCCGCTCCCAGCCTGCGCCTCAGGGAGACTTCCGCGCCAGGATACCGCGCTTTACCGGCGAAAACCTCGTCCGCAATCTGCGCCTGGTCGACCAACTTCAGACTCTTGCCGCCGGCCGGGGCATCACGCCCGTGCAACTGGCCGTGGCCTGGGTAATGGCCAAACAGCCCTTCCTTGTCCCGGTGCTGGGTGCGCGCACCCGCGCGCAGCTTGCCGACACGCTCGGCGCGCTCAACGTTCGCCTTGGCTCTGATGAGGTTGCTGCGATTGAGGCAGCTATCCCCGACAGCGCCGTGGCCGGAACGCGCTACGATTCCCACCAGATGCAACAGCTCGACAGTGAAAAGTGAGGCGGCTTTTGTGCCTGGCCTCAACAGACTCAGGGTTTGACGCTCTTGTCAGCGCCGCACACCACGCTGTCAGGCGGAGGGGGTTGACGGCGCATTCCAGCGCGCCGATTTTGGCGTGCCGGGACGCTCTGCATGAATCGCTCCTCGAATGAAGTCAGAAGTTGAGCGTGACCTTGGCCGTCATGGCCCGCGGCGTCACATAGTGCGTCCCGCTGAACGTCGACAGAAAGTTATAGAGCGCGTAATTGTTTGTTACGTTCACCGCGGTCAGATTCAGGTCTACCTTGTACCGGTTTGCGTGAAACAGGTTGTCCTTGCCCACCGATACATCAAACAGGCTGCGCGGCGCGACGCGCGGCGGATGCTTGTCGTTATCGCCTGTGCCCGGCGCGGGCAGGCTCAACAGATTGGAAGAGTACTGCGACGCCAGGCAGACCGCGGGCAAAGGATGGCCGGGCGTTGCCTTTACCCCGTTGCACATCATGCCCGCCTGGAACTCCTCGTCGGCGGTCAGGCTGCTCAGGTTCACGGCCGGCAACCCATTCAAGGTGGTCGAGGTGTCGCCGCACGCGCTGTTCGGATCGTTGGAAAACGGGTTATAGCAGGGGGCGGCGCCGGCCACTTCGCCGGAGTCGTAGCGCCAGTTGAATCCGCCCCACAGACCGCCCAGATATTTGCCGTGCGTGAAGGCGTATTGCAGGTGCGTGGTCTGGTTCAGCCTTTCATCGTGATCAATGCGGAAGGGATAGCCCGTATGTCCGACCGTGGCGCCCGCGCCTGCCACCTGCGGCGGGAAGAAGCGCGCCGACACCGACGAAAGAACGGTATAGGCGCTGAAGTTATGGAAGTTAGGTATTTCTACATGCAGTGCATAGCCCGGGATCTTCGAGTTATGCCAGTCAATGGGGAAGGTAATCGGCGTATTGCCCAGCACGCTGAAGTCGAAGGCGTTGTGCGTATATTTCCAGATATATTCGCCGCTGACCACAATGTCCTTGCCCAGCGCCTGCTGCAGGCTGGCGTGGAATTCGTTGCGGTATCCCGGCTGCATGGTTCCCTGCACTCCGGGCGTGCAGCTCAGCAGGGGCGCCAGCACGGCATTCTGGCAGCCGTTGTTCGAGAGCACCAGGTTTTCGTTGAAGGGTGTCTCCAGTGTGCGCGCGTAAGAGACGCTCAATACGGTTCCCGAGGGACGGATGTTATAGGCCGCGCCCAGGCGCGGCTCGGTCTGATTGGCGTCTGTCAGGCCGTTGTACACGTCTTCGCGCAGTCCTACATTGAAGTTCCAGTTGGCCACCTCGATCTGGTCTTCCAGGTAGAGCGCCAGTTCCTTGATGTCGGTCTGCCCCGCGTAGGTGTAGTAACTACCGCCGCGCGTAAAGTCATAAGGGGCCAGTATCGGCAGATAACTCGGGTTCGCGCTGCCTGGGCACTGCGAAGGATCGCTGTAACCCGGAAGCGGATTTCCGTTGCCGTCCAGACAAGGCGCGTTATAGGTCGCGTCCACAATGCCCAGGCTGTCCTGCTCGCGCAAAAACGTCTGCGTGTACTCCAGTCCGGCCTTCACATTGTGCCTTCCCCTCACATACGTCAGATTGGCGTGCATGCCGGCATTGGTCAGCGTGCGGTGCTGGCCGATCGATGAGGTTTGCAGGTTGGCAGGGCCCAAGTCCGCAAGTGGATTGCCGCTGGGATAATAGTTGTAATCGTCCCGGCGCACATAGGTGTTCAGGTTCAAAACAGCGTCCTGGCTCAAGATGCGCGTGTAAGCTGGAGCCACGTCGATGGTGCCAATTTCAGAGCGCTGGTCGGCATCGCCGACGCTGCCGAAAACAGGGTTGGCGCTCGTGCCTCCACTCACCACGTTCTGCACATCCAGGTTGTCGTAAGCATTTGGCGTCTGGAACCAGGACCGGCTGTAGTTCGTGTCCAGATGGACGGCGTCGGCCTGGGTAAAGCTGTAGTCTACGCGGTCGAAGAAATTCTGCTCGTTGCCTTTGGCATGCATCACCGCAAACTCGGGCGGATCGAGAAAACGTCCCGTGTTCAGACCGTCCGCTTCGACAAAGTTGCCCCAGGTCTTGCCCCCGTAGGAAAGATCGAAGCCGCCCGTGGCCGATCCAAAGGCGCCGTACGAGCTGTACATCGTGCCCGTAG
Source organism: Acidobacteriota bacterium (assembly GCA_021846985.1). Taxonomy (GTDB): domain Bacteria; phylum Acidobacteriota; class Terriglobia; order Terriglobales; family Acidobacteriaceae; genus Telmatobacter. The sequence goes on along the minus strand of JAJZVX010000006.1, from coordinate 83,106 downwards.
GTGTCGTGACGCCCTGGCCGGAGCGCGTGGTGGTTACAATCACCAGGCTGGTTTTGTCGCCATACTCGGCCGGCGGCGCGCCGGCGATTACCTCCATGGACTGAATGGCGTTGGACGGCAACTGATTCGAGAAGGACTTGCTCTGCTGGTCGGTAATCGGCTGTCCGTCTACCGAAAACGAGTTCGAGGCGTGATCGCCCAAACCATGAAACAGGCCGTTCGAATCGGCCGTGACCCCCGGCGTTGTCAGCGTAATCAACGAACTGAGCGTGGACGACTCGCTCTCCAGTGGGAGCTTCTCAATCATGTCCCGGTCTACCGCGGTGTGATAGATCGATGTATCTTCCACCAGCGGTCCTGACGAACTCACCGTGACCGTCTGGCTGGCTGCGGCAATCTGCATCACCAGTTTCAGATGCACGCCCACGCCGGAGACGATCTCAATGTCTTCGTGGGCAGGCGCAAACCCGGCGGCTGTGACTTCGATCCGGTAGGGGTGAAAAGGCACGTTGGTAAAGGAAAACTCGCCCATGGCGTTGGTTGCCGCCGTCCGGCTTAGCCCCATCGTGCGGTTGCTCAAATGAACCGTGGCATTGGGGATGACAGCGCCGGTGGGATCGCTGACGGTGCCTTGCACGGTGCCCGCGTTTCCGCCTTGCGCGGCGCGCGCCGCAAGCGCCGCTAGCAGCAGAAGCAGCAGGGACATGGTGCGAAGGATCGCTCCGCGGTGAAACGGCATGGGGCATTCTCCTTGAGCAGGTCGAAGAGGCGTACCGCAACAGCGGCCTGAATCACCGCTGTATCCTCAAGTGTGTGGAGAGGACGTTATCCGATGTTTCCACTGGCGTTCGTCTTGCGCGCGGCCTCAAACACCGCGCCGAATTACGCTTGCAGAAGACCGGCCCGGAAAAACGTCCTGGTTCCCGAAGGGCGGAGGACGGATAAAGAAGGTGGGGTGCTGCCGCAGCGCGATAAGCCTGCCCCGGGGGCCCGGCGCCAGCATGCCCAGCGCGACCAGCACCACCGCGGCTGTTGCCGGCGCCGCTGGCGCCGCCGTGTGCATCACGATGCATAACGGACAATGGTTGGTATCGCTATTGAGAGGGTGGATGTGGGTCACCTGGATGGTGGTCAGCAGCACCACCAGCACAAGGCAGATCAGCGCAGCTACGCCCAGCGCGCGCGGCATCAGCCAGCCGGGGCGTTTCCATCCGGGGAATGTGCGCAGCCCCTTCAATCCAGAAATCCCTCACCCCTAAGAATACATGCGTTAGACGCGCTGGGCTTCTCTTAAGTTCCACGCAGGCTCCTGCTCCTGCCTTTGCGGCTGCCCACGCCTTTGCGACTGTCGCGTCTAAACTTGGGAAGAAATGGCTTGTTCTGTTCATCTTCGGGCTCTGCTTCTGGCGGCTCTGACCGCGCTCGCGGCAGGTGGGCCTGCGTCGGCGCAGACCCCGCTCTCAAGCGGCCATCCAGGCGCGCTCCAGCCTGCATCGGCGGGCGCGGCCTCTAATCATCGCCTCATCCTCAAGGACGGAAGCTACCAGATCGTGCGCAGATTCGAGATCGTTGGCGATCGTGTACGCTACATCTCCGTCGAGCGCGGTGGCGAGTGGGAGGAGATGCCCGTTGACCTGGTGGACTGGGACGCTACCCGCCAATGGGAGCAGCATCGCGCCGGTCAGGGCGCGGGTCAGCCCTCGCCGGCCATGAAAGAGGCCGAAGAGATCGACAAAGAAGAAGCCGCCGAGCGCGCTGACCAGAGTGCGCGCATGCCCACCGTGGCCACCGGACTGGAGCTTCCTGACCAAGATGGCCTTTTTGCTCTCGATACCTTTCGCAGCGCGCCTGAACTGGTCGAACTCATCCCCAGCGAGTTGGAGGTCAACGCCAAAAGCAGGCATGGGCTCCGCATCCTCAATCCCATGGCCGGCGCCAGGGCGGGTCTCGAACTCGACGGTCCGCATGCCCGGGTTCATCTGCACGTTAACGATCCCGTTTTCTATCTCTCCCTCGATTCCGTCGACGAAAGCCTACCCCATCTGACTCACTCCCTGACCGTGAAAACCCGCAATGCGGCGCAGGCAGCCAATGGCAAGCACGGCGCGCATTCTGTTTCCTCCGGCTTTGCGATGGTTCGCGTCAACGAGCGCCGGGCGGTGCGTCTCGTCGGCCCCATCCACGTCAGTTCTTCTGGCGCGGCCGCCCCGGACGAAAATGTCATACCCGCCCACGTTGAGGTCATGCCCGGCAAGCGATGGCTCAAGCTCACGCCGCTCCGTCCGCTGCTTACAGGCGAATACGTATTGGTCGAAATTCTCTCCCCTTCCAGCATCGGCCAGTCGGTTTGGGATTTTCGCGTAGATCCAGGAATGGGAGACAATCCGGGATCGATCGGTCCCATCCGGAAACCGTAGACCGGCGCGCATGCCCCTTCAAGACGGTCTCTATCGAATGTGCGAAGAGGCATGTCGAGACTGCCCGCGCGGGACGCGTTCTCGACAGCATCCCGCGCCTGCACTATCATGGGGCCGGCACTGCCCGCAGAGTGCCTCGTTCCGCCTGTTGCCTTGCGCCTCTGCGCGGCTGGCAAGGAGACATCGGATGAAGTATGCAGATTCGGCCAACGACCTCTGGTCTCTGCGGCCTGCCCAATTGCGTGCCCAGTGCGAGGCATTGGCGCACGGCGGCAAGACCGGCGTGGACGCAGCCCTGCAAAAGGAGGCTGCTCAGTTGGCTGTCGAGTGGCGGGATGCCATTGGCATGCCCCTCAACAACGGTTTTGAGGAATCGCGGCGCGCTTCGCTGATCGCTGCTCTCCGCCGCCGCACCATCGAGATTCTTGTCAAGGTCAGGCGCGGCGCCTGAATCGGTTTCCTCCGTCCGGCGCGCCGGCTCGCGCGCCGCGCGGGCCTTCGCGCACCCATGCTGCCGCAATCAAATCGTCATCTCTTCGGAGGCCCGGTTATAGCGGTTCCAGAGTTGCTGTACCCAGAGACCGTGATGCAAAGCGGCATTTTCCCCAAGAAAATGCCACCTCGCACTGAAGCAACAAGCGCACGTTGACGGTGAAACCGCTCTAGAGACGCTCAGAGGGCGTGCGGTCTGGATATGTCTTTCGCCGCTGTTCCCATGCGTCGCTCGCAAAGATCCGCGGCCCCGCCTCGATCAACCGCGGCATCATGTTGAACACCGCCACCCGCGTCCACGGGTTGCCCTCGCGTGTCCGGAATCCCTTTTCGTTCAGGCCGCTCACAATGCCGGAGTAGCTGCAATCCTGCGCCAGCAGTTCCATCATCAGCAGCAGAGCCTCATGTTCGGCCGGCTCCATCTCCAACTGCTTGCCATCCGCAGCGATGCGCAGCCCGTAAGGCGTTTCTTCGGCAAAGGTTCCTTCTTTGGGTGTCTCCGTCTCCGCCAGCTCCCGCTGCCATTCGATCGACACCATCCGCCAGCCGGCCGCCATTCGCTCCCGGATTACTTCCAGGCTGAACGGCCCCGAGATTACGTCCCGCATCCGCTCGGAATATGCCATGACCTGCCTCCCGCGCACATCTCATTAGGAGTGGAGAGGCAATTCTGTTGCCATCCATCGAAGTCGGAACGGGAACCGGATCTGCTTCATCCAAAACAGGATCGCTTTGGCAAACTCGCTGGGCCGCCGCATCCAGGCGTCCGTATGCGCAACTCCGCGTTCACTTCCGCACACCGGAACTACGGCCGGGGCGCCGGCCGCCTCTCGCCGCCGCACTACTCCCGCACTGCGATTCCCAGCGCTTTCATCTTTCGATAGAGATGGCTCCGCTCAAGCCCCAGCAGTTCAGCCGCGTGGCTGATGTTGTTGCGCGCTTCCTCGATCTTCTTCAAGATGTACTCGCGTTCGTAGGCGTCGCGCGCCTGTTGCAGAGTTGAGAACTCCTCCGTCGACCGGGTCCCGGGCTTGTGCGTCAACGGCGGCAGATGCTTGCGCTCGATGCGCAGCGCGCGCGGATTCAGGATCAGCACGCGCTCAATCATGTTCTTCAGCTCGCGCACGTTGCCCGGCCAGTGATACTTGGCCAGCGTTTCCAGGGCGTCTTCGCCGATCTCCACGCGCGGACGTCCGTACTGCCGCCCGAATTCGGCCAGGAACTCTCGTGTTAGCAGCGGGATGTCCTGCTTTCGCTCGCGCAGTGGCGGCACAAAGAACGGCACCACGTTCAGCCGGTAAAACAGATCCTCGCGGAAGTTGCCCTTGGCAATTTCCTCTTCCAGGTCTTTGTTGGTCGAGGCAATCAGCCTTACATCCACGCGCAGCGGCTGTGTTCCTCCCACCGGCATAAACAACTGATCGTCCAGCGCGCTCAGAACCTTGGCCTGCGTCTTCAGGCTCATGTCGCCCACTTCGTCCAGGAACAATGTCCCGCCGTCGGCGCGCTCCAGCGTGCCGCGCTGCTCGGGCGGTCCGCCGGGACGCGCTCCGTGCCGGTAGCCAAAGAGTTCCGCTTCGATGTGAGCTTCGGGAATGGCCGCGCAATTCAGCTCCACAAAAATCTGGTCGTGGCGCAGGCTCTCGGCGTGGATGGCGCGCGCGATCAGTTCCTTGCCCGTTCCCGATTCGCCGTAGATCAACACCCTGCCGTTGGTGGGCGCCATCAGCCGGATCTGCTGCCGCAAGGCCTTTACCGGGACGCTCTCGCCTGTCAGCACGGCGCCCGTGTTCAGTTGCCGCCTGAACTCCAGGTTTTCCGTCCGCAAGCGTCGCGCCTCCACCGCGTTTTTGAGGACGATCAGCGTACGTTCCAGCGAGAGCGGCTTTTCCAGAAAGTCGTAAGCCCCCAGCTTGGTGGCTTTCACCGCGGCTTCAATGGTGCCATGGCCGGAAATGATGACCACCTCCGGTCTCGTTTCCGCCGCCAACTGGTGAATCTCGCCCAGCACGTCCAGTCCGTCGCGGTCTGGCAGCCAGATGTCCAGCAGCACCGCGTCGTAAGGGGCGTCGCGCAGCAGCAGCAGGGCCTCGCCGGCCGTGGCCGCGCTGGCCACGCCGTAACCCTCCTCGCGCAGAATCTCCTCCAGAGACGAGCGGATTTCGGCTTCGTCGTCCACCACAAGAACGTGATTCATCGAGTTGCTTCCTTCAGCGGTACATCCGCCGGTTCATGCCCGGCACCATTCGTTTCTGCCGGCGTTGGCGTTCCGCGGGACGGAATCAGCGGCAGACGCATCAGAAAGCGCGCCCCCTTGGGCAGATTAGACTCCGCCCGCAGGCTGCCGCCATGTTCTTGCACAATCTTGGCAGCGATCGAGAGCCCTAGTCCGGTGCCCCGCTGTTTGGTCGAGTAGAAAGGCAGAAAGAGCCGCTCGCGGATTTCGTCGGTCAGGCCATGTCCCGTGTCGCTGATCGTCACTTCCACCGATCCGCTATCTTCGCTTAGCGCGCTGCGCACTCCCAACACGCGAAGCAAGCTTCCCTGCATGGCTTCCGCCGCGTTGTCAATCAGGTTGGCCAGTGCCCGCCGAATCGACTCTGGATCGGCCATCACCAGCGGTAGCCCGGGCTCCAGATCCCACTGCACGGTAATGCCGTCAAGCCGTCCGGCAAAAAGTCCCAGAGCTTCTTCCGCCACCTTGTTCATGTCGCATGCTCTTGGCTGCGGAGCCGGAAACTCCGCCAGGGCCGAAAACTGGTCCACCAGCGTGCGCAGCGTTCCCACGCATCCCAGAATCACTTCGCTGCACTTGCGGATCACCGCGGGCGAATCCATCTGTCCCCTGTCCAGGTGCCGCTTGATCCGCTCGGCCGAGAGCGCGATTGGCGTCAAAGGGTTCTTGATCTCGTGCGCTACCCGCTGCGCTACTTCCTTCCAGGCCAGTTGCCGCTGCGCGCGCAGCAATTCCGTCGTGTCTTCGATCACCAGCACCGTGCCGTGCCGGCCATCGGCAAGCTCCAGGCGCGCGCTGGTTACTGCTAGATGTGCGATGCCCCTCTTGGCCCGGAACTCAACCTCCGTCGAGGCAATTCCCATCCGGTGCCCGCGCCGGATCACGCCGGCCAGATCCTCGGCGCAGTCGGCAGGCAGGAGAGATGCAATCGTTTCTCCCCGCAGGCTGGCGTCCTCGCGACGACCGATCAGGGCGCAGAATGCCCGGTTCGATTGCAGCACTGTCCCTGAGGCATCCAGCGTCACCACGCCACTGGGGATGGCCTCCACTATCGTCTCCAGCTCGCGCCGCCGCTCCTCGATGGCGAGGTTGGCCTCCGTCAATTGCGCCGAGGAGCTCTCGGCCAGCTGACGGCTGGCTTCCAGATCGGCCGCCATGTGGTTAAAGGCGCCTACCAGTTCGCCCATCTCGCCCGCGGTGAACTGCGTGACGCGGTGGTGGTACTTGCCGGCGGCAATCTCGTTCATGGCGTCCGCCAGCGCTTCCACGGGACGCGTGATCTGCTTGGAGAGAAACATCGCCAGCCACACGCTGGTGAAGAACACGAACACCGTGATCAGCATCAGCATCAAGAAGAAGATGGTGCGGATCTCGTTGCGGCGGCGGAAGAGCTGCCAGTACTCCGTGGCGCTGGAGCGAATGCTGGTGGTGGTCTGGCTCAGCCCGTGCGGCATGGGCAGCCCTGCCACCACCACCTTCCCTGTGTTTGTCACCGCCATGCCCAGGGCATACTCTTCGCCCGCCACCCTGATCACCGGCGCATCGCTGCGTTGAGCAACGGCAATCAGGTTCGCCGTAAGCGGCCCGCGCAGCGGCGCTTCCTTGCCTCCGCTGTCCTCGCCGAGCCCTGGAACGATGCTGGCTGGGCTCGATTCCGGCGGCAATTGAAAACTACCCCGCACGGTCCGCTTCGCGGTGTACACCACCACAAAACCGCCGTCCAGCGTGATCCGGTGCAAGCCTAAAACCTCCTGCAGCCCTGGCAAATCCCGGTCCACCACGCTCGACGCGGCAATCGACGCTGCCTCCCCGCGTGCATTGCTGGTCACGTACTGCGCCAGTTCCTGCACCACGCGCGTGGAGTCCTCGTGCAGTTCCGACGTGTTCGGGGAAAACCACCGGTCAATCGAGCGGTTCATCAGCTGAAAGCTGAACAGGAACATGAACACGGCGGGCGTCAGCGCGATCAGTCCCGCGCCCAGCACCATGCGTGTGCGCAGCCGCGCTCCCAGCGCCGTGCTGCTTTGCCCGGCATACAGCTTCAGAAGGTTTCTGAAGAGCAGCACGATCAGCACCAGCAGCAACAGGAAGACAAATACCGTAAGTCCGGTAAAGATCAGCGTCTCGCCCGAAGTGTCCGGATTCAGAAAAGGAACATTGGAGGTATTGAAGGCCTGCAGTGCGCCCAGCAGCGCAAGAAACAACACCACTAAGCCCCCGAGCAGGGCAATGGTCCGGCGCCGGGATTCGCCGAAGAAGGGCATGCGCCGATTATAGAGTCATCCTTGGACAACGCGCACTGCGGCCGGCGCCTAGATCTGCGAACACTCCAACGGATTGAGAATCAGGTTCGTGATATTCGTGACGAGTTCGTCGGAGGCATAGCGCGGGCTGGTGGACAGCTTCGTCCATGCCGGATCGTTGCGGAAGGCATCCCAGTTGGCGTCCATCGTTGCCTTGTCCGGGCAGCTCAGCATGTACGTCAGGTTGGGCATGCGCTGACCGACCAGTGTGTCGCCGAAGAAGACGGGATGAAAACCAGCTTTGAGGAAGATCTCAAACTCGCCCGAATGGAACATCTCGACCTTGCGCGCGTGGCCTCCGTTGCTGGCGCTTTCATAAGTCCGCAACTGGAAGAGCCTCTTGCCCTTTGCCGGCGGCGTCACGCGCGGCCAGCCGGCAAAGGCGGCCATGAGCCTGGCTTCCACGCGCTGAAAGGGCGGCGCCGCCGCGGTTGCGTTCCAGAACGAATCGGCCGCGTTGATGAACTCGGCATCCGCGGCCAGCCGCAGGTCAAGCTCCGCCAGCGCATCCACGCGCGGTCCGGGAACGAGCAGGAAATACGCCGGGGTCTGCTCGCCAAACTCCAGAGCGAATGCGCCCACCGGGCCCATGCCCATGCGCGTGAGCGCCGGCAGGAGCGCGTGTGCAAAATAGTCCGCCGTCCGCTTGAGTTGTGGTCCGCTCTGCAGGTTGTAGCGGCGCAGCAGATAGAATTCGTGTGCGTCCCCTCGAGAGGCCTCGGCTGTGGCGCGGCTGGCCACGGCCGCGGCAGACGCGGCAATTGAAGCGGCAAGAAACTGGCGGCGTTCCATACGATCCTCCGGGTGAAGAACCATTCTACGCGAGCTGGAGGAGATGCCCAAAGTGCTCCTTCGCGGACGTAGCTATTCGCCAGCCGCGCCTGTCCGGAATTACTCCCGCATCTTCTCCGCCGGCGTCCACTGCCGCTTCTGGCTTTCTGCCACCCCGCGATGCGTCAGCTTGCCGAGCCATGTATTCAGTCCTTCAGCCAGTCCGGCATCCTGCCGGAGCGCTTCGCGCACGCCCAGGTTGGCGATGCGCGCAACGTAGGGGAACGTGGAGTTGGTCAGCGCCAGTGTCGATGTGTGCGGCACCGCGCCCGGCATGTTGGTGACGCAATAGTGCACCACGCCATCCACCACGAAGCTCGGGTTCGAGTGGGATGTGGGCCGCGCTGTCTCCACGCATCCGCCCTGGTCAATGGCCACATCCACAATTACAGCCCCCTGCTTCATCTCGGCCACCATCGCCCGCGTAACCAACTTGGGCGCCGTCGCTCCGGGAATCAGGACACCGCCAATCACCAGATCCGCCTCACGCGTTGCATGCGCCAGGTTGTAGCTGTTCGAAGCCAGCGTGTAAAGCCGTCCGCCAAAGATGTCGTCCAGTTCTCGCAGCCGGTTCAGGTTCACATCCACCAGGGTCACCTTGGCGCCAAAACCCAGCGCCACCTTGGCTGCGTTGGTGCCCACCACGCCGCCGCCAAGAATTGTCACGTGCGCCGGCGGCACGCCCGGCACGCCGCCCAGCAGGATGCCGCGACCGCCCCGCTCCTTCTCCAGGTAACTGGCGCCCACCTGCACGCTCATCCGTCCCGCCACTTCGCTCATGGGCACCAGCAGCGGCAGAGCGCCCTGGCGGTTGCGCACCGTCTCGTAGGCGATGCCGATCATCTTCGCGTCGAGCAGCCTGTCGGTCAGTGCCGGCAACGGCGCCAGATGCAGATAGGTAAACAGCACCAGCCGCTCGCGAAAGAAGCCGTACTCCTTTTCGATTGGCTCCTTCACCTTCACCACCATCTCGGCCTTGCCCCATACCGCGCCAGCCTCGCCCAGAATCTCCGCCCCGGCCTGCTTATACTCTGCATCTGAGAATCCCGACTGCACGCCGGCCCGCGTTTCCGCCAATACCGTGTGGCCCGCCTCCGTCAGCGCCTTCACGCCCGCCGGGGTCACGCCCACACGCGCCTCATTGTCCTTGATCTCTCTGGGAACTCCGATAATCATCGCTGTCTCCTGTCAGGGATTGGACGGCAGCCGCACGCGGCCGGGAAGAAAAAATGCCCAGCGCCGTTGATTGCCCTTGGAGGAAGGCGAATTCGGCGCCGGGCCAACTTTCCTTTTTCAACCTCCGGAATGGTACGGCGGAGTCCGCTGGCGATGTGTGCAAAGTTTGTGGTAATACTCTACCATGCAATCGAAACGTGATCATAACGGCTCGTCTACGCACGAATCATCCAGAGAAACCCTTATTCATCCCTCGCCGCTTGCATCACGCTCCAGTCTCGACGATCTCGATGCCGCCATCCTCCGCCATTTGGCCCGCCACGGCCGCGCGACGAATTATGAGGTGGGTGATGCCGTTGGTCTCTCCGCCTCTGCCGCCTCGCGACGCATCCAGGCGCTCGAAGCCTCCGGCGCCATCCGCGGATACCGCGCGCTGATCGACGACCGTCTGCTGGGCAAACGGATGACGGTCTATATCCGCGTGACGCTGGAGCGCCAGTCGGCTGCGGTGCTCAGCGCATTCGAGGCGGCCATCCGGCACGTGAAGGGCATCGTGAACTGCCACCTGCTGGCCGGGCAGTACGATTACATGCTGGTGGCGCGGGTGGCGGATATTGACGACTACGGTCACCTGCACCAGAACGAGCTCTCGCGGCTGCCCGGCGTCATCCGGCTGGAGACCAGTTTTGCGCTCAGGGACGTACTGGAAGGAAAGGGGTAAAACAGGAACGAGGGGACTTTCTATGGTCTTTCAGGCCATCACGGCGCCCTTGAAACACCGTCTGAGCGGGTGAACAGGCGCGCGGCTCCGTTGTCCCCTTATTCCCTTGTCATTCGTTCCTTGGTTTCTGCTAGGCCATCGTTTCGCGCGCGTCTTTCCAGAGGTCGATGCCGGCATCCTGGGCGTGGCTGTCGATCTCTTTCAACTCGGCCTCGGTAAAGTCGAGCTTCTTGAGGGCGTCGAGAGAGTTGTCGAGCTGCTCGACGTTGCGCGCGCCGATCAGCGCCGAGGTGACGCGGCGGTCGCGCAGCACCCAGGCGATGGCCATCTGCGCCAGCGACTGGCCGCGGGCGGCGGCAAGATCGTTGAGGGCGCGGACGCGCTTCAGGTTGGCGTCGTTGAGGAATTCTTTGAGCAGCGAGGAGTTCTGTGCCGTGGCGCGCGAGTGGGCCGGCACGCCCTGGAGATATTTGCCGGTGAGCAGGCCCTGGGCCAGGGGCGAGAAGGCGATGCAGCCCACACCCAGCTCATCGAGCGTGGCGAGGAGGCCTTTCTCGATCCAGCGGTTGAGCATGGAGTAGCTGGGCTGATGGATGAGCAGCGGGACGCCGAGGGACTTGAGGATGGCGGCGGCTTCGCGGGTGCGCTCGGGACTGTAAGACGAGATGCCAACATAGAGGGCCTTGCCCTGATGGACGGCGGTGGCCAGCGCGCCCATGGTTTCTTCCAGCGGCGCATTGGCCCAGGGACGGTGGGCATAGAAGATGTCCACGTAGTCGAGGCCCATGCGCTTGAGGCTGTCGTCGAGCGAGGCGAGGAGATATTTGCGCGAGGCGCCAATGCCGTAGGGGCCGGGCCACATGTCCCAGCCAGCCTTGGTGGAGATGAGGAGCTCGTTGCGCAGGCGGCGGAAGTCCTTGGCGAAGATGACGCCGAAGTTTTCTTCGGCGGAGCCGTAGGGCGGGCCGTAGTTGTTGGCCAGGTCGAAGTGGGTCACGCCGCGGTCGAAGGCGCGGCGGAGGACGGCGCGGCCGGTTTCAAAAACGTCAACGCCGCCGAAGTTCTGCCAGAGGCCCACGGAGATAGGCGGCAGGACGAGGCCGGAGCGGCCGCAGCGGCGGAAGGTGGCGGTTTCATATCGATTCGGATCGGGGATATAACCCATGGTTCTTTCTCCTTCGTCTTCGCTCGAAGTCCATGATAGGAATGCGGCTTGCAAAAATCCTTCATGCAAAGTATGGCACAGAGAGATGGGGGACACGGGGCGGGACTGCTCCCCGGCGGCCTGCTCAGACCCAAGCCATCTGGCGGGTATGCGCATATAGGCAGATAGACGCATAAACACCTATCTGGCCTTAGCCTCGATGGGCCGCGCCCCTGGCGAAAGGAAGGAGAATAAACAGGGGGGTACATGGTACGGTCCGGGAACCTGTCTGACAGATTGAACCCGGGACGTATCCGATACCGCCGATCTTCGGCTACGAAGATATGGTGCCATTCTTCGGGGTAATTCTCTGCAAATGGCGGAGCGATTTTCAGGATTGGCATCTGTCACGGCGAGCAGGTGCTGGGGCGCCCGGCGGGTTGCCGCGGAATGTCCTCAGTTTTTGAGCCTTTTCGCCCAATACCCGGGCCGGCGCTTCGCGTGAGCCACGGCAACAACCTGGATGTCATGAGGCCGTTCGCGAAAGACGACACAGAACGGGAATCGATCGAGCAGCATACGGCGGGTACCGCGCAGATAGGGAGGGCAGATTTGCGGAGCTTTCCCCAAGCGGGTGAGAGCGGCCTTGAGCTCATCCGCAAAATCCAAAGCCGCCACCCGGCTTCGACTCCAATACCAATCAATTGCTTCGCGGGATTCGGATTTGGACTCAGGGTGAAACTCGAGTGGCTTCATGCCTTCCGCTTGCTTGCAATATGGGCGTCGAGATCGGCCAGGAACTCCTCATGCGAAACCATCTTCACCGCGCCGGAGTCGATTTCGTCCAGACGGCGCTTGATCTCCGCATCCCAGGCGGATTCCACTTCAGCAGCCGAGAGGTTCTCCTCATCGATCAACAGGCATTCCGCAAGCCACTCTCTCTCGTTCGGAGGAAGCTGCCGGGCCTGATCGAGGAGTCGTTGGGCGTTCGGGCTCATGGGACGATTGTAGCGCGAAACGGGATTCGGGATCGTGAGTTGGGAGGGAGAGGTTCGTGCTATCCCCGGTCTCAGAATCGAGACCAGGGGCACCCGGCTTCGGACGGCCAGATTGTTCCGCAGCTTAGAGAAGCTCTGGCGCAACCTACGAGTTGTCCGGACGAGCTTTTCTACTCCGCATTGTCAATCTGCGCTCGTTGCAGTTTGTCGGAGTAATCGACATACACTGCCTTCCACGTGGTGAAGAAGTCCAACGCGCCTAAACCCTCGCGGTGGCCGTTGCCGGTGTGCTTGACGCCGCCGAAGGGCAGATGCACCTCCGCTCCGATCGTCGGCGCGTTGATGTAGGTGATGCCGGACTCGAGGTCGCGCATGGCGGTGAAGGCGCGGTTCACGTCTTTCGTATAAAGCGCCGTGGAAAGGCCGTAGTCGATGGAGTTGGCGATTTCGACGGCCTGCTCGAAGGTGTCGAACTCGATAAGGCTCACGACCGGACCAAAGACCTCTTCGCGGGCGATGCGCATGGCCGGCTCGACGCCAGCCAAGACGGTGGGCTCGAAGAAGGTGCCGTGGGCGTAGATTCCCTCCGTCAGCCGGTGTCCCCCGCAGAGCAACCGGGCGCCTTCGTCGAGGGCGATGGCGACGTATTTTTCCGAGGTTTCGATTTGAGAGATGTTGACCTGCGGGCCGACTTCGACGGAGGTGTCGAGGCCGCTGCCGACCTTGAGTTTTTTGGTGCGGGCCACGAATTCGTCAGTGAACTGCCGCGCGATTCCCTTCTGCAGCAGGATGCGGCTGGTGGCGGTGCAGCGCTGGCCGGTGGTGCCGAAGGCTCCCCAGAGCGCGCCGTCGAGGGCGAGTTCGAGGTTGGCATCATCCATGACGATCTGCGCGTTTTTGCCGCCCATCTCGAGCGAAACGGGCTTAAATCCCGCCGCCGCGCGCTGCGCCACCGCCGCGCCCACGGCGCTCGACCCGGTAAAGCTGATGGCGCGCACGTCGGGGTGCTCGACGAGCGGGCCGCCCACATGCGCGCCGCTGCCGGCCACGATATTGACCACACCCGGCGGAAGGCCCGCATCCATGAGGGTGCGGACGAGGTTGTAGACCGAGAGCGGCGTATCCGTAGCGGGCTTGATGACGCAAGTGTTGCCGGCGACGAGGGCCGGGAAGAGCTTCCACGAGGGAATGGCCATGGGGAAGTTCCACGGCGTGATGAGGCCGACCACACCCACGGGCATGCGGACGGACATGCAGAACTTGTTTTGTAACTCGCTGGGGGTGGTCAGGCCGAAGAGGCGGCGTCCTTCGCCGGCCACATAAAAAGCTTCGTCGATGGCCTCCTGCACGTCGCCCCGCGTTTCGGTGAGCACCTTGCCCATTTCGCGCGTCATGTCGCGGGCAAATTTTTCCTTGTTCTGGACGAGAAGATCGCCGGTGCGGCGGAGGATCTCGGCTCGCTTGGGCGGCGGAACGAGCCGCCAGCTTGCGTAGGCCTTCTTGGCCGCGGCCACGGCATCGGCCACATCGCAGGCGTGCGAGGAAGGAAAGGCGCCCACCACGTCGGTGTGGTCGGCGGGATTCAAGTTGAGGAGGGTCTTGCCTTCGGCGGCCGGCTTCCACTCGCCGCCAATGAAGTTGTGATACGCAGGATAGCTCATACAAACCTCGAAACACGGTTGCCCGGCACGGAGCCTGGGCGGTTACGGGCCGCTGTGATTTTCCAGCGCTCGGCCCTGGCGCGGGCCGCGTCCGGCGCAGGGCAAATGCTTGCGCCCGGCGCGGCAAACTACTGAGTGTACCGCACCGGTTGGCTCTGCGGTAGACGACTCCTGCATGTTTTGTGCGCTCCGTCCCGCCCGCGGAGCGGTTCCGGTTTCTGCCGTACAATGACTTTTGAGGTAGAATCAAGCTTCCATGTCATTCAATGGTTATCCATCGCGTTCCTCGCGATCGCACGGCCTGCGTTCGCTCTTCAGCATGTTTTCTTCCGATCTGGCCATTGACCTCGGGACTGCCAACACACTGGTTTACGCCGCCGGCAAGGGCATTGTCGTCAACGAGCCGTCCATCGTCGCAATCAACAAGAACACCGGCGAAGTGGAAGCCGTCGGGAAGGAAGCCAAGGAGATGCTGGGCCGCACCCCCGGCAACATCGTGGCCATCAAGCCGATGAAGGACGGCGTCATCGCGGACTTCAAAGTGACCGAGAAGATGCTGAACTACTTTATCCAGAAGGCGCACAACCGCAAAATGTTGGTGCATCCCCGCATTGTCATCGGCGTGCCTTCCGAGATTACCCAGGTGGAAAAGCGCGCGGTCGAGGACTCCGCCTACCGGGCCAAGGCCAGCGAGGTCTACCTCGTCGAGCAGGCCATGGTGGCGGCCATCGGCGCCGGCCTGCCCATCACCGAGCCCTCGGGCAACATGGTGGTTGATATCGGCGGCGGCACCACGGACATCGCGGTGATTTCCTTGTCGGGCATTGTGTATTCGCGCTCGGTGCGCATGGCCGGCAACCAGATGGACGAAGCCATCACCAACTACCTCAAGCGCAAATACAACCTCCTCGTGGGGGAGCGCACCGCCGAGCACGTCAAGATGGAGGTAGGTTCCGCTTTCCCCATGGACAAGCCTTTGACCATGGAAATCAAGGGCCGCAACCTGATCGAAGGCGTGCCCAAGACGATTACCATTGACGACAGCGAGGTGCGCGAGGCGCTTGGCGAGTGCATCGCCGTCATCATGAACGCCATCCGCGTCGCTCTTGAGCGCACCCCGCCCGAGCTTTCCGCCGACATCAGCGACCGCGGCATTGTTCTCACCGGCGGCGGCGCCCTGCTGAAGAATCTCGACAAGCGCATTCGCGAAGAAACCGGGTTGCCTGTCTCCGTGGCCGACGACCCCCTGGCCTCCGTTGTCCTCGGCACCGGCAAGATGCTCTCTGACTTCCGCTTGCTGCGCAAGATCAAGATCGACTGAGGCGGCCAACACCATCGCGCCGGGCTGCATGGACGGCCGACAAGGCGCATCGCAGTGTGTCCGCAGGGACATACAATAAAGATGGGCGGTCAGCGCTGCCGGCTGCTCAACTCCCGCTGTGCACGGACGACGGACACCGCCGTGGAATCGTTCTTTAGCCGCTATCGGAATCTTCTTGCGCTGCTGGCGTTGCTGGTGGTGCAGATTGTCGGGCTTGCCGTACAGGTGCGCCGCGTCGATTCCGGCCGCGCCACCTTCGACGCTCGCGACCGGGCCGGCGTGCGGCTTATCCGGCTCTGGGCCAATGCCATCGTCAGTCCCCCAGAGCGGCTCATTCACGCATCCAAACTTGGGGCCGCCGGCCTGTGGCAGAATTATCTCGACCTGCGCCACGTGCGCCAGCAGAACCAGCAGCTCCAACTGACCATTGACCGCCTGCGCCTGGAGCAGGCCGCCCTCCTCGAAGATGCCCGCCAGGGCCAGCGCCTGCAGGCCATGCTGGGTTTCCGCGAAAAGTACATCTATAAGACCGTGGCTGCCCAGGTGATCGGCACCAGCGGCAGCAGCCAGTCGCAGGTCTTCTATATCGACAAGGGCTCGTCCGACGGTTTGGCCCGCGACATGGCCGTCATCACTCCCGACGGGATCGTCGGCAAGGTGCGCGATGTCTTTCCCCGCACGGCCCAGGTGCTGGCCATCAACGATCAGACCAGCGGGGCAGGCGTGATCCTTGAAACCACGCGCATCCGTGGCATCCTCAGCGGCAACGCCGCAGGCCAGCCTGAAATCATAGACATCCTGGCCGACCAGCGCATCAAGCCCGGCGAAAAGGTTCTCACTGCGGGCGGGGATGAGATCTTTCCCCGCGGACTGCCCGTTGGCGTCGTCGAAAAAATCATCCCTGACCCGAATCGCGACTCCTTTATTCAAGTCATCGTCAAGCCCGCCGCGCATCTCGATCGCCTCGATGAGGTTCTCGTTATTACCTCCACCCAGCCGCAGTTCTCCCCGCAGGAGCAGCAGGACATTGCTGCCAGCGAGGCTCTCAAAGGATCCGAGGCCGCGGCCCTCAACGAGCAGAAAAAGGCTTCGGAGATCATGGCGGAGCGGCTGCCCGGCCTCATCGACCCCAATCTACCTCCCGATCAGCAGCCGCTCAAGGACAACTCCAATCCCAATCCGCCGCCACAGCCTCCGCTGCCGCTCCACCCCGACCGCTTTACGCCCGCCGTGGCGGAGCCCTCCGGACCGGACGCTGGGAACGGCTCAACTCCCTCGGACAGCCCGGCGCGGCAGAATGCGCATCGTTCCGCCGGCGACAGGCCCAAATCCCCCTCCACCGCTTCCCGGCCTTCCCGCGAGCCGTCCCATCCGAGGATCCCTTAGCCATGTCCGTTCTTGCCGCCAATGACAGACGCGAAATCGAGGTCCACAGTTATCCTCTGCTGGTCTATGCGCTGGTGCCTCTGGCGGCGCTGGTGTTGCAGGCCTGGCTGCCGCGCCTCGTCGGCCCTTATGTCTGGTTCGACCTGCCCCTGGTGGTCACCGTCTATTTTTCCCTCAGCCGCCGCAATCCGCTGCAGGGCATGTTGCTGGGCGCTGCCCTCGGACTCTTCGAGGACGCCCTCTCTCACCATGCCATCGGCGTCAACGGCATTGCCAAAACCGTGGCCGGCTTTCTTTGCGCCTCCATTGGGGTGCGCATTGACGTCGAGAACCACACCATTCGTGTTCTTCTCACCTTCCTGCTCTCTCTGCTGTGCAGCGGCATCTATCTCTTTATTTACCGGGTGCTCCTGGGCATGGACATGGAATGGAGAGGCTTCACTGAGCTTTTCGCGGCCATTGGCAACGGGCTTCTCGCCTTTTTAGTGTTTCCGCTGCTTGACCGCGCCCAGATTCGCGAATAGCGGCGCGCCTGCCCGTTTGTGTCTTGCCTCGTCTCCCATCAGGCGCGCTTCGCCCGCGTTGCGCTCTCTCTTCGCCGGGCAATGCAAGCGCGGCCAGGCAGGCGCTATGCTTAAGGGTGCATGGATTTGTATTCCGGCAGAAGCGATCGCCACGAAAAGCTCTCCTCCGTCAAGCTGGCGGTGGTGCAGTACGGCATTCTTTTCCTGATGCTGGCGCTGGCCGCCGGACTCTGGCGCCTCCAGGTGCTGGGCGCGGACAATTTCCGCCTCCTCGCCGAGCAGAACCGCATCCGCAAGGAGCCTGTGCTGGCCGCGCGCGGCAAGCTCTTCGACCGTTATAACCGTCTCATCGTCGACAATTACCCTTCCGTCTCCTGCTTCCTGGTGCGCGAACAGGGCCGCAACGTCGATGCCGATCTGCCCCTGATTGCTCGCGGCCTGGATCTGGATCTCGATCAGCTCCGCGCCACTCTGCATCGCTTTCGTTCCGCGCCTCGCTATCAGCCCATTCCCATCAAGCAGGACATCACCGCCGACGAGCAGGCCTTTATCGCCGCCCACCGCAACGAGCTTCCCGAGCTGGAAACTGTGGATGAGGAGCGGCGCCTTTATCCCCGCGACGGCTTTGCCGCCCACCTGATCGGCTACGTCGGCGAGGTCAGCGAAGAGATGCTCGACGATCCGCGCTACGCCGTGTACGAGCCGGGCGACGTGGTCGGCAAATCGGGTGTCGAGCAAACCTACGACGAACTGCTTCGCGGTCAGGATGGCTCACGCGACGTCATTGTCGATAGTCACGGCCGCGAAGTGGGCTATCTGCGCACCCAGCACGCCATCCCTGGCAAGGATCTCCGCCTCACCATCGACAACGACCTGCAGCGCGCCGCCGAACTGGCTCTGGGCGACCGTACGGGCGCCATTGTCGCCATGGATCCGCGCAACGGCGAGATTCTCGCCATGGTCTCCCGGCCCAGTTTCGACCCCAATGCCTTTTCCATCCGCATCAACCGCGGCGAGTGGAACCAGTTGCTGACAGACCCCGACCATCCCCTGATGAACAAGGCGATTCAGGCGCAGCTTGCTCCGGGGTCCACCTTCAAAATCCTCATGTCGGTCGCCGGCCTGGAAGAAGGTATCGCCCAGAACCTGAAAGTCAATTGCACCGGCGGCGCCACGTTTTACGGGCATTACTACCACTGCGACGAACGCCACGGCCTGGTCAACATTTACAACGCCATCCCGTACTCCTGCGATACCTTCTATTACACCCTGGCCGACAAGCTTGGCATTGATCGCATTGCCAGGTATGCCAAAGAATTCGGCTTTGGCGAGAAAACGGGCATCGATCTGCCGGGTGAACAGCCGGGCCTCATGCCCTCCGAGCAGTGGGTCATGAAGTATTACCACCGCAGGTGGTACGCCGGCGAAACCATCTCCGTCGGCATCGGCCAGGGCGCGATTGAGGCCACTCCCATTCAACTTGCCCGCATCATCAGCGGCATCGCCTCCGGCGGCCACATGGTCCGCCCCCACGTTGTCTTTCCCGATCAACTGTCTTCCGACTTTCGCAAGGCTTTGCTCGAAAACTATCCCGGCAGCGGCGAAACCTACATTCCCATCGATCCCCAGGCCTGGCAGATCATCACTGACGGCATGGCCGAAGTAACCCAGCCAGGGCTTTACCACACGGCCGGATCGGCGCACCTCCAAGGCATCGACCTTGCCGGTAAAACGGGCACTGCCCAGGTGGCCAGCCATGAGGCCCTCAGCCATATGGCCAAAAGTCACTCCAACAATCCCAACGCCTGGTTCGTCGGTGTCACCCCACGCCGCAATCCCGAGCTGGTGGTCGTCGTGCTCTGGCAGAACGGCGAATTCAGTTATTATCCCGCCCGCATCGGGGCGGAAGTGGTTGCCGCCTACGTCGATAAGCAGCGGCGCCTTGCCCATAACCTCTCCGGCACACCCAAATCTCCGATTGAGATTGGCGCGGTCTGGTCGGAGCCCGTTGTCCGCGAGGCGAAAGACGGGAAACCGCCTCAGGAGTCGGCCCGCATCCGTGGTGGTCATTTCTTTGTCGATTTACCTCAGTCGTCTGCCGGTGGCGCCCATCGGCTCGTTGGTCCCAAAGATCTGGGGCTTGGTCTTCCCGTTGAACCATGGAAGGGAACTCATCCCTGATGCGCCGTTTCCTGAGCTTTCGCGACTTCGACTGGGCCATGCTCGGCATGGTCCTGTTGCTCAGTCTTGTCTCGGTCTTTCAGATTTACTCTGCCACGCTCCACACCCGCTATGCCGGCTTCCACATCAAACAGATCTTCTTTATCCTGGCCGGCATCGCCGCCATGTTTCTCATCTCCAAGGTGGACTATCACCGTCTTCTCGACCTCGTTCCCTGGCTTTACGGCGCCGGCCTTCTGGCGCTGGTGGCCGTCAGACTCTTCGGGCACAGGGCCCTCGGCGCCAGGCGTTGGATCAGCGTGGGCCATTTCCAGTTCCAGCCATCGGAGTGGATCAAGCTCATCCTCATCCTGGCGGTGGCCCGCTTCATCGCCAATCTCGGCGGCCGGCGTCTCTTCTGGTCCGACATCTTCAGGGCCTTTCTTCTCGTCGGTCTGCCCATGATTCTGGTCCTGCTTCAGCCCGATATGGGAACCGCCCTCACATATGCTCCCATTCTTGTCGCCAGCCTCTTTCTGGGCGGCATCAACCTGCGCCAATCCCTTATCCTCATCGTCTGCGGCTCGGCTCTCATGGTCGGCGTCTGGTCCAGCGGCAAGATCCTCAAACCCTACCAGAAAGCCCGTCTTACCAGCTTCATCAATCCCGACAACGACCCGCGCGGCTCCGGTTATCAGATTCGCCAATCACTCATTGCCGTCGGGTCGGGCGGCATTTGGGGCAAGGGTGCAGCCAAAGGTACCCAAACCCAGGGTGACTTCCTCCCCATCCCCCACGCCGACTTCATCTTCGCTGCCCTGGGCGAAGAGCACGGCTTTGTCGGCTGCTTTTTGACGCTCCTGCTATACTTTTCAATATTGATGCGTTTGATTCAGAACGCTCAAACAGCCGCTGACCTGCCCGGCTCTCTGATTATCATGGGGGTTGTGGCTGTGTTGACCTTCCAGATTGCGGTCAATGTGGGCATGGTCATCGGATTTATGCCGGTCACCGGGATACCTTTACCGTTAATGAGTTACGGCGGGTCTTCGGTGTTGTTCACCTTCCTGGCGCTGGGTGTGGTAATGAACGTGCGCATGCGCCGGTTCGTGAACTGATCGGTACACAGGTTTCTCTCCCCGTTTCCTCTGGAATTGTCCGGGTAGCGGGAGTGGTTCTTCAGCATTTGACCGGCCAGGCCCGGGTGAATCCCGAGTTCGGCAGGATAGGGTTCATGAGCACGCAGAGACGGGAAAGCCGTTGGCGGCGTATAGATTGTGCAGAAGGCGAAGGAGCCTCAGGGCGTTTCTACCCTGCTCTGGCAGCGCCAGTTGACCGCACAAGCGCCAGCGGCGCAACGGCCCCGCCAGGTTTTCTGGTTCGGTTGGCCACAAACTCTCTGCAATTTGGATTACCGCGTCGCGTTGTCTGTTCGGTTGGCGCCAGAGTAGATTTGCCATTGTTCGCGCCGTTCGCCGCACGTACTGGGTGCGCGCACCGGCCCACCCGGCAGGCTGGCAACGCTCGGTTCATTCCTTTCGCCCATCGCCCTTCCTCTCGCCCTCGTTCCGGTTCGTCCCCCTTGCCGTAGGCCCCGGCCTCTCAACTCTGCCGGGCGGAAAGGTAAGATGGCAAAAGAGATTTGTATTTCCAGCACGCCCCACGAAACACGGCTTGCAATCCTTGAAGACGATCAGCTCGCGGAAATCTACTACGAGCGCGAAAACGAGTACACCCTCGCCGGCTCCATTTACAACGGCCGCGTCACCCGCGTGCTTCCCGGCATGCAGTCCGCCTTTGTGGATATCGGTCTGGAGCGCGACGCCTTCCTGTACGTAACCGACTTTCTCGAGCTCGAAGACCAGGAAGAGACCGACGAGCTTGAAAAAGCTGCTGCCGCCGGCGGCAACCAGCCTCCGCGCGAGGTCCGTCATTCCGGCGCCCAGGAGCGCCGTACAGGCCGCTCACACCCGCAGGAACCCAGGCAGGAGCAGCGCCCGGAGCGCGCAAGCCTTGATCGCCATGCGGCTGTCGAACCGGCTGCCGAGCCCCTTGAGGCCGAGGAGGTTGCTTCTCTGCCTGGCTTTGTAGCAGAACCTAGTGAAGGCGCACCGGAAGAGGCCGGTGACTCGAACTCCAGGCGGTGGCGCGGCCGCCGCCGGCGCCGCGGCAGCCGCGGCACGGGCTCCCGCGAGTCGCAGCCCGACGCCGCCGAAGCCTCTGAGGATTCCATCGCGTCTGAGTCGGAACGCCAGACGGCGCCCGCCATTCAGGCGGAAGCGGGAGTCGCGCCCTACAAGGAAAAGTTCGTGCCTCCAGCGGGAGAAGCCCCGGCGCCGCGCCGTCCGGAGCCTGCCTCCGCGGCGTTCATTCTTCCCGGCGAGTCGCTTTCCAAGTACGGTGGCGCTCCGGCCGAATCCCTTCGCCCCGCCGAGCCGGAAATCCCTCCGCCGGCGCGTGCGGCCAGCACGTTCAAGCCTTCCACGCTGATTGAGAGCCCCCTTGTCTGGGACGGCAGCGGCGTTCTTCCCGGGGAGTCGCTCTCCCGCCATCGCCGTCAGGAATCTGCTGGCGCCGAGCCGGAGATCGCGCCACAGAGTCTCCGCGCCGCAGAGCAGATTGCGGTCGAAGGCGCCGACGCCATGGAAGAAGAGGAGTTGGTTGAGGTCATGACGGAAGCCTCTGCCGCGCCGGCTTCAGCGGTCCAGGCTGCACGCGAGGAAGAACAGAGCGATGAATCTGCTTGGGAAGGCCCCGCATCCGCGGGATCGGAAGCAGCCGAGGCTGAATCCGATGCTTCCGCTTCGCATCGCATCGATCCCTCCGCTCCTGCGTCGTTCCGGATCTTCGGATTCGGCAAAAAGAAGAACGAGGCTGGCGAGAGGCCTGCCCCCGCGCCCGCCGCCTCAAACTACAATCCCGGCAGCGGGCTCATCGCCGAAGAGGTGATCGAAGGCGAGGAAGTTGAGGCGACCCACCATTACCGTGGCGAAGACGAGGAACACGACCTCGACGTCTACGAAGAGGAGACCGTTCCCAACCAGTTGCGCTCCGGCGACCTGGGCGAAATGTTCCAGGAAGCTCATCTCGACCACCGCATCCAGCTCAACTTTGACAGCGTGAACGAAGAAGAGGAGCGGGAAGAGGAGGAAGAAATCTCTGCCGGCAAGCCGGCCGCTACGGCGGGAAGCGTCCGCCGCGAGCGTGGCGGCCGCGGCGGCCGCCGCAGCCGCGAAACCGCCGGCGCACCATCCGCCTCGGGCCGAGGACGCGGGCCTTCGCGCCGCACCATGCAGACCAACGATCTGCCTGTCATCTCCGATCTGTTGAAGCCCGGCCAGGAGATTCTGGTGCAGATCGCCAAGGAGCCCATCGCCAAGAAGGGCGCTCGCATCACCTCGCATATCGCTCTTCCGGGCCGCTTCCTGGTCTTCATGCCTACCGTTTCCCATGTTGGCGTCAGCCGCAAAATCGCTTCTGACGAGGAACGCCAGCGACTGAAGAGAATCCTTGTTCACGAGCGCGGCGAAGCCTCCGGAGGCTTCATTGTCCGCACCGCCGCCGAGGGCGCTTCAGAGGAGGAACTTCGCTCCGATCTACGTTTCCTGCTCAACCTCTGGAGCGAGATCAAGCAGCGCTCCGACAGTTCCAAGTCTCCCTCGCTCATCTACCACGATCTTTCCCTCATCGAGCGCATCCTGCGTGACCAGGTCAGCTCTGACTTCTCGAATATCTGGGTTGACTCCGAGGGGGACTACGAGCGTATCGTCCGCTTCCTCAATCGCTTCTCGCCCAGCCTCGTGCGTCGCGTCAAGCTCTACACCAAGGAGACTCCGCTTTTCGAGCATTTCGGCATCGAGGACGAAATCTCCAAGGCTCTTCGCTCCAAGGTCTGGCTCAAGTCCGGCGGTTCGATCGTCATCAACCAGACCGAGGCGCTGGTCGCCATCGACATCAATACCGGCAAGTACGTGGGCAAGTCGGCCCGTCTTGAGGACACCATCGTCAAGACCAACCTCGACGCCGTGCCCGAGATTGTCCGCCAGATTCGTCTTCGCGATCTTGGCGGCATCATCGTCATCGACTTCATCGACATGGACGAGCGCAAGAACCGCTTCAAGGTGCTCGCCGCCCTTGAAGAAGCCCTCAAGAGCGATCGCGCCCCCACCAAGGTTCTGCAGTTCAACGACTTTGGTTTGGTGGCCATTACGCGCAAGCGCGTCAAGCAGTCGCTCGAGCGCACGCTCTCTGTGCCTTGCCCCACCTGCCAGGCAACCGGCATGGTCAAGAGTCCCGCCACCGTCTGCAACGAGGTCTACGTCGAGTTGCGCAAGATGAAGAAGCACTTCGAAAACGACGATGTGCTTCTCCGCGTTCATCCCGAGACCGTGAAGGTTCTTAAATCCAACAATGCCCGCTGGCTGGTTGAATTCGAAGAGCTTACCGGCCGCAACATCCTCGTCAAAAGCGATCCCGCGCTGCATCCCGAGCAATTCGACATACAGGGTTGACGGCGTTTTTCCTGTCCATGGTGAAGGCCGGAGCGAGTGGCTCCGGCCTTTTGCCCTGAGCCGCCGCTGCTTTTGCTTGCGGCAACGCCTTTTCCATCACGCATTCATTTCCGTGCTACCCTTCTCCTGCACCTCAAAACAGGCGTATCGCGCGGCTGCGGTCCATTGATCCACGCATGCAGCCGGCCCGGAGCATCATGACCAAGCGTGAGGTTGTGCAATGTGTCCTTGACCACAAAACGCCTCCTTATGTTCCGTGGCATTTTTCGTTTACCCGGGAAGCCCATGACCTTCTCGTCTCTTACTACGGCGCAAGCGAGATCGACGAACGAGTCGGCAATCACTTTGTCACCCTCGGCGCCGATATCGGCTTCTTCGACCAGATCGGCCCGGATCGTTTCCGCGACGTTTTCGGGGCCGTCTGGAACCGCGCCATCGACAAGGATATCGGCAACATTGAAGGCCAGGTTCTGCCCGAGCCTTCTCTGTCCGGCTACCGTTTTCCCGATCCCACCGACGCGCGGTTCTTCGCCGACATTCCCGAAAAGCTCGAGCGCCACCGGGACTGCTTCCGTGTCTTCCAACTTGGCTTCTCGCTCTACGAACGCGCCTGGACCCTGCGCGGGATGGAGCCGCTGCTCATGGACTTGGTCGCCAACCCCGCCTTTGTCCACCAGCTCTTGGACGCCATCTGCGATTACGACATTGCCCAGGTTCAAAAGGCTCTCGAGTACGACATCGACGCCGTCTACTTTGGCGACGACTGGGGCAAGCAGCACGGGCTTATCATGGGGCCGCGCCTGTGGAGGACGTTTATCCTGCCGCGCCTCGAACGCATGTACGGCGTTGTCAAACGCGCCGGCAAAAAGGTCATGATTCACTCCTGCGGCGATGTCGATGAACTATTTGATTCTCTCGTCGCCATCGGGCTCGACTGCTTCAATCCCTTCCAGCCGGAAGTCATGGATGTTTTTGAGCTTCTGCCCCGCTATCGGAGCCGGCTCAGCTTCCACGGCGGTCTCTCGATCCAGAAGACGCTTCCATTCGGCACCGTTGAGCAAGTCCGCGCCGAAAGCCGCCGCCTTCTTGAACTGGGCCGCGCCGGCGGCTACATCTTTTCTCCTTCTCACGCCGTCGAGCAGGACGCTCCGCTTGAAAACATGCTTGCCTTCATCGACGAAGCTAACTGCCAGCCCGGCTTCGCGCCAGCCGGCTGAAGTTTTCTCTCCAGCGCGCGGAATCCGCCGTTTCCGGTCTGCCGGGGTTCATCGCGGCGATCTTCTTTGTTTTTTCGCTCCGGGTCATTCGCATCGGGGGAGAAAATCAATCCTCTTTCTCAACCATCGCAACCTTCAATGCGCAAAGCAGCTTCTAAGAATACAGATTTCAACTTTACGAAGCGTGGAGCAAGGCTCTGAACATTTTTTCTTATCGTCGATCATCGAAGCGCGGCAAGCGGAGCTGGTTCGTCTGCCGGAATGTTGTGTTTCTCTGGGTTCCCGTCTTGTTGGCCGGTTGTGGCGGTGCGCCTGCATTCATCTCGCCCCCCAACCCGCCCCCTCCCACGCAGCCTCCTCCCGTGGCCAGCCAATCGGGCAACGTGACTCTCTCGCCGAGCTATGCCGCCGTGGCCCTCGCGCAAACCGTCCACTTTACCGCGACCGCGCCGTCTTCCGAGACGTTGCAGTGGTCTGTCAACGGCATTGTGGGCGGAAATGCCGGCGTGGGCACAATCGACTCCAGCGGCAACTATAGCGCGCCTGCCGGTCTGTCCTATGGCGTGAACGCCGTCATCACCGCCGCCGATGCCGGCGCCGCGCAAACAAACTACGCGACCGCGGTCGTCACCATCCTTGCGCCCCAGGTGATTGGCTCCTCCGCCAATCCCCAGGTCGCAAGTTATTCCATCTATCTGCCGTCCCCGGGCACGGTAACCATCAACTTTGGCCCCGATACAAACTACGGCCTTTCCACCTGGGCTCAGCCCACGCCCACGCCCTACGGCGGCGAAGTGACCGTCTACGTGGCGGGCATGCGCGCCAATACGCTCTATCATCTGCAGCCGCTCATCGCCCTTGACAACGGAGCTTCGTTCACCGGTCCCGACAGTACCTTCACCACCGGCACTCCTCCCGGCACTTCCGCCATCGTGGCCTCGGCGCAAAATGGCCAGCTCCCCCAATCCGGTATCGAACTGTTCGACACGCTGATTCCCCACGAGGAGGCGCAGGCCTTTGCCACCGATCTTCAGGGCAATATCATCTGGACGTATACCTATCCCGGCGGTTCCGTCTACGATGCGGTTCAGCCCATACAGCCGCTGCCTAACGGGCATTTTCTTGTGCTCATCTCCTATGCATCCTCGGCCCCTTTGCACGGCTCCACCATCCCCTCCAGCACCATCGACGCCCTCCGCGAAATCGATTTGGCCGGAAATACCATCCGCGAATTCACCATGGATCAGCTATCCACGGCCCTGGCCGCAAAAGGATACAACTATAACCTGGGCAGCTTTCACCACGACGTCCTGGCGCTTCCCAACGGTCACTGGATCGCGCTCGTATCGCTCTATCAATCGTTTACCAACCTGCCGGGCTATCCGGGCACGACGAACGTTCTCGGCGACCTGATCGTGGACATCGACCCGGATGGGCAGGTGGCATGGGTTTGGAATACGTTTGACCACCTCGATATCAATCGCCATCCCTATCTGTTTCCCGACTGGACGCACAGCAACGCGCTGCTCTACTCCACCGACGACCACGATCTGCTCCTCTCCATGCGCCATCAGAGCTGGATCCTGAAGATCGACTACGCGGATGGGCAGGGGTCGGGCAAGATTCTGTGGCGCCTAGGCGAAGGCGGCGACTTCACCTTGCAGAATGGCGTCGATCCCACCGACTGGTTCTATGCGCAGCACGGCCCTTCCTTCTTTACCCAGAACACCAGCGGCGTCTTTCGCCTCGGCGTCATGGACAACGGCGACGACCGCCTGTTTCCTGACGGAAGCAGGTGTGGAACCATGGGCATGCCGGCATGCTACTCCGCCGCGTCTGTCTACCAGATCGACGAAACCTCCAT
This sequence comes from Acidobacteriota bacterium, assembly GCA_021846985.1. Lineage (GTDB taxonomy): Bacteria > Acidobacteriota > Terriglobia > Terriglobales > Acidobacteriaceae > Telmatobacter. The sequence continues at coordinate 56,144 of JAJZVX010000006.1, read as the reverse complement.
GATCGCAACCCTGATTTCGCAATACAAGCTCGATCCCAGCCTCTACAGCTATTTCGGAGGCAATGTCCAACTTCTCTCCAACGGCGATGTGCAGGCGGATTTCTGCGCATCGCCGGGCGGCTCCATCGTGCAGGAACTGAACCTCAATGGTTCAACTCCTCAACTTGTCTGGCAGGCGGGCACCAAGGGCGCGTCGCAATACCGCGCCCTGCGTCTGCCCAGCCTCTATCCCGGCGTGCAGTGGTAAGGCGCGCGGCGCACAACGCTACACATGGTTTCCGTCTGCCATCCACCATGCCAGGCAGACGGAATGATCGAAGATCAATCGTTTTTGCCGGCTTGGGCGTCATCGCTTTTTTATGGCCTCCGGGCAACTTCTGTTCACAGAGCGTGTCTAAATGACACAGCCGGGGATGTGGAACAACCGGCGGCTCAAAACAATAGGATTACGAGGCACAATAATGTCTACCCAGCGTTATATCCGTCTGATCCGTTCGATTGGCGTCTCGGGGCTGGCGGTTTTTTTTGCGGTCGGTCTTGCGAACGCCCAAACCACTCTTGCCCATAACACATCCAGTTCCGCCTCTGCGGCCGTGGCATCTTCCGGTTCCTGGTCTTCGTCTTTGGATGACGCCGGCGATGCGGGGGCCTTGCCCGCCTCGTCCAGCGCTTCGGCCTCCGGCGGCGCACAAGGCGGCGGATACCAGTATCACAGCATCTGGAGCCGCGTCACGGCTGAAGTCGGCGGTGGTTTCAACGCGCCCTCCAGCAGCTCCTCCAACTACATCACGTGGGGCGGCAACCTGAAGGTTGGCGCCGGCTATCGTTTCACGCCGCGCCTCTCCGCCTACATTGACTACGACTTCATCGACGACAAACTTCCCGGCAGACTCATTGCAGAAACCGGCGCCAACGGCGGATACGCCCATATCTGGTCGTTTACGCTCAACCCCAGGTTCAACCTCTTCCCCAAGAGCGTCAACGATGTCTATGTGACGGGCGGCGGAGGCTTCTTCCGCAAGGTCACCAGCTTCACCGATCCCGCCATCGGCTACTACTGCGATTACTTCTATTGCGCGCCCGGTGTTGTGAATCAGGTGGTTGGCCACTTTTCCAGCAACCAGGGCGGCTGGAGTATCGGCAGCGGCTTTGAGCATCGTTTCGCGGGTGACTTTGGCGATGGGCGGATGAAAGTTTTTGCCGAAGTGCGCTATCTTGACGTGCTCACGCCCGCATCCGCCATTGCGCCCAATGGTTTGGGCGTGGCCAGTGTTGGAGCCGACACCAAGCTGATTCCTGTCACCTTCGGCGTGAGCTGGTAGCGGCGCTTTGTCTCTCCGAGCGGCCTGCCGCGGTTCTTCCCCGGCATGCCGTTTTTCGGCGCAGGATGGAAGCCGGCAAGAGAAAGCGCGCAGGATGGCAGCCAGCCTCGCGGCACTGCTGAGTCCGCTTTAGAGGATTCCCAGTACCCGCAGCCGCACCAGCCCTCCTGCCAGCACGCCGACGGGCGAAATGGCAACCAGCGCCAACAAGTACCAGACGGGCCGCTTGTCTTTCGATTGCAGGGCGCTCATGGCGGCCAGCGCCAGCACGACGATGCCCAGCGCCAGCGTGTGAATCAGCGGATTGGCCGCCGCGGCCCACGCCGTGACGTAGCCGCCCGCTGCCGCGGCCAGGAACGAGTAGCCCAGATTCACAATTACATAGCCGAGCGACCAGCCGGGCGGATAGAGGCCGTGCTCCGCCGGCAGGGGCTGATCCTCGCTCTCCGACCAGCTCGGCACCAGCCGATTGAGCAGAGCCGTGACCCCCAGCAGCAGCGCGGCGATGACCGCGAAGCCAGCCACCAGCGCCAAAAATGCATGCAGGACTACCACGGTCTTCCTTTCTCTTTTTCCTGGGCTCCTACCTCTCCCCGCTCTATCCGCTCCAGAAGCGCACGGGCCAGCTTGCGTTCGCCCGGGTGGCTCTCGCCGTGCATCGAGCACAAGTCGAGAAACTCGTCGCACAGCGCATAGCGCTCGCCCTGCTGGTCGAACAGGTTCTGCAGCGCCAGGGCCAGTTCGCGCAGGCGTGCGGCTTCGGGCCAGGATTTTACGCTGTCTTCCTCGCTCAGCAACTCCACGTCGCCAAAGAGCCCCTTGCGTCCCCGCGCGCACTCATCCAGGCAGGCCATCAGTTGATCGCCAAAGGCCTGAATCAGCGTTTCCAATTGCTCCGGATTCATGGCATCGCGTGGGTCTATCGCCATTACCTTCCTCGCATCGCTGTTTCCACCTCTTCCGCGGTGTGCGGCAGCGCGGCATCGAGATCGATGAGTTTGCCGTCCGGGCCCACCATGAAGTCGCACTCGATGCGCACGCCCAGCTTCTCTTCGGGGATGTAGATGCCCGGCTCGATGGTGAAGACCATGCCCGGCTTGAGCACGGCCGGATAGACCGCCGGATCGTGCACGTCGATGCCGACCAGGTGGCCCAGCCCGTGCAGCCAGTACTTGCCCAGCGGCTGTCCGTGCAGGTCTTTGCCGCGCGTATTGATGTAGTTGTAGGCTGCCGTGTCGAGCGAATCCGGATCCTTGCGGTCGCGGTCGTTGATGGTGGATTTGCCGGCGACAAAGGCGTCCATGGCCGCCTTCTGCGCGCCCAGCACGATATTGTAAATCTCGCGCTGGCGGGGGGTGAAATGCCCGTTCACCGGGACTGTGCGCGTGATGTCGGCGGCATACATGGAGTATTCGCAGGCCGCGTCCACCACGGCTATGTCTGCGTCCTGCATGGTGCGGTCATTGGCGGAGTAGTGGAGGATGGTCGAGTTGATGCCCGAGCCTACGATGGGCGCATAGCTGGGGCGCTCGCAACCGCGGGCCAGCCACACGGCGGTCATGCGGCCCGCCACGGCGCGCTCGGTCATGCCGGGCCGCACGGATTTCATCATGGCCATCTGCGCCGCCATGGAGGCAGCCGACGCCTTGCGGATTAGTTCGATCTCGCCCGCATCCTTTACCGCGCGCAACGGCGCGGTCAGGCCGGTCACGTCGCGCGGCGCGGGCAGTTCGCCAACCCCAAGGGTAGCGGCTTCAAAGTTAACCAGCGCCTTTGCCTGGGGAGCCGCGGGCTGCACCCACACATCTCCACGCAGGCGCCGGTCCGCAGCCATCAGACGGTTCAGCACGGCGGGCAGTTCCGCCATGGCTTGCACCGCATCCACGCCTGCCTTTTCGGCCGCCCCCGGCGTGGCCGCGTCCATCTTCTCGCCGGTGTACTTCTCCATGCGCAGGTCGCGCGTGGGCAAGAACAGAATTTCGCTATACGCGCGGGGGGTTGGCGCCTTGTCATCCGCGGCCTCAATCAGCAGCGCCGCCCCGGGCTCATCCCATCCGGTCAGGTAATAGAAGTCCGAATCCTGGCGGTAGGCCATGAAATCGAGCACCGGTTCCTGCGCCGCAAAGAGCACGGCGACGCCGCCGTGCAGTTTCTCCGCCAGCGCCACGCGCCGCGCACGATAGATGCTCGGGGGCTGCTTTTCCAAGGCAAGCAAAACAGGCGCTGCCAGCACCGCCAGCAGGGCCACGGCAACCATCCGGGAGGCTTTCATTCCGCTATTGTCGTTCCTTGCCCCAGCGCTTGCAAAATGGAATCGCCGATGCGTCTGGTGGCGAACCGCCGCTTGCGCTAGGGCTCCCGCGCCGCCCGTACCATCGCCGCCAGGCTCCGCTCCACGTCTTGCTCCGTGGTGGCCCATGACGACACGCTGATGCGCATTGCTGTCTTGCCCTGCCACACCGTCGATCCGCACCAGCAGGTTCCGTCCTGCTGGATGCGTTCGATGGCCCGCAGAGTTTTTTCCCGCGAGCCAAACGAAACCAGCACCTGGTTGATCGTTACCTCGTTCAGAATCTCGTATCCCGCGGCCATCAGTCCCGCGGCAAAACGCCGCGCATGCGCGGAGGTGTGCTCCACAATCTCCGCCAGGCCCGCGCGGCCCAGCGATCTAAGCGCCGCCCACAGTTCCACGCCGCGCGCCCGCCGTGAAAGCTCTGGATTGTAGTCGGCCGGTTCGCGGCGTTCGCCCATGGGCAGATACGAGGCCGTCATCGACATGGCGCCGCGCAGCATCTCGGGTTCGCGCACCAGCGCAATGCCGCAGTCGTAGCCCACGTTTGGCCACTTGTGCGCATCCGTTGCCCAGGAATCGGCCTGCTCAAAGCCTTTGGTCCAGTGCCGGTACTGGGGCGATGCCGCAGCCCACAGCCCGAAGGCGCCGTCCACGTGAATCCATGCGCCCTTTGCCCGCGCCTCCGGAACAATCGCCGCCGCGGCGTCGAACGCGCCGCTATTCACATTTCCCGCCTGCAGGCACAGGATCGTCCGCTGGTCCATGTGCGGGAGGGAGTCGGCGCGCATGCGGCCCTGGCTGTCCACCGGAACCCGCACCACGCGATTTCGCCCCAGACCGAGCAGGCCCAGCGCTTTGTGCACGGAGGGATGCGCTTCCGCGCCGATCACGACCGTGATCTCCGGCGCGCCAAACAGGCCATCGGCCTCGACGTCCCAGCCCGCCCGCAGACACACCGCCCGCCGCGCCGCGGCCAGAGCGGCAAAGTTGGCCATGGTGGCTCCGGTCACCACCGCGCCGCCCGTTCCCGCGGGCAGCCCCAACAACTCGCGTACCCACTCCAGAGCCACCTCTTCCAGCGTGATGGCGGTGGGCGACTGCACAAAAATCGCCGCGTTCTGGTCCCACGCACTGACCATCCAGGCCGCCGCCAGCGCTGCCGGCAGGCACCCGCCATTCACAAATCCGAAAAACCGTCCCGCCGTCTTGGCAATGGTCGCAGGCGACCCCAGGCGGTGCAGTTGCTCCAGCACTTCGGTGGCCGCCATCGGCCCTTCCGGCAGCGGCTCGCGAAAGGCATCGAGCGCCGCCACCGCAGCCGCGCTCGGCTGCACCGCGCGCGTCTCTTCGCCGTCCAGATACTCCAGAGCGGCCTTGGCTGTGTTGTGCAGAAGAGCGGTGCGGAGGCGGAGAATCTCGGACTGAGAAAGTGTGCCGGACGGCTGGAGAACGCACATAGGACTACCTTCGAGTCTAGCACCGCGTCATTTTGTCCGTTTCCTTCCCGTCCGCTGCGAAATCGCCCTGCAATGGCTGCCTTGCGCATGGGTCCAACTGTCCTTGGCCCTGGATCTCCCGATCCTCCGTCTTGGTTGGCCATTCGATCTGTTCGCCGTGCCGCGTGCGGCGACTCCGGAGAGGCCAGAAGGCGGCACGGGAGACCTCCGGAACTGAGTCCGGCTCGGGGCACACAATGTTTCGCTTGTGCGTTGTCTCTGCCGATGAAGGGAACTCCGCGCGGGCACGGTCGCGCAGCGTGAGCACGGCGAAGCAGCCCAGCAGAAGCAAGAGAGGGTCCAGAGGCCGCATATCATAGGGTTCCGGATGGCTGAAGTAATAGATCGCGGGAAAAAGAAAGAGCACTCCGGCATAGCGCAGCGCCTCGTAAGGCCGATCGCGCCACGCCAGTACGATGCCGGCAAGCGCCAGGACGGTAAGTGCCGTTGCAAAAGGAATGTTGGCGGGATCCATGGGCTCCATGGCCAGATAGTTGCGGTCGAAACTCCAGTAGCCGGTCCAGAGATAAATGGCGCGGCGCAGCGACATGCCGGCGTACCACACAGCATGGCTGCGGATGAAGGCCTTGGCCTGCTGCTCCTTCATGTCCATATACGCCAATTCGCCCATGCGGTTGTAAGCGGCAAGTTCGGCTTCGTCGTGGAGCGGGTGCATTTGATCGCTGGTCCAACGCCTGGAGTAGCCATTGTTGCCTATCCAGAGTTCCAGGCCCATGCTGTCACGCATGGGAATGAAGCGGTGGAAGACGAGCGCGTCGCGGATCAGCCATGGTGACAGCGTGGCGGCCAGCGTAATCGAGGCGGCAATGCCCGGCGCGAACCAGCGTTTCTTGCCTCGCCAGAGCCGCCAGCATCCAAGCGTCATGAGAAATGGAACGACGACCAGGATGGACGGCTCGGTGAGTCCGGCAAATCCGGCCAGTAAGCCGAATCCCATCCAGAGGGTGAGGCGCGGCGAGTGCTCCATACTCTGAGCCAGGTAGAGAAGCCAGCAAAGGCAGAGCAGGAGCAAGTGGGTACGCCACGCCCAGGATGCCGCAAAGTAGATGCCGTAGGGCGAGAAAGCCCAGGCCCACGCGGCCCACCATCCCGCGCGCTCGCCAAAGCTGCGGCGGGCCATCAGGAAGACCGGAAGACAGGCGAGGGCAGAGAGAAGGCAGTTGAGGGCATGGACGGCGAAGATTGACGCTGCGGTGTGAATGCCGAACATCTTGAACACGACCGCGACGATCAGGGGATAAGCCGGCGGCATGACGGCGGAAAGCTGATGCGATGGAAACGGACTGCCGAAGCCGCGGCCCGTCAGCAGCGCTTCGGCCACGTTGCCCGGTTCCCAGGCGTGTATGTGGTCGCCATCCATCAGGTTTTCGAAATTAGGCAGGGGGATGGCCGCCAGCCGCAACGCCAGCGCCACCATTATCACAGTTGCAAGAAGAATTACCTGTTGTTTTCGCAAGAATCCTCAGCTTGTGGTGCGGAACATGGAGACATGCTTGGCTGGTAAGACGAGGAATGCAGCAGAAACGGGTACAAGCCAGAAGAATTTACTGGAAAGAATGTGGTGCCGCCCGGAAGCTGGACCTCCGGTCCGCGTCCGCTCTCCCGTTGCCGGCACTCCGGAACTACTTTGTGGCTAATATTTCGATGTTCCCGGGCCGCCTTTTCGCCATACAGGCGGGGCAGCCAGCCACCGCCTCGCAGTCCGCGGGCAGGCGGCGTTGTGAGGCATCGTTTCTGACCAGTGCCGGGAGTTCGTGCCGTGGAATGGAAACTTTGCTCTGTGCGCATTGAATTCCCAAGCATTTCGACGTATTCTAGGAATGCAACGCGTTTGTCCGCCGGGCACGCCGTGACCGCACCGGCTGGCGGAGAGATGAGTGGGCTCAGAGCCCACTTTTTATTTGGGGCAAAGCCCCGGCGATTACCACGCGGGAGCGCCGGGTTGAATCATTTTGGAATCAATAGCCTGCGGGCACATTGGGTACGGCATACGATCAAGTTGGAGGCAATCCGGACGGCGGCGCAGCGGGTGGCGGCATCACACGGGCTCGAAGTGGTGGACCTGGAGTTCGTCGGCCCGGCGAAAGAGCGCATCCTGCGTGTCCTTCTGGAACGGAACGCCGAAGGCCGGTTGAAGTTGAAAGAACGGATTGCGCCGGGAGCGGAGGGTCTGCCGGAGCGGTTGAGAGAAGGTGCACTCAGCGTCGATCAGCTATCGGGCGTGACCCATGAGGATTGCGCCGAATTCAGCCGCGATTTCAGCGTATTGCTGGATGTTGAAGACCTGGTCCCGGACGCGGCGTATACGCTTGAGGCCAGCTCCCCGGGGCTTGATCGCAAGCTCATCCGGCCGGAGGATTTCCGGCGTTTTGCCGGTTGTCTGGTGAAGATCCAGACTTTTGAGCCGATTCGCAACAACCGCCATTGGCAGGGGCGGCTGATCGAGTACAGGGAACAAGGGACCGGGGAACAGGTGCCGTCTGGCGAGGGCGTACCCGCCATCGTGCTGGACCTGAACGCCATCAAACAAAACAGCAAGACGCGGAAGACCGGCGTCAGTACCGTGGAGATCGCGCTCGGCAACATCGAAAAGGCACAACTGGTGCCGGAGATCTGAAAAGGGCAGGGAACAGAAGTCAAGGGGAAGCCGGAGCATGCCGGTTCCCGGGCCCGCAAGAACAACCCAACCGGCCGGAGCGGCACCAGGTTCCGCGCCGCGCAACGAACGAGAGAGTCAGTAGCCTATGGGCAGCGCTTTGTATCAAACCATCGAGCTTCTCAGCCAGGAGAAGGGCATCGATCCCGGCATTGTTGTCGGAGCCGTCGAGGAAGCCATCGCTCTGGCCACGCGCAAATACTACAAGACCCAGGAAAACATGCGCGGGGAGCTGAACAAGGAAACCGGAGAGATCACGGCCTACATCTACAAGACCGTTGTCGCCGGCGAAGAGCAGATCGAGGATCCGCTCAATCAGATCACTCTCGCCGAGGCCAACGAGCTGGCCCCAGGCGTCGAGGTGGGCAGCGAGATACGCCTCTACCGCGACACCTCCCCTCTGGGCCGGATCGCCGCCCAACTGGCCAAACAGGTCATCTTCCAGAAGGTCCGGGAGGCCGAGCGCGATACCGTCTTCCAGGAATACGCCCATCGCGAAAAAGAGGTTCTCAATGCGACCGTCAAGCGCGTCGAGGGCCAGGATGTGATCTTCGATCTGGGTAAGGCCGAGGCGCGCTGTCCCCGGCGCGAGCAGTCTCGTCTCGAGCAGTTCTCCGTGGGCGAGCGCGTGCGCGTTGTTCTCCTCAAGGTCGATCGCGCCGCCAAGGGGCCCCAGGTCATCGTCTCTCGCGCCGCTCCAGAGCTGGTCCAGAACCTCTTTCAATCCGAGGTTCCCGAGATCTACGACAACACCGTGGTCATCCGGGCCATTGCGCGCGAAGCCGGCGAGCGCACGAAGATCGCCGTTCAGTCCCGCGACAAGGATGTCGATCCCGTGGGCGCCTGCGTTGGCATGAAGGGTATGCGCGTCCAGTCCATTATCCGCGAGCTGCGCGGCGAAAAGATCGACATCATCGAGTATTCCGACGAGATCACCACGTTCGCGGAGAAGGCTCTGCAGCCGGCCAAGGTCAGCCGCGTCTCCATCTCCGACCTGACCGAAAAGCAGCTTGAAGTCATTGTGGACGATACCCAGCTTTCCCTGGCCATCGGCAAGAAGGGCCAGAACGTGCGTCTCGCCGCCAAGCTCCTTGGCTGGAAGATCGACATCAAGAGCGAGGAGGAGAAGCGCCAGGAAGTCGAGCAGCAGATGCAGGCTTTCTCCAGCGGGCCCTCCACGCCCATCGAGCAAGTCGGCGAACTGGGCGACAGCATCATCCAGAAGCTCGTCGCCGCGGGCATCACCACCGTCGAAGCCCTCGCCGACATGACCCCCGAGCAGCTCGAAGAGATCCCGGGCATTGGCGAGAAGACGCTCGAGAAGATCAGCATCGCCGTGCGCCACTACTTTGGCCACTTTGAAGAGGGCGAAGAGGGACACGTTCCGTCAGAAACCGCCGCCGTCACGGGCGAAGCAGAGGCTGCGGTTCAAACGGAGGCGCCCGAGCCGGTCTCGGCGGAGCAGGAAGCCGCGGGCGAGGGGGCGGAAGTTCCAGCGGCGGAAGCCGAAGAGCGGCCGGTTCCCGAGGCGGAAACAGCCGCTGACGAGATTCTCTCCACCACGGAGACTCAGCAGGAAGACGAAGACAAGGACGAGCAACAGCAGGCGGCCGAAGAGGATGACGCTTAACATGCGTCCTCCCCGCGGCCAATCGGGCAATGCAAGTTTCAAATGCAGCCAAATCCATGGGGTAGCTATGAGCGACTAGTGGGCTTTGGGTAGCAGATTCTGAAAAGAGGCGGATGAGTAAGGTTCGAATCAACGATCTCGCGCGCGAGCTGGAAGTCAAGAGCAAGCAGGTTCTTGAGATTTTGGCTGAACTGGGCCTGGCCACCGGCAAAACCCATTCCAGTTCGGTTGAAGAGCATGAGGCCGACAAAGTGCGTGAGCATTTTTCGCGCGGCAAGCAATCTGCCGCGTCGCACAGTGCTTCCGCGCATCGCGCGGCCCAGGCGATTACTCCCAAGATCGACCTCTCTCACATCTCCAAGCCTGGCGATGTGCTGAAGGCGATCCAGGCCAGGCAACAACAGGAAGAGGAGGCTGTTCGCGGCAGCCGTGCGCCTGCCCGGTCCGCTGTCGCCGCGCCTGCTCCGCCCGCCGCCCGGCCCGCCGCTCCGCCGGTTGTCGCGGCGCCACCTCCCGCCACTCGTCCCGAGCCGCGCAAGATTGTTCCGGCGCCCCGTCCGGCGCCCGCTATCGTTGCTCCGCCGCCGGCCATCGCCTCGCATCCTCCGGTCCGACCGGTTGTTGCCAAAGCGCCAGCGGCCGCCGCGGCTCCGGTGCGTCCTGCCGTAGCAGTTGTGCCTCCTGCCGTTGCTGTCGTCGTCAAGCCGCCAGCACCGCTCGAAGCCGCACCTGCGGCGCCGGAACCGGCTGCCCATCCCCGAAAGCATAAGGTTGCCTCGGCAGCCACGGTCACGCCCGCAGCGCCCGCGGCTCCTCCGGCGCCGGTTGAGCCTGTGGCCGCTCCGGCAGTTGTGGTGGCCCGGCCTGCCGCGCCTGTTGTGACGAAGGCTCCTGTCGAAGAGGCGCCCAAACCGGTGGAAGTTGAGGCTGCTGCGGTAACCGCAGCGCCTGCTGTCAAAGCTGAAAAGGAGCCCGCCCCGCCTGTGGCGGCGGCCGAACCGGCGCCCGAGATGCAAGCGCGCCGCGCTTCGGCTCAGGCGCATGCGTCCGCCGCCGCGCCTCCTGCCGCTCCTGCTCCGCCGCCGCGCAGGGTCGTTATGCCGCAAACGGGTCCGCGTCCTGTATACAAGGCGCCGCCAGTTGTGCCTGCGGCCACGCCCGCAGCCAGCACAGGCCCCATCCAGCGCGGCAAGCCGATCTTTGACCGCCGGCCCTCCGGTGGACCAGGCGGCTTCGGACAGAGAACGTCGCCCGCGGGACCTTATGTTCCCGGAAGCGGCCCTCGTCCCAAGCACCCCACCCGCACTTCCTCTGGTCCCTATACCGGGCAGGGCGCTCCGGGTGCACCCGGTTCCCGTCCAGGTTTCGGTCAACGTCCAGGCTTTGGCGGTCAACGTCCGGGCTTTGGCGGTCCGCGCCCCGGTCCGGGCGGTCCTCCGTCTCCGACCGAGTCGGCCCGTCCTCAGCGCGCTGCACAGGGCCGCGGACGTCGCGGATCCCAGCAGTATCCCAAGACCAAGGAAGGTCCGATGAAGGGGTTCGTGCCGCCGCCGCGTTATAGCGGCATGCCTTACGGCAACGAGCCTCTTCCCATCACGCGCGAGATCACGGTCACCGAGGGCATCAGCGTTAAGAACCTGGCCGAAAAGCTTGGAATCCGCGCCAAGGATATTATTGCCAGTCTTTTGATGAGCGGCGTCTTCGTCACTGTCAACCAGTCCCTCGACGCCGAAATGGTCAAGGATGTTGCCGCCAAGTTCGGCGCTTCCGCCGCCGTCATCAGTTACGAAGAGGAGCTGGAAAACCAGGCCATCGAAGATGTTCTCGACGTAGGGAACACCGATGTTGTGGAAGTGCCGCGCGCCCCGGTGGTCACGGTCATGGGCCATGTGGATCACGGCAAAACCTCGCTTCTCGACGCCATTCGCGAAACCAACGTTGCCGAGGGCGAGGCGGGCGGCATCACCCAGCACATCGGCGCCTACAAGGTAAAGTTCACCAAGGAAGGCTCTCCTGCTTCCGGCCGCGAGATCGTCTTTCTCGATACTCCCGGTCACGAGGCGTTTACCCGCATGCGCGCCCGCGGCGCCAAGGTTACGGATATTGTCATCATCGTGGTCGCCGCCGACGACGGTGTCATGCCTCAGACTCTTGAGGCCATCGATCACGCCAAGGCCGCCGAGGTTCCCATCATCGTCGCCGTCAACAAGATCGACAAGCCCGAGGCTAATCCCGATCGCGTGAAAAAACAGCTTGCCGATCGCGGGCTCATTCCCGAGGAGTGGGCGGCCGGAGCCGAAGGCACCGTGTTTGTCGAGGTCTCGGCCAAGAAGCGCATCCACCTCGATCTGCTTCTCGAAATGATCTGTCTGGTCAGCGACATCAAGGCGCCCAAGGCGACTCCCGGGCGCAAGGCCGTAGGTTCGGTTCTCGAGGCCAAGCTCGACCGCGGCCGCGGCGCCGTGGCCACGGTCCTCGTCCAGGACGGCGCTCTCCACCTCAACGACAGCTACATCGTCGGCAACACCTTCGGCAAGGTTCGCGCCATGTTCGACGATCGCGGGCGCGCCATCGAGGAAGCCGGTCCTTCCACGCCAGTCGAGGTTCTGGGCCTGGAATCCATGCCCGATGCCGGGGATACCTTCCTGGTGGTGGCCGACCGCGATAAGGCCAAATCCATTGCCCAGTACCGCAAGATGAAAGAGCGCGACGCGCAACTTGCCAAGAGCTCCCGCGTCTCCCTGGAAGGTCTTGCCGAGCAGATTCGCCAGGCCGGCGTCAAAGACCTTGCTCTCATCATCAAGGGCGATGTTACCGGCTCCGTCGAAGTCCTTGCCGATTCGCTGGCCCAGATGTCCACGGAAAAGGTGCGCATCAAGGTCATCCGTTCCGGTGTTGGCTCCATCACGGAAAGCGACGTGCTGCTGGCCGCGGCTTCCAACGCCATCGTCATCGGCTTCAACGTTCGTCCCGAGCGCAAGGCCGCCGATCTGGCCCAGCAGGAAGGCGTGGACATTCGCCTGCACTCCATCATCTACGAACTGCAGGACGAGATGCGTCTGGCCATGATGGGCCTGCTGGAGCCGGTCTTCCGAGAGAACTATCTTGGGCGCGCGGAGGTTCTCAACGTCTTCCGCATCCCCAAGGTTGGCGTGATTGCCGGCTGTCGCGTGCAGGATGGCGTCATCCGCCGGGATTGCGAGATCAAGCTCACGCGCGACGGCGAGCAGCTCTTCAAGGGCAAGGTGAGCTCTCTGAAGCGCTTCAAGGACGACGCCCGCGAAGTCACCAACGGCATGGAGTGCGGCATCGGCCTCGGCGGCTTCAGCGACATCAAGGAAGGCGATTTGATCGAGTCCTTCTCCACCGAACGCCTTGCCGCCGACCTGGGGGCTCTCACCTCCGCCAAGGCATAGTCCCGAAGATCCAAGAAGAGCGGCTTGCAATCCACGCAGGATGGCAGGCCGTTCTGCTGTCAGGCCATTCTGCTGTATAGGCAGGCCCGCCCGGCAGTTTCGCGTAAATCCTTTTCACTCGCCCGCCGATTCAGCATTCTTCTGGCGGATCGAGCCAGGCATCACGTTCTGATCGAATGCGCCCGGCAAGCCGATTGATCGTGATCACGATCCCTTTTTCACGGCGGAGATGGGAGTGCAGTGGCGCTCTGTCGGTTGCGGGCCCTCTCAACGGTCCGGAATCATGTCCTCAAAGATATGTCTGACTACGTCGCAACTTATTGATAGCGCGGAGTAATGTTATTGCTGACCATCGCTCTCATAACTCGTCCATCATGATGCGGCCAGCCATGGCCGCTGGAGGTTTTCGAATGAGAGCGATCTTAGCTGCAAGCCTACTGCTTACCCCTCTGTTCTTTCCCGCAGCGGCAGTTGCCAGTAAGCCAGCAACAGGCGTCTCTGCCACAGCCGTGGATCAGTCCATAAGTACAGGATTGGCCAAGCCAGTTATCCTGAGGCGTGCTGCGGTTATTCTTTCCCCAAACCTCTACGCGACATTCCCCGACTATGCCACGGTTGTCCTCAAACTTAAAGTCGACCACAACGGCATGGTCAGGAATGTTCGCGTCGTGAAGTCCGCCGACCAGAAGATTGACAAGCCCGTAATGGAAGCCGTTCAACAGTTTAGTTGGCGTCCTGCCCGTCTCGATCACCAGAGCATCGGCAATAACGTTCTACTCACGGTCGTGGTCCGCCGTTAAACGGCGCATAGACGGCGTCGTTTCGCTCCGGCCGGGCGGTTCGCCTTGTTTCTGTTTCTGCTCGTGTTGCCACAGTGAACAAGAACAGGGCCGCCCGGAAAGCCTCTTCTCGCGCTTGATCAGCCTGCCTACAGAGGATAGCGTTCCTGTTCCACGCAGGCGCGCGCGACGGTCCGGCTCATGGCCACCGTATCTCCCTGGGTCACGCGGGCCAGCCGCCGCAGGATCGCCAGTTGCGTGCGCAGCATGTCGCCCTCGGCGCAGGCTGCCAGCACCCGCCGCGTGCCGCGCTCGGCCAGAGCCATGGTTTCCTCGGCCAACAGGCCCGTCATTGCGGCCGCCGCGTCCGCGGCGCGGTGTTCTGCCGCCTTCAGCTTCTGTGCGCGCAACAGCGCCGATTCCAGGGCGAAGACTTGCGCGATCAGCTCCGCCAGTTCGGCCATCACCTCCTGCTGTTCTTCCAGCGCCGTCATAAACCGCTGACTTGCCACTCCGGCTGCAAAGAGCGCCAGCTTTCTTGCCGCCGCGAGCGCCGCCGACGCGCGCGTCCGTTCATCTTCCTGCGCGCTCCCGCTATCTCGCGTCAATGGCGCGGTCGCCTCATCCATCACTTTCTTGATCGCTTGCAGCAGCGGCAGTTGCCCTTTCAGCGCCCGTTTCATCACCCAGCCCGTCACAATCAGCCGGTTAATCTCGTTTGTGCCTTCGAAGATCCGGTTGATGCGCGCGTCCCGGTAGTAGCGCTCCGCGGGGAAATCCTCCACGAACCCGTAGCCACCCATGGTGGCGACCAACTCGTCGGAAACCAGGCTCAACATCTCCGAACCATACACCTTCAGGATCGAGCACTCGATTGCGTACTCCTCGATCTGCCGCCGTTTTTCCACCGGGTCGCCGGCCTTCTCTTCGTCCAGCATCGCCAAGCCGGCGTCGATTATGCCGGCCGTCCGGTAGGCCATGCTCTCCGCCGCATAGAGCCGCGCCGCGCTGGCCGAGATTTTTTGCTGGATCAGACCGAACTCCGCAATCGACTTGCCGAAGGCCTTTCGCTCCTTGGCGTATCGCACCATCTCCGCCAGCGCATGCCGCGCTCCGCCGATGCACGCCACCCCCAGCTTGAACCGGCCCACGTTCAGCACGTTGAACGCGATATGGTGCCCTTTGCCTGCCTCGCCCAGCAGATTTCCCGCGGGGATCCTGCAATCGTTCAGCACCAGCGCACAGGTTGAGGAGCCGCGAATGCCCATCTTGTGTTCTTCCGCGCCCACCGTCAGGCCTGGCGTATGGCGCTCGATCAGGAATGCCGAGAACTTCTCTCCGTCAATCTTGGCGAATACCGTATACAGCCCGGCAATTCCGGCGTTGGTCACCCACATCTTTTCGCCATTCAGCGCGTAGGTCGCGCCGTCGGGCGAAAGCTTCGCCCGTGTCCGGATATGCATCGCGTCCGATCCCGAGGTCGCCTCCGACAATCCGTAGCCGCCCACGCACTCGCCCGTGGCCAGCTTGGGCAGGTAGCGCTGTTTCTGTTCTTCCGTGCCATACCACACGAGCGGCAGCGTCGCGATCCCGACGTGCGCGCCAAACGCGGTAGAAAAACTCGCCAGCACGCTGACGTGGTCGGTAACCAGCGTGGAACTCACCGTGTCCATGCCCATGCCGCCGTACGGCTCGGGAATGTCCACCGCCGTCAGCCCCAGTTCTCCGGCCTTGCGCAGCAGGCCCTCCATCACCCCCGGCTGCTTGGCCTCGATTGCTCCGGCTTGCGGGAGAATCTCCTGCCGCGCAAACGCAGCCGCCGTGGCTGCCACCTGGCGCTGCTCGCCGTTCAAATCCTCAGGGGTAAAGACCTCATCCGGATGGCGCGTCTCGATCAAAAAGCTGCCGCCCCGGGCAGCCACGACGGGGGAAGTGGTGAAAGCGGGCATTGGTTGTTTCTCCTGATTTCAAAAACACACTACGATAGACGCCCGAAGACCGGCAAATGTGCAAGGGATTCCGAGTCGTGCTGAAAACGGGGCAGGCCAGCTCGCGGGTCCGGCTTCCGGTATTCCATTTGCCGCGGTTGGCTCCGATGGGGGGCCCTACTTTCGCTTGAATCGCATACAATTAGCCTTATTCCACATCCCTGGAGGTTTCCCCTGTTCGCCGCGATTCTGTCCCTACTGGAACCCGCCGCGGGCCTATTCCGCGCTGCCCTCTGGGAGCTGCCCATGCGCATGGCGGATTGGCTGACTCTGGCTCCGCAAACCGGTCTCCGCCACTATCTCCGGCAGATGCAGGAGGTCGATCAGACCTTCAAGGGCCTTTACCACTGGAATTTCTTTGACGCCGCCATCCTGATTCCTTACTTCGCGGTGATGATTCTGCTTTCCATCTACGGCGTCCATCGTTATACGCTCTGTTACCTGTATTACAAGTACCGCAAGAACTACAATCCCGATCCTCCGCGCCGCTTTGACGAGCTTCCCATGGTCACCGTGCAACTGCCCATCTTCAACGAGCAGTTCGTCATTGACCGCCTGATTGAGGCCGTCTGCGCCATGGAATACCCGCGCGAGAAGCTCGAGATTCAGGTTCTCGACGACTCCACGGACGAAACCCAGGAGGTTGCAGCCGGTATCGTCGCCCGTTACGCTGCTCTCGGCCAGCCCATTGCTTACATCCACCGCACCAACCGTCATGGCTTCAAAGCCGGCGCTCTCGACGCCGGCCTCAAGATCGCCAAAGGCGAGTTTGTGGCCATCTTCGACGCTGATTTCGTCCCCCCTCGGGACTGGCTCATGAAGGTCATCCACCACTTCGCCGAGCCCGATGTCGGCATGGTCCAGACGCGCTGGAGTCACATGAACCGCGACTACAGCATGCTCACCCAGATCGAGGCCATTCTCCTCGACGGCCACTTTGTCATCGAGCACGGCGCGCGCGTTCGCACCAACGACTACTTCAACTTCAACGGTACCGCCGGCATGTGGCGCATCCAGGCCATTGCGGACGGCGGGGGCTGGCAGCATGACACCCTCACCGAAGACACCGACCTCAGCTACCGCTCGCAACTGGCCGGCTGGCGGTTCAAGTATCTCCCCGATGTCGAGTGCCCCTCCGAGCTGCCCATCGAGATGACCGCCTTCAAAACCCAGCAGGCGCGCTGGGCCAAGGGGCTCATCCAGACCTCCATCAAGGTTCTGCCCCTCATGTTCAAGTCCAGCGTGCCGCGCCGCATCAAGTCCGAGGCCGTTTACCACCTCACCGCCAACCTCAGTTATCCGCTCATGGTCATCATGACGGTGCTTCTGATGCCGGCCATGGTCTGCCGTTTCTATCAGGGCTGGTTCCAGATGCTGCTCATTGATTTCCCGCTCTTCACCGCCTCCACCTTCTCCATCGCGGTCTTTTACCTGGCCAGCGAGCGCGAGCTATTTCCAAAAACATGGATGAAAACGGTCTACTATCTGCCCTTGCTCATGGCCGTGGGCATCGGCCTCACCGTCACCAATTCCAAAGCCGTGATGGAAGCCATCTTCGGCATCAAGAGCGCCTTTGTTCGCACCCCCAAGTACCGTGTCGCCAAGAAAGGCGAAAAGTCCCAGGCCGCCAAGTACCGCAAGCGCCTCAAGCTCGCTCCGTGGATCGAGATCGTGCTTGGCGCCTACTTCTTCCTCGCCATCCTCTACACCTTCTCCAACCACAACTACTTCACCGCGCCGTTCCTCATCCTCTTCGTCATCGGCTTCTGGTACACGGGCTTCATGAGCCTTCTCCAGGGCCGCTTCGAGCGCTGGCGGGGCGGCGCTTCCGCGTCCAGCGACGAGTCCAGTCCCAGGCCGTTTCCGGTGGGCGTTTGAGCTGGCCGAGCTCCGGCTTTTGTTCCGTCCCGTGATCGCCCGTGCTCTCGCGCCTTCGCAATCGACCCGCCCAAGGCGCGTTGTCCGCGCACGTGGGTTGTCTGCAGGGCAGGCTGCGCGGGGCAGGCTGCGCGATGGTAGAATTCCTGCGAATTGAGAAGAGGGCGCGGGCGCGCTTGGAGCGCGCTCGCACCCGCGAAAGGATGGGACAACAGATGGCGCGGATGCAGGAAATGCGGCGGGGAATGCGGTGGACGTTGGGCGTGCTGTGCGCAGGAGCACTGGCGGCGGCGCTGCCGGCATGGGCCCAGACGGCCAGGCAAATGGAGAAGCAAGCTGCAAAGCAGCCGGCAAAGACGATCAACCTGGTGACGGAGGCAACCCAGAACGAGTGGACGCGGGTGGCCATTCCGCCCACCCATCCGGTGAGCAAGGTGGAGCAGTGGCACGTGGACGCCAAAGAGCACGTGATTGTGTGCGACGGCAACGGCGGGCACGACTGGCTGCGCTTCGACAAGGAGTTCTCCAACTTTGCGCTGCACGTGGAGTGGAGGTTTACGCCCATACAAGGTGAGACGCGCTACAACAGCGGAGTATTTTTCAGAAACAGCCAGGACGGAACCATCTGGCACCAGGCGCAGACCACGCTCGACGGCGGATACGTCTTCGGGCAGACGCCGATGAACGGAAAGTTGACCTCCTTTAACCTGCAGAAGCAGATGAAGCAGAACCGGGTGAAGGCGGCGGGGAAGTGGAACACCTACGAGATTCGCTGCGTGGGGAAGACGTGCACGCTGGCGGTGAATGGGATGGTGGTGAACACGGTGAAGGTGGGCGTGACCAGGGGTTACGTAGGCCTGGAGTCAGAGGGCTACCAGATTGAGTTCCGGAACGTGAAGGTGACGGAACTGGGTGGAAAAGAGTAGATGTCCGACAAGCCGGCAAGGGGCTGCGACAAGCCGGAATGACCGGTGCGGCAGCCCCTTTTCTCGTCTCAGGCCTGGCCCGGGTTCCACTGCACGGAGAGCGGTTTGCGCGGCGGAATGCGGGGGTAGGTAAATTTGCGGTGGCCCAGCATCAGGGCGCCATGCACGGTGTAGCCCTGCGGGACAGCGAGTGCCCGGCGCAAAGGCTCGTGGAGAGCGGCCACGCGCGTAAGGTATCCGGCCCAGCACACGCCGAGGCCGCGGGCAGTGGCAGCCAGTTCCATATAAGTGAGCGCGATGGCGCAGTCCTGGCGGCCCCACTCGTAAGGGGTGGGGGTGCAGGCGGCGATGACGACGGGCGCGCCGCGCAGCACGAAGTCGTTTCCAGTGTCCCACCGTGCGATGCCGGCCGGATGGCTGCCCGAGGCGCGGATAAAGCGCACGGTTTCCTCTGCGAGCGCATGAACGCTCTCCCGGCCGGTGACGACGATCCAGTGAAGGTTTTGGGAGTTGGAGGCGGTGGGAGCGCGCCGCGCGATGTCGAGCAGGGTGGCAAGCGTCTCGTGGGCTACGGGCTGGGCCTTGAATTCGCGCACGGAGCGGCGGCTGAGGAGCAGTCCGTCGACAAGCTCGGGCGTGGGGAGCTTGCGGGGGATAGGCAGGAAAGGCCCGGCAGGAAGGCCGGAGTGGGTGATGGCTCCGGAGCCGCAGATGGCCACGCAATGGCCGCAGAGGATGCAGCGGTTCTCCGCCGCTTCCATGGGGTAACCGCCGGGACCGGCCGCGAGGGTTCCGGAGGGGCAAACGGCAATGCAGGCGAGATCTTTGCGGCAGCGGTCGGTATCGATGGCAATCTGGGACATGAATGGAGCTCTCCCTCAGCGTGGGTTGGCAATGACAGGAAGCTATGGTGGCAGTGTAGCGCACGAGAGCGAGCCCGCTCCGTGGGGCGGCGGGCCGAAAGGCTGATAGGATTTCGGTATGTTTCCGATGGCGATGCGCAGGGGTTTGAGCTTGATTTGGGTAGCGGTCGCGGCGCTGGGCGCGGCGGAGGGATTGTGCGCGTGCGGGGCGTGGGCGCAGGCGGCCCAGAGCAGTACGGCGATGGACGCGCGCGTGGACCAGGCGCTGGGCGGAATGCGTCGCGGCCGGATGGTGGCCGAGGTGGCGGTGTCGCCGGACGGCCGGCGCGTGGCATGGGTGCAGGGCGCGCGGGGCGGCGAGGAGATTCGCGTCGCGCCGATGGGCGCGTTGGACAAGAGCGAACGCGTGACGGCCGCGAGCGGCGCGGAGGAGCGCTGCGGCGAAAACAGGATCGCATGGTCGCCCGACTCCAGCTTGTTGGCGTTCTTCTCCGATTGTGCGCGGCCCGGCGAGCAGGCTGACCTGTATGTGTCGAAGCTGGACGGCAGCGCCGCGCGGCGGCTGACGCAATTGGCCGGATTTGCTCAGGAGCCGGCGTTCTCGCCGGATGGGACGCGGGTGGCATTTCTTTACGTTGCCGGAGCCGAGGGGCCCAGCGGCGCGGTATTCGCCCAAAGAGCGCGGGTGGGTGTCATCGGCGAGGGCCCGGCGGATGTGTCCCGGCTCGCCGTGGCGCGGGTTGACGCCGCACGCGCGCAGGCTCCGGAACTGGCGACGCCGGAGACGCTGCATATTTTTGAGTTTGATTGGCGGCCCGACGGGCAGGGATTTGCCTACGTGGCCGCGGCTCCGCCGGGAGAGAACAACTGGTGGGTGGCGAAGCTCTATACGCAGATGCTGGGCGGCGAGCCGAAGGCGATTCTTGCGCCGTCCGAGGTGGCCGGGCCTCTGCATGGGCTGCAGATCGCAGTGCCGCGTTGGTCGCCGGATGGGAAGGCCATTGCGTTCATCGGCGGCCTGATGAGCGACCAGGGATCGACGGGTGGCGATGTGTGGCTGCTGAGCGCCGAAGGCGGCACGCCGCGCGACCTGACGCCGGGCCGGACCAGCACGCCGGAGTGGCTAACGTGGGGCGGCAACGAGAGTCTGTTTTTTACGGAGCAGGAGGGAGAAAACGCGCGCCTGGTGCGGATGGAACTGAAGGGCGGCCGGATGCGCTCCACGCCGCAGTGCGCGCCGCCGCTGTTCAGTATTCCGGGCACGGTGGGCGACGGACGCATGTCCATGAGCCTTTCAGTGGCGCGCGATCACGCGCTATGGCTGTTCTCCGCAAGCACGCCGGATCACCCCACGGAGATTTACGCGGCCAAGGCGGACGGCAAGATGACACCGGGGCTGGCCGGGGTGGAGCAACTGACGCACCTGAACGACGGATTGGAGCGGGAGTGGGGCAAAACGGTGTCGCTCGCCTGGAAGAGCGACAACTTTGCCGTGCAGGGCTGGCTCATGTTTCCCAAAGCGTATGATCCGGCGAAAAAGTATCCGCTGATTGTGGAAGTGCACGGCGGTCCGGCCGCGGCGGTGCGGGGCCGCTGGGGCGGCGGCGGATCGCTGAGCCCGACCATGTTTTCCGCTCTGGGATATTTTGTGTTCCAGCCCAATCCGCGGGGAAGCTTTGGCCAGGGCGAGGCCTTTGTCCAGGCCAACCGCGGGGACTTTGGATATGGGGATCTCCGCGACATTCTGGCGGGCGTCGATCTTGTGGAGGCGCGGTATTCAATTGACGCCAAGCGCGTGGGATTGACCGGCTGGAGCTACGGAGGGTTCATGACCATGTTTGCCGTCACCCAGACGCACCGTTTCCGGGCGGCGGTGGCGGGCGCGGGCATCTCGGACTGGGAGAGCTACTACGGCGAGAACTCCATCGACCAGTGGATGATTCCCTACTTTGGCGCCAGCGTTTACGACAATCCTGCGGCCTATGCCAAAAGCTCGGCCATCCGCTACATCAAGCAGGTAAAGACGCCGGTGCTGGCCGTGGTGGGCGAGCGGGACGGAGAATGTCCGGCGCCGCAGTCTTTCGAGTTCTGGCACGCGCTGCGGGCGCTGGGCGTGCCTACGGAGCTGGTGGTCTATCCCGGCGAGGGGCACGGATTTACGAATCCGGAGCACCGGCGCGATGTGCAGCGGCGGGCCGTGGAGTGGTTTGCGCGGTACATGCCGGAGGTGCCATAACGAGGCGGCGCTCCGTGCCCCGATCCTCCTTCATCTCCCGCATCGCGGCGACGGCGAGAGGGTTGTTCCAGGGCAGAAAGACTGAGTTGTGCCCCGTGCGGTGAATTCGGCGATGCCGCCGGCGGCGATGGCCCCCGAGGGCCGCGAGGACCATCGTTCACCGGCGCATCTTTTCCGGGGTCAGGTCCACCCAGACCAGCAGGCCGGCGGCGCCAAGGTGAGAAAACCGAAGGCGTTCCGCGTGAAGGGGGCGCGCCTTGCAGAACGAAGGGGCTTGGCGGGGACTCTAGCGGTTCCAGAATTGCTGTACCCAGAGACCGTGATGCAAAGCGGCATTTTCTCCAAGAAAATGTCACCTCGCACTGAAGCAACAAGGGCACGTTGACTCTGAAACCGCTCTAGCGGCAGATGGTTTCCGGCGAGGAGAACGATACGGAGAGGGGATGCTTGAGATGCTGTGATGCGGAATACGGGCGAGGGGAAGGAACCGCCAAAAGCAGGCTAGGCTACAATAAAGCTTGGGCCAAGGCCAATCTTTCGCGCGCGATCAGCGCCAATCCAGCAAGGAGCAGGAAGTTCTATGGCGATTCCCGCCACACAATTGCGTCCCGGCATGATTATCAAGCACAACGATGCACTGCACCTGGTGTTCAAGGTGGAACACCGGACGCCGGGCAACCTGAGGGCCTTTATTCAGGCCAAACTGAGAAACCTCAAGTCGGGGGCGATGTTCGAGCACCGTTTCCGCTCGGCCGACGCCATCGAGAAGGTGGTGGTGGACGAAGTGCCCATGGAGTTCCTCTATAACGACGGCGACGACTACTACTTTATGAACCCGGTGGACTATGAGCAGACGGTGCTGAAGGTGGATACGCTGGGCGACGCGGTGGAATACCTGACGCCCAACTTGCAGATCAAGGTGAGCTATCACGACGGCACCCCGGTGGGCATTGAACTGCCCACGTTTGTGGAGCTCACGGTGGTGGAAACCGAGCCGGGCTTGAAATCGGCCACGGCTTCGAGCGTGACCAAGCCGGCCAAGACGGAAACCGGCCTGGTGGTGCAGGTGCCGCCGTTCATCAACGAGGGCGAAAAAATCCGCGTGGATACCAGCGAAGGAACCTACATGAGTCGCGCGTAAGCGCTGCCTGTTCTAACTGCGGAGGCCGGACGACTGCTCCGGCCTTTGTGTTTGCCGCGCCGTTTGACGACAGCGGCGCGGCTTGGCTATTCCTGATGAGGAGTGCAACTCGATTTTCTGGAGGATTTTCAATGCCCGTTCCCGCATCCATCGCGGCCGCAGCCGCCGAGTTTCATACCAACACCGGTTTCCTTGAGCGCGTGACGTCCGGTATTGAGCCGGGGCAGTGGCTCAGCCGTCCCCATGCGAACTCCAACCATATCGCCTGGATCGCCGGCCACCTGGTGTGGGCGCGGCAGGCGCTGATCGGGCGGCTAGGCGGCGAGTGGGCCCACCCGGGGCTGGAGATCTTTGCGCGCTCGGCCAAGATTGATTCAAGCGTCGTCTACCCGTCACCGGAGGCGCTGCTGGCGGCTTGGCGAGAGGCTGCTGGCGTGCTGGACAAGGCGATGGAGACGGTTTCCGACGCCGCTCTTGACGCGCCCGCGCCGCCGGGACCTCCAAGCCCCAACGGTAAGCTGAGCGGCATGGTGGGAGTCCTGGCCTGGCACGAGACCTACCACTTGGGCCAGATCGCCTATCTGCGCTCATGGCTGGGCTGCCCCGGCATCTTCGGCTGAGGCGGCGGCAAACCATGGCAGATGCCGATCTCCGGATGCAGGCAAAAAGGGCTTGGATCCCCGCAAAAAAGCCACCGCGCTCGGGCGGTGGCTTTCTCGTATTGAGGATGCAATGTGGGGAAAGCCGCTGCTCAGGGGAGCACAACGAACTTGCCCTCCAGCAGAGCCTCGATGGTGCGCAGGTCGTCCATCACCTTGTCGGAGATGGGGGCGTCTACCTGGACCACGGCGAGCGCGGTGGCGGGCTGCGTGACGGAGCGTTCGCGGCCGAGGGCGAAGTTGGCGATGTTCACGTTGTGCTGGCCGAGGATGGTGCCGATTTTGCCGATTACGCCGGGAACGTCGCGATTGCGGCACACCAGCAGGTTGCCCTCGAGCGGCGCCTCGATGTCGATGCCGTCAAACTCCAGCAGCCGCGGCTGTTCGCCGTGGATGACGGTGGCCGAGGCCTGGCTCTGGCCCTGGGGGGCGTGGAGGGCGAGGGTGAGCACGTTGGCGGCGCTGCCGCGGAAGCTTTCGGCTTTTTCTTCGTGAATGCGAATGCCGCGCTCTTCGGCCACGGCCGAGGCATTGATGCGGTTCACGTTTTCCGAGCCCTGCAGCAGGCCTTCGATGGCAGCGTTGCGGACGAGGTCGATTTTGGCGTCGGCGAGGAAGCCGCCGTAGACGAGGCTGATGGCGTCGACGCCAGTTTTACCGGCCTGGGCCAGGAACGCGCCCAGGCGGGAGGCCAGGTCGATGTAGGGCGCCAGCTTCACGTATTCCTCGTGGCTCAGCGAGGGCAGGTTCACGGCATTCTGCACCACGCCCAGCTTCAGGTAGTCGCGTACCTGGCGGGCAATCTGCACGCCCACGGCCTCCTGCGCCTCCGCTGTCGAGCCGGCAATGTGCGGCGTAAGAAGCACGTTGTCCATCTCCATGTAGGGAGAGTTCTTCAGCGGCTCATTATTGAAAACATCCAGGGCGGCGCCGGCCACCTGGCCGCTTCGCAGAGCCTCGACGAGGGCCGCGTCGTCAATCAGTTCGCCGCGCGCGCAGTTGATGATGCGCACGCCTTTCTTCATCCAGGCTAGAGTCTTCGCGTTCACGATGCTCTGGGTCTGCGGCGTGAGGCCCACGTGCAGCGTCAGGTAGTCGGAACCGGCAAAGAGCTCGTCGAGCGAAACCAGCTTGATGCCGGCCTCGCGGGCCACGGCGGCGGTGACAAACGGATCGCAGCCCAGGATCTCCATGCCGAAGCTGCGGGCGCGTTTGGCCACTTCCAGGCCGATGCGGCCCAGGCCGAGAATGCCCAGTGTCTTGGCGCGCAGCTCGGAGCCCTGCAGGGTCTTCTTTTCCCAGCGGCCGGCGTGCAGGCCGGTGTTGGCCACGGCCAGCTTGCGCGCCAGGGCGATCATCAGGCACAGGGCCAGTTCGGCCACGGCCACGGCATTGGCGCCGGGTGTGTTCATCACCACGATGCCGCGGCGCGTGGCGGCTTCCGCGTCGATGTTGTCCACGCCCACCCCGGCGCGGCCAATCACGCGCAGCTTGGGCGCTTTCTCCATCAGGGCGTCGTCCACCTGCACGGCGGAGCGGACCACAAGCGCGCCGGCATCGGCAAGCGCGGCGGGCAGGCCGTCCGCAAGCTGGTCATGGGTAAGAACCTGCCAGCCTGGCTCGGCGGCAAAAACGGCCAGCGTGGCCGGAGAAACCTTTTCTGCGAGAACAATCTTCATCTTGTCTCCCTCGATTTTGGGCGTTGCCTCGAACTGATCGAAACGGATGCCCTGCTGCTCGCAGAGCAGGTCGAAGATACGGACCACGGAGGCGTGCGGTTTGCCCTCGCCGCGCTCGTACTTGGCGATGGAATTGGCGTGGACGCCAAGGCGCTCGGCCATCTGGTACTGGTAGAGATCGAGCTGCTTGCGGGCGATGAGCAACTTTTCTCCAAACGTAAGTTCAGGCATATCTCCCGTCCCGTCGGTTGTGCGGCGCCAGCGCGGTAAGCGGAATGCGTGCGGTTGGCAAGCGGGCCGGCGAACCGCGCGCATACTCGCAAAACGCGGCTGGCTCCGCTTTTACTTCCCGGCCTCCGCGTAGACCTGTTGGGCCGCGGCTACAGCTTTTCCGTATTCCACCGGCAGTCCCAGCGTGTCTTTGGCGATGTGCTCCATGGCGCCTAGAAACGCGATGGTGTCCAGGTAATCGAAGAAGCCAAGGTGCGCAACCCGGAGGATCTTGCCCTTCATCGAACCCTGGCCGTTGGCGGCGACCAGGCTGAATCGAGCCTTCAGCGCCTTCACAATGTCGGAAGAGTCGATGCCCTCGGGAGCTGCCACGGCCGTGGCCGCCGCCCCGGGAGCGCTGGGCGCGAACAGCGTAAAGCCAAGCGCCACCAAGCCGGCGCGCGTGGCCGCGGCGTTCACCTGGGCATTGTGGATGAGGGCGATGCGGCCCTTTTCGAGATCGCCGCCAGCCTGTCCAGCGATGTAGTCGAGCGCCGCGCCCAGAGCGGCCACCAGCGCCACTGCCGGCGTGTACGCGCTTTCGCCCTTTGCGGCATTCTTGCGCTCCTTGCGCAGGTCGAAGTAGTAGCGCGGGTTTTTGGCCGTCTCCATCGCCTTCCACGCCTTCTCGCTTACGCTCAGATAGGCCAGTCCGGGAGGAATCATCACCGCTTTCTGCGAGCCACCGATGAGGATGTCGATGCCCCATCCGTCCACGTCGAAAGTCATGGTGCCGAGGCCGGTAATGCCGTCCACCACCAAAAGCGCAGGCGTATCCTTGACCAGGCGCGCCACCGCCTCCACGTCATGGGTGGCCGTGGTCGAGGTCTCCGAGGCCTGCATGTAAACAGCCTTGTGCTCGGGCCGGAGCGCCTTCTTGACTTCTGCCATGTCGAAGGTCTGGCCGTAAGGGACTTCGACCACATCCACCTGACAGCCGAAGGCGCGGGTCAAATCCACCCACCGCTCGCCAAATTTTCCGGCCGTCAGCACAAGCACACGGTCGCCGGCCGAGGTCAAGTTCGAAACCGAGGCTTCCATGGCGCCAGTGCCCGAGGAGGAGAAAAGGATTACGTCGTTGGCGGTGCCGATGAAGACCTTGAGCTGGGCCAGAACCTTCTGGAACAGGGCGCGAAACTCGGGCGTGCGGTGGTGAATGTCGGCGGCGGCCATGGCAAACTGGGCGGCCGGAAGAAGCGGGGTCGGGCCGGGGGTATAAAGGCGAGTCTTGCGGATCATGGGAGTCTCCTGGACGTTGGTCGCGGTGGCAGCAGAATAGGGGCTGAATGCAGCGCCCATCCGGGTCTTTGATAGACACAGAATACACATCTTTGTGGTTTATGTGAATTTTTAGTGTGAAAAACAGGGAATGAATATCGCTAATTGAGACTTAATCTCATTTTTATGCGGAGAAGCTGGTGGCAGAAGAAGGGCATTCTCTTTCTGCTCGATGCATCTACCAGGCTCGAAGGTATTGAAAAGGATGGTCTGAGAGACGTGCGTGGGAGACCGGAATGGGTAGTAGGGCGGGCAGCTACGGCATGTGTAGAGCTGCCCTCATCGGGATCAATCTTGAGTGGTTTCGGAGGCGATTTTTTCGATGGCGTGCCGTGGAAGTTCGTCGAGCCCTTCGCCACCGTTTTCAAGATGAAACAGAATTTGCGTGCGCATGCGCGGATCCCAGAACTTGCGCAGGTGGTCGGCAATGTTGGCCACCGCCTCCGGCTGGGGCTGGTGGGCAAAGAACTTGCCGATCTGGTTGGCCTGGTGCACGAGCTTGCGCTGGTACGCTGCCTGGTGCGAGGTGACTTCGATCATGGCTGCTGGCTCCTGATGTGCTTTTCGAGGATTCTGCCCGCGTTGAGCGTGCCCGCCGATCCGGCGGCAGGAGACACCTGCACGGCGGTCACTTTGTATTCCGGGCAGTCGGTGGCCCAGTCGGTGTAGTCGGTGGTCACCACATTGGCCATGGTTTCTGGATGGTGGAAGGTGGTGTAAACCACGCCGGCCGCCACCCGCTCGGTGATGTGGGCGCGGAGGGTGGTGGCTCCGGACCGGCTTTCCAGGCGCACCCATGCGCCCTCGCGGACGCCCCGCTGCTCGGCGTCGTGGGGATGGATTTCCAGACGGTCCTCGGCGTGCCACTGTACGTTCGACGTGCGCCGCGTCTGGGTGCCCACGTTGTATTGGCTGAGGATGCGTCCGGTGGTCAGCAGCAGCGGGAAGCGTGGTCCCGTGCGCTCGTCGGTGGGGATGTATTCGGTGACGAAGAAGCGGCCCTTGCCGCGGACAAAGCCCGGGACGTGCATCACGCGCGTGCCCTCGGGATTGGCCTCGTTGCAGGGCCACTGGATGGAGCCGAGGCTGTCGAGCTTTGCATAGCTGACGCCCGTAAACGCCGGCGTCAGCCGCGCGATCTCGTCCATGATTTCGGCGGGATGGGGATAGCGCATGGGGTAGCCCATGGCCTGCGCCAGCAGCTGCGTCACCTCCCAGTCCTGGTAGCCGCCGCGCGGCGTCATCACGCGGCGCACCCGCTGGATGCGCCGCTCCGCATTGGTAAAGGTGCCGTCCTTCTCAAGAAAAGTGGAGCCGGGCAGAAAGATGTGGGCGTAGCGCGAGGTTTCGTTCAGAAACAGATCCTGGATCACGACGCACTCCATGGCGGAGAGGCCGGCGGCGATGTGCTGCCCGTCGGGGTCGGACTGGGCGATGTCTTCGCCCTGGATGTAGATGCCTTTGAAGGAGCCTTCGAGCGCGCAGTCGATCATGTTGGGGATGCGCAGTCCCGGCTCCGGGTCAAGAGCAACGCCCCAGTCTTTCTCGAACATCTCGCGGACATCTGTGCGGGAGATGTGCCGGTAGCCGGGGAACTCGTGCGGAAAGCTGCCCATGTCGCAACTGCCCTGGACGTTGTTCTGTCCGCGCAGCGGATTCACGCCCACGCCGGGCCGGCCAATGTTGCCGGTGGCCATGGCCAGGTTGGCCAGGGCCATCACCGCCGTGGACCCTTGGCTATGCTCAGTCACGCCCAGGCCGTAATAGATGGCGGCGTTGCCGCCGGTGGCGTAGAGGCGCGCGGCATAGCGGATGAGGTCCGCGGGCACGCCGGTGATGGCCTCCACCGCTTCCGGCGCGTTGCGTTCCTCGGCGGCGAAGGCGGCCCAGCGGGCGAAGGAGTCGATCTCGCAGCGTTCGCGGACGAAGGCTTCGTCCACCAGTTCTTCAGTGACGATGACGTGGGCAATGGCGTCCAGAACAGCGGCGTTGGTTCCCGGGCGCAGGGCCAGGTGGACAGCGGCCTGGACGTGCGGTGAGCGCACCAGGTCGATGCGGCGGGGGTCGATCACGATCAGCTGCGCCCCTTCGCGGATGCGCTTCTTCATGCGCGAGCCAAAGACTGGATGGGCGTCGGTGGGATTGGCCCCGACCAGCAGGATCACGTCGCACTGCTCAATGCTGTCGAAGTCCTGGGTTCCGGCCGAGGTGCCGAAGGTGCTGGAGAGCGCGTAGCCGGTGGGCGAGTGGCACACGCGCGCGCAGGTGTCGGTATTGTTGTTGCCAAAGACAGCGCGCACCAGCTTCTGCACCAGGTAGGCTTCCTCGTTGGTGCAGCGCGAAGAGGTGATGCCGCCGATGGCGCCTTTGCCGTACTGGGCCTGGATGCGGCGAAACTCGGAGGCGGCGCGGGCGATGGCCTCGTCCCAGGAGACCTCCTTCCAGGGGTCGGCGGTGGTGGCGCGCATCAGGGGCTTCAGCACCCGGTCCGGGTGGGTGGCATATCCCCAGGCAAAGCGTCCTTTCACGCAGGAGTGGCCGTGGTTGGCCTTGCCGTCTTTGTAGGGAACCATGCGGACTACTTGCTGGCCGCGCATCTCGGCCTTGAAGGCGCAGCCCACGCCGCAGTAGGCGCAGGTGGTCACAACGGAGTGCTCGGGCTGGCCGAGGGCGAGAACGGAATATTCGATGAGCGTGGCCGTGGGGCAGGCCTGCACGCAGGCGCCGCAGGAGACGCACTCGGAGGCGAGGAAAGGCTCTTCCATGCCAGGCGAGACGACGCTCCCAAAACCGCGGCCAGCGATGGTGAGGGCAAACGTGCCCTGCACCTCCTGGCAGGCGCGGACACAGCGGGAGCACAGGATGCACTTGGCCGGATCGAACTGGAAGTAGGGGTTGGAGGTGTCTTTGGGCAACCGCAGGTGGTTTGCGCCCTCCGTGCCGTAGCGCACTTCGCGAAGGCCCACCGCGCCGGCCATGGTTTGCAGCTCGCAGTTGCCGTTGGCGGCACAGGTCAAGCAATCCAGCGGGTGGTCGGAGATGTAAAGCTCCATCACCGCCCGGCGCAGCCGGATCAACCGTTCGGTCTGGGTGTGGACCACCATGCCATTGGCGGCGGGGGTAGTGCAGGAGGCCGGCGTCCCGGCACGGCCTTCGATTTCCACCAAGCAAAGGCGGCAGGAGCCGAAAGAGGCCAGCATGTCGGTGGCGCAGAGGCGCGGAATCTGGATGCCGGCTGCGGTGGCAGCGCGCAGAACGGAGGTGCCCTCTGCAACGGTGACGGACTGGCCGTCAATGGTGAGGGTGACGGTGACGGCGCTGTGCGCCTCGGGGGTGCCGTAGTCGACTTCCTGAATCAGGGCCATTGTCGCTCTCCTCTATACAGCCGCGGCAACAGACGGAAGCACTGCCAGGCCGAAGTCTTCGGGGAAATGCTTGAGCGCGCTCAGCACCGGGTAGGGAACCAGGCCGCCCAGCGCGCAGAGCGAACCGTAGCGCAGCGTCTCGCACAGCTCGCCGAGCAGGGCGATGTTCTGCTCGCGGTCGCGGCCAGCCAGAATGCGGTCCAGAACCTCGACTCCGCGGCGCGACCCGATGCGGCACGGCGTGCACTTGCCGCAGGACTCGTGCGCGCAGAACTCCATGGCGAAGCGCGCCATGCGCGCAAGGTTTACGGTGTCGTCGAAGACCACCAGGCCGCCGTGGCCGATCAGGCCTTCATGCGCGGCAAAGGCCTCGTAGTCGTACGGCGTGTCGAACAGCGCGGGCGGAAGGTAGGCGCCGAGCGGCCCTCCGGCCTGCACCGCGCGCACAGGACGCCCGCTGGCCGTGCCGCCGCCGATCTCGTTCACCAGCTCGCCCAGCGTCACGCCGAAGGCGCACTCGAAGACGCCGCCGTGGCGCACGTTGCCGGCCAGTTGCACGGGCATGGTGCCGCGGGAGCGGCCCACGCCCATATCGGCATAGGCCTGCCCGCCCTGGGCAAGGATGAAGGGCACGCTCGAGAAGGTGACGAGATTGTTGATGACCGTGGGCTGTCCGAAAAGGCCGCTGACCACCGGCAGGGGTGGTTTGGCGCGTACCATGCCGCGCTTGCCCTCCAGGCTTTCCAGCAGTGAGGTCTCTTCGCCACAGATGTAGGCGCCGGCGCCCACGCGGATTTCGATGTCGAAGGCGTAGTTGCTGCCGGCCGCGTGCGGGCCGAGGATGCCTTCGCGGCGGGCGATCTCGATGGCGCTCGCCATGGCGCGGATGGCGTGCGGATACTCGGAGCGGATGTAGATGAACCCCCGGGTGGCGCCCACCGCGATGGCCGCAATCAGCATGCCCTCGATCACCGTGAAGGGATCGCCCTCCATCAGAATCCGGTCGGCAAAGGTGCCGCTGTCGCCCTCGTCGGCGTTGCACACAATGTATTTCCGCGCGGCCTGGGCGCGCGCGGCAGACTCCCACTTGATTCCGGTGGGAAAGCCCGCGCCGCCGCGCCCGCGCAGGCCAGAGCGCTTCACCTCGGCGACAATCTGCTCGGGCCCGAGCGTGAGGGCGCGATCCAGGCCGTGCAGGCCGCCCAGAATCCGGTAGTCGCTCAGCGAGAGCGGATTGGCCAGGCCGGCGCGGGCAAAGATCAGCCGCGTTTGCCGTTTGAAAAACGGAAGTTCTTCCACCTGTCCTGCCCTGCGCGGGTGCGGGCGGCCCTCCAGAAAGCCGGCGTCGAAGAGTGACGGAACGTCGGCCGGCGTCACGGGGCCATAGCCAACGCGGCCCTCCGGGGTCGCCACTTCGATCAGCGGTTCCAGCCACAGCATGCCGCGCGTGCCCGTGCGGACCAGCGTCACATGCTGTTGGCGCTTCTCTGCCTCGGCGGCAATGGCCGCGGCCACGCGGTCGGCGCCCACGGCAAGGGCGGCGGCATCCCGGGCAACGAAGACTTTCATCGTTTCGCCTCCGCCGCCA
Source organism: Acidobacteriota bacterium (assembly GCA_021846985.1). GTDB lineage: Bacteria > Acidobacteriota > Terriglobia > Terriglobales > Acidobacteriaceae > Telmatobacter. The sequence goes on along the minus strand of JAJZVX010000006.1, from coordinate 24,660 downwards.
GGGCTTCCAGTTGCTCGGCGCCCACCCGGCCCAGCGGCTCGCCGTCCAGCAGCGCGCTGGGCGAGGTGGCGCACAATCCAAGGCAATACACCGGCTCCACGGTGAGGCTGCCGTCCGCCGTGGTCCCGCCCCAGTCGATGCCGAGCGCATCCAGCAGCCGCCGGGCGTTGGCTTCGCTGCCCATGGACTGGCAGGCTTCGGCGCGGCAGAGTTTCAGAACGTGCCGGCCGGCCGGAGCGCGGTGGAAATCGTGATAGAACGTGACCACGCCGTGCACATCGGCGCGCGTCAGGTTCAGCGTCGAGGCGATCAGCGGTTCGGCCTCGCGCGGAACGCAGCCGAAAGCCTCCTGCAATGCGTGCAGAATGGGCAGCAGCGGTCCTTCGTGGCCAAGTGCGGCTTCAATGATCTTGCGCGCCGTGATCTCGTCGAAGTTTCTGCGTGACGGATTGCGGCGCAATGAAGAAGACATTGGCTTACGGACCTCCGCGCATTATTTTTTGATGGTATTCCCACGAAGCGATAATCGTAAAGCGCGTACGCGCAGCAGTCCGCAAAACGCGCGGTTCCGCAGCTCTGCTGGTGCCGCGCTTCAGGCGCGCGGCGCCGCCGCCTATGTGTTCGCCGGGATGCAGCGGAAATCGCCGCAGTAGACAACAAACCGCCGCCCGCGGAGAAAGCCGACCAGCGTAAGGCCCAGCTCGCGCGCAAGCCGAACAGCCAGGCTGGAAGGAGCCGAGACCGAGGCCAGAACCGGAAGGCCGGCGGCCAGCGCCTTCTGCACAATTTCGAAGCCGCCGCGGCCGCTCACCAGCAGGACATGGCGCGCGAGAGGCAACTGGTTCTGCAGCAGCGCCCAGCCAAGAACCTTGTCCACCGCGTTGTGGCGGCCAATATCCTCGCGGATGGCCACAAGCGCGCCCGCCGCGTCGAAGAGGGCCGCGGCATGCAGGCCGCCGGTCCGGCTGAAAACCGGCTGGCCGGCGCGCAGAACCTCCGGCAGCCGGCACAGCAGCTCCGGGTCGATGCGAAAAGCAGGATCGGGCCGGGGTAGATCGCGCCGCCGCACGGCGTCGATCGAAGCCTTGCCGCAAAGACCGCAGGCCGCCGTGGAGAGCAGGTTGCGCTGTAGATCGTCGCGGTTGGGGATGGGACCGGTCAGCTCTACATCCACGCGATTCGCCCGCGCGCCCTTCTCCGGTCTGGCCAGGCGCAGTGACGCAATCTGCGCGGCAGACTGGACAATGCCTTCGGTGAGCAGAAGCCCGGCGGCAAGCTCCAGGTCGTGTCCCGGCGTGCGCATGGTTACGGTCAGCGGCACGCAGCCAATACGGATTTCGAGCGGCTCCTCGGCGGCTAGCGAGTCTTCCACGCAGCGCGCCGCGCCGTCGTTCCATTCCGTCACCTGGGTCAGCGCGACGCTTTGTTCGGGCAGTGACATGCGAACCAGGCTCCCCTTCCAGATTTGACGGTGACGCGCTCCACGGCATCTGTCAAGGCGGCGGAGAGCAAAACGGCCCCGCTCGCGAGGAGCGGAGCCGTCAGGGAGAACCGAGGCCGCCGATGCGGTTTAGCGTTTGTCGGCCGCCGACGCCATCTTGGCTTCGGCTTCGGCAATCACGCGCAGCGCTTCGTTGTACGCCTCTTCGCTTTCGCCCGCCTTCTTCCACATCTCCAGGCCGCGGTCGAGTTGCTGCCCGGCGCGGGCCACGTCGATCTCCTCCGGCTTCAGCGCGTCGGAGGCGAGAATGGTCACGCGGTCGGGCAGCACCTCCACAAAGCCCCAGCTGACGTTGTAGCGCTGGTCGCCCTCGGCGCCGCAATGCAGGGTCACGTCGCCGGCTCCTAGTTCGGCCACCAGCGGCGCATGGCCGTAGAGCACCTCGAGATACCCCGACTTCGAGGGCAGCTCGACGGAGACGGCGGCATGCTCAAAAAGAGTGCGCTCGGGCGTCACCAGCCGTACGCGGAGTTGGGTTGCATCGTCAGCCATGAGTCCGTTCTCCGTTCATCGTTCCCGGTTCGGGGTTCGCCAGGCTGCGAACGGCAAACCGCGAACTGCGTTTACACCGTTGCTTTCAGCTTCTCCGCCTCTTCCAGCACTTCCTCGATGGCGCCCTTCATGTAGAAGGCCTGCTCGGGAACGTCGTCGTACTTGCCTTCCAGGATGCCCTTGAAGCTGCGCACCGTGTCGGCAATCTTCACGTAGCGGCCCGGGATGCCGGTGAAGGTCTCGGCCACATGAAAGGGCTGCGAGAGGAACTTCTGCACCTTGCGCGCGCGGGCCACGGTCAGTTTGTCCTCTTCGGAAAGTTCGTCGATGCCCAGAATGGCGATGATGTCCTGCAGATCCTTGTAGCGTTGCAGAATGCGCTTCACGCCCTGGGCCACGTCGTAGTGCTCCTGGCCCACCACGCGCGCCGTAAGAATGCGCGACGTGGACGCCAGCGGATCCACGGCCGGATAAATGCCCAACTCCGACAGCGGACGGCTCAACACCGTGGTGGCATCGAGATGCGCAAAGGTGGTGGCCGGCGCCGGATCGGTCAGGTCGTCGGCGGGCACGTAAACGGCCTGCACGCTGGTGACGGAGCCCTTGCTCGTGGAGGTGATCCTCTCCTGCAGTTCGCCCATTTCGGTGGCCAGGTTGGGCTGGTAGCCCACCGCCGAAGGCATGCGGCCCAGCAGCGTCGATACCTCCGAGCCGGCCTGCGTAAAGCGGAAGATGTTGTCGATGAAGAGCAGCGTGTCCGCGCCTTCCACGTCGCGGAAGTACTCCGCTACCGTCAGGGCCGTCAGCGCCACGCGCAGGCGGGCGCCGGGCGGCTCGGTCATCTGGCCGTAGACCAGCGAGGTCTTCGAGCTGGCCCAGTCGCCGGGCTTGATCACGCCGGACTCCGTCATCTCGCGCCACAGGTCGTTGCCCTCGCGCGTGCGTTCGCCCACCCCGCCAAACACCGAGAAGCCGCCGTGGTTCTTGGCCACGTTGTTGATCAGTTCCATGATTACCACGGTCTTTCCCACGCCAGCGCCGCCGAACAGGCCGATCTTGCCGCCCTTCAAAAACGGCTGGATCAGATCGACGACCTTGATGCCGGTCTCGAACATCTCCTCCTGCGTGGACTGCTCGTCAAAGAGCGGCGCGGGGCGATGGATGGGCATGCGGGTCTTTTCCCCGATCGGGCCAAGGTTATCGACCGGCTCGCCGACCACGTTGATGACGCGGCCCAGCGTCTCCTTGCCCACCGGCACCCGGATGGGGCCGCCGAGATCGATGGCCTTCATGCCGCGCACCATGCCGTCGGTGGCCTGCATGGCTACGGTGCGCACGCGGCCCTCGCCCAGGTGCTGCTGCACCTCGAGAATCACGCTGATGGGCGTGGGCACGGTGAAGCCCTCGCTCACGACGCGCAGCGCCTGATAGATGGGCGGCATGGTGGCTTCTTCGAACTGCACGTCCACCGCCGGACCGGAGATCTGAATCACTTTGCCGATATTTTCTGCCATTTGTTTTGCCTTCTTGTTAAAGAGCTTTTAGCGATCAGCTTCTTACAGCGCCGCAGCGCCGCTCACAATCTCGATAATCTCCTTGGTGATGGCCGCCTGACGCACGCGGTTCATCGTGAGCGTGAGCGAGTCGATCATGTCGGAGGCGTTGTTCGAGGCCGAATCCATGGCCGTCATGCGGGCGGCGTGCTCTGCGGCCACTGACTCGGTCATGGCGTGGTACAGCATCGAAAATATGTACTGCGGAAGCAGGCCGGCGAAAAGCTCCTCGGCGGGCTGCTCGTAGATGTAGTCCACCTGGGCGGTGCCGAACTTGCGGGCCTCCTCCTCGGCCTCGGCGGTATCGGCGGGCTCGATGGGGATGCCGGCGGAGAGAGCGGCCTCGGCGGCGCGTTCCTTCTCTTTCTCTGTGGGCTCGTGGGTGCCGGCGATCTGCGGGATGCCGATCTTCATCAGAGGCAGTATGCGCTCCACCACCAGCCGCTGCGAGATCACCGATTTGAACTCGTTGTAGACGATGTAGGCCGCGTCGATCTCCTCGCCAACGTAGCGTTCCACAACGCTGTGGGCCAGATCCTGAACACGGCCGGTCTCCAGCTTCCCCAGCATGCCCGGGTGATCGCCCACCACCTCGACGGCATGTTGCCGCGGCAGCCGCGCGCGGCCCGCCTCGGCTGTCTCGGAGTAGGCGGCAACCGGATAGCGGCGGCGCATCGTGTCGCGTCCCTTGCGACCGATCGCCTCGATGTCGATCTCCTTGTCCGGATGGGCGCCGATGAACTGGAAGGCCGTCTTGAGAATGTTCGCGTTGAAGGCGCCGGCAAAGCCCTTGTCGCCGGAGACGATGAGCAGCAGAACGCGCTTTTCCGGCCGGGTGAGAAAGAGCGGATGGCGCACGTTACCGCTCACCGGGTCCACAATATCCACGCGCCGGGTCAGCGACTCCAGCACGCTGGCGATCATGCGCGCGTAGGGCCGCGCCGCCAGGGCCCGCTCCTGGGCGCGGCGCAGTTTGGCCGCCGAGACCATCTTCATGGCCTTGGTGATCTGCCGCATGTTCTTCACGCTGCGGATACGGCGCCGTAAGTCTAGGACGTTTGCCATGGTCGGTTCTCAGTTCAAAAGTTCTCGGTTCAAAAGTTCTCGGTTCATTGCTTTCCACCGATTCTGCAGTTCGCCTTGAGGCTGCGAACAATGAACGATGAACGACGAACCGTCTTACACAGTTGCCGCCGCCAATTCCGCCTTGAAGCTGGCCGAGTATTCCTTCAGCGCGGCGTGGAGCCGGTTGCGCAGATCGTCGTCGAACTGCTTCTTCTGCGTCAGATCGCCCATCAATGCCTGCTGCGCGTTGGCGAAAAACTTGTGCAGCCCGTCCTCGTAGGCGCGGATATCGGCCACCTGCAGATCGTCCAGATAGCCCTGCGTGCCGGCAAAGAGCACCACCACCTGCTGCTGCCAGGTGAGGGGACGGAACTGCGGCTGCTTCAGCAGTTCCGTCAGGCGTTGGCCGCGGTTGAGCTGCTTCTGGGTCAGCGGGTCCAGGTCCGAGCCGAACTGCGCAAAGGCAGCCAGCTCGCGGTACTGGGCCAGATCCAGCTTCAGGGTGGCGCCCACCTGCTTCACCGCCTTGATGGCCGCCGAGAATCCCACGCGGGAGACCGAAAGGCCCACGTTGACGGCTGGCCGGATGCCGGAGTTGAACAGGTCGGTCTCCAGAAAAATCTGCCCGTCCGTGATGGAGATCACGTTGGTCGGAATGTAGGCGGAAACGTCCCCCGCCTGGGTCTCGATCACCGGCAGCGCCGTCAGCGATCCCCCGCCCTTCTCGTCGCTCATCTTCGAAGAGCGCTCCAGCAGACGCGAGTGAAGATAAAACACATCGCCGGGATACGCTTCGCGGCCCGGCGGACGGCGGAGCAGCAGCGAGATTTCCCGGTAGGCCATGGCGTGCTTGGAAAGATCGTCGTACATCACCAGCGCGTGCTTGCCGTTGTCGCGGAAGTACTCGCCCATGGCGGTGGCCGCGTAGGGCGCCAGATACAGCATCGGCGCCGGCTCCGAGGCCGAGGCGGCCACCACGATGGTGTGGCCCATGGCGCCGGCTTCGGTCAGCGTCTGCACTACCTGCGCTATCGAGCTGCGCTTCTGCCCGATGGCGCAGTAGATGCAGATCAGGTCGTTCTTGGCGTTGTTGATAATGGTGTCGAGCAGCACCGCGGTTTTGCCCGTCTGGCGGTCGCCGATGATCAGCTCGCGCTGGCCGCGGCCAATCGGAATCATGGCATCGATAGCCTTCAGGCCGGTCGCCATGGGCTCGCGTACGGGCTGCCGGTCGATGATGCCAGGGGCCAGACGCTCCACGGGCAGATACTCCGCGCTGGCGATGGGGCCCTTGTCATCGATGGGCTGTCCGAGCGCGTTCACCACGCGGCCAATCATGGCCTCGCCCACCGGCACGCTCAGAATGCGCCCCGTGCGCTTCACCTCTTCGCCCTCGCTCAGTTCGGTGTAGTCGCCCAGAATCACGGCGCCCACTTGATCTTCCTCCAGCGAGAGCGCCAGGCCCGCAATGTCGTGCGGAAAGCTGAGCAGCTCGCCGGCCATCACCTTGTCGAGGCCGTGGAGCCGGGCAATCCCGTCGCCCAGAGAGGTGATGGTCCCGACTTCGTCAACCTGGACCTTCGAGTCGTAGTTCGCGATCTGTTCGCGAAGAATCTGGGTAATCTCGTCTGCCTTGATCTGCGCCATTTCTTTCCTCAGGGGTCGGGATTCGCGGTTCAGTCCGGCGTTGGCTGCCTTGCCTGCCGTCTGCGCCTCGATGCCCTCCCGGTTCAAAAAATCTCAAATCTTGCTGTCTGCGCCAGCCTGCCATCTGGCCCCGGTGCGGTTCAGCCCGACACCAGCGCCTCTTTCAGCCGTTCCAGGCGGCCGCGCACCGAGCCGTCATAGACCGTCGAGCCGATGCGCACCACCGCGCCGCCCAGAATCGACGGATCGAGTTTAAACGTCGCTTCCACGCGCCCCCCGGCCAGCTTGCCCGCGCCGGCCACCAGGGCCTCGCGGTCGTTCTCGTCCAGTGCGCGCGCCGTGGTCACCTCGGCCTGGCGGATGCCCATGCGTTCCTGCTGTTCCCGCCTGTAAGCCTCGAAGACTTCCCCGGTCTGCGCAATGCGATCATTGCGGATCAGCACCGCAAGCAGATTGCGCAGCTCCTTCGCCAAGCCCATCCGGGTGTTCAATTGGTCGAGAATCTCAATCTTCCGCGTGGCGGCCACGGCGGGATTGACCAGCAGCGAGCGCAGTTCGGCGCTCGCCTCCCATGTGGCCTGGAAATCGTTCATCTGCGCTTCGATCGTCGCCGCATGCAGTCCCGCAGCGGAGACCACGTCGGCAAAGGCGCGCGCGTAGCGGGAAACCAGGGCGGCCATCTAGTTCTGCCCTCCCTTTGTCGATCCGTTGAGGCCCAGCCCGGCGGTGAACTCGGCAATGAGGGCGTGGTCGGTTTCGGGGGTCAGCACCATCTGCCGCGCCGCCTGCTCGATGGCAAGATCGGCGGCGAAGCGCTCCAGACTGCGGCGGGCCTGGGCCGCTGCCGCGCCGATTTCCTGCTCGGCGGCGGCCAGAATGCGCGCGCTCTCCACTTCGAGAGAGGCCTTGATGCGCGCCTCGTCGTGGCCCATCTCCTGCTCCACCTCGGCGCGGAACTTCTCCGTCTCCGCGTCCAGCCCGCTCAGTTGGGCTTCGATCGCGCTCAGCCGCGTCCGCGCTTCCTCCGTCATCTTCCGCGCCGCATCCAGATCGTGCCGCAGCGTCTCGGTGCGCTTGCGTATCACCTTGGGGAAGAAGCGAACCAGAGGAATGACAATGCAGAGCGCCAGCACCGCAAAGTTGATGCCTTCGAAGATGCGCGCCGTCGGCTCGACCTTCAGGTGCAGCATCCGGGCCAGCGTCCGCACGATGGGAGCGTGCCGATAGACGTTCAGCTCTTCCTCTTCCGACTTGGGAGCCGCCGGCTGGGCCGCCGCCCCGGAGGCCGGTTGAGCCTGGACCGCGGCGGCGTTTGATGCCGCGGCCGCCGGCTGGGCCGAAGCGCGCCCCGCAGCCAGTACCATGGCCGCGGCCAGCACGGCCGGAAACCATATGCGGAAAACCTGGGAGAAGTGACGCAAACGCAGTATCGTATCTTTCAACGGGTACCCCCGGCAGCCTGCGGCAGAACGGCCCGGACTACCTGCTTGGCCAGATCGGCTGCGGATGCTTCGATCGCCCCGCGCGCCGTCTCGGCTTCGGCCTCCAGCTCGGAGCGCGCCGCGCGAACCTTGACCTGCGCCGCGGCCCGGGCCGCCTCCAGGGCGGCATCGCGTTCCGCGTTCCACTGCTTTACCCGCTGTTCGCGGGACCGGAAAACTGCGGCGCGCGCCTGGCGGAGCTTTTCCGCGTATGCGGCGGTTTGAGCCTCGGCCAGAGCAATGGCCTTGTGGGCTTCTTCAACCGCGCCTTCCGTCCGCGCGCGGCGCGCTTGCAGCGTCGCCGTCAGCGGTCCCTGAACCAGCACCTGGTAAGCCGTCACCAGGACGATGAACAGGATGGCCGTGGGCAGCGCCCCAAGCAGAAGATTTCCGAGTTGTTGGAAGATGATATCCATGCTGTTCCGCTGGTCCGAGTGACAAGATTGGCCGGCCTGCTTTGCATCGTGCATTTTCGCAGGCGGAACATTTTCTTGTATCAGGGGTAGACGGTCAAGTCAATAAAACGAGAGCTTTGCTACAAGGCGCTGTGACTCAGATCACGAAAATGGGATTGGGACCAAAAAAGAACTTGCAATTCCAGACAACACGCCTAAACTAACCTTACCACCTAGACCCGGTCCAGGGTCCAGCGGGCTGGCAGCTTTGGGATTATCTTCCACTCCCACGACGGTCAGCCCGCTTCTTCATTTCGCGCGTCTTTTTTCCCTTGGCGGCATGGCCCTCAGGAGCGTCCCTGGCCGGGGATTTCCCGTACGGTGAGGTCATTCTCCAGCCGGAATTGCAGCACCGTCTCGGCCGGAATCACGGTGGCCCGGTTGCCCGTCAGACCCGCCGCCGCCGTGCCCGCGCCGCCGCCCAGAAGACCGCCCAGCACCAGACCCGTTCCGCCCGACGCCAGTCCGCCCACCAGCATGCCCAGCCCCGATCCGCCGCCGATCAGCGCCACGGAGCGCTTGCCTTTGCCTTTCTGGCTGCGGTCCACGGCGCTCGTATCGAGTGCGCAGCGCTTGCCCCGCAGGGTGATCGAGGTCAGCCGCACGCCCAGCGCCGACCGGCCGCGAAATCGCCCGCGCTGGCGGGCGATGGTCACCACGCCTTCCACCGGCGCTCCTCCGGGCACCAGAACGCTCGAGTCGGAAGCCATGATCGGCTCCACCACCTCGCCAGTGAAGCGGTCGCCGGCGCGGTTCTCCCGCGTGCTCAGCCGCTGGTCAATGCGCACGGCGAGCGTCGAACCGGCGGGAATGGTTACTGTGACAGGCTGCGGCGGCAGAGGGATGACCTTCGGCGCCGTGGGCGGCGGAACGGGAGTCCCCGCCTGGTGCGGCGTCACCGTGGTCGTCACTGCCTCGTCTTTTTGCCCCGGCGCGGGAGGCTGCACGATGGTGGTCGTGGTGGTTCCGTTCTTGTCGACGGAAACCACCTGCTGCGGCTGGCCGGTTTGGGCGGCCTGCGCCTTGGCCCGATCGATGGCTCTTTGCTGGCTGGACGCGCAGCCTGTCAGCACGGCGGCAAACACTGCGAGCGCCGGCAAAAGTAACAAGCGCGGCAATAGATCTCGACGGAACATGGGGGAACCTCCTGGATTTGGACGCCCGCTGGCGAAAAAAAGGGGAAAGCCGCGAACGCCTCGCAGGTTTAGATGCGCTTGATCCGCTTCGTGTATCGCCCCGGCGTGGGACGCGGTCCCGGCTGCTGTTTGCCTTCACACGCGTCACGCGCGATGCGATGGGGAGAACGATGCCCTCGGCATGGGACATCCGCATCGGCTTGCCGCCTCGCGCGGCTTTGCGCAACCGGCGGCGCGTCCGCCTGCAGATCGCGATGCATGTGCGCGGAAATCCCTTCCGCGGCTTCTCCAGGAGCCGCCGCACGCTTCATGCGCCCTGATACTGCGCCTCGCTTACCTTTTCCAGCCACTCCACCGATATGCCCTCCAGCTTTTCCTGCAGGGCGATGTGCGTCATGGCCGTGGTGGGCGCGGCGCCGTGCCAGTGCTTCTCGCCCGGCGCAAATTGCACCACGTCGCCCGGCCGAATCTCCTCCACCGGTCCGCCCCAGCGCTGTGCGCGCCCGCAGCCCGCTGTCACCAGCAGCGTCTGACCCAGCGGATGCGTGTGCCACGCCGTCCGCGCCCCGGGCTCGAAGGTGGCCACCGCGCCCAGCGCGGCGGCGCTCGTCTTCAGGAATGTGCGGCGAACATCTGCTTCTCCATGCGTTCTCCTTTCCATGGGAGCGTTGATACGGGATCATAGTTCCTTAGCGTCCGGTCATCTTCTCGATGTGCTCCGGATAGCGGTCACCCTGCAGAGCGATCTTTGCCGCGGCCTCTTCGATCTGCCTCAGATCCTCGGTCGTCAGTTCAAGCGCCGCCGCGCCCACATTTTCTTCCAGCCGGTGCAGCTTGGTCGTTCCCGGAATCGGCACAATCCACGGCTTCTGCTTCAGCAGCCAGGCCAGCGCCATCTGCGCCGGCGTCGCGTTCTTCTGCTTCGCCATCGCGCCCAGCAGATCCACCATCGCCTGGTTGGCCTTGCGCGCCTCCGGTGTAAACCGCGGCAGCGTGGTGCGAAAGTCGGTCTTGTCAAAGGATGTGTTTTCGTCGATCTTGCCGGTCAGGAAACCCTTGCCCAGCGGGCTATACGGCACCAGCCCGATGCCCAGCTCTTCCAGCGTCGGAATCACCTCTGCCTCCGGCTTGCGCCACCACAGCGAGTACTCGCTCTGCAGCGCCGCCACCGGCTGCACCGCATGCGCGCGCCGGATCGTCTGCACCCCCGCCTCCGAGAGCCCGAAGTGCTTCACCTTGCCCGCTGCGATCAGCTCCTTCACCGCCCCGGCCACATCCTCAATCGGCACCTCCGGGTCCACGCGATGCTGATAGAAGAGGTCGATCACATCCGTCCGCAGCCGCTTCAGCGAGGCATCCGCCACCGCCTTGATGCGCTCTGGACGGCTGTTCAGCCCCTGCCAGCCCGGGCTCCCGTCCGGATTCAGATTGAATCCGAACTTGGTGGCAATCGCCACCCGGTCTCGCACCGGCTCCAGCGCCTCGCCCAGCAGCGCCTCGTTGGTATACGGCCCATACACCTCCGCCGTATCGAAGAACGTCACGCCCAGTTCCACCGCCTTGCGGATCAGCGCGATCATCTCCTTTTTGTCCGCCGGCGGCCCATAACTGAAGCTCATGCCCATGCACCCCAGCCCCAGCGCTGAAACTTCCAGATTGCCTTTTCCCAGTTTGCGTGTTTGCATCGCGTGCTCCTTGGCGCATTGCGCCGGTTCGTTGTGAAAGTCGATTAAAAGAACAAGAGGTAACTTGCCGCGAACGTGAGCGTGTCGTCTACGCGCGGCGTCACGGCGGGGCCGCGAAAGTAGCTCAGGCCGAGGCTGGCGAACTGCCCCTTGTGCGTGTGCAGCATGTAGCTGCCGGTCAGCGATGCGCCGTGGCGCCACACTGTCTTGCCCTGCGCCGCGAGCGCATCCGTCAGGTAGCGGCTGTGGCCCGTATACGAGGCCACCAGGGAAATTTGGTCACTTGGCCGCCGCCGGAAGGGCGCCATCTGGTAAAGGCGCGCTTCATAGTAGAGATCGTACGCGTTAAAGCGCGCCGAGGCGTTGATAAACGAGCCGCCGAGGTAAAGCCCATGCGCCGGTTGCAACGGCGAGGGCTGGCGCAGTTGATAGTCTGCGAGCGCATAGGCGCCCTGGTTGCCGGACGCCTTGTTGCCGTCGATGAAACTTACGTAGGGCGTGCTGTTGTGCATGTACCCGGCGCGAAGCCACATCTGGCGCGTATGGGCGGCGGCTGCGCGCTGGTAGCCAACCTCTTCCAGCGCCAGAAGCTTGTCGCCCTTCGGATCGAAGCGGAAGCCGGTATGATTGCGCTGGACCTCGGTGGGTCCGCCGGCCGGGTCGATGCTGCGCTGCAAGCCGGACTTGATGTAGATATGCTCCGGCCCGTTGATGCGAACGTTGATGCCGGGCGTGGTCAGAGGAAAGTAGGACATGCCAATCTCGTAGGGCAACACCGCATAGACGCCCTGCGCGCCCGACGCGGTCGATCCCCCCACGAACAGACCCACGAAGTCAAGCCCGTTCGAGGTGTAACCGGCCTTCACCTCCACGCGGTCCTGTCCGAACTCCTTATAAAGGTAAAGATCCCACAACTGCAATGCCTTGGGGTTGGCGGGCTCCCAACTGGCCCAGTTCCACACGCTGCCCGCGTAGAGCTGTGCGTGCGTCAAGTGCAACTGGCGCAGGTCGGCGGTAAAGATCGGCTGCACCATGGCGCTGGTGAAGGCGCGCTGCCCCACGTACACTTGCTCGTCGGCCGGGACAGGAGCGGCGAGGGTGTTCTGAGCGTACTGGAGCTGCGAGATCACACGCAAGGCCATGCCCTTGCGCAACAGCGCCCGGCGAAAGCCAGAGTGAATGTCGATATTGCTCTCTGCAAGCGGGGGCATCACGGCGTCCCCGCCCAGGTAATTCAGGTCCTCCATGGAGCGTGCCGGAGCAGGCGTGCGGGAAAGGTTCGCCGCGCCGGAAAGGCTTTGGGCGCGCGCGCACAAGGCCGCAGTAAGAAGAACCGCAAGGCGCGCCAGGGTTCTTATGGATTGTCCGCTTGCTCCCATTTTCTTCCCTTGCTCAGTTCGTGCCGTTTGCGTGCGCTTCGTCTCGCTCCCACGTCACCTGCCAGTGTTCCTCGGGCCGTGTGGAGCGGATGATGAGCCGCCGGCCGGAGAGCCGATAGGCGCGGACGAGCGTCTTGCCCACGAGTCCGCGCGTGATCGAGCCCTCCACATGATGCGTTACGGTATGGGCCGCCGGGTCCACGTCATAGGTGCCGAACGAAGCCTCGTACCCGTGCAGCACGTATGCGTTGCTCACGCTTGCGTCCGGATACTGGATCTGCACGGACATGTGCCCGTCTCGCGTGTAAATCAGCGCGCCCTTGAGGCCGGCGACAGTCTCCAGTCTCCCCTTCGGGTTGGTTTCGCCGAGCGAGACCAGATGCCAGGCGCCAGTCAGCCGTTCGCGGCCGGCCGCCGGGTGTTGTGCGTGCGCGGCGTGCGCCCATCCACCGATGCCCACCGCCGTGGCAAGCGCGAGAAAACGCATGGCTCTCATGGCTCCACTCCTGCGGACCTTCATCAACGGCCCACCAGCTTCATGTGAAACTGGGAATGGCGTCCGCCGCCGTATTCTCCTCTGCGGTTACTCTGCCTTCAGCGAGGCCATATCGATCGAGAAGCGGTACTTCACATCCTGCTTCAGCATCCTCTCGTAGGCCTCGTTGATCTTCTGGATGGGAATCACCTCGACATCTGCCGTGATGTTGTGCATGCCGCAGAAGTCCAGCATCTCCTGCGTCTCGGCGATCCCGCCAATCGGCGATCCGGAAAGGCTGCGCCGTCCCATGATCAGTCCGAAGGCCGGCACCGCCAGCGGCGTCTCCGGTGCGCCCACCAGGGTCAGGTTTCCGTCGCGCCGCAGCAGGTTGATGTACGCGTTCACATCGTGATGGGCCGAAACCGCGTCGAGAATGAAGTCGAAGCTCCCCGCATGCCGCGCCATCTCGCCGGCGTGGCGCGAAATCACCACCTCGTCCGCTCCCAGCCGCAGCGCGTCTTCCTTCTTGGCCGGCGAAGTGGTGAACACCACCACGTGCGCGCCCAGCGCGTGGGCAAACTTCACCCCCATGTGGCCCAGTCCGCCCAGTCCCACCACGCCCACTTTCTTGCCCTTGCCCACCTCCCAGTGGCGCATCGGCGAGTAGGTGGTGATTCCCGCGCACAGCAGCGGCGCCGCTCCGGCCGGATTCAGGTGCTCCGGAACCCGCAGCACAAAGCGCTCCTCCACCACTACGCTCTCCGAGTAGCCGCCATAGGTCACGCCGCCCGTGTGTTTGTCCGGCGCGTTATAGGTCAGCGTTGCGTTGTGGCAAAACTGCTCCAGTCCCGCCTTGCACTCCGGGCAGGTGCCGTCCGAGTCCACCAGGCAGCCCACCGCCGCCAGATCCCCGGCCTTGAACTTCTTCACCCCCGCGCCCACCCTGGTCACGCGTCCCAGAATCTCGTGTCCCGGCACGCACGGATACACCGTCGGCATCACGCTGCTCCACTCGTTCCGCACCTGGTGCAGGTCGGAGTGGCACACGCCGCAATACAGCACTTCAATTTGAACGTCGGTTTCCGTCGGTGTGCGCCGTGCGATGGTGGTCGACGCCAGCCGCGCCGTGGCGCTGCCGGCTGCATAGGCTCGGGCGTTGTACATGGATGATTCTCCTGGCTCTTGTGGCTATGGCTGAACGGCGGCCTGCGCTCCTTGCGCGTGTGCGCCTGTCTGCCTGGTGGTGGTTTTGGGCATGGCGCGAACTCTCCGTCCGCCCCATCCTGAGACTACGCAACAACCGCCTCGGCGCGGTATCCAGATCCTTCCGATTGATTGCCTGATCCTGTCGAAAGAGGCATTTTTATGCACAATCACCCCCCTTTCGCGGTAGCCTCGATGGAAAGGAGAATTCCCCATGGCAAAGGCAAAAACCGCTCCCCGCGTGGAGCCGGAAACCGTTGCCCTGCGCGCCGAACTGGTCCGCCGCGTCCTGGAGCGCATCCACGACGACGGCACGCTCGACACCGCCATTCCCGGGCTCGCTCTCTACCGCCGCAGCCAGCCCTCTCCCTGCATGTGCGTCAACTACCGGCCGGAGCTGGTCGTCTTTCTACAAGGCGAGAAGAAAATCGACGTGGGCGGCACGACCCACTTCTGCAACGGGTCCAACTACCTGCTCACCTCCGTCGATCTGCCCGTCGTCAGCCAGGTCACAAAAGCCTCCCGCGCAGAGCCCATCACCGGCATGATCCTCGCCCTCGACATGCCCATGGTCCGCGAAATCCTCAGCCAGGACGAGTTCCTGGCTCCCGCGCCGCCCTCGGTGGCCCGTGGCATGGCCGTCGGCCTCACTACCGCCGAGCTGCTCGGCGCTTGCCGGCGCCTGCTCGACCTTCTCGACACCCCCCGCGATATTCCCTTCATGGGCAGCCTGCTCCATCGCGAGATCCTTTACCGCGTCCTTCGCGGACCGCTCGGCCGCCACCTGCGCTCCATCGCCACGCTCGGCGACCAGGGCAACCGCACCGCCCGCGCCGTAGCTTGGCTGCGCGCCAACTTCACCAGGCCCCTGCGCGTCGAGGAACTGGCCGGCGTGGCCCAGATGGGCGTCTCCACCCTCCACCACCACTTCCGCTCCCTCACCTCCATGAGTCCGCTGCAATACCAGAAGCGTCTGCGCCTGCACGCCGCCCGCATGCGCATGATGACCGGTGGCCTCGATGCCGCCAGCGCCGCCTTCGAGGTCGGCTACGAGAGCGCCAGCCAGTTCAATCGCGAGTACAGCCGCCTCTTCGGCCAGCCCCCCATGCGCGACGTCAAGGATCTGCGCCTGGCCGGTGCCAGCGCCACCAGCGACTGATCACCCCCGCCGGGCGCCACCGCCCGGCGGCCCTTCCTCTTCCACCCTCCACAGGGCAGGCCGCTGCCTCCCGAGCCGCCAAACCCGAGCCGCCAAACCTTGACAGCAAGATACTCAACCTACTATCCTTTAGGTGGGATAACTTGGCTCAGTTTCTTGCTTAACTTCATGCTAAAAGAAGAGTTATCCGAATGGATGTAACCGGCCCGCACCCCCCGCATCTCAACAGGTGCACAGCCCGCAGGCCGCGGCCGAAGGAGAGCGAGGCAGATGCCCGATGTGCGCGTCAGTCCGCGCGAGCGGCTGGTGCTTACCGCCATCATCGAGTTGTATATCGCCACCGGCGAACCCGTGGCCTCGCAGGCGCTGGCCCGCGCGCTGGCCAACCGGGAGGGGCTGAGCGCCGCCACGCTGCGCAACGTGATGGCGGCTCTGGGCGAGGCGGGCCTGCTGGAACAGCCCCACACCTCGGCCGGGCGGGTTCCCACCGCCGCCGGCTTCCGCTATTACGTCGAGCAGCTCACCCACGCGGTCCCGCTCGACTCCGCCGCCTCCTTGCGCGCGGCCGTCGCGCTCAGCGACCTGCGCCGCGGCCAGATTGAAACCAGTTTCAGCGGCGTGGCCAGTTCCAATGAGTATCTCGAGCGCACGGCCCACGTTCTGGCCTTCATCTCCCACGGTCTTGGCGTAGCCCTGGCCAGCTCCACTGCCGGTCAGATTCTCGAACACATCCATTTTTCGCGCTTGGCCCAGGGGCGCGTGCTGGCTGTCCTCATCACCCAGGCTGGCGCCGTGCAGGACCGCGTGCTCACCCTCGACCGCGACCTAAGCCTTGTCGAGCTGGAGACCGCCGCCCGCTATCTCAATGACAACTTCCGCGGCTGGACCATCGACCGCGTCCGCGCCGAGGTCGCCCGCCGTGTGGATGTCGAGCGCGAGGCCTACCGCCAGTTGCTGGCCTCCGTAGACGAGCTTTGCCGCAAGGGCGCGTTGACTGGCGCCGAGGCCAGCACGGCTCTCTATGTGGACGGCATGGCCAACCTCATCAATGCCGAGCAGGACCGCGAACGCCTACGCCGGATGCTGCAGGCTCTCGAAGCCAAGCAGCGCCTTGTTGAGTTGCTCACCGCCTACGTCGATGGCCGCCAGCAGGAAGTTCGTGTGGTCGTGGGCCCCAACCTGACCGGCATGGACGAGGCGTCCCAGGCCATGCAGGATCTGGTGCTCATTGGCGCCCCTGCCCGCCTGGGCGGAGCCAGCCTCGGCACCGTCGCCGTAATCGCGCCTACCCGCATCCAGTATCAGGAGATGATTCAGGCCGTCCGGTTTATCGCCGGCCTGTCCGAGCGCATTCTGGAGGTGCCGCCCGACTGATGCGCCGCCCATGTTTTGCCTCTCGCGCCGGCTGCAAGGCGGCTGAAGATCTCAGTCGCGGAGCCCGATGATGTCTGCCAAAGTCAAAAATATCTGGAGAAGAAAGAGAACGATGCCGGAACAGGAAAAGGAACTCGCTGCTGCTGCCGCCGATGAATCCGCGGTTGCGGCGGCCGGCCAGCAAGCCGCGCCCGAGCCGTCTTCTGCCGAACCCTCATCGGCGGAGCCGCCCGCCGACGTCCCCGCGCCCGTCAGCCGCGAGGAGTACGAGCAGCTCCGCGCCGAACGCGACCAGCTTCTCGATCGCCTTGCCCGCCTGCAGGCCGAGTTTGAGAATGCCCGCAGGCGCGCCGAGCGCGAGCGGGCCGAGTTCCGCGACTACGCCACCGGCTCCGTCGTCGAGCAATTTCTTCCCGTGCTCGACAACTTCGAGCTTGCCCTCAAGGCCGCCGGAACGATCGAGCAGTTGCGCGCCGGCGTCGAGCTCATCGTCAAGCAGATGGACGACATTCTGCGTCAGTTGAAGGTTCATCCGGTTCCCGCCGTCGGCGAGGCCTTCGATCCCCGCGTCCACGAGGCCATGGGCACCGTCGAGCGTGTTGACCTGCCCGACCAGCATGTGGCCGAGGAAGTTCGCCGCGGCTATCGACTTCGCGAGCGCCTTCTGCGCCCCGCCCTGGTGCGCGTCGCTTCCAACCCCAAACAGACGGGCGCATGATTTCTAATGCATATGGGTTCGAATTCTACTGTGAGCAAAGCAGACTATTACGAAGTTCTTGGGGTTGCGCGCGACGTCTCCGATCAGGAGCTGAAAAGCGCCTATCGCAAGCAGGCGATGAAGTACCACCCCGACCGCAATCCCGGCAACCACGCCGCCGAGGAAAAGTTCAAGCAGGCCAGCGAGGCCTATCAGGTGCTCAGCGATCCCGATAAGCGCGCCGCTTACGACCGCTATGGACACGCCGGCGTCGGCGGCCCCGGCCCCGGCTTCAACGGCTCTCCCTTTGCCGGCGGCGTCGATATCGGCGACATCTTCGGCGACCTCTTCGGCGAAATGTTCAACATGGGCGGCGGCTCTCCGCGCGGCTCCCGCCAGCAGCGGGGCGACGATCTCCGCTTTGATTTGACCGTCGCGTTCGAGGCTGCCATCTTCGGCACGGAAACGGAAATCAAGATCCGCCGCCTGGAAGTCTGCGCTGCCTGCAACGGCCGCGGCAGCGCCTCCGGCCGTGGTCCCACTGTCTGCGGTCAGTGCCAGGGTCGCGGTCAGGTCCGCTATCAGCAGGGTTTCTTCAGCGTCGCCCGCACCTGCGGCGCCTGCGGCGGCACCGGCCAGGTCATCGGCGACCCTTGCTCCACTTGCCGCGGCGAAACCCGTGTGACCAAGGAACTCAAGCTCAACGTCAAAGTGCCTCCCGGCGTCGAAAACGGCACCCGCATCCGCTATGGCGGCGAGGGCGATGCCGGCCGCAACGGCGGCCCGCGCGGCGATCTCTACGTCGTCCTCTCCATCCAGCCTCACGACTTTTTCGAGCGCGACGGCAGCGACCTGCACTGCGTCATTCCCATCAGCTTTCCCCAGGCCGCCCTCGGCGCCGAGGTCAGCATCCCCGCCATCGATGGCGAAGTCATCATCAAGATTCCCGAGGGCACCCAGAACGGAAAGCGGTTGCGTGTACGCGGCAAAGGCGTTCCCCGCCTCAATGAGAGCGGGCGCGGCGATCTCATTGTGCAAGTTCTCGTCGAGATCCCCCGCAAGCTCTCCCGCGCCCAGCGCGAGCTTGTGGCCAAACTGGCTGAAACCATGTCGGTCGACAACAAGCCATCCTCCCCATCGCTCATGGAGAAGATGAAAGACCTGTTCAACTAGGGCAGTCGCGGATGGGCGCTGCGGCCCGCACATGCAGCGCGATGGGCCCAATTGGCCGGCTCGATTGGATGCAAGGGGAAATTTGGTGGAGCTGAGCGGGATCGAACCGCTGGCCTCCTCGTTGCGAATTCAGCAACCGGACTCTGACAGAGTGAAACCGAAGAATACCAAGTGACACAGAGAGGCAGTGTTCATGCGGGTTTCGCGCATGTTCGCCGCCTTTTGTGTGTGCCTCAGTGACACCGAATGAAACGGCCCGACACTGGTAGGGATGACCGGGTTACGACACAAACAACGACACAACGGACGCCGCTCGCCGATGGTTCGCCTCAGAGCGCATGTACTGCAAAGCAGGTGTAACGCAGGATGGGGCGCAATCGCGCAGCAAGCCCCTGTGAGCGATTGCAAGCCCCTGCCCTACGGTGAGGGCGAGGCATAGCAGGCGCGGTAAGGGACTCTGCGGGTTAGTGCAATATTGCACTAATCTGGCGAACCGGCGGCGAAACGCACAAGAGCATATACTAAAGCGCCCCTGTGATTTTCAGTTTGTACATCCATTCAGATTAGCTCTCTCCACTTCTGTCCAGGGAATGCGATACGCTCCATTACCCCCTAACCGCGCTGCAACCACGTTACAGTCCTTCTGGCGCTAGGGTATCCTTCCCCCAGTGATGCTGACTGCCGCGCAATTTCGTGAGTACCTGCAATCGAGACGCGATGCCGGGCATAGCTTGACGGCGATTGCCGCGAGCCTGGGGGTGTCCCATGCAGCGGTGAGCCAATGGCTGGCGGGCAAGCGTGAGCCTACCGCAACGGTTCTCATCCTGGCCGAGCTACTGGGACGATCCTGGGTTTGGCCGCACTGGTAAAGGCGGGACTGCGGGAGATCGTTTAACTTGTCCGGCAACGGGTGGCGCTGCGGCTATGACGCGCTTTCCTCTCCGCTGCGGTCAATCGCGGCATCGCTCAAAACGGTGTCCACCAAACGTGCATACTTTGAGTGCATACTGTTCACATGGAGATCAAGCAATGCAAGCGGTGCGGGCAGCCGTGGTGTTATCGGGGCGAAGGCAGGCCGCTGCGCTGCGGGAAGTGTAAGAGTCCGTATTGGGACCGGCCACGCAAGGAAAGCCGAAGGGACAAAAAGGCTCTAATCCGCCCCCGATAACTGGATACGCCAAACCCGCCAAGCGGGGGAGCCGGTGCCTTGTTACCTTTCTATCGCCCCTACGCCTTCGAGGGATTGACGCCTTGATTGGCTGGCGTTTCACTGATCGTAGAATCCTCTCTTTACCGCCAGAAAGGGTTAGAAATGACTCGGCAGAAGCTGACAAGACTAGCATTGTACGGTCTGCAAGCCCTTTTGTGGTTTGGTGTGATATCGGCGGCCCTCGCCATCCTTGGCGGCATGTCCTACCTCGATGAGGCATCAAGGAGCGGCGATGAGGATATGTGGTCGGAAGTATTCAGGATTCTAAAGAACGTGACCATCCTGGTTGCTCTGGCTACATCGTTCCTTTACTGGATCGGAACTGTGCGGACCTATATGGCGCGTAAATGGAAAGCTGAGCAGAGTTGACGGGGGAGGGGCGAAGTGGCTTTGCGCTTCCAGAGGGAAAAAGACGACGAAATTGATCGAGCCGTAAAAGAGGAGAGGGCAACTCCCGTCCTGATTTTTGTCCTTGTACTCTTCGCCGCGATTGCCGGTGTGGGTGCGTGGATTTCGGGCGTAAGCCTCGCTTCATTCGGGAAAGACCTTATATGGCTTGTCGGGTTCGGCTTTGTGTATTGGCTGTTTTCCCCGTTCTATTTCGAATTTCGCATCCGCGCGAAGGAGATTGACGGCAAGGTGTCCGCGATTGAAGAGGCAATGAATGCGTCAAAGGAAGCCCACGCGGAATTGCTGGAGAGGCTCACCGCGATTGAGAAAAAACTGAATTCAAACAATGCTCATATGAACGAGACAGACCCCGATTCACGGGAAATAATACAAGAGATTTTCCCCGAGCTAAGGGGCATTCAGGCTGGTTTGCAGCACCTGAATACAGTGGAGCGTGAAATTCGAGACCGCGAGACATTGGACAGAATTCGAGAAAAGGATCGCCAATGAATCTCAAAGAAGGAACGCGACGGCTGGCGCTGCTTTTGGGAGTTGTCGGGGCGATACTCGGTGGGTGCCGAGGGGCGAACCTTCCACATTCACCCGCTCAGGACCGCCGCGAATCCAGAACGCAAACTTATCGACAGCCATGCGTTGTTCGATTGCCAGCCAAGCTCATTGAAGACGCCGCTACACTTCGGGAGGTTCGCAAGCGCGGGGTTCTGCCGGACATTCAAAACATGACTCCTCGGAACGCTGCCATCGCAACGAAGGCTCAAGGCGCAACATTGACACTGATGGCGTTCTTCGGTGATCCGCGAGAGCCTTCAATCCCCTCTATGGCTGATTTCCCTAATGTAGCTGACGACCTCCATGCACAAAAGGCCCTTGGGGAAGCGTTTGCTGCAATAGACCAAAAAGATGATGCTGGAGTGGCGAAGGCCGAGAGCACAATGAGCGAAACAGAAAAGCAGTACTTCTCGACCGCTCAATCTGCGATGGCTACAATTGAGGACCGCGACGGCAAGGCGGCACGTTTGGAAGTGCCGCTCATTGGCACAGTGACGACACCCGACAGCAGGAGCTATCTCAATCTGATGTTGGGGGAAAGCGAGCGGCTGCGGGTTTCCTTGAACGGAATGCCGGATAATCGCCGCGCGTTGTGGTGGTTGGAATATCGTACCGGCCAAGTGATCGATAAGCTCAATGTCGGATGCACAAAATGAACATTGATGATTAGCCTCTATAGGAGCGTCATGGATCTGAAAGAAGGAATGCGACGGTTAGCCTTGCTGCTGGGAGTGGTAGGGGCGATAGTCCCGTTCCTAGTCGGCTGTAACGCGACGCGGCCGCAGAGTCAAAATCAGCCATCTGCTGCCGTGCCATCTGAGAAGGTGCAAAGCACCCCTGCGGATCGGCAGCGTTTCAAAACCGTGGAGGTCTATCCGGTAGGAATGCGTCAAAACTTGGCTCTCGACTCATATACAGGTCAACTCTGCCGGACGTGGAATTGGCAGACGAATGGCGGGAAGTCGCCCTACAACGGCCTGCCTACATGCGCATCATTGAGCGGACAACCGGATGGCCCACCCGGTCTCATCGAGGGTCAATGAATTTCTGAATTCTCTATCCGGTGGGGCGCGGTTCGTGCGATTGGATGGGTGGGAGCCGGTTTCGTTGCAGGCGGAAAGTAGAACTGCCGCAGAATACCCCGCCAATCGCGCTACAGGCCCGCTGGTGAGGCTATGGGCTTCCTGCAAGGATTGCAAAGTCACCGCAACGAACGCATGGCGGCGCCTTTATCGCGTTATCATAGCGCAATCCCGCACGCCGCAGACAGAAGCGCAATGTATGCCCTATCGCATTTGCCATCGCCTTGCCGCATCAAAACCTTCGCTTTGGCGCGCAGGTGAAAAAAGAGGGAGTAGAAATAAATGGCCTCTTCTTCGGAAGCGTTCGAGAAGTTTGAAATGTGGAAGAATTCTAAAACCTCACTCAAGGTAACGCTGATCGTCGAGGGCAAAACCGTTGACGTGCTCATGGGAAGAATCTTCTGCGCCGACGCGGAAGCCTCGCAAGTCGGACTTTCCAATCCGCTTGTCATGCACAGCTTTGTAGATTTTGATGTGGAAGACTCATCGTTTTCTATCGAAGAGACGCGGCTGGTAGCAACGCGCAACGAGTCCGACTGGATAGTCTTTGAAGAAGTAGACGAATTGTTGCCCATCTGGAAGCACTCCATGCGATAATTCGCGCAGAGCCAAGATCGCCGAAAGTAACAGTGTTGTTGAGCGAAGCCCCGCCTGCCAGCGGGGTTTTCCATTTCTGCTTTCAGTGTAGACCCGAACAACGCGCAATGCTGCCCTATTGTGTCTCTGTCATGGTTCGCGCTTTATCGGCGATTATGAGGCTATTGCTCGGCATGATGCCGCATCATGCGCTCTGTCTCGGCTATCGTCGCCCGATGATCGTGCCACATTCGCGCTTCGTGCGCCGATGAACAGCTTGATGCGGGGACGAACGCCGTCAATGCGTCAATGGTTGCGGTGGATGGCCCTCCAATCGTCCAACCTTCTGACTGAAAACGCTTGCGACGCCCGATCATTGGCGGTTCGCGCCTGTGTCTCAAATAGTCGCCGGTCAGGCGGGCCGCACGTCCCGGTGGATGTAATCGATAGCCCCCTTAAACACGAGCACGTTTGGTTCGGGGCATTGACGCTCGATTTTGATTGAGTATGTATCAACCCAAGCGAGCCTTCCCCGGATCACCGTGCCGGACCTGAGCGCGACAACCATAGGGGTCCTGGCCGCTGAGTGTTTTAGCAGGTATGCCCGTTCGCTGCCGAATCCGTTTACAGGTGCGGAGTGTCCCGAAGGCTTGCTGCGAGCCGCAGTCTCAGGTGCCGCCGGTTTGATCGCCGGGCTGGGCGGCACCGCCAAGATCGCCTGCGTTGGAGATGGCTTTGATCGTTTGTAGATTGGCTGTCCCGGAATCAGCCTAGAGCTTTTGCTGTCGTTCATCGGTTCTCCTTCGTTGTTGGTTAGGCTGTTGGCATGGAAAGCCCGCGCTTTGGTCGCATTTCCCCCCAAATCCTACACACCCTAACGAGCGTCGTCCGATACTTCTCTTCTCCCCTCTCCTCTCTCCAATAGGAATTGGGGGGAAACAAATCTCCCGTTCTCAACCCAAACCAGCCTTCGCACCCGCCAACAACTGAATAGCGAGTTCGGACAAGGCCGCTCTGCCTTTGCCCTTTGGCTTCGTCACTAGGCCGACCGCCTGAAGATCATCTATCCCGCGTTCAACGACGGTGTGAGTCGAGTCGGGAGCGTAGGGACTTTCCCCGCGCATCAACGAGCGTAAGACCTGGTATCTGCTTGGAGGGATGGAATCGAATGCGACGCGGAAAATGAGTTGCATCGCCTCTTCAGTCATAGCTTCTCTTCCCATGAGTGCAGTCCAACCACGCCCGATCTGTGCAAGCTGTTGCGGAAAGCGGGTATTTCCTTCGGGGTCCGGTAAATCTTCAAGTTCATGGGTTGCTCTCTCTCGTTTGGTTGGAGTTCTAGCCAGCACAACAAACTCTCCCAAATTGGCGATTCGAAGCAAATCCTTCTCTTCTATACGAGGCGCGGGGATGGTCTTCTCTCTCAAGATTGGCAAGAGAAACTCGTGCACCTTTGAACGCACGGCGACAGCGGCACTCGTTTTCTGACGCATTGCAGCCATCGCAGCTTCTGGGCCACCCGCACGCGGCCAGCGCGTTCGAATGAACCTCTCTCCAAGGACTGCCGACACCGAATGGTATTTGTCAAATTCCGGTGTAACTCCGGCAAGAATGGTGATATGCCCTTTCCATTTGCGGTCGGGTAGGTTCTCACTCGTTCCGAACTCGCGCGAGAAATTGCCGTCGTAGATTCTGCGAAGCTGAGAAAGAATGGTCTGCCGCTTGTTTTTGTCCAACCCAAGAATCGTGCTGAAATCGGCAATCATCAGGATTCCCTCGTCGCCGATCCTATTCAGGAGACTTGCTGGGATCGGAACCTTCACACTTCCTTGTTCCTTGGTCGATTCCTGCTTCCGGGGACGATCATCGAGTTTGCCTGAGATGAGCGTGTTTTGTGTGAACTCGTCCGGGCAATGCACGCTTGGCAAGCCTCTGAGAGTTTCCAGCAATGCGGTCTTCATCGAGCCGCTGGGAGCGATGAGCATATTCCATGCAGGCGGATGGTCCACGATTCTGTGCGCTGCCACGGATGCGAAGAGAGCCTGCGCCGCCTCAATATCCGGTTTGTAAAAGTCATCAAGTAGTGCGGTCCTGATCGCTTCCCAGCGACGCGGACCTTGGAACTGGGAGCCTTCGGACAGCTCTCCCTCTGGTAAAGTAGAGCGAGACATAAAGTTCGTTCCTTAGGCGGCCCGTTCACAGCGGGCCGTTTCCTGTTCAGCACTGGAATCTCTGTCAATTTCGTTCTGAACCGCCCCTCTGTGCCAACATCAGTGAGACAAGTAGCCCCTCGACAATTACTGTAGGGCGGGGAAAGAAATCTCACTTTAATGAGCACAAGCAAGACAAGCATC
>JAJZVX010000029.1 GCA_021846985.1 Acidobacteriota bacterium | reverse complement strand
TCCGCCCCAGCCCACCGCGGTCTGGATCAACCCACCCACTCCGACACATGCCACAGAGGGAAATCTACACTAAACTCTCACGCAACCTGTCTCAAAGTCGTTGACACGCTCCGTGTCCACAACCGTAGTGCGTTTTGGGTACGGCAAAACTTCCCATTGCAACGCGGCACGGAGACGTCGCTTCATGGTCTTCGAGCCGGTCGGCTTGCGCGCCGAGTTTATTTCCGGAGAATTTGCCCTCTTACCATTCCATTCGCATCAGGTGCTGGACGGCCTCAAAGTGTTTGTCATGACTCATGAGCGGAGTCCGGTGTTGGCGGGCGAGAGCGGCGATCCAGAGGTCGTTTGACGGGATAGGGTGGCCTGTCTTTTTGAGCTCGGCGCGGATATGGGCGTAATGGATGGATGTCTGGTTATCGACAGCCAAAATCCGGGTTGCGGCGATGAGCCGTTCGAGCCAGCTTTCATACTGATTGCGGCGTCGCGAGTGCGCGATTCCGAAGCGGTATTCGCCGAGAACGATGACCGGCAATTCAATGCTTGGCGCTTGGCTAAAGAGACGAACAGCCCCCGGTTCATCGTCGGCAACTGCAGAGAGAGCGTTGGTGTCGAGGATCACACCCAATCCTCGGGCTCAATCTGTTCGAACTCGCCGTTCATGATTTCGTTAATGCGCACGGTCTCTTTGTGTAGATGTTTGAGCCCGCCGGCCAGCCGGATCCAGGGCCTCTCTTCGTTTTCGAAGGCGGCGGCCAGTTTCTCCTCGACAGCTTCGCTCACAAAAGCGCGCAAGGCCATGCCGCGCTGGGCTGCCACCGACTTGGCTCGGCGGAAAATGGGGTCCGGGATTTCCAGCGTGGTCTTCACTTCTTAAGATTCCCATATTTATGGGAGTGAAGTCAATGAGAACTCCCGGCCTGCGAGGAAGGCCGAACTATGTCCGTAAGGTCTGGGTCGGCGGGGTTGAGCTGAGGGTAAGGATCGAGGGATGGGCGCCAACCGCGCAGGCGGGTTCGGCGGGATGCTGACGCTCCTCAACCAGACAGAAATTGCGGGCATGAGTCATCGCTTCTACGCCTACGCGCCGGTGTATCTCCGGTGAGGGCCAACGCGGGAAGGCCCTCGAGGCGCTGGAAGCCTCGTTGGGAAGGCGGTTTCATTAGCAGCTTCGCGCTTCTCTGCGATCCGGCGTTCGCTTCCCGGCGCAAGGGCCCCGATGTTGGGGCGTCTCCTGCGCCGCGGTGGTTCCCCCGCCGCGGCCGATCCATTCCCACGCAGCCAAGCAGGCGGTCTTTGTCGCTTGCGCCGTCGGCGGCGAATAACGCCCACGCCTGGCGGTCCCCGTCGCTCCCACCGCCCAAGCCGATGGCCTGTCGGATGACGGTCCTCGTCCTATGCGCGGTCGGCGGACAAGTCGCATATTTTAGTGCTCTTGGTCGCTTGCCTCTTGAGCGAACGTATCGCTTCCGCGACGGCGAAGTTCACGACATGGGAGGCTTTTGCGCCGAGCGCGCTGCCCGCGCGCACCTCCCTTGAGCGAAAAGCGAACTCAAATTCCATATCTCGGCGTGTCCAGGAACTCTTCTTCGCTCTCGTGCCGCATGGTTCCCGTGCGACGCGGCGCAGGCTGCTTTGCTCGGGTGCACGGAAACCGTCGTAGTGCCATTCCATGTGGCGCGCGCCACGTATGCCATTCCCGGAGCCGGGGAGGATGGGCTAGCCTGCATTATTCGTGAAGGCGTGTCGGCCCGGTGTTTGGGGCGATATGAGATTGCCGAAGCGTTGCGGACGGCGTGATTTTGTTGTCCGGTGCGAGTCGGTGAGCTTTGCGGATCGAAAGCCATTGCCCGGCGGCGCTTTTCAGACAGGGCTTTCCCGTGCTGTTGTTTGCCTGATGCGAAGAGCGGGTGGTTTTGCGTGGACCGAGGCCGTTCTATCCCGGCGATGCTCCCAGGGCCATGGCGATTTGCCGGAAGGCAGCCAGGAAGGGGAACGACTGCGGCAAGTGAATGACCACCCGGCGCATCGAGACCATCCCCCGCGCACCGAGTTTCAAGAACCGCTCCCGAAGTGTCCATACCTGGGCGCGGGCGCAATCGGTCAACGCGGCCTGCAGGCGCAACTCCTGCATCAGCACGTAGGCCGCGGCGGTCA
Source organism: Acidobacteriota bacterium (assembly GCA_021846985.1). GTDB lineage: Bacteria > Acidobacteriota > Terriglobia > Terriglobales > Acidobacteriaceae > Telmatobacter. The sequence continues at coordinate 44,327 of JAJZVX010000029.1, read as the reverse complement.
GCAGCACACGGAACTGATTGGCCCAGACCGGGGCCCCCAGCGACGGGTCTTTGTCGCTGGGGTGGAGAAACGGCTGCAACGGGTGCGGTCGATCTCCAGCGCGTGTAACGGCTGCGCCCCATGCGTGGGATCGTCGGTCGGATCAAGATCGATGGTGACCAGCCGGGCGCAATGGTGCAACCGCGCGGCGTGGCGCTCGGCCGCCTTCAACACACGGCCCCACCATCGGAGGAGCCCTGCCGCTGATCGAATTCCATCCTGATCGGCTTGGCGAAAATCTCAGGAAACAACCAACACTGTGTCGCGCTAGAATCGTTCAAGCGAAAGCCTCTCTCTGTGCCGTAAACAACGTCTTGTCACCATGTTTCTAGCACAGAATGGCCTTCGCTGCCTCAACCTTCACGAATAATCCGGGCTAAGCCGGTTCCCTATGGCCGGTTTTGAAGTGATAACCTATGGCCACTTTTGGGTGATTGCCGAGGCCGATAGCGCTACCAGAGATTTGACGCGAAGGCCCGCCCGATCGGCAGGCTTTTCGTTTGGTGCGGGAGAGGCTGCGGCAGGTGTTGGTGGCAAAGAAGGGGAATCCGCGTCACTGCCAGGCAGCGCATGGGCATGGAGTTGAGCCCGAAAGCACATGCAGACGCTTGTTCACGCCTTAGGGGCGCCCGCGCAAGCCATTGCGTTTGCCGGGGCGTGGATGAGCGGGTCGTGCGGCGCGATCAGGCCGCCTTGGAGGTCTTGGCGGCCTGATCGGCAATCGCCTTTCGTGCGCCGCGTACAAAGCGGCTCATGGACCGGGAGAGGTTTTCCAACACAACGGTCCACTCTTCCAGGTGTTTTTCGCCTTCTTTGGTGAGCCGGTAGACCCGGCGCGCCGGACCGCCTTCGCCCTCTTCCCACGCCGACTTGACGTGGCCATTCGCTTCCAGATGGCGCAGCGTGCGATAGAGAGCGGCCTTGTCGATCTCGGCATCGGTCAGCGCGTGCTCCTGGAGTTCCGAACAGAGATTGTAGCCGCAGGACCGGCCCTTGATCTGGAGCATGCGCAGCACCACCGGCTCCACAAAGCGGTAGAGGTTGCCCAGACCACAGGAGCAGGGATAATCCCTGGAATGGTGAACACAGATCTTGCGTGGCATCCGGAACGCTCCCTTCTTTCTTTCTACTGTACCCAGCAATAACGCCCATGCTATCACAAAAATCATCTAGATGTATATCGCATCTACCTTCCTGGCGCATATTCTTCCTTCTGCGCGCATGCTTGCGGTTGCCGGCCGCCGCGAGTGGGATACAGGCATTTTTTGCGGCCATAGACGCATGGAAACAACCCTCGACCGAAGTCCGGAGCCTTATCCATGGGCGGCGCGTGTCTCGATGCGCGCGGAACATCTCCTGCGCCCGCCGCGGCTGGCAGCTACGCCGGCCCGGTTTGCCGCATTCCGGCAAGGCCGCGGGCCGCGCCGGCGAGGACGGTGTGACCGCGGTCATGGCCCGCGCCGCGTGCGTTGATGCACGCTCGAGATGCAGGAAGCTTCGATGGCAGGCGCCACGTGCTCCGGACAGGGCGGCCACGCCGGCGGCGGCGCGCCGTGCTTAACTGCAATGCGCGCGCCCGTTGCGTTGGCAACGATGCGTGCCGTTCTTTGGCTGGTCGGCCGGCCGCGGTGGAATCTTCCGGCAGTGCCGGGTGCGGCCTCTGCCGCCGGCTGCGACAACCTGGAAACGCCCCGGCCTATTTTCCGGCGGCTCCGTTCAGGGAGAGGAATCATGGCAAAACGACGTGTGGTAGTGGTGGGAGGCGTGGCCGGCGGAGCAACCTGCGCAGCGCGCCTGCGCAGGCTGGACGAAGAAGCGGAGATTCTTGTTGTCGATCGCGGCCCGTATATCTCCTTTGCCAATTGCGGTCTGCCTTACTACGTGGGCGACGTGATTCATGACGAAGCCAAATTGCTGGTCGCGACGACCGAATTGCTGCACGACTGGCTCAACATTGAAACCCGCACCCGCAGCGAGGTTTTTGCCATCGACCGCCCGGCGCGCACGGTCGCCGTGAGGAATCTGGAGACGGGCGAGGAGTATACCGAACCGTACGACCAACTGGTACTCGCGCCCGGCGCCGCTCCCATTCGGCCGCCGTGGCCCGGCATCGATCTACCCTGCATCTTCACTCTGCGCACCATTCCTGACAGCCGCGCGATCCGGAGTTGGATCGAAACCCGGCATCCGCGCCGCGCGGTGGTTGTCGGCGGAGGCTTCATCGGTCTTGAAATGGCGGAGAACCTGGCGCATCGAGGTCTCTCTGTGACCGTGGTGGAAATCGCCAGCCAGGTGATGCCGCCGCTCGATCCGGAGATGGCCGCCTACGCGGCGCAAAAGCTCGTCTCCCACGGCGTAAGGCTGGTTCTCGGCGACGGCGTGACGGCTTTCGAGCAGAGGAACGACGGAAGCCTTGACGTACGCACGCAGAGCGGCGCGGCCTTGGGCGCGGATCTGGTGGTGCTGGCCATCGGCGTCCAGCCGGAGGCCGAGTTGGCTCGGAGCGCAGGGCTCGAGATGGGCGAGCGGGGGGGCATCCGCGTGGATAGCCAGATGCGCACCAGCGACCCCCGCATCTTTGCCGTGGGGGATGCGGTGGAAGTGAAAAACTGGATCACCGGGGAGTGGGAACTGATGCCCCTGGCAGGTCCCGCGAACCGCCAGGCGCGCGTGGCGGCCGATGCCATCTGCGGGCGCAACACACGATTCCGCGGAGTGCAGGGCACCGCCGTTTGCGGTTTCTTTGGCATGACCGTGGCGCTTACCGGAGCAACGGAGAAAGCGCTTCGCCGGGCCGGAATCGAAGGCTTCCAAACCATCTATCTTCATCCCAACAACCACGCCGGGTATTACCCGGGCGCGAAACCGATTCACATGAAAGTGATCTTTCGCAAATCGGACGGGCTGGTGCTAGGCGCCCAGGCCGCCGGAGAAGAGGGCGTCGCGCGCCGCATCGACGTGATCGCGCAGGCCATTCAATTAAAGGCCACAGTCTTCGATCTCGAAGAGGCGGAGCTCTGCTACGCGCCTCCCTTCGGCGGCGCCAAGGATGCCGTCAACTTCGCGGGCATGATCGGCGCCAACTGCATGCGCGGCGACGTGGAGATTGCACCCTGGCACGAGGCGGAATCCGATTCGGCTTTCATCGTCGATGTGCGCGAGCCGCACGAATTCAACGCGGACTCCGTCGAGGGGGCGGTCAACATTCCCCTGGGCCAATTGCGGGCCCGGCTCGCGGAATTGCCGGCCGCCAAGGAGATTCTGTTGACCTGCGGCGTGGGCATGCGATCCTACTACGCCTACCGGATTCTGAAGCCGCACGGGTTGCGGGTGAGAAATTTCTCCGGGGGCTACCAGACCTACAGCGCGATTCACTCCCAGGATGTGATGTAATTTTTCCGCGCCTGCTCACACGTTTTCTGGGTCGCGTCTCTTCCGTTCCCAAGTCAAGGGGCCTGAAGAGACGCGCTTCGTTCCGCCGCTCATTCTTGGTGTTTTTCTGTTGTCGCCGAATGCGCCGCCTGCAATTTCTGCGCGGAGCATGTGATCGCCGTCACTTGATGTGACCTGCATCTAAATGCGGCTCATATATAGTTATTTGCGGAATGTGATTGACATCACTGTATGTATGTAGCACCTAAAACGCGATACGTAAGTAGAGATTTGTATCAGATGTGACCGTCATCACTGTATGTAGGTAACATCTAAGTGTGACATGTTTATAGCGTATTGCATATGGTTTCTTCCGCCCGCCTCCGTTGCTTCAGGATTGACGCCGGAACCTTGCCGCTGCCAGCATCCATGACCGCATCTCTGGCGTTCTGGCCAGCTCCGGCACAGGATTGCAGTGCGGGGCGAACGGAATCTCTACTCGCTGCAACGCCCTTGCCTCCGGCACGCCGCCGGCATTCTCGCGGCCTTACGGAACAACCGCGCGGGTCGTTTACCGAGCATGCTTCTCACCAGCAACTCCATCGACAAGAGGAATTATTTGTTATGACAGACGAAGAACTCAAGGCCCTGAAAGCTGATCAGCTCATCGACGCCCGCGGCACTGCGTGCCCCGGCCCGCTTCTGGAAGCCAAGCGCAGCATCGGCAAGATTGCCCGCGGCGGAACCATGGAAGTGCTTTCCTCCGACGAAGGCACCAACACGGACATCCCCATGTGGTGCAAGAAGACCGGGCACGAGCATCTGGGCACGCTCGCCGACGCCGGTTACTGGCACATTTATGTTCGCAGAACCAAGTAGCGAGGGATAGCCATGTCTCAGGCGCACAACGGGCACGCGGGTTCCCGCATTCTGGTTTTCTCGACGAATTCCATCAGCGATCCCGGCATCGATCTGGCCGGGAGCGCTCATATGCATTACCCGCCGGGCGTAGTCACCATTCCGGTGCCGTGCTCAAGCGGCATCCGGCCCAGTTGGGTGCTGCATGCCATTGAAGCCGGCTTTGACGGAGTCTTTATTGCGGCGGACGGAACCGACTGCGCGTTTGTTTCGGACTGCACCACCCGGACGGGCAAGTTGGTGGACGCGGCGCAGAAGCTTCTGCAGAGCCACGGACACGACCCGCAGCGCCTGAGAATGGCGGCGGTGTGCTCGGTCTGCGCCGAGTCCTTCGTGTCGCACATGGAAAGAATGAGCGCGGATATGGAGCGGTTGAATTCATGAACTACGACGTGATGGTAGTAGGCGGCGGCATCGCGGGGATGGAATCGGCCTTGAACCTTGGCGACATGGGACACAAGGTTCTGCTGGTCGAAAAGGAGCCCAGCATCGGGGGAAAGATGATCTTGCTGAGCAAGGTTTTTCCCACACTTGATTGCGCCAGTTGCATCTCGACGCCGAAGATGGCAGGCACCTCGCATCATCCCAACATCACCATGATGGTTCACAGCGAGCCCGAGTCGATCGAGCGGCGCGCGGATGGGCGTTTTCGGGTGCAGGTGAACAGCCACACCAACTATGTCAATCCCTCGGCCTGCACCGGCTGCGGCGAATGCACGCTGGCGTGCACGGTGGCGTCTTCCGACCAGTACAACGCCGACCTGGTGCTGCGGCGCGCGGCGCACATTCCCTTTCCGCAGGCGGTGCCCAAGAAGGCGGTGATTGAGCGCGCCGGGACGTCGCCTTGCAGCTTTGCCTGCCCGGCCAGCGTGAAGGCGCACGGCTACATTGCCCTGGTGCGGGCGGGGCGTTACGAAGAGGCCTTTGCGTTGCACCTGGAAGACGCTCCGCTGGTGGGCAGCCTCAGCCGGGCCTGCTACGCGCCCTGCGAGAGCAATTGCACGCGCGGCGGGCTGGAAGGGCCGCTCTCGATTCGCGGCATCAAGCGTTTTCTTGCCGACAACTATTACGCCGCTCATCCCGAGCCCGAGTACGGCCCCGCGGCGAAGCGGTCGGGCAAGAAGGTGGCCATTATCGGCTCCGGACCGGCGGGGCTTTCGGCCGCCTACTTCCTCGGCAAAGAGGGCCACGACGTCACGATCTTTGAGGCGGCGCCGGCGCCCGGCGGCATGCTGCGCTACGGCATTCCGGCCTATCGTCTGCCGCGCGAGGTGCTGGAACGCGACATCAAGAACGTGACCGCGCTCGGCGTCGAGATTCAGACCAACCAGCGCATTGGCGCGGTGAAGGATCTGCTGCAGCGCGGCTACGATGCGGTATTTCTCTCCGTTGGCACCCGCGAAAGCCTGAAGATGGGCGTGCCGGGCGAGGATCTGCCGGGCGTGATGGGCTGCATGGAGTTTTTGAGCGCGGCCAACTCCGGCCAGGTGGAGAGCCTGGAAGGCAAATCGGTGATCGTGGTGGGCGGCGGCAACTCCGCCATCGATCCGGCGCGTCTGGCTCTCCGGCTGGGAGCGGCCAGGGTCACCATCATGTACCGGCGAACCCGCAAGGAGATGCCGGCCCACGAGTGGGAGGTGCAGGCCGCGGTTGAAGAGGGCGTCGAACTGGTGGAGTTGCGCCTGCCCGCGCGCTTTGTTGGCGAGAACGGCAGGCTCAAGAGCGTGGAAGCGCAGGAGATGCGCCTCGGCGAGCCTGATGCCAGCGGCCGGCGTGAGCCTGTGCCCGTGCCAGGGGCGGTTGCGGCCGTGCCCGCCGACCTGGTGGTGGTGGCGATTGGCCTGGCGCCCAGCACCGCTCCCTTCGCCGGCGAGATCGCCCGCAAAAAGAACGGCCGCCTGGAAGTGAACGACCAGACGCTCGAAACCTCTGTGCCCGGCGTCTTTGCCGGCGGCGACGCGGTCACCGGACCGTCGATGATCGTCCAGGCCATCGGCCAGGGACATCGCGCCGCATTCTATATCGACCAGTATCTGCAGGGCAACGATCTGTCGAAACAGGTTTTCAACGATCGCCTGCCGGTGATGGACAAGGCCGAGGTGCTCACGCGGGAGCAGGGAGCTACCACGCATGTCCGGACCTCGCTCAAGGAGATGGCGCCTGCCGAACGGATCAAGGGGATCATCGAAGTGGAGCAGTGCTTCACGGAAGAGGAGGCGCGCGCGGAGGCCACGCGCTGCCTGGATTGCGCAGTTTGTTCCGAGTGCCACGCCTGCGTGCGCGCCTGCCCGTCGTCGGCCATCGACTTCAGCCTGCGGGACCGCAAGATCGAAGTCGATGTAGGCGCCGTGGTGGTGGCCAGCGGTTTCAAGCTCTTCAACGCGCGGGCCAAGAAGAGCTACGGCTACGGCCGCTTCCCCAATGTGATTGACGCCATGCAGATGGATCGCATCATCGCGCCCACGCGGCCTTACAACTCTGTTCTGCGGCCCTCCGACGGCAAGGTGCCGGACAACATCGCCTACGTGTTGTGCACGGGCTCGCGGGACTGCACCATGGACAACCGGCTCTGTTCGCGGGTGTGCTGCATGTACTCGCTCAAGCAGGCGCAATTGATCATGGGCGCCGTTCCCATGGCCGACATCACGGTTTACTTCATTGACATTCGCGCCTTCGGCAAGGGGTATGAGGAGTTCTTCCAACAGGCGCGCGACATGGGCGTGTCGTTCGTGAAGGGCAAGGTGGCGGAGATCGAAGAGGAAGAAAACGGCAACCTGACCCTCTCCTACGAAGACATCGAAGGCGGAGGCGGAAGGCGGAAGGCGACGCACGACCTGGTGGTTCTTTCCGTGGGCCTGCTCGCCAATCCCGTGTCCGCGGGCATGTTCGCGGCCGGGCAGCTCGAACTGGATCCCTTCTCCTACGTACGCGAGCCCGAGGAAGACCTTGAGCCCGGCAGAACCAGCATTCCCGGCGTCTTCGTGGCGGGGACGGCGGCAGGAATCCGGGACATTCCCGACACTATTCTGCATGCCGGCGCGGCGGCCGCTCAAACCGCAGCGTATCTGCAATCTCTAAGGAGCCGCGTATGAGCGAACCGAAGGAACAGCACGGACAGAACGAGCAGCAAGGGCAGAACGAGCAGAACGGAGAACGGAAGATCGGCGTCTTTATCTGCCATTGCGGCGGCAACATCTCTGATTATGTGGACGTGGAGACGCTGCGCGCCTCAATCGAAAAAGAGCCGGGCGTGGCGCTGGCCAGGACGACCATGTTCGCCTGCTCTGATGCCTCGCAGCAGGAGATGAGCGAAGCGATACAGAAGGAGGGGCTCGACGGTATTGTCATTGCCTCCTGCTCGCCCAAGCTTCATCTCTATACCTTCCGTGGAATGGCCGAACGCGCCGGGCTCAATCCCTACCGCTACGTACAAGTCAACGTGCGGGAGCAGTGTTCGTGGGCGCACCGCGACGATATGGCCAAGGCCACAGACAAAGGCGCCTCGCTGGTGCGCGCGGGCATTGCCAAGGCGGCATCGAGCCAGTCGCTCGAGAACTTCCGCATCGAGACACTACCCTCGGTTCTGGTTATCGGCGCGGGCGTCGCCGGCATGCGGGCGGCGGTGGCGCTCGCCGATCTCGGCCTGGCGGTTCACCTGGTTGAAAAGGCCGGACAGACGGGGGGATGGACCGCGTCGATGGGCCCGGTCTATCCCCAAAACCGGCCGGGGTCCGCGCTGACTGATGCCCTGCTGCAGGAGATTCGCAAGCGTGAAACCATCACGCTGTATACCGGCGCCGAGGTCATCGAACGCAGCGGAAGCGCCGGCAAATTCAGCGTGAAGGTGCGGCTCTCCAGCGGCGAAACGCTTACCGTGGCGGCCGGCGCCGTTATTGTCGCCACCGGCTTTGACGCTTACGCCCCCGCCGACGGCGAATTCGGCTACGGCTTGCCCGGCGTCATCACCTTGCCCGATTTCCGCCGCCTTCTCAACGAGTCCAGCGGCGCGCTCAAGTATAACGGCCGCAAGGTCAAGACCATTGCCTACATCTATTGCGTGGGCAGCCGCCAGGCCGAGGATGAGGCCCATGCGCATTGCAGCCGCTATTGCTGCACGTCCACCATCCAGACCGCTCTGCTGGTGAATGAACGCGACTCCTCGGTCAACCAGTATCACCTCTACCGCGACATGCGCAGCTACGGCAAATACGAGTTGCTTTATGAAGAGGCGTGCCGCAAGGGATCGGTTTTTGTGCGCTGGGATCCCAACGAGCCGCCGGAGATCCGCAACGACCGGGGCCGGCTTATGATCTCGGCCGCCGACCTTCTGGACGGCGGAGAGCGCATGGAGATCCCCGCGGATCTGGTGGTGCTGGTCACCGGGATGGTGCCGCGATCCGGCGACACGCTGGTGGACACGCTGAAGCTGCCGGTGGGCAAGAGCGGCTTCCTGAACGAGATCCATCCCAAGCTTCGCCCTGTCGAAACCGTCATCAACGGCGTCTTTATTGCGGGCGCGGCCCAGGGGCCCAAAACCATCTCGGAAAGTGTGGCCTCTTCTCTGGCCGCGGTCACCAAGAGCGCCGCTCTGCTCATCAAGGGTTATGTGGATCTGGAGCCTTTCGTAGCCCGGGTGGACGCATCTCGCTGCACCGGCTGCAAGGAGTGCCTGGCGGCCTGCCCCTATGAGTCTCTGCAGTTAACCAATTTGGGCGAACGGCAGGTGGTCGAAGTGGTGCCGTCGCTGTGCAAGGGCGGCGGCGCCTGTGTGCCGGCCTGCCCCGAGGGCGCTATTGACCTGGTGGGCTACAGCGACCACGAGATCACCTCGATGATCGACGCGCTGGCCGGGGAGAGGGAGGTAGTCCATGCCTGAAATGACGCGAAACCGCCGCGAAGTGCTGCGCGATGCCTATCCCATGCGGGATCGCATTGAAACGCTTCTCCGTGAGCGCCCGCAAACCGTTCCTGAACTTGCCGGAGCGCTTCAGGCCCCCAGCCACGAGGTCTTTCTCTGGCTCGCCGCCATGCTGCGTTACAACGTGGTGGAACCTAAAGGCAAGGCCAACTCGGATGGCTATTTCACATACATGCTCAAGGAGGTACATTCGTGACACCGGTCGTGAATCCCAGCCTTCATCGTGAAATCGCGAAGTTCGGCGGGGGGGATGTCTCTCTCTGCATGAATTGCGGCAATTGCACAGCATCCTGCTCCATCTCCCCGCAGCTGGGAGCCGACTTTCCTCGCCGCGTCATTCATCTCCTGCAGGTTGGGCATGAAGGCAAGCTGGCGCGCAACGTGGATCCGTGGCTCTGTTACTACTGCGGTGACTGTTCCACCAGTTGCCCGCGCGAAGCCAACCCCAGCGATACCATGATGGCTGCGCGGCGCTATCTGACCGCACGCTACGACTGGACCGGCCTATCCGGGCTTTTCTACAAATACGCGTGGGCGCAGGTCGGTGTATTGTTGCTGGTAGGCCTCAGTGTGGTGGCTGCCTTTGCCCTTTACCATGGCCCCATCGTAACCAGCCACGTGGCCCTCAATACCTTCGCTCCCGTCGAAGGTGTGGAGTTCGTCGACCGCATTGCCGCCGTTATTCTCGCCGGCTTGTTGCTCAGCAACGCCTTCCGCATGGCCTGGAGCTACCTGGGAGGAACCGCCATGCTCAAGATTCCCGCCGGCGTCTACCTCAAGCAGATTCCAGCGTTCCTCGGGCACTACTTCACGCAAAAACGCTGGGCCCGCTGCGATTCGAAGATCAGCCGCACCCGCTGGATCACGCACTTGCTTCTCTTCAGCGGCTATGTGAGCATGCAGGTGCTCGTGGAAGTGCTGCTGCGCTGGTTTCAGACCGATAAGGTCTATCCCTTCTATCATCCTCAGCGCCTCTGGGGATATTACGCCGCCGCCACGCTCCTCTACACCACCGTCTATTTCATGGTTGCGCGCTGGCGCAAGCTGGAGCCGATGCACCGCAAGAGCGAACTGAGCGACTGGCTTTTTGTGGGCCTGATCTTCTTCACCGCCCTTACCGGCATCATCGTGCATATCTTCCGCCTGTCGGGCATGCCCATCGCCACTTACGACACCTATGTGATTCATCTGGCGATCGCCGCCGCCCTGTTCGTGGTCTTTGTCCCCTTCGGGAAGTGGTCTCACCTGCTTTACCGGCCCCTGGCGCTCTATCTTGTCTCCGTCAAGGATGCGGCGGCCGCAAAGGCCAATGCTTGAAAGGAGTAAGTCTTGACATCCAATACGATTGATCTATCCAGCCTCGCCAGCAGAATCGAGTCGCTTGAAAACGAAGTCAGGACACTGACCGCAAACGCCCCGGAGGACAAGCTCTCCATGGTGGTGATGAGCGGCGATCTGGATCGCATTCTGGCCGCCTTCATCATCGCCACGGGCGCAGCGGCCATGTACGACAAGGTGAGCATGTTCTTTACCTTCTGGGCCATCCCTGCCCTGCGCGATCCGCGCAAGGCTCCGCCCAAGAAAGACCTCCTGAGCCGGATGTTCGGATGGATGCTCCCCAACGGAGCGCCGGGCCTCAAGCTCTCCAAAATGAATATGGGCGGCATGGGCACCTCGATGATGAAGTGGCTGATGAAGAAGAAAAACGTCATGAGCCTGGAGGAAATGATGCGGCGCGCGGCCGATGCGGGCGTCGAAATCTGCATCTGCCAGATGAGCATGGAACTGATGGGCTTCCACAGCGAAGAGATGATCGACTATCCCGGCCGCAAGCTTTGCGGCGTCGCCACCTTCCTGGCCGAAGCGGGCACCAGCAAGGTTTCGCTCTTCATCTGATGCGCCGCCGCAAGGCGCGCCGGGCATGGACAACTCCGGTTGCCCATGCCCGTTTGTTTTCTCAGGAGCGCTTTGGCAAAAGATGCCCTTCTCAGCCCGCGCGCCCTCAAGCCTGTTCTGAAAAACCTCTGGCCGGGCTGGGAATCTGCGCGGGCACGGCCACCGCGGGACGGCGCGTATTCCGCCATTGACGCCGCTTGCGGCAAGCGAAGCAGGGCCATGGCGGCCATCGTCCGGCTTGCGGCATGCTTGCGTGGCCGGTTTGACGATGGGGCGAGTTGCGCGCCGCGCTTAGACAGCCATCCCGCCGGCGTTGCACAATCAAAAGAGCCAACTTATGCTTCACGCTACGGAAGACATTCACATTCAATGGACGAAGGTGGTTCTGCCTCCCGTGTTTCTGGAGGAAGAACGGCCCGTCAGCGAGGCCGCCTCGGCGACGATCTTCGAGGCCCGCCGCGAGATCAAGGACATCCTGAACGGGCGCGACGACCGCCTGCTGGTGCTGGCCGGCCCCTGCTCGATCCACGACGTCAAGGCGGCGCGCGCGTACGCCGGGCGGCTGAAGGAGGCGATCGGAGCGCTGAACAGCGACCTGCGCCTGGTGATGCGCGTCTACTTTGAAAAGCCGCGGACGACGGTAGGGTGGAAGGGCCTGATCAACGACCCGCACCTGGACCAGTCCTACAAGATCAACGACGGACTGCGGCTGGCGCGCCACCTGCTGCTGGATCTGGCGGAGATGGGCGTTCCCGCGGGAACCGAGTTTCTGGACATGATTTCGCCGCAGTATATCGCCGGGCTGGTGAGCTGGGGGGCCATTGGAGCGCGCACCACGGAGAGCCAGGTGCACCGACAACTGGTCAGCGGCATCAGTTGCCCGGTGGGCTTCAAAAACGCTACCAGTGGCGACGTGCAGGTGGCCATCGACGCGGTGCTTTCGGCGGCCCACGCGCATGTTTTCATGGGACTGACCAAACAGGGGCAATCGGCGATCCTGGCCACCACGGGCAATCCGGACTGCCACATCATTCTGCGCGGCGGGCGCAAGAGCGTGAACTACACCGCGGAGTGCGTGGCCAGTACCGCCGCCCAGATGGAGAAGGCTGGCCTGACGCCGCGCATCATGATCGATTGCAGTCACGCCAACAGCGGCAAGGATTACAAGCGGCAGCCCGCGGTGTGCCGGGACGTGGCCGCGCAGGTGGCCGGCGGGGACGCGCGCATTGTGGGCGTGATGCTGGAAAGCAACCTGGTGGCTGGCGCGCAGAAGCTGGCTGCCGGTCAGCCGCTCGTCTACGGACAAAGCATCACGGATGCCTGCATCGACTGGACCGAGACGCGCGGACTGCTGGAGGAACTGGGGGCGGCGGTGCGCGCGCGCCGGGCCAAACGATAGGCCGGGCAAGCGCCGCGGGCCGCTTGCCTGCACCCGGCGGGGGCGCAGTTGGCTTCCGCGGTTTTGGAGCAGGTTTTTTTGCGAGCGCGGGGAGACCGCGCGACGTCCGTTTGCTGAGGGGCGCGCGGCGCCGGAAGCTGAGGATTTTTCTGCCGGTGAGCGCATTACTCTAAGGAATCTCATCCGTGCGCGGCCTGCGGATTGGGGAGCGGCAATGAAGATCGCAGTTTGGGCACGACTGATGCTGGCGGCACTGCCGCTGCTGTCCGGGTGCGCGGGTTTCTGGCAGGCGCCAAGCAGCTCCGGCGGCAGCAGCAATACGCCCACAACCCTCTCCAGCGGCAACTTTTATGTTCTCGATAAGGGCACATCGGTCAGTCAGATTTTCGGGTTCAACATCGTTTCGGGAACGTTGACTGCGCTATCGGGCAGCCCTTACGCGGTAAATGGAATTGCCTATGCGATCGCCATGGATCCGACGGGAAGCTTTCTGTATGTGAGCTCGACGGCAGGGGTTTTCTTGTACACAATCGACCCGGTCACAGGCGCGCTGATCATGGGAGCCGAGGTATCTACGGACACCATTGCCACGGCGATTGCGGTGGATCCGACCGACCGGTGGATGATCGAAGCTCTGGACTCGGGCTCTCTGGCCGCCATTCCCATCACCTCAACCGGTGCTTACGACACGAACCCCTCGCGGGCAGAGCAGACAATCGCGCTGGCCAGCACCCAGGTGCAGCAAATGGCGATGGCCCCCAACGGGCTCAGCCTCGCGGTAGCGCAGGGCTCGGCCGGAACGCAGATCTTTCCCTTCACCCCTGCGGTAAGCATCAATCCCATCGGGCCGGCGCTCGCGCCCACCATCGCCGTGATCAACACGTCGGGCACTGGTGCGGCCGTCGCGGTGGCTTACGATCCGCAAAACCGCTTCCTCTACATTGGAGAAACCGCAGTCTTTACGACTTCGGGAAGCTCGGGAGGACTGCGAGCGTTCCGCTTCACGGCAGCGCCGTTTTCGGCAACGGAGCTCACGGGATCGCCCTGGGCCAGCGGAGGCACCGGGCCGCATGCCATCACGCCGACTTCGACCGGGTCGTATGTGTACGTGGCGAGCTGGCAGGGCTCGTCGGCGGGCCTCATCACGCCCTTCCAGCTTACGACCTCCGGATCCAGCTACCTTCTTACCGCGTTGTCCAGCACGGTGGCGACCGGCGTGGAGCCCATGGGCATGACGGAAGACAACCTCGGCCACTTCATGCTGGCGGTGAACTCCGGCGCAAACCCGTCGCTGAACGCCTACATCTTCGACACGACCACGGCGGGCAAGCTGGACCAGACCAATACCGACGCATCGGCAGTGAGTCCGGAAGCCGTGGTGGCAACGCCGTAACCTTTCACGCAAGAACAGATTATGCGGCAAAGCCCGCCGCGTTCAGCACAGGAGCAAACGGCCGTACGACCGCCGTGCTTCTCATGCGGCTCTGTCCTGTGTACCCGCCAGACCGCACGCATCGCAAACCTGTTTCCCGGCGAAGGCTTGTGGACAGTCAGGAACCGTGCCCCGAATTTCTTTCGCGCCCCTGCTTTCGTTACTTCGGTTTCTAAGGAACCTCTAATTTCCGTCCGATAAGGTCTTTGGTTGTCTGAGAAAGCAATCAGACAACGCAGAACGCCTTGGGGAGGGCTCCTTGTCTGAATACTTGCAGCATTTTGACTGGGGTACGATCCTGTTTGCCGTGGTGAGCACGGTGATTCTTCTGGCCAGCCTTTTTCGGCTGGATGAGTTGCTTGCCGCTCCCAGAAAGCGTGTCCAGCGCCGGCGCAGCGCCGTTCTTCTGGACCGGGACGGCGAGCCTCTGCTCTGCGATCCGGACGGACGAACCTGGAGCCGGGCGCGCCACGGGCGGTAAGCAGCGGGAAAGTATGGTTTGGGCGCCGCACAGACCTGGAGAGCCCTGTTCCGGTCTAACCTGCCGGGAGGGGGTGGCCGTGGCGCCCCATTTTTTTAGGAGGGACCAGCCGTCGATCCGCAGGAAGAATTCCGTGCGCGAACGGCAGCGCAGAATGCTCCCCGAACCGTGAAAAGCACGAGAAGAGCAGGACCAATCCCCTTGCTCATGCCTTCTCACAGTGCTATGCTGGCTGGCCTTCGAGGAGGAACACCAGCCATGCAAGCGCAATGCGGGAAGTGTGGAGCGCGAATGGAAGAGGGGTGGAAGTTCTGTCCGCTGTGCGGTGCGGGAGCGGGCATGACCCCGCAGGAAGCGGCAGGGGCCCAGCCGGCCCAGCGGGCGCCGGTGCAAGGGGCGTTTGCAGGGTTGCTCTTTGCCATGTTGACGGCGCCGATTCTAGCAATTGTGGGCACCATGCTGTGCCTGACCGGGCTGGGGGCGATTCTGGGCGTGCCGATGATCCTGCTGGCGATCCTGGCGCCGCTGCTGGGACCGATGATCGGGATCGGCGCTCTGCACGGGAACTGTCCCTGGTGCGGGGTCCGGATTCACAGCCTGATCCGGGTGCCGGAGTTCTTCTGCCACGCGTGCAGCAAGCGCATCGTGGTGGAAAAGCGGAAGTTTGTGCGGGGAGAATAGCCAGCCCCCGGCCGGCACGAGACGAGAATAGACGCGGTGATGCACCCTACCTGTTCGGTGGCGTGGCGCGCTTCATCCTGAGTTCCATGAACTTGCCGGCGCGAAGGTGATTTTCGATGTCTTCGAGGCTGTGCCCGGTGGTTTCGGGCACAAAACGCCAGACAAAGACGAAGCAGAGGCAGTTGAGAAAGGCGTAGACCCACATGGCTCCGCCGGGGCCGAGAAGGGCGACAGTGCTGAGCGCGGTTGAGGTGACGATGAGATTGGAGCCCCAGAGGGTGGCGGCATGGATGCTGGAGGCTTTGCCGCGGATGGCGAGGGGGAATATCTCGGAGCCCATAAGCCAGCCGATCACCTGCACGCCGCCGGCATTGAAAACCATATAAACGAGCAGGCAAACGACCAGCCCCAACGAGCCGTTCTGGGTTTTGGCCATGCCCAGCTTGAACATGGCGCCGAGGACGATCAGGCTGACAACGGTTCCCGGCACCATGACCAGGGTGAGGCGGCGACGGCCGACGCGGTCGACGATGAGCCGGCCGATGGCGGTCATGCTGACGAAGACAATCGAGACGCCGAGGCTGGCCAGGAGGGCAGCGGACTTGCCAAAGCCGGCGCCGGAAAGGACCGTAGGCGTGTAGTAGATCATGGTTTCAAGCCCGCCGAGCTGCGTGAAGGCAGCCACGCCAAAGGCGGCCACAGCGGCGGGGCGCATCCAGGGTTCGAGAAGCAGGCTCCAATGCGCGCGGCGTCCGCTGCCGCCCTCGGCCACCACCTGGCGGATCTCGCCGAGTTCGAAGTCGACGTCTGAAGAGTTGTCGCGGACGCGATCAAGGACGGCGCGGGCCTGGTCGAGGGAGACGTTTTCCGCCAGCCAGCGGGGACTCTCGGGCAGCGCGAACATGCAGAGGAAGAGAACGATGGCGGGGACAACGGCGGCGGCGATCATCCAGCGCCAGTTCCACACGTCCTGCAGCGTGAACCCGACGATATTGGCCACCAGAATGCCTACGCCGATGGAGAGGTTGAAGCTGATGACCAGGCGTCCGCGGCAGCGCGGCGGCGCCAGCTCGGCAATGTACATGGGTGTAACCTGCGAGGAGCCGCCCACCGCAAAGCCGAGCAGGACGCGGGAGAGCGCCAGCAGATGAGGATTGGGCGACAGGCTGGAGGCCAACGAGCCCAGGAAGAATACACAGGCCACGGTCATGATGGTGCGCTTGCGGCCGATGCGTTCGGAGATGGTGGCGCAACCGAGGGCGCCGAGGACGGCTCCGACAAGGATGGCGGAGGCGACAATCTCCTGCATGCGGTGGCCCAGGTGGAACTCGCTGGAGATGGGCAGCAGCGCGCCGGAGATGATGCCGGTGTCGTAGCCGTAGAGAAAGCCGGCGATGGCGGTGACGCCGGTGATGACGTAGAGGAAGGACGCGATTCCGGCTCTGGGCGGATGGACAGCGAGGGCCATGGTGGATTTCCTGACTTGGAGCGCGGGGCCGGGAGAGAACCGGAACCTGGGAAGAATGATAGCAACCGGTGGGCGAGCATGCGGGCGCGCCGTGCGCCAGCAGGATGCTGTCTTGCCGGCGGGAGGAATTGATGCACGCAGGGGGTCTTGTGCTGGGACTGGTTTTTGTGGCTGCCCACGCTTTGTCGCAGCCGGCGCCGGAGAACACCATCCGGGTGGAGATTGACGGGCTGCGCAGCGCGCGGGGCGAGGTGCGGTGTTCACTGTATGCCTCGGCCGAAGGCTTTCCCACCCGGGATGAGAAGGCGGTGGCGCACGCCCGCTCCTCGATAGCGGATGGACGGGGAATATGCGTCTTTGCAGGGATTGCGCCGGGCAGATACGCGGTGGCCGCATATCACGACGAGAATGGCAACGGAAGACTGGACACGAATTTTCTGGGCATTCCCCGCGAGGGCGTGGGAGCCTCGAAGAACGCGAAGGGGCGCTTCGGTCCTCCGCGCTTCGGCGATGCGGCCTTTTCGTTCCGGGGCGGCCGGCTGGAACTGAAGATCGCCATGCGCTACCTGTAAAGCCGCTTCAGGACTGCGGCCAAGAGCAGATGGGAGGGAGGAAGGAAAGGTATAATACTTGTTGCAACGAATATCTCTGCCGCGCATCCAATCATGTGGACGCAAATTTCCCAAGGAGACGAAGCATGACTGCTGCAACCACTGTTTCCCCCGCCGTAACCACCTGGAAGATCGACCCGGCGCACACGGGCGCCGAGTTCCGGGTGCGGCACATGATGATCTCAAACGTGAAGGGCAAGTTCAACGGCGTCAATGGCCTGCTGAGGCTGGATGAGAGCGACGCCACACGGTCGCAGGTGGAAGCCACGATTGACGTGGGCTCTGTGGACACCGGCGACGCGCAGCGCGACGGCCACCTGAAAGGCGCGGATTTCTTCGACGCGGAGAAGTATCCGCAGATGACCTTCCGTTCGACGCAGGTGGAAAGCCGGGGCGCCGGCGAGCTGGCGGTGACGGGCGATCTGACGCTGCACGGCGTGACGCGGCCGGTGACCTTTGCCGTGGAAGGACCGAGCCAGCCGGCGAAAGATCCGTGGGGCAACCTGCGCGTAGGGCTTTCGGCTACGGCGAAGATCAACCGCAAGGACTTTGGTCTGACGTGGAACGCGGCGCTGGAAGCCGGCGGCATGCTGGTGGGCGAAGAGGTGACGATTACGCTGGACGTGCAGTTCGTGAAGGGATAAGGCGCGGCCGGGAGTGCGAGGGATCGTGCACGCGAAGAGGAGGTCAAACCATGACGCTGCGCGCGGTAAAGCAAATGTTGGAGACAAAGCCAACCATCGAGGGCGCCGGCGTAAAGCTCCAGCGCGCCTTCGGGTTCGGCAAGACGGGAGAGTTCGATCCGTTCCTGTTGCTGGACGATTTTCGCAACGAGAATCCGGCGGATTACCTGGCGGGTTTTCCCTGGCATCCTCACCGGGGAATCGAGACCATCACGTATGTGCTGGCGGGCGAGGTGGAGCACGGCGACAGCCTGGGCAACAAGGGGCGCATGACGGCGGGCGACGTGCAATGGATGACGGCGGGCAGCGGGATTCTGCACCAGGAGATGCCGAAAGGCGACGAGCACGGGCGCATGCACGGATTCCAGCTTTGGGCTAACCTGCCGGCATCGCTCAAGATGACCGACCCGCGCTATCAGGACATTCCCAGCGCGGCAATTCCCGAAGTGACCGACGATGACGGCACGCGGGCGCGCATCATCTGCGGCGAGTTCTGGGGCCAGCGGGGGCCGGTGGAAGGCGTGGCCGCCGATCCGAGCTATGTGGACGTATCGGTGCCGCCGGGGAAGAAGCGGCGCATCCAGATCGAGATACCGCGGAAAGCGTTTGCCTATGTGTTTGCGGGAACGGGAACGTTTAG
The DNA here is from genome assembly GCA_021846985.1 of Acidobacteriota bacterium. Lineage (GTDB taxonomy): Bacteria > Acidobacteriota > Terriglobia > Terriglobales > Acidobacteriaceae > Telmatobacter. The sequence goes on along the minus strand of JAJZVX010000029.1, from coordinate 25,789 downwards.
GGATGCGTCGAAGCCGCGGGCGGTGCTGACGGAGCCGGCCGCCGACCCCAGCGCGCCGGTGGTTTACGACGCGAAGAACCACTCGCTGGTGCTCTTCGACCGCGGCGACGAGATCGTGGTCCAGGCCGGGCCGGAGGGCATCCGGTTTTTGCTCGTCTCCGGCAAGCCGCTGGAGGAGCCTGTGGCTTGGTACGGGCCCATCGTCATGAACACGCAGAACGAGCTGGCGGTAGCGATGAGCGAGCTGCGCGATGGGTCGTTCATTAAGCACCGGTAAAGTACCGGAAGGATATGCATTGTTGCGGCAGGGAACGAAACCTGAGCCTGCCAACCATGAAATGGCCAGCTTGCAGAGGAACCCGATGCGGATTTACCAGTCACGCGCCGACCGGCAAATCCGCGGAGAGGATGTTCATGGGCGTGAGGCCGCGCTGGCGCAGAGCCCGCAAGCTGAGCGCGTCATGGCGCTTGGCGAGGCGGCGGCCATTGTGGTCTACCACCAGCTTGCAGTGGTACCAGGCGGGCGGCGTAAGGCCGAGGGCGCGATAGAGCAGGATCTGGCGCGCCGTGGACTTGAGCAGATCGGCGCCGCGGACAACTTCCGTGATGCGCATTTCGGTGTCGTCAGCCACGCAGGCAAGCTGGTAGCTGGGGATGCCGTCGCGCCGCCAGACCACGAAGTCGCCAAAGTCGCGACCGGCGACGAAGGTTTGCAGGCCGAGATTCTGGTCCTCGAAAGCGATCACTTCGCCGTCGGGAACGCGGAAGCGCCAGTTGTAGCCCTCGGGAGATTCCCCTTCGCTTGCCGTGGGGCCGGGGAGCTGGGGCGTGTACCCGATGTTGTGACGGCAGGTGCCGGGATAGATGGGCTCATCGTCAAGCGGGTCCATCTTGTCGGAAAGGGCGTCAGCCATGCGCTCGTGGGGCGCGCCAAGAGCGGCTTCCAAATCCTTGCGCGAACAGCGGCAGGGAAAGAGATAGCCGCGGCGAAGCAGGCGGCGCCAGGCGGCGAGATAGATGGCGCGGCGCTTGCTTTGAAGATAGGGCGCGTAGGGGCCGCCTTTGTCGGGCCCCTCGTGCCAGCGGATGCCTAACCAGCGAAGATCTTCAAGGGCGGCTTCGGCAAATTGTGAGCGGCTGCGATCCGGGTCGAGATCTTCCATACGCATGACCAACGTGCCGCCGGCGGCGCGGGCGCGCTGCCATGCGGTCCAGAAGGTGCGCGCGTGGCCCACATGTAGAAAACCAGTGGGCGAGGGCGCCAGGCGGCCGCGATAACTGGAAACCGCCGCTGGAGGAAAACTGGCCATACGGGTACAAGTCTAGCCACGCGCGCGGGCGCCGCATATGGACAGTTTGATTCCTATGCTGCAATCGAAAGGACGGCAGGCAGGGGCCGGCGCAATCAATTCCGAGGCGGTCGAGCCACCCGGGTGCTATCCCAGAAAGATTCCCGCAATGGCCGCCGAAACCAGATTAGCCATGGTCCCCGCCAGCATTGCCCGTACCCCCAGTTGCGCCAGGTCGTTGCGCCGGTTGGGGACCAGCGCGCCGATGCCGCCCACCTGCATGCCGATCGATCCCAGGTTGGCAAAGCCGCACAGCGCAAAGGTCGCGATCGTAAAGGACCGCGGTGACAGCGCAGCTTTGTGCGCTCCCATGGCAACGTAGGCGATCACCTCGTTCAGCGCCATGCGCGTGCCCAGCAGGTTGCCGATAAAGGCGCAGTCGCGCCAAGGCACGCCGATGAGCCAGGCCACGGGCGCAAACACGAAGCCCAGAATCTGCTCCAGCGAGCCGGGCATCCAGTGCAGATAGGCGAAGCCGTGCACCCAGCCCAGCAGCCCATCCAGCAGCGCCACCAGCGCCAGAAAGCTGATGAGCATGATGGCCACGTTGAAGGCCAGCTTGCCGCCGTCGATGGTGCCGCGAGCGATAGCGCCGATCAGGTTCTCGTCCTTGTGCTGTTTGTCTTCGGAGATCGCCACGCGGCCCTCGGTTTCCGGCGTTCCGGTCTCCGGAACCAGCATCTTGGCGATCAGGATGGTTCCCGGCGAGGTCATGATGACGGCGGCCAGCAGATGCCGGGCCGCCACGCCCTGTGCGATATACATGGCCATGATGCCGCCGGAGACGTGCGCCATGCCGCTGGTCATGATGGTCATCAACTCGCTGCGCGTGGCCTTCTGCAGAAAGGGCCGAATGGTGAGCGGCGCCTCGGTCTGTCCCATGAAGATCGAGGCCGCCACGTTCATGCTCTCCGCGCCGGAGATGCGCATGGTCTTCAGCATCACCCAGGCCATGCCCCGAATGGCGATCTGCATGATGCCCAGGTGGTAGAGCAGGGCGAAAAACGCGGAGATGAAGATGATCGTGGGCAGCACCTGGAAGGCGAAGATCGATCCCAGCGAGTTGCTGGACGTGCCCAGCGCGCCAAACACCATCCGGGTTCCCGCGCCGGTTGAAGCCAGCAGCGCGTTCACCACGTTCCCGGCCCACGCCATGGCCCGTTCGCCGTAGTCGAAGCGCAACACGGCCCAGGCGAAGACCACCTGCAAGCCCAGGCCCCAGGCTACGGTGCGCCAGCGAATGCGCTTGCGGTCGGTCGAAAACAGCCAGGCAGCGGCAAGGATCGCAACAATTCCCAGCACACCCGTAAATCGTCCCAAGGTGGCCCCCCGCGAAAAGCAACGCTCAGTTGTCGGTTCTCCGTGGCCGGCACGCCGTCCCGGGTGCGATGGCGCTCCACCGCAGATGCCGGCCCTTCGGGACTGACTTCTGTTCTTCGATAACCTTACAGCATCACCGCGCCGCCGCGATCGTGTAGCGTCCTGCCTTGCCTCTCCACGCCATTGCTCCGGTCCGCAAATCGCTTTCGGCAGTGCCCGCGCACCCGGCGGCCTGGCCGTAAGAAGGAAACGATCGAACCGTGACGCCCAGTCTTTGACTCCCAGCGCCCCCGAGTTGGTACATTGGTCAGGATGTGATCTGGCCAGGGGGAGACGGAATCCATCGGCCGATCGGGAGGGGGATGTAGATGACACAGGCAGCCTCGCAATTTGCTCCTTCGCGCCGGTCTTTCTTGAAGGGCTCGGCTTCGCTCGCATGCGCGCTTACCGCCGGCAAAGCGGTATCCGCCTTTGCCGCCGCTCCCGCCGGAGGCGGCATCCACGTCTATGCCGGTTCCTACACTAATCCCGTGGACGGAGGCGCCAACGGAGAGGGTATCTATCTGCTCGAGTTAGACGCGCGCACGGGCGAGCTCTCCGAGGCCCGGCTGGCCGCAAAGACCCGCAACCCCTCCTGGATATGTATTCATCCCTCCCGCAGGTACCTCTACGCAATCAACGAAATTACCGACTTCAACGGTTCCAGCGGTTCGGTTAGCGCCTTTTCTATCCAACCTGAGAGCGGAGAACTGACGCTGCTCAACTCCGTCAGCTCCGAAGGCGCGGGCCCGGCCCACATGAGTCTCGACGCCACGGGCAAATTTGCCTTCGTTGCCAACTATGCTGGCGGAAGCATCGCCGTGCTGCCGATCCTGGCCGGCGGCAGGCTAGGCTCCGCGGTCTACACTCATCGCGACCTGGACTCCATCGGCGCCAAGCAGGCCACGGACGCGCCGCGCGGCAGTTTTGCCATCAGCGGCCACGATGCCTCCCACGCCCACATGATCGCGCCCGGCCCCAACAATCAATTCGTGCTCTCCACCAATCTCGGCCAGGACAGGATTTACGTCTACCACTTCGACGTGACAACCGGAAAGCTAAAGCCCTTGGAAGGCGCGCCGTTCGTATCCCTGCCCACGGGCGACGGTCCGCGTCATTTTGTCTTCCATCCCAACGGCCGTTGGCTCTATTCCCTCCAGGAAGAGGCCTCCACCATCGCCCTCTTCCTTTTCGATCCCGCGCTGGGATCGCTGACGCCGCAGAAGACCATCTCCGCGCTGCCGGCAGGATTCGCCGGCACCAGCTTCGCGTCGGAGATCCAAGTGTCGCCCGACGGGAGATTCCTCTACTCCGCCAATCGGCTCTACAACTCCATCTCCGTTTTCTCCATTACCGATGACGGCTCGCTCCAACAGATCGATGAGGTTTGGACCAGGGGTGACTACCCCAGGTATTTCCAATTCGGGCCCACTGGCGATTTCCTCTATGTGTGCAACCAGCGCAGCGACTCCATCACCTCCTTCAAGGTTCATCGCGATACTGGACGTCTTACCTTCACCGGCCGGTACACGGCCGTCGGAACTCCGGCTTTCCTCGCGTGCCTTGCCTGATGCCGAAAAGTCCGCGATTGCGGGAACCTGTCTCAATGAGCGCATGATTGCTGGAGCAGAACCCATCGAAAACCATCCGCCTCCGATTCTCCGGGCTGCGCGGGCGGGTTGCCGCGCGATGTCGCATGCAGAACGCCTTGACACACTTTTGAGATTGATCCAGGAAAAGCCCGTACGGCTCACTCTTCCACATCGAGCCGCTTGTCCCGAGCCGTATCCTCAATACAGATCCGCCCCATGTCCGATTTTGCCCAGACCGTGAAGCAGCAGGCCGACATCGTCAAGATCGTCGAGGGCTACATCCGCCTGCGCAAGGCGGGGGCGCAAAACTATACGGGACTCTGTCCCTTCCACAAGGAAAAATCTCCTTCTTTTTCCGTCCACGCCGTCCGCCAGTACTACCACTGCTTCGGCTGCGGCGTCTCCGGCGACGTCTTTTCGTTCGTAGCCAAAATCGAAAACGTCGGCTTTCCCGAGGCCGTGCGCATCGTCGCCCAAAAGTGCGGCATTCCGCTGCCCAAGCGCGAATTCTCCTCGCCCGAGGAGGCCGCCGATGCCCGTCTGCGCGCCCGCCTCCTTGATTTGCATGAAGCTGCCGCCGCATGGTTCGAGGAGCAGCTCCGCTCTCCTGAAGGCGCTCTGGCCCGCGAGTACCTTGCCGGCCGCGGACTTTCGACCGAAGGCATAGCCAAGTTCCGTATTGGCTATGCCCTTGACAGTTTCAACGCCCTCCGCGACCGCCTTGCCCCCATGGCTGACCAAGCCGCCCTCCGCGCCAGCGGCCTCTTCAGTTCCAAGGAACACGAGGACGGGACGCAGGGCCCGTTGTACGACCGCTTTCGCAAACGCATCACCTTCCCCATTGCCAACGAAAGCGGCCGCGTCATCGCCTTCACCGCTCGCACTCTTGAGACCGGCGAAAAGGCCGGCGCCAAGTACATCAACTCTCCCGAAACTCCTCTCTATTCCAAGGGCCACGTCCTCTTCAATCTCGACAAGGCCAAAACCGCCATCCGCCAGGCGGGCTTTGCGCTCCTTGTCGAGGGCCAGATGGACTGCATCAGCGTCTACCTCCGCGGCATTCAGAATGTCATTGCCACCTCCGGCACCGCCTTCACTGAAATGCAGGTGGCGCTGCTCCGCCGTCACACCTCCAACGTCATCGTCAATTTCGACCCCGACGCCGCCGGCTCCAACGCCGCCGAAAAATCCATCGCTCTTCTCACCGAAGAGGGCTTCAGCATCCGTATCGTCACGCTTGAGGGTGGCCTCGATCCCGACCGTTTCATCCGCGAGCGCGGCGTCCCCGCTTACATGGACGCCGTCCGCAATGCCCGCCGCCAGGCGGACTATCTGATCGACCGCGCTCGCCTGGCCTTTCCCGGAGCCAGCGCCGAGCAGAAGGTCAAGGCCATGAACTTCCTTCTGCCCCACATCCGCCGCATGCCCGAAAAACTCGCCCGCAGTCAGTTCGCCGCCGACGCCGCCCAGAAGCTCGGCATCGATTCCGCTGTTCTGCACGAGGAGTTGCGCCAGGCGGCGCTCCGCCGCCGCGATCACGTCGAGGCTCGCGCCTCTGTTCTCACCGAGGTCGAGCGTGTCCTGCTCCGCGCCCTGGCCGTCACCGATCCCGACTTCGAATCCGCCCGCCGCATCGCCGCCCAGGCCCTCACCCAGCAGCCGGCCGTCTTCGAGTCCCTTGCCGTCTTTCCGGCCCTCCAGGCCCTCGCCTCCCGCGCCGCCGCCGACCCCATGGAGGTTGTCGAGGATCCTGCCCAGCGCGCCCTCCTCGCCCAGGCCCTCCTCGCCGAAACGCGCCCTCCCGACGACGCCGAGGTCCAGAGCGCCATCCAGGAGATTCAGGAGCGTGCCATCGAACGCCGCCAGCGCGCCCTCCGCGCCCAGATTGCCGAGGCCGAGCGCCAGTCCGACTTCGCCGCCCTCGCCCTCCTCATCCAGCAGAAGCTCGAACTGGACCGCACGCTCCGCCAGCTCCATAATCAGCGCCCGCCGCAGCCCTAAAAACCCGTCGTTTTGCGCTCTTGACCGCCCAATTTTTGCGTCAATTCAGTCGTTTACGCGTCCAATTAAATGGAGAAAAACGGAGCGGGCGGCACGTGGACCAACCCCGCCCAGTGGGAAAAGGCTCGAAGGGATGATATATGCGCCTGGATTTTCTGCTGGCGAGGGAAGGGCAGGCTGTGGTAATCTATTTCTCTCTGTGAGGATGCGCGCCCTTTTGCCCCAACCATGAGCTGCGGCTCGCGGGCCTATTCAGGAGAAACCTGAAGCGCTTGCCATCCTGTTCCGAGCAATGACCTTAAACCGCTTTTGCGGGTGAGGGGTGGACTTTGTCCGCCCGCGCCGCCAGTTGGGGGCTTTTTGCCCCGCTGCTTGTTCGGCCCCCTCTGTCTTTACCCCTGCACCGGTGCGCAGTACGGTGCCCAATCTTCATTGCGCAGAACAGTAGGATTCATTTGGCGATTGACGAAAAGTTCGAACACGACATTGACAACCTCATCGAGGTGGGCAAAGAGAAGGGCTATCTCACCTATGGCGATGTGAACGACATATTGCCCGACGAGATCGGCACTGCGGACGATCTCGACGACCTGATGACCACCATTAGCGGCCAGGGCATCGACCTGCTGGATACCCCCAAGTTTGCCGGCGACAAGGACTTCGACCTTGAAGAGGGCGAAGACGTTGAGCTCGACCTCACCCCCGGCACGCTGGAAAAAACCAACGACCCCGTGCGCATGTACCTGCGCGAAATGGGCACGGTGCCCCTGCTCACCCGCGAAGGCGAAGTCGAAATTGCCAAGCGCATCGAGCGCGGCCAGATGCGCGTGCTCAAGGCTATCTCGCGCTCCCCCATCGTCATCCGCGAAATTGTGGCTCTGGGCGAAGACCTGAAGCGCGGCGTGCGCAACGTGAAGGAAGTGGTGGTCTTCGACGAGGAAGAGCTGACCGAGGAGGTGGTGCAGATCCGCGTCAAGGCCACCGTTACCCGCATCGACGCCCTCGTCAAGCACCAGAAGAACATTGCCAAATATGAAGAGAAGCAGGCCGCTGCCGGTCCCGCCGCCGCGACCAGGGCGAAGATCGCCGCCGCGCGCCACATCCGCTGGCTCATTGCGCGGGAGAAAGTCTTCATCTCCCGCATCGTCCGCGAGCTGAAATACACGCCCATGGAGCGCAAGCGCCTGCTCGACAAGGTCAACAAGACTGTCGACACCATGCGCACGCTCGAGCGCCAGATTCGCTCCCTCGACCAGAAGCACGAGTCCTCCAAAAGCGAGGATCTCAAAAAGGAGTATCGCCGCCAGCAGAAGAACTGCAAGGCCGATTTGGAAAAGATCGAGGCCGACGCCGGCGTCTCCATCGCGGAACTGAAGCGCACCCAGCGCGAGATGATCCAAGGCGACATGGACGCTGAGCAGGCCAAGCGCGAGCTGATCGAAGCCAACCTGCGCCTGGTTGTCTCCATCGCCAAAAAGTACACCAATCGCGGCCTGCAGTTCCTTGATCTCATTCAGGAAGGCAATATCGGCCTCATGAAGGCCGTCGACAAGTTCGAGTACCGCCGCGGCTACAAGTTCTCCACCTACGCCACCTGGTGGATTCGCCAGGCGATCACGCGGGCCATCGCCGATCAGGCCCGGACCATTCGAATTCCTGTGCACATGATCGAGACCATCAACAAGCTCATCCGCACCTCGCGTCAGCTCGTGCAGGAGCTCGGCCGCGAACCGTCCAGTGAAGAAATTGCCCGCCGCATGGATATTCCCGTCGCCAAGGTCCGCAAAGTGCTCAAGATCGCGCAGGAGCCCATCTCGCTGGAAACCCCCATCGGCGAGGAAGAAGACTCGCATCTGGGCGATTTCATCGAGGACCGCCAGGCCGTTTCGCCCTCCGAGGCAGTCATCAGCGTCAACCTCAAGGAGTACACCTCGCAGGTTCTGCGCACCCTCACGCCGCGCGAGGAGCGCGTCATCAAGATGCGCTTCGGTCTCGAAGACGGCTCCGAGCACACCCTCGAAGAGGTCGGCCAAAGCTTCCAGGTGACGCGCGAGCGCATCCGCCAGATCGAAGCCAAGGCCCTGCGCAAGCTCCGCCACCCCAGCCGCAGCCGCAAGCTCAAGGCCTTTGTCGAAGGCGTCAAGGAAATATAATTTTCCCGCGGCCCGCAACAAAAAGCGCCGCGGCATTTTTGCCGCGGCGCTCTTCGCATCCTACACTTCCTGGCGCTTATTTCGCTGTTCCCGCCTTCTTTCCAAACCCGTAGCGCAGCATCATCGCCGCCCACAGCGCGATGCCCGCCACGAACAGACCCAGGAACAACAGCAGCGGCGACCACTGCGTCTTCACCGCGAACTCGTGCGGATGGAAATACGGCTTCAGATACGCGTCGCGCAGAATGTCCCGCATCTCCGACATGGTGAGGATCACCAGCGCCGTTAGCCCTGTCACGCCCAGCGCCGCCGTCTTCACGCTCTCCTTGCGTAGCGCGCCCGACATCAGAAAGATGGAAACCGCCGCGCCGGCGATGCCGAACATCATCATCCCCGTTGCCGCGGGATTGTCGCCCATAAACAGCATGCGCAGGTCGCGCGGCAGGCTGACCAGAAACCACATGCCCACCACAAACTGCGCCATGGTGGCGTACATAAACGCCTTGCCGCCAAACTGGAAGATCGCTTTCGCATACTCGGCATCGCGCTTCCAGTTCGCCCATGCGATCATTGTCAGCAGCAGCCCGCCCACGGCGATGGCCGCCGTCATGAAGTGCAGGTAGCGCGGCGCCAGCGTCGGCTCGCCCAGGTTCAGGCGCCAGCCCGAGGCTCCCGAGAAATACATCGCAGCCCACCGCTCCGGCGTCTGGCTCAGCGTGATGTTGTTGGTGTAGATGAACCCGATCAGCAGCACCAGCGCCACGCTCGACAGCATCACGGTTCCCGTTCCGCGCGGGCGTTTTTCACCGCGGTTCGCCACGAAGTAGAAGCCGTAATAGGCGGCGATCAGGAGCACGATCACCAGAAACCATGGCCAAGCCAACAGAATCGACGACGTGTAGAAGTACTGCCCGTAGATCACCTGCAGAAACAAAAGTGGCGCAATGCCCAGGGTAATCGTCGCCGCCATCAGCACCGGCACCTTCTTGGCCACGTCCACAAAGATGCGATTGCCAAAGGCGTTTGTCTTTCGCCGCCAGCGCGCCGCCAGCGCCAGCGCCGCCCCTCCCAGCATAAAATTCATGGCCAGGATGTGCAGAAAGAACGTGACCACCAGCAGCAGCTTGAGAACCCAGTAAGGCGCGGGCAACGGGTTCGGATCGGGTGTGGGAATCATGCCGGGATCGATCATGCTACTCGCCTCCTTTTTGTTCTGCCGCGGCAGGTCCAGCCGGCAGCGCGGCGCGCACGCGGTTCACCCACTGCGCCAGCGCCTCCCGTTCCTGGTCGCTCAGCTTCAGGTCCGGCATCACCGGAAACAGGGTAGTCAAGTCCTTCAGCGCATCGGCCGCCGCCTGCGGATCTTTCGGCAGTTCGGTAAACATCTGGTCGGAGGCCGTCATGCGGTGGCACATGGAGCAGTCGTTCTCATACACCGTCTTGCCATCCACCTTCCCCATGGTTGGCGGCGGACTGGGCGCCAGCGTATCCACATAGGCCGCCAGCGCGCTTAGTTCGTCGTCGCTGCCCGCAAAGGCCGGCATGGCGCCGTTGTGCATGAGGTAAATGCCGCCCAGCATGGCCCGCGTCGTCGCGTGGTCCCAACGCCGCTTCATGATCTCCTGCCGCATGCCGCGGTAGCCGTTTGCCGTGTGGCAGCTCTCGCACTCCACGCGAAAAATCTCGCGTCCCGCCGCCACTTGGTTGTCTTTGGTCAGCGTGCGGATATTGACCCAGCGCGCCGTCTTGAGAACCCCCGCTTGGTTGATGTTGTCCATGTCGAAGCCTCCATCGCCCGGCATGGCCGCCGCATACACCGAGTTGGCGTAGAGATATTTCACAATCACGTACGGCTTGCGCACCGACTCGCGCACATACTCAAACGAGTCCATGGCTCCCAGCGCCACCAGCGCCACCGCCAGGCTGAACGCCAGATGCAGACGCCCGGGACGGATGAGCGCCACCAGAGCCAGCAGCAGCGTGACGCCCAGCAGCACGCAGGCGGCCCACGCGCTGTCGGTCGCCACCGGCACCGCGCCGCGCGCGCTCATCCACAGATCGTGGGGAATCTTATGGATGTACCAGCGGCCCAACAGCGGCAGCAGCACCAGCGAAGGCACGGTCCACAGCGCGCCCCAGCGCACAATCCGCGCCTTGAGCGCCGCATTCCGCTGTACGCTTGCCGTAATCAGGGCATAAATTCCCGCCAGCGCCAGACAGATGCAGAAGCGGAAGACCAGCGAGGGCCAGTAGGTGGGGTTGAAGAATCCTGTCCAGAAGCGGTGATTCTCGATCCACGCCCCCGGCGTGAGCATAAAGGCGATGATGCCGTTGATCACCACCAGGCTGGCGAACGCCGCCACAAAGTAGACCCATCCGTACCACTCGTGCAGGCGCGGTTCCAGCTTCTCCCAGCCGTAGAGATACAGCAGCGCCGCGGTAATTTCCAGGAAGAAGAAGACCCACTCGATCGCCCACGCCCAGACGTAGATGTGGATCAGGTTGCTGGTTGCGGTTGGACTGATGAGGCCGATGGTGAACCAGATGCCCACCCCCGTCACCGCGCCAAAAACCACCGTCACCAGGACAAAGAACTTGCTGTGCTTTTTCAGCCACTCCAGCAGTTCCGTGTCCTTTTTGCGGCGGGCCCGGATCTCGGTTACTACCAGAAACAATCCGCCGCCCACGGCAAAGTGAGAGACGAAAACGTGCAGCCCGGCCACCAGCGCCATCAACAAGCCGGCGCCAAAGGCCAGATCCCATACTGGAAAATTCATGCGCTCCTCCTGCCATCGCGCGGCTTCCGCATCTTTCCGGCCTCAAACAAAAAGCATTGTAACCCGGTATGCCGCGAAGACCCTCCGGTGCTTTTTCTCCGTTCCCGCCGGATGCTCTTCTCGGAGCCGGGCCACGTCGTGCGGCTGTTCCCGTCCTGCCGCTCCTTGTTACAATCACGGGTTGGTCCGGATTCCGCCGCCCGGCGGCAGCTCATTCGCAAGCGGCTGTTTCCGAACGATGCACAGAAGGAAGACCATTCATGAAAAACATCACCCGCCGTGATTTTGGCAAGTCCGTAGCTGCCGCAGCGGCCGCGGCTGCCCTGCCCAAATTCGCCATCGGACAATCCATGGCCGCACCGCGCCAGTTTCCCCAGGGCTTCCTTTGGGGATGCGCCACCGCCGCCTATCAAATCGAAGGCGCTGCCGCAGAAGATGGCCGCGGCCCCTCCGTCTGGGACATTTTCTCGCACACTCCCGGTAAAACCTACAACGGCGACACGGGCGACGTGGCCGACGACTCTTATCACCTCTACAAGCGGGACGTACAACTGCTCCACGACCTTGGCGTGCAAACCTACCGCATGTCCATCTCCTGGTCCCGCGTCTTCCCTGAAGGCAAGGGCATGCCCAATCCCAAGGGCATTGACTACTACGACCGCGTCGTCGATGAGCTTCTGGCCAACCACATCACTCCCTATATCACCCTCTTCCACTGGGATCTGCCCGCGGCCCTGCCCGGCGGCTGGCAATCGCGCGACACCTCCAAAGCCTTTGCCGACTATGCCGCTTACATGACCCGCCACCTCGGCGACCGCGTGCGCCATTTCATGACCACCAACGAGTTCACCTGCTTCACCGATCTCGGCTATCGCGAGGGCCGATTCGCCCCCGGCCTCAAGCTCGCCGATGGGCCCGCCAACCAGGTCCGCCACAACGGCATCCTCGCCCACGGCCTCGCTGTCCAGGCCATCCGCGCCAACACGCCGGCCGGAACTCAGGTCGGCCTGGCCGAAAACGCCACCGTTTTCGTTCCTGTCATCGAGACGCCCGAGAACATCGAGGCTGCTCGCCGCGCCACGCGCCTCGGCAATGCGCCCTTCCTCACCGCCGTCCTGGAAGGCAAATACATGGACGCCTATCTCCGCCATGAGGGCGCGAATGCCCCGCAGGTCGAGCCTGGCGACTTCAAGGCCATCGGCAGTCCCCTCGATTTCGTCGGTCTTAACATCTACACCCCCACCTACGTCCGCGCCAGCCGTTCCGCCTGGGGATTCGAGGTGGAGCAGCCGCCCGCCTCTTACCCCCACATGGCCTCGCCCTGGCTCACCATCGGACCCGAGTGCATCTACTGGGGCGTCCGCAACGTTTGTGACGTCTGGAAGGTTCCCGCCGTTTACATCACTGAAAATGGCTGCTCCTCCGACGACGTGCTTACCCCCGAGGGCCGCGTGGAAGACACCGACCGCGTCATGTACCTCCGCAACCACCTCGCCAACCTCCATCGCGCTGCCGCCGAGGGCTACCCGGTAAAGGGCTACTTTCTCTGGAGCCTGCTGGACAACTTCGAGTGGGCCGACGGCTACAGCAAGCGCTTCGGCATTCACTACGTCGATTTTCCCACCGAGCGCCGCTATCCCAAGCTCAGCGCCGAGTGGTACCGCGACGTGATCGCTCAGAACATGGTGGAGTAGCCGCACCCGTCGACGCGCCAACCGGAGGAGCCGCGGCCCGCGCCAAGCCGCGGCTCTTTTCGTTCGCTGCACCGCCTATGCCGTCGCCGCCGCTTCCACCGCTGCCCACTCCTCCGCGCGCAGCCGCAATCCGGACGCGGCCACATTCTCCTCCAGGTGCGCGACCTTCGATGTGCCCGGGATAGGCAGCATGACCGGCGAGCGCCGCAGCAGCCATGCCAGCGATAGCTGCGCCACTGAAGCCCCGTGCCGCGCCGCCATCTCTGCCAGGCGCCGCGCCGCCGGATTCTCCGCCTTCAGCAGTTTGCCGGCATGGATCGGATACCAGGGCAGAAATCCAATCCCCCTGCGTTCGCACCATGACAGGGTTTCCTCGTGTCGCCGGTCCGCCAGGCTATAGCGGTTCTGCACCGTGGTCACCTTCACCATCTTCTCCGCCGCTTCGATCTCCGCTGGGGTCACCTCGCTCAGCCCGATATGCCGGATTTTGCCCTGCTCTTGCATCCGCGCGAGCGCTTCCAGACTCTCCTCCAGCGGTGTGCGCGGATCGATCCGGTGCAGTTGATAGAGCGGAATACAATCCAGCTTCAGCCGCCGCAGGCTCATCTCCACGCATTGGATCAGGTAACCCGCCCGACCCACATATTCGGTCTTCGCCGGCCCCTGCCGCGTAATGCCGCCTTTAGTGGCGATCGTTAGCCCCGCCGGATAAGGGTGAAGCGCCTCGGCGATCAGACGCTCCGCAATCTCCGGCCCGTAGGCGTCCGCGGTGTCGATCAGGTTCACGCCCAAATCCACAGCCCGGCGCAATACTCGCTTGGCCTCGTCCGCATCTGTCGGCTCGCCCCACGCGCCCTCGCCCACCAGCCGCATGGTGCCATAGCCCAGGCGGCACACGGGCAGGTCGCCGCCAACCAGGAAAGTGCCGCTTGCCGCAGCCGAAATGGTCTGTTTGCTCATGCTCGTTTCGATGCTGTCGCAGCATCCCGGGCAGCAGGGAACTAGCCATTCTCTTGCTGCGTATGGTCCAATCGGAGCGAGAAAAGCGGTGCCCGAGCTGCCTTGACCCGGAATGAAGAGCCGCCGGGCGGCAACTTGCTCCAGACCATGCCGCCTTGCAGGTGTCTTGGAAGAGCGCGCAGGCTAGGGAATCGCTTGAGGAGAAACCGCCATGGCAAGCCAGCCCTACCCTACCACGCAAATGATGTTCTATCAGCAGTATGAGTCTGTTCGCCGCGACGAAGTTGTGGGCATTCTGCTGGCGCTGTTCCTGGGCGGTTTTGGCATCCACCACTTCTATCTGCGCCGCACCGGCCTCGGCATCCTCTATTGCTGCTTCTGCTGGACGCCCCTCCCCTGGGTGCTCGGCTTCATCGAATGTTTCTTCATGCCCGGCCGCGTCCGCGAGTTCAACGCCATCCAAGCCGCGGGCATCGCCGCCGCTCTGGGCATCGCCATGCCCGGCTGGGGCCAGCCCTTCAACGTTACTGTCAACGTTCCCGCGGCCCCGCAGCCCGGAACCCTCCAGGCCTGCGGCCGCTGCCGCCAGACCAACCCGTCCGGCGCCCGCTTCTGCTCCGGCTGCGGCGCGCCGCTCTCGTAGAGCGTTTCCAGGATAGGCATACCCCAGCCTGCATCTGTGCAGGTGCATCCCTCCTTGAGGTTGGGCCGCCTGGAGGGTATTGCCTGATGGGTACAACAATCCTGGAGCCGCTGTAGCGGCCCGGATCTAGACGGTCTCGCTCAATTGAGCGGCTAAGAGGGCTTCAAGATAAGATGCCAATGCAGACACATCGAAATGACCTTCGTGCCAATGCTTGTCGGCATCTCGTAGAGCTGCGTAGTACGGATCCCGGTTGTCTCTGATTCGTTCCGGAACAATCTTCCTACCGTGCAATATCCTCCCTGCTCTCATGCAGAGAAGGTAATAGCAGGCCGCGCGTGCTGTTCTGCCATTGCCTTCGACAAAGGGATGGATCCAATTGAGCCGCCACAGTGCATACGCCGGAAGAAGCGTGGGGTGATTCTGGACGTCCCAATTCTCATGGATGAGTGAAAAGAAACGATCCATCTCGTTCGGAACTTCTTTGAAGTGGGGAGGCAGGTGGTTGCCAACATAGATGGGCTCTTCGCGGAAGCGCCCGCCGAATTGGGCAATGTTCGCAACCGCAGCCGCGTTGAGCGCCCAAAGCGTGTACTTGTCGAATGCTTCGATACCCTTGTTCAAACCGATCTCGATGCAGTTAAGCAACAAGTCGTACTGCCGCAACAGGTTCTGCTGCTCGATTCTTGCGTAGAGTTCTGGATTGTCGCTCTTTCTTACGCTCATATCCCCAAAACGCGACTATCGTCTTCCCTTAGCCTGCGCAGGCCACAGAAGTATGCTCTTCGAGGCGTTCCGCACACTGTCTTTGGTTATGATCTCTGAATTCAGAGAGTTGCCAAAGGCAAAGCTGATTCTCTGCTCGCACAGCTCATCGTGATTCACAATTCGGCTGCACGATTCTTTCAGAAGCCGAACAATATCTTCGTTCGCCTTCGTTACCCCAAGAAACTGCTTCCGATCTGCCATACATGCTCCTCTTTTCAAACCTCGACGCGGTTGCAATATCATAGCGCAATTCCGCACCGAAATGTCGGAACGATCTATACCGTTCCTTCGGGTTTAGATTCCCGGATGTACGGAAGGTCACACGGTCAAACACGCTTCTCGCAGAAGGCCTCCCGGATTGGGCGCCTACATATTCGCTTGCCCGGCCCGCATCGCCTCGTTGAACTTGGGCCGCGTAAAGTCCAGCGCGGCCTGCAGCTGCGCCTGGTACTCGGCCGCGCGCTGCATGAGCGCCGGCGTGGCCGCGGCAAAGTCGCCCTCCACGCGCATCAATCCCTCGGCAGCCTCGTGCCCCGCCATGCGCAGCAGGTCGGCCTCCGTGGTGTTCAGATACTGTGCGTCGCGCGGGTCGGCAATCCACACCGGCTGGCCTTGGCCGAGCACGCCGCTGAGCCAATACACCTTGCGCAGCAGGTAGGCCAACCGCTCCTCGTCGTTCGTTTCCGTAAACAGGAACTTCTTCTGCCAGCGGCTGTAGTAGCGCGTGGTGACAGGAACCGGCTGCCGGTTGCCCGACTTCAAGAATTCGAGTTGACCCAGGTCCACCGTTTTGCGCACCGCGTTGTAGACAAAGGTCTCGGCGTAGGGCTGCTCCATGGCCGGAACAATCTCCGCGAAGGTCTGCGTGACTGCTGCCGCTACCTTGGCGTGCAGGTTGTGCGCGCCGCCGTCGGCCAGGTGCACCTCGCCATGCACAATGTAGGTGTCCGACCCCGAGGTGGATTTGTGCGCCGGCCATTGAAACTGCCCGAAGGCCACCGGCAATCCCGCCAGCGTCACGTAGCACTCCGGCCGCGGATTGCGCAGCCGCTTGGCCGCTTCGCCCAGGTGTGCGGCCATGGCCGCCTTCAGGCGCGGCTGGTCAAACGTAAACGTGTCGCGCAGTTCCAGCCGCAGCGCGCGTTCTGCGCTGTCCGCCGGCAGGCCCAGTTGGAAGACCGTGGTCGGCTGGCCCTGAAAATTGCTGCCTTGCGCGGCCAAAAGCAGCGTCAGCCCCGCCTGGCTGGCCGCCGCCTCAATCAAACTCGCCAAAGAAGATTTGGAATCAATCGCCATGGTTAGGAAACCTTGCGCCCTGGATTCGTACACATCCATTTTAGGGTATTCACCAAATCCTCCGTACCCTTTTACGGTGCGATTCTCGCACGCGTGAGCGCAGGCCGCCCATGCCTGCCTTCGCATTGACCTTTCCGCATGGCGGTTGTATTCTTGGCGGTCCTGCGGAGGTAAATGCGATCCCCATGCTTGGTCTGGTCAACTATGCAAAGGAGCCCCATTCCGTGGAGCTCCGCGAAATCCCCGTTCCCGATTTTGGCGAGGACGACGTTCTCCTCAAAGTCCATTCCGTTTCCATCTGCGGCAGCGATCTTCATCAGTACATGGGCAAACAAAGCTGGAAGGTCAACTATCCTGTCGTCCTCGGCCACGAGTTTGCCGGCTCCGTCGCCAAACTTGGCAAGCGCGTTACCGGCTTCAAGGAAGGCGACCGCGTGGTCAGCGAGACCGCCGCGGTGCTGCCGCCTGACTCGGCCTATATGCGCCGCGGCCTCTACAATCTCGACCCGCGCCGCCTCGGTTTTGGCTACGGAGTGGATGGCGCCATGGCCTCCTTCGTCAAGGTGCCCGCCCGCTGCCTCCATCGCGTGCCCGACACGCTGGCCCTGGAGAAAGCCGCACTCACCGAGCCGTGCTGCGTTGCCTACAATGCCGTCTGCGTCAACTCGCACATCCGCCCCGGCGACACCGTTGCCGTCCTTGGCCCCGGCCCCATCGGCCTGCTGTGCGCCGCCATGGCCCGCATGGCAGGCGCCGGTCATGTCATCGTCATCGGTATTCCCGCCGATGCCCACAGGCTCGAAGTTGCCCGTCAGCTCTGCGCCGACACCACCCTCGGCGCCCAAGGCGAGGACGCGGCCGCATGGGTGCGCAACTTCGGCGACGGCTACGGCTGCGACCTCGTCGTCGATGCTGCCGGCGTCTCCGCTACCCTCAAGCTCGCCCTCGACATCGTTCGTCCTGCGGGCCAGATCACCAAGGTCGGCTGGGGCCCCCAACCGCTCGGCTTCTCCCTCGATCCGCTGGTGCAGAAGGCCGTCACCCTCCAGGGCAGCTTCTCCCACAACTGGCCCGTCTGGGAAAAAGTGATCACCCTGCTCGCGGCCGGCAAAATCGACCTCCAGCCCATCCTCAATCTCGTCGCTCCGCTCGCCGGCTGGCGCGACGCCTTCGAGCAGATGCACTCCGGCGCCATCGTGAAGGGAGTCCTGCAGCCATGACCCAGCCCGCCCCCTCGCCGGGAACGCGCCTCAAAGACAAGGTCATCCTCGTCACCGGTTCTACCACCGGCATCGGCGAGGCCATCGCGCGCCTCTTCGTCCGCGAAGGCGCCGGCGTCATGATCCACGGCCGCCGCCGCGACGCCGCCGAGGCCATCGCCGCCGAACTGGGCGAGCGTGCCGCCTTCGCCGTCGGCGATCTCGAAGATCCGGCGGTTCCTGCACGGCTGATTGAGGCCACGGTCGAGCGTTTCGGCCGCATCGACGGCCTGGTGAACAACGCCGCCCGCATTGTTCGCGATGATCTTGAGACCGGCACGGCCGAGCGCTTCGACCGCATCATCGCCGCCAACCTGCGCGCACCACTTCTGCTGATCCAGGCGGCGCTGCCGCACTTCCGCAAGCAGGGCGGTGGCCGCGTGCTCAACATCGGGTCCGTCAATGCTTACTGTGGCGAGTCGAACCTGCTGTTTTACGCCATCTCCAAAGGCGGCCTGGTCACCCTGACCCGCAATCTGGCCAATACCTATGCATCCGAGGGAATCCAGTTTAACCAATTGAATGTGGGCTGGACCCTGACGCCCAACGAATACCAGTACAAGCTGAAGGATGGCTTGCCGCCCGACTGGCCGTCGAAACTGCCTTTCGAGGCCGCGCCTTCCGGCCGCATTCACACGCCTGCTGAAGTGGCCATGGCCGCCATCTACTTTCTCTCTGACGAGGCGGCGCTGATCAACGGCTCCATTCTCGACGTCGAACAATTCCCGCTCATCGGCCGTATCTCGACAAAGAAGGGCAAATGACCGACACAAGCAAACCCAAACTGGCGGCCTTCCCCAAGTGCTTCATGGACGAGCTCTGCGTCCACAAAACCATGACCGTCTTCGACTGGATCGAGCTTGCCTCCACGCTGGGCGTCGACGGCCTCGAGTTCTACTCCGGCTTCCTTGAGGACGATGAAACCTTCCTTGCCAAGGTGAAGGCGGCGCTCGACCGGCATGGCTTGGCCATGCCCATGCTCTGCTGCTCGCCTGACTTTACCCAGCCCGATCCCATCCAGCTCGAAAAGGAGATCGAGCGCGAAAAGCAGATGATCGCCATCACCGCCTACTTCGGCGGCCGCTTCTGTCGCGTGCTTTCAGGCCAGCGCCGCCCCCAGCTCTCTCGCGCCGACGGCGTCGCCCAGGTTGTTCGCGTCATCAAGAGCTTGCTGCCCTTCGCCGCAGAGCACGGCGTGGTCCTCACCATGGAGAACCACTACAAAGACAACTACTGGCAGTATCCCGAGTTCGCGCAGAAGATGGATGTCTTCGTCGAGATCGTGAACCAGATCGACTCGCCCTGGTTTGGCGTCAACTACGATCCCTCCAACACCATCCTTGCCGGCGAAGATCCGCTGGAACTTCTGGAGCGCGTCAAACATCGCGTGGTCACCATGCACGCCAGCGACCGCTACCTGAAAACCGGCACCATCGATGACCTGCGCAAGGAAGAAGACGCCGTGGGCTACGCCAGCCGCCTGGCCCACGGCGTCATCGGCAAGGGCATGAACGACTACGACAGAATTTTTTCCACCCTTCGCGCGGTTGGCTTCCACTCCTGGATCTCCATCGAGGATGGCATGAACGGCATGGACGACCTGCGCGCCTCGGTCCGTTTCTTGCGCGGCAAGATCGACCAGCACTTCGGCAACTAACGCCGGCGCGCGATCGACCGGATATTACTCAAGTTTCAAGAAAGGAAAGCCCGCCGGCTTATCCGCGTGACTGCGGGATTAATCCATGGGCAATGCATCATGAAGACCATCGTGCAAATCTCGCTCGACATCATTGAGATTCCTGAAGCTCTGGAGACCGCTCATCTGGCCATGCGCGCCGGCGTCGACTGGCTCGAAGCCGGTACGCCGCTTATCATTGCCGAGGGCATGAATGGCGTTCGTGCCCTGCGCGCCGAGTTTCCCGGCGTGTCCATCGTGGCCGACCTCAAGACCATGGACGGCGGCTGGCTGGAGGCTGAGATCATGGCCAAGGCCGGAGCCACGCATGTCGTCGTCATGGAGCGCGCCCACCCCGAGACCGTCAAGATGGTCGTCAAGGCCGGCCGCGACCTCGGCGTCAAAGTGATGGGCGACAATCTCGGCGCCGATGACAAAGTCGCCGCCGCCAAACGGCTCGAAGACCTCGGCTGCGACTACGTCATTCACCACATCGGCTACGACGAGCGCCGCGGCCTGGTTGCCGCCGGCCTGCCCTGCCCCAGCCCGCTCGATCAACTCAAGGAAATCGTGGCCGCCGTTCACGTGCCCGTGCAGGCCGTCGGCGGCCTCTCCATTGAGCAGGCCATGCGCACGCCCGAGTACGGCGCCCCGCTGGTCGTCCTCGGCGCGCCCCTCACCATCGACGCCGAGGCCTTCAGAACCGCCTCCGGCAATCTCGAAGACAAGCTCCGCCTCATTTGCGATAAGGTGCATGCCTATAACTGAGGTGGCTTCATTTGTGGGATTCCGGCTTTGTCATGGAGGAAACGGCAGGCATGGTTAAATAGCTTGTTATCGGAATTTGACAAGCGAAACCTTTTCCTTTAAGGAACCTCTTCCATGAGTATGCCGGTCGGAGTCAAGCGAAAAATCGTTGAAGAGGTTGTCTTCTGAAATTTCCTTTGCTCAGGATAGTTGAAGATGCGATCAGGCTTGCGAGGCAGCCGTCAAGGCCGAGCGCAGCGAGTTCATCTTGAGCCTTGACGGCTGCCAAGCCATCCCGGATTGAATCTGCCGTTACCCTTCCATCCGCACTCTGCTTGGACGGTTTTCCGTCCGGTGCACATTGGGTGTTCTCATTGCAGTTGGCGCTGCCATCTGAACCGCGGCCTGACGAATCGGCCTAGTTCTACTGTGTTACAAACTGGATACCCTTTCGTCATTTACACGGCTCCCATTACCCAAGCTTATTTCCAACCACACTCCAGTGGTGGAACATCCGGGGAGATTCATCCGGCCGAGCCAGTCCACGCTGCGCCGCGTGCGCCGCAACAGCGTCTTGTACTTGCGTCTGGCCCACGGCTCAAGCCTTTGATCGATGTACCGAGAGAGCTTGTGCATCGCTGTTCGATAGAACGCCCCGAAGTAATTCCACCCGCCTCGTATCGTTGGATGGCATTGCTTCGCCAGTTCGGCCAGTGTCGCCGGTGTCCGACGATGGATGCGCCAGCCCCTTACCACCTGTCGCATGTGCTTCAAGGCATCGGCGCTCACTCCCGGCAAATAGCTGGTAAATAGCCGGTCCTGAGCGCCTCTGGCCTTCCTGGGCCAAACGTGAAGCCCGGAAATGTAAAGTGCACATGCGGACAGCTTCCGGTACGTTTGCCGTCCTTGCAGTAAACCACCTTCGCTTGCCCGTCTTTGGCCCTCGCGGTCAGGGAGCGCTGCGTTGCCAGTCCCGCGGTATAACCTGATGTCAGCCTCAGTGAGCCACCTGGACCGCAAACCCGCGCCTCTGCCGCTGACCCTCGCCGTGCCCGCCGAGGGGCCGCTCGCTTGCCGCGTCCACCCCGAGCAGCCACACCCTTACCGCTCCCCCTTTGCCCGCGACATCGGCCGCATCCTGCACGCCCGCGCCTTCCGCCGCCTGGCTGGCAAAACTCAGGTCTTTTCCCGCCTTCGCAGCGATCCTCCCGGCGACCACTTCCGCAGCCGCCTTACCCACACTCTCGAAGTGGCCCAGATTGCCCGCACCGCCGCCCGCGCCCTTGGCCTCAATGCTGATCTCGCAGAGGCCCTTGCGCTCTCGCACGACCTTGGCCACCCTCCGTTCGGTCACTCCGGCGAAGAGGCGCTCAACCGCGCCCTCCAGGCCCATGGCCTTGGCTTCGACCACAACCTCCACGCCCTCCGCGTCGTCACCTGGTTCGAAGAGCGCTATGCCGCCTTCCGTGGTCTCAACCTTACACTCGCCGTCCGCGAGGGCATCGTCAAGCACTCCCGCGACTACACCGCGGCCCGTCACCCCGAGCTTGCCGAGTTTTTTCTCGACCGCTTCCCCCCTCTCGAAGCGCAGATCATCGACCTCGCCGACGAGATCGCCTACCTCACCGCCGACCTCGACGACGGCCTCGACTCCGGCATCCTCTCTCTCGGCCAGGTTCTCGACGGCGTTGCGCTCTTTCGCCGTTTGTACACCGAAGTTCGCGGCAGCTACTCCTCCGCTTCGCCCCGGCTTCTTTGCGACGAAACCCTCAAATCCATCCTCAACGCCATGGTCACGGACCTGCTTCTGGAAACCAGCCGCAGAGTTGCCGCTGCCGGCGCCGCCACCCTCGACGATGTTCGCCGAGCGCCCGCGCGTCTTGCGGCCCTCAGCCCAGCAATGGAGGAGTTGCGCGCCGCGGCCAAGGCCTTCCTCTACGCCAACTTCTATAACTCTCCCACTATGGAGGAAGCCCACGCCCACGCCGCCCAGGTCATTCAGGAGCTTTTTGCGGCCCTCATCGCCGACCCGGGCCTGCTGCCCGAAGATCACCGCGCCCAGATCCCCACCGAGGGCCTTGCTCGCACCGTTGCCGACTATATCGCTGGCATGACCGACAGCTACATCGAGCAGGTTTGGGCGCGAGCACTGGGCCACGAACCGCCCTTGCAGAGCGAACCGGCCTGAGATCATGCACACATCCCACTCCATCGACCTGCACAATTGCACCGTCTCTGAAGCCATGCATCGCTTTGTCTGCTTTTACAACTCCTGCGTCCACGCCGGCTACCGCGGCCGCATCGAGGTCATCCACGGCTACGGCTCCAGCGGGACCGGCGGCGCCATCCGCAACGCGCTGCGCGCCTACCTCAAAGCCCACGCCGCCGTCTTCGGCGACTTCCTTGCCGGCGAAAGCCTGCGCAACCCAGGCGTTACGGTTCTCTACGCCAAGGAAACCCTCGCTCCCTCTCCCGCCAGTACCGGTCACGTCGCCACCTCCGCCGCGCTCTCCGCGCCGCATCGCCGCCACCGGTCCCGCCGCCTCTAAAGACAGAACACGGCATGGACGCAATTGCACAGCCTGCGCGCGGTTTCCGGTATAATCCCATATGTGACCCGGAGAGATGGCCGAGTGGCTGAAGGCGGCGGTTTGCTAAACCGTTGTAGGGTCAAAAGCTCTACCGGGGGTTCGAATCCCCCTCTCTCCGCCATATACAAAATATTCCCTTCAAATCAAAGCCCCACTCGATAACTCATTAAGAATGAGTGCACGTCTTTCGGGCGTATCGTCCATACAGAACGACCAAAGCATTGCATCCGCCGTGTACGGGCCGATAATCCGTACATCCGTACAAGGCGTGTACGGATTGATTCATGATGTGGTACGGATGGCGACGTCACTGCGGTCCATCCTCGTTGAAGACTCAAGAACGAGACCTTGCCCATCGCGGCGTCGCTCAACTCAAGTGGCTTCCCCGCCGCTACGTTGAGCTTTTCGGCGCTGCTGTAAGGAGGATGCGAACGGTCCTCACCTTTCAATGCAGCTTGAAAGCTGAATGGAAATCGCCAAATCTTAAGATCCAAGCAAACGGCGATTCGGCCAGGAAAGTGGCAGTGAGATTTGATTGGAATTGAAGCCAATTGGGCGGATTGGTGCAGAAAGAAATTAGGCGGTGAACCGAATCTGACGAAGGGGTGTTGGCAGCGCTCCGCGGTGCTGAACCCCAAGTTAGCCACCCGTCCATCGTCCTGCCACAAGAACCAATCCTGAGTGACGGCCATGTGTGCCAAGCGTGTGCCGTATTTCATGTACTCAGCGGAACAAGTGGCCGGGATGTCACCATCCGAGAATTTGGATTTCCAGTGAGGTGGTCTTGGGAGTTTACCGATCCCCAATAAGCGCAGTTTCTCGCCGATCAGCGCGGACTTCGTAGAGGTGCGGGCAGTACAACGATTTAGTCATTTGCGAACAGATTCCTTCACCGTGGCGAAACCAGGAACGTGGAATAATGGTGGGTTCGATTAAGGCCTTTCTACTCACACGGAGTACCAGTGCGGATTCGCGAATTGAAAATTCGGAATTTTCGAAAGATTGAACATCTCATCGTCGCTTTTCCGAAGGGGCTCAGTGTCATCGTCGGCGAAAACAACACCGGCAAGACCACCATTATTGATGCTCTGCGCCTGATGCTCATGCCGGGTCGCGATCTCGATGCGCTCCGAATCACCGAGGACGATTTCCGCGATGGCACCGATTTCGCCCCGATCGAGATCTCCTGCGTGTTTTGTGACACCACCGACATCGAGGAGGCCCACTGCCAGGAGTGCCTGGTCGACATCGGGGAAGGAAAGTTCGAGATCCGCATCAATGCGCGCGTCGAATTCAACAAGGACACCCGCAGGGCAAATGTCAAAATGTGGGGCGGAGAAACGGAAGGCGGATCTTTACCCTCGAACTTCTACGATCGGCTCGCCACCATTTATCTCCAACCGCTGCGCGACCCTGAATCAGGGCTTCGCCCGGGGCGGAGCTCGCAGATCTCCCGGCTCGTAAATTCTCTGACCCAGAAGGAGCAGCGCGGAGAGTTCGAGGAGATCGTCAAGAAAGCGAACGACGAGATCCGGGTTCTCAAACCGGTCGAGGGCGCGCGCAACGAAATCAACGAGCAGATGTTGAAGATCGCCGGCAATGAATTATCGCAGCAAACCGATCTGGTCTTCACCGATCCAAACTTCCAGCGCATCATCGCCGGTTTGCAACCCTTGATCGCGGGCTTGCCGTTCACCCTCAACGGCCTCGGGTACAACAATCTGATCTTCACCGCCGCGACCCTCGGGACGCTGCGTAAGAGCCCTCAGTTTGCCTTTCGCTGCATCCTGATCGAAGAACCCGAAGCGCACCTTCATCCCCAGTTGCAGCTCTTGCTGCTCTCGCATCTCAAGCAGGAGACCGAATCCGAAAACGATCCCGTCCAGATCATCACCAGCAGCCATTCTCCGATTCTGGCGAGCCAGGCGCCGGTGGATTCAATTGTCGCTGTTCACGAAACTAAGTCCAAGATTTCATCGATTTCGATCTCTGCGCTGAAGCTCGCTGATGACGAGAAGGATGCGCGAAGGCTTAAGAAAAAGCTTGAGCGTTTCCTCGACGCAACCCGCGCTGAGCTTTTCTTTGCGCGGCGGGTGCTGATGGTGGAGGGAATTGCCGAAGCTCTGCTCATGCCCGTGCTGGCCAGGTTGGCAGGTGGATCGCTCAAGGAGTCTGCGGTCACAGTGGTCAATGCAGACGGAATCAACTTCAATGCGTTCCTGCCGCTTTTCGGACCCGGCAAGCTGGCCATTCCCGTCGCAATTCTGACCGATGGCGATGCCAAAGCTGTTGGCGCGGAGGCCTCGGCGACTGCCAAAGGACTGAAGGCCCAGGAAACATCGATTGCCAATCTCGACGTTGAGTACGGTGCCATCACCTTCGAGCACGAGCTTGCGCGCTCTCCCAGGATGCTGGAATTGATGCTGGATGCTTTTGAAAGCCTTCACCCCGTCATCGGCAAAGCCCTCCGAACCACCACTGCTTCTGCGGCCACCGCGGATGAGAAGGCGGATGTTTTTTTGAAGCAGTTCAAAGATACCGACGTGTCGAAGGGAAGCTTTGCGCAGGAGCTGTCGCTGCTCCTCGAAGGATCGACGCTGAAAGCAGAAGACGTTCCGGAGTACATCCGCAAGTCGCTTGAGTTTCTCGGAGCCATTCCATCGGGAGGTTCGGTTGGAGCTTGAGGCGCTTCGCTCTCAGTTGCTCTCGCAGACGCTGCCTCCCACGGATCAGCAGCGAGACGCCATCTTCGCCTTAGAACTCGGGTATCTTCTGCGGGCGGCTCCCGGCAGCGGAAAGCGGAGCGTGTCAACGACTTTGAGACAGGTTGCGTGAGAGTTTAGTGTAGATTTCCCTCTGTGGCATGTGTCGGAGTGGGTGGGTTGATCCAGACCGCGGTGGGCTGGGGCGGGTGCATTGGTCGGG
>JAJZVX010000028.1 GCA_021846985.1 Acidobacteriota bacterium | reverse complement strand
CGCACTCAACATGCTTAAACAAGAACAATCGCTCAAACGCGGAGTCAAGGGAAAACGCCTCAAGGCCGCTTGGAACCACGCCTACCTGTTGAAATTACTGGGGGTTTGATATGCGTCGGCCCTGGGGTGCGATGACGTGATTTAGATCACCCCGCGGGCTGAGGGCGCACCGGTTCTGCTATGCTGCAAGCGGTTTGGAGAGGGGGATGGCAGTGAACAAACCATGGCGCTGGATCCGGCTGGCGGGGTTGCTGGTCTGCCTTTTGCGGCCGCAGGCGGGCTGGTCCGAGCAGGCGCCGGGCAACGAATTGATCGACGCGGTGCGGGACGGGAGCATGGCACGCGTGGAGGCGCTGTTGGCCAACGGAGCGGATGTGAACGCCAGGACGCCCGATGGCTGGACGGCGCTGATGCTGGCCTGCGAGGCGGGGCGGCACGACGTGGTGAAGCTGCTGCTGGGCAAAGGCGCGGACGCCAATGCCGCGCGGGAGGACGGCGGGACGGCGCTGGCATCGGCGGCCGCCAACGGCACGATGGACGTAGCGAAACTGCTGGTGGCCAAGGGCGCCCAGGTGAATGCCAAGGCGAAGGACGGCATGACGGCGCTGATGGAGGCATGCGACAAGGGCAACCTGGGCGTGGCGGAACTGCTGATGGACAAAGGAGCCGACGTGCGCGCGCAGGACAGCCGCGGATGGACCGCGCTGATGTATGCAACCGGCGCGGAGGATCTGAACCTGGTGCAGG
This sequence comes from Acidobacteriota bacterium, assembly GCA_021846985.1. Classification (GTDB taxonomy): domain Bacteria; phylum Acidobacteriota; class Terriglobia; order Terriglobales; family Acidobacteriaceae; genus Telmatobacter. Next base: position 46,464 of record JAJZVX010000028.1, on the reverse strand, counting down.
CGCTGCTGGCCAAAGGCGCGGACGTGAACGCGCGCAGGGACGACGGCGGCACGGCGCTGATGATCGCGGCCGGCAACGGCGACCTGAACATTGTGGGGGCGCTGGCGGCCAAAGGCGCGGACGTGAACGCCAAGACCAAGGACGGCCGGACAGCGCTGATGGACGCCGCTTCAACGGGAGACGCAGAGGCCGTGCGGGCGCTGCTCGCCATGAAGGCGGACGCCACGGCGAAAGACGCACAGGGCAAGACGGCGCTGGACCTGGCGGCGGCGAACGGCTACACGGACGTGAGCACGCTGCTGGCAGGAGCGATGCAGAAGCGCTGAGGCAGCGGGCAAGTTTGCTTTGGAGCCGTCTTAGCGACGGCGGCGCCGTGAGTGGACGGCGACTTCTCTCACGACGCGCTGCCCCGCTGCGCGACCAGGTAGGCGAGCCACGCATCCATGCCGGCGCCGGTTTTGGCGGAGGTTTCAAAGATGCGGATGCCGGGCCGGATCTCATGGATATTCTTGAGGGCCAGATCGCGATCGAAGCCGCACGGTGCGGCGATGTCGATTTTGGTGAGGACGGCGGCGTCGGCGGAGTTGAAGAGGGTGGGGTATTTGAGCGGCTTGTCTTCGCCTTCGGTGACGCTGAGCAGAGCGACGCGGATGCGCTCGCCGAGATCGTAACTGGAAGGACAGACGAGGTTGCCGACGTTTTCGATGAAGAGATAGTCGAGCCCGGACAGCGAGACGTCGTTCCAGGCATCGAGGTGTTTCTCGACCATCTCGGCGTCGAGATGGCAGATGCCGTGGGTGTTGATTTGACGAACGGGGGCACCGGAGGCGGCGAGGCGGCGGGCGTCGTTGTCGGTTTCCAGGTCGCCCACGAGAGCGGCCACACGGGCACCGCGGGCGCGCAGCTCGCGAAGGGTGAATTCGAGGAAGGCGGTCTTGCCAGTGCCGGGACTGGAGACGAGATTGAGCACCAGCACGCCAGCCTTGGAAAAGCGGAGGCGCAAGGCGCGGGCCAGTTCGTCGTTTTTCTTCAGGATGCCCTGGCGAAGTTCGACAATACGGGTGGTCATGGGTTCTCCTCGATTTCGACGGAATCGATCTCCAGTTCGCGGCCCTGGCGCAGCTCGGAGACGGGCTGGCCGCACAGGGGGCAGCGAAAGCTTTGCAACGAAGCCAGCGTGACGTCGCGGCCGCACGGCTCGCAATGCGCGATGACGGGCAGGACGTGAACCACCAGCTTTGAGCCGGCGAGGGGCGTGTCTTCGGTGGCAATTTCGTAACAGAACTGCAACGAGTCCTCGACGACCGCAGCGAGGGCTCCGACGCGAAGACGGACTTCCCTGACCTGCGCGCCGGGATAGGCGGCCAACGCGGCGGTGACCGATTCGACGATGCTGGAGACCATGGAAAGCTCGTGCATTAAAGAAGGATTGTACGCTTCCGGAGTTCCGGGAAACGCGCGGGCATCCCGCAGTCTGGCAGGCATGGCAACTGCGCAGGAAGATTAAAATTGAGGGTGACAACTTTGCGATAAGACCAGAGACAGGAGCAGGGAGAGGCATGACCGAGTTTGCCCACGCGATGTTGCGGGAGATCTTCGAACAGCCGGACGCCATGCGGCGGACGATGAATTTGTATCTGGACGCGCAGGGGCTGCATGCGGCGGCATTTGCGCCGATGGCGGGCTGGCTGAATCCGCGGGGTGAGGTGCTGATAGCCGCCAGCGGATCGAGCCGGCATGCGGGACTGGCGGCGGAGATCCTTTTGGAAGATCTATGCGGGCTGGCGGTGGACGTGGAGTACGCCAGCGAGTACGCGTGCCGGGGCATCGAGGATGCGCGCGAACCATCAGTGATTGTGATTTCGCAGTCGGGCGAGACGTCGGATACGCTGGCGGCGCTGCGGCGAGGCCGTGCAGGCGGCGAGCGGACACTGGCGATTGCCAACGTGGCCGGCAGCACCATGCTGCGCGAGGCCGGAGCGGCCATGCCGCTGGATGCGGGTCCGGAACTGGCGATTCCGGCCACCAAAAGCTTTACCTGCCAGTTGACAGCGCTTTACCTGCTGGCGCTCTACGAGGCGCGCGAGCTGGGCACGCTGGAGACGGTGGAGATGGCGCGGCGGATCGAGGAGCTGCGCGCTCTGCCGGCGCGCATGCAGGCGCAACTGCCGCACTGGCAGACACAGATGGCGGCGCTGGCGGGCAAATATCGCGACGCATCGACGTTCCTTTACCTGGGGCGCGGCGTGCACTATGCGATTGCGCGCGAGGGTGCGCTGAAGATGAAGGAAGCGTCGTATGTGCACGCGGAGGGTTATCCATCGGGCGAACTGAAGCATGGGCCCAATGCACTGGTGAGCGAGCGGGTGCCGCTGGTGGTGCTGGTCACGGTGGATCACTCCATGGCGGCTTCAGTGGAGCGGTACGAAAAAACGCTGCAACTGCTGGAGGACATGCGGGCGCAGGGGGCACGCGTGATTGCCTTGGCCAACACGGGCGACAGCAAGGCCGCAGCGCTGGCCACGGATTGCGTGCACGTGGAGCCGGCCAGCGAACACCTGCTGCCCATTCCGGAGATTGTGCCGCTCCAGCTTTTTGCCTACTCGATGGCGCTGGAACACGGAGTGGACGTGGACCGTCCGCGGAATCTGTCCAAGGCTGTGATCGAGCCGTGAGACCGGGCGGGGCGCTCCAGTAGACTGGTAGGGCGATGGGAATGGCGCATCGAATTGCGGCGGCAGCGCTGGCCGTTGGGCTGGCCGGCGTGAGCGGATGTGGAACGCCAGGCGCTCCGCTGCCGCCCTCGCTTCACCTGCCGGACCGCGTGGCCGACCTGACCGCCGTGCGGGCGGGCGACGAGGTATCACTGGCCTGGACGATGCCCACAAACGACACCGACAAGTTGCTTCTGCGTGAAGATGTGGAGGCCACAATCTGCCGCCAGGCGGAGGGCGGCGCCTGCAAGCCGGTAAAAACAGAAGTCTCGCTGAAGCCGGGCGCCGCGTGCACCTATACGGACAAGCTGACGCCGGCGCTGACCAGCGGGCAGCCCCGCGCGCTGCGCTACTTTGTGGAGCTGAAGAACCGCAACGGACGGTCGGCGGGGCTGTCGAACGCCGGCCTGACGCTGGCGGGCGAGTCTCCGGCGCCGGTGACCGGGCTGAGGGCCGAAGTGCACAAACGGGGCATGGTGCTGCTTTGGATGCCAGGTGCGAGAGGAGCGGTCCGCCTGCGGCGCACGCTGCTGACGCGGCCAAAGGAGAAGCCGAAAGAAGGACTGCTGGCTCCGCCTCCCGAACCATTGGAACAGAATCTGCTGGTGGAGGCCGGCGCACAGAAGGGACGCGCGGTCGACGAGGGCATACGCTTTGGCGAGACCTATGAATACCGCGCCCAGCGCGTGTTTCGCGCCACGGTGGACCGGCAGGTTCTGGAGCTTGACAGCGCGTATTCCGAGCCGGTACGCGTGGAGGCGAAGGATGTGTTTCCGCCCGCGGTGCCCAGGGGCCTGGCGGCCGTGGCCACGGCTGCGGAAAACGGAGAGCAGGCGGCGATCGACCTGAGCTGGGAACCCGGGACGGAAGACGATCTGGCAGGATACGTGGTTTATCGCCGTGAAGAGGGCGAGGCATGGCAGCGGATTTCGCCCGCCGAGCCGGTGGCCGGGCCGGCTTTCCACGACGACCACGTGCAGCCCGGCCACACCTATCACTATGCGGTGAGCGCCGTGGACCAGAATGGAAACGAAAGCGAGCGCTCGGCCGAAGCGCTAGAGACAGTGCCGGAACCGTGAACTACAGGAACGCGCTAGGAGACGAAACATGAAATATTGCCGCTTCCATTTCGAGAATTCAAATTACTACGGCGCGGTGGAAGAGCGCGGCGGCGAGCTTTGGATCGTGGACCTGATGGCCGCGCCGGAAGAGGATCTGGCGTTCCGGCTGGAGCATGGGCGCGCTACTTCGTGGAGCTTCGACTTTGAGCCGATGCCGTTGAGCAAGGCGGATCTGCTGCCGCCAACGACGCCCTCGAAGATCATCTGCGTGGGCCGCAACTATCGCGATCATGCCAAGGAGATGGGCAACGACGTTCCCACCGAACCGCTGATCTTCTTCAAGCCGCCGTCGTCGCTGTTAAAGCCGGGCGGGACCGTGCGCATGCCGGCGGCCTCGGCGCGCGTGGATTACGAAGGCGAGCTGGCCGTGGTGATTGGCCGGCGCGCGACCAGACTGAAGCCGGAGGAGTGGCGCAGCGCGGTGCGCGGCTATACGCTGGCCAACGACGTGACGGCCCGCGACCTGCAGCAGAAGGACGCGCAGTGGACGCGCGCCAAGGGCTTTGACACCTTTTGCCCGCTGGGACCGGTGGTGAGCGACGAAGTGGATCCCGAGGCCGGGCTCACCATCGAAACACGCGTGAACGGCGAGGTACGGCAGCGCGGATCGACGAGGGATTTCATCTTCGGGATTCCTGAGCTGCTGGCCTACATTACATCGGCGATTACGCTGGAGCCGGGCGATCTGCTGCTGACGGGAACCCCGGCGGGCGTGGGAGCGCTGAAGGCCGGAGATCGCGTGGAGGTGAGCATGGCGGGGCTTGGCGTATTGTCAAATTCCTTTGCGGCCGAGTGAACGCGGCCGTCGCATGATCTGCGCGCCCACCCGGGCAAGGCGCGGCAGGCGGTAAACTGGAGGAGAAGGTACGCGCAGTTCGCACTCCCATCCCCAGGAGGAATCATGCCGCAGAATCTGCTGGAACAGTTGCGTCGTTACACCGTAGTGGTTGCCGACACCGGCGACATGGAGGCGATGGAGGAGTTTCGTCCGCAGGACGCCACCACCAACCCCTCGCTGATTACCGCCGCGGCGCAGATGCCGCAGTACCAGCCGATTGTGGACGAGGTGCTGCTGGCGGCGCGCAAGGAACTGGGCAACAAGGCCACGGACCAGGCGGTGGCCAACCTGGCGTTCCGCCGGCTGGCCGTGGCCTTTGGCAAGAAGATCCTCGCCATTGTTCCAGGACGGGTGAGCACGGAGGTGGACGCGCGGCTCTCCTACGACACCGAAGCGACGATTGCGCAGGCGCGCGACCTGATAGGGCAATACGAGCAGGCGGGCATCGGCCGCGAGCGCGTGCTCATCAAGATTGCTTCGACGTGGGAGGGCATTCGCGCAGCCGAAGTGCTGGAGCGCGAAGGCATCCACTGCAATTTGACGCTGCTCTTCGGACTGCACCAGGCTATTGCCGCAGCCGAGGCAGGCGTGACGCTGATCTCGCCGTTTGTGGGGCGCATTCTTGACTGGTACACGAAGGAGACCGGCAAGAAGTACGAAGGCGCGGACGATCCCGGCGTGAAGTCGGTGACGCGCATTTACAACTACTACAAGAATCATGGATACAAAACAGTCGTGATGGGCGCGAGCTTCCGCAACATGGGGGAGATCAAGGAGCTGGCCGGCTGCGATCTGCTGACCATTTCGCCGCATCTGCTGGCGGAACTGGAGGCGGCGGAAGGCGCATTGCCGCGCAAGCTCGATCCCGAGGCCGCCCGCGCCCTGCACATCGAGCGCATGGCAATGGACAAGGCTACGTTCGAGAAGATGCACCAGGCCGACGCCATGGCCCGCGACAAGCTGAAGGAAGGGATCGATGGCTTTGCGGCCGCGCTGATGAAGCTGGAAGCGTTGCTGGCCGCGCGGCTGGGAGAGCTGGAAGCGCGCGCCGCGGCGGCGCTGTAGGAACGAATGGAAATAGGCAGAAACGCGGCGCCGGGCGGGAGATTTTTCTCATTCACCAATCCGCTTTGCGCAGCCGGGCTTGGGATGTTGGGAGCTCTGGAAATCAATGCGGCCCCGCCTCTGCCCGGCACGCTACCCGGCGATTTGAGCGGAGCGCGTAATCTGGTAAAGCTCTTCCAGTTGAGAAGTTATCGCATCCCATGAGTAGCGGGCGAGCACGCGCGCGCGCGCGGCTTTGCCAAGACCCTCATCAATTTCACGCGAGGCCGATGCCCGCTTCATTTTCTGCGCCAGATCATCAACATCGGCGCTGCGAAAGGCCAATCCCGCGGCACCAATTACATCCATATTTTCCGGAATATCGCTAACGATGCAGCAGCGCGCATAACTCATGGCGTCCAGCAGAGAAATGGACATCCCTTCAATCTCCGAAGGTTGGACATAGGCTCCAGCATGGGCATAGAGTTCACCAAGCAATGGTTCCTGCACGTGGCCAAGAAACACAATCCGCTCATCGCCACCCGCTAATTCCAGGAGCGATCTGAAATAGCCGCCATCATCACCGGAACCACCGGCAATGACGAGCTTCCATCCTGTTCCGCTTTTCCGGAATGCTGGAATCAGATAATGAATTCCCTTTTCTCGCACCAAGCGCGCGGCGGTGAAAAAGTAACGGTCCGGCTCGAGGCGCAATTCGGCAAGGTGCGCGGGGGGGACCATTCCGCGAGACTCGGCGCCGGTAGGAATAAACGTAACCGGGATATGAAACTGCCGCTGATAGAAATCGCATTGAGACCTGGACACGGCCGTCACCGCGGTGGCGCCGGCGAAGGAGAGATTTTCCAACAGCCGCAACACACTCCTCGCCACCACCCCCCAACGGCTGCGCTGCCACTCGATGCCATGCATCTGCAGCAGGCACGGCGTCTTGCGGAGGCGCAGGGCGGCAGCCATGGCGCCCGCGGCAACGCTGTGCAAATGGAAGACGTCGGGATTGAATCTGGACGAAATCGCCTGAGCCGCAGCGTACACGGAAGCGGCGCTCTTTTCTGTCCAGTAAGGTCTGAAACGCGGCAGCCAATGGATGTCTACCCCTTCCCATGTCGCGCAACTGGGGCCCATGCCGCGCGTGGAGTAGACCAGCACGCGGTGACCATGCGCGACCAGACGGCGGCTAACCTCGCGCGTGTATTTCTCGATGCCGCCGCCCTGCAAGAAGTCCTTCGTAATCAGAAACGATATATTCATGTCTGTTATCGCGCTTTGCTCTCTCTTACTCAGATCGCATAAGGGAGTATGGTTTTTCCCCAACATGGAGCCGCGATGCGCTCGACGAAACGCGCATCCTTCACGCGCCGCATGGCAATCCATGCGCCAGAAGGAAGCCTTCGATCCACAGGCTCGGCCATGTCAAGGTTTCCGTTCTCAAGGGGCGCCGGACGCTTTCGCTTCCAAGGATGCGGGGCGGATTTGGATGAGCTGCATGGTCTGCTTTGCGGAAAGACCGTCAACTCCGAATAGGCTATGCGGATGCCTGTTTTCCTTAGGCGGACTCTCTATCTTACGTGGCGGCCACTTGTGGGCGATGATCCACTTAAGCGGCTCGACAGGGTGCTTCTTGATCTCCTGGCCGACTGAGCCCATCATCCAACACTGCTTGCCGCAGTTACGCACCGATTGCCTTGCCCGTTCAGCAGCCCGGGAATGCCAAATCTCATCCCAGGATTGAACGCGCAGATTGCCGAGCGGCATTGGTTCATCCATGCCGTTACATGGCAGCACGTCTCCGTTGGGTTCGAGGAAGAACGCGTCATGAGCCATGCGGCAGGGCAGGAGACGCTCACGTCCCTGTAGGTAGTTGATCAGTCCATAGTTGAAGTAGGCGCGGAACCAGTCTTTTGGCCTTCTGGATCGCAACAGATCGGCGGCCAACTCTTGCAGCGCCGCAATGGCGTCCTGCGAGGAATCGATGCGATTGTCCTGCTTGTGAAAATAGAATGAATTGTGCAGAGCGGCCGTGGCAAACTCCACATCCATCATCTTGGCCAGTTGATAAAGATCTTTCACATCCTGGGCGTTGGCATCCTGAATTGTGAGGCCAAAACCAATGTCTTTAATCCCCATTCCGTGCAGCGCTGTCAAGATGCGGATCGCATTGTCAAAGCCCCTGGGCATACCCCGGATCCTGTCATTGGCGTGCGACAGGCCTTCGATACTGATACGAATGCCGATACTATTCCCGTGCTTTTCAAACAAGCGGAGCGTACGGTCGACGAACCAGCCGTTACTGCTGATGACAATGCGGCGCGCTTTGGTCTTCAAGACCGTAACAATGTCGTCCACATCGCTGCGCAGAAAGACCTCGCCGCCGGTCAGGTTCAAAGCCCGCATCTGCGGAAGCTTCTGGTAGACCTCAACGCCCACTTCGTCCGCGGCGCGCGTGGGAAACCTCCAGATGTTGCACATGTTGCATCTGGCATTGCATCGATAGGTTGAGATTACGCTGCCAAAGCGAACGTACTTGTCACCGGTGCAGTTACTATCGCGGGTCATAACCGATCTCCATTTGCTCCCATTGAATCTGTTTGGCCGGAATCATCTCCCGGTAGATAGCAAGCAGCGCCTCAGTCCGGCTTGCGCGGGAAAAGTTCTGCCGGACGAGTTCATGCGCCTGCCGGCCCATCCTGGCAAGGCCCGGGCGGTCCTTCCACATCGCTCCCGCCGCTGACGCCAACTCGCCGGCGCTTCCGGGAGTGAACAGACGCCCGGACTGCCCTTCCATGACAAGTTCAGGATTGCCGCCGATCCGGGATGCGAGGACAGGCTTGCCATAGGCGAACGCTTCGAGCACCGACATGGATGCGTTTTCATACCACTCCGAGGGCGCTACGACAAAGGCCGCATTGCGATACAGATCCGCGAGGCGTTCGTGATGGCAATAGCCCTCCATGCGGACGGGCAGGCGGCGCTCCTGAATGCGCGCGCGCAGTGCGTTATCGAGCGGGCCTGCTCCCGCAATGCGCAGGGGAAGCCCCGCACTCTCGATGGCGTCAAGCAGGGTGAAGAGGCCCTTCTCCGAGGAAAGCCTGCCCGCATAGAACAGATACTCGCCGGGCTCAGGTCTGGGCGGATACAGTCCTGCCTGGAGAGCATTCGGATGATAGACGATGCGCTCTGATGGAACGCCAGCATCAATCAGAACTCCCTGAATGAAGCGGCTTGGACAGAGAAATCGCGCCACGGCATGATACTTCCGCGTAATACGTGCGAAATAGGCCTCCACGGTATACACCAGCGACGCGGCGGCGCTCGACTTATGGCACTTGTAGCGTGCACAGCGCCAATAGCCGCCGTCCTGGCAAAGCAGGCAAGGTTTTCCCTGGCGCAGGCCGAGATAGGCGGGGCACACGAGCTTGAGGTCGTGCACGGTCATCACCACTGGAATGCCGCTCTGACGCGCCTGATCGAGCACGGACGTGGTCAGGCGTCCATAGATGTTATGACAGTGAATAACATCCGGCTGAAACCGATCGACGAAGCCTTGAAATGCCCGGCCGGCTTTTGATGAATAAATGACATTGCAGGCCGCCTTGAGAACATTCATGCCGGTTGCCTGCCGGGGATCGTGGACCGCGGGGAAATGTGAAGACGAAACGGCGGCGTCATTGCGAGCGTCCCGGGGGGCGAAGGGCAGAACCTCGTGGCCGGCAGCGAGCAGGGCGTCGCGATCGTCATAAAGCACACGCTCGCTGCCGCCTCGCAAGTAGTAGTAATTGTTGACCAGTGCAATCTTCACAGTTCTCACTCTGCGGTCGAATCGCGCGTTTCGAATTGCCCGTGTATCGCGCCTGGGAGGATCGACATATGCCTGAAGGGCGCCGGTTCTTCGTGCGTGCTTCCGCGCGCCCTCGATACGCCGATGACTCTCATGCTCGGAGGGGCGCGTCACTCTTCTTTGGTGAACTCAAACAGGCCGCAGCCATATTCGAGATGAGGAAGTTGCATGGGGCCGCAATTCTCGTGCAGTTGACCGGCATCATCGACATAAGAAAAGGACACCAGGGAAAGATGGGCGAATTGCGACAGCACCGTGCGAGGCGAAAAGACGCGATGCGCATTGAATTCGACACGCTCGCGGCCAATCGGAACGGAGAAGTACAAGCGTCCGCCGCGCCCAAGGACGCGCTGGAGACTGGCCATGAAACGAAAACAAGCGTGAGGATCGACCGGATCCGAATAGCGCCCCAGCCCAAAGTGCTCCGCGGCGTGAAGACTCGAAAGGGAGTCGATGCTGTTGTCGGGAAAGTCCATCAGCGAGGTCGCATCGTCCCGGATGAAATGAAGGTGAGCGATATGGCTTGCGATCGGCCGGATATCCACCACCGTGACGGGCATAAAGGAAAGGACATGAGCGACGAACCCGTCGATCCTTGAACCGATATCGACGTGGGCCGCGGGCCTGCGGCCATAGATTTTTCGCGCCGCCCAAAGATCCTGATGGAAGTAGTGACCGCTGGCGAGGCCGGCGCCCTGCGCGCGCTCGTTAAGAACCGGGAACAGGTCGCGCAGATGGATCTGGAACTCCGCCGGAGGCGCCATCCGCGCATAGGAGCGCGCATCGCGGAGATAGAAGCGAATGCCCGCAATATTCTTTGCGATCTGGCGCGGGTCAACACCGAAGAAACTCAAGCGTCTCGCGATGCTCCGGACGCGTCCACTCCACGCCGATCTCCGTATTTCCATTGTGCTGGTCATGTCCTGCCTCGTTGCGGGCGGAGATGGTGCTGGTGCAATTGCGTTCTGTTCTCCGCGACCGCACGCATGCTGCCTGGAGATTGGCTATCGTTTGGCGACAAAGACATCCTGCTCGACATGCCATCGGAAGCCGTTTTCATTTGCCCATGTCACCAGGTAATCCAGGGGAGGATAGCCCGTATCTTCGCGCGCCGCGCCGGCGAACAGGCGAACGTCGTCAATCAACACGCACACTCGATCAAAGTGAGCCAGGTTTTTTGCAATGCAGTTCAGCTCGTCGGCAACCGGCGTATCCTGCGGGCCTTTGAAGGTTACTCCGGCGGAATAGTGCCCATCGAGCCAGAAGTTGATGCTCCCGCTCAGCGTAGGCAAGAGAGCAGGCAGGACAGCCTCGCTGGTTCCCTTAAGGATGCGCACGTTGTGCGTTTTTTCGAAGCGTTGGACGGCATGCGCAAAGAGGGACGGTTCCGGCTCCAGGCTGTACACCAGAGGCGACCATTTGGCGAGGTGCCTGGTTGTTTCACCGAGGTAGGTTCCGGTTTCAACCCAGGTGGAGTCGCGCAGACCGTTTCTTAAAAGCACAGAGCGTTTAATAAACTCGGGGCTGGGCGCCTCGAATCTTCTACGCTGCCAGCGAATCCACGACAGAAGATTGTGCAGAGGATGATAGAGATAACTATTCCTGATGGACACGTCGAATTTCCCTCGCCTGAAAGTCGGACGCTGGCCGATTTTGCCGTGCTCTGGTCTGGACGGGGAACCTTGTTTGGTTCTGCGCAGATTGCACAGCGCGCACACATGCCAATTCCCGCGTGAGCAGCGGCGCAAAGGTTGCGCCAGCCGGTCGTCTTACTGGTTTATCCCACAGTCATCGCAGCGAAGCAACGCGGTTTTCTGCGACTTGAAGAGACGCGCCTCTGCTCAAGTTTCAATTTGGCACATCTCGTTTTGACACTCCGGCGAAGCAAGGCACTTATACGCGGCAAATGTATCTTCCTGGCGAGCTGCAAGGGGGAAGGCCTGCGGCACGAGAGTGCCTGAAAGACAGAGTTGCGGCCTTGTTTTTCGTCCCCGGCGGCTCAAGCCCGTAGATTTCAGAACGCACGGTCCAGGAAAGGACGGCAACGATTTCTGAGACGCTTGCGCCGATGAGCCCTTGCGGGCATGGCCTTGGCCGCGTGTACTGCTCCTACAGCTTTTTGCCCGGGAGGATGCGCGCCTTTTGCGCAACGACGGTCGCTCCGTTGGGAACGTCCTCCGTGACCGTTGCATTGGCGCCCACCGTCACGTCATCGCCGATCCTGACAGGGCCGAGGATGGTGGCGCCGGCGCCGGCATAGAAGCGATGGCCGATGACAACGGGTCCGGGCCGGGCATGGCCGATGGTGACATTGTGGAAGAGAATGGCGTCGTCGCCGATCTCTACATCCGGCCCGATCACCACGCCGAATCCACCATGGGGTAGGTCCAGCCGCTGCCCGATACGCGCCGGGCTGTCGATGTAGGCGCGGAACAGCAGGACGTTGAGATACTTCACAAACAGGGAGAGACGCCGATGCCCGCGCCTCCACAGCGCATGGCTCCAGCCATAGAGGCGCTCGGCTCCCCACTGGGGATGAGGCCAATAGCGTTTGTTTCTGGAATCCATAGCAACTCCGTTCGATGGGGGGCGCGCAGAAATGCGATCGAATCGCGCTCAAGAGGCTTTCAGGCTGCCTCGAAGCCAGCGGGTTGAGACGGGGTAACCCTGCCCCCTGTATCGCTTCCATCGTGTGCCGAGCCAGATACCAGGCAGATAGGCGAGACAGAGGAAGACACGGTTCCAGGGCACTTCCAGGGCGCCGGGGTCGATGGATTTTCCGGCAAAATGGGTGATGGCGAGATAGGCGACCATATACCGGAGGCGAATCCACGGCGCGATTTTGGGGCCAAGGTGGGCGGCATAATATTGGGCGCTAAGCTCGGGATTATCGAGGGATTTCTTTCGCCAGTTCACAGAGATGCCATCGGCCTGGTACTCCTTGACCAGCACCGGCATGTTGATATAGAGCGTCTGGCCGCTATCGGCAACTTTGAGGAAGAAGACCGTGTCGGCGCCGAACCCCGATGGCGCGCGCCCCGTGACATAGCGAATTCCTTTCGCGCGCAAGAGGCTTCCCTTCGTAAACTCGCATTTGTCGCCCCATACGCGGCCGTTCACCCGGCACTGGTAGTGGTCCGAGAGCATACGGTCGCGGGGAAAGCGCCTGCCCCATATTCTTCCTTGCGGATCGAGGGTGAGATAACTGAGTCCGGCCACGGAACTGTCCTCCGCAATCGACGCATAATCCTGCGCCACCTTCTGCAGTACGCCAGGCAGGAAGGCATCATCGTCGTCAACGATGCAGACAAGATCGCCGGTGGCCAGATCCATCCCATGGTTGACGGCCGCACCCTTGCCTCGATTCTCCGTACGCAGGAAGCGGATGGGGAAGGGCGCCCGGCACGCGAACTCGGCCAGCACCCGGTCGGTACGATCCGTGCCGCCGTCATCGACGACGATCCACTCGATTCCGTTGTAGTGCTGGTCGAGGAGGCTGTTGTAGAGGCCTCGTATCAAGTCAGCGCGGTTAAACGTCGCGGTAACGATGGAGATGATCATATGCAGCCTCCGCCTCATCGGGAATCAGCGCGCCTGGAGCAGGCGCAGCGTGTTGGGAGTCGAACCCTGCGACAGGGACAGCACCGTCCCGGCCAGGGCCCAGAAGACCGGGATGGTGTCTCTCGATATGATTTCCTGGCTAAAGAAGCCGGCCAGAAGGAAGAGAATCGCGGCGATCAGGCAGCTCTCCGCGGCCGCCACGATTTCAGGATTCTGCGCGCTGGCCCGCACGCGCATGGCGGCGCGCACGAGGGCGGCAAAGACGGCGCCAAACGCGATCAAGCCCAGACAGCCGTAGAGCCCAAGGACCATGACCCAGACCACATCGCCCAGATGAAAGGTGACCCAGCCGGGCATCTCGGGCGCTGCTTTCAGCGTTGGTCCCAGGGACTGATCGTCGGACCCGACCGGCGCCGCCTCGGAGGCGGGAATGGGGCCCTGGCCAAAGAGCGGATCGGCCGCAAGGAAGCGCGGCGTGAGCGTGAGAGTCATGAAGAGGCGGACGTTGGCGTCAGGGTCGCCGCCTACCACGTCCGGGCTCACCACCGACGCCACCCGGCCGCGAATGGCCGGAACGGAGATCCCCAGCAGAACAGAGGCCAAGACGGCGCAGATGCCGATGGCAGCCAGGCGCGGAAGCCGCGAAGACTTCAGCCATTGGCGGCGATGAAAGAAGAGAGACACCGCAACCCCGACAATCAGCGCCAGCAGAGCATGTCTTGAAATGGACAGAACCACGGCAGACGCCGACAGCCAAGCCATCCACAAATAGCGGCGCGCGCCTTGGGCGAAGTACATGGACAGGGCCAGGATGCAACTGAGAGCCATGAACATTCCGTAGTGGTTGTAGTTGGATAAGGTACCGGCCAGCCAGGTTCCCGGATCGGTATTGATCATGCCGGAGACGGGACCGGAGTTGCTGCCCCAGCCGAGAGCGGGAGAGAACAGATCTTTTACCCTGGCGCCGCCGACCATCTCGATGCCGCCGACCATCAGCTCAATCACCGTGAGACCGAGGAAGCCGTCGATGAACTGCACGATGCGCCGGGGGGACATTCTGGTTCGCCAGAGGATATAGGCAAACGCCGAAAAGCGGAAATAGCTGCGGAAATCGCTGGCCACAGCCGAAAGCTCAGAGTGATTGATCGCACCGGAGACCGTCATGCAGAGAGCGCAGAGGCAGAGCGGCCAGAACAGGGGGAAGGAGCGGATGCGCACTCGCTTGTACAGGAGGGCCAGGACAAAGAGATACAGGAGGGCTTCGGGGAGGTAGCGCAGAACCGTCGCGAGGGCGAGGGGAAGCGGTTTGAGAGCCGTGTCGCACAGGCTGAAATAGTAGATAAGGAAAAGGCAGAAACGGATGTTGGCCGACGATGCGGAGTTTGAAACAACCCACGCAGCAGCCGGGCCGCGCGCGGCGTCCCATGGTTGAGGATGTGCGAGAGTGAACATGCCGTCAGAGCCTGCCTAAAAGGAGATTTCCGGTTTCCGGGTTCGCGTCCGCATGGCTGCCGGCTGCGGCGATCCGGCCATAGATTTCGGCGAGCGCAGCAGCCTTATGCGGCCAGGTGAGGCGCGTCGATGCCGCGCGCGCGGCCATGGCCATGGCATACCGCGCGTCCTCATCGTGCGCCAGGGTTTGCAGCGCGGTGGCGAAGTCTTCGATGATCTGGTCCATCGACCCTGGCCGGATGCGGATTCCGGAGTTGGCATCCACAACATCCCGAAACCCGAAATGATCGAGACAGACCACCGGCAGCCCCATGGCCAGGGCTTCGACGACCACGCTGGTGGTGGCATCGTAAAGGCTGGGCTGCACAAAGCAGTGTCCGCCGGCCATGGCGGCGACCGCTTCCTGGCGCGGACGCTGCCCTAGAAAGCGGCATCGGCTGGCGATGCCCAATCTCCGGGCCAGGGTTTCCCAGGTTTGCCGCAGGGGGCCGGTCCCCAGACATGTCAATTCCCATGCGAAATCCGCGTCCCTGAGCCGATGCAGCGCCCGCAGAACCAGATTGAGCGCCTTGCGCGGTTCGAAACGTCCGCTCCAGACGATGCGGAATACGTCGCCAGCCTGGCGGCGCGCCGGGGGCGTGAAGGAATCCAGGCGGGGCGCGCTGACTTCGCAGAGGACGCGCGCCGGTTTGCCCCAGAGCACACTGATGTTCTCCGCGGCCAGGCTGGTGCCGGCAAGGATCTGCGCGGCCTTTGCCGCAGCCGCCCGGGGGCGCGCAGAGGCGTGCATGGCCCAGAAGGTGGTGAGGTTTTTGGCGACAAAGAACGGCCAGGAGCGCAGCGGAACCGCAGGGAGAAGCCGGAGAGGAAAATATTGCAGGCCGCCCACGGGGCCCCAGACGAAGGGCTTGTCGATCTTCCAGAGAAAGCCGGGCTCACGGAAGCCGGAAGGAATGGCCTGATGGATGACGTCGAAGCCGATCTGTTCGTCCAGCCGCCGCGCGAGCAGATAGGCGCGCCATTGCCACTGGCGAAACAGAAAGTAGTAGGGGATCTCGTGCAGAGGATAGGCGAAGGAGCTGCGGGACCAAGGCACGGCATGAATGGTGACATGGGGCATGGCGTCCGGATGATGGCGAAGAAACTGCTCGGTTTCTTCGCGTTCGTTGGTCCTCGTAATGACCCAGACCCTGTGATGCTCGGCGAGGGCGCGCACATAATCCCACCCCATCGCGAATTCCGACCCTCGGACGGGACTGAAGGCAAATGCCGAGACCAGGACTTTCAGACCATTCCCATCGCTCATTGGCCGCCTCCGCTGCAAATGACTTCGCGAGCCTCCGGCGCCGGCAGAGGCAGGTCGGCGTCGAGAAGAAGAGCCGCCTCGGAAAACTCGGCGGAGGAGGAAGCGCTTTCCGAGTCCAGCGCGCGCTGGCTGCTGCGGTAAACCGCCAGAACGAATGCAGTTCTGATGCCGTCGGCGGCAAGGTACGCCACGGCCAGCGCGGTGGCCTGAAAGGAGGGAAGCAACAGACAGGAGACAGCCAGAAACGCAGCGCCCCACACTGTGAAGGCCAGAGCCAGGGACCACATCCTGCCCGAGCCGGTGAGAGAGGCGATGAACGGCGCGGTGATGGAGTTCATCACCGCCGAGGCGGCCAGGAGGATCAGCACCGGTGAATGGCCGGTGAAGGCGTGGCCATAGGCCAGCATGAGGTATCCAGGGAAGGCGCAGACCAGCCCCGCCAGCGGAACCGAGACGGCAAGCGTGGCGGCGCAGGTGGCCCGCATCAGACTCCTGCGGGACGAGGTTCCGCTGGCCGCCGAGCGCGCCAGCATGGGCACAAGCGGTTGCGAGAGTAAAGCGGGCAGCAGAATGATGCCTGCGCGCAGTTGGAATGCGGCCGTAAAGACCGCCAGCTGCCCGTATCCGCCCGGCTGGCGGACCAGAAGCGTCTGCGCAAGCGTCAGACAGGGAGCGGGGATCATGTTGGTCAGCAGCGCGGGGATGGAGAAAGCAGCGAGGATGCTCAGTTCCCTGAAGGCTCCGTGCAGATTCCATGCCATGGCATGGAGCCTGCACCGGCGCCAGAGCAGCCGCTGGTTGATTACGCAAGCGGCGGCGGCGGCAGCGGTAAAGCCGATCAGGGCGCCCTCGACATGGCCGGCGGCCGCTCCCAGCAGCAGCAAGGGCAGGATGAGGATGCCGCGGAACATGGAAGTTTTGGCCAGAGCGTCGAACGACTCGAAGCCGGCCAGCGCGCCGTTTTGCACATTCATGACGGTGGTAAAGAAGAGCAGCAGGGCTCCGATGCGCACCGAGGATACCAGCTCGGGTCTCTTGAGAACCTCGCGGGCGAGCTGTGGAGCGGCCATCCAAATGGCCGCCGTAAGGGCTCCCGTCCAGGTGAGAGTGAACAACCCGATGAAGGTGAAGGCCGCGCCCGCGCGCGCGGGGCTGCCGAGGCGCAGCTCGGCGATATATTTCGTTGCGGTAACAGAGAGGCCGAGTCCGGCAAAGGTCGAGACGGCGTTGGCGGTGCTTTGCACGATGGTGAACTGTCCGAAAGACTCCTTGCCGATATACCGGGCCAGCAGCATGTAGGCAACCAGCGTGCAGATTTGCGCCAGCACGACTCCGGAGCTGGACCAGGCCGCATTCCTGGCGAGGAGGGCGACTTCCGCATTCGCCCGCGCCCCGCGCAGCAGGCGCCGCGGACGGGAGGGAAGCCGCGCCCAGAGCAGGCGGGCCAAGGAAGGCGCGTCCCCATGCGCAGAGACGAAGCGGCACGCCGCGCCGCGGTCTTCGCCGCTCACTGCTGATCTCCGCCGGCGGAACGACGGGCCGTGGAAAAATACAGCCGGACCGCGCGTTGATAGCGCGCCGGGAGTTTCCTCAATGTGTGGGCGCGCAACTCGCGCCCTCGCTGGACCAGCCGGTCCGCGAGCGAAAACGGGGGCCGCGCTTCGGTTTGCACGGGGTATCCCAAGGCAAGCATCTGCTTTTGCGCGCGAGGCACCCACTTGCCCCGGATCACTCCGTGGATGTAATGGACGCATGCCTGCCCGGTCACATAAAAATCGGGATACTTGTCGGTGCGGCGCGATCCAAGGATCTCGAACTGCCAGATGCTTTCGCCAGGCCTGAGCAGGTCGAGCAGCACATCCTTTCTCCAGAGGGAAAAGACCGTGGATGCGCGATAGAGGGCGCCGGGGGGCAGTGCGCAGATTTGGGGGAAGCCGGTGGGGACCATGGCGGGATCGGGCTGCAGCCGGATGCAGGCGGGACGCTGCTCCGCAATCCAGGCCGCCAGGCGCTCGAAGCGGCTGTTATCGATGGGAGACGCCAGGAAGAGATCCTCGAGCAGGAGCAGGACGAACTCTTCAGGAATCCGATGGAGCGCCAGACGCATGCTCTCCGGCCATCCCCTGACCGGACCGGTTTGGATCGGCCGGACCGACGGATCGGGGAAGGTTTTGTCGTTCGACAACAGGTAGACCGGATACGCGCAATCGGGCCAGTTGCGGCGAAAGGCCGCAAAATACGGCGGCCACAGATCGGAGCATCCGTCATAGGAAGAAACGAGTATGGCCAAGCTGTTCTGCATATTCTGCCTCCATTCCGGCTTGTGGATGGGCCTGGTTCACGCAGGCGGTTCAGGCTGCCGGCAGCCGCGCATCGGCTTGCGCCGGCCGCGCCGCATCAACGCGGCGGCCTGGGGCCGAGAACGGCTTGCGTCAACCGGCGCCACTTGAGACTCATCTGCGCATCGCGGAAGGTGTTCTCGAATTTGGATTGGACCAGGGCCAGAAACGCGCCCGCCAAAAGACCCGCGCAGGTTGCGGCGAGCACGATCAGCCCGCGCCGCGGAGAGGACTTCCGGTCGGGAGGAACGGCGGGATCGACGACCTGGATGATGGAGCCTTCCTTGGCCTCGTCGAGCTTGGCCATCTCGAACTGGCGGGCAAGAATTTCGAAGATGGTCTCCGCATAGCGCACGTCGCGAAGACGGCGCAGATATTCCAAACCGGCCGCGGTCATCTGGCCTTTGGGAACAATGATGGCATCGGGATTATCGCCGCCGCCGCCCAGCCGGGCGAGCTGCGCGCGCAGGCCTTCCAGCTCCTTCCCGGCCTCCACGAGCTGCGCGTTCTCGCCGGTGGCATAGGTCTGCATAGCCTGGATTTGGACTTCCTGCGCCGCGATCTGGGCGCGGAGGCGCGCGGCGGACTCAACCAGGGCGCGCGCCTGGCTGTCCAGTTCAATGACCCCGGTCCGTTGTTCTGTGGCTTTCAGGGCCTCCTCGGCATGGGCCAGATTCTGGTTGGCCTGCTTCAACTGGTTCTCAAAAAAGAGGCGTCTCTGCTGGGCCTCGGTGATGGCCAGATTCTGAGAGAGCGCGCGGAACTGATCCACGTAGCCGTTTGCCAGGGCGGCGGCGCGGCCCGGATCGGCGTCCTGCACCGACAGGTGGATCAATCCGTCTTTGCTGTTGCCGTCAACGCGGGCGTACTTCTCCAAGGTTTTGCGGGCATCGGAGAGGCGCTGTTTGCGGTATTCCCGCATCAACCCGAAGCGCTGCACCATGGCGTCTTCGACGGTGCGGCTCTTGAGCATGGCGACATACATCTCGTTGGGATTCTTCAGCAGGCCGCCGCTGCCGGTCATCTGAGCCAGATTGCCCAGACTGCCCAGCTGCGCGGCCAGTTGAGCGCCGAACGAAACATTCTGCTGCGGAGGCAGCAGCGTTACGGCGGCCGTGTAGCGCACCGGCAAAAGGAAAGAGACCACGAGCGCCCCCAGGGCAAAAGCCGCGGTCACCCAGAAGATCAGGCGCTTGCGCTCGGCAAGCGCAATCATCAGATCGAGCAGTGAGACCTCATCGTCCGGATCGCCGGCGTGCGCCGGGCCGGAGAGGTTCCGGTTTTCATCTCTTTGTATCCTGCCATCGCAACCCAGAGTATCGGTAGCCATAGAATCCTGCCCAATCGAAAGAGGCTCGAGCGCATCCGTTCCTGCTGCAAACAGACGGCGGCCGGCTAATGCATCACGCTCAGCGCCGCTGCGCCCAGAGCAAATTGCGAGAACATCTGCGACCAGTTCGCAAAGCCCGCCAGAGCGGACGGCTTCAACATTTTTTCCGGCACCACAATGGTGTCGCCGGGGTAGATGGGGAGATCGTTAAACGCGTCTCCCCACGGAATTCTGATGGTGTCCCGGCTCACGACCTCGCCGTCGGCGCGGATCAGGAATTCGCGGCGGCGGTCGGCGTCATGCGTGGGACCTCCGGCCTGGCGCAGGTAGAAGCCCGCCCGCGAGCCGGTTCTGAAGAGAAAGGAATTCTGATCGTAGACCGCGCCCACCACATTCACGGTGGCGGGAGTGTGCGGCACCACGAAGCGGTCGCCGTCTTCAAGCTGGAGGCCGGGAACGCTGGCCTCGCCCGTGCTGCCGGGACGAAACGCGAGCACGATCCGCCCGGTGGCGCGGATCCGCCGCAGGCTGGCCAGAAGGCTTTGTTCGCCGGTCCGGCCTTCCGTCCCTCCGGCCATGCCGGGCGCGGCAACGGCCGAAGAGGAGGCCAGCCAGATGGAGTTGCGCTGAATCGCCATCGACAGACTCTGCACGTACTCATCGATGCGCGCCTGCTGCACGTCGCGCGTCGATTCGCGCGTGAACTGCGAGCCGTAAAGATAGGCATTGGGCGTAAGGCCGCCGGCGCGCTCGACCAGATGACGCAGGGTCTCGCCCGGCTGGGCGGCATAGACGCCGGCGTGGGTAAATTCTCCCTCCAGCCGGACCAGCTTGGTTTCTTCAGCCACCGGCACGCGAATGTCGGCCTGGGAGAAGATGGCAACGATATCGCCGGGCTCCAGCTCGAGATCCTGCCCCGCATCGTGTTGAAGGACCAGTTTGCCCAGATCGAAGGGAATCAATTCCGTTCGCAGCGTGGCCTGATTCACGCGCTCGATCACGGCGTAATCCCAGTCGATCTCCGGAGCGGGCAGGCGCACGTCTGTACGCCGGCCCGGCGCGCGAACCTGGCTGGGGGCCGACGATTGCGCGCCCGCCAGAGAACTGCTGCCGCCCCGTTCCTGCGCGTCGGGAAGCCCCTCCTGCCCGACGCCCAACGGGCTCCCGGCCGGATCGCTGGAGACATCGGCCGGTGACTGATCCGCGGAGCCCTCCGCGTCCTGGCCGCCGAATCGGTCCGGCGGCGCGGAGCCGGATGGCTCCCGGCTGCCGGCAGCTTCCCGCCGCTGCTGCGGTCTCCATTCCCATCGCGGCTCGCGCGGCCGGATGGCAACGGGGTAATTACCGGCGGGCTGGCGCATGCCGGCCAGATCAAGGACAGGCTCGAACTCCGGCGCGGGCAGACCCATCTGCGCGCGCCGCCACCAGTAATCGCGCGTGAGCAAAGATTCCTTGTCGGGAATCAGCTCGCTTAGCCGCATGCCCTGGTGCCAGGCAAAGCGGCCCGGGGTGGCGATGTTGCCGCGCAGCGTCACGGTCTTCTCGAAACGGGGGGTCACCGGAAAGACGCGAATCGCATCGCCGTCGTGAAGCGCCGTGGCCAGGCCGGCCGCGTCGCAGGCCACCTCCATGGCGCGGCGTCCGCGGCGCTCCTCGATGCGCTCGATGGAGATGCGCGCCCCGGCGGCAACGCTGGTCATGCCGCCGGCATCGGCCAGCAGCGCGCTCAGCGGCTCTCCGGGAAGCAGTTCGTAGATGGCGGGGTTGCGCACGCTGCCGAGAACCGCGACCTCGGAACCCACAGGGGGGATGTAGAGGACGTCTCCGGGAAGCAGCTTGGCGTCTCTGCTCTTGTCGCCCCGGATCAGCAGATCGTAAAGATCAAAGCGCGCGATCACGGCCCCGTTGCGGCGCAAGGCGATGGAGCGCAGGGAGCCCTGCACGGAGGGACCGCCGCTTGCGAACAGCGCATCGACCAGCGTGCTCAGCGAGCTCACCGTGTACACGCCCGGGCTGCGCGCCTGTCCGGCGACATACACCTGAATCGCGCGTATCTGGCCCAGGTCCGCGGTCAGATCGAAGTTGCGGTAGACACGGCCCACGGCTTCGCGCAGGTGCGCGTCGAGCGCCGCGAACGCCAGGCCCGCCACATGCGTGGGGCCGACCTGCGGCAGATAGACCTCGCCGGAACGATCGACGCGCAGGTTGGCCTGGAAGTTCACCTGCCCCCAGACGCGCACGCGCAGTTCGTCGCCAGGCCCGATCACATAGTCCGGCGGCACCGGAGCCATGTTGAGCGGCGCGAAGGTGGAGGGAATGCGGCGGAACAGACTGGCTCCGTAGATCGGCAGGATCTGCCGGGTGGACGAAGCGATGAACTTCTGAAACTCAGTGAGCGGTTCGGGAGGGACCGGCGCCGGCTGTGGAGCGGACACGCTGCTCATAGGTTCCATATCGAAATAATCGCCCGGCTGATTCCCGGCGCGGGACGAGCGCATCGCGTTGGTTGGGCCAGCCGATAGCGGCGACAGCAGATTCCCCGAAGAGGTTCCATAGAAGCCTTGCGTGGCCGGCGCATCTCCGGCCAGGCTGGAGCACTGCGGCGTGTCCGCAAGCATCGGATCGGAACAGGCGGAGTTTGCTGCGCTCTGCGCGGGAAGCGGCATTTCGGCCAGGGCAATGGAGAGCAGCAGGCACAGAGACCGGAGGATCGCAAGGCGGCCCGGAAGCCGCGAAGAGGGCAGCCATGCTCTGTCGCGCTCGCGGTTCCGCATGCACATTGGAATTTGCATAGGACGAGTCTAGGGCGGATTTCATCCGGAGCCGGGAGAAAGGGAGATCGCAAGCGCGCTCCTGCTCCCATTTCGGTATTCGATTCTTATCGCCTTCCAATGTGGAATCCGCATCGAGCGATTTCGCCGAAGGGCGTTGATTCCGCGCCGCGGCGGGCCGAAGTTGGAGCTAGACGTTCTTCATTTCCACGCGCACACCGGGGTTTTTGGTCCGCATAGCCAGCGCCGCGGCCGGGCGAGTGGATGAACAACGCATCGCACGATCATCAGACATCGACTTCCGCGGGCGGCCGTGCATGCATGGATTGCAAGACCGCCGCGCACGATCCGGCGGCGGCATTCGATGCGCTCCATGAATGGTCGTCCTTAACGATGCCGGAGGGGCAGCTTGCACAGCGAATATTCAGAACACAGAATGCCCAGGGAATGGCCCGCCTTTCCGCAGGGTCTTGTCTCTCAGACGGCCAGCGAAGGCAGGGAACGGACGGATGCATCCTGCGCCGGCAATCTGCCGGCCAGGCCGCCCAAGGCGGGTTTCTCCGCTGTGGAGTTCCGGCTCACCGCGCGCCGGGAAGAAGCGCGGACGGCCGCGTCATGCGGCGAAGGGCTCAGCCCCTGGACGCGTTCGAAGGCCAAGCGAATCTTCGATTGCGCGTGTGTGCTGCTGGCGTCGCCGGTGCTGCTGCCGCTGATGCTGCTGATCGGCGCGGCGGTGGGCCTGACGTCGCGCGGCCCGATTCTGTTTTTGCAGCAGCGCGCGGGCAGGAACGGACGCAACTTCACCATCTTCAAGTTTCGCACCATGGAGCACGCCTCCAGCCGCGCGCACCGTCCCGTTACCACCCTGCACAACCAGCGGTTCACATGGATTGGCCCTTTCCTGCGCCGGTGGAAGCTGGACGAACTGCCGCAACTGCTGAATGTGCTGCTGGGGCATATGAGCCTGGTGGGTCCGCGCCCCCGCTTGCCGGAACACATGCTGCACGAGTTGGCCTGCCGTCCCGGGCTGACGGGCGCCGCGACCATCGCCTTTGCCAAGGAAGAGTCGATACTGGCCGGTGTTCCCGCGGAGCAACTCGACGACTATTATCGCCGCGCGGTGCTGCCGGCCAAGCACCATCTGGATGCGGAGTATCTGGCGCGGGCGACCTTTCTTCTGGATTTGCAGCTTCTCATGAAGACGGCGTTGCGGCGCTGGGATGCGCCGGCGGCCGAAAAGTTTCTGGCTGCCGCGGTGTTCGACTACGCGCAGCGGGATACACCGGTGAAGAAGGCGGAGCGTTTTGCGCCAGTTCGCGAACCTGCCTCTGCCTGGAGCAGAGCCAGACGCGAAGCAGAGGATGTCGCAGTGGGCGTTGAGAACTGAGCGGTCCCGCGGCCTGATTCTGCATCCATCCGCAGGCTGGTGAAAGTCGAAATGGGGGAAGAACCCTCCCTCAGCGGCTGAAGCCGCGCAGGCTTTGCGAGGTTTACGGCAGGGCTGAATCTGAAGCCGTGCTCTTTCAAGACGGGATGCAGAGGAGAGTCATTTCATCCGCAGAGAGCGGCCGCGCGCGGTTTGCCGCATACGCGCAGGCACTTTGACCGTGAACTCTTTTCAGTAGGCGCCGTAGAGGCGGGCGCACTCGATGAGCTTGTCGATGTTCTGGGGCGGCGTGGAGGGCGGCAGGGCGCAGCCCGGGCCGAGGATGAAATCGCCTCCAGGGGCGAGCACCTCAATGGCCTCGCGGCAGGCGCGCTCGACGTCGTCAACGGTTCCCTGGTGGAGCACGCCGCTGGGATCAATGGGCCCCAGGAGCGTGGTTTTGCCGGCGGTTTCGCGCTTGGCTACAGTCTTGTCGCACTTGTAATCGAACTCGAGGATGCGCGCGCCGGTTTCGGCCATTTTGCCGATGATCTTCGTGGTGTTGCCGCAGGTGTGGTAGGCCAGCGCAAAGTCGTCGCTCTGCAGGGCCTGTACGACTTTTTTGCCGTAGGGAAGGCAATATTTTTCGAACATTTTGGGCGAGATGACATCGGGCGAACATTGCGCTTCGCCGAGGGAAGTGCCTGGACAGCCCATCTCCTTGTAGATTTGCGCGTAGTGGATGTAGGCGTCGCTGGTGTAGTCGAGCAGGGCGAAGAGCTCGTCGTCGCGGTCGCCCAGTCCCATGGCGGTGAGCACGGGCACCGGGCCGGCGATCATGCAGGCGAGGTCGAACGGTCCCTGGTCGGCGCGGCCCATGACGTAGACACGGTCGCCGATCTGGTCGAGCAGAAAGCGGGTGGCTTCCAGCGTGGCTTTCGTCAGCGGGGCGTTCCACGGATCGGGCTTTTTGAGCTTGTCCACCTCGGAGAGATCGGCGAGCAGCGGCTTTTCGATGACGGGCGCCGAGCCTTTGAGATAGGTCACCTTGCAGCCGCAGGCCTCGGCCAGCGCCGCGGTGCCGTTCTCGACCAAGAGCATGTCATGTCCGAAGCGGCGCCATGCCGCCAGTTGCGCTTCGCCGAGCAGCCCACCGTCCTGAAAGAGGCGTTCGGGGGGCAGATCGATGTGCGCCACCGTCATCATGAAATTGTGCAGGTCGACGGGCACGCGGTCGTGCGGCTGATGGCGAATGGTGGCCAGACAGCGCTCCCGCGAAGTCATTTCTTCAGCCATCGATTTCTCCCTTGCTTTCGTCCAAAGTGCAACGATACCACGCTTTCGCTGCGGTCTTCTTTCTGATGCAGGCGCAGTGCATGAGCGCACGCTGCTGCCTGGCAGATCTTAACGATCTTCCGAGGGGTCGGGGGAGGCTGCGAGGTCAAGGTCCACGAAGGTGTCGCGGCTGGGCGGCATGGATGGTGCGTAGCAGTTGCCGTCAGAGGCGGCATTGCGCGGGCAGGACGCACTAAACTGTGGCCGCCGCGGGGAGAGCGCATACTGCCAGACGACAGCGCGCGCGTCGCCCCAGGCAAAGCCCGACGACGGCGGCATGGAGGTGGGGGCGCATCCGGGCGAGGGCGGACACTGGTCGTTGGCGACCCAGAAGAAGAGGCGCGGCTGACGCGCTCCGGCAGAGGCGGAGGCGCGTTGTTGTTCTTCCCGTTCGACGAGATCCCGCGCCGTGCTGATGGAAGCTGTTCCCTCGGGCACGTCGATGGCCGAGCAGTAGACGCCGGCGCGGGCGCCGGCTGCCCGGACGGCGTGGGCCCAGGCAAAGATGTAGGCTGCCTGTTCGGACAACAGGCGGCCGCCCTCCTCCTGGTCAAGAAAGATGAGGACATGGCGGGGGAAGCCCTCGCGGGCAGCGGCGGCCACCGCGGCGCGTCCATCGGCGGCGCCCAGCGCGGCGGCGTCGCGGCCCTTCAGCTCCGCATCGGTCCTGCCGTTAAAGAGGACGAGGAATCCGAAGCCATGCTGCCTGAGGATCCGGCGCTTGCCGGTCCAGGAGTTTTTCGCTGTGCCGGGAGGAGGGTTAAGCCAGTAACCGGCAAAGCGGAAGCTGAGGCGCAGGCCGTCCAGGGCCGCGTCTCCGGGATATTCGTTGCGATCGAATCCGAGGTAGGACAACTGCGGGTGGAGCGACTGCGCCCCAGAGCATAAGGCAAAATGGATTGCCACAAGCGCCAACAGAATGGAGCCAAGCCTTCGCATGGTATCTGGCCGTCTTCCGGATGCGCGCACGGGGCAGCGAGGGCGCGCACCGATAGTATTTCACCGGAGACAGGGCCGGTGCGCGAAGGGGCCTGGCGCGCTACGGTGCGGCCGTACAGGAGATGTCTGTCCGCTCCGGTACAATAGCAGGAAGCGCCGGCCAGTCCGGGAAGTAAATCCCGGAGCGCCTGGCGCAACGGATGACATGCTAGCCAAGAATTTACCAGAAGCCCTGACCTTTGACGACGTTCTTCTTGTGCCCGCCTACAGCGACGTTGTGCCTGTGCAGGTGAGCACGCAGACGCGACTCACGCGCGCGATTGCGCTCAACACGCCGTTGCTTTCTGCCGCGATGGACACGGTGACCGAGTCGCGCATGGCCATCGCCATGGCGCAGATGGGCGGGATCGGGATTGTCCACCGCAACCTGCCGATCGTCGCCCAGGCGGGCGAGATCGACAAGGTGAAGCGGTCAGAGAGCGGCATGATCGTGGACCCGGTCACCATTGGTCCGGACCACCTGATCGCCGATGCCCTGGAAGTGATGCGCCGCTACAAGATTTCCGGAGTGCCGGTGACGAAGGGGAAAAAGCTGGTGGGCATTCTCACCAACCGCGATCTGCGTTTTGAAACGCGGACCGACATTCCGGTTGGGGACGTAATGACCAAGGAAAATCTGATCACGGTTCCGGTGGGCACCACGCTCGAGGAGGCGGAGCTGATTCTGCACCGGCACCGCGTGGAAAAGCTTCTGGTGGTCAATGAGGAGTACGAGCTCAAGGGACTGATCACGGTCAAGGATATCCAGAAGAAGCTGAAGTATCCGAACGCCTGCAAGGACGAGAAGGGCCGGCTGCGGGTAGGAGGCGCTATTGGCGCCACGGGCGACTATCTGGAGCGCGCCGCCGAGCTGATACGCGCGCAGGTGGACGTGCTGGCAATCGACTCCGCGCATGGCCACTCCTCGCGGGTGCTGGAGGCGGTGCGCGACGTGAAAAAGGCGTTCCCGGAGATTGGTTTGCTGGCGGGGAATGTGGCTACCTACGACGGGGCGCGAGCGTTGATCGACGCCGGTGCGGATGCCATCAAGGTGGGCATTGGGCCGGGTTCGATTTGCACCACACGGATGGTGACCGGCGCCGGGATGCCGCAGGTTACCGCCATTGCCGAAGCGGCGCGGGCGGCGCGGGAGCAGAACATTCCGGTGATCGCCGACGGAGGCATCAAGTATTCCGGAGAAATCACCAAGGCCATTGCCGCCGGGGCCGACTCGGTGATGATCGGGTCGCTGTTTGCCGGGGTGGATGAGAGCCCGGGAGAGACCATTCTTTATCAGGGCCGGAGTTTCAAGAGCTACCGGGGCATGGGCTCTCTGACGGCGATGAGCCAGGGATCGGGCGAGCGCTATTTTCAGAGCACCGCCGACCTGGCCAGCACAGAAACGGGAAGCGAGGGCGTGGTACAGCGAGGGCGCAACGGACAGAACCGCCTGGCCAAGTTTGTTCCCGAGGGCATTGAGGGACGCGTACCGTACCGTGGACCGCTGGAATCGATGGTTTTCCAACTGGTGGGCGGCTTGCGCTCGGGGATGGGCTATCTGGGATGTGGGAGCATCGCGGAACTCCAGGAGAAGGCGCAATTCGTGCGCATCTCTGGCGCGGGTCTGCGCGAAAGCCATGTGCATGACGTGATCATTACGCGCGAAGCCCCCAACTATCATGTGGAATGAGCGCCGGCGGCTGAACTACTGGCTGAGCGCATGGCTGCCGGCGGCGGTCTGCGTGGGGGTGATTTACGTCGAGTCGACCGCGGCTTTCGGCGCGGAATACACAAGCGGTCCGTTGCGTGCGCTGTATGAGGCGCTATTTGGTCACATGGGCAATGCGCAGTGGGAGGTTGTGCACCTCGCCCTGCGTAAGAGCGGCCATTTTCTCGGCTATGGTGTGATGGGGCTGGCCTGGTTGCGCGCCTGGCGGATGACTCTGATCAAGGCAAGCTTTGTTCAGGACGTGGTGCTGGCGCTGCTGAGCACCGGGGTGGTGGCCAGCGCCGACGAGTGGCACCAGACCTATTTGCCCAACCGAACCGGGACGCCGAGGGACGTGCTGCTGGACATCTGCGGCGCGCTGACACTGCAGCTTGCGTTCTATCTTTTCCTGCGCTTTTCCAGATCCCGGCAGCGAGAGAAGGGTTTGCGCTCCCGGTTTTTTTCGCCATCCCGCAAAAAGCATGGGCGCTCGATGGAGTGAGCGCCCATGCTCCGGTACATGCGGAGAAGGATCGGAATCTCCCGGATGTCTTCTTATGCGGCCTCTTCGCCGCCTTCCTGTTTTTTGGCTTCTTCCATCTGTTTCTCGAGCTCGGCGCGCTTTTTCGCCTTGATGTCAGCGCGCTTCTGGCGCTTGACTTCGAGCTGCTTTTCAGCGCCGAGCAGTTCAATGATGGCCAGTTCGGCTGCGTCACCTACGCGGAAGTTTTTGCGGATGATGCGCAGGTATCCGCCTTGGCGGTCTCCGTATCGCGGCGCCACCACATCGAAGAGGCGCGCCACAGAGGCGTCGGTCTGAAGGAAGGCAAGGGCCTGCCGGCGCGCATGCAGATCCCCTTTCTTTCCAAGAGTGATCATTTTTTCGATGAGCGGACGGACGGCCTTGGCCTTGGCCACGGTGGTGACGACGCGATCTTCCTCGATCACCGAGGTAACCAGGTTGCGCAGCAAGGCGCGACGGTGGCTGGTATTACGTCCGAGCTTGAATCCTGCATTGCGATGGCGCATGGTGAAACTCTCTTTCCAAAAGGAATTGCCGGTTAGCGGTTGTCCGTTGCCGGCTACACGAAACTCGGCCGGGAACCGGCAACGGACAAGGGACGGCTCTAGAAGTTCTCGGTTTCGGTGGGCAGTTGAAGGTCGACAGAATCCAACGGCTCATCCTCTTCATCAAAGCGGCTGTAGTTGGTGGCCAAGGTGGCCGCGGGCGGAATGCTGGTGGGGCCCGGCACGGCGTTTCCGGCCTCATCGATCTTCATGCCCAGCGAAAGGCCCATCTGGGCCAGGATTTCCTTGATCTCATTGAGGCTCTTGCGGCCGAAGTTCTTGGTCTTGAGCATCTCGGCCTCGGTTTTCTGAACCAGTTCCCCAATGGTCTGAATATTGGCGTTCTTGAGACAGTTGTAGCTTCTGACCGACAGTTCGAGCTCTTCGACGCTGCGGTTGAGGTTGTCGTTGCGGAGCAGGACACGGCTTTCGTCTCCGCGGGCCTCGGCCTCAATCTCTTCCTCGAAGTTGATGAAGATGTTCATGTGGTCTTTGAGCAGCTTGGCAGCCAGGCCGATGGCATCGGCAGGCAGCACGGCGCCATTGGTCCAGACCTCGATGGTGAGCTTGTCGTAGTCGGTGATCTGTCCCAGACGTGCGGCTTCGACGGCATAGTTGACCCTGCGCACGGGGGAGTGGACGGAGTCCACGGGGATGAAACCGAGGCCCAGGTCGGCGTCGAAGTTCTTGTCAGCCGAGACGTAGCCGCGTCCGCGCTTGAGGCGCATCTCCATGTCGAGTCTGCCCCCTTCGGAGAGGGTGGCCAGGTAGATGTCCTTGTCGAGGATCTCGACGTCGCCGTCGGCCTCGATCATTCCTGAAGTGACGATGCCGGGCTGGTCGGCGCGCAGATAAAGGGCCTTGGGACCTTCTCCCTGAAGCTTGAAGGGGATTTGCTTGAGGTTGAGGATGATGTCGGTAGCGTCCTCGACAACTCCGGTGATGGACTGGAACTCGTGCAGCACGCCTTCAATGCGAATGGCGGTAACGGCGGCGCCTTCGATGGAGCTGAGCAGGGTGCGGCGCAGGGCGTTGCCGATGGTGGTGCCAAAGCCGCGCTCAAAGGGCTGTGCGCTGAACTTTCCGTACGTTTCAGTCAGCGACTCGGCATCGACCGCGAGGCGCTTGGGCTTTTGAAATCCTCTCCAAAGCATATGTATCTCTCGATTCCCGCGCGGCATGTACGTCGCGATGCATTTTGCGGCGGCCGCGCCATGGGCTCCTTTTTGTTGAGTTGATCATTCCCGGTTCGCTGTTCACAGCAGGCGGCGCCACGGAGAGGCAATCGCGGACGATGAACAGCGCACTGGGAGCTGGCGTTTACTTCGAGTAGAGTTCGACGATGAGCTGCTCGTTGATGGGCAGGTTCACATCGGCGCGCTTGGGCAAATGGAGCACGCGCCCCGACATATTTTCAAAGTTGGCTTCGAGCCAGGCGGGAACGGGGTTCTGGGCCGCGAACTGGACTCCCTGTTCGATGACCACCAGTTTTCTGGCGCTGTCGCGAACGGCGATTTCATCGCCCACATTCACCTGGTAGGACGGGATGTTGACCTTTTTGCCATTGACGGTGACGTGGCCGTGGCGGACGACCTGGCGCGCCTGGCGCCGGGAGATAGCGAATCCGAGGCGGAAAGCGACATTGTCGAGCCGGCGTTCGAGCTGCTGGATGAGCAGTTCGCCGGTAACGCCCTGGGCACGGCTGGCTTTTTCATAGTACTCGCGGAACTGGCCTTCGAGGGTAAAGTACATGCGCTTGGCCTTCTGCTTTTCGTGCAGTTGCAGGCCATAGCCAACGATCTTGGCCTTGCGGTCCTTGCCGTGCTGCCCAGGGGGGAAGTTGCGTTTTTCCAGCGGGCACCGATCCGAGGTGCACTTGACGCCTTTGAGGAAAAGCTTGGTGCCTTCACGGCGGCAAAGGCGGCAGACTGCTCCGGTATAACGAGCCATATTATCTCCTGACTTCGGATGACGGCCGGTTTACGCGCCATGCGCTTCGTCCCGGCCCGTGGTTAAAAGTTCGCAGTTCATCGTTGGCAAGCCCTACGGCCACGAACGGAGAACTGCCGTATATCTAGACGCGCCGGCGCTTGGGCGGGCGGCAGCCGTTGTGGGGCACGGGGGTGACGTCGCGAATGGACTTGACCTCGATGCCCGCGGCGGCGAGAGCGCGGATGGCGGACTCGCGGCCGGAGCCTGGGCCGGCCACGCGGACATCGACGGCGCGCAGGCCGTGATCGCGCGCCAGACCGGCCGCGGTGGAGGCCGCCTGCTGCGCCGCGAAGGGCGTGCCCTTGCGGGAGCCGCGGAAGCCGAGCGAGCCAGAGCTCTTCCAGCTAAGGGTGTTGCCCACCTGGTCGGTGATGGTCACGATCGTGTTGTTGAAGGTGGCCTGGATGTGAGCGATGCCGAAGGGCACATTTTTCCGCTCACGTTTCTTGAACTTTTTATTCTTGGCGGTCTTTGCCGCGCCGGGCTGCTGTTGTTTGGCCATTAGGTCTTCGCCGTCGCTTTCTTCTTGCCGGCAATTGTGCCCTTACGGGGCCCCTTGCGGGTGCGGGCATTGGTATGGGTACGCTGGCCGCGGACCGGGAGCGAGCGCCGGTGGCGGGTGCCGCGATAGCTCTGAATGTCGATGAGGCGCTTGATGTGCATCTGGACGTCTTTGCGCAGATCGCCCTCGACGCCGCCTTCGTCCTCAATGACCTGCCGGATGCGGTTGACCTCGTCTTCGCCCAGATCCTGAACTTTTTTGAAGGCGTCCACATGGGCCTTCTCAAGGATCTTGAGCGCACGAGGATTGCCGATCCCAAAGATGTAGGTGAGCGCGATGCGTGCCTGCTTGTTGCGGGGCAGATCGACGCCAGCAATACGTGCCATTGCGATTCCTTTGCGTTTACGGTTGTGTGCCCCCGGCCAAGCGCCGGTTCGCACGGGTGATTGCGGAAGGACTCCGGGGTTTATCGCAAGCCTTGACTCAAGCTAACTAGCCCCTGAAAGCAGTTCATCGTTCTCAGTTACCGGATCGAATGCCGCGTTTTGTTGCGAACGGCGAACGGCTCCGTGGAGACTTCCACTCCTGCCAGGCTGGAGTTAGCCCTGGCGCTGCTTGTGCTTGGCGTTCTCGCAGATCACGCGCACCACCCCGCGGCGGTTGATGACCTTGCATTTGACGCAAATTTTTTTCACCGAGGCACGGACTTTCATTTTTGTTGCCCTTCTCCGCGCATCCAAGCCTGGCCGCGGTGGATTGTGGTTGCTGCCTG
The DNA here is from genome assembly GCA_021846985.1 of Acidobacteriota bacterium. Classification (GTDB taxonomy): domain Bacteria; phylum Acidobacteriota; class Terriglobia; order Terriglobales; family Acidobacteriaceae; genus Telmatobacter. The sequence continues at coordinate 14,411 of JAJZVX010000028.1, read as the reverse complement.
ACCGCCGGCAACGCGCCGGCGGCGGAAATCACTTGTAGCGGTAAACGATCCGGCCGCGGTTAAGGTCATAAGGGCTCAACTCGACCGCGACCCGGTCGCCGGGCAGGATGCGGATGAAGTTCTTGCGCATTCTTCCCGAAACGTGGGTCAGGACCTCGTGATTATTCTCGAGCTTGACCTTGAACATGGCGTTCGGCAGGGTTTCAACCACCACCGCCATTACCTCAATCGCGTCTTCCTTCGACAAACCGCATCCTGTTTCCGGCGCCAGAGCGCCCATGAGTTTGGGACCGGGTCACTACTCGGTCAGGATTCTGGAACCGGTGTCGGTGACCGCCACCGTGTGCTCGAAATGAGCGCTCAAGCTGCCATCCGCAGCCACTGCCGTCCAGCCGTCGTCCAAAACGAGCACGTCCGGCTTTCCGGCATTGACCATGGGTTCAATGGCGATGACCATGCCCGCGCGCAGTTTCATACCGCGGCCGGCAACGCCGAAGTTCGGAACCTGTGGTTCCTCATGCATGTGAGAGCCAATCCCGTGGCCCACAAAATCCCGAACCACGGAAAAGCCTTCCGCCTCAACGACCTTTTGCACCGCGGCGCCCACATCTCCGAGGGTAGCGCCGGGGCGGACAGCGGCGATGCCCGCATGGAGAGATGCCTCGGTGACCCGCAGCAGGCGAGTTGCTTCCGGGGCCACCCGGTCGCCCACCGGGACGGTAATGGCCGCATCGCCGTAAAAGCCGTCCACAATCGCGCCGCAATCCACGGAGACGATGTCGCCTTCCCGGAGAACCCGCTTGGGCGACGGTATCCCGTGAACCACCTCGCTGTTGACCGAGGTGCATAGCACGCAGGGAAAGCCGTGATAGCCCTTGAAGGCCGGCCGGGCGCCCAAGTCGCGGATGCAGGCCTCGGCGACGTTTTCGAGATCGAGGGTGGTGGCGCCGGGCTTAACCGCGTTACGGACCACATTCAACGCCTGGCGGACGACATGGCCCGCGCGGCGCATTTTCTCGATTTCCTGGGATGACTTGAGTACGACCGCCACAAAACTGTTCCCGGTTCTCAGGTTTCAGTTCGGAGGTCCAACCCCTCGCAGACGAAGCGGCGAAGAATCGGGAGCAGCGAACTGAGGTTAAACAGACAAAACCCGCCGGCCGGTGGCCTATTGGCGCAACCGCTCGACGGCAGAAACGATACCGGCCATCACGGCATCAATGGGCCGGTCTCCATCCACTTCGGCAAAACGTCCCAGAGCCCGGTAGTGCTCGACTACGGGAGCGGTCATTGCCTCGTAGGCGCGCATACGCTCCTCGAAGACCCTTTCCGTGTCGTCAGCTCTTTGCACCAGTGCCGCCCCATCTACGTCGCAGAAGCCTTCCTTGCCGGGCGGTTTGCCGTAGATGTTATAGATGGCCTGGCAGACGGGACAATTCCTGCGCCCCGTGATTCGGCGCAATAACTGATTATAATCCACGCGGATACTGACAGCAACCACGGGCAGGGTGCCGGCTTGGGCGGCTAGGCGCCCGTCGAGCCAGGAGGCCTGGGGCAGGGTGCGGGGAAAGCCGTCGAGGATGTAACCCTTGGCAGTATCCGGCTCCTGAAGCCGCGCCGCCACCATCTCATTGACGAGCGAGTCGGGGACGAGCTCTCCGCGGCCCATGATCTCCTTGGCGAGTTTGCCCAGATCGGTGCCTTTGGCGACGTTGCCGCGGAGCAGGTCGCCGGTGGAGATCTGGGGGATGCCCCAGATCTTCACCAGCTCCTTGGCCTGAGTTCCCTTGCCCACGCCGGGCGCGCCCAGCAAAAGAATGGGGCCAGGAGTGGCGTTGCTTCCCAGGACGGCGCTGCTTTCCACGGGATCGACAGATGAGGACATTACCAGGTTCTCCTTCCGCGAATACGACCGGAACGCGGGGAGAAGCCGTCATAGTGCCTCATGACGAGCTGCGATTCGATCTGGTTGACCGTATCCATGGCCACGCCTACAACGATGAGCAACGAAGTGCCGCCGAAGTAGAAGTTGACCCCCAGGCCATGGGTAATCCAGGTTGGCAGCGACTCGAAGAAGCGGCCAACGAGGAAGAGTTTGTCGAAGCGAATGCCCGAAATGAGGAAAGTGGGCACCATCTGAACGAGGATGAGATAAATGGCGCCGACCAGCGTAACGCGGGTGAGGATGTCGTTAATGAAGTCCGAGGTGCGCTTGCCGGGACGGATGCCGGGGATGAAGGAGCCGGATTTGCGGAAGTTGTCCGCAATATCCGTGGGCTTCATGATGATGGACACGTAGAAATAGGCGAAGAAGATGATGCCCAGCGCGTTGAGCAGGACGTACCATGGGTAGCCGGGCTGCAGGGACTGCACGATGGGATCGAGGTAACGATTGTTCTTGACCGCGTCCATCTGGCTGAACATGAGGGGCACAGACAGGATGGAGCTGGCAAAGATGATGGGCATGACGCCGCCGGAGTTCACCTTGATGGGGAGGTGGCTGGACTGGCCGCCCATCATGCGGCGGCCCACGATGCGGCGGGCGCTCTGGATGGGGATGCGGCGCTCAGCGCGCTCGACAAAGATGATGAAGGTGACCACGGCGGCCATGCCGATGACGAGCATCACCACGGCCAGGATGGTGAACGAGCCCCAGGCATCGGTCTGAATCTTTTGAATGAGATCGCCCACACCGCGGGGCAGTCCGGCGACGATTCCGGCAAAGATGAGCAGGCTCATGCCGTTGCCGATGCCGCGGTCGGTGATCTGCTCGCCGAGCCACATGATGAAGGCGGAGCCGGTGGTGAGCGTCAGAACCGTCATCAGGATGAATCCGGGGCCGGGATCGAGGACCATGCCGCCTTTTGTCAGCATGAAGGCGATGCCGATGGCCTGCAGGGCAGCCAGGATGACGGTCATGTAGCGGGTCCACTGGGTGATCTTGCGGCGGCCCAGTTCGCCTTCCTTCTGGATGCGCGCCAGAGGCTCATACACCACGGTGAGGAGCTGGAAGATGATGGACGCCGTAATGTAGGGCATGATGCCCAGCGCAAAGACGGTCATGCGGCGGAGGTTTCCGCCGCCGAAGAGATCCATCAGTCCCAACGCTCCGCCGCTCTGGGAGTTGAAGAGCTGGGCAAGCATCTGGGTATTGACGCCGGGGGTGGGGAGATGGGCGCCGAGCCGGTAGACAGCCAGGATGCCCAAGGTGAACAGCACCCGTTTGCGCAGGTCGGGAATCCGGAAGATATTGAGGAACTTCTCAAGCATAGTGGGTATCCGCTTCAGGCGTTGGCCGCCGCTCAAAAATCCATGTAACAGTCGATCTTACCGCGCGGGCAGGCGCGTGGTCGCGCTACGCCTCAGCCGGAGCGTCCAGGAGCACGGCCTTGCCGCCAGCCTTCTCGATCTTTTCGATGGCCGACTTGGAAAACTTGTGCGCGTGGATGGTGATGGCAGCGGTGAGATCGCCCGAGCCAAGGATCTTGATGAGCGCTTTTTTGCTCGAAGCCAGGCCCAGCTTGCGGTAATCGTCGAGGCCAATCTCCGCGAGCTGGGTTTTCGCGGCTGCCGTTTGGAGCCGGTCCAGATTCACGATGGTGTACTCGGTGCGGAAGATGTTGGTGAAACCGCGCTTGGGCAGGCGGCGATGGAGCGGCATCTGGCCGCCTTCAAAACCGCGCATGAGGCTGAAGCCGGAGCGCGAGCCCTGGCCCTTGTGGCCGCGCGTGGAGGTTTTGCCCATGCCGGAGCCCATGCCGCGGCCAACGCGTTTGCGGCCGATATTGGCCTTCTTGGGAGCGCGCAAATTAGAGAGATTCTTTGCCATGTTTTTCCTCGCTGTAACGCCGGGCGCTGGCGGTCCAGATGCCCGACTCGCGTTGTTGGCAGCCATGCCGGCTGCGAAGCCCTGGGCCGGTTGCGAATGCCGGACTCATCCGCCGGGGAGGTGATTCTTTGCCCGTTCCGCCGGCACGATCCGGTTTGCGCGCGAAAGGGCACGGCCACTCGCCCTTTTGCGGCCGAAGCTAGTCTTCCAGAATGCGCACCAAGTGCGGCACCGTCTTGACCATGCCGCGGATGGACTCATTATCGACGCGCTCGACGATCTGGTTGAGGCGCGTGAAGCCAAGGCCCTTGACCACCAGCTTGTGCTTGACGGGGGTGGCGTTCTTGGAGCGGTAGTACTGGATGCGAATCTTCTTGGTCTCAGCCATGACTAGAGCTCCTCCACGGTCTTGCCGCGGGTTGTGGCGACTTCCGCCTTGTCGCGCAACTGCTCCAGAGCGTTGAAGGTGGCCTTGACGACGTTGTGGGGATTGGGCGAACCCAGGCTCTTGGTGAGCACGTTCTGCACCCCCGCCGAAGTCATGACCGCGCGCACCGCGCCGCCGGCGATGACGCCGGTGCCTTCGGGAGCGGGCTTGAGGAGCACCTGGCCGGAGCCGAAGCGGCCCAGGACCTGATGCGGAATGGTGGTTTCAGTCAGGTGGACACGCACGAGATTCTTCTTGGCCGACTCGATTCCCTTGCGGATGGCCTGCGGAACCTCCTTGGCTTTGCCCGAGCCGTGGCCGACTACTCCGGCAGCGGCATCGCCGACCACCACTAGCGCGGCAAACGACATGTTCTTGCCGCCCTTGACCACTTTTGTCACGCGATTGATGGCCACCACCTGATCCTTCAGGTTGTACTGGTTGGCATCGAGTTTTTTCTTCAATATCGTCATTGCTCTCTCTCAGCTTTCAACGCTCGGCTTTCAGCGATCAGATTTGGGGCTCATCCGTCAGCTCGGCGCATGAGCTGAGATCTGATGGCTGGCATCTACTCTTAAAACTCCAGGCCGGCTTCGCGCGCGGCATCGGCCAGGGCCTTGACGCGGCCATGGTAGAGGTAACCGCCGCGATCGAAGACCACCTGCTTGATTCCCTTGGCCACGGCCTTCTCGGCCACCGCTTTGCCTATCTCTCTGGCTGCGGCGATGTTGCCTCCGGTTTTCAGCTTCATGGCGAGGCTGGAAGTGGAAACCAGGGTTTCGCCCTTCTGGTCATCGACGATCTGTGCGTAGAGGTGATTCAGCGAGCGGTAGACGTTCAGCCGCGGCCGCACCGTGGTTCCGGCCAGCTTGGCGCGAATCCGCTTGTGAATGCGCTGCCGGATCTCGTTTCTCTTGGTCTGCGTAATCATGGTCTCTGGTTCCTATCGGCGGAGCCGCCCCGCGGCCCCGTTCGGTTTTGTGACTCCGTTTGCAGTTCTCAGTTCGCCGTTCTTCGTCGTCCCCGCACGGGCCCGCACGCCGCAACTGCGAACCGCGAACTTACTTGGCTCCCGTCTTGCCGGCCTTCTTCTTCAACTTCTCATCGCTATAGCGCACGCCTTTGTTCTTGTATGGATCAGGCTTGCGCAGGGAGCGCATGTCGGCCGCGACCTGGCCTACTTTCTGGCGATCGATGCCGGAAATGGTCAGATGGGTCTGCTTGGGGTCGATGGCCACCTCGATGCCCGCGGGCAGGGGGAACTCGATGGGATTGGAGTAGCCGAGAGTAAAGACCACGGTCTCCTTCCCCTTCAATTCGGCGCGATAGCCGATACCCACAATGTCGAGCTCTTTCTTCCATCCCTGGGTGACGCCATGAACAGCGTTATACACCAGGGCGCGGGTGAGGCCATGCACGGCGGCGTAAGCGTCGCTCTTGCGGACGATGTTGATCACTCCATCGTGCGCTTCCAGCGAGATGCCATCGGCGACCAGAGCGGACACCTTGCCCTTGGGGCCTTCGACGTGGACCGTGTTGCCCTCGACCTTGTATTTGACGCCGGCCGGCAGGGTGATGGGCTTCTTTCCAATACGCGACATCGATCTCATCCTCTTTGTGGCTTGCGAGTCTCCGCATATTCCTGCGGTTCCACTGCAGCCGGGTCAGGACGACCGTCCTGACAGTTCGCAGTCTTTTCGTTCGCAGTTCCAAGAGCCAGGGCGGAAAGGCCCGCTGCGAACCATGAACTGCGCTTACCACACTTCGCAGAGCAGCTCGCCGCCCACGCCTTCGCGGCGCGCCTGGCGGCCCGTCATGACGCCCTTGGGGGTGGTCATGATGGAGATGCCCAGTCCACCCTGCACGCGTTTGATCTCGTCGCGGCGGACGTAGACGCGGCAGCCGGGGCGGGAGATGCGCGCCAGATCGCGAATGGCCGGCTCCTGCCCGCCATACTTGAGGTAGACGCGCAGAATCAGGCGGCCTTCTTCCTCCTGAGTCTTGTAGTTCGAGATGTAGCCCTCTTCCTTGAGAATGCGTGCGATCTCGGTCTTCAGCTTGGAAGCCGGAACATCCAGCTTCTGGTGGCGCGCGCGGATGGCATTGCGGATGCGCGCCAGGAAATCGGCTACTGGGTCGGTCAGACTCATTGCTTCTCCTTCATCCCCCGTTCGTCCGCATGAGCGGAAACCTGCGGAGATGTATGGGGGCCGAAGCCCCGTTCTAAGTTTCCGGTTGCGGTTGCCGCGTTCTTTGCTGGCCGCCGCGCTCCGGAGTGAGGAGGCAGGGCCGGCCGGCAACCGACCTTGGGCAACTGGCCGGCTGCTACCAGCTCGACTTGACCACGCCGGGGATCTCCCCTTTGAGCGCCAGGGCCCTGAAGCAGAGACGGCAGATGCCGAATTTGCGCAGGAAGCCTCTGGGGCGGCCGCAGAGTTGGCAGCGATTATGCTTGCGGCAGCCGAACTTGGGCTTCCGCGCGTCCTTCACCCGTTTTGCAGTAGTTGCCATAACCTTCAAATCCTCTCGTCCGGTTCCGCCGGGGCTATGCTCCCTGCCGGAACGGCATGCCGAAGTGGCGCAGCAGAGCGCGGGCGCCGTTGTCGTCCCTGGCGGTGGTCACGATGGTGATGTTCATGCCTTTCATTTTCTCCACCTTGGAGTAATCGATCTCAGGAAAGATCAGCTGATCGCGCAAGCCCAGGGTGTAATTGCCGCGCCCGTCAAAGCTCTTGGTGGAGACGCCGCGGAAATCGCGGACGCGAGGAAGAGCGATGGAGATGAGGCGGTCAAGGAACTCGTAGGCCTTATCGTGGCGCAAGGTGACCATGGCGCCGATGGACATGCCGGCCCGGACCTTGAACGCGGCGATGGATTTCTTGGCCTTGGTGGTGACCGGCTTCTGGCCGGCGATCAGCGTCAGGTCGGCCACCAGCGGATCGAGGAGCTTGGTATTCTGCGTGGCTTCACCCAGCCCCATGTTGAGCACGATCTTCTCCAGCCTGGGCACGGCCATGGGGTTCTCGATGCCCAGCTCTTTCTGGAGGGCCTGTTTGATCTCTTTGTGGTATTTCTCTCTCAGTCTTGCCGCCATCTCGTTTGCTCTCTTTCTTCCGGTCTCCGGGGTAGTTCGCCGCGGCGAACCGTTTACCGCTGCGGAAGAGGGTTATTGCAGCCTGATGCTACCGGGTCTTGCCGGGCAAGGTCTGCCCGCACTTTCTGCAGACTCTGACTCTTTGATCGCCTTCGGTCTTGTAGCCTACGCGGACAGGTCCGCAGTTGGGACAGACCAGCGCCACGTTGGAGGCGCTGATGGGCGACTCCTGGTCGGCGATGCCTCCCTGCGTCCGCTGTCCGGTCTTGCTGGAAATGGTTTTCTTGACCACGCGCACGTGCTCGACCAGGACGGTGCCCTTGTCGGGGAAGACGCGCAAAACGCGGCCGGTTTTTCCGCGGTCGGAGCCCGTGAGGACCTTGACCGTATCGTTGCGTAGAATATTCAAGCTCGGCATTTCTTCTCCCTGCGCGGCCGGCGGATGTTAAACGACTTCCGGAGCCAGCGAAACAATCTTGAGAAACTTTTTCTCGCGCAATTCGCGGGCGACAGGGCCGAAGACGCGGGTGCCCACGGGTTCGTTGGCGTCGTTGATGACCACTGCGGCGTTCTCGTCGAACCGGATGTAGGTTCCGTCGCGGCGGCGGTGCTCCTTGCGCGTGCGGACAATGACCGCCTTGACGACTTTGCCTTTTTTGACGGTGCCGTCGGGCGAAGCCTCTTTCACGGCCGCGGTGACCACATCGCCGAGACTGGCGATGTGTCCCAGCCCTCCGCCCAGGGGCAGAATTACTTGCAGCTTGCGGGCGCCGGAGTTATCGGCCACCGCCAGCATGGTTCTCATTTGCACAGCCATGAGTTCTTCTCCCTGCCGCCGGCGTTAGTTGGCGGCCACGTCGTCCTTGAGGGACGTTGCATCATCAATCTGGCCAAGAGAGGAGCGGCGCACGATCTCTTCGAGCGACCAGCGTTTGAGCTTGCTCAGGGGACGGGTTTCGCGAATGCGCACCACATCGCCGACGCGCGCCGAGCCCTGTTCGTCATGGGCGTAGAACTTCTTTGTGCTGCGCACGACCCGCTTGTACTTGGGGTGCGCCTTGCGCATTTCGACCTCGACGACGATGGTCTTCTGCATCTTGGTCGAAACCACCTCGCCGACCTTTTCATTCCGCCGCGCGCCCGTGGAGGACGCCTGCACCGTTTCGGTTGTCGTCGCCATGCTTAGCTGGCTCCCTTCATGTTTTGCGCGTTCGCGGCGGCGTCCGTGGAAGCGCCGCGGACGCCCAACTGGCGCTCGCGAGCCACAGTCTTGATCTGGGCAACCTCTTTGCGCAGCAGGCGCAGCTTTTTGACTCCGTCGTTCTGTCCCATGGCCACCTGAAAGCGAAGCCGGAACAACTGCTCGGAGGCTACCTTCTCCTGGTGAGCGAGCTCCTCGTCGCTCAGATTGCGGATCTTTTGCAATTCCATCTCTTTTACTCTTTTCCGGCGCCGCTCCCGACAGCCGGGGAATGGCGGCGCGTCAACAATCCAACACTTGCTTACTTGGCGGCGACGGAGCTTTCCACGCCGGGCCGCTGCACGAACTTGGTCCGGAGAGGCAGCTTGTGAGAGGCCAGGCGCATAGCCTCCTGGGCGATCTCAGGCGACACGCCCTCCATCTCGAAGAGCACCTTACCGGGGCGCACCACCGCGACCCAGTGATCGAGCGCGCCCTTGCCGGAGCCCATGCGGACTTCGGCCGGCTTCTTGGTGATGGGCTTGTCGGGAAAGAGGCGGAGCCAGATTTTGCCGCCGCGCTTGATGAAGCGGGTCATGGCGACACGGCTGGCCTCGATCTGCCGGTCCGTGATATAGCCGCACTCCATCACTTTCAGTCCGTACTCGCCGAAGGCAAGCGACGAACCGCGCCAGGCCTTGCCGCGCCTTTTGCCCTTCTGCTGCTTGCGGAACTTCACCTTTTTTGGCATCAACATAAGAAAACCCTCGAAAAGCAGCCCCATCCACCGGCTGCCAGATCATCGTTACTCCCCTTCCGGCCGCAGCCGCAACGCCCTGTTGCCTGCCGGAAGCGGCGGGAAAGACCCTAGAATACCGAGTTGCCCACCGGCGGCGTCTGGCGGCGCTTCTGCTCGTAAATGTCGCCCCTGTAGATCCAGGTTTTGACGCCGATCACGCCGTAGGTCGTGTGCGCCTCGGTAAAGCCGTAGTCCACGTCGGCCCGCAGGGTGTGCAGCGGCAACCGGCCCTGCAGGTACCATTCCGAGCGCGCGATCTCATTGCCGTTTAGCCGTCCGGAGACCCGCACCTTGATTCCCTTGCAGCCAAAGCGCAGGGCCGAATCCACGCTTTTTCTCATGGCGCGGCGGAAGCTGACTCTTTTTTCCAACTGGAGGGCAATGTTCTCCGACACCAGTTGGGCATCGAGCTCCGGCTTGTTCACTTCCATAATGTCGATGAAGACTTCGCGGCTGGTGCGCTTGCCCAGGTCGGCTTTGAGCTTCTCGATCTCCGCGCCCTTGCGCCCGATCACGATGCCGGGACGCGCGGTGCGGATGAGAAAGCGCAGCTTGTTGCCAGGCCGCTCGATTTCGACCGAACTGACGCCGGCCGCCTTCAGCTTTTCACGCAGCTCAGCCTTGAGCTTGACATCCTCGACCAGAAGCTTGTCGTAGTCGCGCTCAGTGAACCAGCGCGAGCGCCAGGGCTTGTTGACTCCGAGCCGAAATCCGTAAGGATGGACTTTCTGTCCCATATGCTTTTCCTCGAAACCCTCTAGGCCTTCTTGCTGGCCTTTTTCCCGGTGGCCGCGCCGGCTCCGGCTGCCGTTTTGATTTTGCGCGCCGCGGTCTTTTTGCCGGACGACGCAGCCTTGGATGCCTTCGGCTCCTCGGCCTGAATGACCATCTCCTCCGCCGCCGGCCGCTCGGCCACAGAGACCACGATATGGGCCATTCTGCGCTGGTAGCGGTAGGCGCGGCCCATGGGGGCGGGGCGGATGCGCTTCATGCGCGGGCCGTCGTTGGCCACGGCGGTTTTGACGTAGAGGCTGTCCACGTCGAGATCGGCCCCCTGCTCGCCGGCCACATACTTGGCGTTATCGACCGCCGAGGTCAGCAGCTTGTGGATCGCCGGGGCGATGCGCTTCTTGGTGAAGGCCGTGGTGGCGAGCGCCTCCTCGACCCCGCGCCCCCTGATCAAATCGAGCACCAGGCGCGCCTTCTGCGGCGAAACGCGCTGGAACCTAGCCTCGGCCCGGTATTCTTTTGTCTCTGCTCCCATCTGTCTGCCTTCCTCAATCTCGCCGCGCCGCGCGCCGGAAGCACCGGTGCGGAGGCGCGTTCAAAATGCGACGGTTAGCGCGCCCTGGCGCCGGCTTCCGCAGCCTTGGCGCCGCCCGTGTGCCCTTTAAAGATGCGGGTCGGGGCAAACTCACCCAACTTGTGGCCCACCATGTTTTCGGTAACGTAGACGGGGACGAACTTTTTGCCGTTGTGAACGGCAATGGTATGTCCCACGAACTCCGGGAAGATCGTCGAGCGCCGCGACCAGGTTTTGACCACCTTTTTGTCGTTGGCGCGGTTGAGCGTTTCGATCTTGACCGTCAAGTGGGCGTCTACGAAAGGACCTTTTTTCGTCGATCGTGCCATGGATTTCCAGCTCCTCTACTTGGCCCGGCGGCTGACAATCAACGCATCAGTCCGCTTGTTGTTGCGCGTCTTGTAACCCCTGGTGGGCTGACCCCACGGAGTCACGGGGTGACGGCCGCCGGAGGTTTTGCCTTCGCCGCCGCCGTGCGGGTGATCGACTGGGTTCATGGTGACGCCGCGGTTAGTGGGACGGATTCCCTTCCAGCGATTGCGTCCCGCCTTGCCGATGGAGACATTCTCGTGGTCGGTATTGCCCACCTGGCCGATGGTGGCCATGCACTCGGCCAGCACCTTGCGGGTTTCTCCCGAGGGCAGCTTCAGCAGGGCGTATTCGCCCTCCTTCGCCACAAGCTGGGCCTGGGTTCCAGCCGAACGAGCCATCTGGGCGCCCTTGCCGGGCCGCAGCTCGATGGCATGCACGGTGGTTCCCGAGGGAATATTCTTCAGCGGCAGCGCGTTGCCCACCAGAATGTCGGCCTCCGGCCCGGAGGTGACAGTGGCGCCCACCTGCAGTCCGACAGGCTGCAGGATGTAACGCTTTTCGCCGTCCGCGTAGTGGATGAGCGCGATGCGCGCCGAGCGGTTGGGGTCGTATTCGATGGTCGCCACGCGACCGGGAACGCCGAACTTTTCCCGTTTGAAATCGATCAGGCGCAGTTGCTGCTTGTGACCGCCGCCATGATGGCGCATGCTGAGCTGGCCGGTGTTGCGGCGCCCGCCGGTTCGCTTGCGCGGGGCCAGCAGCGGCTTGTGGGGCTTGTCGGCCGTCAGGTCGTCGTTCGCCAGCGAAGTTTGAAAGCGCAGCGTCGGCGTTGTGGGTCTGTATGTCTTGATTGCCATCGCCTTTTCCTACAGTTCACAGTTGCTGGTTCTTGGTTCGCAGTTCCCGATTGACCGGCGACCCGGTTTTGTTCCGGGCCGCGAACTGCGAGCCATGGTCTCGTCTTTTACAGGTTGCTCACGTACTCGGGCAGCTTCTCGCCTTCCTTCAGCCGGACGTAAGCTTTCTTCCAATCCGGGCGGAAGCCCGCATACCTGCCGCGGCGGCGCTCCTTGCCGGCCACGTTGGCCGTGCGGACCGCCTGGACCTTCACTTTAAAGAGGGCCTCGACCGCTTTCTTGACTTCGTTCTTGGTAGCGTCCGGCGCCACATCGAACACCAGCGTGCGCTCGGTTTCCTTCACGCCCAATCCCTTTTCGGTAATCAAGGGGCGGCGAATCACGGTGTACAGAGCAGTCATTACGCAGCCTCCGATCCGGCCAGATGGGCCGCCGCGCCGGTCTTGCGCTTCGACGCGCTCTTCTCCAGCATCCCCGTCAACTGCTCCAGGGCCGCCGCCGAGAAGATGACCCTCTCGTAGCGCAGCAGGTCGTAAGGATGCACCTCATTATTGAGGAGCAGCTCCACGCCGCTCAGATTGCGCGCGCCCAGCAGGAGATTGCGCGAGAGCGTTTTGCCGTTCTCGACCAGCAGCACGGTGCGATTGGCCTGCAACTTGCCGAGCGCGGCGCGGTATAGTTTGGTCTTGGCTTCACCCAGTTCAAGGGTGTCCACCACGGTCAATTTACCGTCGGCCAGCTTGGCGGCCAGCGCCGAGCGCAGCGCGCCGAGCAGTTTTTTGCGCGGGAACGCATAATCATAGCTGCGCGGCTTGGGGCCGTGCACGGTATGGCCATGGCGCCAGATCGCCGAGCGAACGGAGCCAATGCGGGCCCGGCCCGTGCCCTTCTGCTTCCACAGTTTCTTGCCCGAGCCAGCCACTTCACTGCGGCTCTTGGTAGCCGCCGTGCCCTGGCGCAGGGAGGCGCGATACTGCTTGACGGCTTCCCACAGCAGGGCCTCATTGACCTGGTCCGGGCCAAAGAGGCCGTCGGCCAGTTCCATGGCGCCCACTTTATCGCCGTTCATGTTCACTACATCCACGTTTGCCATCGCCTTCTTCTTTCGCCGGACCGATTCCCGGCTTCTATGCTGCCGGCGCCCTGTTCCGCGCCGCCTCATGGACGTTCAGATCTACTTGCGCTTGCCAGCCTTCTTGGACGCCTTCAACGGATCAACCGTTCCGGATCCAGCAAAACCGCGCCGCTCGCGCGGCGGAGCAACAGCCTTGGAGATGAGCACGTAGCCTTCGCGGGGGCCCGGCACCGCGCCCTCGACCATCAGCAGATTCTCGTCGAGATCAATGCCGCGGATGCGCAGATTGCGCACCGTGACGCGCTCGGCGCCGTAGTGGCCCGGCATGCGCTGGCCGGGAAAGACGCGCGAGGGGTAGCTGGAGGCGCCAATGGAGCCCTGCACCTGGAACATATGCCCGTGCGATTTGGGCCCGCCGCCAAAGGAGTGGCGGCGCACAACGCCGGCAAAGCCCCTGCCTTTGGAGGTGCCGCTGACATCGACAAAGCGCGTCTCCGCAAAAATGTCCACGAGAACCCGGTCGCCCGCCTTGACGGCATCGCCGCCGGCCGCGTCAACCTCGACCGCGACCTCTTTCACGACCTTTACGGGCGGCGCCTCGCACTTGGCAAAGTGGCCCGCCTGCGCCTTGGTAACATTCTTTTCCTTGATGAACTCGATCAGTCCAAGCTGCGCGGCCGCGTAGCCATCCCGGGCCAGGTTTTTTAGTTGCGTAATGACACAAGGGCCCGCCTGCAGCACCGTGATGGGGTGCACATCGCCCTTCTCATCGAAGACCTGCGTCATGCCGATCTTTTTTCCCAGAATTCCTGTAACTGCCATCTCTTCCTCGCCTCATCATGCGACCTTGCGTCTGTCGCACTGCCGGAAAAACCCGTTCTTCGTTGTCCGTTCTCAGTAAGCAGTTTTCCTGGATACGGCCGGCTGTCAAACGATCTCTGCTGAACACCGGCAACCGCTCACTGACAACTATTTTTCGAACGCCTTGATCTCCACGTCCACGCCTGCCGGAAGATCGAGCTTCATGAGCGCATCCACCGTCTGCTGCGTGGGCTCAAGGATGTCGATAAGGCGCTTGTGGGTGCGAATCTCGAAGGCTTCGCGCGACTTCTTGTCCACGTGGGGCGAACGCAAGACGCAATACTTGTTCTTCATTGTCGGCAAAGGGATTGGCCCCGCCACCGTAGCGCCGGTGCGCTTGGCGGTTTCCACAATCTCGCCGGTTGAGGTATCGAGCACGCGATAGTCGTACGCCTTCAGCCGGATGCGAATTCTCTGTCCTACCATTGCATTTCCCTTCAGTTCACATGTGTCAGTTCGTAGTTCGCAGTTTCCGGCGCGCTGGCGGTGAAATGCGAACTACGAACGGCGCCTGCCCGCTTACTTGATAATCTCCGAGATCGTGCCAGCGCCCACGGTGCGGCCGCCTTCGCGGATGGCAAAACGCAGGCCCTTCTCCATGGCCACCGGCGTGATCAGCTCCACCTCGAGCTGCACGTTGTCGCCCGGCATCACCATCTCCACGCCCTCCGGCA
>JAJZVX010000027.1 GCA_021846985.1 Acidobacteriota bacterium | reverse complement strand
CGAGGGCCGCTTCCCGTCCGGGAAGCGGCCCTCGCTGTCTTGCCTTGGAGTTGAGTTAGCCGAGCAACTGGGCCAGCAGCTCCGGCGCGGCCTTCAGCGCCGCGTCGATCTGGCTCTGCTCTTTGCCGCCGGCCTCGGCGATCTCGGGCTTGCCGCCGCCGGAGCCGCCCACCAGCCTGGCCGCCGCGCCCACCAGCTTGCCGGCTTGCACGCGCTTCACCAGCCCTGGAGTTACGCCTGCGATCAGCGCCACCTTGCCTTCCGGCTGCGCGGAAGCCAGCACCACCACGCCTTCGCCCAGCTTCTGCTTCAGGTTGTCCACCAGCGTGCGCAACTGGCCGCGCTCCATCGCGTCGGCGCGCAGGGTCGCCAGGCGCACGCCCTTGACCTCCACGGCATGGGCGACGGCCTCGTCCAGCGTGCTGGCCGCCGACTTCATCCTGGCCTCCTCCAGTTCACGCCGCAGCCGCTTCAATTCGTCCTCCTGCGAGCTCAGCCGCGTGCGCAGACTCTCCAGCGTGGAGGTACCCGCGGCCCCAAACTGCGAAGCGTACCGCTCCAGTTCGAAGTCCTGGCGGAAGACGGCCAGCGAGCCGAAGCCGCTGATGGCCTCCAGCCGCCGCACGCCGCTCGAAACGGAGCTCTCGCCGACGATCTTGAGGAGGCCGATCTCGCCGGTGGCGGCGGTGTGCGTGCCGCCGCAGAGCTCGGTGGAAAAGCCGTCGGACAACTTCACCACGCGCACCTTGTCGCCGTATTTCTCGCCGAAGAGGGCCATGGCGTGATACTCGTTGACCGCTACGTCGATGGGCACGTCTTCAAGGGTTTCGACCTTTGCATTGGCCAGCACCTCGCGGTTGACGATGCTCTCGACCTCTTCGAGCTCTTCGTCGGCCACCTGGGCGAAGTGCGAAAAGTCGAAGCGCAGCCGGTCCGGATGCACCGCCGAGCCGGCCTGCTTGACGTGCGTGCCGAGGACTTCGCGTAACGCCGCGTGGACCAGATGGGTTCCGGTGTGGTTGCGGCGGATGGCGTTGCGGCGCTCGCCGTCGACGACGGTGCGGAGGCGGTCGCCCACGGCCAGCGGCTGCTTGAGCAGGGCCTTGTGGGCACGGACGCCCTGGACGGGCATGACGCAGCCCTCGATCTCGGCCAGGGTGTCATTGCCGTCGGCGGAGAGGAGCCAGCCGGTGTCGCCTACCTGGCCGCCGGAGTCGGCGTAGAAGCTGGTCTGGTCGAGGACGACTTCGACGCGGTCCCCGGCTTTGGCGGCGGGAACGCCGGCGCCGTCTTTGATGATGGCCAGCACCTGCGCGCCGCTAGCAGTGAGCTGTTGATAGCCGAGGAAATCGGTCTTGGGCAGTTCGCGGAAGGCGGGGCTGGCGGTCTTCTGGCTGCCGCCCTTCCAGGAAGCGCGGGCGCGGGCCTGCTCTTCAGCGCGGGCGGCTTCAAAGCCGGACATGTCGAATTGAATGCCCGCGTCGCGCGCGGCATCGACCATGAAGTCCAGCGGCAGGCCGAAGGTTTCGTAAAGGTGGAAGGCTTTGTCGCCGGTAAACTCGTCTTTCATTTCCTCGTTCATCCGCGTGACGCCAATCTTCAACACGCGATCGAACTGCTTCTCTTCCGCCTCCACAACCTTGGCAACGCGATCGGCCGAATCCACCAGCTCCGGATATGCGTCCTGCATCAGGTCCCGGACGGCGTAAACCATCTGGTAGAGGAACGGCTTCTCCTGTCCGAGCAGGCGGCCGTGCCGAATGGCGCGGCGGAGAATCTTCCGCAGCACGTAGCCGCGGCCTTCGTTCGAGGGCAGCACGCCATCGGAGATGAGGAAGGTGGCGGCGCGGGCGTGATCGGCGATGATGCGCAGGCTGGCCGCGTCATCGTCGGCGGTGCGGGTCTGCTCCTCGATGGCGGTTTCGCTCACGCGCTTTCCGGTGAGCTCTTCAGCGCGCTCGATGAGCGGCGTAAACAAATCCGTCTCGAAGTTGCTGACCTTGCCCTGCAGCACGGCCGCCACCCGCTCAAGGCCCATGCCGGTATCCACGCAGGGCTTGGGGAGCGGGGTGAGTTTGAATGTGGTCGTCTTCGTGCCCGGATCGACCACCGCTGCGCGGTCGAACTGCATGAAGACGAGGTTCCAGATCTCGACGTAGCGAGCTTCGTCCTGGCCGAAGGGCTTGTCGACTCCTGGGGTCTCGGCGGCCTCGATGCCCATGTCGTAGAAGATCTCGGAACAGGGGCCGCATGGGCCGGTTTCGCCCATCTGCCAGAAGTTGTCTTTGAGCCCGTACTCGAAGATGCGGTCTTTGGGGACGCCTGCTTCGATCCAGAAGCCCTCGGCCTCGTTGTCGCGGGGGACACCGTTGGCGGGGTCGCCCTCGAAGATGGTGACATAGAGGCGATCCTTGGGGATGCCGAACCACTCTTCGCTGGTGACCAGCTCCCAGGCGAACTGGATGGCGTCGCGCTTGAAGTAGTCGCCAAAGCTGAAGTTGCCCAGCATCTCGAAGAAGGTGTGGTGGCGGCGCGTGAAGCCCACGTTTTCCAGGTCGTTGTGCTTGCCGCCGGCGCGGACGCACTTTTGCGAGGTGGTAGCCCGCGCGTAGTCGCGCTTCTCCGCGCCCAGGAAGAGATCCTTGAACTGGTTCATTCCCGCGTTGGTAAAGAGCAAGGTGGGGTCGTTGGCAGGCACCAGCGAGGAAGAGTGCACCCGGCGGTGCCCCTTGGTCTCAAAAAAGTGCAGAAAAAGCTCGCGTATCTCGTTTCCCGAGCGGAATTTCATAGCTTCTTTAGTGTAACGGGATAAGGCAGCCTTCAGCTCTCAGCTTTGAAAGCCAGCTTCGGGAACAGATTCAGGATTCACCCTCCTCCAAGGGGACGGCAGTGTCGAGGTTGTCGAGCGCCGAGAGCGTTTCTTCCGGCACGTCCCACTGGCGGAGGATTTTGTAGATGACGCCGGTGGAGAAGCCTGCCGTTACCAGCCGCCGCAGGAGGCGCGCGGTCTCCTTTTCGTTTTCCGGCTTGCGCATGCGTTTGCGGTCGAGGTAGGCGCGGGCCAGGGCCTCCTCGTTGGTCTGGCCGTAGCGGGCCTCGATCGTCTCCTCCACAAGCTCCGGCCGCACGCCTTTTTGCCGCAGATCGTTGCGGACGCGCCGCGCGCCGAGCTTCTCGTTCTGCTGGCGCAGGCGGGCGTAAGTCTCGGCAAAGGAGGCGTCGTCGAGATAGCCATGCTCTTTGAGCCGCGTCACCACGGCGGCGACGATGGACTCGCCTTTGGCTCCCGGCTCGACGCGCTTTTCCATCAGCCGCCGCAGCTCGGCTTCGGTGCGCATGTGGCGGCCGAGGGCCTTGACGGCGTAGTCGTAGAGGCCGGGCTCATTCAGAAAGGGGCGTGGCTTACCGCCCTTGGGTGCGAATGCCATGGGATAACTCCAGCGGGAGGAGCCGGCGGAAGAGCCGCTTCCTCCGCCAACGACAGGGTTTGCAATCGTTGTTCAGAGTAAGAATAGCGCCCGTTCAAGCCCGGTTTGCCAACCCGATCAGCCTGGTTCGGTTAGGCGCCGGTGCTCGTGGCCTTTTTGCGCCGGGAGGTTTTCACGGTCCAGACAATTCCCGCGATCAGCACAAGGCCGCCCCCGGCAAGCCCCCATAAAAACGCAAAGACAAATACCCCAAGCCCAAGCTGTCCGTCGTGGGGGTATTGTTTCATCCATGCGGGAACCAACCAGCGGTCGCAGTAGATATTGCCTGCAAACATTGCGACGAAGAAAGCGATGGCAGATGCAAGGAGGGTGCCGAGGAGTTTCAGCAGGATCTTTGCGTATGCGGGCATGTTTTGTCCTTGTTGCCGGGACGGAAGCGTTTTGGATGCTTTCCTTCAGATTGGGCCAATCGCAGGCGGTGTGGCATCTTCCCGGTGAAGTTGCCACGCCGTCTTCCGTATTCAATCAGCGGCAGCATCGCAAGCCCGGCTGCCGGCCCGAAGAGAAGAAGTTGCGCAGTTCTCTGGTCTCTAGCCTTTGTTGCCTGCCTTCCCGGTCCACTCATCTACCCAGTCGTTCACCGTCTTCCACCACAACTGCGAGTTCTGCGGCTTGAGCACCCAGTGGCCCTCGTCCGGGAAGTAGAGCATCTTGCTGGGAACGCCCAGCATCTGCAGGGTATCGAAGAGTTGAAAGCCCTCGCTCACGTCCAGCCGGTAGTCGAGCTGCCCATGAACGACCAGCGTGGGTGTCCTGAAGTTCTTTGCGGCCAGCGACGGCGACCACTTGCGGAAGGGGTTCTCGTCGTCCGGCTTGCCGTAATAGTCCCACGGGTGGCCGCGGAACTCCCATATGTTGAACCAGTCCTCTTCGGTTGAGCCGAAGGCCGACTCGGCGTTGAACATGCCGTCGTGCGAGACGATGCACTTGAAGCGATCGGTGTGGCCCAGCACCCAGTTGGCCATGTAGCCGCCATAGCTGGCGCCCAGGGCGCACTCGCGCGACTTGTCGATGAAGGGGTAATGCTGCTCGGCGTAGTCCAGGCCCGTCATCAGGTCGGTGAAGGGCTTGCCCCCCCAGTCGCCGTTCACTCCGTCCACAATCGTCTGGCCGTAGCCGGTCGAGCCCCGCGGATTGATCATCACCACTGCGTAACCGTTGGCCGCAAACAGCTCCGCATTCCAGCGATAGCTCCACGAGTCGTCCCAGGCGCCCTGCGGCCCGCCATGGATGAGGAACTTGACCGGATACTTCCTGGCCGCATCGAAGGCCGGCGGGCGGATGACAAATCCCTGCAGGCGGGTGCCGTCTTTGGCGGTGAACCAGAACGACTCCATGCCGCGCATGTCGAGTTGGGCAAGGAGCGCGTCGTTCAAATGGGTGATGGGGGCAAACTGCTTCATGAGCGGTTCGCCGCGCGCCTTCAGCATGGCTTCGTACTGCGGCCCCATGGAGCCGAGATCGAGAATCGCCTGCACCGGGGAGACACGAACCGCCTCGCCGGGGTCGTCGATGGCCACTCTGGTCGCCACCACGGTCCGCCCGTCGGGCAGGATGTGCAGATCGCCGTAATCGCCATGCGTCTGCGGCCGCCCGGCAGCGTCCAGGCCGATCGTCGCCCAGGGGGCATAGCGGCCGTCAGCTACATCCACTTCGTAGAGAGGCTCGGCGCCCGTGGTTCCCGCAACAAAGACGATGGACCTGGAGTCCGGCGTCCACGCGAACTCGTCCACCCAGTTTGGAAAGTCCGGCATCAGGTTCCTGATCGTCTTTGCCGCGCGATCATAGAGCACCAGCCGGAACTGGTCACTCTCGTAGCTTGCGCGCTCCTGTGACCGCCAGGCCAGCCACTTGCCGTCCGGCGAGTAGGCGGGCGTAAAGTCGCCGCCGGGCGAGGTGCTTACCTTCTCCGGTTTGGCTTCCGGGTTTGTCAGGTCGAGGGTGAAGATGTCGGCATTGGTCGAAATGGCCGGGACCGGAACCTCTTTGACGGTGTAGGCCAGCTCTTTGGAATCCGGTGAAAAGGCGCAGCCGCAGCCGCCGCCTTCCAGCGAGAAAGGCGGCACGTCGTGCGTCTCGCCGGGCGTCAGGTCGCGGATTCCACCGCCCTGAACGGAAACGTAAAAGAGGTGGGACCTCTTGTCGCCCGTGAAGTGGTCCCAGTGACGATAGAGGAGGTGGGTAAAGATCCTCGCCTTGACCTTGCTGGCCGCCCGCGCCGCGTCGCGGTCCGCGTTGCACTTGTTGCCGGCCGCGGCATCCGCATCGGTGATGGCCGGGCAATCGGGATACACAAAAGAAGTAAAGACGATGGACTTGCCGTCGGGCGACCAGACGGCGTTGTCGGCTTCGGTCGAAATGGAGGTCAGTTTCTTCGCATGGCTGGCGGCGCCGGTAGCCGGGTCAAAGTCGGCCAGCCACACCTGCTGTCCGCCCTCGCGGCTGCTCAGAAAGAGGATATGCCTTCCGTCGGGCGCGAACTCTGCCCCGGAGTCGCCCGGCAGGGCCACGGCCAGCTTTTGCGGTTCTCCGCCCGCCACGGGCTGCACCCACAGATGGGGGGTCTTGGTGTTCTGGCCCAGGTTGACGTCGGTTTCTCCATACGCCAGCCACTTGCCATCGGGAGAGACTGCGGTTTCGCCCAGCCGCTTCATGGCCATCATGTCTTCAAAGGTGAGGGGACGGCCAGCCTCGACGGGAGCGGCGCTGGCGGTGGTCCCCGAGGTTCCCGGAGCGATGGCCACGGAGACCAGCGAGTCGGCGCAGCCGTAGTAGAGGAACCACTTGTGGTGGAAGTAAACCAGGCCCTCGGAGAAGGTGGTTCCATCGACGTACTGGCCGCTCTTTTCGTAGGGCTCCGAAGGCTTGAGGACAGGATGATCGGTCTGCTCGATGAGCCGCGCGGGATCGTGCGCGTCAAAGAGCGCTTCTCCGGCGGCGTACGCGGCGGGGCCGATCGTGGGGTCGTTATGGATTCTGCCGTTCTTGCCGTTGTAAATCAGCACGATGCCGTGGTCGGTCAGCACCGGCGGTGGGCCGCACTCGGGAAAGCTCGAGTCGAACCTGCCGGGCCGGGGCCCCAGCAGGACAACCGGATCGCCCGGCGCATATTCGAGCGGCGCCCAGTGGATCAGGTCGGTCGAGGTGGCCAGGTGGATGTCTCCTTCGCCCCAGTACATCCAATATTTGCCATTGATTTTGGCGGCGATGAGGCGGCCCTTCGCGGGATCGAGGCGCGTAAGGATGCCTGCCGACTTGTACCAGATGGAGTTGTACTTGCCGCCCGCGGCATCCTGGAAGGCCGGCCCGTACTTGGTCCAGTGGATGAGGTCGCGTGAGGTGGCTACGCCCGCCTGGGCAATTTTGCGGTTCCACTGGGTGTACGTGAGGACGTACAGTCCGTCTTCCGACTCGACAAGGCGCGGGTCTTCCGTGCCGCCCGTCCACTCGCGAGCCTTCTGGTTATCGTCGGCGGGATAGAAGACCGGCGCGGGGCGGCGGGAGAAGTGGATGCCGTCGGAGCTTTCGGCCATGCCCAGCCGGGAGGTGTGCATGCCGATCTCCATCTTGCCGGTGTTGTCCTCTGCCCGGTACAGCACCACGATCTTTCCATTGCGCACGATGGCTGCCGGGTTGAAGGTGTGCAACGCCTCCCAGTGGTTAAGGGACTTCGACATGGGGTCCATGAAGGTGGACTGAGGCCGGGGTGCAATGACGGGATTGCCGCTGCCGGGGCGCGTGAACGGCCCAATGCCCCAGGCTGGCGCCTGCTGTCCGATGGCGCCGGGGGCGAAAACAGAGGCGATGACGAGGACGATGACAGATGCGAGGGTTCTCTTTGGCATACAGGCTCCAATCCATTCGAGACAGATCGCTCAAGACGCGAAAAAGGAAGTTTACACTGCCCGGGCGGCAGCTTTTTGTGCGGATGGATAGAGGGACAGGTGAGGAAACAAACGCGCGGCGAACCCTGGCGACAGGCATTTCCGGGGGGGCGCGGCGGAAAGCTATGCGGCCTGCAACTCCAGAATGATCGCTGCTCCCCGCGGATCCAGATTGACCGCCGAAGCGTGGCCGTTGTTGTCGCGCAGAAGCGTGGCGCAGAAGCTCAGGCCCAGGCCGGCGGTTTCTCCGGCGGCCTGGGCGGAGACGAAAGGATCAAAGGCCCGCTCGGGATGGGAAAATGCGGGGCCGGAATGCGCCACAAGGATCTGTACGCGGTTGCCCTCCACTGTGGCGTCGATGCGAACCGCTCGCTCGGAGGAGGATGGAGGCGTGCTCCGGCCGCGGTGTTCTCGCTCCACTGCGTCCATGGAAAACTGTAGACAATGCAGCACGGCCTGCCGAAGTTGCTGAGCATTGCAAAGAACCCGGGGCAGCGTAGACGCGACATTGACCCGGAACTCGATCGACCGGCGCAGAAACTCGGAGCGGTACAGCTCTTCGAGATCGGCCAGCATCTCGCTGACGGAGATTGCGGCGATCTGATTGCTCTGGGCGTGGGCTACGCGGGAGAGACTGTCCAGCGTGGCGCGCATGCGCCGCGCTTCGGAGAGGATGGCCTCGACGCCGCGGCGATCGGGAGCCTCGACAGGGAGTTTTTCCTCGAGCAGCGATGCATAGCCGAGGATGACGGTGAGGGGATTGTTGAACTGCTGGGTGACCGTGCTGGCCAACTGCCCCAGTCCGGCGAATTTTTCCGAATCGACGAGCTTTTCCAGCATCATGGTCTGGCTGCGCACCGACTGCAGACGCGCGATGAGCATTTCCACGGGAAGCAGGTCGTCAGCCCGAAGCGGCTCGGGGCGCTTGCCCCGTTCCACGCGCATGCCGGCCAGCAACAGAGCGCCTTCGGTTACGGTGCGTCCGGCCATCGGCACCGCCAGGGCCGAGGTGAACTGTAACCGCTTGAGGTCGTCGCCCGGCTCCATCCATGGCTCGAGATCCAGCCGGACTGTCTGGCTTTGTCCCACGGCGGACGGCGCCGAACCACGCGCCAGAAAGAGTTCGCCGGGAATGCGCGACGCCAGCGTGTCCAGCGCCTTCACGATCGCCGGACTGAAGCCCGCGGCCCCGGCCACGTGATATTGCCTGGCGCTGCGCAGCAGCAGCGCGGCCTGCGCAAACCGGCTGTGCTTCACCACGGTTTGGCAGATATCCTCCGCCTGGTTGTCGAAGTCCTCGATGCGGCGCCGGGAGAGCACAAGGTTCGAGTAGGCTTCCAATTCCAGCCGTGCCCGGCGTTCCCGCTTCTGGGCAGCATGGTTGATGGACAGTTGGTCTTCGAGCGCCAGTACGATCATGCCCAGCGCCGCAACCACCTTGCCCATCACGACGAATCGGATCAGTATCTCGCCATTTTGGGAATTGGCGACGATCTCCGGCGCAAGCTGGAAGATGGTCAGTGACCAGGCGGTGAAACCGGCCGCCGTCAAAAGGACGCCCGGCGACAGGCGCCGGAAGACCATGATGACCAGCAGCGCCGTAACCATCCGCATGCTGAATTCGACCGAGGTGAGCGACCAGGCCGGTCCTTTGGTAATGAGCAGCCAAAAGCCGAAGACGCCGGCGGCGCCACAAATCGTCCCGCCCAACCAGGGCGGCGTGCTTTCGTTGTCGATGCCCCAGAAGAAACCCACCACCACGGCGAGAAGGCCCAGCACTGAAAAGACGGCAGACAATGGTCCCGCAGGCACCACTCCGCGAAAGACCGCGTCCAGCAGAAAGGTGAAGATCATCAGGGGAATGACAAAGGGGATGACATAGAGCACATTCAGCCGGCCGAGGCGAAAGCGCGCAGGTGACAGCGAAGCCAGAAACAAGGCGGAACCGAGCTGCGAGGCGGCCTCGCCGGTGGTGGCCATCCAAGGGTGCCCGGCTTCGTAAAAATTCCACGGCCCCAGTTTGTAGTCAGTGAGCATGCGCACGATGGCCAGCAGGAATCCCAGAAACCAGAGCAGGGTGCGGGAATCCCGGAAGCGCAGGTAAAGGTGCCCGAAGGCGGGCAGCAGCAGCGCCGTGAGAAGAAACGCGACAAGCTGGTAAGGATCGGCCATGAGAGCCGTAAGTCTCCTGAAATCTGTTCGTAGGGCCTATCGTCGCTTTCGCCGGAAACCTGAAAACGGGCCCGAAACCGACGTTCTCCTCCGCTCTCCGCAGGAGAGGGAGAAAATCGGCTTTGGCACCAGGGCATACCTGCCGCCCCTTGATTCTGAAATTCCACCGGTAAAGATGTCTATGCGTCTAACGTTGTAGATGACGCGGGCGAGGCCTGGCGGGCCGCAGGTATCTGCCGGGTGGACGCAAGGGGCTTTCATCCACCAATGGGAGTGGCGTGGTGCGAGGTAAATGGTTGATTGCTTGGCTTTTTGTGGCCAGCGCCGGCTTGGCGGGTTTTGCGCAGGACAAGGACACCTTTACGCCCATGGCTCTCGACTCCGGATTTGGCCCCATGGACGTTTCGCAACCATCCGTGGCGCCGGAACAGGTAATTCGCCAATTCGCGGCCAAGGAGACCGAATTTCGCGAGGCGCTCAATCACTATACCTATCGCCGTTTTGCCAAGGTGGAGGTTCTCGACGACGAAAACAAGGTCGCTGGCGAATGGTACGAGGTGGACGACGTGGTCTTCGATCCCAGCGGCCGGCGGATGGAAAAGGCGGTTTATGCTCCGGAGAGCACCTTGGAGCGGGCGGGGATCAGCATGTCTCCCTCCGACATGCAGGACATTCAGCACGGCTATCCTTTTGTGCTTACCACCGACGAGGTGAGCGAGTACAACATCAAGTATGTGGGCAGGCAGAAAGTAGACGAGCTGGAGTGCTACGTCTTCAACGTCAGTCCCAGGGAGATCCAGAAAGGCAAGCGGTATCTGCTGGGCCGGATATGGGTGGACGCTACCGACCTGCAAATTGTGGTCACCGACGGGCGAATGGTTCCCGACGATACCAAAAAGGGGCAGGAAGACCTGCATCCGCCGTTCATGACGTGGCGGCAGCAGGTGGACGGCCACTACTGGTTCCCGGTCTACACGCGGGGCGAGGGGATGCTGCACTTTACCGGGGGAAAAGGCTATATGGACCAGGACGTTCATATCCGCGACACCGTGAAGTATGCGGAATACAAGCGTTTCGGGTCGACCGCGAAGATTATCTACAACGGGCAGGACATTACCAATCCAGAAGCGCCAAAGCCGGACGAGAAGCCGAAGCCGTGAGCGGGCGCGGCGCATGCCGGTGGAGAGCGGCTGCTTTTGCGAGAGTGAGCGGCATTGCCGCCGGCCGCGGCTGTTTGAGGTGATCCTGCGCATGGAGGAGGGGAGCAGCGGGAACTGCCCCGCATGGGGCTTGAGGAAGGGCTTTCAGGCGTCGCGGCCGGCGGCCGGTTCCTCGCTGGCCCGGGCTCGATAGGCCGAGGCCTCAACCCGGATGAAGTGCAGGACGACCGGCGCAAGAATCAGACCGGGAATCCCCATCAGACGTTCGCCGATCACCAGCCCGATCAGGGTGAGCCACATCGGACTGTCGATGTGTCTGCCCACGATCTTGCTGTTGAGGAAGTACTCCAGCTTGTGAATGGCGATGAGAAAGGCCAGCGCGTAGAGACCGGTTCGGGAAGAAAAGGTGAAGCCGACGCCGACGATAACGGCGTTGCTGACGATGTTGCCGACAATGGGGAGCAAGCCACAGAGAAAGACGAGGGTGGTCAGCAGTCCGGCGTAGGGGTAGCCGTTGAAGGCGAGAAAGACCACGGTCAGGGCCGTGTTGATGGCGGAGATGACGATCTGCGCGCCCATGACCCTGGCAAAGCTGGCATAAAAGCTTTTAAAGCGCGCGGTGAGTTCGCGGGTGACGGCGAAATAAAGGTTGTCTGGCGGGGAGGGCGTCTGCTGGCGGGTTGTCCAGCCGGAACCGAGGAAGATGCTGAGCGGAGCGACCAGCCCAACCACGACAAGGACAAACTGGAAGGATGCGATTTTGGCATAGCCTCCAATGGTCGCGAATCCCTGCCGGGCGGCGTCGAGGGCAGTGTCTTTCAAACTGGCGAGGTCGGTGAACGGAAGCTCGAATCCATGCTTTTCCGCAAAGGCCGCCATGGCCGGGATGGCCGCTTCGGCCATGCGGGGCAAGGTGTGAAAAGCGAGGGTGAAGAAATAGGCGAGACCGGCGCCGATTACGGCCACCGCGACGAGATAGAGCGTGACGCTGAGGGACTTGCTGCGGCGGATGAAGAACGCGCGCAGGGCCAGATAGCCGAAGAGAACGGTGAGCAGCAAGGTGCCCAGATGCAGAAGGACAACGGCAGCCGCCAGCAAGGCGACGATTCCGAACGAGATGCGCGCAGGCTGGCTCATGGGCAGTCAGGGGTTGCGTTGTGCGCTGGGAGGAAACGCTGTATGGCTGCGGGGAGACGAGCCCGCGGCGGCTTTGGGCTGTTGCCGGACGGATCGATGTTGGGACGAGGCGTTCACAATGGTTTCTCCAGTCAGGCTGGGTGATCCGAGGAGATGCGCGGCAAAAGAGCGAGCGGAACGAATTGAAAGTTCAAGTGCGCCCATCATAACCCCGGAAGCGCTTGAGTGCACAGTCTTTGCATGGGAGGCGGCTCGGACATTGCGTGGGCTGCAATTTTTCCGTCACCACTGTTAACCATTGCCGCCGCCCGTCCGTTTTAACGGTGAAAGAAGAAAACCTCCGCCCTTCCAGGGGCGAGCGGGGAGGCGGAAAGATGGAAAACTGGCTGGTTCCAATCGCGGTGTTCACGATGATCGGGTTCATCGTGTGGGTGATCTTTTCTTCGGTGCGGCGTTACAAAACGGCCTGGATCCAGGGCGAGGTGGCCAAGACCATGCTGATGCGCTTTGACTCGGCGCAGAGCATGTTGTCCTACGTGGAGACAGAGGGCGGAAAGAAGTTTCTTTCCTCGCTGGCGCAGGAGGCGGGGACGCCGTATGGGAGTATTCTGGACTGCATTCGCTGGGGGCTGATCTTCCTGGTTGTGGGCGGAACGCTGTGCTGGATGTATGCGGCCGGCGCGGTGAGCCACGACGCGCAGGTGGCGGGCATCCTGGCGGTGGCGCTGGGCGTGGGGCTGGAAGCGGCGGCGGTGGTTTCATATTACGCTTCGCGGGCGCTGGGGCTGCTGGGCAAAGAACCGAAGGCTTGATCACAGGCGGCGGCGATGGACGATGCGGGCACGATCGCGGACTGGACGGCGGCGGAGCGCGACCAGGCAAAGGCGGGCGAGGAAGGCTTCAGGCGTCTCTATGAAGCGACTTCCCGCCCGCTTTGGGCGTATCTGCGGCAGGCCAGCGGACGGGCGGACGTGGCCGACGACCTGGTGCAGGAGACCTATTGCCGGTATCTTTTGAAAAAGACGCCGGCGATGGGCGAGGCAGAGACGCGGGCCTACCTTTTCCGGATGGCGACCAACTTGCTGCATGACCGGTATCGAAGACGCGACGAGATGGCGGCGGGCGAAGGCGCCGAAGAATGTCCGGTAGAGGGTGCGGCGGCGGACGAAGCGGCGCGGTTGGATGTACGAGCGGCGATGCGCCAGTTGAAGCCGCGTGAGCGGGAGCTGCTTTGGCTGGCGTACGTGGAGGGGATGAGCCATGCGGAGATTGCCGCGGCGACAGGACTGAACGCCATGAGCATACGGATTTTGCTTTTCCGGGCAAGGCGGAAGGCGGGCGCGCTGCTGCGGCCGCAGAGGGCAACGCGATGAAACAGGCGGGGTGTGAACACGAGAGCGAAGTCATTCAGGCACTGAAAAATGGCGCGTGGAGTGAGGCGCTGCGGCGGCACGCGGCGGCATGCGTGGAGTGCGGCGAGGCTCTGCGGGTGGCCGAAACGCTGCGGGCCGAGGCTCTGCGCGTGGAGGCGGACTGCACGCTGCCGGATTCGTATTGGGTTCTGGAGCGGGCGCGACGGCGGGCGCGGGAGATGGCCGTGGCGCGCCTGAGGCGCATGCTGATGGCGGCGCGGATTGTGGCGGCGGGATATGCGGCGGCGGTGGTGTGCTGGGTGGCCCGGGGCTATGCCGCGTCGCAGTATCGCGAGGTGGCTTCGGCCATGCAGGGCGGAGCCGGCGGATTTGCGCTGCTGGGCGCGGCGGCGGCAGCCGTGTGCGTGGCGGCGGGATTGTGGCCGATTCTGCGGGCAGGGAGCGAGCGGCGATAGACACAGACGAGACCGCGGATTTTGCCGTCTGCGGGTCATCGCGCGCGGCTGGTGCGGCGGCTGCCAATGGGGAATCTGCAATCTATTGAACAATTAGAGCCTTCGCGGTTCTATCGGTACCTGCACTTTCCGGTTCTGGCGGGCTCTGCGCAAGCAGGATTCGCAGGCAGGTCACCTGAAAAACCGCATAGCAAAAGAATTTGCTTGACTCTTTTGTACATTGTTTCTATACATTATACAAATGAACGAATCGCCCGCTCTGCGCATCGACACTACGTCCACGACGCCGGTTTACCGTCAGATCGTTGACGGCATCCGCTCGCAGCTTGTGGAAGGGCGGCTGGCACCGGGGGATGCGCTGCCAACGGTGCGTGATCTGGCGCTGGAGCTGGGCGTCCATTTCAACACCGTGGCCGAAGCCTACCGGCTGCTGAGCGCCGAAGGCTGGCTTGATCTTCGCCGCCGGCGCGGAGCCGTGGTGACCGCCCGCGACACGCCGCAGGCTCCGCCCAAAGCCCGCCAGATCTTTGCCGACAAGCTGCGCCAGTTGGCCGCACAGGTGCGAGCCGAAGGCCTGACGCGGCACACCGTGGCCGACGAACTGGACGCGCTGAGCGCCGAACTGCGCGGCGAAAACTAAACTGCGCCTCGCGCGCCCTCACCCGATTCACGAGGCACACCATGCTGATTGCCACCTTTGCCGTTCTGCCGCTTCAGGCCGCGTTCTATTCCTGGATGTCGCGCCTTAACCAGTTCTTCTTTTTTGGAAGAACAGCGCCGGATGTTGTGAAGTCGAGCGCGGAAGCGCGGAGCCTTGTGCGCCGCTACCTGCTCCGGATCTGGCTGGGCTGCGCGTTGGCTGCGCTGGTGGGCGTGCTGCTGTGGCGGCAGCACAATGCCGCATGCCTGCTGTGGGCAGTGCTGGTGGAGGCGCTGGCCTTTAACGTTGCCTTTGCCCGCGCACACCGCGAGGCCGGCAGGCTGATGCCGGCAGCACAGCCGCGTGCGGCGGTTGAGGTGCCGCTTACGGCGCCGCAAGGCGGGGTGCCCTCGTTGGCGGCGCTGCTGGCGCCGATCGCGTTCACGGTGGCGGTTGCGGCGGTTTCTCTGGTGGTGGCGGCGCGGGGCAGCTCGCTGCGTGCCGCGCCGCAGGCTCTGGACGCGCTGGTGGAGGCGCATGGCGGCGATAGGATTTTTTCTTTTGGCCTCGGCCTGGCGACCGCGGGCCTGCTGGCGCTGCTGATCCGTGTGCGCGCGCGCACACGCACGCCGTTGGCGAAGAACGCGCTGCGCAGTTCGATGATCGCAACCTGGGCCGGCGCACTGCTGATGACTGCGGCCATCATGGTGGCGTTTGCGGGAGGCGCGATTTCACCGGCCGAGAACCAAGCTATCCTCTTTGTCGTGCTGGGGGCCGCGGCGGCTGTCATCGTATTTCGCACCGTCGTTAACCGCCGTTTTGTTCCGCCGCCAGCCGAGATGCAGGGCGACGAGAACTGGCGCTGGGGATTGTTCTACTGCAACCGCAATGATCCTGCGCTGTTTGTGCAAAGCCGCTGTGGCGCCGGGTTCACGCTGAACTTTGGCCGGGCGACGGCCTGGCCGCTGTCGGCGCTGTTTGTGGGATCGCTGGTTGCGGTGCTGGTGGCGGTCAGCAACCGCTGAGGACGGACAGGGCAACACGCCACAGTCTGCTTCTTTCCAAGACAGATGCGTGCGGGGTCTATTCGCCGAGGAGAGGGAGAAAGCGGCGCATGGCTTCGTCGTACTGTTCGATGCGGCCGGTGAGGATGTCGTAATACCAGCCGTAACAGGTGAGGCGGCCTTCGGCGGTGGCGCGCGCAACAGAAGGTTGGGCGCGGAGGTTGAGGAGTTGGGCAACCACATTGCCGCGGATGAGCGCGGCCAGTTCGGCGCTGTCGCCGTCGATGGGATTGAGGGGCTGGCGGTGGCTGAAGGCGGCCTCGACGTGGCAGAGCCAGCGCTGGGCCATGGGTAATCTCTGAAGGTTCTTGCGGTCGAGCGCGGCCTTGAGGGCGCCGCAGTCGGAGTGGCCGCAGAGAATGGCGTGGCGGACCTTGAGAACCTCGACGGCGTACTCGATGGTGGCGGTGACGCCATCAACGTTGCCGCTGACCATGGGCACGACGTTGCCGGCGGTGCGGGTGATGAAGAGGTCGCCAGGACCGGTGCCAAGGATGAGATCGGGGACGATGCGGGAGTCGGAACAGGTGATGAAGAGCCATTCGGGAGCCTGCATCTCGGCAAGAAGATGAAACTGGCTTCGTCTGGCGGGGAAGACCTCGGCGTGGAAACGCTTGTGGCCCTCGATCAATCTCTGCATGGAACCCTCCGCGGCAGACCGCCGCGCGGGCCGTCGAGCCGTTCTGTGCTCAGGCTATCGTAACGAAGCCCAGACTGATAATTTTGATGCGGGATGCAACGGGGAGTTTGGCTAGGGAGCGCGAGGAATGAGCAAGTTCAGACGGGTATTGACGATTGGGGTTCTGGGGGGATTGGCGGCGCTGGCGGGACGGATTGCAGCGCGGGCGCAAACCGTGGATACGCTGGCTCCGGAGATGCGCAGCCGCGTAGACCGGATTGCGGAGCAGGTGCTGGAGCAGACGGGAGTGCCCTCGGCCTCGGTGGCGGTGGTGAAGGGCGGCAAGCTGGAGTATGCGCGCGCCTACGGCAAGGCCCGGCTGGAGCCGCCGATGGCGGCCACGCCGGAGATGCGGTACTCGATTGGGTCGATCTCGAAGCAGTTCACGGCGGCGGCGATTCTGCTTTTGCAGGAAGAGGGAAAGCTGAAGCTGGACGACCCGGTGGGCAAGTATGTGCCGGGATTGACGGACGGAGACAAAGTGACAATCCGGGAGATTCTGAGCCACACCTCCGGCTACCAGGACTACTGGCCGGAAGACTACGTGATGACGCCGATGCTGAAGAATGTGACGGCCGATGAGATTCTGGACAAGTGGGCGAAAAAGCCTCTGGACTTTGAGCCGGGAACGCAGTGGCAGTACTCGAATACAAACTTTGTGATTGCGGGACGGATTGTAGAGAAGGTGGCTGGCGAGCCATTGATGGAATTTCTGACGCGGCACATCTTCCGTCCGCTGAGTATGAAGTCAGTGTGGAACTCGGACGAGGAAAGGCTGACTCAGGCGGACGCGACAGCCTACTACCGGCATGCGTTGGGACCGCTGCGCGTGGCTCCAAAGGAAGGGCGCGGATGGATGTTTGCGGCGGGCGAACTGGCGATGACGGCGCACGATCTGGCGCTGTGGGACGAGAGCCTGATGGCGCGTTCAGTGCTGAAGCCGGCAAGCTACCGGGAGATGTTTACCGAGGTGAAGCTGAAGGACGGCCAGGGGACGCATTACGGGCTGGGCGTGGAGGTGCGGGAGCGGGACGGGCACCGGTCCATCGAGCACTCGGGCGAGGTGTCGGGGTTTGTGTCGGACAACCTGGCGCTGGTGGACGACGGCGTGGCGGTGGCGGTGCTGACGAACCAGGATGCGGTGGGAGCGGCATCGGAGATTGCGAACCTGGCGGCGCCGGTGGTGGCGGATTTTCCCAAGAGCGCGGCGGAGACGCAGGCTCTCGAGATCTATCGCGGCCTGCAGCAGGGGCGGCTTGACCGCAGTCTGCTGGCGCCGAACCTGAACGACTACTTTACGGCGGAGGCGGTGCGGGACTTCAAGGATAGCCTGGGGCCGCTGGGCGATCCGCTGATCTTCAAGCAGACGGGCGAAGGGCTTCGGGGCGGGATGACCTTCCGGGCGTTCTCGATTGTGTACCCGGGCAGGAAACTGCGGCTGACGACCTACACGTATCCGGATGGGAAACTGGAGCAGTACCTCGTGGCGCCGGCAGAGTGAAGGCAGCGGCGACAGCTCAGGAAAGGGTTTGCTGGACCAAAGACTGAATCTGCGTGTTGACGTCATCGGCTGAGACGAAGAACGGCGCGCGCAGGCAGTGGAGGGTGAGTTGCTGGGCTTCGGGAACGTAATTCCAGGAGATTTCGACGCCGAACCGTGAGGCGACGCCGCTGTTGCCGGCGATCGGAAGGCCTGCGGCGCGGGCTTTGGCGGTGAGCACTTCGAACTGCGCGGGCGAGACCGGCTGAAAGACCTGCGGCTGGAACTGAGACACGGGAATTCCTTTCCTTGCTGGGCGGTTGGCACCTGCTTGCTCTGTGAAGAGCGACAAGCCCAGCGTAGCAGGATGCGGGAAATAATCTGCAAGGGCCCGGGGAGGGGGATGCCCAGAGCGCGCAGCGCACCCTCCCCGGAAGCCGGTTGCCGTGGCCGGTGAAGCGGCAGCGGCGGGCAGAAGGCAGCTTTGCGTGGGCGCGGGTTTCGGATCAATCGCGCTTTGCTCAATCCATAACTGCCTGCGCAGAGGAAAGAGCGTGACCCAGGCCGATGTTCCCTGCTTTCGCCGCTCAGCGGATGCCGGGTCATCCTGGGTGGCGTCCCTTCCCGGCGAAGAGCGGAGACGGCACCCGATTGCGTGTCCGCGCGGGCGCGCTCACTCAGCCGCCATGCGGCGGACGTCGATGGCGCGCATCTTCGCGGCTGCGGCTGCGGCCATGCCCTGATCGGAGTCCTCAAAGACGAGGCAGCGCGCGGCGGGCACGTTGAGGCGGCGCGAGGCTTCAAGGAATAGGTCGGGCGAGGGCTTGAGGCGCGCCACATTGTCGGAGGTGACAATGACCTCAAAGAGAGGAAGGAGGCCGACCTGTTGCAGCGTGGAGATCACTTCGACACGGTTGCCGCTGGAGGCGACGGCGAGGGGCAACGAAGCGCTCCACTGCCGGGCAACGTCGGCGACAACGCCCTTTTCGCGGACCAGGTGAAGATTGCGCAAGAAGCCAGCCACCTGACGTTCGGCAAAGTCGGCCGGGGAGAGCGGAATCGCGCGGCCGAAGGCGGCTTCGTAGGCCTGCTTGAGCGGGCCGGAGGCGAGACCGAGGTGGGCCAGATACCAGTCCCAGTCGAGGGCGATGCCTAAAGGCGCAAGCGCGTCGTTGTAGGCGCGGAAGTGCGCGGGCGCGCTGTCAACCAGGGTGCCGTCGAGGTCGAAGATGAGGGCGTCGAAGCTGTCCGGATTGAGATGGATGGGCATGTGCGGGCTTATCCGTCATGGTAAGCGAGCGAGGCCGGACGGGGGGATCCGGCCGCGCAGGAGAGTCATGCAGTTGTGCCGGAGAGGAGGCTTTTCACGAGATCGTCCGTAATACCGAGCTGCGCCCGGCCCAGCGTGGTGAGATCCGCAACGGTGGCGCGTCCTTTGAAGTCAACTTCGTAGTCGTCTGCTGCCCAATCGGGCGGAGTTTTGCCGGTGAGGAATGCGACGGCCTGCTTCTGGAGATAGGCGCTGTTCTTGGCGCATCCGGCCACGGAACCGATGTACATGACATTGCTGTAGCCGGAGCCATGGTGCTCGTCTTCGACAGCGTGACACACATCGGAGTGCCAGAAGACGGTGTCGCCGGGCTGCATGAGGGGGATGGAAGTGAGCGCTTTGAGGAGCAGGCCGTGGTATGGCTCGTTGACCGAGAGAGCGCGTCCGGGCTGCGCCCCGGCAAGGCTGTCGTCCGGCACGTCGTCCTGCAGCGCGCGCAGCAGCAGATACGCCATGGCATTGGCAATGGGAACGAGTTGCAGGGTTCCGTCTCCCTTGCCCTGGGGAGTGAGAGCCGTCCAGCCCTGGAAGGTGCGAAAGACCGAACAGACAGCCGGCGAGGGGACTTCCTCGACCTGCGTGCGAAAGGCGGCGTCGAATGGGTCGTACTTCCGCCATTCACCGCTGAAGACATGGCGGTACACATTGCGAAAGTTACCGTCGAGCCAGCGTTCGACCGATCCTCCGTCAATGTGCGGCGAAAGGCCCAGTGATTTGGAGCCGGGCGGGCGGCGGCGGATGCGATCAGCGTAGGCCGGGGCCTGGTTGGGGTCGATGTGGCGCACGCCGCCGCTTTCGGCCTGCCACATCCGATTGAGAAAGACGCGGACATGGGTAAGCTCAACGG
Source organism: Acidobacteriota bacterium (assembly GCA_021846985.1). GTDB lineage: Bacteria > Acidobacteriota > Terriglobia > Terriglobales > Acidobacteriaceae > Telmatobacter. Next base: position 27,630 of record JAJZVX010000027.1, on the reverse strand, counting down.
ACTGGCGCGCCTGCACTTGAGGACGAGACCAGTAGATGCTGTAAATCTGCGGCTTGGCGGAAGCCAGCGTACCAAAATAGCTGTCCTCCTTGGCATGGGCGAGTTTGGCGTCGAGGTGGTTGCGCTCGACGTAGTCCGCAATCTCCTCGTCCCATGCCGTGGCCATCTGGGGCGAGAAGGTGCGGCGAACCACGCAGGCGCCGCGCGATTTGATTTGAGCGATGAGTTGAGCGGGGACCGAGCCGGCCGCGATGTCGGCGTACGGGACGAGGGGGATGACGTCCTTGCCGGCTTCACGTTCCGCGACAATTTCATCGACGCGGCGGGCCATTTCGGCTTCGACCTCACGGAAGGCTTCTTTGTATCCGGGCAGTGCGGCCCGAAGCTGTTGCTTCACATTCCGGACGGCTTCCGGAAAGTTTTCGATGATGAGAGACATGTGGTTGCTCCTTTGCGCAAGCTCGCGGGGTCGAGCCGGGATCCCCGCGGGTGGACTTTGCCCTGCGGGGTGGGGAAGAGCGCCGCCTCCTGCATGCGACAGTTCCATTGAAGCGCATTTCCGGCGCGAGCGGCGATGAAACCTTTTGGCATCTTGATAACCGGATGGAATAAGTAGATCGCGTTATGGAGTTTTTCGGGCCGCCAGCACCGCTCTTTTAAAGGGTTCGACAAGCTCGCGGCAGTCTCTGCGCCAGATCATGCCGATGGTCCAGCTCGCCGGCGCATTCTTGAGGGGATAGAAGCGTACGCCGGGAACGCGCATTCTGCGCGCCGCGGCGGCAACCAGACTGACTCCCAGGCCGGCACGGACAAGGTTGAGCACCGTGAAGTTTTCGCGAGCCTCCTGAACGACATGGGGCACAAAGCCGGCAGCGCGGCACAGTTCGAGAACATGGTTGTAAAAGGTTCCGGAGGTGGAGCGGGCGATGAAGACAAACGGCTCGTTGCGCAGTGACTGGAGGCTCACCGGGCGGGGAAAGCGGTGGGCGGACACGGCGATGAGGATCTGTTCGCGCAGCACGATGACGCTCTCCAGGCGACTATTAGAAACCGGCATGCGCACGAAGCCAAGATCGAGCCTGCCGTCGAGCACGCGTTCCAGTTGATCCCTGCTGCCAAGGTCCTGCATTTCAAGCGAGACGCCGGGATGGGATTTTCTGAAGGCTATCACGGCACGGGGCAGCAGATCGCCAAGGGCGGTAATGCCAAATCCGATCCGCAGACAGCGAAGACTACCCTGTACAGCCTGCCGGGCAAAGCTTTCCAGAGCATCAGCGTCGGCGACGAGAAGGCGAGCGCGTTCCTGCAGGGCTTCTCCGGCCGCAGTGAGAAGGACGCGTCCGGTGGTGCGCGCGAAGAGCTTTCCACCAAGGCCGGCTTCGAGCCGCTGGATCTGTTTGCTGAGCGCAGGCTGCGAAAGATGAAGCCGCAGCGCCGCGCGGCCAAAGTGCAGCTCCTCGGCCAGCGCGACGAAAGACTTCAAAGCGTCGGTGCTGAGGCTCATGGCGGGATATTACCACCACCAAGGCAAAGGTCCAGCCGCGGGAAGAGGCAATCCAGAGCGCGCAGACGCGCTCCGCGCGAAGGCCGCTCAACCGGCGGCGCGTTTTTTTCCTATAGCGCCTTTTGCGGCAGAGCGAGGGACGGGAATGGGGATGGCGGCGAGGCTGGTTTTGCCTTCGGCCAACTGCATGAGGAAGTCCTGGCTGGAGAAGGGCCTGACGTTGCGGAGGATTTTGCCGGCGCGGATATAGCTGCCGTCGGGCTGCTGGAGGCGGGCCTTGACGGTATCGGCCAGATAGGCGGGCAGAATCTCGTCGTGGAGGCGGGCCTTGACGGCGGCGTCGCGGACGGGGAAGACGACCTCGCAGCGCTCGAAGAGGTTGCGGGGCATCCAGTCGGCGGAGCCGAGATAAATTTCGTCGTCGCCGCCGTTGGCGAAGTGGAAGATGCGGGAGTGCTCGAGGAAACGGCCGACGATGGAACGGACGCGGATATTTTCCGACAATCCCTTGACGCCGGGACGCAGGATGGAGAGGCCGCGGATGATGAGATCGATCTGCACGCCGGCCTGGGAGGCAGTATAGAGAGCCTTGATGACCGAGGGCTCGAGGAGGGCATTCATTTTGGCCACGATGTGGGCGGGCCGGCCGGCACGGGCGTGCTCGGTTTCGCGGCAAATGAGACCGAGGAAGCTTTCCGCCATGGTGAGAGGCGCGACGAGGAGAGGGCGGTAATCGTCGATTTCGGCGTGAGCGGTGAGGTAGTTGAAGACCATGTGGACCCGCTCGGTGATTTGCGGATCGGCGGTGAGCAGGCTGAGGTCAGTGTAGAAGCGGGCGGTGACGGGGTTGTAGTTGCCGGTGCCTAGATGGCAGTAGCGGCGGGTCACCCCGTCTTCGTCGCGGCGGACGAGCAGGGAGAGCTTGCAGTGGGTTTTGAGGCCGACCACGCCGTGGAAGACCTGGACGCCGGCATCCTCCATGGAGCGGGCCCAGCGGATGTTGGAGGCCTCGTCAAAGCGGGCCATGAGTTCGACGACCAGGGTGGCTTCCCTGGTGGCGGCAGCCTCAATGAGCGCTTGGAAGATAGGGGAGTCGCTGCTGGTACGGTAGAGGGTTTGCTTGATGGAGACGACGGCGGGATCTTGGGCGCCCTTCTGGATGAATTCGACAACGGGGTCGTAGGAGTCGTAGGGGTGGTGGAAGAGCAGGTCGCGCTGGCGGAGCTCGTCGAAGATATTGGCGGAGCGGCGGCTCAGGTTGAACGGGCGGGGCGTGAAGGGCGGGTACTTGAGATCGGGCCGCTGCACGTCGCTGTAGAAGAACAGGAGGCGGGAGAGATTGACGGGGCCGTCGCTGCGGAAAAGCTGGTTTTCTTCGAGCTCGAAGTTGGTGCGGAGGCGTTCGACGATCTCGGGGCCGGCGCCGGATTCAATTTCGAGACGGACGGCGTCGCCTTTACGGCGGTTGTGGAGCTCGACGCGGATGGTTTCGAGCAGGGAGCGGGCTTCTTCCTCTTCGATGTAGAGGTTGGAGTTGCGGGTGAGGCGGAAGGCGGCACGGCTGAGGAGTTCGTAGCCGCGGTACATGCCGGCGAGGTGCTGGGCGATGAGGTCTTGCAGGAGAAGGTAGTCGAAGGCGCCGTCGGCGGAGGGCAGGCGAACGAAGCGGGGCAAAGCGCGGGGCACGGTGACGACGCCCAAGACGGGCGGTCCGGAACTGCGGCGCTTGCGCTTGAGCAGCAGGGCGAGACAAAGAGCCTTATTGAGTACACGCGGAAAAGGATGGGCGGGATCGATGGCTACGGGAGTCAGCAGGGGATCGACCTCGCGCTGGAAGTAGCCCTGAGCATAAGAGCGGGCCTCGTCGCCGAGTTCTTCCCAGTCGAGAAGGCGGATGCCCTGCTTGCGCAGCTCGGGGAGGAGCCGCTGGTTCCAGCAGTGGTACTGGGCATCGACGAAGGCGTGGATCGCGGCGGTGAGGACGGCGAGGGACTCGTCGGGACGGAGGCCGTCGTAGCCAGGCTCGCGGTAGCCGTCCTCAATACGCTGCAGGAGGCCGGCTTGGCGGATTTCGACGTATTCGTCGAGGTTTGAGGCAGTGATGGCAAGGAACTTAACGCGTTCAAGGAGAGGATTGGAAGGATCCTCGGCTTCTTCGAGGACGCGCCGGTTGAACTCTATCCAGGAGTGGTCGCGGCCGTTGAAGAGCTTTTGTTTTGATGTGGGTCTGACCATGGTGCTTGTCCAATGCACTGTGAGGGAAAGTCTACAGCGTTCCAGCGGGGTTTGCGCACTGCCGACGGCAGACAAAAGAGGTCCGGCTGGCGTTGGGAGTTTCATCCCTGGATGGGGTCATGGGTCAAGTTGTTGATATATTGGTTGTTATTTTACTTTGGATTATCGGCCAGCAGCGAACGCTGGCTGCGGGCGGCCGGAGAGATGGAGGAGAGAAGACAAGGCTGAAACAAAAAGGGCCGATTGACCCGTCCGGGGGGGCGGGTGGAGGATAGCGGTAGAGCCAGCCGCCAGGATGATCTGGAAAGGAGTCGCTTCGATGGCCGAGAATGCGAGTTTTCCAAAGGAGAGCCTGATTTCTTCGCCGCCGATTCCCGAAGAGGCGCGGGCGTTTTCTGAGCGGGTTTACGAACTGCTGGACGGGAAGCCGAAAGACGAGGCGACGGTGCGAAAAGCGCTGGAAGGCATGGACGCCATGTTCGACCGGATCGCAGCGGGGTTGTACAGCTTGGCGTCGATGCTGGCCGGCGAAGGGGAAGAGAGCGTCCGGCTGGTGGAGACGGCAGTGGCGACGGCGGAAGTTTCGGTCTGTCACGATCCGGTGGAGAGCCGGAAGGCGAGCCGGCGGACGCTGGCGGCGGCGGCTCTGGATCTCCTGGAGAAGCGGGAGCCGGGCTGTCTTGGGGCGCCGGAGCATGCGCAAGCGGGAAAGGGCTGCATCGAGGAAGACGACCTGCGGGCGGCGGGGGTTTCCAGCGAGGATCTGGAGCGCATGATGGCGGGGCCGGACCGGGAGCGGGTGCGGAAGTGGCTGGCGGGGCTGGCGACGGTGGTGCGAACGGTGTTTGTGTTGCGCGCGGTGGCTGGATTCAACCGCCAGGATACGGCTGCGCTGCTGCGGACGCACGGGGGCGCAAGGGCTGCCGGGTGGACACCCGAGGCGGTGAGTGAGGTCTTCCGGCAGGGGCTCTGCTCGCTGGCGTCGCAACTGCTCCATGCCGTGGACGGGGACAGAATCTAGACGCCGGAACCCGGCCAGGGGCTGTATTGGGAGCAGCGCGGACGGTTCTTCGGGGGAACTCGGGCAGCGGTTCGAGCGTCATCTTCGATACACTAGGAAACAAGAACCCGGTGGTCATCCGTCTGCATCAATGAGGTGCTGCCATTTTTTGATGAAAGCTGACCGTTTTTGAGTCAAAACGACCCGATGTTCTCAAAATCATTGTGGACTAAAGCCGCCGGTAGCAGGGCCTGCGCTCTGATGGTGGGGGTTTGCCTGTTTGCCGCAAGCATGCAGGGCCAGCAGGCTCCCACGGCAGCCGGACCCACGGCCGACAGCTTCAGGGGAAGCGTACCGTCGGGCACGGCGTCGGCCGGGACGCTGAACCTGACCCTGGACGATGCCATCCAGCGGGGCATGCGGAACAATCTGGGCGTCATTCTGAACGCCACGCAAGCCTCGGGCGCGCGCGGGCAGAAGTTGAGCCAACTGCAGGCGCTGCTGCCATCCGTGGATATGAACGTAAGGGAAAACATGATGCAGGTGGATCTGGCCGCCGAGGGATTCCGCATACAGGGATTTCCGGCGGTGATTGGTCCGTTCGGGTACTCGGATCTACGGGCTTCGCTGACATGGTCGCTGCTGAACGTGGCTTCGCTGCGGAACTATCTGGCCACTAAGCATAATTTTGCGGCGGCCAACCTGAGCACGCAGGATGCGCGGGACTTGGTGATGCTGACGGTGGGCAATGCCTACCTGCTGGCGCTGGCTGACGAGACGCGGGTGGCGAGCGTGCAGGCGCAGGTGGCCACGGCCAAGATTTCGTTGGACCAGGCGGTGGCCAACCATGAGGCAGGCACCGCGCCCAAGCTGGACGAACTGCGGGCGCGGGTGGACTACCAATCACTGGAGCAGCAACTGATTGTGGCGCGGAACAGCCTGGAAAAGGACAAGCTGGCGCTGGCGCGAACCATCGGTCTGCCGCTGGAGCAGAAGTTTACCCTGGCAGACAAGGCTCCGTTTGCGTCGCTGGACCACATCGACCAGGCCACGGCCATCCAGGAGGCGGAAGAGCACCGCAAGGATCTGGCGGCGCTGGGGGAACAGACCCAGGCGGCGCAGCAGCAGCGGAAGGCGGCGACGGCCGAGCGGCTGCCGACGATTGAAGCGGACGCGGACTACGGCGATATTGGAGTGAATCCGCGGCATTCACACGGGACCGGAGATGCCAGCGGGACGCTGAGCGTGCCGCTGTTCCGGGAGCTGGGATTGCGCGGCGACGCGCAGGCGGCGCAGGCGCAACTGGAGACGCGGCAGGCGCAGCTCAGCGACAAGAAGGCGCAGGTGGAAGCCGACGTGCGGGATGCGCTGCTGGATATTGAATCGGCGGCAAAGATGGTGGAAGTAGCCCAGTCGAGCGTATCGCTGGCCAACGAAGCGCTGAGCGAGGCGCAACAGCGGTATGCGAACGGCGTGAGCGACAACCTGGCGGTGAGCCAGGCCGAGCAGGCGGTGGCGCAGGCCAACGATCAGTATGTGACCAGCCTTTACAGGCATAACGTGGCCAAGCTGAGCCTGGCGCGGGCGCTGGGAGCGGGCGAGGATTACAGGAACTATCTGGGAGGAAAGTAGACGTGGCGGATTCAATTCCAACCCAACCCGAGCTGGACGAGGCGGGAGAGGCAACACAGCCGCCATCCCGCCGCCGAGGCATTGTGATTCTGGTGGTCGTGATTCTGGCGCTGGCGGCGGCAGGCATCTGGTGGCGTTCCACCTACAGCGAAGATACGGACGACGCGCAGGTGGACGGACACCTGATTCAGATCAGCGCGCGCATCAGCGGCCATGTGGCCAAGGTGTTCGTGGAAGAGAACCAGGTGGTGAAGAAGGGCGACCCGATCGTCGAACTGGACCCCAAGGACTACGAAGTCGCGGTGGAGAACGCAGAGGCCGCGCTGGCCAGCGCGGAAGCCAATGCCGCGGCGGCCAAGGTGGCGGTGCCGATTACGACGGTGAACACGGGGAGCAACCTGCAGGCGGCGACCGCGGACGTAAGCGGATTGCGGGCCGGCGTGCAGCAGGCGGAGCAGCAGTTGGTGGCGGCCAGGGCGCGCGTGGCGCAGGCCGAGGCGAACAACACCAAGGCGCAGTCAGACCTGGCGCGCTATAAGCCGCTGGTGGCCAAGGACGTGATCAGCAAGCAGCAGTTTGACGCTGCGGTGGCGGCCGCGGACGCGGCGCAGGCGGCGCTGGCGGACGCGCGCGCCGGGGCCCAGGCCGCGCAGGAAGGCGTGCGCGTGGCCCGCGAGCGCCAGACGCAGGCTATGGCCATGCTGAAGTACGCGCAAACCGCGCCGCAGCAGGTGGCGGCGCAGAATGCCCGCGCCAAGCAGGCTGAGGCCCAGGTGGAGCAGGCGCAAGCGCAACTCGATCAGGCCAAGCTCAACCTGAGCTATACGCGGATCGTGGCTCCGTGCGCGGGGATCATTACGCGCAAGAGCGTGGAGATCAACCAGAACATCTCGCCGGGGCAGAACCTGACAACGCTTGTGTCGCTGGAAGGCTTGTGGGTGACGGCGAACTTCAAAGAGACGCAACTCCGGCATATGAGGGCCGGCCAGACGGTGGAGATTTCAGTGGACTCGACGGGCAGAACCTATCACGGGCGCGTGACACAGATCGGTGGGGCGACAGGATCGGTTCTGAGCCTGTTTCCGCCGGAGAACGCGACGGGCAACTATGTGAAGGTGGTGCAGCGTGTGCCGGTGAGAATCGACTTTACGGATCTGGCCAAAGAAGACCCCCATCACGAACTGCGGCCGGGGTTGAGCGTGGAGCCGAAGGTTTGGGTGAAGTGAAAGAAACCGCGTTCAGCTTCTCCGCGCTGATCGCCTGACAAAGCCCCCGATTGTGAATGGATCGCCGATGGCGGGACGTTGACGAACGGGGGCTTTGCATTTTTGCCGGCGGTGACGTGGCTTGCGGCGGCAGAAAGCGGCGGAGGCGCGGCGCTTCATGCCGCTCAGGAACGCGGCGTGCACGCGGCGAGGACGCGTTGGGCCGTGTCGAGAGGAACTCCGTGCAACAGGAAGACCTTGCTGCGCGACAACTCGCCGGAGACGAGAGCGACGGCGCTTTTAGGCAGGCCAAAGGTCCGGGCGAGGAAGGCGATGAGAGCCTGGTTGGCCCGACCCTCGAGGGGCGGGGACTGGACGGCGATCTTGAGCTGCGCCAAGGCGCCTTCGCCGTAGACGCCAACGACGGCAGTCCTTTTGGCGCCGGGCTGGGCGCGGACGGCCAGGGTGACGCCGGCGGGCGCGGCGCGGAGCATCAGGCGGACTCCCCGGCGGGCGGCCGCGGGCCAAACAGCGCCGTCCCGATGCGGATGCGCGTCGAGCCTTCGGCAATGGCCAGGGGGAAGTCGCTGCTCATGCCCATGGAGAGGACCGGAAAGGAGAGGTGCGGATAAGCAGCGGCCCAGCGGTCGCGCCAGCCGCGAAGAGCGCGGAAGCATGCGCGGGTTTCCGTGTCGGGGACGCCGAAGGGGGCGATGGTCATGAGGCCACGGAGCTCGATGCGGGTGAGATCGGGAAGGCGCTCCAGAAGCTGGGCGGCTTCCGTCGAGGCGGGGTCGAGGCCGGACTTGGTTTCTTCCGCGCTGAGCTTGAGCTCGATGAGGATGGGAAGGCGGTGGCCAAGCCTGGCCGCGGCGTCGTTGAGGCGCAGGGCGAGGCGGAGGGAATCGACCGAGTCGATGGCGTCGAAGAGCTCGGCGGCGCGAGCGGCCTTGTTCGATTGCAGGTGGCCGATCAGATGGACTCGTGCCGGGTGGGCGGCGTTTTGGCGGAGTGTCGCCAACTCACCCGCCTTGGCCGCGAACTCCTGCACGCGGTTTTCGCCGAAGAGGGCGAGGCCGAGAGATGCGGCCTCAAGGAGGGTGGCGGCGGGATAAGTCTTGGAGACGGCCATCAGCTCGACTTCGGCGCGGGGGCGGGCGGCGGCGCGGCAGGCCGCGGCGATCCGGTCTTCGAGGCGGGCGTGATTTTCGGCCAGGGCGGTCATGGCATTGCCGGCGATCTGTGGTCAGGCTGGGGTGGGTGTGAACCGGCTTTTCCACCCTTGCGGCAAGAAACTGCCGCAAGAGTGGAGTGCCCGGCGGGCTTTAGTGCGCGTGTTCCTCGAGGAATTTTTCCACTTCGAGGGCGGCCATGCAGCCGGAACCGGCGGCGGTGATGGCCTGGCGGTAGCGGCGGTCCTGTACGTCGCCGCAGGCGAAGACGCCGTGGACGGGGTTGCCGTTGAGGGTGGTGAAGACGTTGTGGACGGTTTTGATATAGCCCTCGTCGTCGAGGTCGATCTGGCCGGCGAACATTTTGGCGTTGGGCTCGTGGCCGATGCCGAGGAAGAGGCCCGTGACGGGAAGAATGCTTTCCTGGTTGTTGGTCACGTCGCGAAGGCGGAGGCCCTTGACCTCCTTGTCTTCGACGCCCAAAACTTCAACCACAACGGTGTTGGCGCGCAGTTCGATGTTGGGGTGCGCCATGACGCGGTCGAGCATAATTTTGGAGGCGCGGAAGGCAGAGCGGCGGTGGAGGAGGGTGACCTTGGAGGCAAAACGGGTGAGGAAAAGCGCCTCTTCCATGGCCGAGTCGCCGCCGCCGACCACGGCAATCTCCTTGCCGCGGAAGAAAAAGCCGTCGCAGGTGGCGCAACTGGAGACGCCGTGGCCGATCAGCGCCTGCTCGCTGGGCAGGCCGAGCCAGCGGGCGCTGGCGCCCGAGGCGACAATGAGGGTGCGGGTGCAGATTTCACCGGCCGAGGTCTCAAGGCGATAAGGATAGACGGAGAGATCGACGGACTGAAGATGGGCAAGCTGGAAGGTGGCGCCAAAGCGTGCGGCCTGTTTCTTCATGTTGTCGATGAGTTCGGGGCCTTGGATGCCTTCGGGCCAGCCGGGAAAGTTTTCGACCAGGCTGGTGATGGAGAGCTGTCCGCCGGGCTCGTGGCCTTCAAGCACGAGGGGACGGAGGCCGGCGCGGGCAGTGTAGATGGCAGCGGTGAGTCCGGCGCAGCCGGAGCCAAGGATGACGGTATCGCGAGTCTCGGTCATGGGTCTTCCTGAAGTCGATTCTAGAGGGTTGCTTGGGTGAAGCTGCTCTTCTTGAGATGAAGGAACGTGCCCATTCGACTCGGACCGATGGATTGCAGCCTATGGCGGAGAGAGAAACGGGAACGGTGCAGAGGTAGGGGTTGGCCAGCCTTGATTTTGATATTATAATAAATAAATTTTATAAAAAGAAACATATCTTTATCTTTCTGCAGAGGAGTGCCTCTCCATGCGGGAAGGGGCGAGCAGTGGGGCGTCTGGCCGGATGGAGTAGACGCATGAGCAAAAGATTGATTTTTGAATGAGATTGCTGCAAGCAGGCCAGGGGAGGGCGCAGAAACGGAATATTTGCCGTCCGTCTGCCGTTACTGGTAGAAGCGGCAAAGCCGGCTGGAGAGCCGCGGAGCAGGCGATGGCGATTGCACGGAGGACGGCAACGGGGTAGAGTCTGAAGCCGATTGGATGTGTGGAGGTGGCACATGAGCAATCAGCTAAGGCTACTCATCGGTGTGCTCCTGAGTGCGCTGGTGGTGACGATTCTGATGGTGGGGATGGCGCGGAATGACGAGGCGCTGCTGGCGCCGTTCCGCCTGATTCTGTTTGCGGCCGGTCTGGCCATCTATCTGCTGCCGGCGGCGCTTGCGCACGGACGAAACTGCCGGGAGGCGGTGTGGATTGCGGCGGTGAATGTTCTGCTGGGCTGGACTGTGATCGGATGGGTGGCGACGCTGGGCTGGGCGGTGAGCGGAAGGGTGAGGAGCGGAAATGGGGTCTCTGGTACGCAGGGAAACCATGCGTTGCAGGGGCATTGAGGGTAGAGCGGCGGGTCTGCGGGTGGGACTATGAGACGTTTCTCATGAAATCGAGGAAGGAACGGCGGATGGGATGAGTTTTTTTTCATTTTTTGAGAGGTGGAAGAGCGGTCTGACGGTCCCGCGCATGCACGGTGCCAGAGTGTGGGGGATGGACCGCCCGGCTGCGGCGCGGGATGGCGCAAGGACGGTTGCAGCTCCCGTTGGAGAGCGCTTGCGGTGCGTGGTTTTGAGCAGACAGGCTGGCGGGGCAAGGGGGCGCGGCTGGCGGCCGTGGCGGGGCTTCTGCTGGCTTGGGGGGCGGCGTTTGGCGGGGGGCCGAAGTACGTAGCCGGAACGAGCTATTTCAATCCTGGAGTGGTGGGGCAGCCGGTTCACTGGGCTGGTGGGCAGGTGCAGTACTGGGTGGACCAGGGACCGCTGAGCAGCCAGGTGAGCAACCAGCAGGCGACTGCGATGGTCGATGCGGCGGCGGCGCTGTGGAGCGCGGTTCCGACGGCGGGCGTGACGCTGACGGACATGGGGCCGCTGAACGAAGACGTCAATGGAGGGAATATCGCGGCCGCGAACGGAAGCATCACGGCGCCGGCCGACGTGACGCCGGGCGCGGCGGGCTATCCGGTGGGAGTGATCTTCGATGCGGACGGCGCGGTGCTGGACACCATCTTCGGGCAGGGGACAAGCGCCCCGGACGCCTGCCAGAACAACGGGGTGACGGTGTGGATGGACAACGTGAACCCGGATGCGACGGTGGCGCACGCCATTCTGGTGTTGAACGGACGGTGCGCCACGAACGCCAACCTGCTGGCGATGATGAGTTATGAACTGGAGCGGGCCTTCGGGCGGGTGCTGGGGCTGGACTACGCGCAGGTGAATCCGGGGGCGCTGCAGAACGGCGAAGCGGGGGGAACGCTGGGCTGGCCTGTGATGCAACCGGACAGCGGGGTGTGCGGGCCCACGGGCGGCGATTGCATCCCCAATCCGGGCGTGCTGCGGTATGACGACATGGCGGCGCTCAACCGGATCTATCCCATTACGGCGGCGAATCTGGCGAGCTTTCCGGGCAAGGAGATTACGGCGGCGAACACGGTTTCGATCCAGGGGACGATTACATTCCGGAGCGGCGTGGGGATGCAGGGGGTGAACGTGGTGGCGCGGCCGCTGGACGCGAACGGCAATCCGCTCTATCAGTACACGGTGACCTTTGTTTCCGGGACCTGCTTCAACGGGAACCACGGCAACCCGGTGACGGGTTGGGACGACGCGCGGGGTAATCCGCTGACGATGTGGGGCTCGGAGGATGCGGCGATGCGGGGGTTCTTCGATCTGAGCGGAATGCCGCTGCCGCCGGGAATGACGACGGCGAACTATGAGGTGACGTTCGAGGCCGTGAACCCGCATTACATGCTGACGGATGCGGTGGGGCCTTATCTGGATGGGGCGCCGGCGCCTTCCGGGACGCTGGCCGCCGTGCAGGTGCCGGGGATGGGGGCGGGGTCGCAGCAGACGCTGACGGTGAACGCGGCAGACTCGGCGGTGGGCGGCTACCAGGACATGATCGGCACGGAGAATCTGCCGCGCATGATGCCGGCCAGCGGGATGTGGTACGGACGGCTGAGCCAGATCGGGCAGGCGGACTGGTTTACGTTTCCGGTGCGGAAAGGACGGACGTTTACGGTCGTGACGCAGGCGCTGGACGAGACGGGCGCGGCGAGCGAAGTGAAGGCGATGCCGGCCATTGGGGTGTGGGACGCGTTCGATGCGGCGGGCGCGGCGGCGGTGGGCGCGGCGCCGGCTCTGAACGGCCTGGCCACGGGCGAGACCTGGCTGCGGGTGAGCGCTGCAGAAGACGACCAGGTACGGATCGGGATTGCGGACCAGCGCGGAGACGGGCGGCCGGATTACGTCTATAACGGCTGGGTGCTCTACGCGGATACGGTGTATCCGGAGCGGCTGGCATCCTCTGGCGGGCCGATTGTCATTCGCGGGATGGGGTTCCGGATGACGGACACGGTGCAGGTGGGCGGCCAGGCGGCGATCGTGACGTCGATTTCGCCCAACGAGATCACGGCGATTGCGCCGGCGGCGGCAGCCGGGGTGACCGGATCGGTGGACGTGGAGGTGGACGACGCGCCGGCATTTTATGCGGCGGCGGTCATTACGGGCGGGGTGAGCTACGATGCAGGCACGGGCGACGCATTGACGCTGGTGACAGCGCCGGCCAACACGGTGCCGGTGGGCGTGCCTGAGGCTTTCACGGTGACGGCGCTGGGGCCGGACATGACGCCGGCCGGCGGGGTGACGGTGACCTATAGCGTGGCGGGTGGAACGGCGGCGCTGGGCTGCGGACAGACGACCTGCACGGTGACGGCCACAGGCGACGGAAGGGCGACGATGAGCGTGACGGCCACGGGAACGACGTGGTCCACCGTGACGGCCTCGCTGCGGAACGGGTCCACGGTGCAGACGGAGTTTGTGGGGGGGACGCCGCCCACGCTGACGGCGCTGACGCCGCGTCTCTCCGTGGCGGCGGGGACGACGGTGACGTGGACGGTGCAGGCGCTGGCGATGAACGGCGGAACGCCGGCGAGCGGCCAGCCGGTGACGTGGCAGGCGGCGGGAAGCGGAATTGTGGCGCAGGGACAGACGACCGCGACCAGCAATGGAAGCGGCATTGCGGCCAAGACGCTGACGGTGGGGCCGCTGGCCGAAGGACAGGTGGGCAGTTCGACGGCATGCCTGAACGGAACCGCTCAGTGCGTGACGTTCACGGCGCTGGGAGCGCGGCCGGAGTATGCCTGGCTGGAGGCGGTAGCGGGGACAACGCAGAGCCTCTCGACAGTGGACACGGCGGGCCAGATTACGATGCGCGTTCTGGACATGAACGGTAATCCGATGGCGGGCGGAACGGTGATGTTTTATCAGTCGCTGTATGCGTGGACGCCGCCCTGCGCGCCGCATACGGTCTGCGTGCCGGGGGCGTTGCTGGCCACGCAGGCGGGCGTGGCGGTTTCGGCGCTGGATGGTACGGTGACGTTTGCGCCGGCGGCGTTGCCGGGGGTGGCGACGCGGCTGGTGGGGCTGGCGGTGACGGGGAATGCCGGCACGTTGCCGGTCGCCATTGAAAAGCATCCGTAGAGGCGCCGGAGAACGGCGCATGCGCGCGGGAAACGGAGGGCGTTTGTCCGGCCGCAGCAGAAGAAGATAGCTTCGGGCGGGTGGCAGTGGAGAAATGGAATCCGGACCTGAGGCGAGAACTGTCTTCAAGGCGATTTCTTGTTGCGGGTTTGCAGCGTGGCGGCTTTTTTCCTCTCCCGAATCGCTTTTGCCCGTTCCCGGGCGGGCCGGGCCAGCACTTTCTTGGTGCGCGCCGGCAGCTTGGCATATACCAGGGCGTACGCTCGCCTCAGTTCCTCTTCGGTCTCCCCGGCCCGCAGCGCGTTCCACCGCAGCAGCGTGACCCAATACGCCCGCGCCAGGTAAGGCGAGGCCACCATGTTCTCGTTCTCCAGCAATTCGTGGAAGCGCTCCGCTCCGCAGTGAAACCACAGCACGCCCGTCCCGGCGCCGTCCAGGTCGGTCATCGCGAACATCTTGCCGCCGATCGCCTTGTCGCCCACGAAGTACACCAGGTGGTGTCCCCAGTTCAGCGTCTCGGTTACGTATGGCAGCCCCAGGCAGATGGCGCGCACCCGCTCGTTGTCCATGCGCTGAGTTTAAAGCCCAATCGGCTCCACGGCGTGTTACACTTCGCCTGCCGCGCACCCCGTCGTTTTTTGATGCATCTGTTGCGTTGGGCTGTGCGCGGTGGCCGACGCACAAAAAGAGGAGGCTCCATGACCAACCCGCGCCCGTCCGCAGACGCGTCCGATTCTGTTACCCGCCGGCGTTTTCTCCAGACCGCATCCGCCGCCGCGCTGCTGTCTCGCGCCGCCTGGGGACAGGCGCGTCCCGCGCCCTCCGACCGCATCACGATCGGCATTATCGGCTGGGGCATGATGGGGCCGGCCGATACCAAGGCATTTCTCGCAGAGCCGGACTGCCAGGTGGTTGCCGCTTGCGACATCCACACCGGGCATCTGCAAGCGGCCGTCGATACCGTCAATGCCGCTTATGGCAACAAGGACTGCAAGGCCTATCACGATTACCGCGAGATGATCGAGCGTGACGACATCGACGCCATCATGATCGCCATTCCCGACCACTGGCACGCCCTGGCTGCCACCGCCGCGGCCAACCGCAAGAAGCACGTCTACGGCGAAAAGCCCCTGGCCAAGACCGTCGCCGAACAGCAGGCGATTGTTCGCGCCGTTCAGAAGAACCATGTCATCTGGCAGACCGGCTCCTGGCAGCGCTCCGTCCCCAACTTTCACAAGGCGGCGGAGATTGTACGCAACGGCCTTATTGGCACTGTATACCGCGTCGAGGTGGGGCTTCCCGCCGGTCACTACGACTTTCCTCACACCGTACCCGCGCTGATGAAGAAGCTTGCCGTGCTGCCCGATAAAATTTCCAGTCCCGCCGAAATCCTTCCCGGCACTCCCGCCTGGAATCTCGCCGTCAGCGATCCGCCCTCCGAGCTTGACTATGAGATGTGGATCGGCCCCTCGCGCATGGAGCCATACATCGAACAGCGCGTCTACCAGAACTGGCGTTGGAACTACAACACCGGCGGCGGCCAACTCATGGACTGGATTGGCCACCACGGCGACATCGCTCACTGGGGCCTCGGCTTCGACCGCACGGGGCCCTCTGAAGTCGAGGGCCACGGCGACTTTCCGCCCGTCAACGCCGTCTGGAACACCTCTACCAAATACATCATCGAGTGCAGCTACAAAAAGGGAGTCACAGGCTATCCCGCGGATGTGGGCATCACCATTGCCGGCGGTCATCCGGCCATCGCCATGGGAACCAAGTGGATCGGCACCGACGGATGGGTGTGGGTGGACCGCGGCGCTTTCGACTGCTCCAACTCCGAGTGGGTCAACGACAACCCGCTGCCCGAAGATCTGCGCAAGATCAAGCTCTACGAGTCAAAGGAACACCGCCGCAATTTTCTCGATTCAATCCGCTCCGGCCAGCCTACCATCGCCCCGGTGGAGACCGGCCACCATTCCACGATTCCCGGCCATCTTGGCCTCATCTCCATGATGGTTGGCCGCAAGCTCCACTGGGATGTGGCGAAAGAACAGATTCTCGACGACCCCGGGGCCTCCGCGCTGCTGACGCGCCCCTATCGCGCACCGTGGCATCTGGCCTGAGCCGGCTGTCGCCTGAGGACTGCCGTTTCTTGCGGCCATTTCAGAATTTCGCCTCGAAGACGCGGAAGCGCCTCTCCAGTTCCCACTGCGCCGCTGCCTTCTGGCTGCCGGCCAGGAAGGTTCTGCACGCCGCGTCCGGCTTCTCTCCGCCCAACGCCTGCCCCTTGCATGCCGCGGCGGACGAGCTGAATACGTCGTCCTGGGCCCACAGGCTCGTCCCCGGCAGAAAGCTGTGTTCCATGCCTGTTCGCGCCAGATCCTTGAGGTTCTCGTAGCTCAGGTGATAGTCCAGCGCCGCGCGTACATATTCATGGGTCAGGTCGATCCGGCTTACGCCCTCGTCGTCCGTCGAAAGCGCCACCGGCACGCGCGCCGCGCGGTAGAGCGGAAACGGATGATCCGCTCCCTTCACGTCCAGAATCTCCTCGTTCGAACTCAGATTGATCTCCACCATTACGTGCTTTGCGGCCATCTCCTTGAGCAGGCCGCGCGCGTCGTCTTCATACATCAGGTCCACGCCGTGCCCGATCCGCTCCGCATGGCCCAGTTCCACCGCCTGCCGGATGTGAAAGCGCAATCCCTCCGGGGGCACCGTGCCCTCCGTCAGCTCACCCGCGTGCAGGCTGATGTGCACGCGTGGATACACCGAATGCAGGTAGTCCAGCATCTTCATGTGCAGCGTGTAGTCGCGCATGGAGAGATAGCCATCCTCGGGCATCACAAAGTTGATGCCTACAAAGCTTTCGTCGCCCGCCTCCATGCTCGCCTCGACGGTTTCGAATCCCAGCAGCGTCTGCGCAAATACCTGCTCCGGCGGGTTGCCCCGCAGCACCTGGTAGAGATAGCGCACTTCCACCTGGCAGGCTGGCGCGGCCCGCGGCGTTCCGCAGCGCTCCAGCGCGCGCCGCCGCGCCTCGATCGCCTTTACTTGCGCGCGGTCCACGGCCACCTCGTCGCGCAGTCCCAAGTCCAGCAGCGCCTGTCGTGCGTGCGCGAACTCCCGTGCAGTAGGCGTCGTGTCTGGCTTCCACCTGATCTGCCGTGCGATGCGCGCCGCATGGCTGAAGGGCGGCGTCTCCATCAACTCAAGATATGGCTGATTTTGTGCAGCCGCCCGCGCGGCGACTTCATCGGCCCACTCGCCCTCGTGGCCCTTGTTGATGCCGCCAAACCGCGCGAAGGTGGCGAAAAACTGATCGTGTCCGCTGACGCCGGCTCTGGGTACAAAGTCGCGCATGGAGAAGGCGTCGATCAGCCGGTCATAGAGATGCTGGTTCGCGGGGACCTGTGCCGCCGCCACCAGCGGCGCTTCGCATGGAGGCTTGACGAAACGCAGTGCCGCCGGGTCCACGCACAGCCCGTCATCACCCGCCTCGCGGATGAAGCTTTCCGCATACACCGCGCCGGACAGATGCACATGCAGGTCGGCCCCTTTGGGAAAATTCTGAAGAAACACGCGCAGTGCCGGGCGTCCGTTTTTCACCGCCGACTGGTAAGCGCGCGCTGCACGGATTTGAGGCGCGGTAGCCTGGGCGTAGAGGGTTGTGACGGCAAAGACAAGGCAGGCGGCAACACAGGTTACGCGGCGCATCGTGCCTATCAGTGTAGTGCAGCCCTTTGTGCCGCCGGAGCAAAATGCGGGGCAGCTGGGCGGGTTTCTTCGGTAAACTGGAGGCTCTCGTGCGCACGCGGTGTGCCAGGGTGTCTGTGGTTATTCTCCGGTTCGCAGGCGCCATGCCCGCCGTTCACTGAATGTGCATTGAAGAAGCGAGGACTCCATGAATATAGCCGCTGCCCGCTCACGCAGAAGATTTCTGAAGACATCCGCCCTTTGCCTGGCTGGAGGGTTTCTGCCCGCCGGCCGCACGACCGCCGCGCTGGCGGAGCCAGCGGCGCCGTTCAAACCCAAGCTCAGCGCGCATATCTGGGTTTACGCCAGCAAGTTTCCGCCGAACTACGATCCCACGCCCGCCCTGGCACAGGCCTTCAGCGATCTGCATCAGGCCAGGTTCGATGGCGTTGAGATCATGGACGTGGTGCTGCGCCACGACGACGCGGTTGACCGCCTGAAGCGGCTTGTCGACCAATACGAGATTCCCGTGAGCGGCGCATCCTACCAGGGAGCAATGTGGGACGCGGCGCAGCACGATGCGATCATGGCCGATGCGGCGGTGGTCATCAAGCGCCTGGGCCAGTTGCACGGCAAGACGCTGGGCATCTCCGTGGGCGATGCGCGCCACCCCAAGACAGAGGCCGAGTTCGACGCGCAGGCCCGGGTTTTGAAGGGCATCCTCGCGCTCTGCGCCGACAATGGCGTGCAGGCCAACCTGCACAACCACACCTATGAAGTCCGCGACAATCTGCACGACCTGAAGGGCACCCTGGCCAGGATTCCCGACATCAAGCTGGGGCCCGACCTGAACTGGCTGGTTCGCGCCGGCGTCGATCCGGTGTGGTTCATCCAGACCTACGGCCACCAGATGGTCTACATGCACATTCGCGACCAATACCAGGACGGGAAATGGACGGAGTTTGTCGGCCAAGGCGTCACCGATTTTCCCGCCATTGCCGCGGCGCTGCGTCAGGTCAACTTCCGGGGCAGGGCGGCTATCGAGCTGGCTTACGAGCGTGACTTTGTTCCGCGTTACACGCTGGCCCAGGATTGGACCCTGAGCCGTGATTATGTGACGACCATCTTCGGCTGGTAGGCGCGCATCAATTGGCCGGCTTGCGGCTTCAGTTGCGCATGCCGGCCAGTTGCATCAGCCGGGCGGTTTCGCGGTAAGCCTCTTCCACCCACTCCACAATGCGCGCCGGATCGGGCGCGTACTCGAGCTCGATGGAGATTGCTCCGTCGAATTGCAGTTCCTTGATCGCCTGCAGATAGGGGCCAAACTTCACAATGCCTTTGCCGGGCGGAAGGTCGCCGTGGACCTTGCCGTCGCAGTCGCTGATGTGCACGTGGATAGCCTTGTTCTTCAGTTTCGCCAGCGACTCTGGTCCGCTGTCGGAGAGCACGCAATGGCTCACGTCGATGTTGGCGCGCACATGTGGATGGGCGCATTCATCGACAAACTGTGCCATGCGGTCCACACTGTTCAACAGGCTCAGCCGGAAAGGCTCGAGTTCGAGAGCGATGTCCAGGTTCTTCTCGCCCGCATAGTCGCCCAGCATGCGGCAGCTCTCGATGGCCCAGCCCCACTGCGCTTCGGCTGGAATCACCTCCCGCTGCCATAGATACTCGCCCAGCACCAGCAGCAGGTTTCTTGCGTCGAACTCGGCGGCCAGATCCAGATAGCGCTTGCAGCGTGTAACGTGAAACGCGCGCACCGGCTCATTGAAGTCGATAAGCCCGGTGGCCACCACCGGTAAGGACACGATGGGAAGGTGCTCCTTTTCACAGGTGACCGCGATGAGTCTCCTTTCCTCGGGCGTGATGGTCATTGCCTCGGTGAAGATGTCCACGCAGTCGAATCCAATGCGCGCGATGTGCTTCAACCCCGTGACCGTATCCATGCCGACCTGTTCAAAGGCGCTATTGATAATGCCGAGTTTCATGCCTTGCCTCCCGTAGGACTGCTGATTTCCATCTCTTGTGGCGCGACCATCCGGTGTTCTTCGGCGCTTCGCGCGGCGGCTTCCACCAGCGCGATGCTCTTCAAATTGTCCCGCGCGTCAATGGCTGGCGGCTGGCTGGTTTCGAGCGCGACCAGCAACTGGCTCATGGCGCCGCCAAAGGCGTCGGGAAACCAGCTCGCCGCCGGTGCAAACCGCCGCAACTCCGAGTCACCCTTGCGCGCGTAGCGCATGGTCGAGGGCGTGGTGAAGGGGTCTTTGCACCAGCCGATATCCCCGATGGCGACGCCGTCGAGCCCTTCGATCCGCCACTCGATGCGGGTTTCTCCCGGGCATCCCTCGCGCACCGGCCCCGCCCACACATCGTCCACCACCACGCCGCGCAGGCCGCTCTCATACTCAAGGATCGTGGTGCAGATGCCGTCGGTGTGAGGGAACGCGGTGCGCGGGTCGGGCCTGCTGCTGGCGAAGACGCGCACTGGATCGCCAAACCAGAAGCGCATGCAGTCCAGATGATGAATGGACATGATGCGGAAGGTCGCCGATCCGGTTCCGGCCTGCCATGGCTGCCAGTGCAATACCGCCCGCATGTCGATGGTGGCGAAGACGGGTTCGCCAAAGAAACCTTGCTTCAGCAGAGAACTGGCGGCCCATACCGAAGGGTCGTAGCGCATGTTCTGGTTGACCGAGAGCAGGATGCCTGCCTGCTCGCACAGGCGAACGGCCTCCTCGGCCTTATCGTAGCTGAGCGCCAACGGCTTCTGCGCCAGGATGCCTTTCACTGTTCCGCGCGCGCAGGCGGCGCGGATCAGCGCAAGCTGATGCTGCGGGGGAACCGCGATGTCCAGCACTTCGATATCCGGATCGTCGAGCAGTTCCTCATAGCCGGCGCACACGCGCGGAATCGCGTGGCGCGCGGCAGCCTGGGCGGCTCGTTCCCGGGTGCGCGAGGCAATGGCGACCGGGTTCAGTCCCAGGCGCCGGTAGCTCACCAGGTGGCAATCGTTAACAATGAAGCCGCTGCCAAGGACTCCTATGCGGAAGTCCTTCCTCTGGGGAGCCGGCGGAGCGTAGCACAAGTCATGGTCTGGCATCGGTGGTCACACGTCTCCGCATTATAAGCCGCCCGGCGCCCTCTCTAGAACTCGTCGAATGCGATCTGATGGACCGGCACTGCGAGCGCCGCCAGCATCCGTGTGCAGGCTTTGATCATCGTCGGCGGCCCGCAGAGATAGTACTCGACGGCCTCCGGCTGCGGGTGATGGCGCAGGTATTGGTCAAACACTATCTCGTGGATGAATCCCGTTGCGCCGGTCCATTTGTCTTCGGGCAGCGGCGAGGAGAGCGCTAGATGGAAGCTGAAGTTGCGATGTTCCCGGGCGAGTTGCTCAAAGTAATCCTGGTAGAAGATTTCCTGCCGGGAACGCGCCCCATACCAGAAACCGATCTTCCGCGCCGTGCGCTCGTTTTCGAGAAGATGCGCGAGATGGGCGCGCAGCGGAGCCATGCCCGCGCCGCCGCCAATGTAGACCATCTCGCGCTGGGTGGGCTTCACGTGAAAATCCCCAAAGGGGCCAATGGCCGACACCACGTCGCCGGGCTTGAGGTTGAAGACGTAGCTCGATCCGACGCCCGGCGCGCAGTCCTGCCCCGGTGGCGGCGTGGCGATGCGTACGTTGAAGCGGAAGATCGGCTCCGTCTGCTGATTGCTCGCGATCGAATAGTTGTTGCGGCGTCCCGCGGCGGGGTTCTTCGCAACCAGATCGAAGACATGCTGGTTCCTCCAAACGGTTGCGAAAGGCTCGGGAATATCGAAGTCGCGAAAGCGTATCTCCTCGTACGCGGGGATGTCGAACTGCAGATAATCGCCGGGAGTAAACGGCATCTTTTGCTCGGATTCCAGCGGCTCCAGGACCAGTTCCTTGATAAAGGTGGCTACGCTGCGGTTGCTTACCACGCGGAAACGGCAGGTTTTGTAGGTGCGGGCTCCGGCGCCGCCGGGCCGGAGAATGTTCACGCGGATGCGCCCATTGCGCGCTTCCACCGGATAGGTCGCCAGACCGCGGCAGATGGGCGCCCGCGCGGGCGATCCGTCCGCCAGGTTGAAGCGCCCGTTGTGCTTGGCGCATTCCACCACATTGCCGAAGATCAACCCTTCGGAGAGATGCGTGTTGCCGTGCGTGCAAACGCCGTCGGTGGCAAAGAGCCTGTCTTCATCGGTGCGGTAAAGGGCAAAGGTCTTTTGCCCATGGTCGAAGCGCAGCAGATCGGCCCGCCGCAACTGCGCGTCGTCGCATACCGTGACCCATCCCTCCGGATCGGGGTCCGCGCACGCGATAACGGGCCGGTCGTTCACGCGCGCCTTGGGCTGGGGCAGCCGCCGCTTCACGCAGTAAGCGGGGTCTTTCACCTGCTTTCGGATGGCGGAAATCATCTCGCGCCATGCGGCAAGCAGGCCGGGGTAGGGCGTTGGACAATCGTCTTTGATGGCCTCATGCAGCTTGTCCAGGGCATGATAGGGAACCAGCGGGAACATGTGGTGTTCCACGTGGTAGCCCATGTTCCAGTAAAGAAACTTGTTGATTGGGTTCAGGTAGACCGTCCGGCAGTTCAGCCGGTGATCGAGAACGTTTTCCGCCAGTCCCGCGTGCTGGGTAAGGCCGTAAATGGCCTGCAGCCAGGCGCCAAAGAGCCCTGGAAGCCCGATGTAGAGCAGCGGCAGGATGCTGCGCGTTGCAAGGGCCAGCACGATCACGGAGAGGTAGATCGCCGCATAGATGCGCGCTCTGAAGTAGATCTTGTGGAACTCCGTTGCAGGCACAAATGTTTTTTCCGCGTCCGACATGCGCCCCAGCGCGTGCATCGCAATCAGCTTGAAATACTGCGGATACACAGTAAGGGCAAAGAAGCTCATGATGAGCGCACGGACGTTCGGCGGCCGGGGCACAGCAATCTCCGGATCGCGACCGACGATAATCGTGTCGCTGTGATGGCGGTTATGGCTCCAGCGCCACCGCGTCGATTCGCGCATTACCATGAACGAAGCGATCTCGTAGAGCGCGTTGTTCATCCAGTCGGTTTTGAACGCCGTTCCGTGGCCGCTCTCGTGCCAGCGCGAATCGCAGGTGGATGCGTACAACACTGCGTAAATCTCATACGGAATGACAAACCAGAATGTGTGCCAGAGGAGGAACGCCGCGTAGCCGCTACCAAAGATGAGCGCAAACCAGAGCAGGGTGTCGCGAATGGCGGGTCCGTCGCGCCGCTCGAGCAGCTTGCGCATGGTCTCGCGCGGCACAGGGCACTGATACCAGTCAGCTTCGGCGAGCCCTTTTTCAACGGCCAGCGCGGAGTTGACGCCGGTCAGGCTGTAATCGAGCTGAAGGGAAGGGGTGGAAACGGCGCATGCATCGGCACTCATAGCAGGTATGGCTCCTGAGAGATGTCCCTGGGGAAAAGGATGTTTGCCCGGCTGCAATCGGGAAAGCGTTCGGGTCCATGAGCTGGCCGCGAAGAACTTTCGCGGGGGGAAGCCCTGTATTCGCATTGTATGACCAACGGATGTTTTCTGGCATCCCCCGGGCGGATTCAGGTGGATTCGCGTCGTAAAAAAAGGGGAGCTTTTCGGCTCCCCTGTAGCGTTCTTGTGGCTTTGCCGCGCCGTTTACTTCTTGCCTTCCAACTCGTCGGCCAGCGCATTGGCTCCATAAATCTTGCGGAGCCCTTCGAGCATGCCGGCCGAGTGTACTGCCACGGCGCGGTTGCGTGTGCCGTCGTAGACGAAATCTCCGGCCAGCGACTCGATGTTGCCGTCGAAGATCAGCCCCACCAGTTCGCCCTCTCGGTTTACCACCGACGAACCGGAGTTGCCGCCGATGATGTCGCCCGTACAGACAAAATCCAGCGGCGTGGCAAGATTCAGCTTGTCACGAGCCGCCGCTTCTTTTGCGGTCAGATCGAAAGGTGGCTTGTTGCTGAAGCCAGCCGAACGGTCAAACAGGCCGTAGAACGTAGTGAACGGCTGCGCAATGGTACCGTTGTAGGGATAGCCCTTGACGGTGCCATAGCTCAGCCGCAAGGTGAAGGTGGCATCGGGATACACGTTCTTGCCGTAGACGAGGAAGCGGGCCTTGCCCAGCTTTTCGCCTGCCGGCGTGAGGACGCTCTCCACGCTATCTTTCAAGTGGCGTGTGGTGGCGCGAACGATCGGATCCACGCGGCGCGCCGCTTCAATCATGGGATCGGTTGAGCTTTCCACTGCCGCCTGGCCGCCATCCATCAGAGCCTTGCGGAAAGCGGGATCGCCGAGCTTGGTTCCGTCCACCAGCCCGTCAACCGTCTTGTCTACTTTGCCGCCCTGCAGAATAGCCTGCACGTATGCGTCGTTCTGGCCCAGTTTTTGCTCTGCCAGTTGCAGCGCCGAGGACATATAGAGCTTTTCCGTGGCGGGATAGATGGGCGCGGGGGAAAGCATCTGATAGCGCAGCGAACTGAGGCCGGCGTCGTGGAACCCGTCCAGCCGGTCGCCGTCGGGCTTCTTGATTTCCGTCACGTACTGCACGATCTGCAGCGCAATCGTGAACAGGCGGCTGTCGGTCCGGCGATACATCTGCACGTTGAACTCCGGCTTCAGTTGCTCCTCCACGCGGGCGATTGTATCCCAGGCTCCGCCATACTCCTTCTTCCACTCCGGATTGGCGTCCACCTTCTCGCGAAAGTCCTTCTCCTCGGCCTCTTTCTTGGCGAGGATCGCCTTGTCGGCCAGCGCTTCGGCGCGGCCCTGGTAGACCTTGAGGCTGTTCTGCAGGAAGAAGATGGTGCTGCCAACTTCGCGCGCCTGTTCCGGTCCCTGCGCGGCGAAGGCCTGCGCCGTAGCGATGCGGCGCTGCAGATATTCGATAATGGCCGGCTCTCTCACGTCGCGTTCCATCAGCAACTCGGCCACCGTATCCTGACGCGAGGTTGCGCCGGGATTGCCGGAGATGAAGACCAGTTCGCCCGGCGCGGCCCCTTTGGGGCTCCACTTCAGGTAGTTCGCGGTGTGCAGCGGCTTGCCGTTGTCATAGACGCGGAACAGGGCCATATCCAGGTCATCGCGCGGATAAGTGAAGTTATCCGGGTCACCGCCAAAGAAGGCTGCCTGCTGCTCCGGCGCAAACACCAGGCGCACGTCGGTGTAAGCCTTGTAACGGTAAAGCCAGTACTCCCCGCCCTGGTAAAGCGAGACTACGTCGGAGCGCAATCCCGTCTTCTCTTTGCTTTCCTTCTCAATGGCCGCAATCTCGGCGTCGCGGGCTTGCAGCGCCTTGGCTTCGTTCGTGATACCCCTGGCGGCTCCCTGCACGCGCGCGGTTACGTTCTCCATGCTCTCGAGCACGTTCACTTCGAGGTCGGGCGACTTCATCTCCTGGTCCGGCGTTGCGGCATAAAAGCCGTCGCGCAGATAGTCGTGTTCGGCCGTCGAGTTCTTCTGCAACTGGCCTCGCGCCACGTGGTGATTGGTCAGCAGCAGTCCGTCGGGGCTCACGAACGAGCCCGACCCGCCGTCGTTGAGGCGTACGCTCGACAGGCGCAGGTGGTCCAGCCATGCTTGCGTGGGATGGAAGTTGTACTTGGCCGCCAAATCTTTCAACGGCGGGTTATCGAAGGTCCACATGCCCTCTTCGGCATGTATCGCGGGCGCGGCAACCAAAAGCAGCAGAGCCGCCCACGGCAAAACAACTGGAAGCTTGCGAACAAACATGGAGTTCCTCATTGGAAGGGGCGGACGAAGAAAGCACCGCCATCTTGAGCGGATCTTCCTCTGCGCGCCGCCCCTGGTCGAGATTAGGGGTTAGGCAGCACCAGCACTTCAACCCCGCTGGCCGCATCCTTCTGGTGAAAAACAGTCTCGGTCGCTTTCTTGAAATCCTCGGGCCGCGCGTTCGGAATATCCGTAAAGGTCTGCGGATTCCGGTCGGTCAGCGGGAACCACGAGCTTTGCACCTGCACCATGATCCGATGGCCGCGACGGAAGGTGTGAAAAAGATCCGGCATCGTAAAGTCGATCTCGGTCTGCTGGCCGGGGACCAGCGGCTCCGGTTTCTCCCAGCTCTTTCTGAACTTGGCGCGGAACGGCTCGCCGCGCAGCAACTGTTCGTAGCCGCCCATCTGTAGAGGGGGCACGCCCAGAATGCGCTTGTTGCCGTTCAGGCTCGGATCGGGGTCCGGGTAGTCGTCCGGATAGACGTCGATCAGTTTCACGTCGAAGTCCGAGTCTGTTCCCGTGCTGGCCACCTTCAATCGGGGCGAAATCGGTCCCGCGATGGTCACATCTTCCTTCAGCGGATCGGTCTCATACACCAGCACGTCCGGACGCGTGCCGGCGAATCGCTGGTCGTCCACCATGTAGCGCTGCGGCACTGTGTCAGTCACGTAACCCGCAAAGGGCACGGGCCGGCTGGGGTCGCTCACGTATTCGTCCGCGCTTTTTTCCTCGGTGGGCGGATTAAAACTCAGCTTGCCGTCAGCGTGAAAATAGAGCGTCTTTGCCGTGGCCGCCTTGGGGGGCCAGGCATCGAACCGCTGCCATACGTTCGTTCCCGTCTCAAAGACAACGGCCTTGGGCAGCGCCTTGCCTTTGCCCTTCAGATAATGCTCGAAAAACGGAAACTGGATGTCGGCCCTGAAGTACTCGCTTGTCCTTGAGTTGAATTGCACGTCGCCCAGATGATCGCCGTCGCCGCGCGCCCAGCCGCCATGCACCCACGGCCCCTCGACGAACGTGACCGGCGTCTCCGGATTGAACTTCGAGATGGCGTAGAAAGTTTTGTAGGGGCCGCTCAGGTCTTCGGCATCAAACCAGCCACCCACCACCAGCACCGCGCAGCGCACATTCTTCATGTGCTGCGAAAGGTCGCGCGCCTGCCAGTAGCTGTCGTAGGTCCAGTGCCGCTCCTGGTCGTTGAAGAGCCAATTGCTGTCCTTCAGGAAAGCCCGGTTCAGATTCTCGATGCTGCCGGCGTTCAGATAGAACTTGTAGCCGTCGTGTGTGCCGAAATCAAAGCGGAGGCTCGGCTTGGGCTCCTCCGGATTCCGGTTCGGCTTGAAGAAGACGTAAAAGCCGAAGTTCGCCGCCAGCATGAATGCTCCGCCATGGTAGGCATCGTCGCCCAGGAACAAATCGGTCATGGGCGCCTGCGGGCTGGCCGCCACCAGCGCAGGGTGGGAATCGATCATCGACGCCGAGGTGAAGAATCCGGGGTAGGAGATTCCCCAGATTCCCACCTTGCCGTTGTGATTAGGCACGTGCTTGAGGAGGAAGTCGATTGTGTCGTAGGTGTCCGAGGCGTCGTCCACGTCCTTTGGTGACTGCTTGTTGTCGATATGCGGGCGCATCTCCACAAAGTCGCCCTCGCTCATCCAGCGGCCCCGCACATCCTGGTAGACAAAGATGTAACCGCTTTTCTGGAACTCCTCCGAAGGGCCCAGGTGCTTCGGATACTGGTCTTCGCCATACGGCGCCACGCTGTACGGCGTTCGGTCCATCAGAATGGGATAGGGCCCGGGCTCGGACGGAAATGCGCTCGCTTTGGGCACATAAACAGCGGTAAAGAGCCGCTTGCCGTCCCGCATCGGAATGCGGAACTCGTATTTCGTGTAGTGGGACCGTACGAAATCTTCTCCGGAGGCATCGGGTGAGAGCTTCTGGGCATGGGCGACGGAGAAAATCAGGGCAACGACCAAAGGAACGGCGCATGAGAACCGGTACAGTTTGCGCATGAGCTTGAGGTGACTCCTGACCATCAAGATTACTCCAGGAGACGGAGAAAGGGGGCTTTGCGCCGCGCCCGGCTAGCTTTTGCTTGTCAGTCCAGTTCGCGGGTTTCCCGGCCGCCCGCGGTTTGCCGGGGATCACGAAGTACAATCTCCCTATACGCGGCCATGCCGCGCAACCCTGGATTCAACTTATCCCCATCTGCCGTCTGTCCCAGCCATTGCCGGGGTTGCAGCTTGATTCCAGCCACAAAAGGAGACCCATGTCCACTGAGTACCGTAATTTTCTTGCTCTGTCCTACGAGGAGCTGGAAGAGCTCAACCTGGCCGCCAAGGCGGATCGCGCGGGCCGCGTGGCGGCCGATGCGGTTCGCGAGAAG
>JAJZVX010000026.1 GCA_021846985.1 Acidobacteriota bacterium | reverse complement strand
CGATCTGACATGAGCCCGGTCATTGTGCCCCCGCTGCCGCCCACTGTGCCGTCGGCGAACCAAACTGTGGCTGACATGAGCCCGGTCATCGTGCCCCCGCTGCCGCCCACCGTGCCGTCGGCAAACCAAACTGTGGCTGACATGAGCCCGGTCATTGTGCCCCCGTTGCCGCCCACTGTGCCGTCGGCGAACCAAACCGTAGCTGACATGAGCCCGGTTATCGTGCCCCCGTTGCCGCCCACTGTGCCGTCGGCAAACCAAACTGTAGCTGACATGAGCCCGGTCATTGTGCCCCCGCTGCCGCCCACTGTGCCGTCGGCAAACCAAACCGTAGCTGACATGAGCCCGGTTATCGTGCCCCCGTTGCCGCCCACCGTGCCGTCGGCGAACCAAACTGTAGCTGACATGAGCCCGGTTATCGTGCCCCCGCTGCCGCCCACCGTGCCGCCGGCGAATCTCAGGTCTTTCCCGGCATAAGGCGCAGCCACCGGCGCCGACCACAATTCGTGCTTCCTGATAGAGTGTGAGCTGTAGGGACTGCTGTCTCTTTCGGCGCAGGAGGCATGGCGAGTGCTTGATTCGCTACTGGCTGGATGTGGTGTAGCGGCCGAAACCATTTTGGTTGTGCTGCTGGCCAAAAAGCGTGTTTATCGTGCCCTGCCGGCTTTTTTCGGGTATGTATGCTGGAGCCTGCTGAGCGATACGGGCTTTTTCCTCATCCAATCTCGCGGGCTGGCCGCTCCTTTTGGGCTTTACGAAGCGCAAATGGTCATCGACGCGGCCATGATCTTCGCGCTGCTGGTAGAGCTTTTCTGGTCGGTGCTGCGGCCGATTCGTAATTCACTCCCCCGGCAATCCTGGATTGCCATCGCCCTCCTGATCGCAGTGGTAGGGCTCCTGCTCTGGCCGGTGGCCGGATTCACGCTGCCCGGCCATCTCACTCCCCAGGGAATGTACTTCTTCCGCCTGCAGCAAACCTTTGCCATTCTGCGAGTTGTGGTGTTTCTGGCCATGGCAGGGTTCAGCCAGATGCTGGCCATCGGCTGGCATCATCGTGAATTGCAAATCGCCACGGGCCTCGGCTTCTATTCCATTGTTTCGCTGTCAATCGCCATCGTCCATACGCACCAGGCCGTTGGAGTGGAATACCATCGGCTCGACGAAATCGGCGCCTTTAGTTACTTAGGTGCATTATTGTATTGGGTACTTGCGTTTGCAACAAAAGAGGCCGAGAGGCAAAATTTCAGTCCACAAATGGAGAGTTTTCTGCTACTAGTAGGGAGTACGGCCAGAATAAGCCGGGGTGTTTTGACGGGATTGATGGTTACCAAATCCCGCCGTAAGGATAACCAATGATCCTGCCCTTTCTTCAAGTCGCGGCGATAGTGGCCGCTGCAGTTTACCTGGGCTATTGGCGCATCAGACTCCGGCGCAGAAATGTGATGTCATGGGATTCGCTCTTGGCGCGTCTGCGCCCCGAGTGGAGCGCGCGCGAAGTCAGCGAGCATTTTCTCTGGAAAGAAGAGATCAGCATCACGCCCGAGGAGGCGTGGAAGCGCATGGAGGGTCCGAAGGGCCTGTGGGTCATGCACCAGAATGCCCGCGTTATGCTTGAAATGGCCGACTACGCCGCCAGAAACTCCGAAGCGGTTGATCGGGTGCTACTGGAGACCCTTCGCAGCGACGCCATGCAGATTCGGGTGTGCGTCCTGATGGCGCTGGCGCAGTACGGATTTACGCAAGCCAGCGAAGGCGTCCGCGTGAATGCTTTTCGCGCCGCTACCATGTATATCGCCATGGCCGCGCGCCTCACCCAACTGCTTCAGATGCACGCTGCTTCGGTCATTCCCGACTTTGTGGCCGCCATGTAGACCGGCTGATCCTCCAGAAAAAACGCCCTGGCCTTGGCCAGGGCGTTTTTTCCGCGCTCTGCATGAGCACGCTCACACCGGGTTGGCGGACAGGAAGCCGTTGATCTCTGCGAACTCTTCTTCGCTCAACCGGAATTCGAGCGCCGGCGCCATTCCTTCGACCTGTTCGGGGCTCCGCCCCCCCACAATGGCTGCGGTGATGGCGGAATGATGAAGAGTCCACGCCACAGCCACCACGCCGGGGCCCACGCCGCGGGACCGGCCCATCTGACGGAGCAGTTCGACCAACCGCAGGTTGCGGCTGAGCCGGGGCTCCTGAAACTCAACGTTCCGGCTGCGCCAGTCGTCAGCGGGAAAAGCCGCAATGCGCTCGGCAGTCATCTTGCCGGTAAGCAGGCCGGAGACCATGGGGGAATAGTTGATCACGCCGATGCCGTTCTTCTGGACAAACGGCAAAATTTCCTGCTCGATGGTCGGCCTCAGCATGGAGTAGGGCGGTTGCAGGCTGGTAATGGGTGCAATTCTGAGGGCGCGCTTCATCTGTTCCACAGAGAAGTTGGAGACGCCAATCCAGCGCACCTTGCCTTCCTCCCGAAAACGCGCCAGCGCCTCCCAGCCTTCCTCGATCTCCTCCTCGGGGTTGGGCCAGTGAATCTGGTATAGGTCGATAGTCTCCACACCCAGGCGGCGAAGCGAGTTCTCCACCTCCTCGCGCAATGAGGCGGCCTTCAGCGAGCGATAGATCGACCGGTCGGCGTGCCAGCGCATGGAGCACTTCGTGAATACGTAGGGTTTGTGAGACGTCGATTGGAGGGCGCGGCCAACGACCTCTTCCGAGCGGCCAAGGCCGTAGATGGCGGCCGTGTCGATCCAATTGACGCCCAGGTCGAGGGCGCGGTGAATGGCGGCAATGGACTGGTTGTCGTCCTGCGGTCCCCAGCCAAACTCCCAGTTGCCGCCCCCAATGGCCCACGCGCCAAAGCCTATGGACGTGAGAGCCATGTCCGAGTTGCCGAGGGTGCGAAGAACGTGCGTGTTGGTTTGTGTCATAGCTACGAACATAGATGAAGAGAACGCGCGTGAAGGCTCGAAAATGCGCCGCTGAGGAAGCAGTTTTGGTATCTGCCTTCACTTCGAGTGGACTTCAATGTACAGGGTCGGCTGGCGGTGCTGGTAGTGGACGGTAAGAATTTGGCTGCCCGGATCGTAGCGCCACGCACTTGCGGCGGCGGATTGGCCGTCGATCGCCCCTGCGGCCGGGGGCAGTCGTTGTCTTCTTTCAGAAAGCTGCCCAGCGTGCCGTCCATCTTCATGCCGTTTACGCAGAATGTGCCGAGGCCATAACAGCCGCCTTCTCCATCAATCGCCAGCTTATACCCAGCAGATTGCTCAGTGTGATCTCTCCATCCCGCACCGAGATGATTTTTACGCCATCCGCCCAGGCGCCCAGAGCAAAGGGAAACAGGCTGGCAAACAAAAACGGAGATACCATCCGTGTGCGGGAACGCATCGCATCCTTTCACGTCCCGGATTCTTGGCAGTAGGAAGTGAAGCACGCATAAACCGCGTGTGTCAACGCTCCACACGCGTAGGTTAGCCACGCCCGGCGAAAGGCATCTTCGTAGCCATCACGGTGAGGAACGGCACATTGGCTTCGAGCGGCAGGCCCGCCATGTAGAGCACCGCATCGGCCACGTGCTTCACGTCGATGCGCGGCTCCGCGGCATACTCGCCATTGGCCTGCAGGGCGGCCACTGCAAGGCGCTCGCTCATGTCGGTGGCGGCGTTGCCAATGTCGATCTGGCCGCAGGCAATGTCGAATTTGCGGCAATCGAGCGCGATGCTTTTGGTCAGGCCGGTGATGGCGTGCTTGGTGACGTTGTAGGGCGCGGCGTGGGGACGCGGAACCTGGGCGGAGATGGAGCCGTTATTGATGATGCGCCCGCCGCGCGGCCTTTGCGCTTTCATCAGGAGGATCGCCTGCTGCGCGCAGAGGAAGGCGCCGGTCAAATTCGCATCGACCACGGCCCGCCATTGCTCGTAACCCACCTCTTCGATGGGCGTGGCCGGGGCGTTGGCGCCGGCGTTGTTAAAGAGCAGATCGAGGCGGTCAAACTCCTCGCGGATACGGACAAAGAGAGCTTGGACGGAATCGGGATGGCACACGTCCGCGGCCACGGCAACCATCCGAGGGCCACTCGATCCGGCCAGCGCCACCGTCTCCTCGAGCTGCGCCGCGCGCCGGCCCGCCACAACCACTGCGTACCCCGCGCCGTGCAGTGCCCGCGCCACCGCCCGGCCAATGCCGCTGCCGCCGCCGGTGACCAGAGCCACCCGGCCCGCGCTTTTCTGCCCTCCTGGATCGACTTCCGCCATCTGTCCTCCCATTCCCATCGCCTGAAGACTAACACCAGCCTACCGGATTGCGGCGAACCGCTCGGCCGGCTGCAAAGGCCCGCGTGCCGGTTGTGCCCGGTTCGCTCCATTTCATCTTTGCAGCGCCAAGGCCGAAAACCTATGATTTGCCTATGAGCGAGAGCGAGAACGAACTCTCAAGGCTGGTGGACGAACTGAACCGCTCCGTAGCCGGCGCGCGCCCTGGCGAAATGCGCTCGATCGACCGGCTTCTTACCGCGGCGCTGCAGAACCACGCGTCAGACCTCATTCTGGTGGCGGGCTCACCGGCCACCATGCGCGTAAATGGAGCTCTGGCGGCCGGCGCCGGCCCGGCGCTTTCGGCGGAAGCCATCCGCGGCATGCTCATGCCTCTGCTGACCGCCAGCCAGGCCGAAGAGCTGCAGCGGCGCAAGTACATGGATTTTTGTTTTGTGCGCGGCACACTGGGGCGCTTCCGCGCCAACTTCCACTTCCAGCGCGGCACCCTGGCGGCTTCCATCCGGTTGTTGCCGCCGCAGACTCCCACGCTGGAGTCGCTGCATCTGCCGCCCTCGCTGGGCATGCTGGCCGACCGCCGCCAGGGACTGGTGCTGCTCACCGGCTCTACAGGCTGCGGCAAAAGCTCGACGATGGCCGCACTCATCGACCGCATCAACGCCAGCCGCCGCGACCACATCATCACCATCGAAGATCCGGTGGAGTACCAGCACGCCAATCGTAAATCGCTCGTGGAACAAATCGAATTGGGCTACGACACGCCAAGTTTTGCGCAGGCCGTACGCGCCGTCCTGCGCCAAGATCCCGACGTGATTCTGGTAGGCGAGATGCGCGACCCGGAAACCATGGCCGCGGCGCTGACCGCGGCCGAAACAGGACACCTGGTGCTAACCTCCCTGCACACCAACGATGCGGCTCAAACCGTTTCGCGCATCCTGGACAGCTTCCCCACCGGCTACCAGGCGCAGATTCGTCAACAGCTTTCGCTGGCCCTGCTGGCGGTGATCTCGCAACAGCTTCTGCCCGCGGCAAACGGCGCGGGGCGCTACCCGGCGGTGGAGGTTCTGGTGGCTACCCCCGCCATGCGCAACCTCATCCGCCGCGGCAACGATCACCAGCTTCGCGCCAACATCGAGACCGGCCGGGCCGAAGGGATGATGACCATGGAGCAGTCGCTGGCCGAACTGGTACGCGCCGGACGCATCGCGCGTGAAACAGCCTTTGCGCATTGCAGCCACCCCGAAGATTTGCAGCGGCACCTGATGAGCGAGAACCCCTTCCGGACGTGAGACGCCCGGCCTTTGCCTTCGGCGGTCTTTGATACGCTCAAAGAGACCAGACGGCGCGCCGTTGTCAGGTGAACTTATTCCATGCGCCGCTTTGCCTCCGCATGA
Organism: Acidobacteriota bacterium; assembly: GCA_021846985.1. GTDB lineage: Bacteria > Acidobacteriota > Terriglobia > Terriglobales > Acidobacteriaceae > Telmatobacter. The sequence continues at coordinate 44,869 of JAJZVX010000026.1, read as the reverse complement.
ATGAATTCCTCCAGCTTCTCCGTCTGAACCGGAACTACCGCTTCCTGTGGAGCGGCCAGATTGTCAGCGAGATCGGCGACAACTTTAACAACATCGCGGTCTTTGCACTGGCCATGGACCTGACCCACTCCGGCATGGTGGTCACCGGCGTGCTGCTGGCGCGCGCTATTCCCGCCATCACCGTGGGGCCGATCGCCGGGGTGCTGCTGGACCGCTTCGACCGCAAGCAGATTATGATTGCCAGCGATCTGCTACGCGCCTTCATCGCGCTGGGCTTCATCCTGGCGCTCAGCTCGCACCGGATTTGGGTTCTATACGCATTCAGCGCGCTGCTCATGGCGGCATCGCCATTTTTCTCGGCGGGCCGCTCCTCCATTCTGCCCACCATCGCCAACGCCCGCGAGATTCACACCGCCAACTCGCTCACCCAGACCACGCAGTGGATGAACCTGACGGTCGGCACTTTTCTTGGAGCTACCGTAGTGGCGCTCGGCTATAAATGGGCCTTCGTCTTCAACGCGCTTTCGTTTCTCTTCTCGGCTTGGTGCGTGGCCCACCTGCGCGCCCCCGATGTGCACGGGTTTCGCGCTCCGCACCGGACCCACCCCCGGCACCAGCAAACCCATCCCTTCGACGAATACCGCGAGGGCCTCCGCTACATGCGCTCCGTGCCGCTGGTGCTGGCCATTGCGCTGCTCTCGGTGGGCTGGGCCACCGGAGGAGGCGCGGCGCAGATCCTCTTCACCCTCTTCGGCGAAGTGGTCTTCAACCGCGGCGCTGCCGGAATCGGCATGATCTGGGGCTGCGCCGGCCTGGGGCTGCTCACCGGCGGCATCTTCGCCAACTGGCTGGGCCGCCGCCTCTCCTTTCCCGCTTACAAGGTGACCGTCTTTGTCAACTTCGTGGCGTACGGAGTTACCTATGTTCTTTTCAGCCGCGCGCAGAACTTCTTCTGGGCACTGGCCTTCATCTTTCTCTCGCGCTCGGTGATGGCCATCAACTCCGTTCTCAACTATTCGTATCTGCTGCGCACGGTGCCCAACCGCTATCGGGGGCGCGTCTTCTCGACCATCGATACGCTGACCTGGACAATGATGATGGCCTCGATGATGGGGGCCGGCATCGCCTCAATACGCTACGACCCGCGTGTGATCGGCACCGTGGCAGGACTGTTGACTTCCACCACGGCCATCTTCTGGGGCTGGGCCAACTGGATGGGCAGGCTGCCCAAACCGGCCTTCGAACTGGAGTTGGAAAAGGCGCCGGAGGAAGAAGCGCACACGGACGTGCGCATCTGAAGAGAACACAATTTGAAAACACAGGGTCAGGACAGGAAGTTGCATGTCCAGACCCTGTGCGAGTTCGGCCAAGTGTGAACACCCCGGCCGGGTATACGCCTATTTGATGGCCGGGATGGCAGCCTCCTGCGCCGCCGCGTTCCACGCATCCAGCGTCACCTTGGCGCCGGCGCGCGTGGCCGGATCGTTCCAGCGCACGGTGTAATCAAGGGTGCGCGCTTCGCCCGGCTCCAGCCACATATCGTTATCGGTGCCGTAGAAGGTGCGGTTGGCTCCGGCGATGTTGACGTGCGCATCCAGCGCCGGAAGCTTGCCGGTGTTGCGCACCTCCACGCGGATGACACTTTCGCCGTTGGCCGCCTTCTTTTGCGAGAGCACCTTGATCTCAAGGCGGGTGGCGTGAGCAGCCACCTGCGGCCGCAGCCACGGACCATTCACCAGCCGAATGGAAGGCTGCGGCGAACCGCGGTACTTGGCGCGGAACGCGGGATCGTCCATCATCTTCAGGCAGCGCGGCATGTAGACCGAACGCGAAAGCAGCTTGCCCGCGGCGCTCCTGGCCTCTGCCACGATAAAGAAGAATTTGTCTTCGAAGCTGCCGGGGATCGTAAACGAACCCAAGGCGATGCTCTTGGCGGATGGCCCCGCGGGCACGGTCATGGTCTCAGTCCGGGTCCAAACGGACTGGAAGTCCGGGTCGAGGACATGCACAGTAACGCGAACCCCGTCGAGCGCCGTGGGCGGGGCCTGGATCATGGCCACGTCAATCGGCACATTTTCGCCCTTGCCCCACACCATCTCCGTGAGCTTGACGACGACGTGCGTGGGCTCGTAGACGCGCTTGATAGCGTAATACGACGACGTCGGCTGGTCCAGCCCGTCCACAAACATGAAGAACTGAATCGGCCAAGGCACGGTGAAGGACCACGGCATCAGGCCCGCGGTCACCGGGTAGTTGGCCTGCGTCAGGTCGGCCATCACCTGCGTGAACTCCGCCGCGGCCATCTGCGAGGCCTGGGTGAATCCCTTCAGATCGACCTTGGCCATGTCGTCGAACTGGTAGGCGCGGTTGAGCAGGGTGCGCGGCTCGCCGCCCTGGTACTCGAGCATGTGGTGGATAAACTCGGGATGAGTCTCCATGTAGTCCTTATCGAAGATGTGATTGAAGCCGCCCTTGAGCTCAGCGGGATTGACGACCTGAGTGATGGATTCGGCGTCGGGCATGTTATAGACGCCGGTTTCGCTGATATAGGGCACGGTCTGGTAGCGGTGCAGATACCAGGTTGGATCCTGGTCGTAGTAAATATGCACGTCGCCGGGATCGGGGGTGGTGCGGATGAACATGCGCGAGGGATCGAAGTCGCGCACGTCGCGCTCGATGATGCCCTCCATGGCCGTATTACCCGGCGTGTAGGGGTTGAACTCGTTGCCGCCGCACCAGACCGCCAGCGAAGTGTGGTTGCGCAGGCGGAAGATGTTCTGCAGAACCTGCGCCTCCCATATGTTCTGGGGCAGATCAGGCGCTTCGGTGTTGCCGATGGGAAAGTCTTCCCACACCAGGATGCCGAGCTGGTCGCAGATGCGATAAAAGTCGTCGGTTTCGGTGTTGCCGCCGCCCCACACGCGCAGCATCTGGATGTGCGCGGCCTTGGCCTCGTCCAGCAACCACTGGTACTTGGCGGCAGGCAGATGGAGCAGCACATCGAGCGGCCATGCCCAGTTCATACCCTTCATGAAAATCTTGCGGCCGTTGATGACAAACTGCCAGTTTTCCCACCGGTCCTGGGTCTGTGGGCCGGGAGTGGCCACGCGCTCGATGGTGCGGATGCCGTAGTCGAACTCAATGCGGTCGATAGGCTTCTGGTCCTTGAGCAGAATCAGTGACACGCGATAGAGGTTGGGTTCGCCCATGCCGTTGGGCCACCAGAGCCGCGGATTCGGAACCTCGACCTCTTCCTTGATCCAGTTGCGCCCCTTCCAGCTTTCCACCGGCCAGGACTTTTTCAAGACCGCTCCGGCCCCAGCCGTGGGCGTCATCTCCATCTCGAGCGAAAGACCTTTCTCGCCCAACTCTGCCTTGGACCCATCGCGCAGGGTGCCGTATTCCTTGGTCAGATCGGTGCCCAGGGCAATAGCGTGATCCAAAAGTTCAACCTTGAGCTGCAACGCCGCGCTTGCATCTGACGCTTTCTGCGTCACCAGAAATGGCCGTTCCAGGTGCACCTTGGGCGTCATCTCCAGACGCACACTCTGCCAAATGCCCAGCGGCTCGATCTCGCGGTAGTTGATGTCGCTGGCGCCCGTCACGTAAGTACTGCCGCCGGCCAGGCCCCAAGGGACGGCCACCTTGCCGTCGCCCAGGTTGTCCGGGTCCCACTTCGACTGGCCGTAACTGCCGGCCTTCACCTCGACCACCATGTCGTTGGACTGGCCGGGGTGAAGGTACTTTCCGACCTCAACAACAGGCCCGCCAAACAGTCCCGCATGCGCGCCCACCAGTTCGCCGTTGATCCAGATGCGGGTGTAGTAGCCGGCGCCGTCGAAGCAGAGAAAGTCGTAGTCCTCTGCGGCCGTGGCAGGCACGTTGAAATGCCGCCGGTAGTACCACACCTTCTCCGGCACCCATTTATACTTCTGCGTGTTCAGGTGCGCGTAGGGATAAGGAAGCACGCCGTCCTGGTAGAGCGCCCACTGGACGGAGACGGGCACGTCCGCCTTGATCCACTTCTGCTGATCGAGGTCGGCGACCGCGGCGACCGCGTCATCGCGATAGCCAAGCTGCCAGGCCCCATCGAGCGAGAGGTGTTGCGACCCGGAACGCGCGTCAACATAAAAAGGCTGCGCAAGATTTTTAGCGCCCGCCCCTTGCGCATGCGCGGCCGCTGGCCCTATGCCCAACAGAAGAATGGCCGAAATTGCTGATCGAAAGTATAGGGTTTTCATCTCTTTCCCCCTTGTTGTTGAGTCATATTGTGGTTCTCCGGAATCGGCAAGCTTGCAGCGCTACAGGACAAGGCGAAGCGGATTCATAGCGCTTGCCACACCTTCTCCAACCGGCCCGCGCGCGCTGCGACTCCCATCCCGGAACCGTCTGCGCTCCGGACTTTCATTCGCAAGCCCCAAACCATGTCGCTTTTATCAAGCCGGCATCCCTTGGTGCGAATGCCGGGATCTGTCCGCCTGAATGGCGGAGGTTTTCCTCCCGGTGATGGCAACCAAAGACTGATGCTATGAACTGCGATCTGCTCCTAAGGCTCCAGCAAAAGCTTGCCCGTGGTGGCGCGATTTTCGAGATCGATGTGCGCGTGGGCTGCTTCGGCCAGCGGATACATGAGCTCGGTGCGAAGTTTCAGCTTACCCTTTACCGCCCAGCTCATCACATCGCCTGCGCGCCATTCCAGTTCCTGCCGTGTGGTCACATGGTGCCATAACGTGGGCCGCGTGATAAAGAGTGAACCCTTGCTGCTCAACTGAATCAGGTCAAACGGCGGCACCGGTCCGCTGGAGGCGCCAAACAACGCCAGCGTGCCGCGCGGTCTGAGGCAATTCAGGCTCTGCTCAAAGGTCGTCTTGCCTACGGAGTCATAGACCACATCCACGCCCTTTCCGTCAGTCAGACGCTTCACTTCCGTCTCGAAATCCTTCTCTGTATACAGAATCACCTCGCTGGCTCCCGCTTCGCGAGAGAGCTCGGCCTTGGCTTTGGTGGAAACCGTCGTGATGACCCGCGCGCCCAGGCGCGAAGCCATTTGCGTAAGCAGCAGCCCCACGCCTCCCGCGCCCGCGTGTACCAGCGCCGTATCGCCGGCTTTGAGCGGGAAGGTAGAGTAGGCGAGATAGTGCGCCGTCATACCTTGGAGCATGGCGGCCGCAGCCTGTTCCATGCTCAGTCCCGCCGGCACTTTCACCAGTTGCGCCGCGGGTACAAGCGCATACTCCGCGTAGCTGCCCAGCACGGAGACAGAGGCCACTGCGTCACCAGCTTCGAAGCCGCTAACCCCCGGCCCTAGTTCCTCCACCGTGCCCGCGGCTTCACTGCCCAGCGTCATGGGCAAAGCCGCCTTGTACACGCCCTTGCGGAAGTAGATCTCGATAAAGTTGACCCCCACAGCCTCTACGCGGATCAACACCTGACCTGGACCCGGCTCGGGAATGGGCAACTCAGCCAGGGTCAGCACCTCAGGCCCGCCTGTTTCGCATATCTGGATGGCTTTCATATCAGGGCAAGGATGCACCCTGAGGGCCGGTTTCTGCAAGAGATTCCGATTTGCCGCCCGCGCTCGTCCGGCATATGCGCCGCCATGATGGAGGAAGCCGGCCCGCACGCCCCGCCGCCTGTTCACTGTCTTGTGTCTCGAGATTCCAGAACATGGGAGAGAGAGACGCTAGCCAAAGGTCTTTCCGGTCCTCGCCCACTCAGCGCATGCCCACGGATTGACGGCCGCCTTGTAATCTCGTCGCGGTGCTTGACGTCTCGCGTCGCAAGCGCGACATGGTTGGCCAGCACGGTCCCGGCAAGCATGGTATCGCGCGGCCGTTCTTCCGCCCGGCAGGCTCCACCGTTCTCGCGACCACACTTTACTGTTTCGGCACCTTGTCGAGCGCCTCCAGCACGATGCCCGGCGTCAGCGCCTCGGGCAGCATCAGCGGCTGGCTCTCACCCGGAAGATAGAGCGCGTAGGCGGGCACGCCGCTGCGGTTCATCGCCGTGAGCGCTTTGGTTATGGCCTCGTCGTGCCGCGTCCAGTCAGCTTTCAGCAGCACCACCCCGTGCTGGGCAAGCGCCTGCTTCACCTCGGGCCGTTCCAGCGCCACGCGCTCGTTCACCTGGCAGCTCAGGCACCAGCTCGCCGTGAAGTCCACAAACACCGGCCTTCCCGCCGCCACCAGCCGGTCCACCGTAGCCTGCGACCACGGATGCCACTCGGCAATCGAAGCACGGTCATTGGAGCTTGCCGGCGCCGGCTGCGCGGCAAACCGGGGCGAGCGCCACGCCAGCGCCACGGAGGCCAGCACCAGCGCCGCAGCAGCAGCCATGGCCCAGCGCCTTGCCGGCCAGCGGCCCAGGAACCAGCCAGCCATGGCCAGCAACAGAAAACTCAGCAGCACCACGGCCAGCGTTCCCGCCCCGTAGGCCTGCGTGAGTACCCACAAGAGCCAGATGACGGTAAGGAAGATGGGCACGGAGACGGCCTGGCGGAGCACTTCCATCCAGACACCCGGCTTGGGCAGCCAGCGCGTCCACGCCGGCTGCAATGTGAGCGCCACATAGGGCGCGGCCAGTCCCAGCGCCAGCGCCGTGAACACTGTGAACGTGACTCCAGCCGACTGCGCCAGCGCATAACCGATAGCCGCGCCCATAAACGGTGCCGTGCAGGGTGTGGCCACCACCACGGCCAGCACGCCGGTGAAAAAGCTGCCCGTATAGCCTTGCTTCGCCGCCAGTCCGCCGCCCGCGCTGGTCAGCGACAGGCCCATCTCAAACTGACCGGCCAGCGACAATCCCAGAAAGAAAAGCAGCCCCGCCATCAGCGCCAGAAACACCGGCGACTGGAACTGGAATCCCCAGCCCAGGCTGGCCCCGGCCGCGCGCAAACCAAGTAGCACAGCCACCAGCACCCAGAAGGAAACCAGAATCCCGCCGGCGTAGACCAGACCGTGCGCGCGCAGCTTGCGCCGGTCCTCGTTGCCGGAGTTGACCAGCGCCAGTCCTTTGAGGAAGAGAACCGGAAAAACGCAGGGCATCAGGTTCAACAGCAGCCCGCCCAAAAATGCCAGTGCCGCCGTGCGCAGAAGCGGGAGCCAGAAGAACTCGAAGCCGCCTGCGTGCACCACACCAGGCTGCGCGGCAATTTCATAAGCGCGCCCGCCGGCCAGTTCCAGCACGCCCTTCAACTGCGCAGGCGCCGCGGCCAGGTCGGGGTCCTTGGTCAGCTCCAGAATCACGCCTTTCGCCGTGGGGATGAGCTTCTGCTTCGCCGGATTGCTCAGGATGTACTGCTCGTCGGGAAAGAAGATTGCCTGCCGTTCCCGCTGCCCGGTTTCCACGGCAAACCGGAAACCGCTCTTCGTCGCTTGAAACACAGCCTTGTCGGCGGGCGGCAGCGGCTTGGGCAGCAGCTTCTCATAGCGGGTCATCAGGTCGGCATCGAGCGCCGAGCCCGACTCCGCCGGCGGCGCCGTCGCCAGCATCCCCAGCGTGGTCTCCAACTCCGCCTTACCGGGAATGCACACCTCGCGGCACACCAGCCAGCTCACCTTGGCATGGAGCACCGCCTTGCCCTGCTTCACCGTGGGCGCCACGTCGAGCCTGAGGGGAAACAAAACTTCGTTTTCATAGCCAAAGTCCATGAGCGGCCCCAGGGGCAGACGCCTGGGCGCGGGAAACTGCATGGGCCCCGCGGTCACGCCCTCGGGCAGCGTCCAGTGAATGCGCGGCGGCTCGCCGGAGTCTCCCGCATTCTTCCAGTAAACGTGCCAGCCCTGTTCGAGCTTGAAGTAGAGCCCGACCCTGTTCGCACCGCCCGGATAGATCTGGTCATCGGGGGTGACCAACTGCACGTGCACATGCGGCGCTTCGGCCGAGTTGGAGAAGGGCAGCGCAAAAAGGCTGGAGGCGCAGAAAAACAACAACACAGAGCAAAAGCGGAAGGCTCGCATAGGCGGGAACACCGACTCCTGACTATTGGACTCAGTCTACCGGACGAAGGTGGCAAAGGATTTGGCGGGTTACTACGGCGCGCGCAGCCCGGGCCGTGCCATGTGCTGCCGGTAGACGCAGTCGTTCTGAACGCACTTGACGCCCGCCGCGCGCGCCCGCGCCACGGCCTCGTCGTTCACCACCTCGTCCTGCAGCCAGAGATAGGGAATCTTCAGCCGGATCACGTCGTCGACAAGGGCGGGCACGTGCTCGGATGCGCGAAAGACATCCACCAGGTCGATGCCCGCGCCCGTCTCTGCGCGGGCCGCCTTGTCAGCCGCATCGAGATCCGGATAACACGGCATGCCCAGCACTTCCTTGAGGACGGGGTTGACCGGCAAGACACGATAGCCATGCGCGGCCAGATACTTGCCGATGTTGAAGCTGGCGCGCGAGGGCTTGCCGCTCATGCCCACTACGGCAACCGTACGCGCCGTGCGCAGGATTTCTTCGATGGTGACGGGGTCGTTGTTCATGAGTTTACCGTTCGCAGTTCGTAGTGCATTCCTGGCGGGGATTCATCGCTTGGCGGTCCGATCAAAACGCGCGCACATTCTCTCAGCAGCGGACCGAATTCCTTGAAGATTCAGCCTTTGTCTTCTCACACGTCCATGTCGTCCCCCCCCTGTGGCGCGACGGCTGTGCCGCGCCGCTTGGCCAGCAGATAGCCGCGCAGAAAAGGTTCGAGATAGCCGTCCAGCACCTTGTCCACGTCGCCCACTTCCACCTTGGTGCGATGATCCTTGGCCATGCGATAGGGCTGCAACACATAGGAGCGGATTTGCGAGCCGAAGTTGATGTCGAGCTTGGCGTCTTCGACTTTCTTGGATTCGGCGCGTTTTTTTTCCAGCTCGTACTCGTAAAGGCGCGAGCGCATCATCTTCATGGCCTTGTCACGGTTCTTGTGCTGCGAGCGCTCGTTTTGGCACTGCACGACGATACCTGTGGGGATGTGCGTCATGCGCACCGCCGAGTCGGTGGTATTCACGTGCTGGCCGCCCTTGCCGCCGGAGCGGTAGGTGTCGATGCGCAGATCTTCCAGTTTGAGATCGACCTGGATGGTCTCGTCAATCTCCGGCGAAACGTAGACCGACGCGAACGAGGTGTGGCGCCTCTTAGCCGCGTCGAAGGGCGAGATGCGCACCAGGCGGTGGACGCCGCTCTCGCCGGCCAGTTGCCCGAAGGCATATTCGCCGACGATGGTGAAGGTGGCCGACTTGATGCCGGCCTCCTCGCCGTCTTGATAGTCGTTCATCTCGGTCTTGAAGCCCTGCTGCTCGGCCCAGCGGAGATACATGCGCATCAGCATCTCTGCCCAGTCCTGGCTCTCGGTGCCGCCCGCGCCGGGATGCACGGTGACGATGGCGTTCAGCGGATCGGCTTCGCCATTCAGCATGGTCCGCGCTTCCAGGTCCTCGTTGAAAACCTTCAGCGCCTCGATGTCCCGCTCCAGGTCGGCCAGCACATCTTCGCCCTCGCGCGCCAACTCGAAATAAGCCTCGATGTCGCCCGCGCGGCGCACCAGTTCTTCGTCGTCGGCAACGAGCGATTCCAGGCGCTTCTTGTCGCGCATTAAAGGCTTCGTCGCGTTGGGATTGGACCAGAGCGCCGGGTCGGCCAGCCTGGTTTCTATTTCTGCGAGTTCCCTGCGGATACGTGCAGGGTCAAAGATACTCCCGCAGGTCGCGGACTTGGTCGCGCACGGGAGCGTAAGCGAATTCCAGATCGTTCAAGTTCATGCTTGGCTCTTTTTGACCTGACTTTGGGTTGGAATGTGAAGCTGCGTTTTTCCTGCTGATCTAGATTATCACCGCGCTGGCTGCGGCGGGTTCAGCGGCCTTCGGCGCGCTGTGAATGCATCTCAACTCTGAGGCGGCGTGCACACGGAATTGCAAGACCAACACATGCAAACCATCATTCGTTGGAGCCGAAACGAATAGCCGCTTCATCATATGGTTCTTGGGAATCAATGACCTTGCATCGAGCCGAAATCACTTGGCAGTCATCCTGAAAACAGACAGGGAGGTACGTAAAATATTCGCCGTGACTTCCGTCGAGCGTATCCATAACGCCTCCCAAGTAATCATTCAACTTTTTGTTCTTGTCGAAGTTGGATACATGGGCAGTGAATGATAGGGCGATCGCTCCACATGAACAAGCGCGACCGTTCATCGCTTTTGTCGCGGCATGGCGCAGCGCAACAAATCGCGCGTAATGTCGATGCCTCGGATTTCGGATTGACGCGTGCAGATCTCTGTATGGCGGTAATCCGTCAACTCTAAGAAATATTTCCTGCCCATCGCGCGGCGCTGCCTCTGTGGGGAGCACACCTGGATTAGGAATGAGATCAATCATCTTCCTCTAGAATCGAGCGGACCTTGATTCCTCATTTCTGGATCACTCCGCGCGATCGCCAATTTTACGCCGCCCTAATCTCATCCAGCAGATCGGGATGCCGATCAAGCACCTTGAGCAGCTTCACCAGCGCCAGCGGAGGCTTGGTCTTGCCATTCTCGTAGCGTGAAAACGCATTAACGCCTCCGCCGAAAATCTCGGAAGCCTCGCGCTGATCGAGCGCCAGCTTCTTGCGCACCTTGACAATAAAAGCCGGGTCGACAATGGCGGCATTGACCTGTTTGGAAAAAGCCCGCATCTTGCGCATCACCCGCTCGGAATCCTCCGCGTCGTGAATGGATTCGCCGCAAGCGGGGCAAAAGTCGCCCGTTGTCGTCAACATGGTGGTCTTGCCCTTGTAACGATAGGGGATTTCACGGGTGTCGTGGACCAGTTCGGCCGCGCCGCAAACAGGACATTTCATGGCCATCACTCCTTGAACGAGAGGATCAACACCTCGTCGAGGACGGTCAACTTGACGTATATGGCGCCGGCGCCGGTCTGTGCACGGTAAACGTCCTGCCATATCCGGTGATCGGCATGTGTGGTCATCGATTTGTAGAAATCCTTCATGGTCAATGAAGCGACCACTGCTACCATCCCTTGAAGTCGAAGCCGAGAGAGGAGGCGGTGGCACGCGCCGTGTGCGTTGCGCACCTTTCCTGCCTCGATCCGTGTCTTGACGCGCAACAAGGAGTAGTGCGGAGTCCGTTTCTCCACGGCTATATTAACCTACTTGGTTACTTATTGTAACCAGCAGCTTTCTCCCTGCCCACCCGACCAACCCCAAACTCAAGACAACACACAGCCACGCAAACACGTCGCCGTGTTCGGAGTAAAACGTCACGTCGCGGCAAAAGCCATACTCGGCCGGCAGCGCGTCGACGGCGTGCCGCGGAATGCTTTGCCGCACGCGCCCGTAGGGATCAATGACCGCGGTCACTCCGTTATTGGTATCGCGCAGAATCCACCGCCGGTTTTCGATGGCCCGCATGCGCGCCATGTTCAGGTGCTGCCAGGGCGCGCTGGTATCGCCGTACCAGCCGTCGTCGGAGATGTTAACCAACACTTCGGCGCCCAACTGCGCAAACTGTCGCACCTCATCTGCAAAGACCGCTTCGTAGCAAATAAACACGCCGTAGCGGTGCCCATTCAGCCGGAAGACCTTCCGCTCACGGCCGCGCGAAAACTCGCTCACCCGCCCGGTGAGCTTGCGGGCGAAGAAGATCAGCCGCTTGAAGGGAACGTACTCGCCAAAAGGAACAAGGTGAATTTTGTCGTAGCGGCCGACGCGCTGGCCGTCGGCTCCGATGACCAGCGCAGAGTTGTAATCGCGCCAGTCCCTGTCTTCCAGGGAGTAATCCATGCCCAGGCTACCCACCACCAGCGGCGCCTGAACCTGCCGGGCCAGCACCGTCATCGCGTCGCGGAAGCGCGGATCCTGGTCGAAAAAGGGCGCCGGCGATTCCGGCCACGCCACCAGATCGGGATGCGCCGCATGGGGCGGACATGCCATTTCCCGCACGGGCGCTTGCGTTTGCGGAATCCCCGCAATGTAGGATTTGCAGTCTTCACCGGCCAGCTTTGCGAACTCCGCCATGTGCCGGTCCCACTGCGCTCCCGCCCAGTTGTTCTGGCCGCCCACATCGAGGTTGGGCTGCACCAGTACCGCGGTGGCCGCGGTCGCCGGTTTCGGCGGCGCCACGAAGATCCCAGCCGCGCCGGCCGCCGCCAGAACGCCGCCCGCGGCCGCGCCTGTCCAACGCATTCTGCCTTCGCTCAGCACCAGCCCGCCTGCCAGCAGCGCATTCACGACCACCAGCAAAAAGCTGATGCCGTATACGCCGGTCCACGGAGCAAGCTGGTTCACCAGCGCGTTATCGACCTGCGAATAACCAAGCTGGTCCCAGGGCACGCTGGTGATGCGCGCCGCGGCTAACTCCAGCGCAGCCCACAGGATGGGCGCAAACGCCAAGGCCAGTTCCGTCTTGCCGGTTGTCCGGCGCACCAGCATGATGCCCAGCCCAAAGAGGCCGAAGTAGAGCCCCAGCACCATGCTGTAACCCAGCAACAGCAGCGTGGGCGCCATGGGCGGCATGTCGCCGTAGCGCATCATGGTGTCGCGCACCCAGTAGCAGTTGCCCACGTACCACAACACCCCGCACAGATACGCCAACAGAAAGGCGCGCCGCAGCGGGCGCCGGGGCGCGATGCTTACCGGCCGCAAAATGGCCCACAGCAGCGGAACCAGGCCCAGCCACGCAAAGGCGCTGCGCCAGGGCGGCATGGGGCCAGCCAGCGGAAAGGGCAACTCCAGAGCCGCCGCAGAAAGGCACGCAGCAGCCCACGGCATCCAGCGTCGATCCTGCATCCTGGGGGAGAGTGTATCGCACGGAGCCGGGCGGCGCGGCGGCGCGCGACCCATGGGGCAGGGCGGTTGACGCGGCGTGTCGAAGAGGGGCGGTCCATCGAGCCGGGCAAGGGGGCATGCCCGGTATCTTCCCGGCGATTTATCCAAAAGCGGCAGCGCCCTGCCAAAAGCCACGCTACAATGATCGATATGGGATTTGCGGTTTTTGCCATGCGCTTATTTGAGGTGATGTTCTTCCTCGGCCTGGCCGGGTCGGCAGTGGTGGTGATTATCAGCTTCATAGAAGACGCCGGAGAGCTTTTCGGAAAAGACTGATTTCAAGCTCCTTGCGCGCCAAGCAAAGTTGCAATCACTCTTTAGATTGACAGGACTTTCATTCGGCAATACACTCAGCGAGGGCGGCGGGGGCCGTCGCCCTCGCTGACTTCACCAGGCGGCAAGCGCACAGACAATCGAGCAATGGCATCTACCCGAACGACCGCTGCCCCACCCTCCGACCGCGTACGGCTGATCGTGGCATCCTCGGTGATGCTCACCTTCATCTCCTTCTGGCGAGCGGCGGCCATTGTTCTGAACGATCTGGGATCATCCGCATTTTACGCCGGCGGCATTGCCGAGCAGGCGGTGGGCGCCTCTGCGCCATGGTTCATTCTCGGCATCATGCTGTTCAGCTTCGCGGTACGCGCCGTTTACGTGGAAAGCTGCTCCATGTTTACCCGCGGCGGCGTCTACCGGGTGGTGAAAGAGGCCCTGGGGGGCGGCTTTGCCAAGCTGAGCGTCTCTGCCCTGATGTTCGATTACATTCTGACAGGCCCGATCTCCGGCGTCTCTGCCGGGCAGTACATCACCGGGCTGATGAACGAACTGTTGGTGGTTGCAGCCCAAAGCCACTGGCTGCCGCCGGCACTGATGGACGCGCACGGGCACGCCTTGCAGTTCCACATGAACTCCACTTCGGCGCTGTTTGCCGCCGCCATGACCATCTACTACTGGTGGGAGAACATCAAGGGCATCGAAGAATCGAGCGGCAAGGCCATGCGGGTTATGCAGATCACCACGGTGATGGTGGTCATTCTGATGGTCTGGGGCGTCTACTCGGTTGTGATTCGCGGAGCGCACCTGCCTCCCGCGCCCATCCCCTCCAACCTTCACTTCAGCAGCGATGCGATGGGCTTCCTCCGCAAGACGCCGCTGGTGCCCCTGTTCGGGCTTTTCGGCATTCTCATGGCCTTCGGTCACTCCATTCTGGCCATGAGCGGCGAGGAGACCCTGGCGCAAGTAAATCGCGAGATTCAGCATCCCAAGCTCAAGAACCTCAAGCGCGCGGCCATCGTCATCGCCATCTATAGCCTCGTTTTTACCGGCGGGGCTACCCTGCTGGCCTCCATGCTCATCCCCACCGGCCCGCGCACCCATATCTACCAGGACAACCTGATTGCCGGCCTTGCCATGTACATGGCGGGCCCGCTGTTTTGGCGCATCGCCTTCCGCATCTTCGTGGTTCTGGTTGGCTTTCTCATTCTCTCGGGCGGCATCAACACTTCGATCGTGGGTTCAACGGGCGTGCTGATGCGCGTAGCCGAAGATGGGGTGCTCACGGACTGGTTCCGCAAGCCCCATTCCAAGTACGGCACCAGCTACCGCATCGTCAACCTTGTTTTTGTCCTGCAGATGTTCACGATCATCGCCAGCGGCGGCAATGTGATTATGCTGGGCGAGGCTTACGCCTTCGGCGTCATCTGGTCGTTCACATTTAACAACATGGCCATCCTGGTTCTGCGCTTCAAATACCACGGCGAGCGCGGCTGGAAGGTTCCGCCCAACTTCCATATAGGCAAAACCGAGATCCCCATCGGCCTGCTTTCGGTGTTCCTGGTCCTGTTCTCCACCGCAGTGGTCAATCTCTTCACCAAGTCAGTGGCCACGGTGAGCGGAGTGGCTTTTGCGGGCGCTTTCTTTGTGATCTTCACCATTTCCGAGCGCATCAACCTGCGCAAGCACGCGCTGACGGCGCATCAGATGAAGGACTACTTCCAACTTGAGCACCAGGACACCATCAGCCGCGAGTCCCTCGCCATCCGGCCCGGTGGCATTCTGGTCACCATGCGGGACGCGAACAATCCTTACGCGCTGAAGTGGACCCTTTCGCACACCCATACCGAGGACAAGGATGTGCTTGTGACCAGCGTGCGCATGATGGGCGTGGGCGGACCAGAATATCTGAGCGCCGATCAACAAAGCTTCAGCGATCACGAGCAAATGATCTTCACCAAGGCGATCTCCATCGCCGAAAGCTTTGGCAAGAAAGTATCCCTGCTCGTGGTTCCCGCCGGCGACGTCTTCGCCGCACTGGCGCAGTGCGCCAATTCCCTCGAGATCGAATCGGTTGTTTCAGGGGTCTCCAACGCCATGACCGCCGAGGAACAAGCCTTCCATCTGGGGCAGGCCTGGGAGGCCCTGCCCGAACCCAAGCGCCAGTTCAATTTCTTTGTCATCCTGCCCAACGGGGAGGCCAAGGTCTTCTACATCGGGCCGCACAGCCCCGCGCTAAGCGCCGATGATGTTCAGCTTGTTCATCGTCTCTGGCTCAATATGCGCCGCGATCCTTCGATGCAGGACCTTCATCACAGCGACATCATCACCTATGCTCTGACCCGCCTCGCCGGACAGTATGCCCGCGAAAAGGACGAAATTCTGCGCAACCTGCGCAACTATCGCGCGGCTGAATCCTCCTCCATGCAGCTAGGAGGCCCTAACCTCCCCGCCATGCACCCCGGTCCTTCCGTCCCTGGCCAGCCGCCAGCATCCCCGCCTCCCACTCGCTGACGGATAACAGCGATTTGAGCCCATAGAGCGGCTTCACGCTGGATACGCAGGAAGACAGCCGCCTCCACGGCATGGCCAAAAGCTCGTAGAGACGATCACCCATTCCTTACCGTAGAAGGAATCCCTTGCCGGCACTCATGCGCCTGACGCCAACTTTTGAACCTTGAACAGCACGAGACAGATCGGGGAGACCTATCCCTGTTCTTCTCTCCGCGCTGGAACCCATGCCTTCTTGGACGCAGACAGTCTGCTTTACCATGCACGTTTCCACGGCGATCCAAGTCATTTTTTGTTTGTAAAAGAGTCTACAGTTGCGTATTGTGTTTCACAGGACAAGTGGCGCTTCTCTCGCCCACTTTTGTACCCTGACCGGCCGGAACTATCGCCACTTTGAACGACTTTACAGGAGGAACCGTGGGAGTTTCCAATATCCTTGCTCAAATCGATCGCGAGATCGCTCAACTACACCAGGCACGCGCTCTGCTTGCTGGTGGCCGTGCCCGCGCCCCAAAAGCCGGCGTGGCTGCGCCGGCCAGAAAACCCGCCCGAAAGAAGAAGAGAAATCTAACTCCGGAAGGGCGTCAGCGCATCGCAGAAGCCGTTAAGCGCCGCTGGGCAGAACAGAAAAAAGCTAAGACTTCCGGAAAATAGCGGCCGCGCGGTTAGATATATCTGCGCGTTAGAGAACGGCACTACTGTTTCTGAAGGTTGGCCGCCGATGCGGCTCCACATACAAGAGAAAGACCTCTGGCTCCTCTCCAGAGGTTTTTCCCTATTGCCTCCATCACCAGTTTGGTTCTCGGCAGGCGCGCCATCCCTTCCGTGCGTCGGGCAGGACATCCACGACCGGGCCCGTTGATCCTCCTTCTTCCCATGGCGTAAAGCCCCGTCCCGTCTGGTGCGCTTACACTGGAAATGTGGATGAAGAAACAGCGAACTTCAAAATCCGGCCCCGTGGTCCCGCGCTTCGTTTTGTGGCGGCGGCACTGATCGTTCGCGGTGGGGAAGTCCTTATTTGTCAACGTCGAGCCGACCAGCCCATGGCTTTGCAATGGGAATTTCCAGGCGGCAAGATCGAACCGGGCGAAACCGCCGAACAGGCCCTGGCCCGCGAACTCGAGGAAGAACTTGGCATCCATGCACTCATCGGCCCCCGTGTCACGCGCATCCGTCACAACTATCGCCACGGCGGAGCCGTCGACCTGCAGTTCTTCACCGTTTATGAGTTCTCCGGTGAGCTTGAGAACCGCATCTTCCTGCAGCTCCGCTGGGTCAAACTTGAGGATCTGGAAAATTACGACTTTCTGGCCGCCGATCGCACCTTGATCCGCGACCTCGCCGCGGGTAAGCTCCTGTAACTCCCAAAAACAATCGTGTTCGGTGGGCAATTCCTGAAGTAGATCGCTGTTTGTTCCCGTGTTTCCGCATTCCGGTGTCATCATGGCTGGCTGGATTCGAACTTCCGGAAGAGCCAGCTATCCATGAGTCACCTCCGCCGGTCAACCGCATCTATCATTTCTCCTGGCGCGACCGGGCCTTCGCAGCCATCTTTCTGTCCATCAGCCTGATTCTGGCCGCCGCCGCGCTCAACATGCCCGGCCCTTCCACAGACGGTCTGGAACTGCTTTTGTTCGTACTCGGCGTTTTCTCTTCTTGCGCCGGCATCGCGGCCATTCTCGACACATTCACCGCCACCATCGCGTTTATCCCCGGCGGCATCCAAAAACACACACTCTTTGGCAACAAAACGCTGCCCCTCCACGTTATCCGCGGCGTCGCGAGTTCCGGGTCCGCACCATGAGGGCGGCGGCATGCGCTATCTGCAACTTGTGCCCGGCGATCAAAGCCTGCTCGCGCGGAAGTTTGCCGAAGACTATAACTTCGAAGGCGCTTTCTTTCAGTGGTTCTACTCGCTGCCGGAGCTCGACGCCCAAAGTCTAAAACGGCACTGAAGCATCTCCCGTTTGGCATGATCCCAAAAGCGGCATGGCCGCGAAGGCTGCTTCCACGAGCGTTGCACTTCAGTGGCCGGGCATCATGCCCCAGAGCATCACCAGCGTCATGCCGATCACCACGATGCTGGTGCTCCAGGCAATCACATTCCACACGATTGAGTTCTTGTAGTCGCCCATCAGGTCATGCCGGTTGATGAGCAGCAGCATGAGAATGATGATGACTGGCAGCAGCACGCCGTTCAGAACCTGGGACAGAATCGCGAAGTTGATGAGCTGCGCATTCGGGAGCAGCAGCACGGTGGCCGCGCCGCCCACGAGCAGCAGCGTGTAGAGCCAGTAGAAGAACGGCGCCTCGCGAAAGCTTTTGTCGACCCCCGACTCCACGCCCAAGCCCTCGCATACGGTGTAGGCCGTCGAAAGCGGCAGAATCGACGCCGCGAAGACCGAGGCATTAAACAAGCCGAAGGCGAAAAGGATAAACGCATAATCGCCGGCCAGCGGCCGCATGGCCTCGGCGGCGTCGGCGGCCGCCTGAATCGCCCCCATGCCATGCACGTAGAGCGTCGCCGCACAGGCCACCACGATGAACCATGCCACCAGGTCGGTAAAGAAGCTTCCCACGACCACGTCCAGCCGCGAGGCCGCATAGTCCTTGACGCGGATGCCCTTCTCCACAATCGACGATTGCAGGTAAAACTGCATCCACGGTGCAATGGTGGTGCCCACAATGCCGATAGCCATGTAGATGTAGGCTTTGTCGCTCCATGCCGATTGGCGGGGTAATTTGACGGTGGCCAGCAGCGCGTCATGCCAGCTTGGCTGCGAGAGCACGCCGGCAAAGATGTAGGTGATATACACCACCGAGGCCACCAGAAAGACCTTCTCGGTGCTCTTGTAGTTGCCTCGCACCACCATGAACCACACCAGCGCCGCGCACACCGGTACACTCAGAAACTTGGTTACATGGAAGAGGTGCATGGACCCCGCGATGCCGATAAACTCCGTGACCACGTTGGTGTAGTTGACCAGCACCAACAGCACCATGAGCACAAAGGTGAGGCGCAGACCGAACTCCTCGCGGATCAGGTCGCTCAGTCCTTTGCCTGTGACCACCCCCATGCGCGCACACATTTCCTGCACCACAATCAGCGCAAGAGTGATGGGAAGAATGGTCCACAGCAGCGTGTAGCCGTACTGCGCTCCCGCCTGGGAATAGGTAAGAATCCCGCCTGAATCATTGTCTACGTTGGCGGTAATAAATCCCGGACCCAAAACGGCCAAAAAGAGCAGGATCCGGATTCGCCAGCGCTTCCACATGATCGCGAGTTCCTAAGGAGGGTTCATTTTGAGCTGCCTCTCTGACCATAACAGGCCAGACAGCCGGTCGCGAACTCTCGTCCCGCCACGCGGCAAAAAATCATGCCAACAGGTGAAAGAAACCATATCATTCCGGTCAATAGCTACACAGGCCACAGGAGAAACCACGCCTGTGGAATGCTCCGGAAGGCAACAGCTCTGGGGGCCGTCGTGATCGCGCGCCCGCGGCGATTTTTCCGCCTGGGAGCCATCCGCGGCGTTGTTATTCTGGCCGGTGGGCAGCGCAAGCCTGACCGGTCCACGGTACGGCGCAGCTCTGCTGGAAGCGTATGGCGGGCGTTTCGAATCGCCCTGGATGATCCTGCATTCTTTTGCGGGCGTGCCCGAGGATCCCGCGCGGCAAGCGGCACGGCAATATCCCGGCAACGAAGAGATACTGCCACGGGGCAGCCAGCGTGCGTGGGCCGAGGCGACCACCAGCCACTCCATACTGACTAACTACGCGCCGGGCTGGTGCGTGGTGACTTTTGCGCCCGGCGGATGGCCGGCCGCATGGGGGCGTCCGGGAAGCTCTGCCATGCCGTGCCGCAGCACGCCGAAGCCGCATCCCGGATGCTTGTAGAATGTCCAAGACAAAAGGCGGGGCGCTCCATGCACGACTTTGATCAGGTAACGGAAGCAGCGGCATTTCTTCAAGGCAGGCTGGGCGCGCTGCGCCCGCGCATCAGCATTGTGCTCGGCTCGGGGATGGGCGCCGTGGCCGGGGCGGTGGCGCACGCGGTGACCATCCCCTACGCTGAAATACCGCACTTCCCGCAATCGACCGTAATGGGACACGCAGGCCAGGTGGTGGCCGGGCGTCTGGCCGGCGCGGCGGTCGCCGTAATGCAAGGACGGGTCCATTTCTACGAAGGCTATGCACCGCGGGAAGTGACGTTTCCCATGCGTGTATTGGGCGCACTGGGCGTACAGGCAGTCATCCTGACCAATGCGGCGGGAGGCATTGGCGAGGGCCTGGAGATCGGCCAACTGCTGGCGCTCAGCGACCACATCAACCTTATGGGCTTCAATCCGCTGGTGGGACCCAACGAAGAACGCTTTGGCTACCGCCCGGGCGCAGGATTGCGCTTTTTCGACATGACCGAGGCCTACAGCCCGCGGCTGCGGGCGCTGGCGCGCGCGGCGGCGGCGGAAGAAGGGTTCGCGCTCAACGAAGGCATCTATATCGCGGTGAGCGGACCCAGTTTCGAGACGCCGGCCGAGATTCGCGCCTTCCGCGCCATGGGAGCAACGCTGGTGGGAATGTCAACCGTGCCTGAAACTCTCGTAGCGCGCCACATGGGGATCGAGGTACTGGGTTTGAGCTGCGTGACCAATCTGGCCGCCGGCCTGGGGGCCAAACCTTTGCGTCACGAAGAGGTTCTTGAGACGGGCCGCGCCGTGGAGCGCCGTCTGGCAGCCCTGCTCGCGCGTCTGGCCCCGCGAATTGCCGCAATGCTGGAGACGGCTCCATGACCGGTCCCCCGGAAGATTCCCGCCTCCGGCCGGTGGTGATTGGCATTGGCGGCTGCTCCGGCTCCGGCAAAACGACGCTGGCCATGGCGCTGGCCCGCGCGCTGGGCGGCACGCATTTCCCCATCGACCACTACTACCGTGACCTGTCCCATCTGTCGCCCGCGGAGCGGCCGCGGCAAAACTTCGACGATCCGGAAACAATCGAGATCCCCCTGCTGGCCGCGCACGTGGCGGCGCTGGCTCGCGGCGAACGGATCGAGCGGCATGTGTACGATTTTTCGACCCACTCGCGAGTGCCGGGCCGCACGGAGAGCATCATCGCCGGACCCTATCTCTTTGTGGAGGGCATCTTCGCGCTCTACTACGCCGAGTTACTGCCCCTTTATCATCTGCGCGTTTACGTAGACGCGCCCGATGAGCTTTGCTATGCCCGCCGCCTCAAACGCGACATGGAGGAGCGCGGGCGCACCGCTGAGTCCGTGCTGCGCCAGTACGAGACCTCGGTGCGGCCGGCAAGCCTGCGCTATGTGCGGCCGTCGCGGCTGAATGCAGATCTCACCGTGGACGGAGTAAAACCCCAGAGCGCAAGCGTAGAGATGGTGCTGACTGCGCTGCGCGCAAGCCAGCCATGATGCATTCCCTTTTCTGAAATGACCAGCCGCCGCTTGCCGACTTGATTCGTTTACCAAAGTTTCATCCAGGAGCTACCTCCAGCCGCCCTTTGTAACGATAAAGTAAGGAAGATGATTGAAAGATCGCTTCCATCGCTGAAGGATCGTGTGGTTGTGTGGCTGCGGCAGGGCACCTCTCCCCAGCGGCTGGCGCTGACCTTGGCGCTGGGAGTCGCCATCGGGTGCATTCCCGTGGTGGGGATTCCAACCGCCCTGTGCGCGACGCTCGCCGTGGCTCTGCGGCTGAACCTGACTGCCATCCAGGCGGCAAATTATGCCGTCATGCCCCTGCAATTGGCGTTGATTGCTCCCTTTGTCCGCCTGGGCAGGTGGTTAATGGTTTCCACACACCACCTTCCGGCACAGCCCGTTCCTCTCTTCCAGGACGAGCCGCTGGCCATGGCGGCGCACCTGGGCGGGTTGGCAGAACAGGCCCTGCTGGCCTGGCTCTTGTTGGCGGTTCCCGCCGTCCTGCTGCTGACCGCCGCTCTCACTCCAGTGCTCCGCCGCCTGCCGGTGCGGGCGGAAAACGGCGACTGAGCGGGGCCCGATTCAATGCGCGGCCCGGCGGCCTGGGCTCGCATTGCCGGAGTTCCAGCGGGGCCGATTCAAGTATGATGCCGATCAGTAGAGACCCGGGCCATGCCCAATAGCCTGCCGGCTGCCCTGGCTGGCCACGGGGAGCTCCAGGAGTGGCTGTCGCGGCTCAGGCCAATGAAATGGCCGCTGGAGCAGTGCGTTGGAGCCGTTTGCTTTTGGGTTCGAGCGTTCTCAATTCCGCTAAGAATGGCGTAAAAAGGTGTAAGGTATGGGCAATACGCGGAATTCTGTTCCAGCGGCCGCGCGGCCGTGGAGAAATCTCGAGCCAGTGCACGCGGACGGTGGATGAATTTGTGCGCGGATGGGTTCTGCGCCATTTCTGGCCCAAGGCTTGGCTAGATGCATGGGGTTCCTGCAGTCCGAAGGCAGGAAGAAGGATCGACCCTGAGGAAATCCATGAGGGAAAGCGTCAAGAAGAACGTTTGGAGGGCAGTGATCCACGCGGCAGGAACCGTGCGCGGCGCTCTCACTCTGGTGCTGCCTTCTCTGGCGCTCCTCCTTGCTCTGGTAGGCGTGGCGGCAAGACTCATGGGCGGTCCCCGCATGGACGGCGCGATGATCCTGGGAACCGCGGTGGCGGCAGCCCTGCTGGTGGTTGACCTGCTGCTGCGCCCGGTCTCTGTTGCGCAGATCAACGCCGCGCTCGCTGACGCGCCGATGAAAGACCTTCTGGACTCGGCCGGACCGATGGTCATGGCCGTGGGACAGGACGGCCGGTTTACTTACCTCAATCCATCAGCGGAACGGCTCTTGGGATACGACGCGGCAGAACTGCGGCAGATGGAAAACGCCAAAAAAATTCTGGCGCCCGGCCAGGATGAACGCCTGATGCAGGAAATGCTGCGACTGCGCGCCGGCGCGGGCCCGACAGAGATTACGCCCGCCGGCCAGATCGCGGAGTACATGGAGTGTGCCGCGGCTCTGCCGCCCAGCCAGATTCCCAGCTTCGAGGCGCAGTTGCAGCGCAAAGACGGCCGGCTGATTCCCGTCACCCTGCATATCTCCGCGGTACGGAACAACACCGGCGCCGTAACTGGACTGGTGGCGGTGGCGCTGGACCAAACCGCCGTCCTCAGAAAGGAACAGGCCCTTCGCGAATCCCAGGAGCGGTATCGCGACCTGTTCGAGAATTCCAGTGAGATGATCGCGACGCTTAGTCCAAGCGGCCAGTTCCTGTATGCCAACCCGGCCTGGAAACGCTACTTTGGCAGGGATAATGCAACGCTCGTTCAGCTTCAGTCTTTCGAGGATTTGTTTAGTGCCGACTGCCGCAACCAGGTGGCGGCTCTCTTCCGGCGCGCATTGGATGGAGAGACCGTGGACCGCGCGCCCGTGCGTAACCTGACTGCCGACGGGCAGATGATGGAACTGGAACTGAGCCTGAGCCAGCGGCAAAAGGCCGGCAATCCATTGGCCTTGCGCTGCTTACTGCAGGATGTAACCCAGCAGAAGCAGCGCGAGCACCGCCTGGCACTGCAACTCGTGGTGAGCCAGATTGTGGGAGAAAATGTGCCTCCGGACCCCGCAGCTGCACGCATTCTGGAGGCTTTGTGCTCTTCCCAAGGCTGGGACGTCGCGCTCAAGTGGGATGTGAACGCCGAGGAAAACCGACTGGAGTTCGCAACGGCCTGGGGCGCCCCAGGACGCAAGGCCGAGACGCTGATCCGGGAGAGCATGGCAGCCGCCATCGGCTTTGGCGAGGATCTGCCAGGACGCGCCTGGCGCGAGGGCCGGCCGGTTTGGATGGCCGATCTGACCGCCATGCCGGCAGGAAAACGAGTTCAGCTTGCGCTCAGCCACGATATGGCCTCCGGATGGGCCGTGCCGGTCCGGGTGGGCCATTCGGTGCTGGCAGTCCTTGAATTCTATTGCCACTTCCGGCTCCGCGAAGAGCCCGAGGCTTTGGCCTCGATGGAGATGGCCGCTGCCTCGCTGGGCCAGATGCTGGCACGAAACCGGGAGCGCGGCCGGGCGGAGGAGTTCTTCCGCCAGCGCGAGATCCTGTTGGACTCAGTGGCCGATGGCATCTGCGGCCTGGACCGCCGCGGCGCGGTGAGCTTTGCCAACGCCGCCTCGGCTGGTCTGCTGGACTCGACCACCGAAGCTATGGTGGGCAAGCCGGTGCACGAGTTACTTCACGGCGCTGCACCCGCCCAGCACCGTTGCACCCAGGATTGCCCCCTGCGCCGGGCCACGGGCCACCAGATGCCGGTAACCGGAGAAGATACCATTTTCCGCGCCGACGGCAGTCACTTCCCTGCCGAATACGCCATTACCCCGATTTTCGATCAAGGACGCTTTTCCGGCTCCGTACTCAGCTTCCGCAACATCAGCCAACGCTACGCCCTCGACCGCCTGAAAGACGAATTCATCTCCACCGTAAGCCACGAACTGCGCACCCCCTTGACTTCGATTCGCGGCGCTCTGGGGCTGCTGTCGTCGGGAATTCTAGGCGAGGTGAACGAAAAGGCTGCAAACCTGCTGCGCATTGCGCTCACCAACTCCGACCGCCTGGTGCGTCTGATCAACGACATTCTAGATCTGGAGCGCATCCAAAGTGGACGCGAGCCGCTGACCTTCCGGCCCGTGCAACTGGGTGAGATTGTGCGCCAGGCAATCGAAGGCATGCAACCGGTGGCCGAAGCAGCCGGTGTCCAGTTGATTCACGACACCAGCTTGGCGGAGATCTCTGCCGACCCCGACCGGCTCTTGCAGGTGCTCACCAACCTTCTGTCGAATGCCATCAAGTTCTCTCCGCCCAATTCGACCATCTCGGTGATGATGCGTCCGGGCGCGAACGGCGTCACCCTGTCCGTCATCGACCACGGGCGGGGGATACCGGCCGACAAATTAGAGGCCATTTTTGGACGATTCCAGCAAGTCGACGCCTCGGATTCTCGCCAGAAGGGTGGCAGCGGCCTCGGCCTGGCGATCTGCAGGACCATTGTGCTCCAGCACTCAGGCCACATATGGGCCGAACGCAACCCGGTGCGCGGCTCTACCTTCCGCGTCTTTCTCCCCTACCAACCCTCTCCCACGGCAAGTGTCACAGGCCGGTTCGATCATGAGTTGCGGCATGAGCAGGGACACGGAACGGTACTGCTGGCCGATGCCAATCTGTCCACACGCCCGGCAATTGCCGCGCAGTTGGCCCGCCACGGCTATCGGGTGGTGGAAGCAGGCGACACCGAGCAGACCCTTACCGCGGCCCGCTCCGGCGTTCAGGCGATTCTTCTCGACACCAGCCTGGATGGCATGAACGGCTGGGAGATTCTGCCCAGGCTGCGCCAGTTAACGTCGAAATCCAGAACGCCGGTGGTACTGCTCAGCGTTGCCGGCCAAGGCGAGCCGGAGGAGATGCAGACCCAGGTTGAAGGGACCGTTACTCACCCGGTCGAAGAGGATGCGCTGCTGAGCGAACTGGCGCGCGTTCTTTCGGCGCCCGGAGAAAAAGCGCGCATCCTGGTCGTCGAGGATGATGTGGACCTGGCGCAGGTGATCGGCGTCATCTTCTCGCGCGACGGCATCGAGGTCGAGTTGGCACACACGCGCCAGGCAGCGACAAATGCTTGTTTTGCCTTCCGCCCTAACCTGATGGTGCTGGACATCGGCCTGCCCGACGGTGACGGCTTTAACGTGGTGGACTGGCTCCGCCAGCATGAGACACTGGCAGATCTGCCTCTGGTCATCTACTCCGGCCGCCAACTCACGCCCGCCGAACGCCGCCAGCTTACCTTGGGGCCTACTCACTTTTTGAGTAAAGCCCGCGTCGAGCCGCAACAGTTGGAAGCCCTGGTCTTGACGATGTTACGCAGTTCGCGTCGAATGGAAGAAAACCAGGCCACGGTGGATGCAAACAGGAATTCAGAGCAGGCAAACAGTGAGATTCAAGCCGATTTACCCCGGTAACGCGCTACGGCTGCCGCGCCGGCAAGATGCACCGTTTCGATAGTGGGATTGGGAGGTTTTCAGGCGTGGCGCACCGCATTTTGATTGTTGATGACGATGACGACATCCGCGAGGTGACCGCCCTCAGTCTTGAAAGCGTGGCTGGCTGGGAGGTGATCACGGCCAACTCGGGTGCCCAGGGCCTGGCGCGCGCCGCCGAGTTCAAACCCGACGCCATCCTCCTCGACGTGATGATGCCGGGCATGGACGGGCCTTCAACCTTCCGCGAACTGCGCAAAAATCCGGCGACCGCCTCGATTCCCGTACTGCTGCTGACCGCCAAGGTACAAGCCAACGATCAGCGCCGCTTCGCCGATCTCGGCGTCGAGGCCATTCTTTTCAAGCCCTTCGACCCGCTCACCCTATCCAACCAGATTGCCGCCGCGCTGGGCTGGAGTTGAGGACGCTCCCGCCATGAATTCCACCCCGCAATCCAGCCTCCAGCAGGCTCTTGACGCACTCTGGACCCGATTCCTGCCCGAACTGCAACAGCGGATCGCCATCCTTGAAGAGGCCGGCCGCGCATTTGCCGGTAATCGCCTCTCGGAAAAGCAGCAAGAAGCCGCCAACATCGCCGCGCACAAGCTGGCCGGCGTGCTCGGAACCTTCGGCCTCACCAGGGGAACCGTCCTGGCCCGCGAACTGGAGATTCTGTATTCCCGCGAAAACGGCCCCGACCCCGCCATGGCCGAGAAGCTTGGCCACATCGCTGCGCAGTTGCGCGCCATCGTCGAAAGCCGGAGGTAAGCCCACCGGTTACACTGCTTAGCAGTGAAGACTCGCCCCCCACTCCCGCCGCAACTGGACCTCGCGTTCGAGCTGCCGAGCTATTCCCGGCACGTCTGGCCGGTCAGCGAGCTAGTGAGCCACGTGCGCGAGCTCGTGGAACAGGAATGCGGCGATGTGTGGGTGCAGGGTGAAATCTCAAACCATCGCCCGGCGCCATCCGGCCACGTTTATTTCACCCTCAAAGATGCCGGGGCGCAACTGCCGGTGGTGCTCTTCCGCCGCCAGGCTTTGTTGCTGCGCTTCCGCCCCGAAGACGGGCTGCATGTGCTGGTCCGCGGCCGCGTCAGCGTCTACGAGCAGCGCGGACAGATGCAACTGGTGGCCGAAACCATGGAGCCTGTTGGCGCCGGTTCGCTGCAACTCGCCTTCGAGCAATTGAAGGAGCGGCTCAAGAACGAAGGCCTCTTCGAGGCTGTCCGCAAGCGCCCGCTGCCGGCGTTTCCGCGCACCGTGGGCATTGTCACGTCGCCCACCGGGGCCGTCATCCGCGACTTCCTTAACATTGTCGGCCGGCGCCACTCCGGACTCAACGTTCTCCTTTATCCCGTCTCCGTGCAAGGCGATTCCGCTCCCGCCGAAATCGAAATGGCGCTGGAGCAATTGAACGCCTCGGGGCTTGTGGATTTGATCGTGGTGGCTCGCGGCGGCGGCTCGCTCGAGGATATGGCGGCTTTCAACAGCGAGCGCGTGGCCCGCGCCATTGCCGCATCGCGGCTTCCCGTGGTTTCGGCCATCGGCCACGAAACCGATTTCACCATCGCCGATTTTGCAGCCGACCTGCGCGCCCCCACGCCCTCGGCCGCCGCCGAACTCATCACCCAGGCCCAGCACCACATCGCCCAGTACCTTGCCGGCCTGGAGCAGCGGCTGGAGCGCGCCTTGCGCTTCCAGCTCCTGCAGGCGCGCCAGCAACTCACGCGCCTGCCCGTGAGTCGCACTGAAAGCCGCATGATGACGATCCTCCACAGACTTGAACAGCGCGCGGACGAGCTCGCCTTCCGCCTGGAAACAGCAGCGGCCGAACAACTGCGGCAGCGGCGCAACCGCGCGGCCGAGCTGACGGCGGCCGTGCTCCGTCATGACCCCCGCCAGAATCTTGCCCAGGCGCGCGAGCGCCTGGCGGTGGCCCGCACGCGCCTCGATCACGCCATCGTGCGCGTCTCGCAGTTCTCCTCGGCCCGGCTCGACGCTCTGCACGCCCGTCTGCTTTCGCTCTCACCTCTGGCGGTACTCGATCGCGGCTATGCGCTGGTCCTTGATGCCGATGGCGCGCTGCTGCGTTCGGTCACCCGCGTCGCTCCCGGCGACCGCGTCACCACCCGCCTCGCCGACGGCGCCTTCACCAGCCGTGTGGAGCGTCCCGCGCCCCGCCGCAAGCCTCTCTCCTGAGCCGTTGAAATTCGTAATCGGCTTGACATACAGTGTTGAAGAGAGGTCTTCCCCATGAATACTGAGCGTCTGTCTCAGGGCAAGGTCGCGTGGTATCGCTCCCCCGTTACCCGCGAGCAGCTCATCGCATTGAACCAGCGCAGCGACTTCAAAGGCTTCGTTCAGACAGGCGGCTTTCTCGGTCTGCTGGCGCTCTCGGGTTTCGCCGCCTGCTACTCGGTAGGACGCTGGCCCTGGCCTGTTGTCCTACTCCTGTTTTTCATTCACGGAACCTTCTGGCGGTTCATCCTGCACGGCTTCCACGAACTGGTTCACAACACGGTCTTCAAAACCAAATCGCTCAATCTGTTCTTTGTGCGGCTCTTCGCCTTCCTCATCTGGTATAACCACCACCAGTTCTGGGCAAGCCACACCGAGCATCACAAATACACGCTGCATCCGCCCGACGACCTTGAGGTCGTGCTCCCCGCTGACCTGACGCTGACCAAGTTTATGCTTCGATACTTCGTCGATCCGTGGGGCTTTTTCGTTGTTCTCTACAACAACATCGTGACGGCGATTGGCCGGCCCATGCGGCCCTGGGATCGTACCCTGCTGGCCAATGCCTCGCCGCGGGAACGGCGCGCCTGGATCAACTGGTCGCGCTTCGTCCTGGCCGGACACGGCGCCATCATCGCCGTTGCCTTCGCCACGCATTGGTGGTACCTGGCGGCCACCGTCACCTTCGCGCCCTACTACGGCGGATGGCTCTGCTATCTCTGCAACAACCTGCAGCACTCCGGCCTGCGCGACAATGTGCCCGATTTCCGCCTTTGCTGCCGAACCATCACCGTCAATCCCTTCCTCGAATTCCTCTACTGGCACATGAACTACCACACAGAGCACCACATGTACGCCGCCGTGCCCTGCTATAACCTGCCCCAACTGCACCGGCTGATCGAAGCCGATCTGCCCCCCTGTCCCAAAGGACTCTTCCAGGGGTGGAAGGTTCTGGCGGCCATTCTGAAGAAGCAGAAA
The DNA here is from genome assembly GCA_021846985.1 of Acidobacteriota bacterium. GTDB lineage: Bacteria > Acidobacteriota > Terriglobia > Terriglobales > Acidobacteriaceae > Telmatobacter. The sequence continues at coordinate 16,079 of JAJZVX010000026.1, read as the reverse complement.
ACCGATCCCGCTTATCAGTTCTGCGCACAGTTGCCCGCGCCTGCTCCGCTCAGCCCGGACAATCAACCCTCGGCCGCTTGATCCGCCTGCGCGCAAGCCACTCCGGCTTCCGCGCAGGCGGTGCCGCTTCCCCGGTCGCTGCCTCTACAATCAAGCCATGGCCCCCACCGCATCGCGCAGACTCTTCGGCACCGACGGCATCCGTGCCGTCGCCGGCCAGCCGCCACTCGATCCCACCACCATCTTCGCCGTGGGACTTGCGCTCGGCCACTCCCTTCCCAAAACCCATGGCGAACCGAGAGTCATCCTCGGCCGCGATACCCGCGAGTCAAGCCCATGGATTGCGACAACGCTGGCCGCGGGCCTGCGCAAAGCCGGCGCGCGCGTTGAAAGCGCCGGCGTGGTGCCCACACCTGCGGTGGCCTTCCTGGCGCATACACACGGCTTTCACGCCGGCGTGGTCATCTCCGCCTCTCATAACCCCTGGCGCGACAACGGCATCAAGCTCTTCGGCGCCGACGGCTTCAAGCTCCCCGATGCCGTGGAATTGGCCATGGAAACGGAGATTCTGCAACACGCCGCCCAGACAGCCGTTCCCAACCTGGCCACACTTCCGCCAGTGGAGGACAATGCCGCTCTCATGGCCGATTACATCCAGTTTCTCTGCAGCTGCGTTCCTGGCCTTTCCCTCGCCGGCCTGCGCATCGTCGCCGACTGCGCCCACGGCGCCGCTGCAGCGGTGGCCCCGGAGTTGTTCCGCCGCCTGGGTGGAGATGTGACACTGCTCAACATCGCGCCCAACGGACGCAACATCAACGACGGCTGCGGCGCGCTTCACCCGGATTTTGTGGCCTCGGAAGTCAGCCTGCGTGGCGCGCACCTGGGCCTCACCTTCGATGGCGATGCCGACCGCTGCATGCTCGCCGGCGCGCACAACAAGGTCATTAACGGCGATGCCATCCTGTTAATGGCGGCGCGCGACCTGAAGGCGCGCAGCATGCTCACCGGCGACATCGTAGTAGCCACCACCATGTCCAACATGGGCCTCGAAGCCGCCCTCAAACGCTCCGCCATCCGCATGCTTCGCGCTCCTGTAGGCGACCGCTACGTACTCCAACAGATGCAGGAACACAACGCTGCACTGGGCGGCGAGCAGTCGGGCCACATCCTTTTCCCGCATCTGGCCACCACCGGCGACGGCCTCCTCACCGCGCTGGTCGTCCTCGACCTTATCGCGCGCACCGGAAAGAGCATCGACGAGCTCACCGCCGATCTCAGGGTCTATCCCCAGGTCATCGTCAACGTCAAAGTCCGCGAAAAAAGCCCTCTCGATCAGATACCTTCTGTTGTCGCGCGCATCCGCGCCGCCGAAGAAGAGCTTCGTGACTCCGGACGCGTCGTCATCCGCTACTCGGGAACCGAAAAGCTGGCGCGCGTCATGATTGAGGCGGAATGCGAAGAGGCCATGCGCCGCCACGCGGATGCCATCGCCGATGCCATCCGCGCGGAGCTGGGCGCGTAGACATCCACCACTCTTCCTGCGTCTTCGCAGGCGTGTGCCCCCTCCGGCCCGGCATGGACGCCCGGGGATGGGGTGCGCACGCCGCAAATTGCCTACCGCAACTCGCGGAGACTCATGGGTGAATGGCTCACCGCCGAAAGCTGCTCGTAGATGGCCTGTGGCAGCTCAATGCCCGCGGCCGCGATGTTCTGCTCCACATGAACAGGCGACGAAGTCCCCGGGATGGGAAGAATCACCTTCGACCGTTTCAGCAGCCATGCCAACGCAGCCTGCAGCGGCGTGATTTTCAGTTCCGCCGCCGCTTTCTCAATGGCTTCATGCGCCTTGGTTCCCTGCCCCATGGGCGCCCATGGCATAAAGCCGATGCCGTTCCGCTCGCAATAATCCACGATGAAATCGGACTCGCGATCGACGAAACTGTAGCGGTTCTGGACCGCTACTATGGGCACCATGCGGCGCGCGCGCTCAATGTGCTCGCGCGTCACGTTCGACAAAGCAACGTGCCGGATCTTGCCCTCCTCCTTCAGCTTCGCCAGCGCTTCCACCGAAGCTTCGTATGCCGTTGCCGGATCGGGCACGTGAAGCTGATATACATCGATGCGGTCCAGCCGCAACCGCTTCAGGCTTCCTTCCACTGCCTCCGCCAGATGCTTCGGCCCGGCGTTATGAATCCACTGCCCAGGCCCCACGCGCTCCCATCCGCCCTTGGTGGCGATCACCAGACCGGCAGGATATGGATGGAGCGCCTCGGCAATCAGTTCTTCTGAAACGTTGGGTCCGTACGAATCGGCAGTATCGATCAGGTTCACACCCAGCTCCACGGCGCGCCGCATCGTAGCAAGGCAGGCAGCCTTGTCCTTCGGCGGTCCCCAGATACCAGGCCCCGTGATGCGCATTGCGCCGTAACCTAGGCGGTTGACGGTCAGGTCGCCGCCCATCGTAAACGTTCCCGCGGCGGCCGCGGTCACTGCCATCTTCTCGCTCATCGCTCATCGCTCCATCGATCATTGGGAAAATCCAGACACCGCGGCCGCGACCATGCGGCTTCGCGGCGCATCGTTCAGGTTCGTTTTTGATGATACCGCGCCCCGCGCGGCCGGACATGCACTCTACTTCAGATCGCGCCAATTGGGCCCGAAGGCGAGATCGGCAACCAGCGGAACGCTGAGGGCGACAACGCCCTCCATCTCCGCGCGCACCAGCGCTTCCGCCTCGCCGCTTTCCTCGTCCGGCACCTCGAAGAGCAGTTCGTCGTGGACCTGCAGCAGCATGCGAGTCATGAGCCGCCGCTCGGCCAGCTTGCGGTCCAGCGAGATCATGGCCAGCTTGATGAGGTCGGCCGCCGTACCCTGCAGAGGCGTGTTGATGGCCGTGCGCTCGGCAAAGCCGCGCTGGTTGGGATTGCGGCTCTCCAGGTCGGGGATGGGGCGCACGCGGCCGAAGAGCGTGTGCACGCTTCCCGTTTTGCGCGTATCGGCCAGCGTCTTTTCAATGAACGCCTGCACGCCCGCGTAACGCGCGAAGTAGCGCTCGATGTAAGCGCGCGCCTCGGCCTGCGGAATGCCCAATTGCGCGGCCAGCCCAAATGGCGAGATGCCGTAGACGATGCCGAAGTTTACCGCCTTGGCGCGGTTGCGCGTCTCCTTGTCCATGTGCTCCACCGGAATGCCGAAGACCTCGCTTGCAGTGAGCGTATGAATGTCCTCATTGTTGCGGTAAGCCCGCAGGAGCAGCGGATCACCCGAGAAGTGGGCGAGCAGGCGCAATTCGATCTGCGAGTAATCGGCGGAGAGAAGCCGCGTGCCGGGGGCGGAGACGAAAGCCGCGCGAATTTCGCGCCCGAGTTCTGTTCGCACAGGGATGTTCTGCAGATTGGGATTGATGGAGGACAGACGCCCGGTGGCCGTGGCCGCCGCCTGAAAGGTGGTATGCACCCGCGACTGCGCGTCTGCCAGCAACGGCAGCGCATCGACGTAAGTGGATTTCAGCTTGGTCAAGCGCCGGTATTCGAGCACCAGGCGCGGCACCTCGTGCTTCTCCGCCAGTTGCTCCAGCACATCCTGTGCCGTGGAAACAGACTTGGTTTTGCCACGCGCGGCGGGCGCGGGCAATCCAAGATCGGTAAACAACACTTCGCCGAGCTGCTTGGGGGAATTGATGTTGAAACTTCTGCCGGCCAGCTCGAAGATGCGCTGCTCGGCGCGCTTCATCTCCATTCCGAATCGCCGCGAAAGCCCCTCCAGGACCGCCGTGTCAATGCGCACGCCCGCCTCTTCCATGCGATAGAGAACCGGCGCCAAGGGTAGATCGATCTCCTCGTACACGCGCAAAACGCCGGCCTTTTCGGCCTCCTCGCGCAAGAGCGGCATGAGCGCGCGGACCGCCGCCGCGCCGGCCGCCAGCGAGTCCGGCGCGACCTGCCCATGCCGCGCTGCCACATCCGCCAGCGACTGCGTGGTGTGTGTCGGATTCAGCGCGTACGACAGCAGCATCGTGTCATCCACCGCGCCGCACAGCGCAGCGCCCTGCGCCGCCAATGCATGCAGCGCTGCCTTGGCATCGTGCGTCTGCTTGGGCACGCCGGCGTCTTCAAGCAGCGCGCGCAGCTCACCCGTCAGCGCCAGACGAAGCGCAACGCCGCTTTGCGCGCATACTCCGGCGCCAAAACTGGCCTTCCTCTCCGCCGCCTCGGCCACATCGAGCAGCGACATCGTCCGCGGCCGTGCTGCGCCGCCCTCCGCATCGGCGGCGGACGCTGACTCCGCATCCAGTACAAAAGCAAATCCCGCCTTCCGCGCCGTGGCGAAGAAAGCCGCCCTCTGCGCCTGGTCCGGCTCCTGCAAGCACTCCAGCGCCGGCGCCGCCGCCGCAGGAGCCAGATCGCGCAGCATCGACGTGAACTCCAGCTCCGTGAACAGCTCCCGGCACGCTTCGATGTCCGGCTCCTGTGTCTCCATCGCGCGCAGGTCCAACGGAACCGGAACGTGCGTATCGATGGTCACCAGTTCCTTGGAGAGCAGCACGGCTTCGCGATTCTGCTCCAGCGACTCGCGATAGGTTTTGCGCTTTACCTCGGAAGCGCGGTCGAGCACCGCCTCCACGCTGCCGAACTCCCGGATCAGCTCCACACTGCCCTTGTCGCCAATGCCGGGCGCCCCGGGCACGTTATCTACGGCATCGCCGCGCAGCGCCATCACGTCGATCACCTTCTCCGGCGGCACGCCCAGCACTTCCTCCACCTTGGCCGCATCGAGAATCAGGTTGTCCTTCTGCGGATTGAGAACCTTCACCCGCGGCGTGACAAGCTGCATCATGTCTTTGTCGCCGGAGACGATGAAAACCTCGTGCTGCTGCCCGGCAGCCTCGCGCGCCAGGGTACCGATCACGTCGTCGGCCTCGAATCCCTCCGCCTCCAGGATGGGAATGCGCAGCGCCTCCAGAGCCCGCCGGATGTAAGGAATCTGCCGGCGCAAATCCTCGGGCATCGACGCGCGATTGGCCTTGTACCCCTCGTAGCTCACCTCGTCAAAGCTCTGTGTTTTGGCGTTCCACTTGCGCAGCGGCCCCATCTGCCGCGCCTTCTCGTCGCGAAAGACCTCGCCGCTGACGTCAAAGACCGCCGCAAAGTAGCGCGGCGCGAAGTCCTGGCGCAGCTTTTTGACCATGTTGACGAAAACATAGACAGCCGCTGTGGGCAGCCCGGAGCGCGTGGACATGGGCCGCGATGCCTGCATGGCGTGGTAGGCGCGAAAGATGAACGACATGGTGTCCAGCAGAAAAACCGGCGGCTTGGGTTGGTCAGGCACGGTACAGAGTGTAACAGGGGGAGTGCACGGTTCCTAATGCGCAGTACCCAGCGGAGGTTCCCTCGCGGCGCTCTTTGGCGGCAATCCGTGAACTGCCGTTTCACGTCAGCAACATGCAATCGCCATAACTGAAAAACCGGTACCGCTGCTCGACCGCGTGCCCGTATGCCGCCAGCACCCGCTCCCGTCCGGCAAATGCCGAAACCAACATGATCAGGCTCGATTGCGGCAAGTGAAAATTCGTCAGCAAAGCATCCACCACGCGAAACTCGAATCCCGGCGAAATAAAAATCTCCGTCTCGCCGGAATGCGCCGCCAACGACCTGCCGCCGGCTAAAAGCGCGACGTGCTCCAGCGTCCGTACCACCGTGGTGCCCACGGCCACAATGCGCCGTCCCTCGGCCCGCGCGCGGTTGATGGCATCGGCCGCCACGGCGGTGAGCGTATAGCGCTCGCGGTGCAGGTGCACCTCCGCCACGCGCTCCACGCGCAGCGGCGCAAAGGTCCCCAACCCCACGTGCAGCGTCACGCGCGCGATCTCCACGCCCCGCCGGCTGAGGGCATCCAGCATTTGCTGCGTAAAGTGCAGTCCTGCGGTGGGCGCCGCCACCGATCCGCGCTCCGCCGAATACACCGTCTGGTAGCGCTCGCGGTCCATGGCAACATCACCGCGATGAATGTAGGGCGGCAGCGGCATATGGCCGATGCCCTCCAGCGCCGCATAAAAGTCCCCGGCCGATGCAAAGCGCAACAGGCGCTCGCCATAAAGCCCGCGCTCCAGCACCTCGGCCTCCAGCAGGATGGTGCCGTCTGCCGCCGGAAACACCAACCGCTCGCCGATGGCCACCTTCCGCCCGGGCCGCACCAGAGCATGCCACAGGTTGTCGCCCCCCTCGTTCGCCACCGGTTCGGTCAGCATCACTTCGATGCGTCCCGTAGGCTTTTCGCGCTCGCGCCTGAGCGTGCGCCGCGCATACAATCGCCCCGGAATGACGCGGCTGTCGTTCAGCACCAGCAGATCACCCGGCTTCAGCGCCGAACCCAATTCGCTGAACAGGGAGTCGCGCCAGGCTCCCGTGCGGCGATCCACCACCAGCATGCGGCTTGCGCCCCGCTCCACCGGAGGCTCCTGCGCAATCAGTTCCGGCGGCAGATCGAAATCGAACTCCGCCACGCGAAGATCCGGCCCTGACGGGCCTCCAGTGCTCATTGCACATCCATTCCAAAATGCGCCAGCGCGCGCAGGCGCGCGCTCTCCAGCGCCACATTCAGTTCGCGCCGTTTGGGCTCAAAGCCTTCAGGGTCCAGGTCGGGAGAAACATGGGTCCACCGCGCCCAGCTCACGCAGATGCGCGTGAAGGGCTTGGGGATCAAGAAACGGTCCCAGGAGTTGAGAATCCACGCGCGCCGCGGCAGAAGATAAAACGAGCCGATGGGCCTGCCGGACATTTGCGCCAGCTTGATGGGGCCCATCTTGGTTTGATAGATTGGGCCGCGCGGCCCGTCGGCGGTAAAGATCGCCGTGCGCCCCGTTTCGAGCACCTGGGCCAGGCCCAGCAGCCCCTCGCGCGCGCTCCGCGAGCTTGATCCCCGCACCGCGTCGAAACCCCACATGCGCAGCGTGCGCGTAATCAGCTCGCCATCAAAGCTCTTGCTGATCAGAATCACCGCGTGCGAGTGGCGGAAATAGACCGTACAGGGAAAGACGCACTGGTGCCAGAAACAATAGATATTCGACGGAGAGCGCTCGCCGTAGACCGTGGGAACCACGCCCTCTTCGGCAATGACCTCAAACCGCCAGGTGCGGCTGACCAGCCAGAGAAGCGCCGTGACCACCGGTGGAATGACAGCCAGCATCAACCGCTGAACGAAGGTAAACCTGGGACTGGGCTCGCCGGTCATTTTTCTATTCTAGAGTAAGTGCCGGTTACGCCCATTGCTGCGATCCCGCACCGGATGCGCGTCAGGAGTAGCGCAGCCAGCGCAGCATCTCCGGCAATGTGGCGCGTTTGCCGTACATGAGGATGCCAATGCGGTAGAGCCGCGACGAGAACCAGAGTGTGACCCATGTGGCCAGAACCATCAGCGCGATGGAAGCTGCAAACTGCCAGGCCGGCGGCATCTGCGAACCCATGCGCAGCATCATGATGATAGGGGCGGTAAACGGAAACAACGAGGCCGCCACCGATAGCACGGAATCCGGATTGTTGACAATCAGCACAATCAGACCAAAACTGAGCCAGACCGGCACCGCGGATAGCGGCGTGTACATCTGCAGTTCCTGCTCGGTTTCGCATGTGGCGGCAAGGCCGGCGAAAAGCGAAGCGTTCAACAGATAGCCGAGAACAAAATAGACCGAGAACATGGCGCCTTCAACCCACGAGAAATGAATCGATAACTTGCCTGTCAGAATCGGACCGGCCAAAGCAGAACCTGCGATAACTCCGCCTGCGGCCGCCCAGATCAGAATCTGCGCCAGCCCCACGGCGCCGGCGCCGATCAGCTTGCCGGCCAGCATGTCGCTGGGCTTGGTAATGGCCAGCATTACCTCGAAAATGCGCGATGTTTTCTCCTGAATAATGGAGCGAGCCACGTTCAGGCCGTAGATCATGGTGCTCATGGTGAGCAAAATGGCCATCAGGTAACCCTTATAGAAGGAGCCCATGGCGTTGCTCTTGACTTCATGACCATCCTTGTTCACCTGCATGGTTTCAACCTTCGTATCCTTGAGCAGCGCGTCAATCTCACCGGGCTTGATGCCGGACGCCGTCAGGCGCTCGCGCACTACGGCATGATTCAGCGCCGCCTCCAACCGTGCACCGGTAATAAAGTCGCCCGAGGACTGCGACTCGTAGACCGCCGTAGGTGGCTTGCCCGGCACGGCATCGACCCAGAGGAAGCCGTCGATGCTCTTGACGCTGACCTGGTGGACAAGCTCGGCGCGATCCGCAGAAACGGCGGGAGCCAGAACTTCCACCACGGACCTGGCGTCCTTGTCATCGAGCAATCGTGCGCGAATTTCCTGGGCCAGCGCGGCATCGGGCGAGGCCACCACCAGGTGCTTGCCGCTTTCAGAACCGCGCCCCGCCATGTACATGATGCCGATGATGAGGAGGAAGAGAACCGGAACCGCTACTGTAGAGAGGCGGAAAGCGCGGCCGCGAATTTGCTCAAGAAACTCACGCCTGGCGATCAGTCGGATCCTATGCATCGCTTTTGCCTCCCACGGTGCGGATGAAGATTTCCTCGAGCGAAGGTTCCACCAACTCGAACCGGTAGATGGTGGCCCCGGCCGCAGCCTGGTGCAGGAGCTTTTGCGCATTCCCGTACGGCTTCAGCTTGATCTCGGCATGGCCCGAAAAGTTTCTGGCCTGCGCCACTTCTTCACTCTTGAGGAACCCTGCATCGCCTTCAAACTCGACAATGACGTGATTGCGCTCGTAAGTGGCCTTGATCTCGCGCACCCTTCCGGAGAGCACTGCCTGTCCGTTGTTAATCAGACAAATGGAATCGCAGAGTTTCTCCACCTGGTCCATGCGATGGGTCGAAAACAGGATCGCCTTGCCCTGATCTTTCAGTTCAAGGAGCGTGCGCTCCACCAGCACGGCGTTCACGGGATCGAGGCCGGAAAACGGCTCGTCCATGACAATCAGACCTGGATCATGCATCACCGAGGCGATGAACTGAATCTTCTGCTGCATGCCTTTGGAGAGTTCTTCTGTTTTTCTGTGCAGGACATCGGAGATCTCCATGCGCCGGGCCCACGCCTCGCCGCGGTGCCTGGCTTCTTCCGGCGTGAGCCCGTGGAGCTGGCCGAAGAAGACCAACTGGTCAATCACCTTCATCTTCTTATAAAGGCCGCGCTCCTCTGGCAGGTAGCCGACCTGCTCAAGACTCTTGCGCTGGAAGGGCCTGTCAAAGAGGTTAATCTGGCCAGAATCCGGGATGGTGATACCCATCATCATGCGAATGGAGCTGGTTTTTCCGGCGCCATTGGGGCCGAGCAGGCCAAACATCTGGCCCGCCTCAATCGACAAGCTCAAGTTGCTGACGGCAATCTTGCTCTCGTAGGTCTTAGTAACTCCCACGAGCTCGACAACTGGCATGAAATCTCCCGCCGTTCCATTGCGCCTTGGGATAAGTCTGGCCGAGGGCCCGGCTGTAGAGTTGAGTGTAACAAAACCCCTGCGGGGATTCTATCTACTTATGCCAGCGGCGCCGGTGCTAAAGGGCAGCGATTGGGGTGGAAAGTTCTCGGCAAAAGCGAACCCTCTCCTCGGAATCGAAGAGAGGGTTCGCGCATGCAGATTGGCCGCGGCAAAACCGCAAGATCCCTAGGACTGAACGACCTTCATTGCTTCGGGATCCCAGTTGACGACCTGGCCTTTTTCGATGCTCATGTTGCTAAGCAGCGCGGCGCCCGCGGCGCGGAAGCCGAAGACCGCATCTTCCACCACCGGCTTGCGGGTGCGCACGGAGGCAAAGAAGTTCTTGAAGTGGTCATAGGTGTCGCTGTAGCCATCGGGGGCAACAAACTTCTCGAAGCCGGTCGCTGGAGGGTTATCGGAATGCGTGATGGGATACTTCTTGCGATAAGCTTCGGTCATCTCTTTCTGCATGGCATCGGCGTAGTTGCCGACCATCAGACCGGGCTCGGTTTCGCGGGGCACGCGGGTGACGCTGACATAGTTTTCGCCAATTTGCATGGTGCCTTCGGAACCCGTAAAAGTGAGGCCCTCGCTCTCTTCGCCGCCATCCACAAAGTTCACGCGCAACGCCAGGTTGAAGCCCATCTCGTAATCAAACAAACCCAGCATTACGTCATAAACGTCGCGGCCGTCGTTCCAGAATCGCAGACCGCCCGTGGCCATGGCCCTGGTGGGGCCGTGCGAGCCGGTGATGAAGTGCGTGCCGCTGAACAGATGCACGAAGAGGTCGCCGGCTACGCCGCTTCCATACGCCTTCCACTTGCGCCACTGGAAAAAGTGCTCTGGGTTCCAGGGAATGTGAGGCGCGGTGCCCTCGAACCTCGGCCAGTCGCAGGTCTGCGTCGAAGCATCAAGGGGAATATCGTAGTTCCATGCCCCGAGAGAGGAGTTGCGGTCCCAGTGCGCCTGCACCATGTTCAGCTTGCCGATGGCGCCCGAGGCCAGCAGTTCCTTGGCCTTGGCGTAGAGAATCGAGCTCACCCGCTGGCTGCCGATCTGGATGATGCGGTTTGTCGACCTCGCCGTCTCGATCATGGCAGGTCCATCGCTGTACAGATGGATCATGGGCTTTTCGCAATAGACGTCCTTGCCGGCCTTCATGGCGTCGGTGGCGGCCTTCATATGCCAGTGATCGGGCGTGCCAATGATCACCGCGTCAATGTCTTTACGGGCAAGAATCTCATTGTAGTCACGGGTGGTGAAGACGTCTTTGCCCCACAGTTCCTTGCAGTGCACCAGGCGTCCGTCATAGCAGTCGGCAGCGGCCACCAGTTTCACGCCCGGGACCTGCACGGCTTCGCCGGTGTCGAGTTGGCCGCGCCAACCCGCGCCAATCAACGCAATCTGAATGTGATCATTCGCCGAAACCGGCCTGGCCGGCTCCTCTTCAAACGCTCCCAAGGCAAAGAGCTTTGGCGCCAGCATGGTTCCAGCCGACACCGCGCTTGCCGTTTTCAAGAAACTTCTGCGATCCAATTGCTTCACTTCAAACCCCCTCCGGTTTGGTGTTTTTCCGACGCATACAACGATACACGCCCCGCCTAGAAACTTGCACCGTCAGCGGCAGAAGGCATGCCCCCCCCTACAGGTTCAACGCAGCCAACTAAACGACCACCAGCTCAAGCTGGTGGCTTGTGAGCCGGCGAACTTAACCGTCGGCTGAAGGGTCGGCGCCGGAAGGCGGTGGGTTTCGACCACGCACCCGCCTGCGGCGGGCTGAAGCGCCGTTGGAAACTAAACTGCCATGGACCGCCCAACCCGCCGCCTTCCACGGGTCGTTCCGTTTGACGAATTTGGCCAGAGCGGAGACAATGAAAAAGTAAAGTCCCCACCGCATGTGGGCCTGTGGCGCAGTTTGGGAGCGCGCTTCCATGGCATGGAAGAGGTCGTCGGTTCGATCCCGACCAGGTCCACCAAATCCCTTCAAGAACTTAGCGGAACCCCTCCCAAACCGTTTGCCCGCATTTTGCCCGCAAATGGCAGAATCTTTCCGCGAGACGGCACTACGGTCTTCTTCTCTCCTCCTTCCGTAGTGTTCTGCTTCTTCTCAGCGACCACAGAGCTCTTCTGCCCCGATGCCCTCTCGCCTGTGACGCGGTTGAGACGCTCTGGCGACCTTGCTTGCGGCGTCTGAGGATCAGGCCCTCCGGTGCCCGTGGCCACCAGCTCGTCGTGAATTGAGTTGATCGCCGTGCGGACCTCGCGCTGCAACGACTGCATGTAGACTTCCATGGTCGTCGCCAGCCGGCTGTGCCGCATCAGGCCCTGGATGTCCTTGGGGTGCCCCTTGGTCTTTCCCAGTGTGGCGATGGTGCGGCGGATGACCTGGAACGTCAGCTTCGGCAGTTCCAGCTCCCGGGCCAGCTTGTGCAGGACACGGTGGCGAAAGTTGCTGGAGTCCATCGGCCCGCCGAACCGCCCCGGAAACATAAAACCGTCCGGAGACGTGTCTTTCCCCTGCTTCCTGCACTCCTCCCGGTACTCCGCGATTTCGTTCGCCAAAACATCGGCGATCGGAACCTTGGTAAGACTGGATTTGGTCTTTCCGAAGGGGCGGAGTTTCCCTTTGTAAACCGTCTCCTGAATATCCAGGACACGGTTGTCCTCAAGGAAGCAGCGCCACCGCAGTGGGAAGAGCTCGCTGGGCCGCAGCGCATTCGACATGTCGAGCTTCATCAGGATCCAGTCCCGAAGACTGATATCTCCGAGCTTTTCCAGGGCGGCGCGAAGCTGATCCCAGCTCAACGTCGTCTTATCGACCTCGCGCAGATTTGCGGGAGGCCTGACCTTGCGCGCGGGATCTTTCGGAATGAAGTCCTGGTCGACGGCTTCCGCAAAGATGGCACGCATATAGGAACGGATCTGAAGCACTCGGTCTCGGGAGTGGATTTTGGCCAGCCTGTTGAGATGGGTCTGCAGAATAACTTTGTCGAAGTTTTCAAGGCGATAATCCCCGAATACATCGACGAGATCTGCCTGGATCAGGTACTTCTTGATCTTGGCAGTCTCTTCTCTCCAGTCCCCCTCTTTCAGCGGCAGGTAGCGGTTTTTGACGAACCATTCGAAGGTGACCGCGCCGTTGACAACGGATGGAGCTCCCGTCGATCGTCCGCCCAGTTTGGCGATCTCGTCTTCCAGCTTCTCTCGCGCCTGGGACTTCGACAACTCGGATCTGAAGCCCAGAACGAACGAGTGAGTGACGAGTTTGGGTGTATTGGTTTCAGGGTCAAGCTCGGTGCGGCGGAAACAGCCATGCCATTTCTTCCCTCGTGGCCGGACCCATCCTTTCTGGTAAGAGATTCCCATTTGTTCCTCAATTTCTGTGTGGAGGGAACAAGTGGCCACCCCCATTTTACCGGCGTTTCCGCCGCAGACAGGAGGCCCGTTCCCGCTCCTTAAGGAACTCTTCGATCCCGCTCGCCCGGTACCGCAGGGCGCCATCGCTCATGCGGATGACCGGCAGGTAGGGCAATCTCCGCGAGGAGTGATCCCATACCCAATCCTTGCTGACCTTTAGCTTCAGGGCGACCTCTTCGGCGGTTAGAAGAGAATCAACCGGCTCAATTTCCCTTATGGCGACCACTGATCCCATAACGTCAAATTCCTCCCGTGATGCGTTGTCCGGGGTGGCGAACCCGGCGAAGTGTGGAAATCTTGGGTCGAATTCGGTTTTCGGTCAAATGGGCGCCGACAGGTGGCCTTCCCTCCGGTTTGTCGGACGAAGCGGGTGCCTGCCGAACAGGTCAACCCCACGGTTAGCTGAGTGGGTGGATTAGTAGTCGAAACACAATGTGTGGTGCAGACCTTAAGATCGAGCAGCAGCGCATGAGAGTTCCACTGTTGAGCCGGTGGGGAACGGTGGTACAAAGGGATCAATAAACGCGCTGCGAGGCTGCGGTAATGAGCAACGAGTTCGACATGGAGTCCGAATGGATCACCGAGTTGGGAAAGGCGCGCAGCGACGAATATACGGAGAAGATTCTAGCCTTCGTTCAGGAACTGGAAAAATCGGCGCCTGAACCTTTCCTGCCGTTGTTGACGGATCTTGCTTTGGCTCGCACTCTGATCGTGCACCTGGTCATCCGTTACGGCCCGGAACGAGGGATGGCCGAGGCGCGAGACGCTTTCGAAAGCACGCTCGAACAGATGAAGCCGCTTCTCGAAAAAATGAAATCTCGCAAAGGACCTCCCCCGCAATGAAGAGACTTATTCCCTCACTTCTCCTCCTCGCGACCTTTGGCCTTTTCGCGTGGCAGCTAACCGCTTGCAAACGTTCACCCACTCCGCCGACCGAACAGGATGCGATCGCTGTTTGGAGAAATATCAACCGCTCGCCACACTACCAAGACCTTCTCAGCCTCAAGAAGACTAACGGCCAATTAGAGAGGGTGAATGGCGTTGAGGAATATACGCTTTTCTATCAGGCAAAAATCCGTAGCGTGGTGAGGCTCGGGAATACCCCCGCAGGAACGGAGCAAACCTACAGCAGCAATTATCCGTTTCGGCTCACGGAAAAGGGATGGTTGGGTCCAGATAATCAGGTATACCCCGCTCATTGAGACCTGTCCTGAAGAAGAGCTTCGTTTGACCGAAATCAGGTTGCATCCTACGCTCTCCTCACGCTAAACGCCGTGCTGGAGGACGGGCCGGATGTTCACTTCACCTAATGAAACGCTAGCCGTACTTCAAAGCTCAGGCTACTTCACCGACATCAAGGTAGCGACGGCCGTCTTCCTGGCGGGAAGAGTCCACCGTCCTATATTGCTCGAAGGCCCAGCCGGCGCAGGGAAAACGGAGCTCGCACAGTCGGTCGCGCAGGCATGTGCTGTGCCGCTGCTGCGCCTGCAGTGCTACCAGGGAATCGACGAAGAGAAGGCCATCGGGCAGTACGACCGGAGCTTGCAGGAACTCTATGTCCTGCTGATGAGCAGAAGCACCGAGACGCCGGACTGGGCACAGATCAAGCGCGAAATCACGAGCCGAGCCTACTTCATGGCTGGTCCGCTGCTCCAAGCAATTGAGCAGGAAGAACCATGCGTCCTGCTCATCGACGAAGTCGACAAAGTAGATTATGCCTTCGAGGCCATCCTGCTTGAACTCCTTTCCGTGTGGACCTTGTCGATTCCAAGAATGGGCACCGTCCGCGCGACTTCCATTCCTTTGGTGTTTCTCACCTCGAATCAGGAACGCAGGCTCGGTGATCCGCTGCGCCGGCGATGCTTTTATCTGGTTGTTGAGCATCCGAGCGCGGAACGGGAAGCCGCGATCGTGGCAAGGCGCACGCCCCACGTGGACGCGGCGACGCACCGGTTCATCGCTGGACTTGCCAGGAGTCTGCGGGCTTACACATTGGAGAAGCCTCCCTCGATTTCCGAGATGAACGACGTGGCGATGGCGATGGAATTACTGGGAATTGACCGGATCCTGCCTGCGCACAAGGAGATCATGTTGCCGCTGATCGCCAAGACTGAGGGCGACCGAAGGCGCCTGCTCATGAAGGAGGCCTTCGAGTCCATTGTCCGCATGGCCGCGAAGTATGCCGAAGAGATCACGCAAGACTCTCCGGATGAGGATGTGAAGGTTCTTGCGGGAAGTGAGATCGGCCAATGATCAAAGCATCGTCTCTATATCTCTTTGCGGCGATCTCTTTCGCCGTTGCAATGCATCCCGCCGCGTACGCGCAAAATCGGGTAACGATGTACTACGCAAACGCCTATGCGGACCATTACGGCGTTCCCCGCGCACTCGTTGACGCCATCATCGAACAGGAATCGGACTGGAATCCTCTTGCGCAGTCAGTGAAAGATGCAGAGGGGCTGATGCAGCTGATGCCAGGCACCGCCGCCATATACGGTGTTCGCAATCGGTACGACATTTTGGAAAACCTGAGCGGCGGAGTTCGGTATCTGGCCGATCTACTCAGCGAATTCCATGGCGATATGCGGCTCGCCGTTGCAGCCTACTACTGCGGTTCCAGGCACATTCTTCAGCGGGGTTTCGCTTACAGCAATCCCAATGTGGTGCGATACGTGGAATCTGTTCGTCGCCGCTACCAGAGCGATCTTCGCAGCCAAGCGGGCCGTATTGCTTATGGGCCGAATGGAGGAAACTGATATGAAATATCAACGAATTGTCATCGCCAGTCTCATCTTTATCGCAGCAGCGGCGGGCTCTTCCTGTGCGCAGCAGACAAGCCCGAATGAGGGCGGCCCACAGCAGGTGGATCCAGCAATCGTCGATCTGCCAATCTCCGCGAGCACCGTGACCGATGTACATCTCCATCCGTTCTTTACCACGACGATTCGCCTGCCCGATGCCGTGACGTCCGTCGCCGTGGGAGCGCCAACCCTGTTCAAGGTCGAGCACTCCGCCGACGATCCAAGGTTGGTGTTCATCAAGCCAATTACGGCGGGGGCTACAGCGAGCAATCTGATCATCTCCCTTCAATCGGGACAGGAGATCAGTTTGCGTCTGCTGTCGGAAGGCAGCAGCACCGGAATTCCAGTCGATTTCGTTGTGAACTATGAGCCAAGGCAGAGTTTC